>CAVYWA010000028.1:0-30927 GCA_963772165.1 uncultured Bacteroidota bacterium | reverse complement strand
ACAGCCGGGTATGCTGACGAATAAAACGGCGTGGCCCAACATTAATGCGGCGGGTGGTCGGCGCGGCGTTTCGATCCGGGATTTAATTCCGCACTGGTGCAACTGGCCGGAAAACGGATGGCTGTCTTTGTTGATACATTGTGGCACAACAACCAATCGGGTATGGGCATTCGCCCCTATACGTATTCTTTATACGATCCCCCCACATGGACCGATGTGCCAACCACCTGGAGATCGTCTAGCGGCTTTGGCTATCCCGTCCCCGAGAATTTACGTTACTCGAATACCGCCCTTCAAACTGCAGGTTCCGACGGGAAAGCGCTCGGCGATTTGAACTGGCCCCGGAAGAGATCACTGCCGTTTCTCAAAAAAATACTTCAGCAGTGCCAATGAAGCTCACATTTAAGCCAAAATTATCCGAATCCATTCAATCCGGCAACAACGATTGAATACAGCATTCCTCAAAATAGTTTTGTGACGCTTAAAGTGTCAAACGTATTGGGCCAGGAAATTGCATCGTTAGTGAATCAAGAACAAAAGGCGAGCAACTATACCGTAAATTTCGACGCTAAGACTGGCAAGCGGAATCTATTTCTATAAGGTTCAGGCTGGTAGGTTTTCATTGACAAAATGCTTCTCCTGAAATAGTGGAGTCATTTTTTTCTCCTAGTGAACATGGGTAATGCCTCATCTGTCGCGGACTGCAGGCTCTTCCATTTTCTATTGTGGTTCCTATAGAGTTAATATCCAGATTCAAGGTTGGTTGTTAATCGTGCTCGGATTTCTGCAGACATTGAGCTAATGTCCGCATCGCATAAGTGTGAAAGATCCGATAATGGACGCGATAGATGCCGAATAATCGTTGAATACATTGTACCCTGCTTCATAGTTTTGTCTTGCTCGGACTTCCACGGGTGTTGGCGCAATCAACGCAGGGCAAAACCACCCCTTTTATTGTCGATGAGGGCAAGCCCGTCGCAGTGCCTGAGACCGGCTACTTGACAATGGGAGTAACGATTCCGTTCGATGGCCGGGCCGGAGCACCCTTTCGGTGAATGGTCGTTTCTTGATGCTTGACGGCCGGCCATGGATGCCTGTGATGGGGGACTTTCACTTTAGCCGCTATCCGCAGAGATATTGGGAAGAAGAAATTTTGAAAATGAAAGCGGGCGGAATTCAGATTGTTTCCACTTATATTTTTTGGATTCATCATGAAGAGATTGAGGGGCAGTTCGACTGGATGGGTCAGCGGGATCTGCGAACATTCGTCGAACTGTGTGCCAGACATGGGCTTTATGTCTTTCCGCGTGTCGGGCCGTGGGCGCACGGCGAAGTACGCAACGGCGGTTTTCCCGACTGGCTGTTGACCAAATGCCCGGAGCGTGTAAATGACTCCACATTTCTCGCCTATGTGCGTACATTTTACAGTGAGATCGGAAAGCAACTGAAGGGCTTGCTCTGGAAAGACGGTGGACCCGTTATAGGAATCCAGATTGAGAACGAGTATGGGAACCGCGCCCCGAACGGCGGCGAAGAATATCTATTAAAGCTGAAGAGCATGGCGATCGAAGCTGGGCTTGACGTTCCAGTGTACACCGTGACGGGATGGGACAATGCCGTGATTCCACCTCATGCTTTTGTGCCGGTGTACGGCGGCTATCCGGACGAACCCTGGTCGGGCAGCACGCGCGAGCTCAAGCCGGATCCGCAAGGTGTCTATCAGTTTCACGTAGCGACACCCGTCGGGACGGCCGGAACCATGCAAGGCGTGACGTCTGCTGCCGAAGAAGTGCAGCACTCACACTATCCGAGATTCACTGCAGAGCTCGGCGGCGGCATGGAAGATACCTATCACCGTCGCGTCGTCGTTTCGCCGGATGATATCGCATCAATGACGCTCTCTGCATTGGGCTCTGGCGTGAATCTTGTAGGCTATTACATGTTTCATGGAGGCGCGAATCCCGACGGAAAGTTGTCAACGCTCCAGGAATCGCAGGCGACTGATTATCCAAACGACGTCCCGGTCATATCGTATGATTTCCAGGCTCCGCTTGGAGAATTCGGACAGATGAGCGGCGCATTTCGCAAGCTCAAAATCCTCCACCAGTTCATTCATGATTTCGGAACCGATCTGGATACGATGACGGCGGTCGTTCCCGATCTTCTTCCTTCCGGCCCACGCGACACAACCACGTTGCGTGTTTCCGCTCGAGCAAACGGCAAAAGTGCTTTTCTATTCTTCAACAACTATCTGCGAAACTATCCGCTGCCCGAACAGAAAGGGGTTCAGGTTCACCTCAAGCTCCCTTCGGAAACAATATCAATCCCGAGCGAACCGATTAATATCCCGCCGCAGTCGTATTGCTACTGGCCGGTCAATCTCGATCTGGATGGCGCCCTTTTGAAATACGCGACAGCGCAGCCGTTTGCAACATTGGCCGATGAGCAGGAGTCGTACTATTTCTTTATGACATCTCCGAACGTTGATGCGGAATTTGTGTTCGATGCGTCTACGGTCGATTCCTTGCACTCAAAATCCGGAAGCATAAGCCGGAGTGGCGGACGCATTGAGGTTCGAAAGGTTGGTCCTTCAACCGCAGAGGCGATAACGGTGAAAACTGTGGGAGGGAAAAATGTTCATATCGTGGTGCTCACTCCGGAGGAGGCGGAAGATTCGTGGAAGCTGCGGTTCAACGGACGCGAGCATATGCTGATCACGAAGGCGGATGTTTTTGCCGCGGGCGATACGATTCATTTACGGTCGTGTGATCCGAAATCGTTTTCAGTTTCAATATTTCCGAACTTGAAGAATAAACTTAGCTCAAATGTGACCGTCAAAAGGACAGGAGACGACGGTATTTTCACACGCTATATCGCATCTATAAAAGAGGAGAACATTGCTGTTTATTTGAGCCAGATCCGTAAGGCGGAGACGGTCCCGCCGGTGAAAATGGGCAAAGTGGTCGATTGGCGCAATGGTGCCGTGGCAAGTTCTCCCGATGATTCGACATTCGAGAAAGCCGGTGTCTGGCGAGTTACGTTGCCAAAGAACATGCCGCCGGGACTCAGCGATTTGTTTCTCGACATTAACTATGCCGGTGATGTGGGGAGGCTGTATGAAGGGAAGCGGCTGCTTGACGATAATTTCTTCAACGGGACCGCATGGGAAGTCGGTCTAAAGCGATTTGGTCCGGAGCTGTTGTCAAACGGACTCGAGTTGAATATCCTTCCGCTGCGCAAGGATGCACCGATTTACATTCCGAAAAACAAATGGCCTTCCTTCAATGGAGCGACGCAGATTGCAGAAGTTAAATCTGTCAAAGCTTTGCCGGAGTATGAAGTGACGTTAGCCGTCGGAAATGAAACACTGGCCAAACCGCAAGGGTTCGTTCTCGGCGCTGATATTTCTGCACTTGATGCGCCGGGCCGCGGCAGATACGCACGGAAGAAACTCACCTACCAGGAAAACGGGAAAATCAGCGATGAGCTGACCATTCTCTCGAACCATGGTTGGAAAGCTTTTCGCCTGCGTGTTTTCATCTCACCGGTGAGGAACGCTCCGGACAATTCGTTGGAGAATACAATCCCGCTTGCAAAACGAATCAAGAATTCCGGTTCATTGTTCCTGTTGGATTTTCATTTCTCCGATACGTGGGCTGATCCACAACACCAGGATATTCCAGCCGCGTGGCAGGGATTGAGTTTCGATACGTTGGAAAGCCGGGTAGAGGCATACGCCGGCGATGTTATCACGCAGCTGAAAAATGCCGGCGCAATGCCCGATTGGGTTCAGATCGGCAACGAGATTACGAGGGGAACATTATGGCCCTTGGCACAGGTTCAGATTCCAGGTTCTGCTCAGTATAATCCCCCCGAACCGTACGATGAGACCAGGCAATGGGATCATTTGACGAGGATTCTGAAGGCCGGCATTCGAGGTGTGAAGTCCGCCTCCGGAGGCACGCCGCCCCGAATCGTGATTCATATCGACCAGGGCTCGAATTGGCCGGCGACCAAATGGTTCTTCGATCATCTGGAGGCTGCGAACGTCGACTACGACATTATCGGTGAGAGCTTCTATCCCGAGTGGCATCACGGCACGCTGGAGGGACTTTGGAATACCATGGTGCAGTGCGCGAACCGATACAACAAACCATTCCTTGTGGCGGAGACCGGATACGATAGTACGAGGGTGAAGAACAATGACAATATGTTATGGCCCGTCACTCCGGAAGGACGATTGCAATTCATGGCAGATATTATAAACACTGTCAGAAAAGCGCCGCAAGGAATTGGCGTTCTCTATTGGGCCCCCGAGCGCGGTGCGTGGAACGACGACGGCAGTCCAGCCCCGACCGTCTTCGTTCTGGATTCTTTGATGTCGCTCACAAAGCGCCCCCAGAGTCATGTGCCTTCAGCAATTTTTCCATAGGTCGCCCTCAGTCAAGATTTGTACAGGAGAAAACATGAAGAAATCAAATGTAACGCTTTCGGCAATAATCGCATCGGCCCTTGGAGTCTTTCTACTCGCCGTTTGCACCCCGTTTCCGGCCAGGGCCCAATTTGCGAACGGAGCAGACGTTGGATGGCTGTCGCAAATGGAAGCGCAAGGATATGTGTTCAAGGACCATGCGGGGATCAAAGAAAACTGCTTGGAAGTTTTGAAGGAAGAAGGAATCAATGCGCTTCGGTTCAGGGTGTGGGTGAATCCGAGCGGCGGCTACTGCGGGAAAAAAGACGTGGCATACATGGCTCACCGCGCAGACAGCATGGGTTTCAACGTGTTGATAGATTTTCATTGCAGCGATACCTGGGCTGATCCGGGGCATCAAACCAAACCGGCGGCATGGGTCAATGATTCGTTTCCGCAATTGTGCACGGATCTTTATAACCATATTTACGGCGTCTTAGATACACTGAAATCACTCGGCGTTGTTCCTAAATGGGTACAGGTTGGAAACGAAACCAACGACGGCATGTTGTGGGAGGATGGCAGAGCTTCAACACATATGAATAATTTTGCTGCATTGATTACCAGCGGATATAACGCCGTTAAAGCTGTTGATAGTTCGATCCAGGTCATCGTTCATTTGGCGAACGGGCATGAGAATGCAATGTTCGAGCAAATGTTCGACGCTCTGAAGAACAATGGCGCCAAATGGGATATCATTGGCATGTCGGTCTATCCCTATTGGGCGAATTTGTCGTGGGCTGCCGATGACAGCCTGGCATTGATCAACATGAAAGATATGATCAAGCGGTATCAGACGAAGGTCATGGCAGTGGAGGCTGGATATCTGTATAACCAGCCGGTCGCAGCCAATCAGTATCTTCTGGACCTCATCGCAAAAACGAAGTCGGCGGGCGGACTGGGCGTGTTTTATTGGGAACCCGAAAGCTATAACTGGCAGGGATATCAACTCGGAGCATGGAATCCTTCAACGGAAGAGCCAACGGCTGCGATGGATGCATTCTTGGGTGTCAGCGCTACTCTGGTACAAGAAGGAGATAACAACAGTCCACCCTACAACTTCAATATCTATCCCAACCCTTTCAATCCAAGTACAACTATTGAATACTCAATTCCCGTATCCTCACACGCGTCCGTTGTTATCTATGATGTCCTTGGGAGAGAGGTCATCACGCTTGTCGATGGTTTCAAGAATGCGGGCAATTACAGTGTAAACTGGGTGGCGAGTAATGTCCCCAGCGGAGTATACTTTTGCAGAATGGTGTCCGGGAATTTTGCAGAGACAAAAAAGGTTACGCTGCTCAAGTAGTGGATTCGTAGCTGTCGAATGCCTTCTCGATTTATTCTGCCAAAGATTTCATCATATCGGGATTCTTTCGGATAAAGTGCCCGACAGCCCCCGGGCAAATTCGGAATTTTCAAAGAGGATTTCATGATGAAACAGAGGGGAGGGAAAAATAATCGGCGTTGATAATGGCACCCCCCGCGACCATAATTCATACAAGAATGATCGCCGGAAAGCATTCAACGGATTATGTCTGGCGGTCATTCAATCATCGAATAAGCCGGGAAGAATAAAATTCGTAGCGAAATCTGAAAGCCAGGAAAATGCGTCGATTGAGATTATTATCCAAAAGGGGAATCCGGTAGAAAGCATGCCGTAATGTGCGGCTGCGCTAAAGTGAGTCCGACAAAACATCGTGAAATAATTGTAACCGATCTGGAACGCAATCGCATTGTGAACCAGCAGCATTCGTGTTTTTTGTCTAGACCGTTTCTCTGCACAAAAAATCGGTTCGAACCCAACGGGATAAATTTTTTAGCGATAAAATTTTAGGTACATTCAGGCTGCTAAACAAATTTTTTAGCAGACCTTTTTGTGGAAATACCAGCTTTGACAGTTGATAGGGTGATATCCCTTTCTTCTTTAACCTCTTCCATCCACTATCCCGACATTCTCTTCCATTGAATATTTCCTAAGGGTCAATCGCTTAATTTTTGGTTTGCCACTCTCTCAAGGTTTGCCGGCTGGTTTTTGGCCCCCCCATTAAAAGAGTGCCTGAATGTGGCTGAAATCGCGAATTGACTCCCTGCACAATCCTGTCCGGTAAGCCTTTTGGAACTTAGATAGGTAGGGCCTTGGACTCTAAATTGGAATATCCCTAATCCCCCCAACTTGTCTTAAATTTGCCAATCGAGAAATTACACGATTTGGGAAACTCGTATTTGACATTTTGGTTCAAAAAGCCTATTATTTAAAAAATGTTAACCCATTAACATTTTAGAGTGACTTCAGACGAAACTCCAGAAGAAAGAATTTTGGCAATATGGCTTTCGAAGAGGTAGGCAACCGTAGGGTAAACCACAAACGAGTTTGCGAAGACCTTTATATCCCCGCTACCTTGGGAGCGCCATTCTTATCCCAAAATTAAATTCGCCAAACGGAGCCTGCTATCGTAAACCATCGGTTCGGTAACAGATATAAGTGATTCGTTGAAAAATATAATTTTGAATGACGATAAACGATGAAAGAAATCTATGCCAACAATCTATGACGTAGCCAGAAAAGCACGGGTTTCAGTGATGACCGTATCAAGGGTACTAAACAAACCCGAGAAGGTCAGTGCTAAAACCATAGAGAGGATTCATCGGGTGATGGACGAGTTACGCTATCAGCCCAGCCATGTTGCGCGATCATTGGTCAAAAAAAAGACCAACATCATTGGCATCATCATGCCAGACATCAAAAATACTTTCTTCAATGGATGGTTTCGTTCAGTCGAGGATTATGCGCGACGGTTCGGTTACAATACGTTCTTGTGCAATACGGATGAAAATTCTCATGAAGAGATGAAATTCGCGAGGTCATTCCAGGCTCACCGGGTTGATGGAATACTCATTGTACCTCACTCCGACGAGTCTGTCCAGTACCTTATAAGAAGCGGTACCAATCTGGTTTTGGTCGACAGGATGTACGAAAACATCGAGTGCGATTTTGTTGTTACCGACCACCGTGACGGAGCTTTTAAGTTGACGGAGTACCTTATCAACCTCGGCCATAAAAAAATTGGCGTATTAAAAGGCCCGGGTTTCCTTTTCCCGGACACGCAGAGGTACGACGGATTCCAAGATGCGATGAAAAGAAACGGTATTGAACCTTCACAAAATTTTATCCGCAATTGCGAATTTCAAGAAGCGGAAGCATTCAAAACTGTTATGGAGATGCTCAGCAGCAGTGACCGCCCTACGGCAATCTTTTCGTTTAATAGTCTTATGACTATTGGAGCGATCAAGGCGACGCAAGAGCTAAAACTTAAGATACCTGACGACATTTCCCTTGCATGTTACGACGAAATTCCGGGCTACGATATTTTTGAGCCGAAGGTCACGCATGTCTTACAACCTATTGAACTTTTGGGACAAAATGCCGCGCAGATACTTATCGATAAGATAGAAGACAAGGCTAACCAGAATAAATATAAAGTTTTTTTGAAGCCCGAACTGATCATCGGCAATTCGTGCAAAAACCTATTGTGATCTTCGTCGTCGAAGAAGTAATATCAAGGACCCATAGAGTTGACACCAGCGTTGGAGTCTCTAAGAAAAGACATCATTGAGAGCGCGAGAAGATTCATTGACAAAAAGCTATAGTGCCGGGAACGATAGAAACATCAACGCTCAGGTTTACCAAGATGCTGTGTTGATTACAGCCACACGGACCGGCGAGGGGTTTTTGAAGTTTAAGGATCTCGGCATAATCGATGCGAATAGAAAATTGCTGAGCGAGGAATGCAAGCCTTCATCGGAGTCCAATGTCCATCTGAAAACATACACGCGTAGACCGGATGCAAGCATTGTCTGCCATGTCCACCTTCCACACGCAAGCGGTTTTACAGCTGCGAGAATTCCGCTGGGCAAAATTATTCTTCCAGAGATCATCATCGGACTCCGTATAACTCCGATCGCTGAATATGGAACTTCGGTGTAGAACGATTTCTACGATCAGATCCCAAAACACGTGGAAGACGACGATATTTCTCTTATAGCGAACCATGGCGTGTTGACGTCGGTAAAAGGATTATGGACACTGACAAAAAATGACGAGCCTTGAATACACTGCAATAAACAGTTTATTGTGCATCAACGAGGAAGAGTAAACACCCTTAGCAAAAATCAGGCCTTCGGGCTGGTTCTATTACGGAAAAATTCCAGTTTGAGCTAGTGAGGAAAGCCTGCAAAAGTGAAACATAGGATACCAAATGAGCAAACAACTTATACATATCAATAGCGCCGCGAAACGATTAAAAGGAAGCATGCCCAAAATCGGGATTCGTCCCGTTATTGACGGGAGGAGGAAAAACGTACGGGAATCGCTTGAGCAGCAGACCACACAGATGGCCAGGAACACATCAAAATTCCTGGCTGAAAATCTGCGGCATTCCAACGGGCTGGCAGTTGAATGTGTTATCGCTGATACGTGTATCGGTGGGGTTGCGGAGGCAGCAGAAACAGCTGAAAAGTTTGCACGGGAAGGAGTCGGCGTGTCGCTAACCGTAACCCCGTGTTGGTGCTACGGAACGGAGGTGATGGACGCTGACCCGCTTATCCCCAAGGCCGTGTGGGGATTCAACGGGACGGAGAAGCCCGGTGCAGTATATCTCGCGGCGGCTCTCGCAGGATATTCACAAAAGGGGTTGCCCGCCTTCGGCATTTATGGTAAAGAAGTACAGGACAAATCCGAAACACACATTCCCGATGACGTCAAAGAGAAACTTCTTCGCTTTGCGAAAGCGGGACTCGCTGCGGCGGAAATGAGGGGAAAGTCCTATTTATCGATTGGCTCGGTTGCGATGGGGATCGCCGGTTCGATCGTCAACCATGATTTTTTTAGCGACTATCTCGGAATGCGAAATGAGTCTGTTGACATGTCTGAGTTTGTTAAAAGAATTGAGGAGGGAATTTACGATCCGGAAGAATACAAGCAGGCTATGATCTGGGTGAAGAAATATTGCAAGGAAGGCGAGGACATTAATATCGAACGGAACCGCTTGTCGAGACAAAGAAAAGATCATGAATGGGAAACAGCTGTTAAAATGGCGATCATAACCAGGGACTTGATGATCGGCAACGAAAAACTTGCCGAGCTCGGTTTTGGAGAAGAAGCGATGGGCCACAACGCCATCGTTGCAGGATTTCAGGGCCAGCGTCAGTGGACCGATCACTTTCCTAACGGAGACTTTCTCGAGTCTATTCTTAATTCGTCGTTTGATTGGAATGGAATACGTGAACCATTTATCGTGGCCACGGAAAACGACAGCCTGAACGGAGCCGCGATGCTGTTCGGCCATTTGATCTCGGGCGCCTCGCAAATGTTTTCTGACGTCAGGACATATTGGAGTCCATCGGCTGTGAAAAGAGTCGCCGGTTACACCTTAAAGGGAATTGCAGCAGAAGGAATCATTCATCTTATTAACTCCGGCTCGTCAACCCTTGATGCTACCGGCCGGCAAAGAAAAAAAGGTAAACCGGTGATGAAACCATTTTGGGATATCTCACCCCGGGAGGTGATTGATTGCCTGAGGGCAACAAAATGGTGTCCAGCAGACAGGGAATATTTTAGAGGAGGTGGATTTTCTTCTCAATTCTTGACGGATGGAGCAATGCCGGTTACAATGTCCCGCATGAATTTAATTAAAGGCCTCGGCCCGGTTCTTCAAATTGCTGAGGGCTATACGGTTGAGCTCCCCAAAAGCGTCAACAGAATATTAGACAGAAGAACAAATCCGACCTGGCCCACAACATGGTTTGCTCCCATACTTACCGGCAGGGGAGCCTTTACAGATGTAGGTTCCGTGATGGCAAACTGGGGCGCAAATCACGGAGCGACGAGTTACGGCCACATTGGCGACATGCTGATCACTCTTGCCTCGATCCTCCGAATTCCCGTGAACATGCATAATGTTTCTCGTGAAAGAATCTACAGGCCAAGCGCTTGGAGTGCTTTCGGAACCGAGGACCTTGAGGGGGCTGATTTTGCCGCCTGCAAAAATTTCGGAGCATTGTACGGTAGGAACGGAGAACGATAGTTTGCATAGTTGTGCGATCTTCAACTCTGCGCGCTTGTTCTTCGTAGGTCTCCAAAGCGGGTAACTCATGTCTGTTTCCCGATCCCTTGCAAACGGCCTCGCGGCCGAAAATGGAAGAATAGTTGTCGTAATATTGAATGCTGAGAAAATTCTTCTTGAAGATATCCACAAGTTTCCAAATATTACGCTCCTGATGTCGGAACGCTTGCATTGGACATGCCGTTCTTTTCCAAAGGCTCGTACCCAAACGATGGGATGAAAATGCCCGTGAAGAATTCGAACAACTCTTATTCATGCCGGACATCTTTAACCTCTTTCTGGCGAGAAAGTTCTCTGAACACACCGTTGGATCCACCTCCCAACGCCTGAATGCTCAATCGAAGGCTTTTAAAAAGAACATATTCTCAGTGCCGGGGTTTACCATAAAACCCATGCCTCCTGTCAGGGTGCCCTAAACCGGGGCACCGGCCACGCTGCAGGAATTTCAGTTATGCGCGACCACTAGTCTTCTGGTACAGGTAAGACCAATCCACTAATAAGAAGATTCCTTTTGCTTTTTAACCAAGAGAGAGAAGATGCATGCACACAATCTCGATGACCGTATTCGACTGGGCGATCCTGGCAGTCTATCTTGGTTTTGTTGTATGGATAGGGTTCATTCTTAAGAAGTATACTAAGACCGACGAAGATTATTTTCTTGCCGGTCGTAGGAATACTGCGTTCGTGGCAGGCGTTGCGTTCATGTCGGCAAATATGGGTGCGTTGGAAGTTGTCGGTTATGCCGGACAAGGGGCCGAGTACGGCCTGTATGCATTGCATTTTTATCTGATAGGCGCGATACCCGCCATATTGTTCCTGGGGATATTTATGATGCCCTTCTATTATAACGGCCGCATTAAATCGACGCCCGGCTACCTGAAAGAACGTTATGACGAAAAAACTCGGGTGTTCAATGCTATCTCATTTTCTCTGATGACAGTCCTTTCATCGGGCATTTCCTTGTATGCACTCGCGTTGGTACTGCGGACATTTCTGGGGTGGAACTGGAACGTAAGCATATGGTTTTCTGCCGGCTTTGTTGCATTATATATTACGCTGAGCGGCCTGATGTCCGCGATATTTACAGAGGTCATTCAGTTCTTTTTGATTTGGGGCGGCATCCTGCTTTTGCCCATTCTCGGGATTGTAGACCTGGGGGGTCCGCTCAAGGCTTTTTCTCAACTTCCGCATGCCTACACATCTCTCTGGTCCATATCTGCCACTGCCGCGGACAATCCGATGAGGGTGGGCTGGCCCGCTTTGGTCTTCGGGCTTGGGTTCGGAATTTCCTTCGGATACTGGACGACCGATTTTCTAATCATCCAACGTGCGTTCTCGGCAAAAGATGTGCGTTCAGCACGGCTGGCACCGATCATCAGTTCATATTTCAAAATTTTGCTTGGCTTCGTTGTCGTTGGGAGCGGGATGGTCGGGCTTGCTCTCATGAGAGACCCGCACAACGGTTTTGCGCTTCTGCAGACCGGAGAAAAAATCAATTATGATTCTGTGATCCCGCTCTTAATGATGCGCTACTTTCCGCCTGGGATGATCGGTGTAGGAATAACGGCTCTTGTGGCGATGTTCATGGCCGGACAAGCCGGCAACATGAGCGCGTTCAATACGGTGTGGACGTATGACATATACCAGTCGGTGATCAAAAAAGATGCATCACAAAAAAATCTCATTTGGATGGGCCGCGTTGCCACGATTGTTGGAATCCTTCTCAGTATTGCAGGAGCCTATTGGGCAAAGAGCATGCCTACGATAATCGATTATTTACAGGCGATTGCCTCATGGATACTCGCGCCAGCTGTTGCCGTAATACTTCTCGGCATGTTCGTCAAATGGATTTCTCCGGACGGTGCCTTTTGGGGGATGCTTGTTGGGACCTTTGTCTCGTTTTCAATGTTTCTGGCACTTCAGCTCGATTGGATTGACGCAGGCGCCATTGTCCCCGGCGGAGAGGCAAGTCAAATGTCGGCCAATTTCTGGCGGGCGTTGTGGGCATGGTTGATCAGTTCCGGGGTTGCGATGGGTGTGAGTACTTTCACGAAGAAGCGTCCGCAGGAAGAATTAATCGGACTCGTTCGAGGACTCACAAAGATGGAGAAGACTTGATCTTCTCCCGCTCTATAAAAAACCGGCATTCTGGGCGTCTATTACTCTGGTCGTTTTTATTGTTTTAAACGTTTGGCTATGGTAACCTTGAGAGGAAAAAAATCTAATGAATCATGATGCGCACCAGATGAAACCGATATGGTATTTTGTCGGTTGGATGTTGATCATAATCGGATGCTTGGTTTTGACAGCTGGGGTCTATTACTTATTTGTACCAATAGAGCTGAATATAAAACTACGTGAAATGAATATTAGTATTTGGTGGGGTATCATTCTTATTCTCGGTGGAATGCTGCTGACGATCTTCAACAGAAAACCGGCGGCTCTTTAGTTCAAAGAACAATGCAGGATTTAATTCCATTTGTCGGTCCCTTGAATTAACAGTTAATACTTGAGAGAGAGATAAAAATGATGCTTGAGAAGGCAGCTCGCTTCAAAATTGGAAAAAACATGCCCTTTTGTCCTGTCCCCTTCTTTTTTCATCCAGTCATCAATCGCTGTTATTGCGAACCAGAATTTAACCGCTGACGGCTGAACCCGCTTTTGTCACTAGAAACATGCTACCATAAGAAAAGTGCCTTAATATTGGTGGCAATAACGAGGCTTCAATCTGAAAATTTTCTTTATGTGAGCGCTTGACATTAATTGTAAATATATTTAGATTCACAAAATGTTATCGCTAACATAAGTTAGCGCTAACACTCATCGGTTCATTGGAATAAGTGGTGTGTGCGGGTGTTGGGCAGTACGTTATGCTGCTATTGATCTATCGGACAAAACTTGAAGATGAGGAAATAAGTGGGGGCATCTTCAGGAATTTTCATAATGAAGCCCGTGCGAATACAACGAATCTGCCCAATTGACCTGCCTAACTCCAGAATCTCTTCATGCTTGGAGATATCAACTTCCAATAAAAAGAAAAGCAATGAATAATGTTTCGCTGTCGCGTTATGGCGCGTTCTTGGTTTGATGCAGGCAAAAGCACACCATTTGTCATGTGGTGAAGAGTTACATCTTGGATTCTGATATACAAGGCGCCCCAAATAAGGTTAGCATGAAGAATAATGAAAGGTTTTGTGCATTTAGTCTAGAATACGACGCTTAATTTTTTTCAATGATGACGATCTTTGGATCCGATTACTTTTTTGTCAAAGCCGCTTTACTAATTTGAAGGAGTAATTAGGTATGAGACATCTTAGAAAGTTGAAAACCCTAACAGCGCTTCTGGCGTTTTCAATTCCATCGATTGTTTTTTCTGGAACGACAGGCAAGATAGCAGGCATCACAACCGAAAAGGGAGCACACGAACCTCTCGTTGGGGTCCATATCGTTGTTGTTGGAACTGCACTGGGGGCAGCGTCCGACTTGGAGGGCCAATACACCATTCTTAATGTCCCGCCCGGAACATATAATCTTGAAGTTACTTCAATCGGATACAGAAAGCTGTCGGTTAATAATGTCAGGGTTTATATCGACCAAACAGCTCGGGAAGATTTTGTATTGGAGTCTCAAGCCGTTGAGATGGGGGAACAGGTCGTCGTTGCCGAGAGGCCGGCCATCAAGCGTGATGTTGCCACCAGCGTCGTGTCGATTTCTTCCGATCAAGTGCAACAACTGCCTAATGTCAGTGTTGTGAGTGCAATCGGTCTGCAAGCAGGAATTCAAGGGGGGTGGGGCGGCGCTTTGGGTTCGGCTCAAGGGCCATCCTATCTTACTACAAATTACACACACGGCAACGTGCAAGTGGGTGGGGGATTAAGTATCCGCGGCGGCAGTGGCGATCAAATGCTTGTTAATGTGGATGGCGTTACGCTGCGGGACCCTAGAAATAATGAACCGGAGACAAGATTAGCATTAAGCGATGTGAAAGAAGTTTCTATAGAGCGCGGTGGTTTTAATGCGGAATATGGCCAAGTGAGTTCTGGCATCGTGAATATTGTTACGCGTGAAGGGAGTGCGAATAATTATTCAGGAAGATTCGAGATTCGCGCCGCTCCGCCGCAGGCGAAATATTGGCTTGCACCAGGCGTCACCGATCTCAACAATCCAATGTCCTATGCGCTTCGTCCTTTCTTTGACCCGGCTGTTGCTTGGACAGGTACGACCGCTGGAGGCTGGGACTACTATACTCGGCAAAAATATCCACTCTTTGAAGGATGGGATGCATTATCTCAACAGTTGAATGCTGCAGGTGTCGACCTCACGCCGGCGGCCGCTCAGAGAGCGTTTGAGTATGAAATCCGCAAAACACAACCTAACGATCAAGCCGACTATGATATCGATGGAGGGTTCGGCGGTCCAGTTCCGTTTGTCAGCGAAATGCTCGGGAATCTGAGGTTTTATGGTTCGTATCGGAGTACGCGAAGCATGCTCGTGTGGCCGCTATCGAGGCCCGACTACAGGGATTACGACGGGACATTCCAACTTAAATCCGATATTTCTCCAACGATGAAATTGCAATTTTCCGGACTTTACGGCGAAACGTTTACGGAAAGTCAAAACCAGCAAAACGTCGGACTTGGAGGATATTTCTATCCTCAATCGGCCGCCGACGTTGCACAAGTTGCAAGTTCCGTCAGCAGTTATGTTGATCTGATTACGTTGTGGTCAAATTTTAATTTTCCTCTGACCGACATATGGCATCGTTCCCTCTCTGCTAAATTTACCAATACGATAAGTGACGCTACATACTATGAAGTACCTGGTGCAAAACTATACTGTGAAATATAGTACTGGTCCCGGTGCGCTGCGAGATACTTCACAAAAAACCGAGGTTGTTCCAGGATTCTACGAAGATTCTAATCCTTTTGGCTATTGGCCCCCATTCGAAAACGGCACTGCGGTGCTTCTAACGGGAAGTCAGAATATCGCATTGGTGCGCGATCATAGCAACGTGAGCACAACCAGCGTAAAGGCCGATATCACGAGTCAGGTCAATTTTCAAAATTTAGTGAAAGCGGGGTTGTCGTTCGATTACAATGACTTGAATTTCGACTATGGGCTCATACAAGCCCAGACGTTCGATCAGGCATACTCAACTCGAACCCAGATGCATGTCTTCCCGTACCAGGGGGCGGCATATGTTCAGGATAAACTAGAGACCAAAGAGTTTACGATGAACGCCGGTTTGCGTTTGGACTACAGTGACGCGAACGTCAATTGGTGGGATATCGACCCGTTTGACCAATATTTTTTCTCGACGGATTATGCCACCTCTGTTAAGGCCGACAGCGCTTTTCCCGTAAAGAAAGCCAATATGCAATGGAATTTAAGCCCGCGGCTCGGTATCGCGCATCCGATTTCAGAGAATGCAAAATTGTTTTTCAATTACGGCTGGTTCAGAGAATTGCCGCAGTATGAAACCCTATTCCGCGATGGACGAAGTTCAATCGACAAAATGGAAAGTTACGGAAATCCAAATGTTACCCTGGCAAAAACCATTTCGTACGAATTGGGAGTTGATTACTCTTTTAGCGATGAATTCTTATTGCAAGCGGCTGCATACTACAACGACGTTACCAATGAGCAAGATGAAATTCACTACGAAGCATCGGCTGAAGGGTATGATTACTTAGCGACCAGCGCAAACACCTACGGGGATAAAAGAGGAATTGAATTAACTCTTCGGAAGTCCAGTGGAAACTGGGTGAACGGATTTATCAACTACACGTACCAAGTAAATACGACGGGACACTTCGGGGAATCAACCGTGTATGACGACCCTTCTCAACAGGCGAGCTTCAATGCGTCGACCATTTACCTGTATCAAGACCGTCCGATTCCCCAGCCTTTTGCAAGAGCAAATCTAAATTTCTTCACGCCTAATGACTACGGTCCATTGGTAATTGGGAATCATATTTTGGGTGGACTGAAATTAAACGTCGTCCTGGATTGGCAAGCGGGTTATTGGACAACGTGGAATCCTAACAGCCTGCTCAACGTGGCGTACAACGTTCAGGCTGTGGATTATTTCAATACGATTCTGCGATTTCAAAAGAATTTAGAATTTGGAAGGCTGAACCTTGCGCTATTTATGGATGTCAATAATGTTTTCAACACTCTGCGGCTCTGGAACACGAGCGATGTCAATTATATGACGTCGCTGCATTTGCCGAAGAGCGATGCATATCCCAACATCCCGGGAGATGACAAGGTTGGCGATTACCGGAAGCCTGGAGACGCTTGGCAGCCGGTGGAACAGCAAGATGTCATAAATCAGAGCACACCTACCCCAACTTCCGATAAAATGAGCGGCGGTAATTCTATCGCGATATATTATGCGACTTCCACCGGAACTGTACTGGTGGTACACAAACGGGGCATGGGCCCCGGTCCCGCAATCGAGGGTTAATCAAATGCTTGCAAATAAAGATTATATCGATATGCCGAATCAGTCCACTTTTTGGTTCTTAGATCCACGGAATTTCTTTTTTGGATTGACGGTCTCATTCAACTTCTCCGATTAGGAAACGAAAAGAGGAACATCAATGAAAAAGCGCGAAATGAAATTTAGAAATACGCTCTTCCTTTTGTCATGTGCACTCTGGTGTTTGGGGGGCACGTATGCTTACGCACAAGATGTCAGATGGCTGCGCGTAACCAGTTTGCAAGAACCGATTAACTCAGTCGGTGCTTCGTATGAAAATGAATACACGAACGAGCTCCAGACGAATTTTCTTTCCTGGCCCTGCGAATACGGTATTGGTTTGAATTCCCAATTCACGATGAGGATGGAAGCCGTCTGGATCGGCTGCAAGGATTTTAATGATCCAGTTGCCGGCAAAGTCCTAACCCCGAAAGTGATCGCGTCAGGCCCCCGGAACGATCCCGATCGTATCAATGAAATTTTTCCAACGGATCTTAAACTCGTTGGAAAAAGCGTGCACCCTTTTGTGATCGTCAACGGAACAAAAGCATCATTCCTCGACACCTATGACCAGCTCGATAGTATCGCTCCCAATATGGCCCCGGACCGGATGGTCATCGTCAGATTCAACACCTCCATCGGGGTTTCAGTAACGAAGAAAGTCATGGCGTTCGCTACTCCAGACCACGGCAATTACTTTGTCTACGACTGGGTTTTCAAAAATACGGGCATTTATGACGCCGCGGGGGATGTGAAACAACAGACTCTGGATAGCACGTGGTTCTATTTTTTCTTCCGGTATGCAATGGCAGGAGAAAGCGATGGGGCGGCTTCCGAGAACCTGGGAAGTAATTGGGGACAGTTTAATTCTACGTGGGGAGTCAGTACAATAAATCATGATTTTGGAAACTATGGTTCATGGTCCCAGTTTACTAATGCATCGTCTTCTCTCTATCAGATGAGGGGTTTCTATTCATGGTACGGCCCCGACAAAGAAAGACCGATTCCGTATGCCGAAGACTGGGGATGTCCCGCCCAAACTTGGGATGGCCGGCTGGGTTCATGGAAGTATAGTGGAATTGCAGTGCTTCACGCAGATAAAAGTGCACACGACACCTCGGATGACAACTCCCAGCCGAAAACTACCTGGTTCATTTCTTCAGACATTACGATAACACAGTCAGTCAATCAATATGACCTAGGCAATATGGCCGATCGTTGGACCGCAATGACTGAAGGGCATCCGCCTGCAGCCGCACGACGTCGTGCTAAATGGCGATTATCCCGAAGACTATTCCGATCCTCGAAGGCAAGCCGGCGGCGGCACAAGTCAGGACCAAGGATTCGGTTCTTACACGCTTGCCCCGGGCGACAGTGTGCACATCGTCTATGCTCAAGCGGTCGGTGGGTTGTCCCGGGCAAAGGAGCTCGAAGTCGGGGCAAATTGGGTTCAGTATTTCAACAACGCCGGCACACCGGCACTCATTATGCCGGATGGATCGCAAGCGGCGCAAACTCTTGACGGTGCGAACGCATATAAGTTGGCATGGGTTCAAACGGGAAGAGATTCCTTGATCAAGACTTTTCGTAATGCGATGAATAATTATGCATCAGGATACAAACCTGCGGAACCGCCTCCGCCTCCCCAGAATTTTACCGTAAGCTCGGGAGGAGATCGGATTAACCTTCAATGGTCCACGAACCCTGAAAGCTCGCCGCATTTCAACGGATATGTGATTTATCGGTCGGTGGGCAGCTCGATGGATCCGTTGAGCAAGTACGACGAGATCTTTGAATGCGATAAATCGAATCTTCCGAGTGAAAGCGCTCCAGGCATACGCAGTTTTGATGATACAAAGGCAGTTCGAGGTTTTGATTATTTCTACTATATCCAAAGCAAGGATGATGGAGCAACGCCGGGTGCCAATGGAGAGGTTCTCACCAGCAGTTTGTTCTGGACAATTACAAATCAAGCGGCAACGTTGCAACGCATGGCCATTCCAACGACACCGCTCCCCTTCGGCTTTCCAACCACACAATGGAAATTGATGACTTCCCAGGGAGCATGGTCATCGAGCTCTAGCTATAGTACAACGGATTCCAGCAGTGATGCCGTAACGTATGGCAGCACGACGTATGTCTGCATTCGTGCTACTTCTGCTAATACATTAACTCCGGATAAAGCGGATTCCGATTGGAGGCCTGTGACAGCGAAAGGAGCGTGGGCATCCGGCGTGCAATACAAGGCGTACGATGAGGTAGCCATCAATGGATCAAATTATTATACACCTTATGAGATCTCCGGCGGCGAGGGATTGGATTTAGTGCGAGTTGTCCCAAATCCGTATGACATCCGTTCGCGGTCACTCCAGTTTGGTACTCAAGCTCAGCAACAGGACCGTATCAATTTTTACGGGCTGCCGGCACAATGCAAACTAAAGATTTTCACCGAGCGGGGCGATTTGATTTACTCGATAAATCACACCAACGGCACGGGTGATGAAATTTGGAATTCGCTAACGTCGTCAGGACAGGTTGTCGCCAGCGGAATTTATATTCTCTATGTAGAAACTCCCAACGGACAAACAGTCATTCGCAAATTTGTTGTTATCAGGTAAGGAGATAACAGATGAAAAAGAAGTTAAGTCTTTTCGTGGCAGGTCTTTTGGTGAGTCTGTTTTCGGTGAACGGTTTTGCGCAGCAGAAATTAGCTCAGACCGGCTTTCAATTCCTCAGTGTGAATTCCGACGCACGCGCAGCCGCTATGGGCGAAGCAATGACCAGCCTTCAGCTTGGCTCCAACTCATTGTTCTTCAATCCAGCAGGAATGGCGGAGATGAACAACACCGTGGAATTAACAGGCAGCACGAACAAGTGGATCGCGGATATCACTCACACAACTTTTAGCCTATCGGTAAACCCATCTGACGGTCGTTATGGAGTTATTGGCCTTAGCGCGCAGTATGTTAATTATGGGGATTTCTATGAAACGGTTGTGGATCAGGCGAGCCCGCAAGGATACGACGATCTTGGCACTTTTAAATTAAGCTCATATGCATTTGGAATCGGGTATGCAAAGCAACTGACTGAACAATTCAGCGTGGGCGGGCAGGTAAAATGGGTGCATCAGGATTTAGGTTCGAGCATCATACCGCTGGTCGTCGGTAATGATACAAGCACCCAAAGTGTATCGAATAAGTTGTCCCCGCTCGCATTTGATTTCGGCACGCAGTTCAAGACTGGCATTAAAAGCCTCGTGTTTGGGATGTCGGTTCGGAATTTTTCAGAAGAAGTGAAATATGCCCAGGAAGAATTTGAAACGCCGTTGGTGTTTAACCTGGGAATATCGATGAACGTATTGGATTTTGCCGGACGGCTTCCTTTTGATCAATCGCTTCTTGTGTGCCTCGATGCCAGCCATTACACCGATGATCCCGAGCAAGTCAAGGTCGGGTTGGAATATCGCGTCATCGATATGCTGTCGTTGCGTGCCGGTTACGTATCGAGTAGCACGACCAATGACGAGGGAAATGGATTTTCGTACGGTGTAGGATTTTCGAAATTCGGTTTCTCCGTTGACTATGCCTACACACCATTCGGCGATTTCGGCAATGTTCAGCGGTTCACCGTCCGGTTCACCATGTGATAGCATGACAATGAAAGGCGTAAACCTGAGAATGAGAACGACAGCAAAGCCTTTTTCGATTCCTCAGAATAAGAATCTTCTTAGTCTCAAGGAGAAAAAAATGAGAGCGTATCGCTTTTTAACAATTACAATTTTATTGATCTCGGCATTGCTGGCGTTCATGGCTGGCTGTAAATATAATGTCACCGCGCCTTTGTGGGATCAACCCTACAAGGCTCCTGCATCGCCACAAATAACTTCTATCAATCCGGCATCGGAAGCAAAGGCAGGCGTGTCGACCATTACTATCTACGGGCACAATCTTGTCGTCACAGTCCCGGATTCGTTGGTCTCCGACAGCACCGTTGTTTACTTCGGCAGCGTTCAGGCTAGCATTGCTGCGATGGAAAGTACGGCCATCACCGTTCTCCGGCCAAATCTTGCGACCGACTCGTGTACAATCAGAATCGTTCCTCATAATGCCATCGCAGAAGCGATATCCGGCACATACAAAATTGATCCGGTGATAGCACAGTACGGCGGCTTCCTTCAAAATCTTCAGTTGGGTGCAATTGCCGTTGATAACTCAGATTATGTGTATGTCATAGAGTCGTCCAGTCTACTGATTCACAAAGTTACTTCGAACGTTGACAATACAGTCATAGGAGGAGGGGCGGCAGTGACCGCACAAACTCCTTATGGAGCCGCAATTGGCCCCGATGGGAATCTGTATGTCACGGAATTTAACAGGTCCATCGACAAAGTAGATCTGTCCGCCGGCACCGTTGCGCCGTGGACGAAGATGCCAAGCGGGAAAATTGTTAAGTTTTGCGACTTTGGCCCCGGCGGGTATTTTTTTGCAGGAGGTCCCAAAACCGATCTGTGCATAGTTCCCCCGAATCCGCCTGCAACTCTGACTACTGCACAGATACAACTGGCTGGGTCTTATGCGACCGAAGAGATCCTAGCGCTCAAAGTATTTAACGGCTATGTCTATGTTGCGTCAAGGCCGGCCAACACGACAACACCTGCAATAATTTGGAGCAACCAAATCATCGGAGACAGTTCGGTCGCTCCGAGGCAGAAGGTGCTTGACATGAGCACGACGGCTTTCGATTCGGTTTTGGTCACAGGTCTAGCGTTTTCCTCAGATGGAGCCATGTATATCGGGACAGCATCTGTAGACCCGGTCCTCAGCGTTGATCCGGTTAGCGGGAAAGTGAGTAGTTTCTATAAAGGGATTATACCGCCGTATTGTGCCGCAATGGCGTGGAGCAAAACGTCAACATATCTTTATATCATTAGCGGCAATAAGAGTCCCGCACAGACATGGACTGTTTATCGGCTTGATATGGGCTCATTGGGCGGTTCGAATTTTTAAAATCGTGACGTGGACTGGGCACTGTTGAAGATATGAAGAGATTGCAGGCGACATCATGAAGATCAGGACAACTCTTGTCAGTATGTTTTTTTTAATAGGAACAGTACAGCTCTTCGGACAGAGCGGCACAAATTGTTTCTTACAGGACTATTATCCTAAGTATGCGTCGGTGCCGCCGTACGTCGATTCTGCAAAGACGGCAGAAAGCTCAACAGTAACCGTCTCGATAAACGGTAACGACACTGTTGGAGAAATCTCAAATTATGTTTTTGGCAATGCGGTTGCGGTCTGGGTTGCATCAGACGTGAATAATCCGACACTGATGAATTATCTCCAGTTGTTGGCCCCCACGCTTATTCGATATCCCGGAGGAAGCTGGTCGGATGTATTCTTCTGGAATGGAAATCCGGGTGATTTGCCGGACTCCTTATACGATGCCACCAATTATTATAGCGGGAGTGTTTCCAAGTATGCATTTTCTCCTGAATTCGGTGCAAATGTTCATCCGACCCCCGATAGTTATTACAATATGCGCGGTCAACTTGGAACGCAAGGGCTGATTACGATCAACTATGCCTACGCTCGTTACGGTCGTAGCGCAAATCCTGTTGCGCAAGCTGCTCATGTTGCCGCCGATTGGGTGCGGTATGATAAGGGACGCACCGAGTTTTGGGAAATTGGAAATGAAAATGCCGGACCTTGGGAATTCGGCTGGCTGATTGATACGACTAAAAACAAAGATAGTCAGCCTGCGATTATTACCGGCGATTTGTACGGGAAACATTTTAAGATTTTTGCAGACTCCATGAGAGCGGCTGCCGCAGAGGTGAGAGCTACCATCTATATCGGAGGCCAAATTATTCAATTTGATGCGACTAATAACTGGGATGTTCCTAATCGAACATGGAACGAGGATTTTTTTAAGGAAGTTGGCGACTCAGCTGATTTTTATGTGATACACGATTACTTTGGAAACGGCGCCGCGAGCATAAAAAGTCAGGTGGATAACGCTCTCGCTGAAATCGACGGCGATATCACGTTTGTTCGTCAGGACATCGCGAACAAAAACGCTGTTTCAAAGCCAATTGCGTTAACCGAATGGAATTGTTCCGCATCGAACGGGAACGGATCTTCTTCTATGGAAACGTCCATCGCAAACGGGATGCAGGCTGTTGCCCTGTATTGCGAGTTAATAAAAAACAACTGCGGTATGGCGGCGCGCTGGCTCATCGCTAATTGGAACACGGATGGGATGTTCTATTTTAATACGAGTCCCGTCGCACCGCTCTGGAATCCTCGGCCCGATTTTTATTACATCTATTACCTGGAACAATTCATCGGCGATCATGTCGTGAGCACTTCCGTTGCGGGAAGCAGCAGTGTGTACGCCTATGCGACGAGGTTTTATTCGGGACACACCGGCGTCGTGCTCATTAACGATGGATCAAGCGATCAGGTTGTAACATTGAATCCGGATAACATCGGCGTCGGTGAACGGTATTATGTTTATACGTTGACCGGCGTTGACAACAGCCAGTGGCCCCAAGCGGTTGTCGTGAATGGACACGGCCCGAGCAGCACGCGATGGGGACCGCTTGACAGTTTACAAAGTATCCCTGCTGTTGCATATCCCGTTGGGAACCAAATTGTGCTTACGTCACCGGCTTTATCGGTGCAATTCATTTTGATTGATAACGGCAGCAACGTTTTGTCAAAAATAGACGGGAAAGAGGTAGGTGCTCCCGGCCAGTTTGGGTTGGATCAGAACTATCCGAACCCGTTTAATCCCACATCAAAGATCAGCTATACGATTCCGGTCAACACTACGGTGACGCTGACAGTGTACGATGTGCTTGGAAGAGAAATCCAGACGTTGGTGAATAGGAGACAAAATGCAGGGAGCTACACGGTAATCTTTGACGGGAATAGGTTGCCAAGTGGTATGTACTTCTATCGATTAAAGACGGCGAGTTTTGTTTCTACCCGGAAAATGGTGTTGCTTAAATAATTTCATTCATTGAAAAAAACAAAATATTCTAAAAGGAGGTGAGGCTTGAAGAGTTGAACTATGGATGTGATTTAATTTGGCCGTCAGGAAATTTCTAATATTTTCTGACAAAACTGTTCACAATAACTCAACAAGGAGAAGAAAGCTATGCGTATCAGGACTATTTTTATAAGTGCAGCACTCATAGTGCTTATGTGTTCTGTTGGCTGGTCTCAGGTTGCCATAGAACGGTTTCACTATCCATTAGGGACGGTGGTAGATACATTGGCCCTTGGAACCGCGGGAAACGGATTTTCTGAACCCTGGCATTGGAATCACACGCAGGCCCCAATCGCATTAGGAGCAGGATTAACGAATATTTTCATTGCAGATACTGGCATTGAATTCGATAATCTTAATTATGATATTCCCCATGATTCCACATGCTGGGTGTCGGTGAGTTCGCATCCCGATACCTATTACAGATTCGGTCGCTATTTGACACAAACCTGGGATACGGCTAAGGGAAACACGTACTGGGTTAGCGTGTTTATGGAGTTCAAGAATCTTGGATACGGGGATTCTGCCGGAATTAATACCAGTTGCTGGGCAGGACTCAAGTTGTACGATAGTCTTAATGACATCGACTTGCTCGGAAAAGGATGGGGACAGAACTTCTTCTCATTCGGCAGTGGTGCGCCCGCTACGGGTGAACGATCCACGGCGTCCTATAAGGTAGGCCCCGTTTGGCTGGTAGCACAAATAAATACATTCGGCGGCGATACGTCACATGTTACATGTGTTGGTGACTCCAGACCCCAGTGCACAGCCCGATCCAAATACAGCTGATGTAACAACAATAGAAACTGTGGAGGCAGGAATGAATAGCCTCGGCATTGAATACGGTTCCTATGGTGGCGACTCACTGGTCCAGATGGCTATTGCTGATATTAGGGTGGGGAAAACGTGGGCCGATGTGTCTTCGCCTTTGACGGCAACAAGTGTAAGAGTTGCCGGCAACACGGTTCCTTCTCAATTTGCACTATCTCAGAACTACCCGAACCCGTTTAATCCTTCCACAAAGATCGACTATTCAGTCCCGAAGAACAGCTTCGTGACATTGAAAGTGTACAATGTGCTGGGACAAGAAGTCGCTACGGTGTTCTCCGGCACACAACAAGCTGGAAATTATTCTAGTTCATTTGACGCCAGTAAATTTGCCAGCGGGCTTTATTTCTATCGCTTGCAGGCTGGGAGCGTCACGATCACCAAGAAAATGCTGTTGATGAAGTAGTGCGGCGGTTGCTTTCCGCTTTCTCCTAAAGAAACGCTTGCAGCCGGTTTTTGGTTGCAGGCGTTTCTTGTTTGAGACAATCTTATCTTTAGAAAACGAAGAGTTCGTGAACGCCGGTGCACGGCGGATGTAACATGATTTCCACGATCGTGTTTATTCGAGCACGCGCATTTCAGGGTTTGAATTATGGTTGTTGCACGAGACGCCGGACTTCAGTAAGTTTCAATTTTATCGTATCAAGAGACGAGGACATCGTATCATGGAAAACAACTTCGGACGACGGTCTTTCATAAAGAAATTCACCGCTGCCGCGGCTGGCATTGGGCTGATTAAAGTATCGAAGCCCGCCGATGTCCTGGCAAACGTTTTCAAATCCCCGGCAGGCTTTCAAGGGATAGAGGGCAACGTGGATGTCTTGGAAGGGATCATTACCGGCAAGTACGCAGTCCCCCCGATTGCCCTGAGTGGGCTCATCGGGCAGTTTTTTACCAAGTGTATCCGCAGAGTTTCTACGATTCGAACGGCGACGGCATTGGCGACTTGCAAGGAATCATACAGAAGCTCGATTATATCAAGAGCCTCGGAGTTGATGCCGTTTGGATCAACCCCTTCTTTGAATCCCCCTTTGGAGATGGAGGATATGACATTTCGGACTATTACACGGTGGCTGCCAGGTACGGGACGAATGATGACGCAAAAATGCTCTTCGGAGAAGCGCATAAACGCGGGCTGAAAATTCTTTTTGATTTTGTTGCAAGCTACTCTTCAAGGGAACATCCCTGGTTCAAGGAGTCGTCGCGGCAGGGAAAAAATAAATATTCCAATTGGTATATCTGGACGGATAATATCTGGATCAATCCTCCGAAGAATTTTGAAGGGGCATTCATCAAAGGCTATGGCACACGCAACGGGCAGTACATGCAGAATTTTTATTATTCTGAACCCGCATTGAATTACGGGTTTGCTTCCCCCGATCCGAAACAACCATGGGAACTCCCGACCGATCACCCCGATGTTTTGGCAATGAGAGAGGAAATGAAAAACGTTTGCCGTTTCTGGTTGACCATGGGAGCGGATGGGTTTAGAGCGGATATGGCGGGTGCGCTGGTGAAATCATCCGGCGCCGCAGAAACCCGGCAATTCTATTCTACGCAGGAAGAAGAAACCAAACGATTCTGGCGCGAAATCAGAGATATCCTCAAAAAGGATTTTCCGGAAGCGTTTATCGTTTCGGAATGGTCGTATCCCGCTTCAGCTCTCGACGGATGCTTTCACGCGGATTTCTTTCATTGGTTCGAAGGGTACAACGATCTTTTCCAGAAAGAGAGCTGGAGGATACTCAATGGTTACTCCGAAGGTCACAGTTATTTCGATGAGGAAGGAAAGGGGGATGTTACATTTTTCTTGAGCAAGTTCCTGGAGCAATACAATCTTACGAAAGGGAAAGGATATATCTCACTTCCCCTGGGAAATCACGATAATGCAAGATTGGGAAACAAACGAAGCAAAGATGATCTCGAAATAATTTACGCCTTCGGACTTACCATGCCGGGAGTACCGTTTATCTATTACGGAAACGAAATTGGAATGCGCCAGTTACCGGAAGACTGGCCGCAAGTCGAAGGAGCCTACCGTCCGCGGAACGGGGCACGAACACCGATGCAGTGGTCGAAAGGGAAGAATCTCGGGTTCTCGATTGCGGCGGCCGACAAACTCTATCTCCCCGTCGATCCTGCCGGCGACGCTGCCACCGTGGAGTCAGAGGAAAAAAATCCGGACTCGCTGCTCAACAGGACGCGCAAGCTGATACGGTTGAAACATTCGGAACCTGCCTTTACGGCGTATGCCGAATTTGTACCGCTGTATGCAAAGAAAGATGTTTATCCGTTTGTCTACGCAAGGGCTAGGGACAAAGACATTGTATTGGTTTTCCTTAATCCATCCGGGCGAGAAGCAGATGCTGTGTTCAATGTTAATATTTCCTATTCGAAACTCACGCTGCTGGCCGGCACAGACATCACGGTGACCAAGTCGGGAAACAAGGTTACGAGCCATCCTTCCCGGGCGAACGTATGCCATTTACAAAGTGAGCTGATGGAAAAATTGTGATAAATTGGATTCATATTGCGGAAAGGTTTATCGAATAGGCGATTTTTGTAAAAAGAATTTTTTGAATGTTGGAGGTTGTCCTTAAACGATTAAGAAATTTCCCTCAATCGGCACTGCAATCCGCTCCACATCCCTGGGAACTGCTTATGCGTCAAAGAAATCCGATGAGAAAAAATCCGTTTTTACAAGTTCGGCTGTTTTCTCTTCATTATGATGCTATCAATACCGGGATCTGCACAGGCTCAAACGACCGAGGACCTACAGCGCGCGTTTACTGAATTGCGGTTCGGGATGTTCATACACTTCAGCATCATGACATTCACAGATGCATATTGGGCGACTGCAAATCAAGATGTGAAAAAGTTCAATCCGGCAAATCTTGATTGCAATCAATGGGCGGACGCGGCGGCGGCGGCAAAAATGAAATTTGCGATCCTGACGACAAAGCATCATGACGGCTTTTGTTTGTGGAACAGCAAATACACAAAGAACAGTGTCGCGAGCAGTCCGTGGAAAAACGGGAAAGGCGATGTCGTTCGTGAGTTTGTCGACGCCTTCAGGGCGCACGGTATTTATCCTTGCTTCTATTATTCTATCTGGGATACGACCGAAGGAGTCGGCAACGGGCCGATTACTGCAAAGGAGATGGACTTCATCACCGGACAGATCACCGAGCTGTTGACTGCCTATGGTGAAATAAAAATGCTTTTCATTGACGGCTGGTCGTGGAAAATGGGGCACGTTGCGGTTCCGTATGATCAAATTCGAACCCTGGTAAAAAGGCTTCAACCCGGCTGTTTGCTGGTAGACAACACGCATCTTCAATGCCTGTATGAAAACGACATGATTCATTTTGAAGCCGGCCAAACCTGTCCGCAGGATAATACGTTACCTGCTCTTCAAAGCGCGCTCATCAATAAGAATAGCGGCGATGACTGGTTTTGGGATCCGAGAGTTCCGACGGCTTCTCTCTTGAGTGTTGAAGAGATCGTGAATGCCGACCTTAAGGGCCTGGAGCCGAGATGGTGCACTTTTATTCTAAATTGCCCGCCGAATAGGGACGGAACGTTAGATTCAAATATAGTCGCGAGGTTAAAAGAAGTTGGTCGGGTCTGGAACCCTGACACGAACCGTCTTCCTCTGCCAAAGCAAGCAGCGTTTATCGAAAGTCCAATAATCCCTGTCTCGGCATTTGCTACGAGCGGTAATGCAAGCTACGCCATCGACGGCTTGAATGATCGCTATTTCTATTCCGTTTGGCGGTCGTCCGATTCTTTACCTCAATCCATCACTATCGACCTCGGCAAAGAGGACAGTGCCATTAGCACTCTGGAATATGTGCCACAGTACAGAACTGTGGCGACGCCGACAACACAAGGCAGTATAAAGTCCTATAAAATTTACAAAAGCAGTGATAACGTAACTTTCACAGTGATTGATAGCGGTGAATGGAACGGTGATGCCAAAATGAAGGTGGCAACGTTTGCACCGACTACCGCGCGCTACATCAGGCTTATAGCTCTTACAGCTGTCGGCAATTGTGCTGCTGCTACCGAAATTGCCGTAGGGAGATGAAACGCCCCGTTCAGTGTTAAGGATTCGTAATTGAAAGTGTGAATTGCGCGACCACGGTTCCAAGCTGTGACATTGCTGAAACGATCAAAGCTAACACAGTAAATTAATAAATCAATGGTGTAAAAGAAAATGAAAAAATCATTCGGAATCCTATTTGCGTTGTGTTCTGCATTGACAGCGTGTAGTTACGCCCAAACACAAAATACGGCTACGAGTGAGGAGCCGCAAAACTATTCCGGTCAGACTCCTCACCTCCAAAAACAGGGTACCGCTACCCAACTCATAGTTGGAGGAAAACCTTTTCTCATGATCGCCGGTGAGCTCCATAATTCAACTTGTGGCGGAACTGAGTACATGAGGCCGATATGGACAAGGTTAGGCGGGAAGAACCTCAACACCGTTGTTGGCACTGTTTCCTGGGAGCTTATTGAGCCGGCGGAGGGGAAGTTCAATTTTTCCATTGTGGATAGCGAGATCATCGGAGCGAGGGAGGCAGATCTCAAGTTGATATTGATCTGGTTTGCCAGCTGGAAAAACGGAAGCTCCGTCTATATCCCTTCATTCGTGAAGGAAGATTACAAGAAATATCCCAGAGCGAAAGATGAATACGGGAAGCCGTTGGAAATATTATCCGTATTCGGGAGTGCTTCTTGCGAAGCGGATGCTCATGCGTTTGCAGCGTTGATGCACCATATCAAACAAGTCGACGGTATGCAGCAAACAGTGGTTATGGTGCAGGTAGAGAATGAGGTCGGTGTCATTGATAACCTTGGGAAAGCACCCGGCAACGCGAGGAGAGATTTCAGTCCAGCGGCCGATGCGGCATACACCGGCACAGTTCCCAAACAGTTGATGGATTATCTCGTTGAGCATAAGAATAATCTGTTCCCACGGCTTTATGAAGTATGGGCTGCAAATGGTTTTAAAACCTCCGGGTCGTGGGAAAAAGTGTTCGGCAAAAGTGAATACAAGCCGGATAAAAAAGACTGGAACTTCTTTTCGTTACTATACCGAAGAGCTTTTTATGGCATGGAATTACGCCAAGTACGTTGAGAAAGTCGCATCGACCGGCAAGGGGGAGTATCCCCTGCCGATGTACGTAAATGCCTGGCTCAAACAACCCTTCAGTTATTGGCCAGGAAGGTATCCATCGGGAGGGCCGCTGCCTCAGGTGCTTGATGTGTGGCGGGCTGCCGCACCTTCCATCGATTTCATTTCACCGGATATATACTTAGATGAGTACACGTGGGCGTGCGAAGAATATACCAGAAGTGGCAATCCGTTGTTTATTCCTGAAACTCGAGGTGGAGAATACGGCGCTGCGAGGTCGCTCTACACATTTGGTGAATTCGACGCAGAATGTTTTTCTCCGTTTGGGATTGACGACGACCGTTTCGCGATAGATGATCCGTTGAATGAAAGCTATGGCGTGTTGAGAACGATGGCGCCTATCATTCTTGCACATCAGGGGAACGGGACCATGAGAGGAATACTTGTCGATACTTTGTCGCCCGTCCAACGGTTTGATTTGGGAGGTTATACAATTGAAGCAAAGCTGGGCGGACGAAATCCCTCGTTCATTGCAGGAGGTCTTATTATACAAACAGGTCCGCAGGAATTCATCGCTGCCGGTAAAGCGCTCGATGTATACTTTGTTCCCAAAGACACCTCTTTGCATATAGGGGTTAACGCGATAGACGAAGGGACATTTGAAGGAAGTAGATGGGTCTCTCAAAGAAGGTTAAATGGGGATGAAACGCACGCCAGTACGTGGGACGGAACCGGACTGAAGTTTCCCAGCAACAGAGTAACTATTCAAAGAATATCCTTATACCGGTACAAATAATTCCAACGGCATCGTTGGTAGTATTCTCTT
>CAVYWA010000027.1:0-141020 GCA_963772165.1 uncultured Bacteroidota bacterium | reverse complement strand
TACTTTCGATGTGGGCGGCGCGAAAGCTATCTCCCTGCAGGCGATCTATTTCGACAATCAGTACAGAGATTACGATCAGCAATTTCAACTCGACCCTGACGGAGATTACACACAGTATCAAAAAAGCCTCCTGACCATCGCCAGCTATACCGTTGTCTTTGGCAATTCGTCGTTTATGGATATCAATGCATCAGGGTTTGATTCGGAATACAAAGAGTATGTGTATGAAAATCCCCTCGATCCGCGTTATGTGAATCCGACGCGATTGATGGACGCCGGGGCGAACGCATTCCTGACAGGCGGGACGGAAAATTGGCACTTCTACCACCACACCAACACCTATACAGGCAAGGTTGATTTTACTTCCCAGCTGACGAATATCCATCAGTTGAAGGCGGGTGTGGAGACAGATGTACACTTTTTAAATTACGTCGATTACCAGGTTCACGTCGATGCTTCGAGCGGATTTGTGCCGGCGCTGCCAACTCCCGGCTCTTTCGATTTTAACACCTATGATAATATGCCGTACCAATTAGCGGCGTATGTTCAAGATAAAATAGAATTGTCGTATCTTGTTGTGAACGTCGGTCTGCGGTTCGATTATTTCCAGCCGGACGGAAGCACGTTGAAGAATCCTAATAATATTGCGGAGCTTGACCCGCTTCAATCACCCTTTCCCGATTCGCTTGTGACGAAGGCTTCACCGAAATATCAGCTCAGCCCCCGGATAGGGATATCCTATCCTATCACCGACCAGGGGGCAGTTCACTTTTCGTACCGGCCATTTCTTCCAGATCCCGGCTTTCGAATATTTGTACAAGAATCCCAACTTCCGCATCCCGCTCACTGGAAATTATCCCGACTATATCGGCGATGTCGTCGGCAATGCCGATCTCCAGCCGCAGCGAACAACCATGTACGAGATCGGTTTGCAGCAAGAACTTGCCCCGAACATTGGTCTTACCGTCACGGGATATTACAAAGACATTCGCAACCTGCTTGGACTCCAGCTCTTCCTCAAAAATAATTTTGTACAGTTTGGAGAATACATTAATACCGATTACGGTGCGGTGCAGGGTTTTACTATTTCACTTGACCGGCGCTTGACGAACGGCTTCGGCGCCAACCTGGACTATACGTACCAGGTTGCCAAAGGAAACGCTTCGGATCCTGAAGATGATTACAACAAAGCCACGGCAAGCCCGCCGATTGCGATCAATACGGTGCTCGTGCCGTTGAATTGGGATCGTCGCCATTCGCTCAATCTCACGCTTACTGCGGGAGATCCGCACAACCTGCTCGCCAGCTTCATCGTGCGGCTCGGGTCGGGACTGCCGTACACCCCGGCACTGGAAAACGAGCGGACAGGCCTGGAAAACAGCGGCAATATGCCGATGTTCTTCAACACGGATATGTACATTACAAAATATTTCGACCTGTTCGACCTTCCGCTTTCTCTCTTTTTGAAAATCTACAACCTCTTCGACACTGCAAACGAGCTTAACGTCTACGGCGATACGGGCCGAGCGGGGTACACACTGGCGTTGGTGCAAGCGGAGAGGGCGGCGGAACCGGTGCGCGGCGACAATACGCTGCAACAATACTTCTCACGTCCCGATTTTTATTCTGCACCGCGCCAAGTCGAAATCGGCGTGTCGCTAACATTTTGAAAAACTATGCACCGCTACCACGATAACAGAAGCCAAGAAAAAATTCCAGCGATGAACTTGATCATCGCAGCGCTTTTATTCAGCGTGCTGCAGTTCCATGCGAATGCTCAGGAGCTAGTCGACACGAGCAAGGGAAACCATAATTGGACGAAGTTAGGACTCATGGACGGCAATCTCGTCGAGACCTGCTTCTATAATTTCGGAGAGGTGGCAGACTGGAAGAACGACCCGACGATGAGCGGCGTGTGGCCGAAAGGAACGAATCACACGTACATTGACGGCGTAGCCGTAGTCGTTCAGGCCGAGACCGTAGTGAAAGGGGACACGATTCATCCGCTTGAGACGAACTACTACGAGTACACCCGCTACGACGTATCAACCGGGGTTACGTACGGATGGTGGCCGCTTCCGAACTATGCAAATCAGTATCAATCGAGTCCCGCTCGCAGCGATGACCCCACGACCTGGCCTTCCCATTGGCCCGACCGGCCGAGCACGTGGGATGGCAGATGGAACGGCTTCTTTGGCAACGGTGTGCAGAATGCCGACCTTGAAACGTATTTTGTCATGGACGATAATGAAGACCGGCAATATATTCTGACGAATCGTTTCTATCCTGATGCGAATGACTCGACTCGCGGCGGATTGGCAATGCAGGTGCATGCGCGCGGCTTTCAATGGTCGCAAGTGCTTGCCGAGGACGTTATCTTCTGGCTTTATACCATCACGAATATAGGGACGACCGATTATGCAAAAACTGTTTTTGCACAGTATGTCGATTGGGGCATCGGCGGCCACGACAATTCGTCGAACAACGCCGGCGATTACAATTTGGATTTGAACCTCTCCTATGCCTGGTCAACAGTTGCCCAAGGGAGTCCGGGAAACTGGAGTCCCGTTGGGTACGCCGGGTATGCATTTCTTGAAAGCCCCGGCATCCCGGACGACCACATCGATAATGACAGGGACGGCCTCACCGATGAGCGCCGGGATAATTTGGCGAAAGTTTTTATTACCGATGTCAACAAGGACCCATTCATTGTTAACGTCCAGCAGGACACCGCACGCTTCCATGCATTCTACGGTTATGCCTGGCGGCCGCACTGGGACGCAGATGAAAATGCAAACTGGGTCTCTTACACCGATCTGAACCATAATGGGAAATGGGATGCCGGTGAACCGTTGAACGATGATGTCGGCACTGACGGGTTAGGACCGCTCGATGCGGGGTATCCAGGACCCGATCCCGATGGGACGGAAGGGAACGGCAAACCGGATCCGGGCGAACCAGATTTTGGCGCGCTTGACAAAGATGAGTCGGACCAAATCGGCTTGACGGGCTTCATCATCGCAGCCGTTCATACGTACGACCTGAATAATGACGAACGGAACTGGACGGCCTTCACTTCCGCACCGCAGCCCCATGGGGGATCGCTCCTCGGCGTCAATCTTGGAAATTGGTTCTCAAGTTATTTCTTCCACATGAATGGCCGAAATACCTACAGTGCAACAATTGGTACGTCCCAGCCGACCGGTGAAACTCAAACCTTCTCAATGTCCCTGCTCTTTGGTTTGAATGCCGATGATCTTTTCCTGAAAAAGAAAACTGTTCAGTCAATCTATAATGCGAACTACCAATTTGCAAAGCCGCCGAACAAGCCCACCATCAAAGCCGTTGCGGGCGATCATAAAGTAACGCTCTACTGGGATAACGCGGCAGAGCTGACATGGGACGCGTTCTATCAGAGATATAGTTTTGAAGGGTATCGTGTTTATAGGAGCACCGAGTCGAACTTTGTGGCAGATATGACCGTTACCGACGCATACGGAACGCCAACGTATCGTGTGCCGATTGCACAGTATGACCTTATTGACGGGATCAAAGGCCTGGCTGCGATCGGTATCAACGGCGCATATTTCAATCTTGGCGACGACTCAGGTTTGCAGCATTCGTTTGTCGACTCGACGGTTCAAAACGGCCAGACGTACTATTACGCAGTGACTGCGTACGATGCAGGATACTCTACTACCAATATCGCGGGTCAATTGACTGGGATCCCGCCGTCAGAGACGACCGCGATCATAAAAGTTGACGTCAACGGTAATGTGAAAACGGACATCAACACAGCAGTCGTCACGCCTCGCGCTCCCGCTGCCGGCTACGTCGCTCCGAACGTCAAGGTGAATATCGCTACCGGGCCCGGTACAGGTTCGCTCGCAGTCGGTATTCTCGACCCGGATTCAGTGCGCAACAATCATACATACAGGCTTGAATTCAACGACTCCACGGCCTTCCATAATAATCCCAATCCATGGTACCAGCTTATTGACAAAACCTCGGTTGATACCGTCATCAAGCTGACCCAATTGCTGACCGCTCTGCAGCAATCGCCGATTGTCAGCGGCATCGTCTTGAACGTAACGAACAGTCAAAACGTGGCAATTGATCCTGCCAACACCAAGTGGGAACAGGGGAGCAGCAATTATGTCGTCTTAACAGGATTTGATTCGCGCTTCGCTCCGGCATTTCAATCCAGCCAGGTCTACTATCCCGCCGATTTTGAAGTGACATTCACGGCGAAAGGGCAAGGAGACCTTTCATTTCCGTCATCCAGCTTCAGCGGGCCGCAGTCATCCGATATTATCATTAAAAACTTAACGGAAAACATCAACCACGTTCAATTCATTTTCGAGGATGTTAATAACAATCAGGTCTTCGATGCCGGTGATGCGATATTCATCGTATGCGGAGATTCCGCAGGAAAGCCTGCGACCGATTTTTCCAGTTCCAAAAAAACATGGTCGATGACGTTACAGATGGATACAACCATTGTTGCATCGAAGCAGCGGGGCCCGCAGGCAGGCGATGTTTATCGGATTTCTACATTGAAACCGTTCAGGACGGGTGAGTACTTTGAGTTCACAACAACGGCTCCGGCACTAAACGTCCAACAGGCTAAATATGACATCAAGAAAGTTTCCGTTGTGCCGAATCCGTATGTCGGTGCGGCCTCGTGGGAGCCTCAAACGACGCAGGTCGGTCGCGGACCCAGGCTTATCTATTTCATCCATCTGCCAAGCAAGTGTACCATTCGCATTTACACCATGAGCGCGCAGCTCGTTCAGACGTTGTACCACAACAGCAACATTGATAACGGACAGGAGCCATGGAATCTCGTCTCACGCGACGGAATGGATATCTCGTTCGGCGTGTATGTTTTCCACGTTGATGCCCCCGGCGTCGGGTCATTCATCGGCAAGTTCGCGGTTATGAAATAATGAAGCCGGAGTGAATCTAGATGAACAAATGTTTGCAGATTATATTTATCGGTGCATTACTCCCGTTCGTGGGTTACGGGCAAAGCGCTGTTGACGTCTCGAAGACGGGGACCACTGCGGCGACGTTCCTGGAAATTTCCGTGGGCGCTCCTGCGATCGGTGTCGGCGGTGCATTCGTGAGCCTCGCCAACGATGCCACGGCGCTGTACTGGAATCCCGCGGGCATCGCCAACCTTTCCGGCACCGAAGCAATACTTTCCCATACCGATTGGATTGCGGATACAAAATTTGATTTTGCCGGCCTCGTTCTCCCCGTGGGAAGCCTCGGGACGCTCGGATTCAGTCTCACCTCTCTGACGATGGCCGACATGGCGGTGACGACGGTGGAGATGCCCGATGGCACGGGAGAATATTTCAGCGCCAGTGATGTCGCCGCAGGACTCTCCTATGCCCGCCTGCTGAGCGACCGTTTCTCCGTCGGCTTCACGGCAAAGTTCATTCAAGAATCGATCTGGCATGAAACCGCGGATGCATTTGCCGTTGATGTCGGAACATTATTCAAAACTGATCTTTTCGGCGGAATGGTTATCGGAGCGACGCTCTCGAATTTTGGAACGCCGATGACGCTCTCGGGGAGTGATACGCGGGAATTTATTCAACTCGACGCGACGAAGCCGGGAACGAACGACCAAATCCCTGCCGACATTGAGATGAACTCATGGGACCTGCCGCTCCGTTTCCAGATCGGGGTCTCGACGAATGTGCTGGAGAACGACACGTATCGATGGACGGTCGCCTTCGACGCGATCCATCCAAACGACAATTATGAAAGCGTGAACGTGGGAACCGAATTTGCCATTCGCGACTTTGTCTTTCTTCGCGCCGGGTATCAGTCCCTCTTCCTGAATGATAGTGAGGGAGGCCTTTCTCTCGGGGTTGGTGTCACATCGAGCCTGATCTCCAGCAGCTCAACGGTGAAGTTTGATTACGCTTATCGGGATTATGGACGGCTTGAGGGCGTGCATTCGTTTTCTCTTGCAGTCCGATTTTAGGTGGAACAGTGAACACCAGAAGCTGTGAGCGGAAGGGACATATCTTTGCGCTGGTAAGTGTGCTTCTCCTTACGACCTCTCCGTTGGTTCTCGCCCAACACACCCCGGACATGCCGTCGAGTTTCTATCTCGACCCGAAATACAGCTCGGTTATTCTTGCCAACATCGGTCCGTGGAAAGTTACTGCCCAGGAATTTCTCTTGAGTTATGAGTATGGTCCGGCGTTTACAAAGCGTTCATCCGACTCGAAGAAACATTATCTCACCTACATGATCTATGAAAAGCTTCTCGCACTCGACGGGTATCATCGCGGGTTGCAATCTTCCCCCACGGTCAAAGAAATTCTTGATGAAGTTGAAGCCGATCTCGCTACCGAGGAGCTTTACAAAGACGATGTCCTCCACGGGGTCACCATCTCCGATAAAGAAATTGCGCGGGGGGTTTCGAAGGAGAATGTACACCTCGGCCTGAAATGGCTTTACGCTAAAACAAAAGAAGACATCTTTCGGCAAGCGAAACTGCTGCGCGATGGAGCGTCGTTCGATTCGTTGTTTGCCGCCGAGTGCCCGGATTCCATCACGGCAGAGAATCGGTCGATGCAGACGACCGGATTTCGATTGGAGATGAAAAACCCGGCGCTCGCCGCAGCGATCGATTCTCTGCCGGCCGGGAAGCTTACTCCGCCGATCAGCGCACCCGACGGATGGTATATTGTGAAAATCACCGACGCGTGGACGAACCCGATCATCACGGAAACCGATAACACCAAACTGCACGAAGATGTCCGGCGCGCATTGCTCCAGCACGTCTCAGATTCGCTGTCGGACCACTATGTCCATCGGATGCTGCTTGCGCAGGACCCCGTCATCGATAAGGAATCGTTTTATATTCTCCGGGCCTATCTCGGGAAAAAATTTCTTTCCGCTGAAAAGTATGCGTCGTGGGGGATCGGAAAAGAACGTGAATTGGAAAAATATCCGAACCCCGATTCTGCGGAGTTGTACAGGCCGAATGTGCTCGTAAGGATGAAAAACAGCAAGTTCCTCATGGGAGATTTCCTTAACTGGGAAAAACCAAGAGATCTTTATATCCGGCTTGACGCGAAATCTGCACGGTCGTATGATGCTTCGGTTGAAGACATTGTCTGGCGCATGGTACGGGACAGACTGTTGACGGCGGAGGCCTACCGGAGAGGACTGCAAAAGCGGGAGAGCGTTGCGAAACAGACAACATGGTGGGAAGAAAAACTGGTGTACCGAACAGCCAAAATGGAAATCGACGACAATGTGAACAGGGACGATAGCACGCTCCTCCGGTATTATCATGAGCACGAAAAAGACTACCGGGATGAAAAGGGAAATATTCGGCCCTTTGCCGAGGTCAAAGAAGATGTTGGCCGTGATTCGTTTGCCTACCAGGAGACGAGCATGCTGCTTCATAAAATCCTGAAGCTCAAACAGCAGTACGCCGTGAAGATCAATGATGACGCGCTCAAGGAACTTCATGTCGAAGTTGAGAATTACCCAAAAGCGATCGATGTGTACACGGTAAAAAAGGGGGGGATCTTTCCGCACACGGCCTTCCCTTCCATCGACTATGATTGGCAGACGTGGGATTGAGTACCGATGAAAACATTTCTTCAAAAAAGTACGATTGGAATTTTTCTGCTGATCTGCCTGCCGGCATGTTCGGAGCGTCACGATACTTCCGCACCCCGTGATAATGCCGTTATCACTCTTACCTATTGGCCGGCACCCAACCCGCAAGAAATTCAGCTGGCCGACACGATCGTAAAAATGTGGAACCGCCTGCATCCGTATATTCAGGTGCGCATGCAGCCTATTCCCGTGAGCCAATCAACCGAAGAAGTTCTTCTTGCAGCGATTGCCGGGAAGACGACTCCCGATGTTTGCTCGAACATTAATCCCGTCGCGTTGCGCGAATATACGCAGGCAGGCGGTTTGGTGGCGCTGGATAAATTTCCCGATTTTGATTCCATTGCATCGGCACGAATCCCAAAAGATTTGCTCGCAATATTCAAGACGAGCAACGGCCACTACTATCAAATGCCGTGGAAAACAAACCCGGTGATGATGTTCTATAATATCGGCATGCTGAAAGCCGCCGGCATCGAAAAAGTCCCGCGCACGTATTCGGAATATTATTCTGCCGCAAAAAAAGTAACACGCGCCACCAACAACGACGGACAAATTGACGTCTGGATGGGAGAGCGCGATATTCGCCCGATCTGGTGGGAGAGGCTGTTCGACGTCTATCCGTTCTATATCGCAGCGACCGGCGGAGAGACGCTGTTCAAAAACGACAACGTCGCTTTCGAAAACCGCGATGCTGAAAGAGTCTTCGGCTTTTTCCAGCAATGTTACAGCAGGGGATATTTTCCCCGGACATTTTTCCAGGGGGGAGATCCGTTTCTTCTCGAAAGAAAGGCGACGCACTTCGCCGGCCCATGGGAAATTGCCACGATCTCAAAATTCGCACCGAACATTCACTTCGACGTGGCTCCTCTTCCTGTGCCGGATGATCATCAGGGACCTGTCTACACCTCGGGAGACTACAAGAATATCGCTATTTTCAGCACGACGGAGCACCCGAAAGAATCGTGGGAGTTTGTGAAATTTCTTGTCACGGCGGAACACGACCTCCTGATGCTGGAGATTACAAACCAGGTTCCCGTTCGTGGGGATTTGCTTACGAATCCGCTTTTCGCACGTTACTTCGAAAAAAATCCGTTGATGGTGAAATTTGCCGAGCAGGCAGTCCACACCCGCGGGATGGACACGGTTGCGGACTTGAAAGAAATTTTCGACGCAATCTCGCAAGAATACGAGATATGTGCGGTCTATGGACGCAAGTCTCCCGCTGAAGCGGTTCGCGACGCCGCACAGAGGTGCCGCGCTATCATAGAATGGAATCAATGAACCGGACAGTGAACATCTTTAAAGCAATTCGGCAAAGCGAACGAAACAGCTATTGGTTCATTCTGCCGTACGTTATTTTTTTCCTCCTGTTCGTGGCATACCCGCTCGTGTTCTCTTTTATTTTGATCTTCCACCGCTGGAATATCGTCACGCCGATGGAATGGGTCGGCATGAAAAATTTCCAGCGTTTGTCGTCGGACCCGCAGTTTTTCAGGGCGATGTTCAACACATTCATTTTCCTGCTTATCCATATCCCGCTGCAGATCGTGGTGGCGCTGGGATTTTCGCTGCTGCTGCACTCCAGGGGAATGTTTCGGGGATTTTTTCGCGCGGTCTATTTTCTGCCCGTCGTCGTATCGGGAGTCGTTGTCACAATCCTTTGGCAAAACCTGTACTCGTTCGACTCAGGAGTGCTGAATTCTCTTTTGAATGTCTTCGGCATACCGAAAGTACCCTGGCTTATTGATCCCGGATTAGCGATGCCGTCCATAGCGATCATGGCGACCTGGAAGAACGTCGGCATCTACATCGTCCTCTTTCTCGTCGGGCTGCAAAATATCCCGAAAGAAATTTATGAGTCGGCAAGCCTCGACGGAGCGGATAAGTACAGCCAGTTTTTTAAGATTACGCTCCCCATGCTGAATCCTACCATGGTGCTCATCGTCGCGCTTTCAACAATCGGCGGATTCTCTCTTTTCATAGAGCCGTATGTCCTCACCGGCGGCGGTCCGATGCAGAGCACCATGTCCGGCATGTTATACATCTATAACCAGGCGTTTTACTTCGGACACATGGGATATGCCGCAGCGCTGGGGTTTGTTTTTGCACTCGTCATTCTTTCGGTGGTTCTTTTGCAGCGTAAAGTGGTTGAGGCGGAGCCGTCATGATCAAATCATCGTTGCGATATTTCTTTCTCGTCGTTGGTGCGGTGGTTTTTGCATATCCGTTCTTATGGATGCTTGTCGGCTCGATCAAGCCCGAGCTGGAAATCAGCAGCCTCTCGCTCTGGTCATCCCAGGCGTCGCTGCACAGTTATGAACAAGTGCTGACAAAGATCCCCATCGGCAGAGCGTTTCTCAACAGTCTCATCGTTTCGCTTTCGACGACGGCATCGGTCGTGCTGTTTGGTTCGATGGTCGGGTATGCCCTGGCGCGGCTTCGGTTTTTCGGCAGCAAGCTTTTGTACGCCTTGATTCTTTTCACGATGATGATTCCATTCCAGATTACGTTGATCCCGCAATACATTTTAATGGTGAAGCTCGGCCTCACCGATACGTACATCTCGTTGATTGCGCCGACGATGATGAGCGCGTTCAGCATTATCGTGTTCCGCCAGTTCTTCATGAGTTTGCCGCAAGCGTTGATCGATGCCGCACGCATCGACGGTTGTTCGGAACTCCGGATTTTGTTTCTTTTGATCTGGCCGCTTTCCCGTGCAGTGATCGTAACCGTGGCAATCCTTACGTTCATGGCGAGTTGGAACGACGTCCTCTGGCCGTTGATCGTCGTCCGTGAACGAACGCTCATGACGATGCCGCAGCTTGTCACGATCTTCGTCATCGGCGGCGAGGCCGAATCGCAGCTCGGGATGCAGCTTGCTGCCGCAACGCTGCTGGCGCTTCCGGTTGTGATCGCGTACGCCTTTTTCCAGCGTTACTTCATCGAAGGCATGGCATACACCGGAATTAAGGGGTGACGGCAAAGAAATCCCCATGATAATATTTGCCGATGCATGTTCGGTGCGAGATCGATTCGGCCTCCCGCAGCTTGTAGAAATGCAGTGGATCGTCTCGCACCGCTCAATTCCAGCGCAGGGTACTCCGTGAAAAGTTTATAAACATCATGACCAATGAACTATCGCTCTCCCCCTGGAGAGTACAAGAAAGAAGAAATGAAATATTTCAAAGCAATAATAGTTGCGTGTAGTCTTCTCGGGTGGAGCAGCGTGCTGGCACAAAGCGTCAGCGAACCCCTCACGGTTTTTTTTGACCGGCACTACGGCCAGGTGGAAGTGGGGGGAAGGTTTGCCGGCGCCGAATTCCACGAGAGCCGCCCCATACCTTCCCGGGTCAGTTTTTACTATCCGGTTGCGAACAGCATTGACGTCAGCACCGACTACTGGAAGCGGGGCAATTCTTTGCCGTTTGCTCTCGGCATTCGGACGGGGCGGGAGGCGAAGCGTTGGCTCGGGAGAGAACCCTGGGACTATACGCTCAGCCCGCACAAAACAACATTTCATCGGCGGGAAGCCGAGCTCGAATATTTTCTTTCGTACGAATTTTGCATGAATCAGCCGGCGATGGTAGTTTCTCTGCGGATCAAAAATATTTCCGGTCGGAAGATTCCCGTGGAAGTTTACGCTCATCTTCTTTTAAGCCTTCGGACGTGTCAGACGTATGCGCGAAAAGATTCTGCATGGACGGAGTACGATAGTACGGTGAATGCAATCGTTGCACATTTTGACGACCCACAAACAAAACAGGCGAGCGTGTTTGTCGAAAATGCCGGCCTTCATCCGGAAAGCTGGTCGTCAAGCGCAAAAGAACTTGCGGCAACCGACAGCGGTACCTCGCAATGGATAAGCGATTCGACATCACGGTTGGGCCAGAAACTGATTCCCGCATCTTCCCCAGGACAACCGGTTGCGGCATTTTTATACCGGGATGAACTTGCCCCGAATGATTCCCTGATGATTGTGCAGATCGTTGGCAGTTGTCCCCGCGATGAGGTAAAGAAGCGAACAAGCTTTCTCGCCGGCGTCTGGCGGCAGGAGGTTGAGGAGTACGATAATTACATTACTCAAAAAGCGGAAAAGGAATCGCATTTCGTCACCGGTGATCCCTGGCTGGACCGTTCGGCGATTTGGGCGCGCGGACTCATTGCTTCGAACGCTCATTACATCGACGGACAAATTCTGCCGATGCCGTGTCCGGCGGAGTATAATTTCTTCTTTACGCACGATGTGCTGCTGACGGATCTTGGGGCAGTCAACTTCGACCTCCGGCGCGTGAAAAGAGATTTGTTCTATATTGCCTCGCTCTCGAAAGAGGACGTGATTCCTCATGCCTACTACTGGCGCGACGACGGCTTTAAAACAGAGTATTGTGCCCCCGACAACTGGAATCACCTCTGGTTCATTCTCGCCACGGCAAGTTACTACCGGCATTCTCTCGATTCCGCTACGCTGCAAGCCCTCTACCCGCTCATGAGCAAGAGCATTGAACTGATTCTGACCCAGCGCAAAGCAGACGGCTTGATGTATGCGAAGCATCCGGACTGGTGGGACATCGGCAATCGTGAAGGGCCCCGGTCATATCTGACGATCCTAACCATTCGGGCGCTTAGGGATTTCGCCTATGTCGGCGCCGCGCTCGGGAAGAACGATGCGGAACATTTGCTTGAACTTGAAGTTTCTGCGGACAACATGCAGAAAATGCTGAACGAACGATTGTGGGATGACGGCCAGCAATTCCTCACGAACTTCAACGGAACAGATCGCGATGCTCACTATTATGCGGGGTCGCTGCTGGCTCCTCTGTATGGTGCGATAAATAAAGACAGGTCGGTACGGCTTCTCAACACGGCGAACAAAGAACTTGTCGATCAACGTATCGGTGTGCGTATTGTTGCGCCGGCAGACTTTCACACCGATTCGATGATCTCGTATTTTAAATTGTTAGGAAATGAAGCGGGGGCTCCGTACGCTTATGCCAACGGCGGCGTCTGGCCCCACTCCACCGCATGGTACATTCTTGCCTTGCAGTCCTGCGGAAAAATTAACGAAGGGGTGGAGTTTTTGAAAAAGACGCTGACGCTGGACGGGATCGCTCAAAGTCCGATGGGACAGCCCGCCATGTATGAATATCGTTTTGCCGACACTTCATCGCCCGAGTTTGGCAAGATCGACAAGCCCTCGTTTCTCTGGGCGGGAGGTTTTTATCTCAATGTATTGTACCGCCTGTTCGGTGTTACCGAAAACGAGTGGAATCTATCGGTTTCAAGGCCGCGTCCATCGAACTTCGATTCTTCCAATTTCTCTCTTGCATTTGGTTTGCAAAAAAACATTGTTATAAAAGGGAAAGGGGAGACGCTTCATTCATGGACGAGCAACGATAAAAAAGTTTCGTCGATGGTTTTCCCGCTCGACGCCGTCCAATCCACACGATGCGAAATTGACTTTGGCGCTGCGCGCGATCCTTATCTTGAGAACATCAACGCGATTCTTTACAGCGCGCGGTATGACGAAGAATCACATTCGCTTGAATGTGTTGTCTCTTCGTTTCATGGACATGCAGTGACGGCAAAGATTGTCGGTGTAAAAAAAGTGAAAGCGGTCACGGTGGATGGAAAACCTGTGAAGAATGTTCTTCGCTCCCGGAACGATGACGGAAGTGAAACAATGACAGTGAATTTTATCGGCTCGGAGAAGAAACAACGTTTTAGGATCCTTTATTAAAGAGGGTTATGAAAGTTGCACTTTTTGAAAAACCGCATTCTCTTACGGTTCGGTCGACACCGTTACGTACGCTCCTGCCGAACGAAGTCCTTGTAAAAGTTCAGGCATGCGGCGTGTGCGGTACCGATGTCCACATCGTGGAGGGAACGTCGCGCTCTACTCCCCCGGTTGTGCTTGGGCATGAATTCACCGGCGTTGTTGAAGATGTCGGGATCGCCGTTCATGGCGTAGCGTCCGGCCAGCATGTTGCCGTCGATCCGAACATTTCCTGCGGCGTCTGCTATTATTGCCGTAGGGGTCTGGTTCATCTCTGCGCAAACCTGCGAGCGCTCGGCGTCGATCAGGACGGCGGAATGGCCGAGTATTGTTTTGTGCCGGCACAGCAAGTTTATCTGCTGCCGGAAGGCATGCAGATGGAAGCCGCCGCGTTTGTCGAGCCTGTCTCGTGTGCCGTTCATGGGATCGACAGAGCAAATATCCGCACTGGCGATACAGTCGTCATCGTTGGAGGCGGAACGATCGGTCTGATTATGCTGCAGCTTGCCAGGAATGCCGGAGCCAGCAGTACGATCCTTGTCGAACCCCTGCAAGAGAAGCGGCGTATTGCGGCGGGAATTGGCGCAGACGTCGTTCTTGATCCGATGGAGAGCGACATAAAAAGTGCCGTACTGGACATCACCCATGTCGGCGCCGATGTTGTCATCGAATGTGTGGGCAAGCCTCAAACGGCTCAATTGACGCTTGAGCTTGCAAGGCGGGGAGGGACGGTTGAATTCTTCGGCGTCTGTCCCATCGGAGAAAAAATTTCTGTCGAACCCAACCGGGTCTATTTTAAAGAACTGACTATTGTCGGGTCGTATGTCAACCCGAACACTTTCGCCCGCTCGATCGCTCTATTACACGCGGGAAAAGTTCGCATCGACGGTTTTCAAATAGACAGATTTCCTCTGGATCGAGTCTATGAAGCCCTTGCCTGCCAGAGGGAGGGGAAAACTCTCAAGAGTATTATTGAGCCGAACAAATGAAATCATATCCCGAGGTAACGTGCATCGGTGAGTCGCTCATCGATTTTATCTCCACGGAAAAAGGCGCGACGCTCTCGGAAGCAGGCGGATTTTTGAAGCTGGCCGGAGGAGCTCCGGCAAACGTTGCCGTAGGGCTTGCAAAACTGGGAACCCGCTCCGCGTTTGTCGGCAGCGTCGGTGCTGATCCTTTCGGAAAATTTTTGCGCTCGGAGCTCACCCGCTACGGCGTCGACACGGCCGGCATGAGTTTCGATCATGAGCATAAAACACGCCTTGCGTTTGTTTCACTCACAAAATCGGGCGGGCGTGACTTTGAATTCTGGGAAAAGAATCCTGCGGACGAACAGCTTCTTCCCGGCGATGTGAATATTGAGAGAGTCGCAAGGTCTAAGATCGTTGCCGTCAGTTCCTTTTTATTGCTGCACGAACCTGCGAGGACGTCCATTTTCCGCATCGTCAAGCGGTTGAGGCGCGGAGGGACGACGATCGCGTTCGACCCGAATCTGCGGTTGGCGTTGTGGAAGTCCCCCAATGAAGCGCGTAAGAACATCATGAAAGCAATCCGCTTGTCGCACATCCTGCGGATGAATGACGAAGAGGCGGCATTCCTTTCCGGAAAAGAAGATATTGAAACCGCTGCGGCTGAGTTCATCGCGATGGGGCCGCAGCTGGTGGTGGTGACTCGCGGAGAAAAAGGCTGTTATTTTCGGTCGGCACAACATTCCGGTTTTGTGGATGGCTTCCATGTGAAGAATGCCGACACAACGGGGTGCGGCGACGGGTTCTATGCGGCATTATTGCATGGTCTCGTCCGAAGCGGAAAAAGCATAGTTGAATTAACGCTGAGCGAGCTTGCAGAGAACTGCCGTACCGCGAATGCCGTCGGTGCGCTTACCGCAGCTAAACACGGCGCTATTCCGGCATTGCCGGACGCTGCCGTGCTAAGGAAATTTTTGAAGTCGCAGAAGGTCAAACAGTAATGAAAAATTTTGTGAAGATGGTTTCCCTCTCTGTCTTCGCTCTGTATGCTGCCTCGGCACAGGAGCAATCTTCGCTCGTGAATTTCAATCATCTCGAGCATCTTACGGAGCAAATAGAATTATCCGGCGACACGGTGGGCATCGTTCATATTTATGCGAATTATCCCGCCTACACATGGGTTGATGCGAAGGAGTCCGGACCGGAAGGCATTGCATGTGTGGATGATGCTGCCCGCGCGGCGGTTGTCACGCTGCGCTGCTTTGAGCTTACGCACGACAGTTCAAAGCTGGCGGAAGCCCGTTTGCTCCTGAAGTTTGTCGCTGCGATGGAGACAGACGACGGCGAGTTTTACAACTTTGTTTTAGCCGACCACACCATCAATCGCACCGGAAAGACAAGCTATAAATCGTTCGGTTGGTGGGCTGCGCGAGGTGTCTGGTCCATGTCGCTCGGATACCGGATATTCAAAAATATTGACACGGCATTTGCATCCCGGCTCAAGACTGGAATCGAGCGGACGTTTCCGCACATCGAGGCGCTGATGAAAAAATATGGGGAGGTGAGGGATAGTGGACAGGTTCGAATACCGGAATGGCTGGTGTATGATTCAGGCTCAGATGTAAGTTCGGAGCTCTTGCTGGGATTAACGGAATATTACCGCGCTACCGGCGATTTAAGAATCAAAGTGTTTATCCAAAAATTGGCGGCCGGCCTCATGGTGATGCAGGATGGGAATGCATCGACGTATCCGTACGGGCTCCATCGGTCGTGGGAAACAATGTGGCATATGTGGGGAAACGGTCAGACACAAGCGCTTGCCGTTGTTGGGCAGCTTCTGAATGACAGTGCCATGATTCAATCCGGAGAGCGGGAGGCTCAAGGATTCTACAGCCGGCTTCTTATTCAGGGGTATATGAAAGAGTTGGATGTCGCGCGTCCCGACAGCAATTTCAATCGTGAACAAATAGCCTACGGCATTCGCCCGATCGCTGTGGGGCTTCTTCGCTTATACGACGCGACAAGAAATGAATCATACCTGAAAATGGCGGGCCTTGCAGCATCGTGGTTGTTCGGAAATAATATTGCCCATCAACAGATGTATGATGCCGGGAACGGCGTATGCTTCGACGGCATTATGGATTCACTGACGTTCAACAGGAATTCCGGCGCCGAATCGACGATCGAAGCTTTACATACTCTTATTGAGATTGATCGATACCCGATCGCGAAGAAATATCTTCGATACAGAAAATTTAGAGAATCGTCAGAGAAACATTCGATCCAAGCGATGTTTCGAAATGATTCAGGTGATGAATTGACGCTTGCCTTGGACGAGGCGACCGGAGTGTTGACGCTGAGTGACGGGAAATATACTCGATGAGCCGCCGAAAAAACACATTGGCGCATTTCAACATTGGAGTTGTTCTCCTGGCTTCGATTGCGTCGTCGTACGCCTGTTTCGCCCAGCAGATTTCGATCGCGAGAATTGAACTGATGCCGAATAAGCCGTCCCCGTATTTAATGAGAGACTGGAAACGCGTCGCTGTTGGGTACGATTCGCTTGTGTTCAATCAGAATCTCACCGGTACATACTTGCCCCTCGTGTCAGTCGCGGGCCAGAATTTTAGTCTCTCGAGCTATGTCGGTCAATCGCCGTCTCAAACGAAAGAGGCGATAAACTGTCTTCCTGCGGTCGTAAGCGCCAGTCTTGTCGGCGTCGACAAAACCAATCAATTCGGATTTAACTGGGTGGCCGCATGTCAGGATTGGTTCAATCAGGACCCCGCGCAGGATGTCTATCTTAATAACCCCGGCGGTTCGAGCGGAAGCGATTGGTGGTACGACGTTATGCCGAATGTATTCTTCTACCAGCTCTATAGTATGTATCCGTCCACGGGAAACTTCCCGAGCCAATTCGTGTCGGTCGCAAATCGATGGATGATTGCGTTGAATGCTATGGGTGCAAAGACAACTCCGTGGAGCCTCGCCAATCTTAGTTATACTGCCTGGAACCTCTCCACGATGACTCCAACAAACTCCGGTTGGGTTGAACCGGAAGCGGGGGGGAGCATTGCATGGCTGCTCTACTCTGCCTATGTTCAAACCGGCAATGCGCAATACAGGATCGGCGCAGAGCTTGCTATGGAATCGTTGCTTGCATATCCTGTCAATCAAAATCCGTCTTACGAACTCCAGCTGCCGTACGGCGCATATATTGCCGCGCGGATGAATGCCGAACTGGGCACGACGTATGACATGGTGAAAATTGTGACGTGGTGTTTTTCTGACGGGAGCGACAACTCCAGGCTGTGGGGAGTCACGGTGGGAAACTGGGGAGGATATGATTGCGACGGACTTATCGGCGAGACAGGGTACGGCAGCGGTAACGGCTATCCGTTTGCGATGAACACGTTTGAAGAAGTGGGCGCTCTCGTGCCAATGGTTCGGTACGACCCGCGGTTTGCACGAGCGATAGGGAAATGGGTATTGAATGCAGCGAATGCAGCGCGCCTTTTTTACACGAACTATTTACCGGATCAAAATCAGGACGGGGCTGCATGGTCGCACGCATACGATCCCCAATCATTCATCGCCCACGAATCAATGCGCCAGTCGAGCGGCGGCTTTACGCCGTTTGCAACCGGGGATGCCATCGGGAATGGGAATCCGACCAACTTTGCGTTGTACGGGTCTTCCCATGCCGGGATCTTCGGCGGCATCATCGACACGACCGACGTTCCGATGATCTTGCGGCTGGACGTACCTGAAAACGGATTATTTTCATACCACTGCATACCCGACATTCCTCATGTTCAACCCGGATTCGATCCAGCATTCGGTGAGTTTTGATGCGAGAAGGGGCCAGCACGACTTGTACGATGCCGTATCGCATTCGTTCATTCTGAAGAATGTTTCCGGAGCGGTTGCCTTGCCGATTAAAGCAAACAGTGCCGTCCTGGTTGTAAATATTCCGGCATCGGTTACCCCCACATACGATCTTGATCGGATGTTGGTCAACGGTTTTGTTGTCGACTATCATTCGGGCCATGCGGTCGCAAATTATCCCCCAAGAATCAAGAGCCTCACGCCCGACAGCAGCATTGTTCTCAGAAAGCATTCAACATTTATTTATTGTACTGCTGCGGACAAGGATAACGATACGCTTTCGTACACGTGGAATGCTTCCGGTGGTTCTATCGTTGGAAGCGGCCCCCTCATTACGTGGAACGCACCGGACTCGACCGGAACATATGCCGTACAATGTATTGTCGCCGATACACACGGGGCGCAGGCGGCGGCCGCGGACACGATTACCGTTGTTCAATCGATCAATCATCCGCCGGTCATTCAAAAGCTGAAAGCATTGCCGGGGAAGATCGACCTCGATGCAAAAAGTTTGATCAGCTGTTTCGCTACGGACCCGGATAGCGATGCGTTGACGTATCGTTGGTCGTCCGCGAGCGGCGTGCTGAGCGGTACGGGATCTGCCGTATCGTGGCAGGCTCCTCAAACGGCGGGCAACTATTATCTCCAGTGCACGGTCGACGACGGTCATGGCGGAACAACCGCGGACAGCGTGGGTTTGGAAGTGAGGGATTTTTCGAATTGGCAGACCGGCAATTTAGTTGCATATTATCCCTTTGATGGAGACACGAAAGACGCGAGCGGTTTTCATCATGACGGAACTGCAAACAGCGGATCGTTTACGACCGATCGTTTCGGGCACGCCAACAGCGCATACGCCTTCGACGGGGCGACTGCATCGATTGATGTCCCCAATGATTCTGCACTGAATTTCCAGAACGGCATCACGGTCAATTTCTGGATGACGGTCGGAATTTTCTATCCTACCCGGGAACAATATCCAATTTCTCACGGTAGCTGGCAGAACAGGTGGAAGTTTTCAATCTCACCGAACACCAATAAACTGCGCTGGACGGTGAAGAATTCTCTGGGAGTTGCAAAGGATCTCGATTCTCAAACGCCGCTGATCCTCGACAGCCTGTACAATGTTACCGGAACGTACAACGGATCGGATTTCGAAATTTACCTGAACGGCCAGCTTGATACCTTTACTTCATTTTCCGGCCTTATCAATACAACGACATCCGATCTCACGATTGGCCAGGACCTTCCCGGGAACAACAACTATGATTTCGACGGTGTGCTCGACGACATTCGCATCTATAATTATATGCTTCCGGTATCGCAGATCTCGGCTTTCTATGATATCACTACCGGGGTCGGCAAGCGGCCAGGTGTTAATCTTCCGGCGGAATTCTCCCTCGCACAGAATTTTCCCAACCCCTTTAATCCGTCAACGACGATTCGGTTTGCTCTTCCTTCGGCGGGATTTGTCACGCTGAAGGTGTTTGACCTGTTGGGGAGAGAAATCGCGACCTTGGTCCGGGACAGAGTTGCCGCCGGTGAATACTCCGTAGCGTGGAACGCCGCCGGATGCGCAAGCGGAGTCTACTATTACAAGTTGGCGACGGCGAACGCCGTTCTGGTAAAAAAAATGATTTTGTTGCGCTGATGGTGTTGGATATATGTGAAGCATTCCTGGTAGGTGGAAAGACAATATGAAAAAAATAGATCTCAATGGGACATGGAAGTTTAAAGCAGTCGATCACTATCGAATGCTTCCGAGGGATGTTTCCGGCGTTACGGAATGGATGAGCGGAACCGTCCCTGGCACAGTGCATACGGACCTCTTAGCGAACGGGAAAATTCCCGACCCGTTCTATCGCATGAACGAAGAAGAAGTTCAATGGATCGATTCGCAACAATGGGTCTATAGGCGTGATTTCGAAGTCGATGCGGATTTTCTCAAGGGGAAGCGCGTTGAACTTATCGCCGAAGGGCTTGATACATACGCGGCTATCCGGATCAACGGTAAACCTGTCGCAGCAACGGCAGATATGTTTGTTGAGCACCGCTTCAACGTGAAAAAATTTCTTCGGAAGGGAAAAAACTTTATCGAAATTCTTTTCGATTCTCCGGTGCTGCGGACGAAAGCGCTGGAAAAGAAGTACGGCGCACTCTCCGCAGGCCATGAGCAGCATCGTATGTATGTGCGGAAGGCGCAGTACTCATTCGGCTGGGACTGGGGTCCTCGATTGACGACTTCGGGTATCTGGCGCAGCATAAGGCTGGAAGCCCGTGCGCACGCAGCATTGCAATCGCCTTTTGTGAAGGTCGTTTCTCTGACGAAGAATGAAGCGGTTGTTGAATTGTCGATCGACGTTTCATTGTTCACCTCGGTGCCCGTGCAGCTGCAAACCGAAATTTGTTATGAAAAAATGATCGCTGCGGATCGGCGGAAGGTCAAGAAGGAGCGGGTGAAATTTCGCATTCGCATTAAGAAACCGAAACTTTGGTGGCCAAACGGGTACGGCGAACAGCCGATGTACCGGGCGATATTTTCTCTCGTATCAAAGGACAAAGAAGTGGAGCGCCTCGAGGTTCCGTTTGCACTCCGGACCGTTCGCTTGCTTCAGGAACCCGATAAGGAAGGGACATCGTTTGTCATCGAAATAAACGGGGAAAAAATTTTCTGCAAGGGTGCGGACTGGATTCCAAGTGATTCATTCATTCCGAGAATCGCCGACGCCACGTACGAGAAACTCCTCGGCATGGCAAAATCTGCAAACATGAACATGCTTCGCGTGTGGGGAGGCGGTATTTATGAGCAGGAGATCTTTTACGAACTTTGCGACCGCTATGGTTTGATGGTATGGCAGGATTTCATGTTTGCCTGCGCCGAGTATCCCGAGCAGCCGTGGTTTCTGGAACAGGTGAAGGATGAAGCTGAAAAGGCCGTCAAAAAATTACGGAACCATCCGAGCATTGTTCTCTGGTGTGGGAACAACGAGTGCGAGTGGATCTTTTGCCAGCATAATCCCGGCAGGTCGCCGGATGAAATGACGGGAGCGAAAATCTTTAAGACGGTCCTCCCGGCGATTTGCAGCGAGTTCGACCGAACGCGGCCGTATTGGCGGAGTTCTCCTTTCGGAAAAGGATTTCCGAACGACGAATCGAACGGCAATCATCATCAATGGGAGATGTGGGCCAGGTGGAAGGATTATAAAGAATACGAGAAGGACACGGCGCGGTTCGTTACGGAATTCGGCTTTCAAGCACCGCCAGCGATGAAGACGCTTGAATCGGTAGCGGTATTTTCCGACCTCGACCCGCAAAGCAGGGTGCTCGAATACCATAACAAACTTCCCGAGGGAACTGAGCGGTTGTATCGTTTTCAGGCGGGCCATATAAATGTCGGAACAGACCTTGCCGACTTTATCTATAAAGGCCAGATAGTTCAGGCTGAAGCACTGAAAACTGCCGTTGAGCACTGGAGGCGGCGAAAATTTAACACCGCCGGTTCACTTTTCTGGCAGCTCAACGATTGCTGGCCTGTCACGAGCTGGTCGGTCATCGACAGCGCTCTGCGTCCCAAAGCGGCGTACTATTATGCGAAAAAATTTTTGGCACCTGTGCTTGTGAGTTTTCGCAACGCAGAATCGCATATAGAGGTATGGGGAACGTCCGACATGCTCGCGCCTCTGAACGCGACACTCGACGTTGCTCTCCGCTCGTTCGACGGGAGCGTAGGATGGTTGAAAAAGGCTCGTGTGAGTGTCGGCCGCAATGCATCCAAACTGCTCATGAAAATCAGCACCGCGGACTGCTCGCGGTTCGACCCGGCTCAGGCATATCTTTTGGCGTCCCTAAGAAAGGGCGATGTCGTGCTTTCTGAAAACAGACATTTTTTCGTCGAGCCGAAACATATGCAAATCCCGTTGGCGAATGTCGAATTCCGATTTTCGAGCGATCCCGGCAATATTCATACCGTGATGCTGACAGCATCAGGGCTGAAAAAGAACATCAGAATTGAAATAGAAGACGAAGATGCCGAGGTGGACGATAATTATTTTGACCTCGATGCGGGCATACCAAAAATTGTCCGGATCGTCTCGTCTCTTCCCCAAAAATTGATTAAAGAAAGACTCAGGCTTCGAGCGCTGTGAGGATCAAGCGGCGTTTGACGATCGGGAGATTTGTTCAACTAGAAAGAAGGTAGGCACCTATGAGAAGGGAAGAACTGGAAGTGCGGCGGCAAGCCGTGCTGATCGAACCGGACACATCACGGGTTATCATCAAACCATTTGTTCCCGTCGGTGCACTCAGTCCCGGATATTTGTCGAGGATGAAGAGGCTCGTACGGCGGGTCGTGGACTTGACCGATAGAGAAGCGCAGAATATTCTCAATGCCGTGTTTGTTGAATTCCGGGACCGCCATCGGGACATTGAAGAGACATTCCGGCTGGGGTACGAACGGGTCAAAAATTTTCTGCCGCCGCGCAGTGAGCTGTCAAAGGTAAAACGCCTGCTCCTTGGCTCATATTTTACGTGCGAATATTCTTTAGAAGCAGCCGCTCTGTTTAATCCATCGATTGTTCCCCATCATGACCAGAGCGGGTTGGTTCCCGGCGCGCTGCGGTTTATCATGAGCTTGCGGGCAACGGGAGAAGGTCACATCTCATCCATCGAATTTCGAACGGGTGTCATCGACAAGACGGGGGAGGTTTCGATGGATGCAGCCGGCAGCGTAGTGACGACCCCGACGGTTAATCCGGATCCTGTATTCACCGCATCCGAATTTTTCAGCAAGCTCCGGGACGAAGACCGCCGGAGTTCTTCACTGAAAGAGATCATCAAACCGATACCGGCAAAATTTACACACTCTCAATTAGCGGCAACAATTGCACGATTAAAAAAGCGCAAGACGAAACTTACAACAAGCCAGCGCCGGACGATTGACGCTCTCGAATCGCTGCTCGAGCTGAATTATGAAATAAATTTTCCGGAGCGGGTACCGCTTTCGGAGCGGACCATTTTCCCCGTTTCGTCTTTTGAATCCAACGGCATTGAAGATGCACGGTTCGTACGCTTCACCGACGATGACGGCGCCGTTACCTATTACTCCACCTACACGGCGTATAACGGCAAGACGATCATGCCGCTCCTTCTTGAAACAACGGATTTCGTTCGCTTCCGGATCAACTCGCTCAGCGGGGATGCAGCAAAGAACAAAGGGATGGCGCTCTTTCCGAGAAAAATCAACGGCAGGTATGCGCTGGTTTCGAGACACGATGCGGAAAACCTTTACATCGTCTTTTCGGACAATGTCTATCACTGGAATGCCCCGGTACCGCTGATGCAGCCCGCCGCTTCTTGGGAATTCACCCAGATAGGGAACTGCGGCTCGCCGATCGAAACAGAGAAGGGGTGGATCCTGCTGACGCACGGCGTCGGACCGGTGAGAAAGTATTGCATCGGGGCGGTCTTGCTCGACCTTGACGATCCGTCGAAAGTAATCGGGAGGCTCAAGGAACCGCTCATCGCACCGGATGCATCGGAACGAGAGGGATACGTGCCGAATGTTGTCTATACGTGCGGCGCGATCGCGCACAACGGCAGGTTGATCATACCGTACGCAATGTCGGATCGCGCAACGCGCATCGCGAGCGTTTCAGTGGATGAACTCGTGGCAAGAATGCGGCCGAAATAAATAGACGAGAAATAGTTAAAAACACAGCATCGAAGGAAGAATGGAATAATGGAGTGATGGAGTGATGGAGTGATGGAATGCTTGGATATTCATCTTGCTTTTCTAACGTCACCGAGGTGAAGTAATTTCCCCCCTTCATCGCGTTGCGTTCCCAACGGGACGTTGGGAACGAGGTCATACTGGAGTGATGGAATGCTCGGGTATTCATCTCGCTCCCAACGAGCCGTCGGGAAGTGATCCCTTTGGGATTGGGAGTGATCTATTTCTTCTCGTTCCCAAACTCTCCCGTTGCCGCGGGACAGGCTGTTTGGGAACGCCGCACTTGCTTTGTTAACTTCACCGCGTTGCGTTCCCAACGGGACGTTGGGAACGAGGTCAAAACGAGATGACGAGGATTACTTCTCGTTCCCAAACTCTCCCGCTGCTGCGGGACAGGCTGTTTGGGAACGCCGAAACGTGGTAATTATGCTTGCAGGTGTGCAGATTTTTCGTATTTTATTGAAACTTGCCGCCCCCTAAAATGGTTATATAATGCATGATCAATCCGCTGCGCCAATTTTTTAGCGTGACGCTGGTTTTCAGCCTTTTATCTGCGAACGGACTCCTATTCACCCCCCTTTTGAATGCAAACAGGCAAGGGGGCAGGGAATCCGCTTCGATGCAGAACTGCTGCTGCTGTTGCAATTCAGGCGGAGGAATGGCGTCGACATGCTGTTGCGCATCGCACCATGCCGGCAGCAGCGACCGCACAACCTGTTCTGTTTCTTCCGCTCCATGCACAGCTCCTTTGGCGGATCTCTCCCCGAATATTCTTGACCAGTGGATCGACCCTGGTTTTGGGTTAAACAGGGTTATCGTTAACGCAAGGGGAGAGAGATTTCCAAACGGACACGAATCAATTCTGTTTGGAATAACAAAATCCCTTTTCCATCCCCCGCAATCTTTCCCTTTCCTTTTTTCGTAATCCATAATCTTACAATCGCGCTCCTTTGAAATGAAGGAAGTGCCGTGCTGTACTTGAATCAATCGAATAGAAGAAGGGAATCCTTTATGCGATGGTGTTTCTATTTTGCACTGCCATATTTATCGCTTTTTATTGTTGAGCTGGCGAAAGCCGCCGATCCGGACTCGTTGAACAATCGAGTCGTTCAACTTCCCGAAGTGACGATAACGTCAAGCCCCGTTGAACGCCAGGTGCCGGTGAGTTCAATCGCCGTCTCTCCCGTGGATATTCAGCAAACAGTCGCAACAGACTCGTGGGACCTTCTCCGCCAAACCACCGGACTCGAAGTTCACGAGCAGGGACAAGGTCCCGGTTTTGCTTCGGATGCTTCCATCCGCGGATTTAGTTCTGATCATTCCACAGATATGGCGCTCTGGATCGACGGCGTGCCGATCAACGAACCGGTCAACGGACATGCAGAAGGATATGACGATTTTAATCTTTTGATGCCGGAGGCTGTAAGCTCGATGAATCTTATCAAAGGACCGACCAGCGCTCTCTACGGAAATTTTGCCATGTCCGGCATCCTGAACGTACGAACGCTGGAAAAAATGGAGGGAACGAATGTATGGCTCTCCGGAGGTTCGTACGGGAAATTCAACGGAACGCTTCTTACCGGTTTCGACGATAGCGAGAACAGCGGGGTCTTCGGTGTTCGCGCGATCCATGAGGATGGCTGGAGGCCGAACAGCGGCTATGATCTCGAGCAGGGGCATGCACGATTTGTGCAGAATCTGTCCCCCGTTGCGACGCTCGATGCCGGTGTTGAGTTGTATGCTACGAAGTGGGATTCTCCCGGTTCGCTCACCCAGGATCAATTCGATCAGCACGACTATAATGTTGTTGCAAATTCTACCGACGGCGGGTTTAAGCGCCATGCGCAGGAGCGCGTCAGCCTCCGAGTTTCACCGGACTCGGTCATGTTTTGGCGGACAACTCTTTACTCGACTCAGGGACGATGGCAGCTGTATCTCACGACGCCCCCCGAGGGAGGAATTACAGAGGGGTCGGGAAGTCAAACGGAAGAGGAGGACACACGGTACGGCTTTGGCGGCACGAGCGCCCTCACATGGGTTTTCCCTCGTGCGGAAGTAACAATGGGAGTCGAAGGAAAATTCGACCACGCAGATTACGAAAACTGGATGACCACGAATAGAGTACGAGATTCCTCTCAAATTCTTTTGTCGGCACGGCAGGAGGCAGGCGCGGTGTTTCTCCAATCGGAAGAACGGGCCGACAGATTTACGTTCACAGCCGGCGCGCGGTACGATCTCCTGAACGATTTCTCGGAACCGGTCGGTGCGCCGACGGCAAGCGACACGAAAGGAATATTCTCGCCGAAACTTGGTGCGATGTATGCTTTGCGTGAGGATGTTTCGTTCTACGCAAACGTGTCGCGGGGATTCCGCTCCACGGACGGAACGATCGAGACCCCGTCCCTCCCATTTATCACCGCATGGGCGTACGAAGCGGGAAGCAAATTCGATGAGGGACTCGTCAGCGGCAGTCTTGCCCTCTTCTTGATGGATGTCAGCAACGAACAGACCTTCAACCCGATAACGCTGATTTCCACCAGCGGTGGAAGCAGCCGCAGGCAGGGAATAGAGGCGGATGTCGCGGCCCAGTTATCCAATGAAATTCGGCTAACGACGGACTGGACATTCAACGATGCCCGGTACAGGAACCTGATTTCGGATGCCGGCGACTCTCTCTCCGGCGCCCGAGTCTACAATACCGCCAAGTACATCGGCATTGCTGCATTGGATATTGCACCGTATGCCAACTGGAGCATTAAACTGAGTTCGAACATCGTCGGTCCTTACAGCCCGTTCGATGAACCGGGTGTGGTTCTCCCGTCGTACGCGGTTTTTTCTTTGACTGTCGGCGTCCATGCAGGGAACGCTCTTATTCAGGTAGGGGTAAAGAATCTCGGAGACAAAGCCTATCCTGAATTAGTCGCGGGAGGATATGTCGACCCCGGACAGCCGAGGTCGGTGTACGGCACAGTGAGGTATTCGCTGTGAGTATTTTTGGCGATGCCATGACTTGCCTTTCACGGGAGTTATGGTACCATCACGATACACGTAAATCAATATTTGACCAAAGAAATATTCATGTTAGAGGCTAAATACAATATGAAGAAGATTCTTTTTTGGGGACTGGTCTTAGGTATTTTATCGACAACATCATGCAATCAACAAAATAGGGCGGCCAACTATCAAATTCCGGAAGTTTCTCACGAGGGAAAAGAAGCATTTAAAAAAATCAAGGTTGATAACACTAATGATCTTGTATGCGGGATGTCGCTAACAGCGGGCATCGGCGATACCGCACACTACAACGGAAAAATCTATGGTTTTTGTTCAACGGGATGCAAAGACAAATTTGTGAAAAAACCGATGGACTACGTCGCGGCACAATAGCCGGTTCATAGAAGACACTTGATAGAGCGCTCTCCCCCTCATTCTGATATTATCCGAATGAAGATAGTACGCACTTCAAGAACGGCCAAGAGCTGCATTTTGAATTAGGCGCAACATTTATGTATTTTGCTCACGCCGAAACGTAAAGGATCGTAATCCTATGAACTTGGTTCTTATCTTCCTCACCGGCTTTTTCGGAAGCATGCACTGTGTCGGCATGTGCGGTGCGATTGTCGCGGCTTATTCTACGCAGCAGAATTTTCAAAGCGGCAGCCTAGCCGGACAATTGAATCCATTGCTCAGGCATCTTTCGTACAATGTTGGACGGGTGCTGTCGTATGTATTCATCGGTGGTTTCCTCGGGGCAATCGGCGGCGGGTTCTCGGGATTACAGTCGGCTGGAGAATGGTTCTCGACCGCTGCGGGGGCGCTGCTTGTTCTCTCCGGAATTTGGATGATGAGGATTTTTCCGTGGATGGGGTTCAAGCAAGAGATTTCTTTGACTTCGGAGAAGAAGTCTTTCCTGCTGAACCTTTACACGAAGACTTACGGCGCTTTGCTCGCATCGCCTACCGTCGAGAGCAAGTTTTATATCGGATTGCTGACGCCGCTTTTGCCTTGCGGATTGCTTTATTCTATGTTCGTGATGGCCGCCGCATCGGGAAGCGCGGTGAACGGAGCCATTACCATGGCGCTCTTTGGATGCGGCATTGTTCCATCGCTCGTTATTGTTGGATTTGTATCGACGTTCTTCCGTTTCCGGTTGCGATTGTGGGGAGATAAACTTGCAGCAGTAATGATAATAGTTATGGGAATAATAATGGTGATGAGGGGATTAGGCATCCCCATGCCCTGGATGATGATGATGGGTGGCGGCGCACATCATCATGGCATGTAGAGCCGATATTAATAATGGAAAATTTTCAATGCTTTTAAGCTAAATTCGTGCTACATTTTCAAAAAACAGGTGCTACTTGTGAAAAACCTCAACCGGTTCGGCGTTTCGATGGAGGATGACCTCCTCGCAAAATTCGACCTTCTTATCGCCCATCGAGGATATACCAACCGCTCGGAAGCCATCCGCGACCTTGTTCGGGAAGAACTCGTCGATGAAGCGGTTCACCGATCCAACACCCCGACGTTCGGAATTATCTCATACGTCTACGACCACCACCAGCGCGAACTTGAAGGAATGCTGACTGAATTCCAGCATCATCACTTCAAGCAGATCGTGTCGAGCACGCACATTCATATCGACCACGATACGTGTCTCGAATCGGTCATCATGAAGGGAAAGGCGCTGGAGTTACAACAGATTGCCAACAAGATTCTCAGCTTCAAAGGCGTAAAACACGGCAAGCTTACATTGACGACATCACTTCATCAGTATTCAAACAATGCATCTATGACGAAGAAGCGAATAGTCCACACACATCATAAACGGGTATAAAGAACAAGAACCGTAACTTTTTTAGACGCATGGTCGAATGTAGAACAATGCTCTCAAGACTTTGAGAATTCCTTGTATCTATGGCATACGGGGGGATATACCTTTTGATGTTCGAAGGACGAAAGACTTTCACGATACCAGTTATAATTCTTGACAGACGCGTCTTTATTGGAATATTTTAGTATGAAACTAAGAAATCCTGAACCGCCCGTGAGAAGAACTTTCTTTGTTTGTTTCTGGATTTTCCAATGGCGGGTCGTAGACTATAGCTTTCTATGTATCATGAACCTTTTCATCTTCCGCCGCAGCGCCAGCTCCCCCTAATGAGGAATTTCGCTTCGTGATCGTAGCGAGAAATTACCAAGTAGATATAGTTCTGCGTCTTTGCAATCATGAAATTCGCGAAGCTCATTCTCACACAATACCAGAAATCGGTTGCATGTCCGTGATGCAAATGCGACATCATGTGTGGCAATGAGGATTGACGATGTCGCGGCACGCAACATTTCCGCAAGAGAAATTCTTCCAAGCGGATCAAGCCCTGATGTCGGCTCATCCAGCAGTAGCACAACAGGATTCGTGACCAGCGCTCCAGCCAGCGCGATTCGCTGACGCTGGCCGTGAGATAGTTGAAAAGGTGAACACTCTGCAATGTCCGGAACACCCAGCATAGCAAGCGCAGACATGGCTTTTTCATGCGCTGCTTTAGACGATGTTCCTTTTCGAATCAGACTATACGCAACGTCATCAATTACACGCGGAAACAGAATTTGGTCCTCGGGAATATTGAAGAGGAACCCTGTCCGGTCGCGTGCTTCCTGAAGGTTCTTTTTCTCAACAGGAATCCCATCGATGAAAATAGATCCGGTGAAAGGCACTAACCCGACTGCAGCAAGCAGTAACGTCGTTTTTCCCGATCCGTTAAGCCCGAATAACGCCACTCTTTCATCGTGATGAACATGGAAGGAAACATCGCTGATGGTATTCTTGGAATTTCCAGGATACCGAACGGTGACGGAGTTGAATTCAAGGACGGGATTCATGCTATTATCCTCAACCGCATGAAAATAGACGCCACAAAGACAGCAGATGCACAGATGATCGTCAACACATCAGCATTTGTTAATGTAATATTCTCGCCTACAGTGATAGCCTCAATTCCGTACCCTCGGACCGTCATTGCAGCTGCGGTTCGCTCCGCGCGAAACAGCATTCTCACCATCCACACAATCGGAAAAGAAAACAGCACCCTGATACCTCGCACTCCCGATGCGCCCCGTAATCGAAGCACACCAATAATACGCAGTGTTTCTTCCGTCAGTAGTACGGTTTGATTAATAAGCTGGACAATCAGAACAACAAATGTTCGGGGAATTGGAATGCAGGCGAGCCCGCGATGCACGTCCTGAATGGCAAGAATGGCAATCGTCGATGCGGCAATAAAAAGACAGCAAGTGCTGCGAAGTGCAATAGCCCCTGATAGCGCAAAGCGCTCAACCATCGGTGCCGTCGCAGACGAATCGACCGTTATCCAGGGTGTTAATAATAGAAGCGGAAAGAAAAGAATAAGCGATGCAATGGCGCACCGGATGAACATTTTTATCGGCATGGCCGCCAGAACGCACCAGCACGTTGCGGCAATGACCGTGAGGACGATACCTGTTAGAGATTGCAGCGGAACCAGCAAACAGCCGCAGCCAAGCAGCATGCCCGAAAGAATTTTTATATGCGCGTGCAGAGATTGCAGGGGGCCCCTTCCGCATCCCCAGAAAGCAAAAACATCTTTCACGACCAAACCCTCCGAGCGGATACCAGATACCCAGAATCGTCGTCCAGCGTTTCTTCGACGATGAAGCCGGATTGTTCAAGCAATGCTGCGGTTTGAGACGCCGGCACCAGCATATGACTGCTAATGACCTCGGACGCTTTTGCATGGATATTGTTAATCGCTTCGCGTGAGTTCAGGTGCCAGATATGGAGCTTGGCGCCGGGTTTAAGCATGTTCTGAATCAATCGCACCACTTTCTCAGGATTCTTTAGATGCGGCCAAACTGAATAGCAGATCACTCTGTCAAATACACTTTCGTACGTAGTCATGTGTTCGATCGAATCACATATCCACTGAACACGTGAATCATCTAATTTCTTTTGTGCAATCTCGATCATCCGGCTGGAGATATCGATGGCAGTAATTCGGCCTGCTTGTGATAATTGACGAAGAATTGCAGCGGTCAAGATTCCCGGTGCCGCAACCGACTTCGAGTATGTGTTCATCAGGGCGAAGGCCAAATCGCTTGAGTCCATTATCGAATTGGACTTTAAGAGATTCAAGATCTTCCCATGAATCCCACTTTTGTGCGATAGAATTAAAATATTCAGCAATTGTCGGTGTAGAGCGATCATCCATTTTTATACTCTTGTTTGAATATTTGAAATGCCCACCAGACGAGAAATGCGAATGATTGACGGAATTGTTACGATCATTAAAATGATCCCCGGCCATCCGCTGAGAAGCGATGCTCCGGCAACAAACGTAGCGGGCAAGTCCATGAATAAAGCCACCAGATAAATCAATCCTACCCCAATGCACCGCCCTAAAATAAGAACTGGGATGAGAATGATCAACTCATTAAGTTTTGGGAGTAACATTCGGACGGAAGCGATGATCCCGCACATTGTTGCGAGTTCAATGCTCATCATAAATGCTATCGGTGGGTAAAACGGCGGCATGCCGGTGATCGCGCCAGAAAGCAGCGGTAACAGCAGTGCTGTTAGGATGGCAGGTAACGGCCCGACGAAAAAAGAGAGTGTCACCAAGGGCAAGTACATCGGCATGAACACCGAGCCGATATGGAAAACATGAAATATCACCGGCAGCAGCATTGCAGCAGCCCCGAAGACCGCACAATAAGCAATATCGCGTGGTTTAATCATGGATTAGACCATAAATGCCATTCTATGAAAGAATGTTGAAACCAGGCATCGAATTATATTCACCATAAGCGGATTCCTCACAAGACACTATGATTCGATCTCAACGCATTTTACATTTCGCATTTCGCTTTTTAAAGCGTGCCGATCCATTGATAAAGGAGGCATCATTCATTGAATCGCGATGACGTTATTCGTAAGAAATCCTCTCACTAGAGAGATGCCTGCACACCAACATTTGCAGTTCTGCCCGGCATCGGGTAACCATATATAGTTTGATAGGATTGATTCAACAAATTCCGGGCGCTGAGCGATAGAGAAAACTTCTCTGTAATTTGTGCGCCAAATCTTGCTTCAACATTTGTGTAATCCGGCAGCTTGGCAATCGAGTATGTATTGTCCAGCCCGTAAATTGACCGAACATATTGTCCGTTGAGAGATGCCGTCCAAATGCTCCAGCGATATTCCGCACCTAAATACACCTTGTGTTTCGGAACAGAAACCGTATTTTCTGCGTTATCCGTCAATGAATAATTTGCATTTGCTTTTAAACTGTTCGTGATAAACCATTGCAGAGAACCTTCTACGCCGCCGTAATGGGACCCGCCGGAATTAAGAGATTGCATCGAATACCATTGATCGATAATTGTGTTTTTTACGTCAATGATGAATCCGGCAATATCCACAATCGCCGTTTGTCCAAAAGTATGGGAAACACCGATGTCATAATTCCATAATTCTTCCGGATGCAATGTGGAGGCAGCCGGTGTCAATTGAAACAACTCAAATACCTGCGGTGCGCGATACCCCTTTCCTGCCGATGCGCGAAGATTGGTTTCCTGATCCAATTGATAATTTACGCCGGCTTGGGGAACAACAATATCTCCGAAATAACTGTTGTGAGCATAGCGAACGCCTGCATTGGCCAATAGGCGATCAAAAAATCTTTGCTCCATACTCACATATCCTGCATAATCTTTTATGGCCTGTGTCCCGAAATTCATCATCGTATTGGAACCTGTGCCGCCATTGTCCTGAACGTCAACTCCAACGGCGACTGTATTATCTTTGATGAGCATGAGTTTTTGGTATACATTTAATGCAGCAAGATGATCATCCGATACCCAGCTGAAGTTGCCATAATACGGCGATAGTTCATTGTGGCCCAAATTATATGTCATTCGAATACCGCCTTTAGAAATACCAAAATCGTTTTCCAATGATGCGCTAACGTACCCACGGCTAATATGCATCCAATTGTTTGTATCGGGAGAAGAAATCGTTCCCGGATCAAAAGTTTCAAAATGCGTCAAACTTCCGTCAAGTGAAAATTGATATTGATCGTTTATCTGATATGATGCTTTTGCATAACCGCTATTGGCAGTATATTCAGACCAGGGGCGTGAGCCGTCCGTATGTTCGTTGGTGTATGATCCAAGTACATTCCAACCGTTTTGTTGGTATCCAAGGTGGGCGCCGTATTGTTGTGCATCATAACTTCCATAAGAAATTGACGCATTACCCACCAACCCATCTTGCTGCGTACTGTGCGTGATGATATTAATGACACCGCCCATCGCGTTGGAGCCGTACAACATGGATGCCGGACCGCGAATGACTTCGACCTTCTCTATATTTGTAGACAGATAACTGTCATCTATCGGATGGCCATACCAACCCATGTATTGCGGCCGGCCATCAATCAAAACAAGCACCTCATTGTTCGGACTGCCACCAATACCTCGTATATTGATTTGCCCTGCTGCCGAATTTACACCGAATCCCAGCACATCGCGCTCCGTCACAAATACGCCGGGGACATTCTCACTGATGATGGAAAAAATAGATTTGTCCGGATTTTCTTTTATTTCCTCCGACGAAACAACGCTGATAGACGGCGAAACCAAGCTAAGCGGAATTTCTGTTTGAGTTGCTGTGACCGTGACCGGATTGAGAACATACATTTTCGTCGTGCCAGAATCTGGTTTTGTTTGTGCAATTAAAAACGTTGTGAGAACATACGTTAAAGTCATGACAACATGGATGCGCATGATGATGAGCCTTTCCTTCAGCAATACGGCAATGTGCGGTATTCTTGCGTGCTACTATATTAAATAATGTAACACGATTTCCCTTGTGAGGCAAGCATTTTCTTTTTACAGTAAAAACAATTCGGAGGCGCGCACACAATGATCGTGATAACGGGCAGTGGGGGGCGTCGATGCACAAGAGTGCACAATAAGGAGATATGCAGGCTCCTTGTCGGTCATGCACTTCTTGCCTCTTTCACGGATCAGCAAGATTCATTCGGAGGTGGAAGGGCCTATCGTGTACGGTCTTTTCCAGATATTAAGAAATTAGGAGAGACGCTATCGGGATGCGGATTCAAGGCCGAGGAAATTGACGCGGATTATTGCTACGTTCTTTTTGCAACAAGATGCAAGTAAGGATAGATCTTGGTCTTAAGCTGTGTAAGTTTTATGCGGGCAAGGTAGAGCGCATTCCTGAGAGCTAGAGCTCTTTCTTAACGGCAATCGTGTGTTTTCACCGCAAAGGACGACAGGGATATAAAGAACCTTTTCGTTAATTTCCCCAAACCTTCTTTGCGTCATTGGCGCCCTTGGCGGCTCAAAAACGGAGGAGTATTTATTTGAAACGGCAACAGTATGTGAAGTTCTACGCGAAGATGTTCCCTTCACACATATTTTTGTTTCTTCATCTTTTTCTGGTATATTTTCCTCTATGTTATTCACCGTGCACAATTTTTTTTCCGACAATTGTGACTGAAAAAAAGATAAAATTTCCAGCCCAGCCGCAAACGCATTGGATTGAAGCATATTCCGACGATCTCTTCAAATTTGCGTGCATGCGACTCGGCGACCGAGAAACTGCCAAGGATCTTGTTCAGGAAACATTTCTTTCGGCTCTGCAAAACCTTGGATCGTTTAGAGGAGAAAGCTCACAGAAAACATGGCTCACCTCCATCCTCAAGAATAAGATCATCGATTATTACCGCAGAAGAACGACCGCCAAATCTGTTCCGCTGAGCGATGAGGACGGAGCCTCCGAGCTTGACAAATATTTCGATGACGAAGGAGAATGGAAATCCTCTGCCGGACCGGTGAGCTGGAATGCAAGCGGATACCAGATCCTCCGGTCGAAAGAATTTCTTGAAATCCTCCAGAAATGCTTATCAAAGCTATCGGATCATGGGCGGTCGGTTTTTGTGTCGAAATATCTCGATGAGCTGGATTCCGAAGAGATTTGTAAGCAATTGGAAGTTAGTGCGTCTAACTACTGGGTAATTATGCACCGGGCCAAGCTTCAGATCAGGCAGTGCATTGAAAAGAACTGGATCAACGCGTAAGGTTCATGATTGTATGGAAATTATCCCCTGCACACAAGCTACATTTTTGATGTCGAAAAGAGAAGAACACGCCCTCACTTTCGGCGAGACCTTGCACTTATACATCCATCTGCTCGTCTGTGAGTTCTGCCGGAGATTCCTGAAACAGACAAACCTCATTGCAAAAGCCGCAAAACGCGCCGCCTCGACTGAATCCTTGACCCCGGAAGAAAAGCAAAAAATGAAGGATTCCCTCAATTTATCCTGACAGTATTTCTTTTCCTTGCTGTAAGGATTTTCCCGCCGCTGCGTCAAATCTGTTGTAAGCAAGCATTCTTTGAACTTATAAGAGGTTTGATGCCGTATGATTCTCCTTCTTGGTTTTGCTTTTTTGGCGGGACTGGTTACCATCCTCGCACCGTGTATCTGGCCGATACTGCCAATTGTTCTCTCCTCATCCGTCGTCGGAAAAGGTCATCAGAGACCGCTTGGCATAACGCTCGGCATTATGGCGAGTTTCGGTTTCTTCACGCTGGCAATTTCCTACCTCGTCAATATTTTTCATTTCGACCCGAATGGACTTCGACTCGCGGCCGTGATCATCATCGGCTTTCTCGGACTGACGATGATCATTCCCGCCCTCTCGAGTCTGATCGAAGTGTACATCAGCAGGCTCAGCGGTTTATTCGGACAAAAAACCACGGAAGGAAACGGCTTCGGAGTCGGGTTTATCACCGGGCTTTCGCTGGGGATAGTCTGGTCGCCCTGTGCCGGTCCGATTTTAGCTGCGATTGCAACTCTTGCTGCCACAGGCAAAGTAACCCTCACCGTGGTTTTGATAACCCTCGCGTATGTTGTCGGTACAGGAATCCCCCTTTTCCTTTTTGCTTATGGCGGGCAACACATCATCCGGCGAACACGATCCCTCTCAGTACATTTGGGAAGAATCCAGCAGGGATTTGGAGTGGTTATGCTTTTGACGGCGCTGGCCATCCAGACGAATTACGACAAAATAGTCGAAACAAAACTGCTGGAGATCTTCCCCGTTTTCAGCACAACATTGAATACGTTCGAAAGCAATAATGCAATCGCAGCACAGCTCGATCTTCTCAAAGGAAAAGGCCATTCAGAAATCATGGATGTCAGTGAGAAAGACTCATTGCTCAATGAGGATAAGCCGGCACCGGATTTTGCCGGAATAACAAAATGGCTTAACGCGGATTCTGCTCTGTCCATACAAAGCCTTCGCGGAAAAGTCGTGCTCGTCGATTTTTGGACGTATACGTGCATCAACTGCATCCGGACCCTTCCGCACGTTACCTCATGGTATGAGAAATACAAAGATAAAGGATTTGTCGTTGTCGGTGTTCACACCCCGGAATTTCAATTTGAACACAATACAGGCAATGTTCTGGATGCGGCAAAAATGTACGGCATCCATTATCCGGTTGCTCAGGATAATGACTACAAGACATGGAACAATTACGAAAACGAATATTGGCCAGCCGAATATCTTATCGATGCCCAGGGACGAATCCGGAGAACGCATTTCGGCGAGGGTGAATATGACCGGATGGAAATGGCGATCCGCGCACTATTGCAAAAGAACGGAAAGATTCTCTCCGGGCCATTATCAAGACTGCCGGACGAAATGCCCGATGACGAGCAATCTCCCGAAACATATTTGGGAGCGGCCCGAGCGGAGTTTTTCTATCCAACAAAAACATTAAGCCCGGGCCAAAGAATATTTAGCTTCCCGAAAGAAATCCAGCTCAATTCTTTCAGCCTTTCGGGCGAATGGAACATTCGCAGCGAAAATGCGGTTGCAGGGAAAGGTGCAGAGCTGCAATATCATTTTATTGCTGATAAAGTGTATCTCGTTCTCCACCCCGGGAACACGGCATCGCCTCAAAGGATCAAAGTTTTCCTGGATGGAAAAATGATTGACAATGCCGAAGTTGGAAGCGACGTGCAGAACGGCACCGTGACTCTGGATTCGGACAGGCTTTACAATCTCGTCAATTTGCACGGCAGGCCGGGTGCGCACAATCTGCTGCTTCAGTTCGAAACGCCGGGAATTGAAGCCTTCGCGTTTACGTTTGGATAAGAAATCGTTGTTCGATCAATCATCATTAATTCATAAACACTATAACACAGGAGAATCAAATGAAGAACACCATGGTGACGACTTTTTGTCTTATCCTTTGTGCCGCGGCTTCGGGGTACGGCCAGGATAAAATGGGAACCATGCAAGATATGGATATGAAAATGGACACGACGAAGAAAATGGGCGGCATGATGTCCAAAAAGAATAGCATGATGAAAGACTGCATGATGATGAAAGACGGCAAAATGATGGTGATGAAGGGGGGAAAATCGATGACGATGGACAAGGAAATGGCGATGCCCAACGGTTCGAAAGTCATGCCGAACGGCGAGGTAACGACAAAAAGCGGCGAGAAAATGATGATGAAAGATGGGGATATGATGGACATGAACGGGAACATGAAGATGGCGAAAAAGCCAAAGACGATGAAAAGCATGATGAAGGCCGACTCGACGAAGTAGGAAAGCGAGGCATGCCGACGTACGGCATATCGTGACCACTGCATTGACAACTAAAGATAGAATCTTCAGCTTTTTAAAATCGACATCAGAGGATGCAAATGAATATCATATCGGCAGTATGTTTTTTGGGTCTTGCTCTAATCAACGGCTGTGCCAGGGAAGTCGCAGAGGGGAACACGACGAGATTGGTACCCGTATCCGACAGCGGACTGGATACGGCCACGTTTGCCGGAGGATGCTACTGGTGCATGGATGCCGTCTATGAAAAGCTGGACGGAGTCAAAGAAGTCATTTCGGGTTTCTCCGGAGGCCATGTCAAAGACCCATCGTACGAACTTGTTTCGACCGGGACCACCGGGGCTCGTGAGGCAGTGAACGTTATCTTCGATCCCGCAATCATAAGTTACTCAGAACTTGTCGACGTTTACTGGAGACAATTCGACCCGACGGATGACGGCGGATCTTTTTATGACCGGGGGAGTCAATATCGATCCGCCATCTTTTTTCATGGAAACGTGCAAAAGGCGGTTGCGGATCGCTCAAAAATAAATCTTGAGAAAGCCCAAGTGTTTGACCGGCCGATCGTTACGGAGATTCTCCCCTTTACTGCGTTTTATTCAGCCGGAGAGGATCAGCAGCAGTTCTGCCAAAGAAACCCCGTTCGGGTACTACAGTTACCGCAATGCATCGGGAAGAGACGAATACACGAAAGGAATCTGGGGAGATATGAAAATGGAAAAATACAAGAAACCAACGGACGAAGATCTGAAGAAAAGACTAACGGATATTCAGTATGACGTCAGTCAGAACGACGGAACGGAAAGGCCCTTTGCAAACGAGTATTGGGATAATCACCGCGAGGGGATCTATGTGGATATCGCTTCGGGCGAACCGTTGTTCAGTTCGCGCGACAAATTCGAATCGGGCACAGGCTGGCCAAGTTTTACAAAACCGATTGACTCGAGGTTTATTGTCAAGAAGGTCGACGCGTCACTGGGGATGGAGCGCATTGAAGTTCGCAGCAAAGCGGGCGATTCCCATCTCGGTCACGTATTTGACGACGGCCCGGCTCCGACTCACTTGCGCTATTGCATGAATTCGGCATCGCTCCGGTTCATCCCGAAAGAAGATCTCTCGAAGGAAGGTTACGGTTACCTTGAGTGGATCTTCAAATAGAGGAGAAGTTCAATGCTACCACTCTCCGGCTAAACGCTGTACTGCGATGCTTGTAAAAGCAACGCTCATCCAAACAATGAAGCCGAGGAGCATGGGTTTTAAACCGGTCGCTAACATTTTCCTCAGATCGGTTTTAAGCCCAATGGCACTGAGAGCCATAACGATGAGAAATTTACCCCCTTCTTTAAGGAAGGAAACGGATGCCTTATCCAGCACCCCGGTAGTGTTGAGCGCCGACATAAGGAGAAATCCAAGAATGAACCAGGGAAATATTTTTATTGGATGGAACTTCGTAGTCCGCCCTTGCCGCGCTTCACGTTTCATTCGAACCATCATCAGTACGACAAACCCAAGCGCCACAGGTACGATCATGATTGTCCGCGTTAGCTTCACGATGGTAGCATAATCCCCCGCGGCATTACCGAAGGTATATCCCGCTGCGACCACCGAGGATGTATCGTTAATAGCGGTACCGGCGAACAACCCAAAACCCATTTGGGTCAGGCCGAGTGCATGCCCAATCGGAGGGAAGATAAATACAGCGACAATATTAAAAAGAAAAACCGTGGAAATTGCATACGCGATCTCCTGGTCTTCCGCTTCGAGGATGGGAGAGACAGCTGCGATCGCCGAGCCTCCGCAGATTGCGGTTCCAACACCGATAAGGCTCTTGAGATTAAATTCTACTTTGAGCAGCCTCCCGGCGAGAAACACAGCGGCAAATGCAGCCGTGATTGTCAGAAGAATAATAATCACCGATGCAGCCCCGGTGGCGTACACCTGACGCAGACTCAATCCGCCGCCGAGAATAATTACTGCCCATTGTAGGATGGTTTTGGAAGTAAAATTGATCCCCTCCGTAAGTGCTGGCCTTCGCGGCGATATATTACCGATGGCGATGCCCGCAATAATACCGAATACGGCCCCGCCGATGAGCTGAAAAACGTTCCCCAAGAAATATGCAACGATTGCTATAGAAAACGAAAATAATATCCCGCGATAGGTATCCTTCAACCGCATTGCCACATCACCTCCAAAAAAAATACAAGATTTCTTACGAGTATCGATTGATCAGACCGTGAACCGGTGCAACACCATATGTTGTAACTCGAATGTTGCTAACGAAGAAAAGCCGGCATGCGTTGCAGCCTCCGAAATCTCTTTCGTTGTCAGCCGATGTTCCAGCGGCGGTCCGCTTTCTTCCTGTTTATAGGGCCATTCAAGAATACAGACTTTTTGCCTTGCGACTCGTTCGGATTCTGACAGTGCTTTCATGATGTCATCGGACTCATGCAGCACAAGTCCCATAAAAACGATGTCGAATGATTTGTCTTTCAGAGGAATGTCCTCCACCGTTCCATGGAGAAATGTTCCTTTCGGCACAAATGTTTTAGCCGCCGTCAACATTTCAGGGTTTGGGTCGATTCCTGTGACATTTTTCACCCAGGGGAGAAAAGCTTCGGCGAATATCGCGCTGCCGGTGCCGACATCAAGCACGCTATCGGCGCGAACTCCTTCGAGACAGAGATTGACAACCCGGTCAACTTCGATTCGTTGAATGCGTTCCGGTGCTCGAAGACGTTCGACTTCTCCCTTAAACCTGCGTTCGTGCATGTCTCCCTTTTATATAATCAGAAATGACCGAAAAATGCATCGCCCGAAAGTGTTTGCATTCCCTTCGATAAGCCATTGCAATTTCGTGCGAGGAGAACTTATAACCCACGTATTCTTCTCTTAATAAACATGAGAAACGCATCAAAAACAAGGTAGTGTAGCCGTTTAAAGGTCATTGCGAGCGGAGCGAAGTGGCGCTTTACGCCACAACGTACAACGTGGCAATCTCCTAAATCAATGGGATTGTCCCGCTGTACGGGATCCCTTCTGGACCTCGGCAAAGAGTGCTCCTCGACGACTTCTTCTTGAGACATGAAATCGAGCTGTGACACTTCTACCATGAGCGAGTCAATGCAGATAAAGAATGTATTTATATGATGCACATAGATCAATAAGGATTCAGCGGTTCTGAGGATTTATCATTGCAAGACGGCGAACCTTTTTCATTTTTCCGGCATCATATCGACAATGAAGGGTGTGACGGTATGGCAAATAGACCAAAGAAAATACTTATCATCGGCGGAGTGGCGGGGGGAGCCACGGCAGCTGCAAGAATGCGCCGCCTCGACGAAACAGCCGAAATTACCGTTCTGGAAAAAGGACCGTACGTCAGCTTCGCCAACTGCGGTCTCCCATATTTTATCAGCAAAGATATTCAAAGGCGGTCAAGCTTGCTGCTTCAAACTCCCGAAGGATTCTTTAGCCGATATCGGGTTGACGTAAAAGTCAATACGGAAGCAGTAGAAATCAAACGTGATCGAAAAGTCGTTGTTGCTCATACTTCCGGCGGCAAGGAAGAAATTCCCTACGACAAGCTTCTTCTTGCTCAAGGAGGCTCGCCGGTCATACCCGGGCTGCCCGGAGTTGCGAGCACGCATGTTTTTAAGTTGTGGACAATACCCGATATGGATCGCATCCATGCATTCATCGAGGAAAAGAAACCCGCTCACGCTGTGATTGCCGGCGGAGGGTTCATCGGCCTCGAAATGGCGGAAGCACTGAGTACACGAGGGATAGCAGTGACGGTGGTGGAACTTGCCCCGCAAGTGATGATATTGATGGACGCCGAATTCGGAGCGATGATCAAAAACGGACTTGAGGAACGAGGAGTTCAGGTAAAAACTCATGTTGGTTTGTCCGAAATCAGAAGTGACTCGGTACTGCTAAGCGACGGATCGATATTGGATGCTGACATGGTTCTTCTTTCCATCGGCGTGCGTCCGGAGTTGACTTTAGCGAAATCGGCTGGCTTGGAAATTGGCAAAAGCGGCGGCCTGGTTGTGGATGAAACAATGCGAACCAGCGATCCCGACATTTACGGCGCGGGCGACATGGTGGAGATTACAAACAAAGTCCATGAGAGAAAAGTCCGTATTCCTTTGGCGGGACCGGCAAATCGCCAGGGAAGAATTGCCGCCACCAATATTCTTGGCGGCAGGATGGTGTACCACGGCGCTCTGGGGACCTCTGTCGTCAAGCTGTTCGATTCGACGGCAGCATCGACGGGGCTTTCAGAAAAAGCGGCACGAGAAGCAGGGTTCGAAGTTGGAGTGTCATACGTTTTCAAGGACAATCATGTAACGTACTATCCGGGCGGCAGACCATTAGCATTAAAACTAGTCTATGATAAGAAAACAATGCGGCTTCTCGGTGGACAAGCGTATGGCCAGACTGGCGTTGAGAAACGGATTGATGTTCTTGCAACTGCTCTTCATGGCAAGATGACGTTGGAGGATTTGTCGGAGTTGGACTTAGCGTACGCTCCCCCATACAACAGCGCCAACGATCCGCTGAACCTCGCTGCGTTTGTTGGCTTGAATCATGTTACGAACTTCAGTCCGCTAAAGACTCCCTCCGAGACGCTCGACGAATTGCGCAGTGCCGACGGAATTATTCTCGATGTCCGCACTCTCGGTGAACAATCGAAAGCGCCGCTGCAGAATGCCCTGCATATCCCTGCCGATGAAATACGGGACAGATTAGACGAGATCCCAAAAGAGAAGACCATCTTCATTTTAAGTAAAGATGGATTTTTAGGACACACCACGCTTCAAATCTTGAAAGCATATGGATGGGCGCGCGTGTTCAACATTGCGGGGGGCTACCTTGCTGCTCGATGGGTCGACGGATGGTGCTTTCATAAATAGAGACTTCTGAATTATTTTAAAAGTATGGCTCGCACAAGGCAAAGTCGCAAAACGAGTCAAATATCAAGTTCTTGCGCCTTTGCGGCTTGGCGAGAGACGATTTTTCAGATGTCTCAAATAATAATAAAACAGGAGAATCCAGCATATGTTCGATTTAGAAACTAAGATCAAGGCAGGCGCGAAAATTATTGATGTCCGCACGGCGGAAGAATTCAGCGAAGAACACTATCCCGATGCGCTGAATATTCCGGTCGATCAGATACGTCAGCGATTGAATGAAGTCGGCGATAAGAATTCACCGATAGTGCTTTATTGTGCCAGCGGCTCCAGAAGCGCCTTTGCGACAAGAATGTTGAAGTCGGCGGGCTATACCGACGTGGTCAACGCCGGCGGTCTTGACGACATGCCGGGAAGATGAAAGAAGGACTGTTGGCGGATTATGCTTTCTTCAAAACGACTGAAAGGCTTCCGCGTATCGCCGGGGTATCTGAAACAACAAAACCGACTTGTTCCGCGATGGAGAGATACTTATCGAACGATTCCTTTGAAACATGAGCGCGCGGCTCTGAAACAAGCAGGATGCCCCCTTGCCGCAGGGAATTGTGTATCTCGCGAAAGAGATTCTGCGTGTCAGGAATCTCATGGACGACGGCAAAGGCGAGTGCAAAATCGTTCTTCCCGTTCAAATCCTTAATCTCAAGAGAAGATTCGGAACATTGCCGTACTTCGATGACATGCTGGACTTTCTTTTTTGTCGCACGCTTACGAAGAGTCTGAAGCATCCTCTCCTGTAAATCGACGGAATAAATTTTCCCTTTCTCACCGACAAGGCGGGCCAGCGGAATGCTAAAAAATCCCATCCCTGGACCGATCTCGAGAACGGCCATGCCGGCTTTCACATACGGGCTTAAAATTTTTACCGGGTCTTGGTACAATTTTCGCAGTGGGTTTGCTAAAAAAAAGCCGATATACCATGGACAAACATGATGTTCCATAAAATTCCTCTTTCTTTGGGGAGTGGTGATTGGCTGTGCCCTATTGAGTTCTCGAATTATTGAAGAAAAAGGTGTTCGTTACAAGTCAGCAAAGGAGCGGCGTTGGTGAAGCGCCCGCGATGGATGCAGTCATCGCAAACAAGGCATCCTACCGACGAAGCTTTAGTTCAGCAAAGATTTTTTTATGCACGGATTGCGGTACGCGTGGATCAGGGATAGTGCGATAGAGTTCTATCGTTTTTTTGAGCCCGTCAAAATATGCCGTACAGTCCGGGCATTCTTGCAGATGTTTTCTGATCTGGCGGCATCGGGGTGAGTCCATCTGTTCATCAAGATGTTCGCACACATGTTTTGTTACTTCTTCGCAGCGAACCGTCAGGTCGCGTTTAGGTCTCATAATTCGATATACTCCTGGAGTTGAGCACGGAGAAACACGCGCGCTCGACGGAGCCTGGATTTCACCGCCGGGGTAGAAAGTTTCAATATTGCCGCAGCCTCTTCTGCCGATCGACCCTCGACGTCGCGCAGCACAAAGACAATTCGTTGCTCTATCGGCAGCTGTAAAATAGCATTGTCGAGAACCTGACGGAGTTCTTTGTTGACCATTTCGTCCTGCGGGGTCTGCTTCAACGAAACAAGCGCATGCAGCGGCGCTCCATCGGCTTCACGCTCCGAATCTTCCCCCCCGTTTTCCGCTGAATCTATAGACACAGAAGCCTCATCCAGTTTGCTGCGCCTTCGTTTCATCAAACAGTTGTTCGTCACGATCTGGTAGAGCCAGGTGCTGAACTTTGCTTTTCCGTTGAACTGATCGAGCTTGCGGTAAACATTGACGAACGTGTCCTGCAGCGTCTCCGCGGCTTTTTCTTCATTGCGGCATACTTTGAAGGCAAAGCCGTACACAGTTGACTCATATTGTTTTACGAGAAGAGAGAACGCTTGCTTATCTCCGTTCTGGGCTCTTCGAACGAGCTCCGGTTCATTCTCGGCACTTTGCACTTGGATCGTATTCATAGTGTTCAAGATACTAAGATATAGCGTAAAGAAAAAGAAGATCATACGGCAAAAGAACACAAGGCAAAAAAATTTTGTGAGAGATCTGGCGGACACTTTTTCGTTCACCATGCCGAATATTTCCGCATATCTCTATTTTTCGGACAATATTTTCGACAGCTACGAATGTTGAACAATTCAACACGCAAAAACGAAAAATATTTCTTAAAGTTGAAGCAGTAATCGTCGCACATTTCACATCTTTGAGAATCATTTGTCCGGGATGATGAAAAATCATGCAAAGCGTGGCAAATGACCGATGGCATCATACTTGTATTTATAAATACAGGTATGAAAAAGCAGAATAAAGATGCCCCAACTTTTCCTATCGGAAAAGTCGCAAAAAGACTGAAAGTTTCGGTTGAAACCATTCGCCTGTATGAACGGCGAGGACTCATTCTTGTTACAAAAACCGAGGGAAATCAGCGCCTTTTCTCGGAAACCGACATTGAGCGGCTTGAATGCATCCGCACAGCAATCAATGAACACAAGATCTCCATCGAAGGAATCCGCCGTATTCAATCACTGGTTCCATGCTGGGAACACATTCAATGTTCCACGGAAGTACGGGCGAAATGCCCGGCCTATCATCGACAGGATGCCGGATGCTGGACGTACAAGGATAAAAAGAATGAGTGTGCAGAGAAAGATTGTCGTCAATGCGCTGTCTATCAGCTTTCCGGTGATTGTAATGAAATCAAATCATTGATCTACCACGAAGAAAAATCTCTGCAAAAGCGGTCCCTGTCTCAAGGAAAATAATCATGAAAAAAATTTTCATCTCGATTCTTATGCTTGGAGCTTTTATCGGCATGTTATCGATCGCGCTCCATACGAATAGTTCCGAAAACACGCCACTGGAGAAACTGAAGGAACAATATTCCCACAAAGTGAAAGCATCGGTCGACCATTCACTGTTTCCCCAGCTGCAAAAGAAATTTAGAAAACCTCAGGAAGTAACGGCTGCATGTATCTCATGCCACAATGGTAGAGCTGTTGAAGTGATGCACTCTACTCATTGGAACTGGGAGCGGATAGAATATATCCCGGGAAAAGGCATTCGCCCGCTCGGAAAGCGGAATGTACTGAACAATTTCTGCATCGGCATTTCGGGCAATGAACAAAGCTGTGACAAGTGCCATATCGGCTACGGGTACGCCAATGCAAACTTTAATTTCAACGATTCGCTGAACGTCGACTGCCTCGCATGCCACGACAACAGCAACACCTACGTGAAGGCAGTGGGAGGTGCGGGTATGCCCGATTCATCGGTGAACCTGAATTATGTTGCCCAGCACGTAGGCAAACCGCTTCGCACCGATTGCGGCACGTGCCACTTTTTCGGCGGCGGCGGCAACAATGTGAAACACGGCGACCTTGAGAAAGCGCTCTTCGACCCATCCCGCGACGTCGATGTCCACATGGCCTCTGAGGGTCCGGACATGCAATGCGTCGATTGCCATACCGCAGAAAAGCATCAGATGCTGGGAAAGATGTACTCAGTTTCTTCGATGAACCGCAACCGCGTCGAATGTGAACAATGCCATTCAACAATGCCGCATACCGATGACGTCCTCAACAAACATACGCTCAAGGTTGCATGCCAAACGTGTCATATTCCCACGTATGCCAAAGTCAATCCGACCAAGCTCCACTGGGACTGGTCGACGGCAGGCAAGTTGAAAAACGGCGAGCCGTACGAAGAGACTGATTCGAACGGAACGGACGTCTACATGTCCATCAAAGGCTCTTTCGTTTGGGGGAAAAAATTGAAGCCGGATTATGTTTGGTTCAACGGAACCGCAACCCATTATCTTGTCGGCGACAAATTTGATCCGTCCAAGCCGCTGAAGCTTAATGAATTGTACGGCAGTTACGATGACCCTGATGCAAAGATCTATCCGGTAAAAATCCACCGGGCAAATCAAATCTACGACACAGAAAACAAATATCTCATCCAGCCGAAAACCGTATCGAACAAGCCGGGAGACGGCGGTTATTGGAAGGAATTCAATTGGCAGCGGTCGGCAGAAGAGGGGATGAAACTAGTGCATCTGCCATACAGCGGAAAATACGGATTTACTGAAACAGAAATGTACTGGCCGGTCAACCACATGGTCTCGCCGAAGGAACAAGCGGTGAAATGCGTTGAATGTCATACGCGCGAAAACGGACGGCTTGCGAACCTTAGCGGGTTCTACATTCCGGGGAGAGACTACAATCCATGGGTTGAATGGCTGGGCGGCGGAATAATCGCGCTTGTGTTTGCAGGTGTCATCGTTCACGGCGGTGCACGAGTTGTTCTGAGCCGAAAAAGAAAGGACCCGAAATAATATGAAAAAAGAATATGTGTACCGGGGATTTGAACGATTCTGGCACTGGACGCAGGCGGCACTCATCATCTTCCTCGCCGTTACGGGATTTGAGATCCACGGCTCGATCACTTTTTTTGGCTATGACCAGGCCGTACGATACCATAACATTGCCGCGATCAGTTTTTTAATTCTGATTGCATTCGCAATCTTCTGGCATTTTACGACGGGTGAATGGAGACAATATCTCCCTACATGGAAAAATCTGCGTGCACAGGCGGAATATTATATCTTTGGAATCTTTCGCAACGCGCCGCATCCAACAAAAAAAACCGTTCTCAGCAAACTTAATCCGCTGCAAAAGTTGGTTTATGCAGGACTCAAAGTGCTTGTGATTCCGGTGATGGTTATTACCGGTCTTCTCTATATGTTCTATCGCTATCCTCAACGATACGAGGTGCTAAGCTTAAACATTGGTGGATTGCAGGTGGTGGCAACGCTTCATACCATCGGCGCATTCCTTCTTGTTTCATTCTTTATCGCTCATTTGTATCTCATCACCACAGGCAACACTGTCACTTCAAACCTTAAAGCGATGATCACGGGATACGAAGACTTATCCAGTGAGCCTGATGAGAAAGAAATAAAAATCCATACAACGGAACTCCATGAGGTAACACGATGAAAACAAAATACATGAATCCATATCTTGCCGGCTTTTTCCTCGGTCTGGTGCTCTTGGCGACGATTTTCATTACCGGACGAGGTCTTGGAGCGAGCGGTGCAATCAAAAGCGTCGTCGTCGCGACGGTTGATGGCGTGGCGCCGAAGCACGCCGAAAGCTCGTCATTCTACGGAACCTATGTCGGTCCAGGCAAAGATAATCCACTCAAATCATGGCTGGTCTTCGAGGTCATTGGCGTTGTCATCGGTGGATTTATTTCGGGATTGGTCTCCGACCGGTTGAAGATCGTGACTGAATCGGGACCTCGAGTCGGCCGCAATGTTCGCTGGCTCTTTGCTGCAATTGGCGGCGCATTGTTCGGGATCGGTGCGCAATTTGCCCGCGGTTGCACAAGCGGCGCGGCGTTGAGCGGTATGGCTGTTCTCTCAACAGCCGGATTTGTAACGATGATGGCAATTTTCGGAACCGGATATGCCGTTGCATACTTCGGCCGTAAGCTCTGGCTATAATAGAAAGTTAAAGGTGAACCTATGGGACCATTCGTACCTGACTTAATTTCTGACCAGCTGAATCTCGTTGTCGCGCTTTTTCTCGGGATCGGATTTGGTTTCGTTTTGGAACAAGCGGGCTTCTCTTCCTCGCGGCGTCTTGCCGGACTCTTTTACGGCTACGACTTTACCGTCCTGCGCGTCTTCTTTACAGCCGCAGTGACGGCGATGAGCGGCGTTCTGCTGCTCGGATATTTTGGATTGCTGGACACGGATGCGATCTATGTGAATCCCACATGGCTTATCCCGGCAATCGTGGGGGGAGCAATCATGGGCGTCGGATTTATCCTTGGCGGATATTGTCCCGGCACCAGCGTGTGCGCTGCCGCCATCGGCAAAGTCGACGGGATGTTCTTTATCGGCGGCGGGATGCTTGGTGTGTTTGCATTCGGAGAACTGTACCCGTTGTATCATAACTTCTATGAATCGACATCGCTTGGTGCAATCAAAGTATTCGATTCGCTCGGCATTTCACAAGGGCTCTTTGCGTTTCTGTTGATCGCAGTTGCGGTCGGCGCGTTCACCGTCACGTCCATGATCGAGAAGCGAGTGGACAAAACTTCGGCTCCGGCCCTGGCATTCAAATCATACAAACATTTCACTGCAGGAGCATTGGTTCTTGCTCTCGGGATCCTCTTCATTTTTTTACCCGATCGAAAAACACATCTCATTGACAAAGTGTCTGATGCGAATTATTTAGCGACCCATTCAACGAAGGGAATGGAAATTGACGAACTGGCTTTCCGGATTGTCGATGCAGAACCGAACATCCGGATCATCGATATCCGCACTCCGGAACAATTTGCGAAACTTGCATTACCCGGTTCGATGAATATTCAACTGCGAGACTTCTTCAGCAAAGATTGGATCATACCATTCTCACAGCGGCACGTGAAGAAGGTCATCGTGGGCGACAGCGAAGCGCAAGAGCGGATCGCATATCTGCTGCTTCAGGAACTCGGCTACGAGAACCTCGCCATTCTTCAGGGCGGCTTTGATGAGTTCAATAAGAACATTCTTACTTCTTCGACGTTTGTTCCGACAGGATCGACGATGGGATGGGGACGTGAAACAGTTTCGCGAGCAGGCTCATATCGGCATCGTAAAGATGATCGAAGCGAGCAAGAATAAAGGAGTAAAAGTATTGAAGGTAGAGAAAAAGATTCAGGGGGGATGTTAATCAGTCATACGGTAAACTTGAATGACGTTAGCCGGCAGATCGCAGAGCAGACAACGAGCCGCCGGCATTGACCAGAAAATTGCATTGCAGCACAAGACGTATTGTCATTCCTGAACAGCAACAAAACTACGCTACATAAACATACCTCGACGTATCCCTTCACGCTCTCCGAAGAGAACAAACCGCCGTCGTACAACACATAAGAATGAGAACCCATGACCATGAACCTAAAAACACTCGCAACGCTTTTGATTCTTTTATTCCCCGCAGCCGTAACTGTCGTGCATGCCCAGGAGTCCCAGAAGGAATACGGAGTCTACGAATATGTTCTCAGAAACATCCAGGGCGGGTTTCAACAATCTGCAGCTAATCTTGACTCGTCGGTAACGAAGGCGGGCTGGAGGCTGCTTGCCCAAGTCGATGCAGGTGTTCCGGAAAATTGCACCTATAAAGCTAGAGTTTTTGTCATTGTTGATACACTGTATGCTAAAAAGCTTATGCAGATTAATCCTAAGACCGCTCCTTTCGCCGTCATTGACCGCATTAATTTGTTCGAAGATGAGCAAGGTCTTCACGTCAGCGTGGTTAATCCTCGCTCCATACTTCGGACAGTTCTGATGGACGATACCGCCTACACATCAATCGCACAAAATCATCTCCAGGCACTTCGATCACTCGTCACCTCTGCGATTCAAGGTCAGGAAAGCCGCAAGCAGTACGGTGAGATCCGTGATCAAGGATTCATCGGCAAAACGATGGGAGTTATGGCGGGAGGACCGTTCAATGACAAGGTCGAGGATGCCTTTGTCATTGCGAACGGTTCATGGCTTGCCGTCGCCGCAAAAGCGGAAGCCGGTCTGCAGAAACCTGGGCCCCAATGGGGCTTGCACCAAGTCTTTCGTCTGGATCTGCCGGAATTCAAAACTGTAATATTTGGCTCGACCGGTGCGGCGATGGAGAGTAAATCGTTCAGTATCGTCAAAGAAGGGAGTGATGATACGAGAAGTGATCTCAAATTTCCGGGATTGGCGCACGCCGGCGCGTATCCATTTGAAGTAGTTGTCGCCGGAGACGGTTCTTCCGTCAAGATACGAACGGTAGAATCCATGTATCGCATGAAAATGTATTTCGAAGATGCAGGGAAATGGGCATTCATGAAGAACATGGGAATGCCCGGCTCCATTGCCGATGAGATCAACAATCAGCTGAAGCCGGTATTGGAAAATAAGTAGCAGTTCACACTACAGGGCAGTGTTGTTGCTTTCGGTGATTAAATGTCTGATCGCATCCGCAGCCTATAATCAGAACAATAAAGGATAATCATGAAACGACTCTTATATACTCTTGGAATGCTTGCGGTGCTCGTCTCGTTAACGCAGGCAACGGACGGCACGCGCATGAGTGGGTTCGATGCGCTCACAATCGGCCGTGGAGGAACAACATTCGGTTTCTTTGACAGCCCATCGTTGATGATGACCAACCCCGCCGGTATCTCCTATCTCAACGGTTCAATGCTCGATGCAAACTTCTCCTTGATGGTGCCTTCACTCCACTTCAGCAACAGTCTTAACGACGCCGATGGGAAGACAAATTACTTTCCCATGCCGGCACTAGCGTATGTCAATAAGAATGAAGGGAGCCCGCTCACATGGGGGCTCGGCGTTTTCACACAAGGTGGAATGGGGGCGGACTTCATGTTGAACAACGCGCTCTATGGAACAACAAAACAGACATACCATTCGCAATTCGCCGTCATGCAGGGCGGACTCAGCGTCGCTTACAAGGTTACGCCTGATTTTTCGATCGGAGCCTCGGCGCATGGTGTCTACAGCACAATGGAATTCGAAATGCCGTACAGTCTGTCTCCTTCTCTTCTGCAAGGTATCGCACAGCCGGGAATGACGTTCGGACAAATGTTCGCCGCTCCGCCGTCCATGGGTGGGTTTGGTTATACTGAAGTCACGGCATCTGCGAACATGACCGGCCTCACCGCATTCGGCTTTTCCGGAAAGATCGGCCTCGCCTATAAGTTGAACGATAAGATCAATCTTGGACTTGCATACACCTCTCCGACCACGCTGAATTTCAAGAACGGCACGGCAAACATGGACATGAGTGCGCAGCTTAACGATGCATTCGGTAAAGCTGTCCAAGGCTATATGGCACAAAATCCTGCAGCAACGCCAGCTCAAGCTCAGGCAGCCGTCATGGGAGAGTTCGGCGGAATGGGGATCGATCTCTCCAAAGGCGCCGTCGCGAAATACGATCTTGCAGCGACAATGAAGCTGCCGCAATCGGTGGGATTGGGAGTGTCGTATGCAGCCGCAACGAACATGCGGCTTGGGTTTGATGCAGAGTGGATCAACTGGAGTTCCGCATTCGATGTGATGGGGCTGACTCTTTCCAACGGAGCAAATCCCAACATCAATACGATGATGGGAAACACGGGGAATTTCTCCATCAATTTCCCGCTCGACTGGAAAGACTCGTATAGCTTTCGAATTGGCGGAGAGTATGATTTGAACTCTTCTCTTACGGTGCGAGCCGGATTTGATTACGGAAATAACCCCGTACCTGCGAGCACCATTTTCCCTGTTTTTCCGGCAATTGTAGAAAATCATATTTCGCTCGGCGCGAGCTATGCCCTCAGCCAGTCGCTCAAGTTAAACGGCGCATACGAATTAGCCCTCAATAATACCGAGACGGCGAGCAGCACAAGTCTTATTGCAAACGAATACAACAACAGTTCCAGTCAGCTATCTGAGAACACGTTCAATCTGTCGCTTTCGTGGATGCTTAATTAATGTTATTGTGGCGCCGCGTATGTGATGTCGCATCCGCGGCTGCCGCTTGATTGAGGCATGTTCGGAGATGGATTTCCATTTCCAGCGATTAAAAGGCCGTTTTTCAACAATTTGACGTAATCCCGTCTCGTCACGGCCTAATAATTTCCGTTATCTCTTTCCGTTAAATATCCCCGCAAAAACCTGGCGACGTTGAATCCTTTAACCGGAATCCTGCATCATATCCATAGAATCACTCATGCTGCTTTTTTCTAAATCATTCAAAGGAGCTTATCATGCCTTCAAATATCGGAGCGATTGAACGACCGATCCGTATCGCACTCGGATTATTAATCACCTCACTTGCATTTTGGGGACCAACAACACCCTGGGCGTATGCTGGACTAATTTTGGTTGTCACCGGGTCCGTAAAATATTGCCCCATTTGGCACATCACCGGCGTTAACACCAACAAGAAAGTTGACGTAGCAAAACTGAAATAATATATTGTTGGACAAAGAGGGAAGACACAACAATGTCAGAAGCACTTACAAAAGAGACATTTATCAACAAAGTCTTTGATTACGAGAACAATAAGGAATGGAAATTCAGCGGTGAGCTTCCTGCTGTCGTGGATTTTTGGGCGCCCTGGTGCGGCCCTTGTAAAATGGTCGGGCCCATCATTGAAGAATTGTCCGAAGAGATGAAAGGCCAAGTGAATTTCTATAAAGTAAATACAGACGAAGAGCAGGAACTGGCCGGCGTTTTCGGGATCCGTTCTATTCCTTCGCTGCTGTTCATTCCGAAAGAGGGAAAGCCGATCATGGCAGCCGGCGCTCTCCCGAAGAACGAATTGAAGAAAGTCATTACTACCAACTTGCTGAATAAAAAGATCATTACCCTTTCATAATGTTAAGAGGATCTATGCCGACCTACGAATATCGCTGTACTGATTGCAAAAAGGAATATGAAGTCTTTCATAAAGTGAAAGAAGTTGAAGACGATGTTGTTTGTCCGGTATGCAATTCCACTTCTCATACCCGTTTAATGTCTGTTACCGGAGTATCGATGAAAAGTTATTCTTCTTCACCCTCCTCGCGCCATGATTCAGCGAACACATGCGATGACGGAGGATGCTGCGGCGGTTCGTGCAATCTTAATTAAGATGAATACACGCATCGCAAGCGCTGCCCTGCTCCTTTTTCTCATCGGCTTTGTCGGCTGCCTGACCGCACAACAGACAACGAACGATAGCGCCGTGATATCAGCACAGGATGCTCATGCGCGATTAATGAAAGAAACGACCATCGTTCTTCTGGACGTTCGAACATTGGAAGAACGAACCGATGAACGTCTCGGCAACTCACGATGGATCCCGGTACAAGAACTGGAGCAACGCGTTCATGAGCTTGACTCCTTAAAAGATCGAACGATCATTGTCTATTGTCGATCGGGTCATAGAAGCGATATGGCAACAACGTTACTGAGAAAAAAAGGGTTCAAAGCGCTGAGCATGCAAGGCGGTATTAACCAATGGAAATCAGAACATTTTGAAACGACGAACGGACCCCTTCGATGACATCAGAGCAAATTCTGTTTTACGTACTAATCGGCATTGTGCTGCTTATATACATTCGCAAGCAATTCCTCATCCGTTCCTTGTCCAACTATTCCGGAGAAGAAGCGAAACAGAAAGTTGCCTCCGGCAGCATTCTGCTCGATGTTCGCACCGCTGCTGAACGCAAGTCAAATTCAATTCCAAGATCAATCCACATTCCTGTGCAAGAGTTATCTGCCCGCATAAAGGAGTTGGAAAAATACCGCAGCAAAGAGATTATATGCTACTGTGCAAGCGGAAGCCGAAGCGTTAGTGCTGCATTGAAATTAAAAAAAGCCGGATTCAAAGTCGGAAACCTAAGGGGTGGTATTGGGGCATGGAATTTTGCAAATCTTTAAGCATTTGGTATGAACGTACTATTGGCGAAGCCCCTTAATGCAGTCAACGGGGGTTTCTGCTATAGTTTGTCGGCGCCAAAAGCGCCTCTTCTCTGATCTCTAACAATCCCTATCTTACCACTGGCTGCCGAATGTTATCCAGGTGTATTATGGACCAACAAGCAATTCAAGATTTCTATCCGGAGGAGTTAAGTTACTGTTACGGATGCGGCCGGCTAAACGAACACGGGCTGCATATCAGGACTATGTGGGACGGGGATGAAACAATAGCCGTCTATACGCCGCAATCATATCATATTGCAATTCCTGGATATGTCTATGGGGGATTGACGGCTTCATTGATTGATTGTCATGGAACGGGCACTGCAGCCGCTGCCGCATACCGGAACGCCGGGCGAGCACCGGGGACGGAACCAGCGTTTCGATTCGTCACTGCTTCGCTGCAGGTAGAGTTCCTGCGTCCGACTCCGTTAGGGGTTCCTCTTATACTTCGAGGAAAAATCCTTGAAATAAAAGAACGCAAAGTCATCGTTGACATTACCGTCTCTGCCGATGGAGTAATGTGTTCGCGCGGGAAAGTAGTGGCGGTACAAATGCCAGATTCTATGATACCGAAGGAACCGAAATAGTTCTTACTACCGAATCAAACAATGGGGTCATTCCACGTGCGTTGGATGTGTATTGGCGGACATCCAACACCGCTAATGGGTAGATGTGCGCACAGGGCATTATGAATATTGATAAAATACCAACCCCTCGGTTCAAGTCTTGAGAGGTTGGTTCTGAGGCAAACAGTTTATTTCTTCAAGATCGCGTTAAAGATCTTTTCCTTCCCCAACTTCTTCGTGCAGAAGAACCAGTCATAGCACGTTACGTCTTCCTGTTTGCTCTCCATCCGTTCTTTTGCCACACCACATGATCCCGCAGTAGGCACAATAACGTCGTCCCCGGGACGCCAATCAGCCGGAGTAGCGACCGAAAATGCATCCGCCGTTTGCAGCGCAACGACGACACGGTAGAGCTCGTCAAAATTACGGCCAAGGCTGAGCGGATAGTAGATGATGGCGCGTATGATTCCTTTCGGATCGATCACAAAAACAGCACGGACGGCTTTCGTGGAACTCTCGCCGGGCTGAATCATGCCGTACTGTCTCGCCACTTCCATCGTGATGTCTTCAATTAAGGGAAATTTTACTTCAACATTTTTCATTCCCTTGTACTCGATCTTCTCTTTGATTGTCCGCAGCCATGCGATGTGGCTGTAGAGACCGTCCACAGATAAGCCGACGAGCTTACAATTCGCCTGAGCAAATTTATCTTCCAGCGAAGCGAATGTCATGAACTCCGATGTGCACACAGGTGTAAAATCTGCCGGATGGCTGAAGAGAATGACCCAGGTGCCGGAATATTGTTCTGGAAAATTGATATCTCCCTGAGTCGTGACCGCTTTGAACGCTGGGGCCTTGTCTCCGATGCGGGGCATGGAGACGGGCAGATTAGTTGGTTCCATAGCTGATTTCCTTTCTTAAGAATAATGGTAAAACGTTAGACACTTTCTTTGGTCTTCTCCCATTTATTAGATGCAGGAAATGAGCATGCGGTTCAGCTAAGGGTGCCCTCTCTTTTCATCCTTCGCTTTCCGACAAGATCAATCGCAAAGCAAACGAGTTTGAATGGTTGAAACAATAGATTTAAACGCATTGGTCACTTCACAATTCGGTTTTTCAAGAACAATCGGTTTGCCTGTATCGCCGAGCATGCAAGCGTCAACATCTAATGGAATAGAGCCAAGAAATTGCACGTTCATTTCTTTCGCCAGTTCTTGGCCGCCGCCTTTTCCGAAGAGCCCAATTTCTGCTCTGCAATGCGGACAAATCAGGGTGGACATATTCTCTACGACACCGATAAAAGGGATTTTCAATTCTTTTGCCATGTTCACGGCACGTTCGGCATCGATCACTGAGACTTGTTGCGGCGTGGTCACGATGACGGCATATTGCGGTTTCATTTGCTGGGCTATCGAAAGTATTTCATCTCCTGTGCCGGGGGGAAGGTCTGCAATGAGATAATCAAGCTCTTCCCATACAACATCAGCTAAAAACTGATTGATGATTTTTGACCGCATCGGCCCTCTCCAGATAAGCGGCTGTCCCTTCTTCAGAAGGCTGGCCATGGACATCATCTTGACACCAGCTTTTTCAAAGGGAATCATGCAATCGTTCAAGAAAATAGGATCCTCATCCACGCCGAACATTTTAGGCACGTTGGGCCCTGTGATGTCTGCATCGAGAATTCCCGTCGAGAATCCTTTCAACTGAAATCCGTAAGCGAGATTGACGGCTACGGTTGTTTTGCCAACTCCCCCTTTACCGCTAAACACGGCAATGCGGTGTTTTATTTTTGAAACAGTCTCTGAAATTCGTTCTGCTTCCTCTTCAAATGCTTTTTGTGTTTCTTGTTCATCCATTTTGAATCCTTGTGTGCAGGTCAAAGAATTGTTATTATTTATCGTATATCTTCATCCTTGAATCTAAGGGAGGAGAACGGCCATCGCTACAACGGATGTCCACTTGCCGTCTTTATCCCCCTCGGCAGACTGGGTCACATTAAAAGTCCTGACGATTTTTCCAGACATCTTGTAGATCTTCTCTCGTTCGTCCCACGCTGTATTGGGGTCGAACTCGACGCCCAATGTTGATGCCAGCATCGTCGCGGCTAAGTCTTCTGCATACTCGCCGCATTTCTCATCCGTTTCACCGTACGGATGGTGTTCTGAGAGATAACCATATTGAGTTGCTTCTGCCGGCACTGCTGCACCAATAGAAGCCGCGATAAGACGATTAGGCTCGTTGGTTGCATTGCGTGCCATAACAACGAAAGTGATGTTGCCGGCGGATAATTTTTTCATCCCCTCGGAAACAGTAATACGGCTGCACCCTGGGGGAAGAATGCTCGAGACGGAAACCAGATTGCAGAATTCCACACCTGCATCTCGAAGGGCAAGTTCAAACGATTGCAGATAATCTTTATGGCGGCCCACGCCTTTAGTGAAGAACACTTCAGTAGGAACAAACATATTTTTCCATGTTTTGAATGATGGATGTAGTCATTGTTATAGTCAGCCACTTCTTTTCTTCCTTGATACGTTAGTGCTGGCCGTGATGCTGATGAATGCGTCGCGGATCGTTGTCCATTGCATCCGCAGCCACGGCTTCAATGACCTCGTCGATCGTGTGAAGCCCTGTAAGAACGGGGAGCAGATTCGACCGGCGAAGATGTTCGACGGCGCCCTGACCCATCCCGCGGACGATCACTGCCTGACAATCGAGAACCGGCGATACCATCGTCTGATGGCGCTCCTCATGCCCTTCGCCGTTATGGTCTCCATGTTCACTCTCCGCCGGTCCAAAGGAATGGTGACCGGCCTTCTCTCGCCGCTCCCGTTTGGTTACTTTTCCATCAGAGAAATTCAGTACCTCATAGAAACGAGCTTGCCCAAAATGCGAGCTCACGGTTGTTCCATCATCTGTTGCTACTGCGATTGTTGAATTCTTGAAATCCATTTTCTGCTCCTCATTATTGACTTTGTGAATATTCATAATTATCGCGATGGGCTTTGACGCGTTTCATCGCTGTTTTGCAATGGCTGGCAGCAGCGTCGGCATTCCACACGATCCCGTTTTCCGGCGTCTCTCGATTGCTTTCGCTTGCAGCGAGGACATTGGAGATGCCTTCCCCTGCCAAATATAAACGCACCCCCTGCTATTTCTATCCGGCACCCATGAACAAGTGCTCGTGCGACTTTTGATCTTCCGGATTCGACGATTCTCCCGAACGTGGCCCGTGAGACCCCCATTTGTGCGGCTGCTCGTTGTTGGGAATGACACTCGAGGTCAGCAAGGCGTAATGCCTCAAATTCGTCCATCGTTAACACGATGATATCTTCCGGCGCAACAGCATCACCATCGCCCGACGGGAAAAACATGTCGACCGCCGGTGCACACGCGAGCCGCCGCAATCGCTTCGGACGAGCCATGAGGTACATCCTCCTCACACGATTTTAATTATGAGCATATGCTCATAATTAAAATACAGCGATTGTCCATCAAAGTCAAGCGCCATTCCACAGAAAGGGATTGAAATTATTGGCAGAAGCCGTTATACTTTTTTCAGGAAGGGGAGTATTAAATTCAAAAGAAAAACGAGTTGTTATCCGGCTTTCATTTTTCCTACAACCGACGAAAATCTACTCCTAGCCCGCGCGACAGAAGACTCAAGCTGGATGGGGGGATGATCGATGCCGAAGCGATGTTTCAATTCGAGTTCTCGCTGTGCGTTGATTTTATCCCCTGTGCCTATCAATTGATCCTGCACGACAGTGTCTACACTTAAAGCCCGCAACCCTGGACGCCAATCCCCAGACATGCAGATGGTGTACGTTCTCCATCCCGGGGAATGATTGGATAAATGATGTTACTTCATCCAAGTTTAATCTCTCTGGGAGTTCCTTCAGTAAGGATGTGTACGGTCTATGCAACAATTCCCCACACGCTCTTTATATGATGAACACTCCAATGCCAACCATTTAAGCGGATCGAGCACGCGCGATCCTTCCAGGCGATAATTCCCGCAACCGGAACCACAGCGATTGATTCGACCGCATCGGTAAGAAGATACTGGTATGCACTCTTCATATTGAGATCGTGGCACGCATGGGTCTTCAATAGCAGTGTTGCAGCGGTATTCACTACGAAGCCAAGGGCGGCAATAATGAGCATCAAACTACCGGCAGCAGGCCCAGGGTAGGCAGACCGTCGAATTCCCTTCTAAGTAATGACCATCCCAATAAGAGCGCCGCTTCATTTTAGAAGAAGAAATTTTCTTACCTCGTTCGTGCCATTCGCCCTCAGGATATAGAAATACGTTCCGCTCGCCAGATCTTTTGCATCGAACGGAAAACTGTACACTATCCCGCCTGTTATTACACCATTAAACAGCGTACAGACTTTCTGTCCCAGCGAATTATAGATACTCAAGTCAATTTGCCCGCTGGATTTGAGAGCGAATTGGAATGTCGTTGCAGGATTGAACGGGTTCGGATAATTTTGTTTGAGCCCATAATCTCCTTCTTCAAGCCGAACGGTAGCCTCTACTTGATTCTCGTATCGAATTGTGCCGTCCCGGTCAATTTGTTTCAACCGATAAGAATACTTTCCCGGAGAGACAAAGTCTCTCACAAGATAATTGTGCTGAATATTGCTCGTCCCATTCCCTTGCACGAAACCTACCTGGTGCCAGTTTGCATTCTCGTTCATCAAGCTCGATGAGCCAAGAACTTGCTGCCCCCCAACGAGTTTCCTATCTATTTCAAATCCATAAGTGTCTACCTCGGAGGAGGTCGTCCACGATAAGACAATTGTTCCTTTTTCCTGCGCCACAGTGATGTTCGAAATTTCAACAGGCAATGGATTGTCGGACGATGTCGCGCCTACGGCAAATTCGGAAAACGAGGAAAACGGTTCGATGCTTTCGAGTCTCCCATTGACGACGGTTCCGCCCAAATTCGCCCACGGTTCGTCGGGATTCTCTCTCTTCAACCAGACGAGAGAACTTGGGTCGGAGATTCCCGAAAGGCTTGATAATGAAACATCCAGTTTACCGTTGGTAAACGCCACGCCTTTGTCGGTAAAGTTCCAGAAATATGCGCTTACAGCCTGAATCCCGGATGGGAGCGAACTGGAACGTGGGCTTCTGAGGAAGAAGCTCGCATATACTTCAGCGCTTATCGTAACATCGGCAACCAAATGAAGATCGGTGGGTGCAAGAAAAGATCCCGACGCAACGCCAACAGAAGGACAACAGCTCCCTTTCGCAGAGGCGATGTAGGTGTCGACATTCCCGTTTGCCGTCGACGAAACCACATTTTGGTTTGCAGTGTTGCTGATGATGACGTTATCAAGTCCGATGACTGTGGACCCCTCCGTCGCAGGCAATGTCATCTCAAATCGTGCGACATCACCCGTCGATCCGGTAAACGTTGCTTGAGTGAAAGAAAACATGATCACCCGGAGCGCCCCATTTGACAGAACCGAAGATGATAAGGAATGAGTCGACGATCGATCCGTTGTGACAAGGCTCCCCGGGATGAACGCCGCTCCTGCGGGTAAGTGCAAATCGAATTGGAGAGCAGTAATCGGCTCGGCGTTATCAAGCTCAAGCGAGACAGAGACTGTATCCAGCGGGCTTCCTATCATTGAAACGACTTTAAGAGTATTCGGAATGAATGTTGAAGCGGTCGTTGTAACACGAGATGGATCGTGAGGGACGTCATTATGGACGAGCGTCAGTGGAGTTGAAAACGTTCCTCTTGTCCCGTTATGAAATCGAATATTGAGAAGCTGGCTGGAAGCGGGGAGGACACAAAGGGGCAAAGCCGTTTCTACAGCATAGCTTGGGTCTGTCATCGTCGCCGAGGTAACCCTGAGGGTGTCATCTCCGGCATTCCCTATTTGAAGCGATGCACGAGCGGTGTCAAAAATGGAAACCGACCCCAGGCTAAGTGTCGACGTCGTCAATTGAATGAGCGGCGCAGCGATTCGCAATTCTCCGCCGTACGATGCCGAGAGAATGTTTTTTCCGGTGATGTCTGCAATGATGGCTTGAGCGACAGGCAATGCATATGTTCCCCCCTGTCCATCGACTTCGAATTCCAACTCGGCGATATCGCCGTCGCTCCCCTGAAATGGAGTGTTCGTGGGTGAGAAAACTATTATCTGCAAGATGTTCCCGGAGATTGTATCGGCAGAAATTGAGTGATCAACGCTGCGACCGACCAATACGGCGGAGCCGTACACATACTTCATGACCGATGGGAGGAGTATTTCGCATTGAAACGCCGAGAACTGCTCCATATTGTTCACGCTCAGCCTCAGCGCTGCCTGATGCCCGGAACGTGCTGAAACAGAGCCGACGTGAATCTCGTTGACTGCGTATGCAAACCCATGCACGGTGAGTATCTTCACGGAATCTTTCGGGTCGTTGCATCTCAACCATATGACTCCGTTTTTCGTGCCCTTCACGGTCGGACGAAATTGCAAATTTCTTGTGATCGACAATCCTGGACCGATCGAAGATGCGGAGGAATCCACAGCAACGATCTCCGGGAGGGAGCTCGAGATGCTTTGCAGAGAAAGCGGAAGATTTCCTGAATTGCTAATGGTGAGTTGAAAGATTGACGATTGTCCCAGCGGAACGCTTCCAAAGTCGATTGAGTCTGCATTTGTCCCGATGGATGGCGCCAAGAGGACGTACTGACCGTCGTACGTTTGAGTAAGGACGTTAGCATTCTCGGGGTTGCTCAGCACAACGTTTGCGACGTGAAGGGAAAAAGTCCCCGGCTGACTTCCCGTTTGGCATGTGAACGAGACCACCGACCCGTTGTTTCCCGCGAGAGCCGTGCCGGTGAGGGAATATGTCAAAATCCGAAACGTGTTGGATGAGACCATCGACGCGGACAGTGTTTGTCCGCTTGCCCGCGTTGACAGGTGGACGGAATTGTTAACGTACGATAAACCTGCCGGAAAAACGACATCGCATTGAACCGCTGCAATTGTATCTGCATTAGCGATGTTCATCAAGAACTCGACTTGTTGTCGTGGACCCGACGAGACCGAATCGACCCATAGAATGTTCTGTGCCTTGAGGCCGAAGCAAAGACAGGACAGAAGTGAAAATAACGCGAAGAAGCGTACTATGCCTGATTGGGAACTCATGATCTCTCTGCTCTCTTACTTGATAAGAACCAGTTTCTTCGTTTGGGTGAACTTGTCCGACTCGAGGCGGTAGAAGTAAATACCGCTGGAGACCGTTTTTCCTTTCTCGTTCATTCCATCCCACGTGATGTCATATCTCCCCGGAGCACGCTCGCCAAGGTCGTAGGATCTTACCTTCTGTCCAAGTACGTTATAGAGAACGATTTTCAATCTCGTCTTCACCGGAACGCCAAACTGTATCCGTGTGCTCATGTTGAATGGATTCGGGAAATTCTGATTCAGATAATATGCTTGGGGAATCAGAGGCTGCCCATTCTCATAGATGCTGGTGACGACGTTTTTTCCCTGTGCATCGGCAACAATTCCTTCAGTCAAATTTACCAGCGGCGGAAGGGTTGCAAACTTTCCCAGGGTGTACGTTCCGTTGCCGAGCGTGGTTCCTTTGAGGTTGTAAATGACGAACACTCTGGCAGTGTCGCCGAGAGCGTTACTCGCTGCCTCAAACTGAACGATGCTGGGATCGGGTGTAAATTGGATATCCTTCAGCCCTTTCCCTTGCAGTTTGAATTGAATCGCCGAAACTGTTGCATTCGAAGTAAGCGTGATTGCATTTCCGTTGAGATCGAGCCGGGCACCTCCATTGGTGTTCTTGGAGAGAGTTGCAACACTGCTGCCGCTCGGATGCAGAATGATGTTGATGATGCCGACAAGATCCAGCACATTGATCGTGCTGTCGTCGTTGATATCGGCAGCCGCAAAGATGAATGGCTGCGGGTTCTGGCCAAGGATGTATGAAACAGTGGAAACAACGTCCAGCACATCGACGGCAAGGTCTCCGTTCGCATCACCGGGGCTCGACGTCAAAGCTTTAGCACTGGCGACATGTGAGAAATTGCTTTCGCTGAAATCAGTTCGAACTACCTTGTAGGCGTAATAGTACTTCTTGCCTGGAATGACATCGAAGTCCGTGTACAGCGTGTCGGTGATCAGTTTTTTATTAATAAGCGTTGTATCGGAGTACGTTGTGTCGGTCACATTCGTAAACCGGTACATATTGAAGCCGAGAAGATCGACGAGCCCGGCATTGTTCCACTCCAAACCTATTTTTCCCAAACCCGGCGTTGCCGTAAAGTCTACCGATGACGTGCCGGCAGCGTTAATAAGAAATTGAAACCGCATGTTTTCCACCGGTATGTCAAAACCCTCAGGATCTTTTGCGCCACTCACCGAAATAGTGTTGATGCCATCTCCCGTGTATAACTTTACAGTTTTGTATGCCGTCCAGCTTCGATGATCGGGAGACCAGCGTGCAGAGTCGGCCACCGCTTGCTGGTTGAACGGATCGCGCACACCAAATGAAAGTTGTGGAATAGCTGTTGTATCCATCGGACGGTTGAAGTAGACATCGAACCGATGAGCGCCGACACCGATTGGGTTCATCAGATTCTTCTGGTCTTGGGGATCGATGCCATCAACAAGAACCTTCCACACGATGCCATGGGCGGAATCCGACGGCGCTGTCAGGAAAGGTTTGAAATTCACCATCGGCAGACTCGGGTTATCCCAGAAATCATAGATTTTCCCTTCGATCGTCGCGGAGTCGACGGTTCCCCAGTATTGATTTGGGATATTAATAATATCGCCATTTCCACCTGTATAAACTGCGTAGGATTTTTGTCCAAAGCCGAGGAAGTTGTTTCCTACAGACGCAATGTCGGTAGTAGGAAAAAATATTGAAGTTACATGATAATCAGGAGTGTAGTTTAATAAACGATTGAAATTATTGTAGTTTCCTGGAAACCACGCTCCTACAAGCATGTAGCCCACGGAAGAACTACAATTATCCATGTTGCATTTGTAAAATGTAGGTAGGTATACATAATCGAAAACGGTAAACGCGCAATTCACAAATATGCAATTTGAGAAACTCAAACTGGGTCCCAAGAACATGGCACCGACCCAAAGGTTGGGATTGGTACCTGTAGAGATTCCTTCGAATTTGCAATGGTCAAACTGATAGTCGCTTCCTTGGTAATATGATGAAGCATCGCCAAAGCCGTCATTCGTTGAAATAAATTGTGTATAGGAGAATTTGAAACTCCCCAAACCTCTAAGTCCGGACGGCCCATTAAAAACGATGTTGCTGTCCGCCGTTCCGTTGGCAACAATGTGCCCTTTGTTGACAAGGAGATTGTTGAGAACAATTGTCGTTCCGGGCAAAATAATCAAAGTACCATCGGCGCCAACTCTGAAACTTTGATTGACCAGCCAAATCCTATTGGGTGTCAACGTCATTGTCGAATCCATGACACCGGCAAGCTGTTGTCCATTGCTTGCGGTTAATACGACCTGCTGCTTCGTTGTATCCGTTGCTCCACGGTACCAAAGCAGTGCTTGAAACACGATATTCCTTCCCTCGGCAACGCTTGGCGATATCTGAATAGAAAATGGATTCGTTTGATTTGTCCTGGTTGCATAAGGACTGATGCTTCCGAGAAATGCCGTGGGGTTCAGTATATGAGCAACCGACGTATCTTCAAACTCACCAAGCCGCAATCCAATAAATACGCTGTCCGATTGTCCCCAGCTATTTCTCACCGTGAACCATTGCTGAATTGTCTCACCCGCATCGACGAGGCCGTTGTTGTTATCGCCAGCGAGCGTGTCGACAATCGTATTGGATACAAACCACAAAACTGGATTTGCATGGACGCTTATTGCATCATAGAGCTTGATATTGCCGGAACAAGTGTTGATAAGATTTCCCCACATTAATTCTTGAGAATCATTGGGATGAAGTGTTTTATAAAGAGCAACTGCACCGGCCACAACCGGAGTTGCCATGGATGTCCCGCTGTACACTCTATAGTTGCCATCTGGAACAGTGCTTAAGATGCCATCGCCCGGAGCTTGCAATTCATAATTCCATAGGTCTGGATACTGGCTGTACACCGGGCCGTCAGGATCAAAATTACTAAATGAGGCAAGACCGCCGCCTTGAGAAGTTGCCTGCACTCCCAGGACGTATGGGAGAGCTGCGGGAAAGAACGGCCCCAATGGCGGAGGATAAATAGACGATCCATCATTCCCCGCCGCTGCAACGAGAACACAATTTGCATAAGCGTTTTGTAAAGCTGCTTCCATCGTCAACGACCTTGAATAGCTTCCAAAGCTCATGCTTATGACTGTTGCACCTTTGCTGGCGGCATAATTAATTCCTTGACTGATCGTCGCAGCATCTCCTTGTCCGTTGCTCTGGAATACTTTGACCGGCATTATCCTCGCGTGCCAGTTCACACCGGCTATTCCTATCCCGTTATTTCCCTCAGCGCATGCAATCCCCGCCACGTGTGTGCCATGGCTGTTGTCGTCACTGGGGTCGTTGTCGTTGTTGATAAAATCCCAACCGCGGATGTCATCGATATATCCATCCCCGTCATCATCAACACCGGCAATACCGTTTGCCTCCGCGGTGTTTGTCCAAATGTTATCCGCGAGGTCAGGGTGGTGCCAATCGACGCCTGTGTCCAGGAACGCGATCACCTGGCTTGTGTCTCCCTGAGTGCTATCCCACACCGCATCCGCCTGGATCGCAGGAATGTACCATTGTTGCGAATACAGGGGGTCATTTGGAGTGACAGTCGACAGTTGCTTTTCAGCCGACGGTTTGGAAAGCCTTCGTGCTTCCTTTTCTGTCAACACACCTGATACGGGCTTATCGGCAACAATTGAGTAAATGTAGTTTGGCTCAGCGAATTCGACCGTGGCATCCTGCTTGAACGCTTCAATGGCCTCGGGAAGTTTTGTCGGGTCGGTAAGCTCGATCTTGTAGATATTATGAAGATTGGGCTGCTCGAATGTTTGTCCCGTGTGGGTCTTGAATAGTTTCTTCTGGGCAAGAGGTTGTGCTGTCGGGAAGAGTTTTGCGGCATTCTTCGCTTGATATTTTTCCAACAATGCATCGACCGTCGTCACCCCGACCTTCTTTAATCCGTTGACGGTCGTGGACTGTGCCGGTACCTCATCTTTGAATTTGACAAGTATAACCCCGGGAACAAAACCACCTTGCGACGTGCGCGGGTCTGATCGTATGACATTGTCGGCCTGGGAGGCTGCTATCTGGGTTATTGCGATGACTGACGCAAGAAGAAAAATGGGGAAAGGAAATGATTGTTTGTTCATACGTTTGCCTCTACTACTCTTGGTGAGATGAAACATTGCAGTCAGGGGGATTGAATTGCTCACACAAATTAAGAGGAGGGCATCAAACCGCGGACTTCTTTCATTTTTAATTCTCAACTGAAAATAAGAAAGCCTCTGCCAGCTTCCGCCAACAGAGGCTTCTATATTCTCTCCACAAAAAATTCCCTGCACGTAGGAGTCCCCGTTGCAGCTGGGGTTAATGTTACTACGCTAATATGGAATTATTTTCTGGAATTATTTTCAGCTAGAATCAAGCAGCTTCCAACTTTCTCAAGTTCAGTGTGATGTTGAACACCGTATTGATTTGGACAGTCAGGTATTTCAATTCATCACAACGTACCGGATTCGATGTCCTGTCAAGCAAACAGGGAAATTGTTATCATTTCCCGCTCAAAGATCGCTGTCTATTCTTCCTTAGCTCTCATCGTATCCCAAAGCGCGTACGAAAATAAAAGGGCGAACATGATCAATCCTGTAATTTCTCCGGAATGTGAATCGGCCCACGCGCTCATGTACCAATTCGCATAACCGAAATTCCAAACTTCCTGGTCGAAGAATTTCAGGAAAGCGTTCAGTACTCCGAACAGGGACCCGCCCGCGATAAATCCGGAAGCGATCAACGTTCCGCGCGAGAAACGTGCGTTGTTTAATTTTTCGTTTTTGGTACGCGTCGTTACCCACCATGCAATAAGTCCGCCGAACACCAGAGGCGTATTTAACTCCTGCGGAATGTACATTCCAAGCGCGAACGCCAGCGGCGATATTTCCACCATGGTGAGGATAAGCGCAATGACGGCGCCGACGGCGTAAAGCACCCATGGGGCCGAAACGTTGGACATCAGCGGTTGGATCACGGCGGCCATCGCATTCGCTTGCGGCGCCACCATCGCATGCTCGCCCTTAAACCCGAACGATTTGTTGAGGACGAGGATCACCCCGCCGACCGTCGCCGCCGAAACCAGCACGCCGAGGAATTTCCACGTTTCCTGCTTCTTCGGCGTCGAACCGATCCAGTAGCCGATCTTCAGGTCCGTAATAAACCCGCCGGCAACGGAAAGCGCGGTGCAGACAACTCCGCCGATGATCAGCGCGCTGACCATCCCCGATGTGCCCGTCAACCCGATCTGAACAAGAACAAAAGACGAAAGGATCAGCGTCATCAATGTCATTCCGGACACCGGGTTCGTGCCGACGATGGCCGTTGCGTTTGCTGCGACGGTAGTAAAGAGGAATGAAACGATCATCACGATCAACAGGCCCGCGACTGCATGCGTAAAATTGAACACCACGCCGCCGTAGAAGAAAACAAAAATAAGCAGCGCCGTCAGCAGGATGAGAAGCGCTACGAAAAGCATCTTGATATCTGTTTGCCATCGAACGGTAGTTTCCGCTCCCGCGGATTTCGCGTGGAAGATTTCTTTATAGGCGAGGGAGAACGCGCCGCCGATAATTTTTGACGAGCGGATGATACCGATAATTCCCGCCATTGCAATGCCGCCGATGCCGATCTGCCGGACATAATTGCGAAAAATTTCTTCCGCCGACATATCGGCGATGAGCTTGGTGGCCGTCGCGCCAAGGGGGATGGTCAGCGAATGCCCAACCTCATACACCAACGGTACCAGAACAAACCACGAAAGAAATGAGCCCGCCGCAATGATTGCCGAGTACTTCAAGCCGACGATGTAGCCGAGGCCAAAGACCATGGCCGACACATCAATCTTTACTACCATTTTGACCTTGTTGGCCAGCACTTCTCCGTAATGGATCATCCGCGACGAAACAACTTCGGACCACCACCCGAAGGCGCTGAACGTGAAATCGAAAAGGCCGCCGATCAACCCGCTGACGACGAGCACCATTGCCTGCGATCCCCCTTTCTCACCGGCGACAAGAATTTCCGTCGTTGCCGTCGCTTCGGGAAAGGGAAGGATTCCGTGCATGTCCTTCACAAAATATTTTCTGAATGGGATCAGGAACAGAATTCCGAGGAAGCCGCCTGCCGCCGAGGCGAAGAACACTTGAAAAAAATTTGCCGGAAGATCGAGAATGTACAAAGCGGGGATGGTAAAAATTGCGCCGGCGACGATAACGCCCGAGCTTGCTCCGATCGATTGGATGATGACGTTCTGGCCGAGCGAGCCTTTTCTTTTGAATGCCGCCGAAAGTCCGACTGCCAGGATCGCGATGGGAATTGCGGCTTCAAAGACCTGGCCGATCTTTAATCCTGAATATGCCGCTGCCGCGGAAAAGAGGACTGCCATCACCAGACCCCAGCCGACCGACCACGGTGTGACTTCCTCCTGCGATTTATTGGGGTCCATGATCGGGCGATATTCTTCGCCTTCTTTTAATTCTTTGTATGCATTGCCAGGAAGAGTGTTGGAGGTGGAGGCGGGTGTTTCCATGCGAGGGTTCCTTCATGATGAATGTAAGAACCGCCAAGACGCCAAAGAGGCTTCTTTTCATTTTCTCTTGGCGTCTTGGCAGTTAGAAATTAACTCCGTTCAGCCCAGAGCTGCACGAGGTTGACGACCGTTTCGACGGCCTTTTCCATCCCGTAGACCGATGCCCATTCGTTTTTGCAATGATAATTCTGTCCCCCCGTAAAAATATTCGGCGTGGGCAAACCCATTTCCGTTAACCGTGAACCGTCGGTGCCGCCGCGAATCGGCTGCCATTTTGGCTCGAGGCCGGCTCTCTTCGTCGCTTCCTCGAGGCAATCGAGCAGCCGGGGATCGTTCCCGAGCCCGTCTTTCATGTTGCGGTATTGCTCAACGATCTTTAACTCAATTTGTGCTTTGGGATGCAGGGGCTGCACTTCGGCGATGATCTTCTCGAGCTTTTGTTTAAGAACTTTCAACCCCGGAGTGTTGAAATCGCGGAGGAGAACTTTCAGCATCGATTTCGATTCTTCTCCCTCCACAACGTGAGGATGGATGTACGGCTCGTAGCCTTCGGTAGTTTCCGGAGCGATGTCTTTCGGCATACGCGCGATGATGTCCGCCATGGTGCGGATAGAGTTCACCATGATTCCCTTCGCCGACCCCGGATGGATGTTTCTTCCGTACACGGTGATGACCGCCTGGTCCGCGCTGAACGTCTCTTTATTCAGTTCACCCGGCGTATCGCCGTCGACGGTGTAGGCGAATTTTGCTCCGAACTTTTTGATATCAAAATATTTTGTTCCCGCACCGATTTCTTCATCGGGGGTGAAACCGATACGGATGTCGCCATGGAGGTAGGCCGGATTGTTCAGCAGCGCCTGTGCCGCCGTCATAATAATTGCAATCCCCGCTTTATCGTCTGCACCGAGAAGTGTCGTGCCGTCGCTCGTGACGACTTTTTTACCGACGTTGTGACGTAATTCGGGATTCTCCGAGTCCTTGATGACAACCGTTTTGTCTCCAGGCAGCACAATGTCCCCGCCTTTATAGTCGATGACCTGCGGTTTGACGTTCGTGCCGCTTTCCGACGGGGATGTGTCGACATGTGAGATCAACCCGACAACAGGGACTTTGCCGTGCGCTTTATGTGACGGAGGGAGATTTGAGGGGAGTGTTGCCATGACATAACCATGCTTATCGATGGCGACGTCTTTTATTCCGAGCTGTTTCAATTCTTTTACAAGCAAGTTCAGCAGGTCGAACTGCTTCGGCGTGCTTGGATATGAATCTGCATCATCTTTCGATTGCGTGTCGATCTTTACGTAACGGAGAAGGCGATCCAAAACGCTTTCATTTTTCATACAATCCTCGTTGAAAATATTTTTGGTACGGTTAAGCTTTCGGAAGGCTCTTGCAGTCCCAACCTTCGGAAGGTTTTTCAATGCGGGAAGATAGCAAGTTTGTATGAAAAAAGCAGGTGAAATGTTTTGCCCAAAAAAGTTCCCCAAGCCATGAGATCTCTGGAAATTTTTTGGTTATGTGTGGAACTGGAAAATTTTAATGAGGATGTACACGTAATCCAAAGTTAATATTTTTGTTGTCATTGATTGCAATTTTGAGAAAAGCCGGCTTCGGCGATTTGCAAACTGGGGTTTAAACATCAAAACCGTAACTTCTTACAGCGGCATAGTTTTTGCACCTTTTGCATTTATGAAGTTGTTATCCACATCGCGAAGTTTACTGCACTACCCCACATCAAAAGTTTGAATCAGCGGCACCATTCTTCAAAATTTTTTCGAATAATATTATTCCCCCGGAGGTTTGTATGTCAGAGTATGTAAAGGCCCTAATGGCTGATGTAAAAGCAAAAAACCCTAGCGAGCCCGAATTTCATCAGGCCGTTCAGGAAGTTCTTGACTCCCTTAGCATCGTGCTCGATAAACATCCCGAGTATCGCAATGCAAAAATCCTGGAAAGAATTGTTGAACCCGAACGAGTCATTATGTTTCGCGTCCCGTGGACAGATGACCGCGGCACGATTCATGTCAATCGAGGATACCGCATCGAAATGAACAGCGCGATTGGCCCGTATAAAGGCGGACTCCGTTTCCATCCGTCAGTCACGCTCGGCATTTTGAAGTTCCTCGCGTTTGAACAAGTGTTCAAAAACAGTTTGACGACCTTGCCGATGGGCGGCGGGAAAGGCGGATCGGATTTCGACCCGAAAGGAAAAAGCGACAATGAAGTGATGCATTTCTGCCAGAGCTTCATGACCGAGTTGTGCCGCCACATTGGACCGGACACGGACGTGCCGGCAGGTGATATCGGCGTCGGCGGACGGGAAATCGGATTTCTCTTCGGCCAGTACAAAAGATTGCGCAATGAGTTTACCGGTGTGTTGACGGGGAAAGGACTCAACTGGGGCGGATCGCTTATTCGCCCTGAGGCAACGGGCTACGGTGCGGTCTATTTCGCCTCGGAAATGCTGTCGACCAAAGGACAAACGCTCGAAGGGAAAAAATGCCTCGTTTCCGGCAGCGGGAATGTTGCGCAGTACACGGTCGAGAAAATAAATCAGCTCGGCGGTAAAGTATTGACCCTGTCCGATTCCAACGGCTATATCTATGACGAAGAAGGGATCTCCAAAGAAAAACTGGCGTTCGTTATGGAACTGAAAAACGTTCGCCGCGGCAGGATTAAAGAGTATGCCGACAAATATAAAAGTGCCGTGTTTACCGCAATCGATCCGAAAGCGAACCACAATCCGCTGTGGAACCACAAAGCCGATTGCGCTTTTCCAAGTGCGACACAGAACGAAATCAACGCCAACGATGCAAAGAACCTTCTGAAAAATAAAGTGAACGTCGTCGCCGAAGGTGCGAACATGCCGACAACGCTCGACGGTGTAAAGTTGTTCCTCGAAGCCGGAATTTTATTCGGGCCGGCAAAGGCTGCGAACGCCGGCGGAGTCGCCGTCTCCGGCTTAGAGATGGCACAGAACAGCATGCGCGTACCGTGGACCCGTGAAGAAGTCGACAACCGGCTCCACCTTATTATGAAAAGCATTCATAAGACGTGCGTCGAGATGTCGAACCGATTCGGGACGCCCGGAAATTATGTCAACGGCGCCAACATCGGCGGATTCCTTAAGGTCGCCGATTCGATGATCGACCAGGGATTGGTATAACCGTCTCCGGCAAATAAAATAGCAGGCGAGTGTATTCCTCCTCGCCTGCTTTTGTTTTTGATTTTTCCTTCGTACCATACCCCCATGCAAACCTTCGATCCCCTCTGGGTTGAACACGGTTACGGTTCCCGCGTTCAGGGTTTTCAAAACCTGGCCCGGTTCCGTGTTCGCGATATTCTTCTTGTCTCCAGTCTTTACGATTCATACCTGTTTGAAGAAGACGGGAGACTCTACGAGTTGATCCGGAATGAGTACCAGGGATTAAACTTGAGCAATTCGCCGGAACTGACACGAGTCTCGAGCGGAAAAGATGCACTTGCCCTTGCGCAGGAAGAGAATCGTTTCGATATGATCATCACCACGCTCCATATCGAAGACATGCACGCGGCAACGTTTGCGCGAATGGTGCATGAAGCTGGATTGAAGGTGCCTATTGTCGTGCTGGCGTATGATAATCGTGAATTGACGGAATTGTTTGCGCACCACGATACGTCTGTTTTCGACAGAGTGTTTATCTGGCAGGGAGATTTTCGCATCATCATTGCCATTATCAAATACGTCGAAGACCGGTTGAACGTCGAAAATGACACGCGCGCTGCGGGAGTTCAATCGATCATTCTTATCGAAGATAGTGTACGTTTCTACTCGTCGTATCTCCCACTCATCTATACCGAGACGTTGAAGCAATCGCTGCGGCTTATCTCCGAGGGAATAAATCTTTCCGACAAATTTTTGAGAATGCGTGCGCGTCCGAAGATTCTTCTCTGCACGACGTACGAGGAAGCATGGGAGTACTATCGGAAATATCAGGACTGCATTCTGGGGGTTATCTCGGATATCGATTTTTTCCGTGAAGGGAAGCAAAATCCGGACGCCGGTATCGAATTTGCCAAAAGCGTAAAAATCGAACATCCGGACATTCCGATTTTACTCCAATCGAACATGCCGGAAAATGAGAAGCAGGCGCGGCTGGTCGGCGCGTCATTCCTGCTTAAAGAGTCTCCGACCTTGCTGGAAGATCTGCGGCAGTTCATGGTGCAGTATTTTAGCTTCGGCGATTTTGTCTTTCGCACGGCCGATGGCGTCGAAGTCGGCCGCGCCCACGATTTAAAGACACTTGAGGAACAGCTTCATCTGGTCCCCGAAGAAAGCATCCGGTATCACGGCGAGCGAAATCACTTCTCGAATTGGCTGAAAGCGCGCACAGAATTTTGGCTCGCGCATCGCCTCCGCCCGCGTAAGGTCTCGGACTACCCTTCCGTTGCGGCTCTTCGCGCAGACCTCATCGCATCTCTCCACGATTACCGCGAGCTTCGGCGGCGCGGAAGCGTTACCGATTTCACAAAAGAGACATTTGATCCGTCGAATAGTTTTGCGCGTATCGGCAGCGGTTCCTTAGGGGGGAAAGCACGCGGCCTTGGCTTTGTCAACCTCCTGATCAACAGTCACGATGTGCGCGACAGGTTTGACGATGTGAAGATTTTTGTGCCCGCGTCGGTTGTTATCGGTACGGATGTCTTCGATCAATTTCTCGATGACAACCGTCTCCGGAGTTATGCCCTCAGCGCGACGGACGATACGGAATTGACGCGGCGATTTCTCGAAGCAAAAAAATTACCGGAAGAAATACTCGCCGACCTGGCGGCATTTCTTGAGCTTGTAAAAGAGCCGCTCGCGGTCCGCTCGTCGAGCCTGCTGGAAGACTCGCAATACCACCCGTTTGCAGGTGTGTATGAAACCTACATGATTCCGAACAACGACCCCGACCCGCGCAATAGGCTGAAGGAACTGGTCAAAACGGTGAAACGTGTGTATGCGTCGACATTTTACCGGTCTGCGAAAGATTATATCCGGGTGACGTCGTACCGTCTCGAAGAAGAGAAAATGGCCGTGATCATCCAGAAAATGGTCGGCGTCCCGCACAACAATAAATTTTATCCTGATTTTTCGGGTGTCGGCAAATCGTACAATTTTTATCCTCTCCAGCCGCAAACGCCGCAGGACGGTATTGCATCGGTTGCGTTGGGACTCGGGAAAATCATCGCCGACGGCGGGAACGTCCTTCGATTTTGCCCGAAGCATCCGCTCCAATTGCAGCAATTGTCGTCGATCAAAGATACGGTGCGGAATAATCAGAATGATTTTTATGCGCTGGTCTTGAACGAACATGAAGACGCGATTGTGGTCACCCACGACATGCTGGTAAAAAAGTTCGATCTGCACATCGCCGAATACGACGGCACGCTGAATGCGATCGGTTCGACATACTCCCACGAAAACAATTCCATCTCCGACGGCATATCGAGGCAGGGAACCCGTTTGGTCACGTTCGCGCCGGTTCTGAAGGGACAGATTTTTCCCCTCCCGAAAATTCTTGAACTTCTTCTCGACATGGGAAGCTGGGGGATGGGCTCGGCCGTAGAAATCGAATTTGCCGTCAACCTCTCGGTGCCGAACGGCAAGCCGAAAGAGTTCGGATTGCTGCAGATGCGCCCGCTCGTGATCAGTCGAGAATTAGAGGAACTGAACGTCGAGGAAGTTGACCCGGCCGGGCTGGTGTGCCAAAGTCTGCAGGTGCTGGGAAACGGCATCATCAAAGATATTCGCGATATCGTTGTTGTGGATATCAACCGGTTTGACCGGGCGAAAACCCGCGAGGCCGGACGGGAAGTGAGTCAGTTCAACGCGAAATTGGTTTCGGAAAACATGCCCTATCTTCTTGTCGGTGTCGGACGGTGGGGTACACTCGACCCATGGCTCGGAATTCCTGTGACGTGGGATCAAATCTCCGGCGCGCGGGCAATTGTTGAAGCGAACATGAAAGATTTTAACGTTGCGCCGTCGCAGGGCTCGCACTTCTTCCAGAACCTTACGTCATTCATGGTCGGATATTTTACGGTGAACGCTCAAGCGAATCAGGGGTTCATCGATTGGGAATGGCTCGGCGCGCAGCAAGCTGTGGAAGAGATGACATACGCTCGGCATCTCCGCTGTGAAAAGCCGATAACCGTCAAAATGAACGGGCACAAGAATAAGGGAATTATTCTGAAGCCGGGCGCATAAACGAAAGGTATAAGGTCTCGGGAGGGCGCTTCACAGTGAGGACGGTACGGCGCAGGGAATTCGGCTAAAATTTTTTCTGCAACTCATCCAGCCTTTTCAGATTCTCCGTCGCGGTCTGGTTCTCCGGATCGATTTGAATTGCCTTCGTATAGTACTCGCGTGCCTTGACGTACGATTTCATGTTCTGGTACGCAATGCCCGCCTGGATGTTCGCGTCGGTGCTTTTTGCGTTTAACTCCAGCGCACGTTCATACTGTTTGATCGCATCGTCGAAGAGCGCCGCGCCGTTGTACGCAATGCCGAGATAATAATGAATGTCGTAAAAATCATTTCCATGTGCGAGTGCCTGCGTCAACAGATCGATCATCGGCTTGAAATTTGAATTCTTGAAATAATTGGTGTACAGGAACCGGTACGCGGAATAATACAACGTATCGGTAGAAACGGCTTTCTGGAAAAAGTTGTTCGCCTTGTAGCTGTCCCCGATGCGGTCGTACAATTTTCCGAGGGCGAAGGCGGCCGGCGCATAGTCTTCGGCGATCAGCATTGCATCTTTATAATGCTCAGCGGCTCCGTCCGAGTTGCCTTTTTCTTCAGCCGCTTCGCCGTCCCGCATATGCACAAGCACCTCGTTCGGAATTTTCTTCTCCCGCGTGTCAATGAGAATACGCAGGTCGTCCATCCGGTTCGTCAAATCATGGTCGTACGATGTTTTCATCACCTGGAAAATTTCCTTCTTCGCATCCGAGAAATTCGAAGAGTAGAAATCATTGACTGCCGCCAGCACAGAATAATACGGCAGCGGGAATTGCGTCGAATCTTTGATGAGGTTGGAAAGAAATTCGGGCGGGAACAGCGCCGATTTATTTTTCCAGTGCTCGCCGGCGATGCGAACGAATGTTTCGTAGGATTCTTCCAGGTTGAATTTCTTTAGCCGGCCGGAGAGTTCTTCGGGAATAGTAAATGTCATTTCCGTTGCCGCCGAATCCGCGAAATTCACCGAAGCAAAGGCGTACGCAAGCGCCTCGACAACATATTTGTATTTGAAATCTACCCTCTCCCCCGATGATCCGGCGATAATCCAACGCACATTAAGGTCGTCGAGTGCCTGGTGAAGCGAATCGAGCGCGGCATGGGAACGTTGAATCGCAGTCCGCGCCTTTTCCATCAGCGGGGCAATAGCCGCATCGGATGCGGAGATGCCAAGCGACGGGTCGGCAAGCGAATCCGCGACGAATTGGAACTTCGGGGCGGTCTCTGCGTTTGCCGCGATTTTTTGTTTTACGTCTGCACCGCTCGCCATCGTTTTTGCAAGGCTGTCGAAAACTCCCTCGAAGTATTTACTGAAGCTCTCCAAGCGTTTTTCTTTGCAGCTGGAATATATCGGAAAAATCGCAAGGCTTTGGTCGCCGAGGATGATGTTGAAATTCGCAATTGCCTCTTTATAACGGAAGTCGCTTAACACCCGGTCCCCAAGATCGAAGTATTTTGTTGCTTTTGCATAGCCGGCCCAGTATTCCTGCGGGACACTGATTTCGATCTTCGCGACTCCGTTGTCGAGCGGATATTCAAATGCAAATGGTTTGTTGAGCGCGAATGTTTTTTCAAATCCGATCAAAACAATCGTGCTGTCGCCGTTGGCGATAATGTCACCGGTAAAATCTGGATGAAGACGCAGCGAGTCTTGCGTCAATGAAAGCTGGGGCAAGTTCTCTTTAAGGAAATCGGGGTCGATCTTCCAGCTCCCTTCATTTTGAAGGAGGAAATAATAGTCCGTCCCGCTATTCACGTTTTCACACGCCAGGGCTGTCTCGCTTTTTTTAGTCGACAGCGTGAGCCTGACAAACCTGGGTCCGCCCATATTGAACAGGCCGGATTTTTCCGCGATTTTTAGCTTGATCGAAACGGGGTTTTGCTGTGCTGTAGCCGCGGAAAGCAGGAGAAAAAGTGGCAGGAAAACGACAAGGAAGAAGTTTTTCATGGAATTATTAAAAGGGCGTGAAAACTGTCACTGTTCAGAATACTCAAAAAGACGAATTGAATATATAAAACGAAGGGGCGAGAGTCAATCGATTTTCTGCTCGATCTGCCTTCTTTAGTGTGACAAGGAGCCTTGACAAAGAGGTGACTTTTTCCCATACTTAGGCAGATTTACGAGTTGCGATATTCTCGCCAATCCACAATCAATGAGCGATCGATTACACTAGGTGCACTTGTCATCCGCAAAAAGGCAGTTTATGATTTCAAGGCTCCGACTCCTTGCGTTCATTTTCGGATCGTTGCTTTGTGCGCTCGAACTGTCTGCGCAGGAATTGTATGTTGAACCCCTGAAACATGCCGCAGTAGCTAAAACCTCCATTTATACTGCAAAACTGGCTGCAAACGGCGGCCTCCTTGCTTTGGCTGGATATGGTAAATCAATAACTATTGTCGATCCGGTAACGTTGCGGGAAAAGTGTACCCTCATGGGGCACGATCCAATGATATTGACACTCGCATTTGCCGCGGACGGAAAAAACCTCGTGTCGGCGGGAAGCAGCGGGCTTCTCTCATTCTGGGGTATTGCTGATACGGCGTTATTGAAAGAAATACCGGCTCACGGGCAAGGCCTTGGTGTCCGCTCAATCGATATCGATACCGGTGGAAGAATTGTCAGCGGCGGGGGCGATGGGGAAATAAAACTCTGGGCATTTGGTTCGGACGACCCGCTGGGCAAATTTCCAAATGAGACGGATGAAGGCGAAGTGCTCTGTGTCGCTTTTAATCCGGCAGGAAGCCGAGTTGCCGTTGGAACAGCCGACGGTGTCGTCAGGATTTTCGATCCGCAAACGTACCTTCTTCTCAACACGTTGACAGAGTTCAAGAACAAAGCGACGGTTGTAGCATTCAGTCCGAACGGCAAATATCTTGCCGCAGGAGGAGCAGACTCGACAATCCGCATTTGGGATACTCAAAATTTTTCGCTTCTCCAAACGATGCATGAGAATTCAGGTGCCGTCACGTCTCTGGCTTTCAACCCGAATAACGCTTGGCTTGCGGCGACGGCAAGCGGAATAACGATCTGGGATGTCACAACGGGGACACTGCGGAAGAGCATTGCGGACACCGGCACCGTTTACACCGCGGCATTATTTATGCCCGACAGCTCAACGCTCATCGGGGTAACAGGTTCGGGCACGGTGAAAACATTTTCAGTCCTCGCTCAAAAACCAGACAGAGAACCGCCGACGATTGTGCTGCAGAAGCCCGTGCAGAAAGACGGCGATATTTTTAAATTGTACGCGAACGAAGTTGAAATTACCGGCATTGCATCGGACGAAAGCGGCGTTAAAGAAGCAACCGTTGCGGGGCAGCCGGTCAAGTTGACGGAGTTGACCACGGATGAAACGTCGCGGCTCGGCACGAAGCTGCCGTCAAAAAGATTTTCCGGGGTTGCACAGCTCCCCGCCGTTGGAACAAACGATATTCCAATTACTGCGACAGACAAATGGGGTAATGTCGCAACGAAAAATATCCGCGTTCAACGGTTAGCGAAGGAAGCTGCGGTGGAGGTCCTTAACCCAAAGGAAAACGGGGAGACCGACCAGGCATCGGAAAATTTGGAATTCAAAGTCTGGTTCGATTACACGCGGTATACGATCACCCTCAATACCATTGAAATTGCCGACAAGGAGAACATTCCCCGAAAGCCGTTAGGTGTTTCGCAATCTGAACCGATTCCTCTTTCGTCGGGCTTCAACCAGGTTCAGTTTGCCGTGTACGGAAAGAACGGAGAAAAAATTTCAAGGGTCATCAATATCACCCGGCGCATTTTAATAAACACAGCTTCCGTCGATGCGGACAAGCCGCAGCGGAGTTCTTCCGGACAGCCGCAGCAATGGGCAGTTGTGATTGGAATTTCCGAGTACTCGAATCCGTTGATTAAAAACCTCAGCTATGCAGACCGTGATGCCCGCGACTTTGCAGAATTTTTAAAAAGCCCTGCCGGAGGCGGTTTCGAACCCGACCGCATGAAAATACTTCTCAACAAGGACGCAACACTGCAAAATGTTAAGCAAGCGCTTTACAACTTTCTCCGCCAGACCATCGACAAAGATCTGGTGATCATCTATTTTGCCGGTCATGGCGCTCCGGAGCCTGCGAACCCGAGCAATAATTATTTATTGACGTATGACAGCGACCCGAATTCGCTTGAGACGACTGCATTCCCGATGTGGGATGTCAACACGGCGTTAACGCGGTACATCCCTTCGAAGCGCGTGATCGTGTTTTCCGATGCATGCCACAGCGGAGGGATCAGCTCCGACCTGGCGACACGCGGGGTCTCACTCACCGAAACGAATCTGATCAATCAGTATCTCACCGATTTATCGAAATCGAAGGAAGGAACAATTGTCTTTACGGCAAGCCAGGCGGGAGAGGTGTCCCAAGAGCTGGATAAATTCGGGCACGGAGTATTCACGTATTATTTGCTACAGGGGATGAAAGGCGAAGCGGACATCAATAACGATTACACCGTCACGATCGGGGAATTGATGGATTATGTTGAAGAAAATGTAAAACGTCAAACCAAGGGAAATCAACATCCGACACGCAATCAAGGGAACTATGATAAGGATATGACCATTTCCATCGTTCCTCATTGACGCCCCTCGCCGTTTGGTCACTCCCTCCATTCTTGAAAGGAAAAGATGCAATGTCCGTAAAAACATGGTCAAAATTCTGCCTGATGATTTTTTTATCGGGAACGACGTCGATCGTCTATGCTCAAGACGTGCCCTCCGACAATAACATTCACTACAACTGGGCATTTGTTGCCCGGACCGGCGATGCAGGAAGCCGGCACATCGGGGTTGTTACAAAAGATACTTCGTTGAAAACCGGGGATGAATTCAAATTGTATGTCAACATCGTGAAACCGGCATTCATTTATGTGATCCATAAAAGTTCCACGAACGAACTGTCCGTGTTATTCCCGTACGACACTGCCATGTTCCAGAAAGATTATAAACTTGATAAGAATTATTACATACCAAAAGGCCGCGAATGGTTCAGGCTTGACAAGAACACGGGCACAGAGACGTTTTACGTGCTCGCCTCATCCGAACGGCTCACAAACCTCGAAAATGATTTGCAGGCATATTTCAAATCGGCAAACGAAAAGAAGCCCGATGCGGCCGCACTCGTTGTCAGCGATATCAAAGATATTAAAAAGCGGTTCAGGACTTTTGCGACGATTGCCGAGCGGCCGATCAGCATTGCCGGCAACGTCCGCGGGGAAAAGCAGCATGCGGTCGACCCCGACCGTGTCGACATTGCACAGTTTGCATCCGAGATTTTAGCGGACAATTTTTTCAGCAAAACGATTTCCATTGACCACAAGTAAAAAGCGCAGAGTTACCAGCGCCGGACTGCTCATAGCCGCATCATTTTGTTTATCGCATCTCCTTTTCTGGATTTTCCCCGGCGTATTCGATTCGTGGAATCGCCAGACAGTCGACCGCCTTTTCCTCGTACGGGCAGCGTTGCATCCTCCGGCGTATGACTCTTCAATCCTTCACGTCGATATCGCAAATTCGACTATTAAGAAACTGAATTTCTATTTTCCGCGAAGGTACTACGGCGACGTCGTCAGCGTCTTGAAGAGGATGAACTGCTCCGCCGTAGCGTTCGATATTATTTTTGCCCGAAAAATAGAATCGTACGACGACAGCATTCTGGTCTCATCAGCGAAGGCATTCGGACGGGCGTATTTTCCTGTGGCTTTTAGTCTGGAGGATACAACCGTCAATAGAGAGACGGCATCCTCCGATGTTGTTCATTTCCTCGACTCGACGTCGTGGACCCTCGATGCGGAGGACGTCGGCGATTTTTATAGAGCCGGAGCGACGCTCCTAACATGGAATGATCTGGCCCTTGCTGCACGCGGCATTGGCTTTATCAGCGTGGAGCCTGATGGCGATGGAGTATTCCGGCGAGTCCCGTTGCTGATCCGCTATCGGCAAAAGTTTTACCCGAGCATGGCGATGAGGCTGGTTTGCGACTACCTTCATGTTACACCGGACCGCATTACCGTGCGGGGCGGGAAGTCAATAACCCTTGGGAATGCCCAAGGACACGACGGCACCAAGCGCGACATCGTTATTCCGATCGATTCGCGCGGCAATATGCTTGTCAATTGGATCGGCGATTGGTCCGCGATGCGGCATATCAGCTTTGCGCAAGTTCTGAGTATCGCCGATGACAATGACGAGATCGAAGCGTACGGGGATCGGTACGGCGGTTCCATCGCCATTGTTGGGGACGTCTCCACCGGCGCATCGGACATCGGGCCGACTCCGTTCGAACAGAATTATCCACTCGTCGGGCTCCATGCCAGTACACTCAACACGATTCTTACACAAAGTTTTTTGTTCGAGTTGCCTGCCGTGCCGATGTTTTTCATAGAACTTTTCTTTGCAGGACTTTTCTTTTTCTTCTCGATCCGATTGTTGTCGCTGCGTTTTGCGCTCTCCGTATTCGGGCTCCTCGTCGCGTATGGTGTTGCCGCGGCCGCAGTTTTCGTCTATGCGAACGTTATTGTCTCCATCATCCGTCCTTTGATGAGCGGCGCCTTTTCGGCGGCATCCGTTATCGCCTACTGGTATGTTACCGAAGAGCGGGAGAAACAGAAGCTTCGCTCAAAATTTGAACAATATTTTCCGCCGTCCGTCGTGCGGCAGATGGTGGATGCTCCGGACACGCTGACGACAATGCCGAAAAGAAAAGAAGTCACCATTATGTTCAGCGACATCAAAAGTTTTACGACATATTCATCCACAATGACGCCGGAAGAAATCAGCACAACGTTGAACGAATATTTTGAGGCGATGACCGATATCGTTTTCAAGTACGGCGGCACGGTGGATAAATTTATCGGTGACGGCCTGATGGTGTTTTACGGCGCACCGGAGCCGCAGCCGGACCATGCTCTTCGCTGCGTGAGGGCGGCGATTGAAATGCAGCTGAAATGCCGAGAGTTGAAAGGGCGCTGGGAACCGGCAGGAAGGCTTCCGCTTCGTATCCGTATCGGTATTAATACGGGCGCCGTTGTCGTTGGGGACCTTGGTTCTGCGCGGAGAATGGAGTACACCGTTCTCGGTTCGGATGTCAACCTTGCGCAGCGGCTGGAATCGAACGCGCCTGTCGAAGGTATCATGATCTCAGAAGCAACATACCGGTACGTCAAAGACAAAGTTCCGATCCGTCCGCTCGAGCCGATAAAAGTGAAGGGACTTGAAACGCCGGTCGTGGTGTATGAAGTGTTGGTCGAAGAAAAATAAGGATCGTCTCTCGCAAAAGCGAAAAGATCCTGTTTTAAAACTAATTTGCGTCTTTGCGAGAGCAAAACATGCAGGATTATTCAGACACCATCATTTAGAAATAGAGTCCGTACCAAATAGCGGACTGACTGACCCGCACCGCAGGCATCGGAAGGTGGATATAATTCAACATCTCCCACAGCGTTTTCAGAAATTGTGAATCGCCGGGGAGCTTCCGTAAATCAAGGTCGAGTGCAATAATTGTTTCGTGGTACGAGTGAGGTGTGTTCAAACCGCGGACAGTGTACCCGGCTGCAAGTCCCACCATGGAAGGCCAGTACTCCCGGAGATTCTCCGGCAGCAGGTCGTGTACGGTAATTCCCATCCAAAATTTTTGCCCTTCATGGTCTTCAAGAAAACTTGGCAAGGTCTGCCCGCTTTCGACAACACTATTTCCTGACGCAACGTACGAACCTTTCGGTGTGAAACTTTTAAGCCACGGAACGTAATACTGCGCCAGCGGATATCCCGCCCCCAAGAAGTTCGCCAGCTCGTCAACCCTGTCAAATCCAAGGTAGTTAATGTGGCCGTCTTCTATTTTCATGAATGTGAAGAAACCGAGCGATGTTGCAGCTCCATAAAGCGCGGCATCCCGTTCATCATATCCGGACCATGACAGCGCCTTCGTTGAAATCACGTTCCCCAATCCGCTTCCATAAAAATGAAGAAGCTTATCTTGATTTCGTGCGTATGAAAAATCTTCACGAAAAAAAAACGAAGTGTAATGATCCTTCCACAGCGGTTCGTACCTGGCGAAATGCACTGCTAATCCGCTCGCGAGAACAGCACTCCCAAAAATGGAAAGCCGCGTTATGCTGAGGTGAGAGGAATCGCTTGTCAAAAGTGGCGTTTGTTCGGTTTGCGGCAAAGCAATGCCGGCAGGTAAAAAGAAACGCACTACTACAAGCGCCAAAAAAGTGGTGAAGCGATGAGTCCCCCGCACCCCTATGGTGAAACTTCCTTCCAAGATCTCCATCGTTTAATAAGCACAAAATAGAAAAAAGGGTCAAATGAAATTCAGTTATGTAGAAAATCTTAAAGGTGCTGAAAAATTTAATTAAACCGGTTACTGCCGTTCGTCTTAGCATAATTCACGTCGTTATGGATAACGATCTTCAAGGGAACGATGTCCGGAGATAGTTTGCTAATAATCTCCAAGAAATCTTTGATAATCTTATTAAATAATGTATATTTGAGCGAATAATGCAGCCGTGTAAGGCTCAGGATAACCGAACGTTATATTTTTGGAGCCGGCGTGTTACTCTGTTGTTTGTATCATCGTGTTGATGCAGATAAGTTCTCCAACTCTCAGCCCATCCTTGAAAAACATTTCGAGTATATAAAGGAGCACTTCCAAGTTGTTTTACCGGGTGAGGTTTTGGCAAAAGACCTCATAAACATCTGCATGGTTTTTGACGATGCAAGTTACAGTTTTTACTGTTACGTCCTTCCGTTAATACAAAGATTTGGAATTCGTGCAGTTCTTGCGGTTTCGCCGAAGTTTATTCTAGATTCAGGTGATCACGTTCCGCCAAGCGTGCGCTTGAGCGTGCCTACTGACAAAATGATGCAGGGAGACACCTACATAAAAGAGGTTCCCTTTTGTTCATGGAGGGAGTTATCCGAAATCAGCGCAAGCGGGTTTGTTAGAATTGCGTCTCACTCTTATTCACATCCTAATCTGCTTCACTGTCCAGCCATTAAGGATGAACTTTTTAAATCGAAAAAAATCCTGGAAGAAAAGTTACACCAGGAAGTCGATGCTTTTGTCTACCCGTATGGACAGTTTAACACGTCTATTGCCGAACACGTCCGGACACACTACAAATATAGTTTTGCTGTCGGTGCAGGTGATAATAAAACGTGGGATGGTGTCGGCGGTGTATTGTTTAGGATATCGGCAGACGATTTACACGATCCCGTCTCTATTTTCAGCAAAGTGAATTTGAAAAAATATGGGCTATTGCGCAGCAAGCTGTATATAAAGAAATGGTTTATGGACCACAAACCATCGAAGTAAGCACCTTCGAACATTCTTGCAGGTTGTGAAAATTCTTCTCGTCCACAATTTTTACGGATCGGCGGCACCAAGCGGGGAGAATAGTGCCTATCGTGCCGAGGCCGTTCTTCTTCAGAACCGCGGCCACTCGGTGACAGAATTCAACCGCAACAGCGATGAAATACTTCAGCAAAAATTCTTCGGAACGTTGAAGGGTGCTATGAGCGCTGTGTGGAATCCTTTTAGTCTTCGAGCACTGAAACGCACATTGCAGGAAACGAAACCCGATATCGTCCATGTGCACAATACCTTTCCGCTTCTCTCACCTTCTGTTTTGTATGCTCCGCAAGAACTGAATATCCCGACGGTGATGACAATGCACAATTATCGGATAGGTTGTTCGGCAGGGACTGCCGTCCGAAAGGATCAGGCGTGCACGCTCTGTTTAGACAAAAAGAGCGTCACCCCGGCATTGCGGTACGGCTGCTACCGTGAAAGCAGAATAGCGACGCTTCCCGTTTCGGCAATGATTGCTTTCCACAACGCAAGGGATACGTGGCGAAACACCATCGATGCATTCATCACGTTGACGGATTTTCAAAAAGAAACAATGATTCGATTTGGAATTCCATCAGGGTCACTTTTTGTCAAACCCCAATTCCTCGAGCACCCTCCTCGACCGATTCTCTGGAAAGAACGCGATAACAAAGCGATCTTCGTGGGCAGGTTGTATGCGGCAAAAGGAATCCATGTGCTGGTAGAGGCATGGAAGCGAATGGGGAAGGGAGCGATGCATTTGGAGGTTGTCGGTGATGGGCCGATGAGAGCGCAGCTTGTTCGTTCGACCCAAGAAAGCGGGGCGTCGGATTCGGTTTCATTTCTTGGAAACGTTTCACGCGAAGAAGCGATGACTCGTATTTCGAAAGCGAAATTATTGATCATACCGTCGCTCTGCCTCGAGGGATTTCCGATGGTTGTCCAAGAAGCTTTTGCCCTCGGCGTTCCGGTTGCGGCGTCGAACATCGGCTCCCTTCCGTACCTCATCGCCGACGACAAAAACGGAAAACTTTTCATCCCGGGAGACGCCGGAGATATTCTTTCATGCATGAAGGGGATGCTTGCCGACGATAAAAAATTGCGAACCCTCGGTGAAAACGCGCGTCGTGAGTTTGATGAAAAATATACCGCGGAGAAGAATTATAGCACATTGATGGCGATCTACGGAGCGGCGGCTGAACATCGGAAACAAAGACTAAATTGAACGATGATGGATCTTCGGTGTGAAAGCATTTGGAATGTCAAGGTTCACACAGCACAACTGTCCGACATTCTCGACGCGATTGACGACGGAATTTCCAAGGGCACGAAAGGCACAACATTGTGTTGTGCAAACCCCCATTCGCTCGTCGCTGCAAAAGACGACCGTCAATTCTTGGCCGCCCTGGGCGCCGCCGATCTTCTTATTCCCGACGGCACGGGTATCGTGCTGGCATCAAAAATCTTGGGGGGAACAATTACGCATCGCGTCACCGGCTCCGATATTTTGACGGGCATTGCCGAACGATGGGAGAAGGAACAGGGCCGGTCATTTTTTTTTCTCGGTTCATCGGATGAAGTGCTGAGTAAAATGAAAGCGCGCATGTCGAAGGAATATCCTCATGTTTCGGTGTGCGGCACCTATGCACCGCCGTTCAAACAGCATTTTTCCGACGAGGAGAATAATCGGATAATTGATGCGATTAACCGCGCTGCTCCGACTGCGCTGTGGGTTGGGATGACTGCACCGAAACAGGAAAAATGGGTTTATGAGTATCGCCACCGCCTCAACGTTCCATTCATTGCAGCTGTCGGTGCAGCGTTCGACTATTTTGCCGGATCAAAACAACGAGCGTCGGCGCTGCTGCAAGAGGCAGGCTTGGAATGGCTACCGCGGCTTCTTCGGGAACCCCGCAGGATGTGGAAGCGCAACTTTGTCTCCACCCCTATTTTTCTCTATCATATTTTTCGTCAAAGATTGCTTTTTGCGCGTAGCGGCGCATCACAGAACTCGATGAAAGCATAATATGCTCCGGTCCAAAAAGCTGTTCAAATTAATGCTGATGCTGAGCGATGGAGTGACTCTCTTTGGAATATTTTTTGTCTTCAGTCTTCTGCGTGCGGATGTCGACTTTGTCACCGAGTATTGGTACCGGGCGATTTTGCCGATGGTGCTGACGTGGATGGTGCTGGATGCGGTCGGCGCGTACGACCTTGATGCCGATATGCGCAGCCTGCAGTACACAAGTCAGTTTATCATCGCCGTGATTATTATCGTGGTGTTGACGATCGTGGTCGTGTACGTCTTCAGCTACAAACCATCCCTGCAATTCAGCCGCAGCGTTTTGCCGTTGTCCTTTTTATCGTTCCTCATCATTTCCATTTGGATACGCAGGACGATCCATTCCCGCCTAGCCGAGGTCCGGCGGAAAAAATTCTATTTCATTCTCGGGACGGATGAAGCGGCCCAGGAATTGTACCGGACCTACGCCGAAACTCCGAAAGACCAGGCAATACGGTTTGCCGATGTGAGCGGGAAAAAAATTGGCGCGCCAATTTGCGGAAACGGATCCCCCGTGATTGAGGGAGATGTCCTCACCAAGCTCCGTTCGTTGAACGATACATGCGACGGGATCATCCTGACCGAAGACAAGGCCTTGCTCAGCAATGAAGTGTTCAGACAATTGGTAGCGCTGCATTTCCATAATGTTCCATTGATTCCCAGCAGGGCGTTTTTCGAGGAAAGTTTTCATAAAGTCCCGCTCTTTATTTTGAATAAATGGTGGTTGTTGGAGGGTGACTTGCTGCTCGTCCGCAATCCCTGGTATACCCGCTTGAAGCAATTGTTTGACCTCGCGGTAGCGTCGGTGAGTTTTGTCCTCTTCACCCCGCTGATGATCATCATCGGAATCTTGATTCGGGTTGAAAGCCGCGGCCCGGTTATCTTCAAACAGACGCGCATCGGTTCCAATGAAGTGCCGTTTACGATGTATAAATTCAGAACAATGTACCAGGATTCTGCCTCGGGGGACAAATACGTGCGCAAACACGACCCCCGGGTTACACGGGTGGGGAAAATATTGCGCTTGATCAGGTTGGACGAGCTGCCGCAAATATGGAATGTCCTGAAAGGGGAAATGAGCATGATCGGCCCGCGCGCAGAATGGTTTGAAGTCGCACGTGAATATGAACAGAAAATTGAGTATTATCACTTTCGGCATCTCGTTAAGCCCGGGATTACCGGTTGGGCGCAAGTGAACTATTCATATGGAGAAAACATTGACGATACAATTAAGAAACTCCAATATGACCTTTATTATATTTCTCACTATTCATTGTTATTGGACATCGACATTATGTTGAAGACGGTTCACGTTATGCTTTTCGGCAAAGGGAGGTAATGGCTGGTGTTCGAGGAATGAATGGATTCACCGTTTTAAGGAATCGTCCCTAATAATTCTCTATGGCAGCAAAACCGCAAGGTAATCATAGGCCAAAATTACAGCCAACCCTCGAGTTGAGTCTCCGGGATTACATCGAAATTCTCGAGCGTTGGAAGTATGTTATTATGGGGGTAACGTTTGCCGTTTTCGTCGGCTCCGTCCTATACACGTACTTAGGGGAGTTCATTTATGAAGCGACGGCTATCGTTCAGGTGAGCAGTAAGTCAACGAACGAGATGATGAACGCGCTCGATTTATCGAGCCTGACTGGGCCCACGCGAAACCTCATGAAAGAAATTGGAATTCTTAAATCGCGTGTTATCGCCGAAGATGTTATGGCCGACCTTAAAAAAAACCCGGTAGCAACCCTGGGCGGCTACGATACCCTCCAAGTCCTCATGCCGGCTGGCGACGAAATTACTTTCGGGCCGTACGCCAATAATGAAGAAATTGTAAGCCGGCTTGAAGACGCCGTGCAATTCGACCCGGACAAAGCGTCCGATGTTATCTTTGTCAGTGCCTTAAGTACCAGCCCGAAAGAAGCGGCGATTATCGCAAACGCATTCGCGGATGAATACTATCAGAATAATCTCAATAATAGCCGAAAGCAACTTCGCTCAACACGCGAATTTTTGGAACGCACGTTGGAAACGAAGAAAGTAGCCCTGGACGCCATGGAGGATTCTCTCCGGCGTTATATAGAGGCTCATGGAGACGTTGAGGAAGGAGGACAGTCTGTTGTTCAAGCCATCTCGACTTTGGAAGCGCAGCGTGACGAGGTCGATATAGAAATCGAGACGATGAAAAGCACCATCCAATCGTATGAAAAAAGATTGGCCGAGATAAAAGCGACCCTTCCGAAAAATGAAGAGCAAGAGATCGATGCCGACAGCAAGCGCATTATGGATATGGTGACAAGCATGGAGGTGACGAAAACCCTCGAGCAAATTGCCACGCTTGAACAACAACGCGACTACGTCAAAGAGCAAAACGTTGATTCTCCGGATCAGGATTTAGTGAAAAAAAAGATTTCAGAAATTGACGGACAGATTGCCGACTTGCGGAAACAAATAAACGACCGCATGGGAATAAATACTTCGGGTCCGAAAAAGAATTTCGAAAACAGGGATTTGGCGATAAGCTTGAATAATAAGATCTCGGACTCACGCATGCAATTGCAGTCGATGGAAGTTCGCCGTAACGCGCTGGTGAACAGTATCGAGCAAAACGAGGCTCGTTTCCAGAAAATTCCTAAGATCAATATCGAATACGCACGCTTGCAGCGGGCGAAAATGACGCTGGAAAAAGTGTACATCGCCGTAGAGGAAAAATATCAGTCCGCGTTGATTGCCGAGCAGTCTGAATTTGGTTATGTCGATATTCTGCAGCGAGCCGTACCCCCCACGACCCATCTGTATCCCAACATCCCCAAGAATTTGGGATTCGGCTTTTTTATCGGTTTGGTGCTGGGGATAAGCTCTGCATTCTTTATCAACTATTTTGATGACAGGATTCATAAACCCGAAGATATTAAACGGCGGGGGTTAAGTGTTTTAACGGTGATTCCAACGATGGATAAGAAAACTCTTAATGTTATTATGGGAATTGATTCGTCCGATTCCACTGTGAACGGCGAACGCGGCACGATTCGCAGAATAAACGGGGGGACTGAGGAAGCGGATGCGAACATCCAGCTGATTGACCCGCACCTTATTACGGCAATCAATCCGTATTCGAGAACTGCGGATGCTTACAGAAGATTGCGGACCAGCGTACAGTATTGGAAGAAAGATGAGCCCGTAAAAAGCATTTTGATGGTCAGCGGCGCACCTCAAGAGGGCAAGTCTATCACCAGCGCAAACCTTGCGGTGGTTTTCGCTCAAACGAAAAAGAAAATCCTGCTTGTCGATGTCGATTTGCGCCGCCCGACAATTCACGAACTGTTTGGTTTGCCCCTTGAACCTGGGTTGACGGAGGTTCTCTTTGGTGAAGTCGACCTTTCGAATGCGATACGGAAGACGTTTCTTGAGAACCTGGACATTCTTCCGTGCGGCGCAATTCCGCTGAATCCGACGGAGTTAATAGGTTCTTCCACAATGAAAAACCTGAAAACCGAGCTTGATAAGATGTACGACATTATTTTGTATGATTCGCCCCCGATTCTTCTCTTCACCGATTCGGAATTGCTGGTGGCAATGGTCGATGCCGTGGTTTTTGTCGTCAAGACAGGCTCGACGACGTTCGACAGTTTGGAACACACCGTCGATATTATTGAAGGAATTCGGGTTAACCTTGCGGGCGTCGTTGTGAATCAGTATGAATTGAACCGCTTGCACAGAGGGTACTATCATCTCCATGGCGAATACTATTATCAGCAGAAGTACGTCAGCAAGACAAAAACATAAATTGGATTTTACGATGTCCATGAAAACCGCACTCGCACTCGTCATCACAGTCGTAGCAGGATCCGTACAGATGGCTGCGCAGGTTCCCACTCAAACGGAGATCAGCGTATCCAAACAGACCGAACAAAGCAGGCCGGGGTATTTTTTTTATGCGAAGCCATTCGAGGTAACAATGACGGTGAACCTGTGGGGTGAAATACCGCAACAGGGCGTCTATGTGGTTCCGATAAATACCGATATCGTTCAACTCCTCTCGTACGCCGGCGGGCCTCGCGACAGGTCGAACTTGGAGGAAGTCCTGGTCTATCGCGCATCGGGAAAAAAAGATCAAAAGCTGCGCATATTGAAGACGATAAACGTCCGGGATATCCTTGAAGGAAGAGCCGAACAGGTACCACTCGCTCCCGGCGATATGATCGTCGTGAAGCGAATTCCCGAGTCATTGACAACCGTGGAGTGGCTAACGGTCATCAATACATGTGCGACGGTCGCCGTGCTCGGTGTAACGATTTACAACCTCACAAAGAAATAGAGTTCTCATTTTTAAACAACATCCCGAATAACGGGTGGCCTTGTTTCAAAAAACAGAACTGATGACTAAACTTCACATTGACTGTTTCGAGGTTCCTCTCGCCGGTTGGTATAATAAGGATAGCACACCCAACATTATTGTCGCTCGGACCCTGTTTCTTGCTGACGCTTTTCATGCGATAAAGGTGATTGACAAGCGCCGGTAGAGCTGGCATTAAAACGAAGCTTTTCAAGCCGTGTATTGTCTGAACGCGTTGAAGAAGATGCCATCGCGCGATGAGAATGCGGGGGCAATGTTCTCGTCCCGCGAAATAATGAATGTCATTCAGGTGCGGGTGTTGCGATTTCTTTGAGAATGTCACCGAGTGTTACAAAAGGAAAGGATTCTTCGTTTCGCAGTTCCCGATTCGGATTGTCTTATCAACGAATACGATACAATGCATCCTGAACATTTTCTCGAATAAATATTTCAACCGGACGTCAGAAAAGGAATAATCATACTCATTGAATGTATAATGCTCATTCTTTGCGCTCAATCTTGGGCGAAGCGGGGTTCAGGGATATCGAGCAGTACGCAATGTTTCATAGAAGCTGTCTCGACGTCGGGAGGATTGTTACCGCGCAGATTCTATTTTTATCGAAAGAATCAAATAAGAGGCCAGGGGTTACTACATGGCGAATGAGATCGTAATACAACCGGTAAAGGGATTGGCTGTTCTGCGCTTCCGGGAAATTTGGGAATACCGCGAGCTGTTCTATTTTCTGGTATGGCGGGACATCAAGATCCGGTATAAACAAACATTTCTTGGAGCGGCGTGGGCATTGATCCGCCCGCTTATGGGAATGGTTGTCTTTACATTGGTTTTCAACAAACTTGTCGGTTTTTCCGTTAAAGGCGTTCCCTATCTTCTTTTTACGTTCTGCGGAGTCGTGGCATGGAATTTTTTTTCCGAAGGAGTTACAAACGCCAGTCAAAGCCTCTTGGCGAATGCTAACCTCGTCTCCAAGGTTTACTTCCCCCGTGTCATCATACCGGCTGCAGCGATTCTCTCCGGCCTCGTTGACTTTTCAATCGCCTTCATCCTGGCGTTGTTGCTGATGGTTTATTTCCAATTTGTCCCCGCGGCGACGATATTTCTCTTTCCACTTTTTGTGTTGCTCACGATTGTCGTTTCCCTCGGCATCGGATTTTTGTTTTCATCAATCTCTGTCCAGTACCGCGATGTGGGGCACGCTTTACCCTTTATCATACAAGTGCTCTTTTGGATCACGCCGGTGGGATACGCGGCGAACAAAATTCCACCCTCGTATCAATTTATCTACTGGCTCAATCCAATCGTTTGCGTCATCGAGGGGTTCCGTTGGTCGTTGCTTGGTACAGGAACCCTCCCCGGCGGTTTGTTGCTCCTCTCATGCAGCGTTGCAATATTGGTGTTCATCGCGGGATTGATGAATTTTCTCCGGATGGAACGAAAATTTGCGGACATCATTTAAAGCCTTTTTGATATGTCTACGATAATCCACGTCGAACATCTGAGCAAACAATATCGCATCGGAGCGCTGAGGCGGAGCAATTCTTTTCGGGATATTTTCGAGGAGAAAGTGCAATCGATCTTCAGAAAGAAAGATCAAAAAGGATCTTCTTCCAAGAATACAATCTGGGCGCTTGAAGACGTATCGTTCGATGTTCAGGAAGGTGAAGTGCTGGGAATCATCGGAAGGAACGGTGCCGGAAAGAGTACGCTGCTGAAAGTCTTAGCGCGGATTACGGCGCCGACACACGGACGGATTCGACTTAAAGGACGGATAGCATCGTTACTCGAAGTGGGTACTGGATTCAGCGGCGAATTAACGGGAAGGGAAAATATATTTTTGAACGGCGCAATCCTGGGCATGAGAAGGTTGGAAATTAAGCACAAATTTGATGAGATCGTCGCCTTTGCCGATATGGAGAAATTCATCGATACTCCCGTGAAGCACTATTCCTCCGGTATGTATATGAGGCTTGCGTTTGCTGTCGCGGCGCATCTCGAACCCGAGATATTGATCGTGGATGAAGTGCTTGCGGTAGGGGACGTCGAATTCCAGCGAAAGTGTTTAGGAAAACTCGGCGATGTTGCATCGAGCGGGAGAACAGTTCTGTTTGTCAGCCACAATACCACAGCGATACAGGCATTGTGCAAAACCGGATTGCTTCTTGCGGGGGGCAAGTTAGCGTATTTCGGTCCCGTGGAAGAATGTGTAGCCAGATATCTTCAAGGGAACGACAATGAAGATGGAACGATCCTTTCCCATGGGCGCGGCACGAGCGACGATGTCCAGGTAACGGGGGTTACTATTAATGGGTCAGAGTCTACGTATATTGTTGTAGACGCCCCGGAAATTGAAATTACGATTCAAGGCATCGCTTATCATGATGTGAAACTTGATATTGAAGCGTGGCTTTATACTTCTCAAGGAATGCTTCTCGGAACATTTTGCCCAACTCGAACCCACGGAAACTTGAGTACGATCAAAGCCGGGCAATTTTGTTTAAGCAGCACGTTGGAGCTTCCCCGACTCAATAAAGGACGGTATTTTCTTCATTTGCTGCTTACCCATCCAATGGTACAAGGGTATTGGGAATTTCCCAATGCCGCAACCCTCTATTGTGATGGTATTCCTTTTGCCAACGGCTCTGTGCTTGATGTTGCACATTATGGACCGATTCTTTTGACAGGAAAAACGGAATATCGGTAAATAATAACATGCAAATTCCACCGCGCGAACTTCTGATCGATGGATAGTAAAATAATCTGTCCGATTTGTTTATCGGATACAAATTGTGAAACGGTCGTCGAAACTTCCTCTTGGCGCGTGCAGCGTTGCGAGAATTGCACCAATGCTTATACCGTTCCTTCGCCAAGCCAACCCAATTATCAATCAAACAGCCAACATATTTTAGAGATTGATCATCTTGATCGGATTGACCAATTAGCCTTGCCAAAAGGCTGGCGTGAATATATTTCTAAACAAGTTACCATCATTCGATCGCTGTGCCGTCCACCATCACGAGTGTTGGATATTGGGTGTGGCCAGGGGATACTTCTTTATCAACTCAAATTACTCGGGTATTCCGTTGTCGGCGTTGAACCAAGCGTGAATTCCTCAGAATACGGCAAGAGGCAAAACCTTGATATTTTCCAAGGATATTTTCCTCATAGTGACATCCACGGGCCGTTTGGATTCGTCAATTGTTCACAAGTGTTGGAACATCTTGAAGACCTGCATGAAATATTTCGAGCGATTGAACAAATTGCGGCGGGAGGGTATGTGATGTTTACACAAACAAACTATAAAGGCTGGATGCCGAGAATGCTTGGATCGAATTGGTATGCATGGGTTCCAGAGGAACATTTCTGGCATTTCACGCCGGCGGGGATGCGCAAAATTCTTGAAGCAAGACACTGGAAATTTGTGAAGCTGTATTACAGCAATCTTATTCATCACGGTCGTCGCGCAATAACTGTGCGTTGCGCCGGTATGTTTATTCCTCAAATACGCGATCAGTTTCATCTCATCATGAAAATTCCCGTTGCTGCCTAAATACGGAGTTTTCCCGGTACAGAAATTTGACCATGACTATTGGGCAAAAGACATATGATCTCTTGCGGTCCATCAAAATGCGTTGGGATGCAAGAAAGTTTAGAGGCTGGGAAAAAATTGCCGGTTTTCTCACTCCTCTGGAAGCAGTTGCTCTTTTTAATTACGCATCGGCCCTGCCTTTAGGTGCGACAATATGCGAAATCGGTTCCTACAAAGGGAAGAGCACTGTGTGTCTCGGTAGAGGTTTAGCGATTTCCGGCGGCAAGAAACTGATAGCGATCGATCCATTTGACGCTTCCGGTGACCCTGAAAGTGCGATGTGCTATACAGAAGGGCGTGGCGATATTCCTTTGTTGGATCAATTTCTTAAGAATGTCGAAAACATGGGTGTTCGGAATATCATTGAAATTAAGAAAGGGAAGTCGAAGGAATTTGCAGAGGAAATTCCGAGCCTTGACTTACTGTTTATTGATGGAGACCATAGCATTGGTGGATGTCTTGAAGATTACGAATTGTACATTACCAAGGTAAAAGCCGGGGGTTATTTGTTGTTCCACGATTATGACCCCAATCGGAAGGATCTGGGGCCCACTCATGTCATTGAAACCAAGGTTTATCCCTCCTTAGAATGGGCGTTTGTTGAAAAATATGGAACCCTATGGGTCGGGAAACGTGTGTAGGAGCATGAAACGGAAAACGATGCATTCACATTAGGCTACATTAATAGTAAGAGTATAAATATTTCGCATGACATCATCAGATAGACGATAGCAAGATGGCTCATAAACCAGTGATATGTGTTACACCGGTGAAAAATGAGGAGTGGATACTTGAACGTTTTATAAAATGTGCACTGACATGGGCCGACGAAATTGTCATTGCGGATCAGGGATCGTCAGATAGAAGCGTGCAGATTGCCGAATCGTTTCCTCGTGTTACGGTCGTGCGTAACAAATCCGACGACTATGATGAAGGCGAACGCCAACGGTTGCTTTTGAATGAGGCTCGAAAAATATCCACCGAGGCAATCATTTTTGCTCTGGATGCAGATGAATTCCTGAGCGCGAATGTTCTGACAAGCCCGGAATGGAAGTCAGTGGTTCACAGTCCCAGCGGCACTGCCTTTGCGCTACAGCCTTTCAATGTGGCGCGGCATGATGGCAGCGGATGGATGACAGAAGGATTTGGAGTGTTGGGATTTGTTGATGACGGCGGTGTCCACCGGGGGACAAAAATACACAGCGTACGGGTTCCCGTTTCCGAAAAGAATCCGAAAGTATTTTTAAAAGAAATTGTTTTGCTCCATTATCAATACGCCGATTGGAATCGAATGCGCAGCAAGCATAGATGGTACGAATGTTGGGAGGTCATACATCACCCTGATAGGCCTTTTGTGAAAATCTATCGACAATATCATCATATGGATTCAATAAATCCGGATTCTTTTCATCCAATGAAAGAAGAATGGTTGCACGCTTACGAAAACGCGGGAATAGAAATGAACGTCGCGCCAACGGAGGACAAATATTGGTGGGATGAAGAGGTCTTTTGCCGGATCAAGGAATACGGCGCAGCTAAATTCAAAAAATGTGACATTTGGTATAAAGATTGGAACCTGCTGAGGCCCTCCAATGAGACTGGCAATATTGAATCAATTCGCGATCCTAGAAGTACGGTGGACAAAGCAATGCAATATTACCTGCGGCGTACGCAGGGAATACACCATACATTTCTTGTTAGGGCAATGGACAGAATTCTTCGAATTATTTGGTAGCTTATCAGAGATGAAAACAATACCCCCGCCGCTTGAGATAAAAAAAGGATGGCCATGGGATCTGCCCGTTGACAATCAGCAATTCAATATTACATCCGACTGGCCTCTAATAAGTGTGTTGATGCCAAGCTACAATCAAAAGAAGTTTATTGAAATGGCGATTCGCTCTCTTCTGTGTCAAAACTATCCCAAAGTCGAACTTATCGTTATTGATGGAGGTTCAAATGATGGCACAGTGGAAGTTATTAAGTACTATGAACCCTGGATTGCACGCTGGGTTTCTGAGAGAGACAATGGGATGGCTGAGGCGCTCAATAAAGGTTTTCGCTATGTGACCGGTAATTTGATCGGTTGGCAGAACACCGATGATTATTACGGGCCCGGATCACTCATGGCGTGTGCCGCCGCTGCAGTTGAATTCCCCGAGTACGAGATCTACCATGGTCGGACTTATTTTATCGATTCCGCAGGAAAGGTAGGCAGCGAGATTCTTTCCGGTGAATTCCGTTTACTTGAGAGGGCAGAATCTTTTCCGCTCATCGACCTGCCGAACCAGACCGCGTTTATTCGCCGGACTGCGTTGGGCAGTAAGAAATTTGTGGATGAGTCATACAAAAATGGTATGGATACAGAACTCTTTGCTCGGCTAATATTGGCGGGGTGCAAAACAAAATATGTTGATGGAATTACGGGCTATTATCGTGTTCACGCGAACGCCAAGACTTTTGCAGAGGGAAGTACAAGCTCGACGGAAGCTTGCCGCCTATGTGTAGAGACCCTGAAAAGGACAGATTTACCGGACGATCTACGCATGCAAATATGCAAAGGTTTTCGAAAGATGTTGATCGCGTTGTTCAGGACAGGTGATACCTCGAATTTCTGCAGGTATGCGAAGCAGGACCGTCAATTAGTTGAAAAAGGAGATGTTGATTTCGACATGCGCGCTAGGATGATGATCTCGTTTATTGCGCCTGGATTCATTAAAGTGCTTATGCGGCGATTATATCGGAAACCTAAATAAATTACCGTTATGCGCGTTTTAATTACAGCTGCTCGCTTTTTTCCCTATGGTTTTGGAGGAGGGGAGGTATATATCGCTTCCTTGTCTTCGGCGTTAAAAAATAAAGGTTGGGATGTGCGGATCGCAACATTAGGCCCAATGCAACAGGACATTTCACCTTATCAAGTTGTCAGGTATGAGCACGAGAATATTCATGTAAATGCATTATGTCTATATAAGGACATACTCTCCGAACGAGAACGAACCACCGAAAACAGCGTACATCATATAAATTTTTTAAAGGCAGTTATAGAAGAGTTTGATCCAGATATTGTTCATAGTAACGGGCTTCCCCTGCCTTCATTAATTGCTGCAAAAGAATTATCAATTCCTGCAGTTCTCACTATTCATCACGGCGGCGCTGTCTGTCCAAGCGGCGGTTTATTACGCCCGGACGGAACGCTGTGTCAATATCGCGAAGATTCTACCGTATGCATTCCTTGTTGTGCGCAGAGTCGTTTGCCAAAATGGTACACGGGAGGAGTAATCGGTAAATTTCCACGATGGATTTATTCGACAGCGGGAGAAGTTTTTGATTCCGTAAAACATGTGCCATTCATTTTTCGCGTTATGAGGTATCCATGGCTGGTCGATCAGAGTATCGTGCATCATCGAAAAGTTTTCAATTTAGCGACGAACATCATTGTACCGTCTTATGCAACAAAACAGTTGTTGCTGAGAAATAATGTCGATGAATGCGCGATAGAAGTTATTCATCACGGCGTCACCCCATTTCAAAGGAAAGTGAAGTCTGTTCCCGAGAATCGCCCCATCCGTTTCGGTTTCGTTGGGAGATACGGATACGATAAAGGTTTACATGTACTATTCAAGGCGATTGAGAAAATAACTACGCAGAATGCATGTGAACTGCACATGTACGGCGCCACGCAAGGAATCGTCGAGAAAAAATATTTCCACGATATCCTCGACGGCTACAAAGGCATCGTAAAATATTTTGATCACGGCTTTATTGACAATACTGAATTACAAAAAGCATACGAAAACATTGACGTCGTGGTTGTACCGTCCATTCAATTTGAAACTTTCGGGCTTGTCGTTAATGAAGCACTTTCTGCAGGATGTCCTGTGATCGTTTCGCGGTCGGGGGGCATGACTGAATTAGTTGAAGGGAAGAAATACGGCTTCGTCGTCGAGCATAACAGCGCAGACGCCGTTGCCCGCACGTTGAAATATTTCATTGACAACCCATCACGTATCGCACTCATGTCCCAAAACACTCCGTCGGTAAAAACATTTCCTGAATATACCGCACAAATAGAAAACGTCTATTTGAATATTATTCATAAAAGCAATACGGTTCGAGAGATCTAGTTTTTGGCATACCGTTGGCGTTCGTATATAGAAGAAACTATAAGCCTTGAACAGCGGTCACCCCGGCATCGTTCCTTTTTAAAGTGGCGGGATTTAAGGAGCAATCATCGTTCCCATCGCCATCAAAAGATTGCAGCGGCGTATAATTTTATTCCTTTGTGTATCAAGCGATGACGGATTCCATGGTATACTTTATTAGGAGACACATGATAACCATTTTGAATGTTTTCGTGTCTCACACTTCATTCAATCGGCGCTCTTGTTTTCCGGTATGAAGATCGCTGCATATAATGATCATTATCTCATAGAAGAATTGTTTGGGAATCGACCTCATGCAACCCGCACAATCCAGGGTATATTCCGTTTCAACCATCGATGAAGCGCGAATCATCGAGTTCAAGGAAACAAAACTCCCGCTCGGACTGCGGGTGTTGCGGCGATTGCTTATCGTCTGGCGGGCGTTGGCAAACGGGTGTCTGGAATTTCTCCGTCGCAGCTGGTTCATAACGAGGCCTGAGAAGCTGGGGATGCCGTCCTCAGTTGTGGTTTACATGAACGGCACATTAGGGGATCATGTCGTTCACCTGCCGCTGATTGCAGGACTGAAGAAAAAATACTCTTCTGCTACGCTTACGGTGGTTTCATGGTGCGGTGATTTCCCGATGGCCGAATTATTGTCGGCGGAACCATATATCGATGCGATTGTCACGCTCCACGATCACCCGGTAGTCCGCGATGGGTTTCGCTTGCGGTTCAGTAATACGGTATTGGAATCGCTTCGGTGCGATGTATTCGTTAATCTATCGCCGTTCGGAAACAGGGGGGTGCTCGGCTTTGTACTCCGCGAGATGATTTTTGCCAGAAAGATTCACGCGCGCTATGCAATTGGATTTCACATGTTTTCGCTCGGTATTCAGGGCATCCTCAATGGCCTTCAACACTATTTTGTTGTGAACGAGCCGCGACGGGCAGCTATAGTTCTGGACGAACTTGATCTGCCGGAAACTACTTTTAACGACGTGTTGCTGTTGAACGTCGAGGAAAGGAATTCCGTCCAAAAGAAAATTGCCGCAATGCTCGATTCTCATCGCCCGATTGTCGTTATAAACCCCGGCGCCAAATTCATGATAAAATGTTGGCCTGCCGAGCGGTTTGCGGCGATTGCATCATGGCTCTCCGAGGAATTTAATGCGCACGTTGTCATCACGGGAATTGCCTCTGAGAAAGGACTCGCTGAAAGAATTGTTGCAGAGTCAGGTGGTAAAGCGGTTAATCTGGCTGGAGACACATCAATGCTGGAATTGATTGAGTTGTTGCGAATGTCTGCACTCTGTGTTACGAACGACACCGGCACAATGCACCTCACGGCACTGCTACAAAGACCAATGGTGGCAATTTTTGGGACACGCATAAGCCCGACACACTGGTTTCCCAATTCTCATTGTGCGCGCGTCCTTTTCAGTTTCGTACCGTTGAGCTATTCGTTCAGTGACGAGGGGGGTGCCGACGAGAGCATTCTTCGGATACAGGTTGACGACGTCAAACAGGCTGTGCGCGAGGTGTTTCATTGACGAAACCAGCGTGGATGCATGTGGCAGTAGGAAGCTCCGATGCCATGCGATAGTGTTTATTGGATGCTAAATAATTTGAGGCGCTGTTATTTCGAAGGATTATCACGGTGACATTTTCAATCGCAATTCCGGTTCATAACGGTGAAAAGTTTCTCGAGGCAACCCTTGCTTCTGCGGTCGATCAAAGGCGTCCTGCCGACGAAATTATTGCCATTGACGACGCGTCAACGGATCAGTCTGCCCGGATTCTCAAGGCCGAGCAATGGAGTGGGAAATTACGTTATGTGTTCAACGAGACCCCGAGCGGTTATGTCGATGCATGGAACCGTGCCGTCGGACATTCGCGCTCCGATTTTGTGACAATTCTCCACCAGGACGATTTGCTGGACGCCGATTACCTCTACCATATCGAACAGGCACTGATTGCGTCTCCGGCATGCAAACATATTTATTCAGGGTACTATTACATTAATGAGCATGGTAATCGTACCGCCGAATCGCCGGGTCCGCTAAGCTTGAATCCTGAACGTATACCGGGAAAAGAGTATGCCCGCCGGTACCTTAACGGCGTTTTGCACAACCGGCACATCCATCGATGTCCCGGGGTAACGACCGAGCGTAGAATGTTGCTGGAAAAGTGCACCTACAGAAAAGAAGCCGGTTTGATTGCCGATGATGATTTTTTTATTCGGATTGGAAAATTTACCGACGTGGTTGGGATATCCTATCCATTGGCAAGTTTTCGAATGCATGGTGAATCGGCAACAGCAAAAGTGAAGTCAATAGCCCTACAGCTCGCGAACGATTATATGTTCTCGTTGAAATTTCATCATCAACATAAAGAATATCTTGATAACGATGAAAGAACGATTATTGCCCGATTATGCGCACGGTTTGTCTCCCAACTCCTTTTTGACGGCCTGCGAGAGCGGAACGATCAATGGACTGAATCGGCGCTAAATATTTCTGCCACGATGGAGACCATTCTCCATGATTGGAAAAAATCATTCCTTCCCTTGTGGTCGCAAATGATGTGGTCGCTGCAGAAACATTCTGGCAATAAGAAATTGCTCTGGTTGTACACTTCATTTCTGTATCGGGCAAATCAACTAAAAAATTATGGCGGACGGCAGCTCAACACGTAAAAGCACGGGTATCATCGGACAGGAATCATTCCGTTGCAAAATTTGCGGAAACGGGGCGGACAATACGACACATGTTGTGCGCGAAATGATGTTTAAAACCGGTGAAGAGTTTATCTATGTGAAATGCGGTCAATGTGGAACTCTGCAATTACAGAACCCGCCGCATGAGATGGCGCGCTATTATCCACCGGAGTATTATTCGCTCGGGGAGCCGTTGCTCAGGAAGGATAATCCTCTTAAGGCGTTTGTACGTCATCAGCGGGCCCGCTATTTGCTTACCGGAAACGGTGTTGGAGGAAGAATGGTAGCGAAAAGAATAGGAACGCCTCCTTATTTTCAATGGCTGCGGAAATTGTTCGAACACTATTCGATATCATTCCAGTCTCGCATTGTCGATATCGGATGCGGTTCAGGAGATTTATTGCTGTGCATGCAGAAGGATGGCTACTCCAAGCTCGTTGGCGTCGATCCATTTACCGCGAAGGATTTCAAATTCGGATCGTTGGAGATTTTGAAAAGGGAAATTTTTGACCTTGGCGGAACGTTCGATTGTGCTATGATGCATCACGCATTGGAACACGTTCCCGATCCCTCCAAGACCATGAGACATATTCATCATTTGTTGCGTCCCGCCGGGGGCGCGCTTATTCGAATTCCAATTTTTTCCGAGCCCGTATGGAAGGAATATTATACCGATTGGTTTGGTTTTGAGGCGCCGCGTCATTTTTATATTTTTACGGTGAAAGCATTTACCGATCTCGCTCAGCAGGCGGGCTTTGCGATCAAAGAAATAGTTTATGATTCGGGAAGTTTTACATTGTATGGAAGCGAGCAGAATCGCCGGAACATTTCGATCATGGACGAGCGCTCGTATTTTGTCAACCCGAACAAATCAATATTTTCAAATCAACAAATGCTTGAATTTCAGAAGAAGGCGGAAATGATGAACGAAGACAAACAGGGGGATATGGCAGCCTTCTATTTGACCAAGATGTAGATGGCAGTTATGGAAGCAACGGAGAAGTTGTCGAACGGCGGGATTGTCATTGCGGCGAATGTAACCCGGCCCTGAAAACGCTGATACGTAATGAAAAACGGCAAACAGTTCATCGGAATTATTTTTATCATTTTCGGAATCGTCTGCAATCAATGGATCCTGTCATTGATTTTTCCCGAGGATGGATTTCACGTTGCGAACATCCTTGAAAAGTCTCTCGGTTCGTGGGGGTTCGCCAGTACAATAGTTATTTGGAGTGTGGAAATTCTATTCCTGTTGTCGGGTTATGTATTTGTTCGTTATGCTCACTCACCAAAAAAAAATTTCTTTCTTTTTATTACGACTGCGATCTCGTTGTCAATGACCGCACTTTGTGCAGAAGGAATCATCCGCCTTGCTTCTCCGCCAAATGTCTTTTCTCCGTTCATCCCCCTGCGGCCGCACAATGTGTTAGAGCTTCATGTCAAGCTTCGGGGTGTTTCGGAATTTGCACACAATACGACCGATCGCTGGGGTTTGCGGGGAGATGAACCGCCCGCCGAGTGGGATTCACAGTGCACGATCATTGCGATAGGTGGAAGTATAACACAATGCTTTTATTTGGATGACAAGAAAACGTGGCCATATCTTCTCCAAGAGAAGCTACGGAAAGTGTATCCTAAAACCTGGGTTGGAAATGCGGGATTTTCCGGGCATTCCACCCGCGCGCACATCGTAGTTGTGCATGATGTCCTTCCGCAAATAAAACCCACAATGGCGGTATTCCTGACCGGCATTAACGATCTTTGGTATTCACTGGATGACCGTGCCGTGACACTCGGGAATCCGGCAGAGCAGCCGCACAGCAGGTTGCCCGGCTATTGTTTCTTTGGAAAATTATTTGGTTTGATCACTCCGTGGTGCTCGACCGTTCTGCCAACGAGAATTTTGCGTCAGCACCTCTTTCTCGATAAATGGATCTCCCCGATGATCTACGCACGTTAGTTCCATCAATCGGGCAATACAGGCAAAATTTGCTTACAATCATTCGTGACCTTAAAGAACAAAACATTCGGCCGATTTTCCTGACACAGCCGTTGTTGTATGATACCAGCCCCCAATGGAAAAAGATTGTCGGATGGGAATATTCGAATATTGGAAAGCATGGGTTGCTTTCGGCAGCAACGCACGCTCAACTGCTGGATTTTTTCAACGAAGAGCTGATTCGGGTATGTCATGACGAGCACGTTGAGGTTGTTGACCTTGCATCGATTGTTCCACACAGCGAAGAAATATTTTTATGATTCAATGCACTTTACCGAACGGGGCGCCGAATTTGTTGCCGAACAGGTGGCAAAGTATCTTCGGGACCAGAGACAGAACGTCGGCTTGTCCGGTCTTTGCACCAACATCATGATGCCGGGACGTAGGAAATAAACGGCGGGCTTTTTCTGGAAATATTTATTCAAAGGCGAATGTAATCTATACCACTCACCGGCAAAACAAATGTTTTGGTTTATCGTTGCAAAAGTATACATAAAATTGTATGAGTGGTGCCGCAGCTACTTCGGCATTACGCTTAAGGGGATAGGATTTGTACAGCGTTTGATTACCACCGATCGCATTCTCGAATTTGCCGGGAAGAAGCTCTACTTTAATCACAATGTGGCTGTTTGCTATACTCTTCTGATCAATGGAAAAGCCAACGAGCCGGAGACGCATCTGTTCTTTAAGAACATATTGGGTTCCTTGCGTCGCCCTGTTGTCTTTGCCGATGTTGGCTGCAACATTGGTGAGATGATCGTCGATGTTGCCGGATACGGAATTGTTTCCCATGTCATTGGCTTTGAACCTCATGCGGAATGTGTAAAAGCTTGCCGAAGAACTGTCGAGCTGAACAACTATGCGCACGTTGAAATTATCGAAAAAGCGCTGGACGCCGACGGACAATCTACACACTTGTTTTTCGACGAGAATCCCCTTGCCGCTTCAATTGTCGATGAGAAAGGGGCGAGCCATGTTGTTGTGCCCGCAACGACGCTCGATAATGAACTGCTGAAGTTTAGCGAACCGGCGATCGTTCTTATTGATGTTGAAGGGGCAGAGCCGCTCGTTCTCCGTGGAGGAATGAAGTACATTTCATCGCACAGGCCGCTTATCGTCTTTGAATATAACGAGGTGAGCCGGAGATTTTTTGCGTTAGACGAGGTCCAGGCCATTTTGGGGGAGGGATATACTCTCTTCCGTCTGCGGCAGGACGGGCTTTTGGATCGTTCCTTTGAATCAACCTGGAATTGCGTCGCCGTCCCGTCGGAGTCGATATTCTACGAACCGTGTCAGCTGTTGCTTGCGAGATAATACGTAATGACTTCACCAATCGTATCAAAACATGTTTTCGTGGCGACTCCGGTGCTTCTTCTGGGGGGAACGGAAATGCAGACGCTGGAAATGGTCCGGGTCCTTGTAAAAAATTCCTACCGGGTCACGGTCTGCTGTTATTATGAGTACGATGATAGTATTGTCGAGGATTTTCGGTCGGCCGGCGCAGCCATACAGCTTTTGAAGCTCGACCGTTCGACAACATCACAATCCATAAGTCAATTGGTGCAGCTTGTTCGGGCTTTAGTGAAAGCGCTGCAAACGGCTATGCCCGACGTCGTTCATGTGCAATATGTGGCGCCAGGCCTGGTTCCCATCCTTGCGGCAAAGCTGGCGGGTGTAAAGAATGTTTTCGCAACGATCCATTATCCGGCCAGTCGATTTGGCAAGAGGGAAAAATTTTTGGTTCGTTTCGCAAGTAAAATCTGCACAATGTTTTTTTGCAACTCCATAGCGACGGAAAAGTCGTGGTTCGGTTCAGGAACGCTGTATAACAACAGCATGTTAGATTCAAGGCTGCATCATTGCACTCTGTACAATTCTATAGACGTCAAAAAAATTGGAAGAAGTGCATCGAAAGTAGATCGGGAAAAAGTAAAAAAAAATCTGAATATCTCACGCAGACCTATTATCGGCGTTGTGGCAAGGCTTCGCTCCGAAAAAGGACATTCTTTTTTGTTCCATGCGATGAAGCGTGTGACACAATCAATGCCCAGGGCGGTTCTGGTTATTATCGGAGATGGGCCGGACAAATCCTCGCTCGAAGCGCTTGCTGAGGAACTCCACCTCATTGAAAACGTGCGCTGGTTGGGCTCAACCCCGCACGAAAAGACATTTTCACTCTATGGGATTATGGATGTCGTTGCTGTGCCTTCACAGTATGAGGGGTTCGGTCTCAGCGCAGCAGAAGCGATGGCGGCAGGAGTTCCTGTCGTTGCCGCCGATGTCGGCGGACTTCGTGAAGTTGTTGATCCAGGCACGACCGGGTTGCTGGTACCTTATAGTGCCGCGGACAAGATGGCGGAAGCAATTCTCACCGTGTTACGTGACCCTGCATCTTCAAGGAAAATGGGGAAAGCAGGCCAGAAGAAAATGGAAGCACAGTTCTCGTTATCGAAATACTCTTCGCTGCTTATTGCAGCATATAATCAGTACACATGACGCATCGTATGCCCGAGATGAAAATATCGGTGATCGTACCGCTCTATAATAATAGGAACGAAGTGGAGCGTGCGGTACATTCTATTTTCGCTCAAACGGTTTCCGGCTATGAAATTGTTGTGGTGAACGATGGATCCAGCGACGGCGGAGACGACATCGTCCGCGCAATGAATGATCCCCGCGTTCGAATCATCACGCAGGAAAATAAGGGTGTTTCTGCCGCGCGGAACCGCGGTATTGCAGAAGCGAAGAATAACCTTATCGCGTTCCTCGATGCCGATGATGAATGGAAGCCAAACTTCCTTGAAACCATCGCGCGATTACGTGATGCTTTTCCCGATGGTTCGGTGTTTGCGACGCATTATCTTTATAGAGAGCTGAACGGGGCCGTCGGTGTACCGATTCTTCGGCGGCTTCCGCCGGGCGAATGGGAAGGTATCCTTCAGAATTATTTTGAAGTTGCTGCACACTCCGACCCCCCTCTCTGGTCTTCTGCCGTTGCCGTAAGAAAAAAAGCATTGGAATCTATCGGGGGATTTCCGGGCAACATTGCTATCGGTGAGGATTTATTGACGTGGGCGCGCCTGGCCGTGCAATACCGCATTGCCTATTCCAAAAAACCATGTGCGATATTCTGGCTGCGCGGTCCATTGACCGGGCATCCGACCCGGAGCCCCGAGATTCCCGATGTGGTGGGGGAATACTTAAACACTCTCCGTCTCAGCGTTCACACCGGTCAACATCGCGATTTTGCTCTCTATGCAGGGATGTGGCACAGAATGAGAGCTTCGATGTTTATCCATCTTGATCAATCCGACCGAGTGCTGGAGGAAGTGCATGAAATGTGGCGTTATTCGAGGACAAATCCGCACGCGGCGGCATATTTCCTTCTCGCGATGACACCAAAAATGATAAGGAAATTTGTCCTGCAAATTTTTACCTTTATAAGGGGGCTTCGTCGTCGCGTTTTTTTAAGGTGAATCTATGGCCGAAGAAGTTGCAGATGATGTGATGGAAGAGTTCGTAGAAGTGCAACCGCTGAACTGGAAAGAGGTTCTCCGGCACTCCAAGCTTCCCATTATTGTGTGGGTAGTTTTCATAACGACATTGTTTGCCTGCGCCTTTGGCGGCGCAAGTTTTTTGCTCTTCTCCGTGGCAGGCTATTCATGGATCCTCTGTCTCGCATTCGCAGTGATGGTCATTCCGGCGAACCTGGGCAGGATGAGCTTTCCAGTCTTCGTTTGGTTGCCGTGGGGTCTTTTTGTTGTTCTGAGTGGGTACATGTCCGACGCTGCCAACTTGCAGCGCAGCATAATGCTTCTTTGTCCGATCGTGGTGGGAATGGCGGTGTCGACGGCGAAGATCGATGAAGAACAGCTGATAAACTTTGGGCTTCTCATAAAAATATTCTCGGCGGCGCTCCTTTTTCTCGGGGCGTTTTTGACGGGTCTTTTGCTGACGGGAGAATTACCCGGCAGCACCGGATTGGCGCCGCAGGCGATCACAGCCACCTTGCTCGGAGCTTTTTTTGTTGCAGGATATTCAAGCGGAAGAATAAAAGATTTGTTTTGGTGGGGGGGGATTGCCATGTTACCGGTGCTTGCCTTGACACGCATGGCAATTTTTGTGACGGGTACGGCTCTCCCGCTTACCTTTTCGCCGATGAAATTGCGCGTGAGAGTGACCTTGGCGGTGATCGTCGCCCTTCTCGGCTTGGCCCTGTTCTACACGCCCAGGGTACAGGAAAAAATGTTCATGAAAGGGGAAGGCACGCTCGAAGATATCGGAGACGAAAAAAATCTTGCAACAAGCGGCCGCCGTTACATGGCTGAGATATTATTGGTTGAGATTGCCAACAAGCCATGGTGGGGGCACGGTGCCAATGCATCGGAAGAACTGGTGTTGAAATTATCCAACGGCCAGCTCACGCATCCGCATAACGATTGGCTCAGGCTCCTTTACGATTACGGTGCTGTCGGCACAGTTTTTTTTCTTTTGACGATGATTTTCCAGGTTCGACACCTTCTCAAGAAAGCCCGGCACAGCGAGGGGGAAATACGTACATTTTTTTTCGCGGCAGCATCGAGCTTCCTTCCATTTGTTCTCATCATGTTTACGGACAACATTATTTTGTATGCTGCATTCTTCGGTAACCTTCAATTCACTATTATCGGACTTGCATACGCCGCAGAGAAGCGCTCACGATTAGAAAAAGTTTCGTATGAGGAAGATGAGTTTTACGAAAACCAATACCCAAGAACATCGCGCTCTTTGATTTACCGTGAAGATGAGAACGTAGCGGAGAAGGCTTCAGCGCCTCCGTCGTCCGAATCCGACGGCGGAGAAGGCGGCAGCCATTGACCGGGCATCGGACATACCGGAAACATATCGCCATTATGTGGACGAAATTCCTTCCTTACCACCAGGCGAGGATTCGTCATTTACGAGAGAGGCTTCTCGCCATTGACTGGCGTCTTACTGCGATCGAAGTGGCTTCCAAAGATGCGCTCTATCCGTTTCCGGAGATCATACAAAATCGGGGGGATGATTATGTGTGCCTCTTCTCCGGGAAATCGTACAGAGCGCTTTCACCCCACACGATCCACGCGACTGCACTCGCGGCACTTGAAAACATTCGGCCGGACGTTGTCGTCGCACCGGCAACTCCGTTTCCATCGGGCATGGCATCCGTTAAATACAGTCTGAATCACAAATCATTGATGATCATGATGGATGACGCGTGGGAAAGTTCGGACAAACGTGGAATCATCGTGACAGAGGCAAAAAGGATAATCCACAAGAATATCGACGCCGCATTTATTCCGGCGCCAAGCCACGCATCGTATTATATCAAAATGGGGTTTCCGCCGGACAGAATTTTCTACGGTGTCGACGTCGTCGACAACGATTTTTTTTCCACCCGTGCGGAAGCCGCACGCCAACAGGCTGATTCGTTGCGGGCCGCGCTGGGCCTCCCGCCGCGGTACTTTATTTTTGTCGGAAGATTCATCGAACGAAAGGGGATTACGACACTGCTCGATGCGTACCGGAGATATGCTGCGTTGGCACCGAAAAACGAATGGGGGTTAGTTCTTATCGGCGAAGGAGATGAACAGCAACGCCATAAAGAGCAGATGAAAAATTTTCCTGATGTCAAGTTTATCGGGAGCCGGTTTTCGGAAGAATTGTGCCGGTATTATGGTCTAGCGAGCGCGTTTATTCTTCCCAGCGCAATCGAAACATGGGGGCTTGTCGTGAACGAAGCAATGGCATCGTACCTCCCGGTGCTTGTAAGCAAAGGATGCGGAGCGGGGCGTGCCCTGGTCGAAGAGGGGCAGAATGGATGGACATTTGATGTCGGCGATGCAGAGAAGCTTTCGCAGCTCATGCTGAGGATGTCGAATATGCCGCCTGACCGGCTGTGCGCAATGAGTGCACGCTCCAAGGAAATTATTGCCAACTGGTCGCTGGATACCTTTGCCGACAGTCTTATTGCTGCGGCTTCGCTCCCCAGGCGTGACCGCGATAATATCGCTTCGTATCTTTTCGCCAAATTTTGGACTGGCAGAATCAGTTTTTATCCTTAAGAGTAAATTTTTTCAACCATCAACCCGCAGGTCAACGGCATGAAAAAACGCAGGGCGTCTTCGGTGAGTGGAGGAATGATTTTCTCCCCCGTTGTGCTATTTCTTTTTTTTGTTGCGGCATTTGCGTCGCTTTTTTATGTTTTGTACGACGAAAGCAATTCGTCCGAACGTGAACGAACTCAACGCGATCTTCGGATCCTTAGCTCAACGCTCCAAACCACCCTGCTTGCAGACGAGAAATTTTTCCTGGCTAACATCCATCATGCAGCCGACGGCGGCTTGAGCCTGTTCCAGCAGTGCCAACGTTTCGGGTCCGCACATCCTGAAATTGTTTCCATCGAATTGATAAGGAATTCCGTCTCCCAATGGAATTTCATTGCGGACTCGGCTGCCGACATCGCATTGCGGGAAACTATTCCAGCTACCCCTTCGAGGAATTTCGCCGATAGTTCAACAACGATGCTATATTCAAAACCGGTCCAACTGAACAACGATTTCTACTTTGAAGCAAGATTTTCCTCTGCCGAAAATGAATCACCGTCTGCTGCCTTTTCCGTTTTCTATTCAGCAAAAAAACTCCTCCGTGGCGTTCTTCAACGCCATCCGATGGAGAACTACGAGGTTACTCTGTTTTCCGGTACAGGGAAAGAGATCGCTTCGACAGGGTATTCCAATGCCGAATCCCCCCTTCGCCTTCAAAGTGCAGTACCAGGGTACGACACGATGTTAAGCGTAGAAATCGCTGACCCCAATTATTCATTCTGGACGGCCGGGACGATCATTGGCGCCGTGATGTGCGGTCTCTTGTGCCTGGCGGTTTTCATGATCACATTCGTTTTACTGCGCGCCAACGTGAAATTGAAAAGTACAGAATCGTCCCTGCGCAGCAGCGAAGAGCGTTTCCGCACCATTTTCGAGAACTCTGTCGATGCAATACGGTTGATGGATCGCTACGGCAGAATTGTTATGGTGAATTCGGCCTATTGCGACCTTGTGAAAACTTCGCGCGAGGAATTGCTCCGTGAATATACCGCAGGAAATGAGAATCTCGAGAAACGCTACAGCGCGAATTCCGCCTTTCGCACCCAATTCGATGCTGGCACGTTGAAGATGCCGTTTTCTCAAATTATTAAGCGCCATGGAAAAGAAGACGTTCCCGTCGAGACGAGTCACTCTTTCATCGATGTAGGTAAGGGAGAAAAATTATTGTTGAGCATCTTTCGCGATGTCAGTGAGCGGAAGAAATTTGAACTGGACTCGCAGCAAGTACAGAAGATGGATGCCCTTGGCGAGTTTGCAGTCGGCATCGGCAACAACCTGAAAAACATTGCCGGCATCGTAATGAATTCCGCAGAAATGGTCAACAAAGAAGCCGCGGGGAGTTCACAATTGAGGCAGTATGCCGACATGATTATCCGTGAATCGAAGCGGGCGTCGGAATTGGCAGATGACCTTCTTGTCTTTGCTCGTTCGAAAACTGCCGAACAGAAGCCGGTGCTCCTCGAAAGAGTAGTTCACCAGGCGGGAAAAATTCTCGAGCACTCATTTCCTCCGTCAGTTGCCGTTTCCATATCTCTGAACGATAACCACGCCGTTGTCAACGGCGATATTCATCAACTCCATCAGGCCATTGTCAACCTTGCTATTACCGCGCAGCAGCGCTTGCCGGGCGGCGGCACAATTAGGATCGAAACACATATTGCCGATCCAAAGCTGATCAAAAGCCGGGCTCCGTTTTCGGAGGGAAAAGAGTTCGTTGCCGTGATGGTTTCCGATAACGGCAGGGAATTGGATGAATACAGCAAGCGCCGGATTTTTGAGCCGTTCTTCAACTCGCGGGCAACCGACCAAAGCTCGGGACTGCGGCTGTCTGTTGCGTACGGCATTGTGCAGCAGCACGGAGGCTTCGTTGATGTGCGCAGTGAACACGGAAAGGGAACAACCATTTCGCTTTTTCTTCCGGTGACGATACATGAGAAGTCCGAAGAAGCACAGGAGAACGTACAACCGCCTCAAGGAGGGAGTGAATGCCTTCTCATTGTCGATGATGAAGAATCTTTCCGCCAGCTTTATGAAAGCGGACTGAAATCGCTGGGCTATACGGTGTATACTGCGCAGGACGGCGAGGAAGCCTTTGCTCTCTATCAACAGCACCAAGCCGAAATAGATCTGGTCGTGAGTGATTTGATGATGCCGAAAATGAACGGCGAGGAATTGTTTCGAAAACTGTTTGCGTTCGACCCGTCCATGAAAGGAATTCTCGCGACCGGGGCGATTGACCTCAAAGCGAAAACGGAATTTCTCTCGATGGGGATCCGTGACATGATCATGAAACCGTTCTTGTTGGATGAGCTGTTGGCCGCGGTTAGAAAGGTGCTGGACGAGCAATAGATGAATATCCTCTTTGTGTGCACAGCCAATATTTGCCGAAGCGCAATGAGCGCGGCAATTCTAAAGAAAATGGTTTCCGAAAACGGCATGCAGCATTCAATACTTGTAGACTCCGCCGGAACTGAAGCGTTGGTTGAATCGCCGTCGGAAGTAACCACCATCGCCGTATGCAGGAAGCACGGCATTGACATCTCGGCGCACCGGGCACAGCAAGTAACGAACGTGATGGTTCGCGATGCGTCGATCATTCTCTGTATGGCGGAACCGCACAGAAGAATTATCCGTGGAATTTTTCCGCAGTGGGAACGGAAGATCCTGCTGTTGAAAGAATTCGGACTGGCCGCAGCTCCGCAGCATGCATCGATCGAGGACCCTACCGGGCGGGCGAAAAGAAAATATGAAAAATGCTTTGTGGAACTTGAAGCCGAGATTGCACGGATTTTCCCGATACTCCGGGAGTTAGCGCAGCAGGAAAAACTTCATCGACGCCCCCAATAGCCGTCAAACGGAGCCGGCTTCATCCTCCCCCGAGCATGCGGCTGGGTAGTGGGCTATTTTGAAGAATAAAGTCATTGCGAGGATCCCGACGCCCTTTGTCGGGAGACGAAGTGCCGCTGTACGGCATCCCGTACAGCGGGACAATCTCCATTAAACAAAAGGATTGCTTCGACAAAAAACGCCTCGCAATGACCGTTGATTCAAAATGACCCACTACCTGCGGTTGCTTCTGTGCGCATCTAAAAAAGCGATTTTGTATATTTGCGGTACAGTAGCGAGGGAAGTATGCCACGCCGCAATGAGCATGTCTGGGGGATTATCCTTGCCGCCGGTGAGGGGAAAAGGCTGAAGCCGTATATTCGTACGCGGTTCAATTCTGATTGTCCAAAACAGTTTTGTGCGTTTACCGGAACCCGGTCAATGCTTGCTCACACTCTCGCCCGGGTGCAATTGTTTATTCCATTGGACCGAATCATTGTTACCGTCAACAGCAGGCAAAGTTCATATGCCGCGCACGATGTCTCCGCGTTGGAACAACGGAATGTTATCGTGCAGCCGTCGAACAAAGAAACAAGCGCGAGCATTCTTCTTCCGTTGCTGCATGTTCTTCGGCGGGACCCCGATGCGCGCGTCGTCATTTTTCCGTCGGACCACTTTATTATTGAAGAGAAACGCTTCATGGAGAACGTTGCCGCCGCCGCAGAATTTGTCGATCGCCATTCGAAGTACCTGCTTCTCCTTGGAGTTGAATGGCATGAGTTTTATACAGACTACGGCTGGATTGAAACGAGCATGAAGATTGCGGATATTCACGGCTGCGAGGTCTTTCGCGTTAAACGGTTTCTGGAGAAACCGAATAGTCAAAAAATCAGCACAGTCCAGCAGGAACATTGTTTGTTAAACACCATGGTCTTTGTCGGCGCTGCGTCGACGGTTCTGCGAAAATTCCGGCTCCTTACGCCGTCGGTATTTCAGGCGTTCAAGAAAATCGATGCCGACCTTCTTTCGCCCCATGAAGCATCGACAGTAAAAGAAGTATACTCAACGCTCCCTTCCGTCGACTTTTCTGCAACGATTTTGGAACACGACGCCCATGGTCTCGCAGTCCTGCGCGTGAAGGATGTGTACTGGAGCGACTGGGGAAATTCCGAAAGAATTCGCGCCGACATCGCACGAATCAATAGCGGTATGGAAACACGAGGGCCGGCGGCGTAAACGGGCATCAACGAACGACTCACTATCACATTTTGAAAGGTATCGATAATGGGAATCAATGCGGGATATCTTCTTTTAGGTCTGGCGGCAGGCATTCTTAGCGGGTTTATCGGAATAGGAGGAGGAATCCTGATTGTTCCGGCACTCGTGTTCATCTTCGGATTCTCCCAGCAACAGGCACAAGGAACATCTCTTGCGATCCTTCTACCGCCGGTCGGTATTCTCGCTGCGTGGACATACTACCAACATGGATTTGTCGATATCAAAGTGGCTTTGATTATTGTGGCAGGATTTATTGTCGGGGGATGGGTCGGAGCGCGGTATGCTACCTCATTGTCAAACGAGGTTTTGAGCAAAGCATTTGGCGTCATCCTTGTTGTTGTCGGTCTAAAGATGTTTATCGGAAAATAGCCGGAGCAACGTGAAGTAGAACTCTTCTCCAAAAACCTCTGCTTTGAGGGCACAGCTCGGACCAAATTCAATACGATGAGTGAAATGTCCGAGCACAAATCCTCCTTTTTTTTGTACCTTAAACATTCAACCTGTGAATGGATTTCATTCCTCACAGTCTATTTTGTTGTTAAAAAACAATTTTGAATCACGGAGTGAAGGAGAAATATGCGAAAGGTGAAATGAATACTATATGTCATATGTAGACAGTCTATTTACTCTTGAAGATAAGGTTGCGGTTGTTATCGGCGGCAGCGGGGTATTGGGAGGGAGCATGGCGCTGGCGTTGGGGCGTGCAGGCTCGAAAGTAGCTGTTGGCTATCACAACAACGTAAAGGGGGCGGAAAATGTGGTGGGGGCTGTCGAAGGTGCGGGAGGGACCGCAAAAGCCGTTCAGGTTGATACTTCATCTGAGGAGCGTGTTAAGAAAGGCAAGGATGCCGTCGTCTCCCTTTGGGGAAAGATTGACATTGTTGTCAATGCGCCCGGCGTCAATTCAACGACACCCGTCTTTGACATCCCCGACGAAGAATGGAATAAAATTCTTGATACGAACCTGAAAGGGGTGTTTCTTTCCTGCCGTGTTTTTGCAAAACAGATGATTGATCAGAAGAGCGGCGGAAGCATCATCAATATTTCATCGGTTTCCTCGGGCCCGCCGCTCTCCCGGGTTTTTACGTATTCCATCTCGAAAGCTGGCATAAACAACATGACCCGTTTTTTGGCGAAGGAATGGGCTCAGCATAAGATTCGTGTGAACGCTATCATGCCCGGATTCTTCCCGGCGGAACAGAACAGAAAAATTTTGACCGAAGAACGCCGCAAATCAATTTTCGCGCACACTCCCATGGCGAGATACGGTGAACCCGATGAATTGTCGGGCGCACTTCTCTGGCTTGCTTCCGAGAGGGCGTCGTCATTCGTCACCGGGGCGGTCGTTCCGGTCGACGGCGGGTTCACGAGCATGACAATTTAATAAGCGGAAAATCGTGGTGTTCCGGGAGCCGCTCAGTTGATAGGAAGGAATAAGTTGTAAGCGAGAAGAGACTATGCGCGTTATTGTAGACAAAAATAATCCCCTCGTCGGAGAAGCATTTCGCCAATTCGGTGATGTGACCCTTTCGTCGACTCGCGATATTACCAAAGACGCCGTTCGCGATGCCGACATCATTATCATTCGCTCTGAAACAAAAGTGACGAGGGATCTTTTAGATGGGAGCAATGTCAAATTCGTTGGCACGGCGACGATTGGGACGGACCATGTTGATCTCGAGTATCTCAAGTCGCATGGAATCGGTTTTGCCAGCGCACCAGGTTCCAATGCAAATTCGGTAGCTGAATATTTTGTTGCTGCGGTGCTCACGTTGGCGATACGAAAAGGGTTTACACTCTCCGAAAAAACACTCGGCGTTGTGGGAGTTGGAAATGTAGGGAGCAAGATTGTTAGGAATGCCAAGGCCTTAGGAATGAGGGTGCTGCAGAACGATCCCCCTCTCGCTCGCGGGACGGCGAATTCCCCTTATCTTCCGCTAGATGAATTGATGGAGGCCGATATAGTTACACTCCACGTGCCTCTCACAAAAACGGGGAGTGATCCAACATATCATCTCTTCGACGCCACGCGCCTCAACAAATTGAAAGAGGGAGCCATCCTGATTAATACATCGCGCGGTGCAGTTGTGGATGGAGAGGCGCTGAAAAATTCGATTGAACGGAATCACCTCGGAGGCGCGCTCCTGGATGTGTGGGAAGGCGAGCCGATCATCGATACTGACCTTTTGAATACGGTCGACCTTGGAACGCCGCATATCGCAGGGTATTCGTTCGACGGAAAACTTGCGGCGGTGAAGATGACGTATTCGGCGGCATGCAAATTCTTCGGCCAGCCGGAAACGTGGAAGCCGGGAAATTCGTTGCCGAAGCCGGCCGTTGAACGCATTATGATTCCACCCGGTGTAGATCACCCTGAAGACGTTTTGAGGAAGATCGTGAGCCAGTGTTATGATATCGAGGCCGATGACCGTGCACTGAGATCAATTGCGGGTGTGCTGCCGGAAGAGCGGCGCTTGTTCTTTACGCGATTGCGGGCTGAGTACCGCGTGAGGCGCGAATTTTTTACAACGGTTGTTGAATTGCCATCCTCATTGATGATTCTGGCCGAACCGCTGAGGACGATCGGTTTCCGTGTTGAAACCAGTAAAGGACAGGTGTAAGGATGCTTGTCGGGAATGAGGCGATTCCGCGTCTGAAAATGGAAGAAGAAATCTACAGCTTAAGTGAGCGTGCCCTCGCATCGCTGCACTCCGAGGGACGACGCATTTTAGTGATCATTCCGGACACTACCAGGCATGCGGAGCTTCCCGTATTTTTCAGGACACTGGGGCGCATTCTCGGTCCTCGAGGTGAGTGCGCTTGATTACCTCGTCGCGACCGGTACACACCATCCTTTAGCAATGGAAACCATCCTCCGTCATGTGGGGATTACCGCAGACGAGCACAAGTCCAAGTATCCAAAAACGAAGTTTTTCAATCACTCCCACAACGACCATTCACAGCTCCGAACGATCGGAAGAATACCTGCATCGGAGATGTCTGAACTTTCTGAGGGCTTGTTCACAGACGCGGTGGATATCACCATCAACAGGCGCATTTTCGACTACGATCACATTATCTTGATTAGCCCGGTCGTTCCACACGAGACGGTCGGCTTCGCCGGTGGAAATAAATACTTCTTCCCGGGAATCGGTGGCGAAGAGATTATCCAGACGTTCCATTGGATCGGCGCCCTCATCACAAATCCCGTGGTCAACGGAGTGAAAAATACTCCTGTGCGGCGGGTAATTAATCGATCCGCCTCATTGATTTCCGTCCCGCGAATATGTTTTGCGTTTGTTGTCGATGACCACGCCGTGACCTCACTCTTTATCGGCTCACCGGAGGAGGCCTGGGAAAAGGCTGCCGATATTTCTTCAAAAGTTCATATCAAGTACGTCGAGCACGCATATAACAAAATTCTCGGTATTGCACCGGCAATCTACGATGATATTTGGGTGGCCGGAAAAGTGATGTACAAGCACGAGCCGATCGTTGCAAACGGGGGTGAAGTGATTATCTACGCTCCCCATATCAAAGAAATTTCTTATACACACGGTAAGGAAATTCGCAAGGTTGGGTATCATGTCCGCGATTATTTCACGCGACAATGGGACCGGTTTGCCGACATGTCGAAACTTATCCTTGCTCATTCGACAAACGTCAGGGGCATCGGTACATTTGAAAACGGGGTAGAATTGCCCCGTATCAATGTCACGCTTGCGACGTCAATCCCGGAAGACGTTTGCCGATCAGTGAACCTCGGTTATGTCGACTACCATTCGATCAATGTTCCGGAGTGGAAAGCAAACCAAAGCAGTGACTTGCTGGTCGTCGAAAATGCCGGTCAATTGCTGTACCGTTTAAAGAAGAATGGTTCAATGTGAAAAATATCGACGGATTGTGAAGACCGCAGTGTCATGAAAGGATTGATCAGGCAGTACAGCTAAATGAACCTTGAGAAATATTCGGTCGGCATCGGCGATCGTTTCGGACATCAGGGCGTCGCACAACTTTCTGCGTTCGTTACGGCGCGTGAACATGGAATGGACGTTGTTCCGGTGTGGAACAAATCGCATCGCGAACATACTCTTATCGGAACGCAGCCTAGAGATACGCGCATCGAAGCGGACAAAGCTGCGGCAGCGTTAAGATGGGAGCCGTCGTATTATGTCGATGCAGACCACGTCGGCATGAACACTGTGGACCCCTTCATCGGGCCGAGTAATTTTTTCACATTAGATGTCGCTGATTTCATCGGAAAGGAACCCGCGGGGAAAGACCTTGCCGACTTCTCAAAGTATTGCAGCAGGTTTGTCGGCACGCTCCGCATTCCGGGTATAAAGAACGGCCTGGACATAACCAAGGAAACGGTTGCTTCCGTGGGGAAGAAATATCTTGTTGCAGTGAAGGAAGCGGGCAAGGTCTATCGGTACATCGCTTCCCGGAAGGGGGAAGAGAATTTCATCACCGAAGTTTCGACCGACGAGACCAATACGCCGCAAACGCCGATAGAGCTTTTCTTTGTCCTCGCCGCACTCTCACGAGAACAAGTTCCTGTGCAGACCATCGCTCCGAAATTCACCGGGCGATTTCTCAAAGGAGTTGACTACGTCGGCGATGTTGCGCGATTTGCCCAGGAGTTTGAAGAAGATGTTGCGGTTATCACTCATGCAGTCAAGGAATTCGGCTTGCCCGGAACGCTCAAAATCAGCATTCATTCCGGGAGCGACAAATTTTCTATTTACCCGGCGATCAATAAAGCCGTGAAAAAATTTGGCGCCGGCCTTCATCTCAAGACGGCAGGGACAACGTGGCTTGAAGAAGTCATCGGCCTCGCAAAATCTGACGGCGACGGTCTCCGTGCCGCGAAAGAGATTTACGCTCAATCATATCTTCGCTTCGAAGAGCTTGCGAAGCCGTATCTGTCGGTGATTGACATTCAGATGGAGAAGCTGCCAACGCCGGCGGTGGTCGACAAATGGGGAAGCGTCGATTTTATTCTCGCGCTGAAAAACGACTCGACGTGCCCGCAATACAACGCTGCCTTCCGGCAACTGGTTCACATTGGTTTTAAGGTGGCGGCGGAAATGGGAAATCGGTTTACCGATTTGCTCGATGCAGCGGCAGGAACAATCAATGGCGGCGTTGCCGAGAACATCTACGAACGCCACCTTCGCCCGGTTTTTCTGGGCAGCGATTGATTTGCAAATCCAGTAGTGTAAATTCGAAAAACACTTAATAGAAAAAGAAGAAGGAGCAAAAAATGAGCAGCGGTTTGAAAATTCAATCCGGCGGTGCTTTAGACTTAGTCTCGTTAGGAGCATTGGTTCACAGGCTGGACCCCGGAATTATTCCATTCAGAAAAGCAACAGGCTGTCAAATTCATGTGAGCGGTGGAGAATTCAATGTTGCGGCAAATCTTGCAGATTGCTTTCGTTTGAATACGGGAATCGCCTCGGCGATGGTCGAATATCCGATCGGCGATTTGATTGCGGAGCGGGTACGGGCGATGGGAGTGAAACCGTTCTACAAAAAATTTAAGCACAACGGCGTCAACGGACCAAACATGGCGGCGGTGTACAGTGATCGGGGCCAGGGCGTCAGGGCTCCCGTTGTCTTCTACAACCGTTCGAACGAGGCCGCCGCACAATTGAAGCCTGGCGACTTCGACTGGAATTCAATTTTTTCCGGAGGCATTCGCTGGTTTCACAGCGGCGGCATTTTTGCAGCCCTTTCCGAAACCACAGGAGAATTGATTATTGAAGGCATGAAAGCGGCGAAAAAAGCCGGCGCGATCGTCAGCTTCGACTTGAATTTCCGCGAGAAGCTGTGGAATATCTGGGGAGGGGAAAAAAAAGCCGTCGAGGTAGTTGCTCGCATTGTTGAAAATGCCGATGTTCTCGTCGGAAACGAGGAAGATCTGCAGAAGGGCTTGGGGATTCCGGGTCCGGAGGTTGCTGCAAAATCGAAACTTGACCCGAGTGCTTTTTTCGGAATGATCGACAAGGTCGTCGCAAAACATCCGCAGGTGAGAGTTGTCGCAACAACGCTGCGGGATGTTCATTCGACGAACCGCCATAGTTGGAGCGCGGTAGCGTGGATCGATGGAAAAACCTATTCTGCGCCGACGTGTGAATTGGATGTTTTGGATCGAGTAGGGGGTGGAGATGGATTTGCCAGCGGATTTTTTTACGGGTTATTGTCTGGAGAATCTCCGGAAGAAGCGGTCAAGCTGGGCTGGGCACACGGAGCACTCTTGACGACATTTCCCGGCGACACAACGATGGCAACCGTTGAACAGGTCCGTGCATTCGCAAAAGGCGGATCGGCTCGCATCCAACGTTAACCGTTCCCTTCACTGAAAGGGAAGAAGTGGAATCCATTAAACAACCAAGAACAACAGCAATCAGAAAGCGAAAAATATTACAATGAATGAAAAAGCAGATTTAGGATTAGTAGGGCTTGCCGTGATGGGAGAGAACCTGGTGTTGAATGTCGAGAGCCGCGGCTTCACGGTTGCCGTGTACAATCGGACGCTGGAAAAAGTGGACAATTTTATTCATGGACGGGCGAAAGGGAAAAAAATCATCGGGACACACTCCATTGGCGAGTTTGTCGGCTCCCTTAAAACGCCGCGCAAAATCATGTTGATGGTAAAAGCGGGCAAGCCGGTGGATGAATTCATCGAACAGATTATCCCGCATCTCCAAAAGGGAGACATCATCATCGACGGGGGCAATTCTCATTTTCCCGATACGATTCGCCGGACGAAATATCTCGAGGGAAAGGGATTTCTTTTCATCGGGACCGGTGTTTCCGGAGGCGAGGAGGGGGCGTTGCGCGGGCCGTCCATTATGCCGGGGGGTTCGCCGGCGGCGTGGCCGCATGTGAAGCCGATTTTTCAAGCAATCGCTGCGAAAGTGACGGACGGAACTCCGTGTTGCGACTGGGTGGGCGAAAACGGGGCAGGACATTTCGTGAAGATGGTCCACAACGGAATCGAGTACGGCGATATGCAGCTTATTTGCGAAGTGTATCAGATTATGAAAGAGCTTCTCGGTATGACGGCTCCGGAAATGCACGATGTATTCGAGGAATGGAACAAAGGAGAACTTGACAGCTACCTCATCGAGATCACACGGGATATCCTCGCGTTCAAAGATGCCGACGGCGCTCCTCTCGTCGACAAGATTCTCGACACCGCCGGACAAAAGGGGACTGGGAAGTGGACAAGTGTCGCATCCCTGGACCTTGGCATTCCTCTAACGATGATCAGCGAGGCAGTGTACGGTCGCTGCCTATCCGCGATGAAGGAAGATCGTGTCGAAGCGTCTAAAATTCTTCAGGGCCCAAAGCCAAAATTCACGGGAGACAAACGAGCATTCCTGGCCGATCTCGCGCAGGCGCTTTACGCTTCGAAAATTGTTTCGTATACGCAAGGTTATGTGTTGTTGAAATCGGCTGCGGAAGAATTCAAGTGGAATTTAAACTACGGCGGTATCGCGCTGCTGTGGAGGGGAGGGTGCATCATCCGTTCCAAATTCCTCGGGAGGATCAAAGATGCATTCGACAAAAACCCGCGCCTGACAAACCTTCTGCTTGATCCATTCTTTAAAGAGACGATCGATCGGTCACAGGAGGCGTGGCGGCGCGTTCTCTCGACGGCGATTCTCAACGGCATCTGGGTTCCGGCGATGGCGACCGCCCTCAATTATTTTGATGGGTTCAGGAATTCCCGGCTGCCGGCAAACTTACTGCAGGCGCAGCGCGATTATTTTGGAGCGCACATGTATGAGAGAATTGACAAGCCCCGCGGAGAATTTTTCCATACAAACTGGACCGGGCGCGGTGGAGATACCGCGTCGTCAACTTACGTGGTGTAATCGATCCTCCGTCTGCCTGTCCCCGCGAGCCGATGTAGTCTTTCGATTAAAACGGCAATAGCTGTGGGAGGGGACATCGGTCTCGGATAGGGGATGGCTGTTGGCTTGTGAAAGCAGGCCCGGCGGCGTTCGAGTCTGCCGTAAGCGGAGAATAGAGTAACCGGCAAGATTGCACATCGTAAGTTCTTGTTGGATTGAGAAAGCGTTATTCAGTGTTACCAAACGCCCTTCTCTCGGATCTTTTGGAGTTGAATACGCTTGCAATGAAATATTTTACTGAAAAGGATCTATGGACGTTTTTTTATATGAAGTGTTTGAAGAGGAAGCAGCATTGTTGCGGCAATTTATTGGCAAAAGATTCTCGTATGAAGTAACGAGTAAGACTATTCAGGAAGCTGGTCACAAAGAACCGCCCGCCGGACTCATCAGCATCCGGACGCAATCCCATATACCTCCAGAGTGGGCCACTAGTCTTAGCGGGATTCTTAGCCGCAGTACAGGATACGATCACCTGGCTGCTTTCAAGCAAGAAACGGGCGTGAGAATACCCTGTGGTTATCTCGATGAGTACGCCACGCGCGCTGTTGCGGAGCATGCCGTATTGCTTATCCTTGCACTCATCAGAAAGCTTACAGCGCAGTTGACGAAATTTCAATCGTTCAATCGCGATGAAATTACCGGGATGGAGTGCAAGGGCAGAAACCTCCTCGTGGTAGGAGTTGGGAGGATCGGCACTGAAATTCTAGAAATCGGACGGGGGCTTGGAATGAATGTGCGTGGCGTCGATATTGTGCAGGATAAACGCGGCGTAGAATATGTCTCCGTCGAAGAAGGCATCTCATGGGCGGATGTGATCGTATGTTCGATGAATTTAACGGAGGGAAATCGCCGGTATTTTTCCTACGAAATTCTCTCTCGGTCTCGTGTCGGCGTCATCTTCGTCAACATAGCTCGTGGTGAACTTTCACCGCTCAAGGATCTCCTCAGACTTCTCAAGGAAGGACATTTAGGAGGCGTGGGATTGGATGTGTTTGAAGACGAAGGGAATCTTGCACTGGCCCTTCGCTCAGGTCAGGTATCGGAAACAAATTCTGTCGGAGTCGTCCAGGAGATGTTGAAATATCCAAACGTCATTATGACGCCGCACAATGCGTTCAATACGTCGGAGGCGATTGAACGTAAGACGCAAATGACCATAGATCAGATCATGTATTTCCTGAAGCATGGGGATTTTAAGTGGAGGTTGTAGAAAGTCTTTCTTTTCCATAGAGTCAGGCAGGATCGTGCTATTGCTGAACACGAGGCACTGCTCTCTCTTCCAATTCTTCTGATAGCCTTTACTCTGCCGTGTGTTTTTCGTGTACTCGATGGGGACAAATATCGTTCATCGCCGACGTTTTCTCACCGATATAGAAACACGATCAGGTATTGGTCTCGCGCGGCATGATCTTAATTGTCGTGGGGCGTGCGCGTTTGCCGATCATCGAACTAAGATATGAGCTGCCATGGTACTTCACACGGTACGCGTCGTCAATGAAGTCGTTGATCGTCCCTTCGACCGGCTCGAAAGTGACTTCCTTCGTTATTCCAGCGGCAATAATCCGCCCGGCTTTGTGCCGCACCGCGGCCTGATACCAGCGAGAGTTCTGCCCGTTGTAGGCACGCACATAGAGGGCATCGCCGACCGCGACGGACCAAATCCACGTCGGGGTGCCATACGTTGTCCCATCCTCACGGAAAGGCGAGACGTGCAGGTTATCAGCTTCAGCAATCTTCCGCAGTTCGTCTTTTAACCAAGCTGTCATTTGTCGGCCCTCTTTAATTTACGGCTTCAGAAGTGTTTTGATTGCACGGCGTTCGTCCATGGCGCGATAGCCCTCCGAAACCTTGTGGAGGGGCAGGGTGAGGTCGAAGACCTTGCCGGGGTTGATCTTTCCGTCCAGCACCAGATCGATCAGATGGGGCAGGAATTGGCGCACGGGGGCTGGGCCGCCGAATAGACGAACATGCATAAAGAACAGCTCTTCACCCTTAAGCTCGACTCCATGGGGGACGCCGACATATCCCACAGTGCCGCCCGGGCGGGTGGAATGTATGGCCTGCATCATAGACTCAGCGGTCCCGACGCATTCCAGCACTGCATCAGCACCGACCCCGTTTGTAAGTTGTTTGATTCTGGCAACGCCTTTGTCGCCGCGCTCGGTCACGATATCGGTCGCGCCGAACTCGCGGGCAAGCTTTTGACGCGACTCGTGACGGCTCATCGCAATGATCCGGCCGGCGCCCATCTGTTTAGCGGAAAGCACGGCGAGAAGGCCGACCGCGCCGTCACCGACGACCACCACCGTGTTGCCCGACTTCACATTGGCTGCGTAGGCGGCGAACCAACCGGTGCCCATAACATCGGAAAGAGTTAGCAGGCTTGGGATCAAGTCATCCGAGGGAATTTCCGGGGTTGCCACTAAGGTTCCGTCCGCGAGCGGCACACGCAGCATCGGCGCCTGCGCCCCGCCGACGAGTTCCTTGTGCTGGCAGGACGACTGATAGCCAGCCTGGCAATGGGGACAAGTATTGTCGGAAGCAAAAAAAGAACCGATGACGAACTGGCCGGGCTTGACCGAGGTGACCGTTCTGCCGATCTCCTCGACGATGCCGCAGTATTCGTGCCCCATCGGAGTCGGCTGAGTGACGGGGTTGATGCCGCGGTAAGGCCACAGATCCGACCCGCACACGCAGGCGGCCGAGATCCTGATAATGGCATCTGTTGGCTTGATAATTTTCGGCGCGTCGCGCTCTTCAAAACGCACATCACGTGGACCGTATAAAACAGCTCCTTGCATGGTCTAGCTCCTTTTTAACATCCTTCGATTTGAGAATAAATTTCAAGAATTGGGCTTGTTCACTCCGAGGTTTTCACGGAGATACTTTTCCGGAGATTTTATGATTGTTGTGATGAAGGTCGCCAAGCTTTTTTGTGAAATGACCGATCCCTTTTTCGGGTTCGCCCTTTCGGGTTGTTTCATAATCGACTTCATCCACATCGGTAAACCAGGTCGGCCTCAGAATAGTGTATTCAAGGTCGGACGCTTCTATGGCATCTGCAGCTCTTCGGTAAGGCTTCAATACGGGTTTTAATGGAACGTCATAGATACCTATTGAACTTATAAAGATAAGTTTTTTAATACCTTTTTCGTTCATTGCCTTCACAATATTCTTTGCCATTGCTTCCAGGTCGCCCGAAAGATTTGCATAGACAATATCTTGTCCTGTGAGAGCCTCTTTCAGTTGAGCATAGTCCAGAACATTGCCTTCAACGATACGGCATTTGGAGACATCCCTATTGCGCAGCCGACGGGCATTGCGCAAAAACAAAGTCAGGTGCACATCATCCTGTTTAACCAGAAGCTCAATGACGTGCCGTGCAATATTACCGCTGGCACCAAGAATAATTACTTTTTTCATTCTCAATTATTCGCTTTATTAAAATGATTTAGAACTCAGACGCACCGCTTCGGTAATCAACGATTTTAGATGTCGAGCTTTCTACTCGCAAACCATTTTATGATTTCCGGGTTACGATGATCGAAGAACAAGCTTTTCTTCGTGTCGAGCGATACAATCACATCCATATCTTCAGAGGTTATTTCAAAATCGAATACGTTGAAATTCTCTATCATTCTTTCCTTGCGAATTGATTTAGGAATAACGACGACACCTCTTTGTATCAGCCACCGTAGCACGATCTGAGCGACTGATTTCTTGTATTTCCCGGCCAAAGAAACCAATACTTCATTCTGAAAAAGATTGTTTCTGCCTTCAGCAAACGGTCCCCACGATTCGATTTGGATCCCGTTCGCCTTTAAAAAACCGGCAGTTTCTATTTGTTGGTTAAACGGATGCGTTTCAATCTGATTTACAGCCGGGACAACTTTGTTGAATACTATCAAATCCATCAACCGGTCCGGCTGGAAGTTGCTGACACCGATAGCTCGAATTTTACCCTTCCGATACAAATCTTCCATTGCCCGCCATGAACCGTGAACATCTCCATAGGGTTGATGAATCAGGTACAAATCCAAATACTCTAATTGCAGCTTCTTCAGCGACTTCTCAAAAGCCTTCTTTGTGTTTTCGTACCCGGTCTGCTCAATCCAGAGTTTGGTAGTAATAAAGAGCTCATCCCTTGCTACACCGCTTCTTTTGATCGCTTTGCCGACTTCCGTTTCGTTTCCGTACGAAGCGGCGGTATCAATCAGACGGTAGCCGGTACGTATCGCTTCATAGACAGCTTCTTCGCATTCGCCGGCCTTCGTCATTTGGAAAACACCAAACCCTAAGACGGGCATTTCGAGGCCGTTGTTTAATTGGACCGTATGCATAATTTCCCTCTTGATTCTTTTATTCTGGTTCGACTTCATTCAAACATCGTACAGCATTCAATGCCCTTGGGTATCCAATATAAGGCAATAAATGTGTCACAACACTCAGTAGTATGTCTTTTCCGTTACCAACATTCATGTTGCCCTGAATATGCCCTTTCACCTGAGGCTCAACACCTCCCAACGATATGAGCATGGCGTATGTGAGAAGCTCCCTTGTCTTGATATCTATTCCGGTTCTCGTGTAGTAATCGCCAAAACAATTTGCCGATAAGTATTTTTGAATATGAAGCTGGTTCTTGGGCGACTCGTCATACATTTTATCAGTCGTATCACCAAAGATCTGTTTCCGTAATTTCAATCCCTCCTCGTGTCGTGTTTCTGGTGAAGTTGTGGATTGACCCGCTAATGGCAGTTGTATTCCTCTGCTCTTCAACGCATCATTTGTGGCGTGAATGAAATCCAAAACCTTTGCAATGCCTACGTATGGTACCGACTGATAGAGAATTTCCTTGATTTCGACGGGGGTTACCCCAACATTCAGAGCGGCGCCGAGCATCACTTCGTATTCGCTCAACGCCTGGCTTGCAAGGGTTGATGCCAAAATCATCATTACCCTTGTTCTTGTATCTAGGCCGCCGGAACTGATGATCTCGTCAAAAGCGAATTTGTCAAATATTTCGATCAGCTCCGGGTCTGTTTGTTGGAGTGTTGATTTGTAGTTGGGGAACAATTCTTCATGGTTTCTGATTGCAGCTTTTGTCAGATTCATTTTTTTGTTTTAGGTTGTGCAGGTTGAAAGCTGTAATATTCTTCATCGCTCACGGGTACCAACCATTCCACAGCGCCATTTTTTGAGTTGTTGGTGACAGCAATGTGCGTGAAACTGCTATCGTGCGCGGCACCGTGCCAGTGTTCGACGTGGGATGGGATGACGACGATATCGCCTTTCGTCAGCAACCGTGCTGGTTTTCCCTTTTCCTGATAATAGCCTTTTCCGTCGGTCACGAGCAGGATTTGTCCTGCCGGATGTTTGTGCCAGTTGTTTCTGCAGCCCGGCTCAAAGACAACGTTGCCTATTGCATAACTTTCCGTCTCATCCTGCGGAACCAGGATATTCACCCATGCAGTTCCAGTGAAGTAATCAGCAGAGGCTTTTTGACCTTTTAGGAAAATTGCGTTTTGATTTTTTGTAGTATTCATAACGCCTCTTATATTTTATAGTCCTGTTCTTTTTTCCAGCTGTTCCGGATAGCGGTCGCCCACTACTTTTATTTTTTCAAGCGCCGAATTAATGTCGCTCAATTCTTCGGGACTCAATGTAATGCTCGCGGCACCGATGTTTTCCTGCAAACGATGCAGTTTTGTCGTTCCCGGAATTGGAACAATCCACGGCTTCTGTGCCAACAGCCAGGCGAGGGCAATCTGTGCGGGAGTCGACTTCTTCCGATTTCCGATTGTTGTAAGGAGGTCAACCACGGCTTGATTTGTCTTTCGATTCTCGGCGGTAAAGCGAGGGACGATGTTACGGAAGTCGGATTTGTCGAACGTCGTTTTCTCGTCGATCTTTCCCGTAAGGAAACCCTTCCCAAGCGGGCTGAACGGAACGAACCCGATTCCGAGTTCTTCGAGTGTCGGTATCACTTCCTCTTCGGGCCGCCTCCACCAGAGCGAGTATTCACTCTGGAGTGCGGTCACAGGCTGTACTGCATGCGCCCTGCGAATTGTTTTAACTCCTGCTTCAGAAAGGCCGAAGTGCTTTACTTTTCCCTCGCGAATTAAATCCTTTACCGCACCGGCCACATCTTCAATTGGCACGCTAGCGTCAACTCGATGTTGATAGAACAAATCGATGGCATCGATCTTGAGTCGTTTCAACGATGCTTCAGCAACCTCTCTAATGTGCTCTGGCCGGCTATCCTGGCCCGTCTGTTCTCCCTTGGGGCCGTACTTGAAACCGAATTTTGTGGCGATCACCACTTGATCGCGGAAGGGAGCAAGCGCTTCACCGACAAGTTCTTCGTTTGTAAACGGGCCGTACGCTTCGGCGGTGTCGAAAAAAGTAACTCCTTGTTCCACCGCCGAACGAATAAGGGAGATCATTTCTTTTTTTTCAGGGAACGGTGCATAAGAAAAGTTCATACCCATGCAGCCGAGCCCGAGGGCCGAGACTTCCAATCCATTTTTTCCAAGTTTGCGTTTTTTCATCGTTTCTCCGTTCAATTGTTTTTATTTTTCATCGTGTAACGAATCCAAAGGGTATCGTTCTTCCGTTGCTCGACAGATTTAAGTTTTAATTGGACAGCTTTCGTGAGAAAAGGATTTACGCCGTCGAATACAGCAGGGATATCATGGCGGCCGTCGATCCCCGGTACTATCAGAAGGCTGAGCTCGTCGACGAGACCTGCCTCGAGAAATGCACCGTTGATGTGTCCGCCCCCTTCGAGGAGCAACGTCTTAATTCCGAAATGCTTCCCCAGCAGGTTTACTGCTTCGGTCATATCAACAGCTGCTTTCCCGGTCACGATATATGAAATTTTCTTTTGACGCAGCAGTGATAAATAATCTTCCGGAACTCGCTCACTCACAACACAGATGAGGTGGTCGCCGTCGATATCGCTCTTTGACCACCGGAGCTTGCCAACGGTATCTATTGAAACAGCGTATGACTTGGCGCGTCGAGCCACGTAGACGGGCTGAGGTCCTGCCGCTTCGTTCGATGTGGAAACGAATGGTTCATCCTCGGCGAAGTGCTGCTGCATGGTGATGCGGCCGCAGACCCAGGCGTCTCCTTTCAACAATGCACCCGTAATTTCGTATTCGCCGCTTCCAGTAACCGCCTGGAGAACCGAGCCATCGATTTTTCCATCAATTGAAGCGAGCATATGACAAATGACATAAGGTCTCATTTCATCATCTTTCTTTCCATGCCTCGTTCGTTTGCCCCTAAAATTCTCTACAACTAATATAGAAATTATCGAATAAGGCAACTATCCCAATGCTACTGATTTATTGCCTAATCCTCTTAGAGGGTGGAGTTTTGTGTTAGCAGGAATTATATTAGAATAATTAAGGAGAACCAATCGATGAAATCGTCTCGAACGGAAATCACCAACTCCCTTTTCGCCGACGCGCTCAAGTATTGCGACCGCGAAGGAATTCACGAAACACCTCTTCCGGAACTCAAAGTGATCAGAAGGGAGAAAACGACGGAGGCTTCGCCCGGCATGTATGCTTCGGTAGTCTGCTTGGTCCTTCAGGGTGAAAAAAGAGTCTGGAGCGGAAAGAAAGTATACCGTTACAATCCTGAAAATTATTTGGTGAGTTGTATCGATATTCCTGCCACGGTGCAGGTTGTGAAGGCATCAGCAAAAGAGCCGTACGTGGGACTTACACTTGAGCTTCAACCTTCGGTGGTCTATGAAATTCTGCAGGAGACCTCTCCGACCGAGGTGCAGTATGATCGGCTTGGTGGAGGATTTTACGTAGAGAAGGTAACTGCGGAACTGGCTGACGCTTTTGCCCGATTGATGAAGGCGTTGGAAAACAAGAATGATCTGAAAGTGCTTGCTCCATCGATTGTCCGAGAGATTCATTACCTTCTGATGAGCTCTCGTTATGGAACGAAGATACGGCAACTTGGAGTTGTCGGAAGCAAGACTCAGAGGATCGGAAAAGTCGTGGAGCACCTTCGGAGAGATTATGCAGAGCCGTTGAGTGTGTCCGGTTTAGCGCGCATGGCGAACATGAGCCCCTCATCTTTTCATCTTCATTTCCGGCAGGTGACAAACATGAGCCCGCTGCAGTATCAGAAACAGGTGAGGCTTCAGGAAGCTCGCCGGTTGCTGAGCGTCGAAGCGACGGATGCAGCGAGCGTAGCATTCAAGGTTGGCTATGAAAGTCCCTCCCAGTTCAGCCGCGAGTACAGGAGGCTCTTCGGGCAGCCGCCGATGCGCGATCTGGATCGGCTTCGGGTGTCGGTGCCTGTTCAAGAATAGAGAAAGGAACGAATGAGTGTAAGAAAACCAAATGGCGAACAAAATTCGCATGTCCGGTCTTCTCGTTCCGCGAGTCTCGACAAAAAACTAAACTACGCACGGGCACATAAACTGGGGGCAGATCATCATAATAATGTTTATCTTCTGAAATCTTCCGCAAGTTTCAACAGATTATGTTGTCAAATAGTAGTAGAAATCAAATACTCTTGAATGAATGATCTCGAATTAATCGAAAAGCTCAAAGGTGGAGACGATGAAGCCTTTCGGTTAGTCGTGGGAAAATATCAGAAATTAGTCCTGAACTGCTCATATAAGTTTTTGAGAAACAAGGAGGCGGCCGAGGACATTACTCAAGAAGTATTCTTGGAGGTGTTTGAATCCATACATTCATTTAGAGGTGAATCACGATTATCCACATGGATCTATCGGATAACGGTTGCTAAATCTCTCAATTATCTGAAAAGTTTAAAAAGGAAGAAGCGTTTTGCTGTAATAGTGAGTTTATTCGAAAAAGAGGAAGCAGAAGAACGAATATTGGCTTCGGCCAGTAATGGACCAGATGAGTTGCTTGAGAACCAGGATAGAGCCAGGATCTTGCAGTGGGCTCTTAACAAATTGCCGGAGAATCAGAGAATCGCATTTACGCTGAGTAAGTACAGAGAAATGAGTTATGAGGAGATTTCTTTGATAATGGCAACCAGTATCCCGTCCGTGGAGTCACTACTCCATCGCGCTAAATCAAACTTGAAGAAACTACTTTACGCGTACTACAAAAAACATCTATAGACCCAAGGATGTAATCATGGCAAAAGAAAAACGAATCTTGGATGAGGTTGACAAGACGCTGCAAGCGTTTGACAACGACATCACTCTTGAGGAGAATCCATTTCTCATGACACGAATAGCAGCCGCGAGAGCAGATCGATTGCACAAACGGACATTCCGGTCAAGCGCAAGGATCGTTCTGAGCTACGCTGCAGTTCTCCTCCTCCTTTTCGTCAACCTCATCACTGCAGTTTATTATTCTCAGCGGGAATCAGAATACCGTTTACATGAACAACTGGTTTCGCAACTGAAAGAGGATTTTAAGATTAGTCAATCTCAAATCAATTTCTAGACGAGCATGCGATGGACTGGATAAACCAAAACAGAGTAAAGAATTGGCTGATTGTTGGACTCTTCGCCCTCAATGTTCTTGCCCTTTCCATAATCTGGATGCAGACCGCAAAAACATATGAGCCGCAGCGAAAAGCCGAGGGAGTTCATCCATCAGAGTCCGTGAAGCTGATCACAAAAGCACTCGATTTGACGGAAGAACAAACCAATCAACTCATAAAAATACAAACATCGCTTTTGGAGCAGCTCACTGACAATAATGATCAGTTGGACAAAATTAAAACAGAACTTGCCGAAGACTTGTTTGCGACCAATCGCGACAGTTCTGTAGCCGATGCGAAAACAAGAGAAATAGGAGACCTGGAATCCAAAGTTGAGTTGCTCAGGTTCAGGTATTTTCAAGAATTGCTGGCGATCTGTACGCCTGAGCAAAAAGAAAGACTGAAACCAATCGTGTTTGATGTTATAGGCCGCAAGCCGGCGAAAGACGAACCTGAGAATGATCAAGAAAAACGTGATAGGCGAGAAGACCAAAGTCCCCGTGATAAAAATATAGGCAGGAATCAAAGAGATAATCTTCAGGGTCCGCCAAGCGACAAGCCAGGGCCGCTTTCAATCGACGAGCAGTTGGCAAAATATTCTGAAAGGCTGAATCTTACCGGCGAACAGAAACAAAAGATCCGAGTCGTGCTGGTGAACTCTCATGAAAAGGGGGAACAGCTGCGGACAAGGCCAAATCCCAATCCGGATGAAATTCAAAACGCAATGGAAAAAAATCGTGAGGAAGAAAATGAGAGTATCATGAAGCTTCTCAATGAGGAGCAGAAACGAGAATTCTCAAGAATGATCAAGTAGAAAATATCTACTTCCGTAGAAGTAGTACGGCTTGAATACCTTTCTCTCGGTTTATAGAGGGAAAGGTATTTTTGTTCCATTTCAGTTCTGTACATTCGAACCCCGGCCGCAAGTATTCCGCAAAAGTGATGTCCAATATTCTAAACCAGACTTTTAATCCGGTACGAATAGCCCCTTCAATACTTGTATAACTCTTTGTAATAAACAGGAATTTGTGCCCGCCGGATATATGCTTTTGTTTCGATGAGGTCAGAAGCATCATTCACCGTTTGAACATAAAGGTGCGTAAAATGAAAAAGAGACTGTTTTTAATAATGCTCGGCTTATGTATTCCTATCGTTTGGACACACGATGTATGCGCCCAGGAAAGAAATAGTGAGAATAGAAGTGGCATCCATGATGATGCACAAACTATCTCCGACGAACAGAAAACCGCCGCAAGAAATGTCCTTTTGAAATACAATGCTTCAACACTGTCAACTGAGGATGCGAAGGCGATCCATAAGGCCATGCGGGATATTGGAATCTCCGGAGGACGCTCTGAAGATGAGCTTCTCAGTTCAGCCGGGTTTGACCCTGAAGTGTTAAAGAAACTCGATCCACCGCCGGATAAGTCCGGGAGAGATGACTCAAGAAAAGAGGAGAATTCCGGAGGAAGCAAATACAGCATTTTGCAAGCCGTCTCCGATAATGCGCAGTTGCACACAATCGCATTCAGTGGGCTGGCATTCCTTACCGGCGATTTTGGCGCAGCGACATTTCTTCCACCTGGCAAGGTGTGCGATTATTTTGGTTTCCAATACATGCGCGACATTGATGCAGCAGAGAAAGGACACAACCCGATGTTTTTGAACCGGGTGGCAGGCAATATCTTCCATGTTCTAACAGACGAACAGAAGAAGGTGTTTGTGGATCTTGCGGAGGCACAGGCACCCAAACTGGAGCACCTTGCAAAGATGCGGTTGCCGCTTATTAAGGCCTTTTTCCTGGAGCGGGACAATCATCTGCCCGAAGGAAGCTCTGGGTTGAACAAAGAAGCCGTGAAACGTTCTGTCGGGGGGATTTTTGCTTTGGATGCAGAATTAAGCTTAAAACGGGCTGAAGCGATGGCTCGGGTCGCTTTATCATTGACATCAGAACAAAAGGCATATCTGGCTAAAATGAAGTTTGGTGATTTCAATACCTGGCCATCATTAGATGAGCGGTACGAGATGAGAGAGCGGGGACAGGGAAAATCGAAGATGTTCAACGTGGCATATATGACTTATGCGAGTGAGTTTTTTAGCTGGATTGCCGGGTCAGAAGAGGCCGACACCTATTTCTGTCCGGAGCGCCACGGTACATACTTTGGCGGATTCTATATGAAGGATATGACAGCAATGGGTAAGCGCGACTATGATATCAGCACTTCAGTTACCGGCGACAACGGTGAGGCGTTCCTCAATAATGTGCTTACTCCAGAACAACGCAAACACGTTGAAGCAATTTTGGATCTTCAGCGCAAGGACTTGTCTGACATCGTTACAGTGAGGCGATCTATTTCTCAGGAACTGAGAAAATATCTTAGAGGACAAACGCCAGACGAAAAGAGAGTTATCGCATTAGGCCGTCGATATGGCGAGTTAGATGGTGAGATGTCCTGGTGCTACACTATGGCTTTTACCTTCGTGAACCAAACACTCACAAGTCAGCAACGCGCTGAATTAGTCAAACTGCGCAACCTCGAAGGAAACGAAAGCGCGTCGTATTATATCTATTCGGATGCTGTGCAGACAGAACCAAAGCTGGAGAGCCTTGACACGTTCTTTTTCAATCCAGAACAAAAGCCGTGAAGGCGTTCTCTATGAGCGAGAAGATGGAGCACTCTTCATATTATGTTCTTTCACCGGCTACATCTCCATATTTCGCCGCATGTTTTTCTTCAGAGTGTTGTCTAAATCAATAATCGAAGACTCCAGACAGAGACAAGCCTATGGCATTTAAAAGTAACTTAATTGACTCATGTTACGCAAGAGGCAAATTCTTTTTGTATGTCGCCCCTGCCGGGGCTTGATTGCTAGTACTGGTGCATTGCTACAGATATTTCGCTCCTATCGGAGCTATGCTTACCGCTGAAATTCCCATGCAGTTCATGGATTTTGAGTCCCGGAGGGACAAAATATTTGTAGTTTGAATAGCTCGTACTTATTTGGAGCTCCGTAGGAGCGACATAAGAATCGTACTGAGGTGCTCTGCGTGACTTAATTGAAATAAATGATAATTGGTACATGCTATGTTCTCTTTAACACATAGAATATTTATCATCACGGGCATGATTGCCCTTTCGATCTCCACGGGGGATTCTCAAAAACTTCTCCCGTTTAAGTTGCCCGACACCGGACAATTAGACAGATATACTTCAACACCGGGAGAGGACGCAGACTTTATCATTAATCCTATTTCTCTTACCGATAATGGAAATGGGACCATTACTGATAACAATACCGGCTTAATGTGGCAGAAAACAGACGGCGGTGAAATGACCTTTGAAAACGCTGGAGCCTTCTGCAATAACTTGAGATTAGGAGGACATGCTGATTGGCGGCTGCCGACAAGTATTGAGTTGTTCAGTATCAATAATTACGACTGTCTCAATCCCGCATTAGATACTACCTACTTTGCTAGAACTCAAGCACAATATTGGTGGACCAGTGAAAAGCGGGCGGATGACTCGACATACGTCTGGGTTGTTAATGCCGGAGGCGGAATCGGGGCTCATCCCAAAACAGAAACGGTAAGCGCAGGCGGGAGCAAACTGTTTTGCGTAAGGGCAATACGAAATCTTTATTCAACGACTTTCTCTGTTTCACATTTTACGGACCAGGGTAATGGCACGATTAAAGATAATTACACCGGATTGACCTGGCAAAAAATACAATCGCCGGATACAATGAGCTGGGAAGAAGCCCTTGCGTACGCTCAGTCTCTTTCCTTAGCCGGAAAAACAGATTGGAGATTGCCAAACGTAAAGGAACTGCAGTCATTAAATGATGTAAAGTTGATCAATCCATCGTTTGATAAGAACTATTTTACAAATGTTCTTACGGGTACTTATTGGTCTTCAACGACCATGTATCTCACGCCGTCTGTCGCATGGGATATCAACGTGCAGTATGGCATTGTTTCGTATGATGACAAAACTCTCAAAGAAAATGTCCTGCTCGTCAGAGGAGGACTGGATAACAGCAATTTAGGAATCATTGAAGTGCAGATTCCGGGGGGCGAATTTGTCATGGGGGACCATTATGGATTTGTAGACCCCGGCCGTCCCAGCGACGAGTTGCCTCTTCATGCGGTAAAAATCAATTCACTATTTATTTCGACGACACACACAACCAATCAGCAATATCTGGCATTTCTTAACTCATCGTTGTTCAATGGACTGGTAGAAGTACGGAACAACACTGTTTATGGCGTTGGGGACCCCAACAGCTACTGTTGCACTCACCAGTATGCATCCTATTACAGCATCGGTTACGATGGTAAGGTTTTTTCAATTTCTGATTTCAGAGCTAATCACCCGGTGGTAGGCGTTATGTGGTGCGGTGCGGCTGCCTATTGTAATTGGTTGAGCACGCAAAATGGATTGGACGAGTGTTACGACCTAACAACCTGGGACTGCGATTTTACCAAGAATGGTTATCGTCTTCCGACTGAAGCAGAGTGGGAATACGCCGGGCGCGGCGGGGAGTATAATCCTTACTATACATATCCATGGGGGAATGATCTCGATATTACCAAAGCAAATTGGCCAAACTCCAAAGATCCTTACGAAGGAACGGACACTAATTCTTATCCATTCACTACCCCAGTTGGATTTTATGACGGAACGCTTCATTTAAAATCAGATTACAACTGGCCAGGAAGTGCAACAAGTTATCAGACGTCTGACGGTTCCAATGCTTTCGGTCTCTATGATATGGCTGGTAACGTGTGGCAATTTGTCAATGATTGGTACGAGAATACCTACTATGGCGTTAGTCCTTATGATAATCCAAAGGGTCCTCTTCTCGATTCCGCATCCATTATGCCTGACGGCAAACGCTACAGAGGTATGCGGGGAGGCAGTTGGTATAATGGCGATATCATCGACTCTGTAAACGATGGGCACTCTCGGGTTTCGAACAGAAACCCATCATACTACCGCGGGCCGCAGGATCCGAACAATCCGTGGTATCATGTTGGATTCCGCGTGTCGAGAAATTATTCATCACCAACCGGAGTGCATGAGATTCAAACTACTGTACCAATAGGATATCGACTGCTTCAAAATTACCCCAACCCATTTAACCCTTCGACAGTAATCAGTTACGAACTACCGGCAAGCGGCTATGTGACTCTGAAAGTGTTTGACATCCTTGGCAGGGACATAAAGACTCTCGTGCAGGTCTATCAAAACAAAGGCGCGTATAGTCTCACTTTTGATGCTTCAACATTTCCAAGCGGAATTTATTTTTACCGAATATCTGCGGGGCGATATTCAGACGTGAAAAAGATGATGCTAATAAAATAATTTCATGAGACTCAATACAACGCTTCCAATGATCGCCATAACCATTCACATTGCCCGCAATCGAGACTTGGGGGCGTATTTCCCAACTATACTTCTGCAGAGACAACCATGAAAACACTAAGAGCCCTATTATTTCTTCTACTTTTCTTAGCAGTAAACAAAGCCGTCTTCTCTCAAACTTATGTTTATCTCTCACCAAAGAATAACTCAATACTTGTTTCTTTAAGTACAAATATTATCCTCAAATCCAATGAACGTGTTGATCCGTCAAGCCTTTCTTCGGATGAATTCTCTGTTACCGGTTCAGTGAGCGGAATTCACCAGGGAGCAGTAAAACTCTCCGATGATCATAAGACTATTATGTTCGTGCCAAACAGTCAGTTTACAGCAAACGAGGATGTAACTGCTACTGTGAGTCAGGGTCTTAAGACTGCCGATGGGAATAGTTTTTCCGCTGTGACAATACATTTTACAACGACGCCGCTCTCACATCCGATGGCAGTAGATAATATTTCGGAGTCGAATATCGAATCGGTATATAATTTTCAAAACGCGGCTGTTACGCATAAACCAATGAGTAAAAATTCTGTGACAGACACATTGCCTTCCGATTTTCCTCAAATAACAGTCGGAACTTCAAACAACCCTGCTTCGGGAAATATCTTTCTTACCAATAAATCGCAGGGCACCAATACCTCCATTGGATACTATCTTATGATCTTCAATAACGACGGGAGCGTTGCCAAATACAGAAAGCTCTCTCAAATGGCGAACCTTTTTAAAATGGAAGCAAACGGAGATCTTTCATACGCATACCCAAATGGAGCGGGCGGCTGGTTCATTTTGGATACATCACTTACAACGATTGATACGTTTCAATGCGGCAACGGCTATAAAGCTGATGCCCATGATTTTCTTCTCTTGCCAAACGGGCATGCTCTCTTATTTGCAAATGACCAGGAACCAGTAGATATGAGCCAGATCATCACAGGGGGTAACCCGGATGCTTTGGTTACCGGACTAGTAGTGCAGGAATTGGATGCTTCGAAAAATGTCATCTTTCAGTGGAGAAGTTGGGATTATCTTCCGATAACGGATTCGTATTACGATCTCACTTCTCAAAATATCGATTTAATTCATGCGAATGCGATCGCCCTTGATACAGACGGCAACATCGTTGTCTCCATGAGGCATCTTTCCAGCGTTGTAAAAATAGATCGCGAGACCGGCGATGTACTCTGGATGTTAGGAGGGAAGCAAAATGATTTCACTTTTATAAACGAACATGCATTCAACAGCCCGACATATTTTTCGTACCAACATGACGTGAGCGTATTACCGGATGGTGATATTACCCTCTTTGATAATGGGAATCAGCATTCGCCGAATTACTCCCGTGGGGTCGAATACAAGTTAGATGAGCAGAATAAGATAGCAACCCTCGTGTGGGAATATCGGCATACGCCGGATATCTATGCAAGTTCAATGGGTTCAGTAGAAAGACTCCCTAACGGCAATACGATCGTCGGCTGGGGACAAGCAGGCGGCGGAAGCACAGCTCCCGTTTTTACTGAAGTTAATACGCTTGATTCAACAGCGCTGGAATTTTTTATGCCGGCAGGACAATTTTCATATCGTTCCTATAATTACCAATGGGTAAGCCAAACTCCTAAAGCCTCGGTGACAATCTCTAACATCCTGCAGAGTAATTCATATCAATTTGACAGCAGTGCAGACACCACCGGAATAAAAATAGCGTTCAATTCTATCAACGCATCTCTTTCACCAAATGCCACGGTATCGAGGTACGCGTATTCTCCGACAAAACCGACATTTTCTACGACTGCACCGCTCATAGAATCAGACTATTTTACTGTAAAAAGTTCGGGAATAAACTCATTCACCGGAGTCGTCAATGTTGATCTTAAAGAGTATCCGGCAGTGACAAATCCAAGTGAAACTATAGTTTATGCAAGGTCAGACAGCAATAACACTTTTGTATCCCTTGCGACAAGCTATGATTCGACGTTAGACGAGCTTACATTTACCACAACGAACTTAGGTGATTTTGCATTCGGTGTACCGCAGACAATTGATTCTGCTTATGCTCCTGTGCTGCTATCTCCAACGGACAGTGAAATTGTAAACGAAGAAGCCCCGGTAAAATTAGTCTGGGGAACGCGCGGGATTGTTCAAACCTATCGTCTGCAGGTTTCAACGAACGAATCATTCAGCAATGTGGTAGTTGATAACTCAGGCCTAAGCTATACTTCCCTTTCTCTACCGTCAGTCAATAACAATACAACCTATTATTGGCGGGTCAACAACACCAATGCTGCCGGGACAAGTAGCTGGTCGAATGTAGACAGCTTCCGAACTTTTTCTCCGTTCATAAAGGTAATTTCTCCAAACGGCGGAGAGAAAGTCTACTTAGATTCAGCATATATCGTCCGCTGGGAATCTAATATCGCCGATACACTGAACGTACAACTCCTTAACGGGAACAAGATCGTTTCGGTTATTGGCGACAGTATTGTCTCGGGAACCAATGCCTATCAATGGAAGGTTCCATCAACTTTGCAACTGGATTCAACCTATAAAGTTGTCATTACCAGCATTAGCAATACCAACGTATCCGGCGTGAGCACTTCTACCTTTACAATATCGTCCAGTGTGACTGGTGTTAAAGAAATTAACAATACTGTCAAAAGCTATGAATTGTTCCAAAATTATCCCAACCCGTTTAACCCGACTACAGCAATTAGCTATCAGCTTTCAGAGAACAGCCATGTAACGCTGAAAGTCTACGACATTCTTGGCAACCTTGTACAATCACTCGTCAGCGAAAACCAAAAACAAGGGGAATATTCTGTACGCTTTAATGGAAGCAACTTGGCAAGCGGCATATATTTCTACCAGTTGAAAACAGACACTTACGTGTCCGTAAAAAAGATGGTTCTTTTAAAATAGTTTCTATGACATGGATATCAATAACACCGATTCAATTATGAGGAAATGCTATGAAACATAAGCTCTTCACTGTAGCGATGATCATTTTTCTGTTCTCCGCTTTATGTGGACAAACAAGAACGGTCGGCTTGTTCCTGAACGACACTGCGCACGCTTTCAAAGGTTATACCCTCTTTGCTCCCAAACAAAATACCATGACGTACTTAATTAATAATGACGGCCGCATTGTCCATGAGTGGACGGCAAGCAAATACCCGCCAGGACAATCTGTGTATCTTCTTGAGAATGGAGACCTGCTTCGCCCATGCATGGTTCTCGGTCAACTCAGGTACTGGAGGAGGCGAGGGGGGAAGAGTCGAAGAATACAATTGGAACGACAGTCTTGTATGGCAACTGGATTATTCGACCAGCACGTATATGCAGCACCATGATGTGAGACGTTTGCCAAACGGAAATACTATAATGCTGGTCGTTGAAAAAAAATCAGTTGGAGATGTTATAGCTGCCGGTTTTGATACGAGCAACATTCAAGAACCGGATTTCCAGCAGCAACAAATGATGCTTCCCGACATGGTCGTGGAAATACAACCAACCCCGCCGATAGGAGGAACGGTGGTATGGGCATGGCATGTGTGGGACCATTTGATTCAGAGTTATGATGCTACCAAGTCAAATTATGGCGTTCCAAGCGCTCATCCGGAATTAATTGATGCTGCCGGTGATCATAGAGCCCTGCCGGTTTTCTGGAATCATATGAATAGTATTGATTACGATTCTGCCTATGATCAGATAGCGCTCAGCGTTAGAGGGAACAGTGAGGTGTGGGTCATAGATCATAGCACGACGACAGCAGAGGCTGCTGGACACACGGGGGGGAAAAGCGGAAAAGGGGGCGATCTTCTTTACCGTTGGGGAAATCCAATAACATACGGAGCAGGAACTGTAAATAATGAAACATATTTTCAGCAGCATGATGCAGAATGGATCAAGCAGGGTTGTCCAGGAGCCGGGGATATTCTGTGCTTTAATAACGGCGTAGGACGTAATTACTCTACTGTCGATGAAATAACTCCCCCTGTTGATTCATCCGGCAATTATTCGCTTACAGCCGGATCTGCATATGGACCAACAAATCTTACATGGACATACGAGGCAAATCCTCCCAGTTCAATGTATGGGAATGACATCTGCGGCGCACAACGGTTGCCGAATGGCAATACCTTAATCAATTACGGCACTCTTGGGATATTCTTTGAAGTCACCTCAACCGGTGAAACCGTCTGGAAATATATCAACCCGGTTGATCAAACCGGTCCTGTTACACAAGGAAGTACAATTCCAAGTGACACCACCCACCCTGGCGAAGAAATGAATTCGGTGTTTAGAGTTTACAGATATGCTTTCAACTATGCCGCGTTTTCCGGGAGAGATATGGCCCCGGGGAATTTTGTGGAATTATATACAACGGGAGTTGCGGCTGAACCGGGTGGGACTCCGGCATTATTCCGGCTGAATCAAAACTATCCTAATCCATTCAATCCTTCGACAATCATTCAATATAGCTTACCCAATCAGAGCAAAGTGCGCCTGTCGGTCTTTAACACGCTGGGACAAGTCGTTGCCGATCTCGTCGATGCGGAACAACCGTCCGGTTGGAACCAGGCAGTTTGGAACGCGAATGTTTCTTCCGGAATGTATTTCTACAGGCTTGAAGCTATTTCAGTGGCGGATCCTTCGAAACGATTTGTGGAAACGAAGAAAATGTTGCTATTGCGATAATTTTTTTTCCAAGATATACATTCGTCGTAAACCTCAGCGCTGATATTGAAAGCGCTTCGCCGGAGCTAAAAGGAAAATTCTAAGTTCAATATTTCCGGATAGAGTGGTTTGCGAAAAGAATAAATATCGAACCGCGAAATCGAACGAGGTAGTCGGGCTTTTATGGAACTTTCAGGCAGGATTTAGAGAAATAAAAACAGGACAGGCAATTATTACTAATCACCTGTCCTGCATG
>CAVYWA010000026.1:0-69608 GCA_963772165.1 uncultured Bacteroidota bacterium | reverse complement strand
GGCTCCGCGAGTAGGGCTCGAACCTACAACCCTGCGGTTACAGTGTATCCAACGTTTTCACGCCGGCCTGGACTATCTCATCATCCCACTGTTGGTGGGAGTCGGGCGCTTCTGAGGCTTATTGGTGAGAATCCTCATCCTCTAGTCTCTGCACGTTTTCCGTTACGATCTTTCTCTTCACGGAACTTCGCTCAGGATTACCATCTTCCGCTGAAAGCAGAAATTAGGCTTCCCTGAATTCACCCGATTATTCAATCCCGATTACTCGGAAAGGCTGCAATACCCGCGTGAAGTTCTCGATGACAATTTGCGCATATCATTGCACATTTATCTAATTCCTCTTTCATCCTGATCCAGCTTCTTGTATATCCTTTTGAGGAGATACCGAAGTCTTTTTTATTTTGTTCAAGATGATGGAATTCGAGGGCTTCCGCACATTTTGCATAACCGCAAAGTTCACAACAACCGCCTTTGTATGCAATTGCCCTGGCTCGAAGTTTCTTTCGCCGCTTACTGACTGCGGAAATAAGATACTTTCTCCTGTCGGCATATGTGCGGGAGTCTTTCATCACGCAGAAGCTACAGCCGCATGCTCTACCATTGAGCTATCGCGGAGTAGAGTGTTGAAATCATATAACACTTGCATAATCTCCCCTTATGCTGCAATTATTGCGAAATGATATATTTCGTTCAACTCTGAAAATATATCCAAAACATTGCAGAAAGTCAAGAAACAATTGGCCGTTTAGCGATGAAATCGCAGAATCTTTTCGCTAAAATTGGGTTTCTTGACAGCCCCTCTATTTTTATTTATATTGATTCAAATGCCGATGAAACCTCTTCATGGGGAAGCGTGTTTAATATGTACGGAGGGGGAACTATTAAAAATCTAAAGGAAAGTACATGGAAGGAAATTTTTCCAACAGAGTTCAAGATGTCATCCGGTTAAGCCGGGAAGAAGCTCTCCGTCTCGGCCACGATTATATCGGCACAGAGCATCTCCTGCTTGGAATCATCCGCGAAGGAGAAGGCATTGCGGTGAAGATTCTCCGGAACCTCGGATGTGATTTGTATAAACTGAAAAAGGCGATTGAAGATACCGTGCGGACTTCGGGCGGAACGCTGACGATCGGGAATATTCCTCTGACAAAGCAGGCCGAGAAGGTCCTGAAGATTACGTACCTCGAAGCGAAGCTCTATAAATCCGATGTCATCGGGACAGAGCACCTGCTCTTGTCGCTCCTGCGCGATGACGATAATATCGCAGCGCAAATCATGCACCAGTTCAACGTCCACTACGACGTTGTGCGCAACGAACTCGACAATATTATTAGCGGCAAGCCCTCGGCGCCGCCGCAGGCTCATCAGGCTGCGGAAAAGAAACAGGATAAATCGAAAACACCGGTGCTCGATAATTTCGGCCGCGACCTTACAAAATTGGCCGTCGAAGGTAAACTCGACCCTGTCGTGGGCCGCGAAAAAGAAATCGAACGGGTGGCTCAGGTGTTGAGCCGCCGGAAGAAAAACAATCCGGTGCTGATCGGAGAACCGGGAGTCGGTAAAACCGCTATCGCCGAAGGCCTGGCCAATCGCATTGTCCAGAAAAAAGTTTCGCGCGTCCTCCATGACAAACGTGTTGTCACGCTCGACCTTGCCGCTCTTGTTGCCGGGACGAAATACCGCGGCCAGTTTGAAGAGAGAATGAAAGCGGTGATGAACGAGCTTGAGAAGGCGAAGGACGTCATTTTATTCATCGACGAGCTTCACACGATCGTCGGTGCGGGCGGTGCCTCGGGCTCGCTCGATGCGTCGAACATGTTCAAGCCGGCCCTCTCGCGCGGAGAACTGCAATGCATCGGCGCGACGACGCTGGATGAATACCGTCAATACATCGAGAAGGACGGCGCACTCGACCGCCGCTTCCAGAAGATCATGGTCGACCCGACCACCGTTGACGAAACAATCCAGATTCTCAAGAACATCAAACATAAATATGAAGAGCATCACGGCGTGCACTATTCCGATGAGGCAATCGTGTCTGCTGTTCGGTTGAGCGACCGCTACATAACCGATAGAAACCTTCCCGATAAGGCGATCGACGTGATGGATGAAGCCGGCGCCCGCGTGCATCTCGCGAACATCGTTGTGCCGAAAGAAATCCTCCATCTCGAAGAAGAGATTGAAAAGATCAAGCAGTCGAAAAACCAGGTGGTGAAGAATCAAAACTTCGAAGAAGCCGCGCGGCTTCGCGACCTGGAAAAGAAATTATTGAGCGATTTGGAAATCGCCAAACGCGAATGGGAATTGAAAGCGCAAGACACGGTGTACCAGGTGAGTGAAGAGAATGTCTCCGACGTCGTTGCGATGATGACCGGCATCCCTGTCAACAAAATTGCCGAATCCGAATCCCAAAAGCTTCTGAAGATGGATACCGTGCTCCGCACGCAGATCATCGGCCAGGACGAAGCGTTGACTCAGCTGACGAGAGCGATCCGCCGGACACGCGCAGGCCTGAAAGATCCGCGGCGGCCGATCGGATCGTTCATTTTCCTCGGACCGACCGGCGTCGGCAAAACCGAGATGGCGAAAGCGCTCGCCCGGTATCTGTTCGATTCGGAGGACGCGTTGATCCGTATCGATATGAGCGAGTACATGGAAAAATTCTCCGTGTCGCGGCTTGTCGGAGCGCCCCCCGGATATGTCGGCTACGAAGAGGGAGGACAATTGACGGAAAAAGTCCGCCGCAAACCGTACGCCGTCGTGCTGCTCGACGAGATCGAAAAAGCGCATCCCGATGTCTTCAATATTTTGCTCCAGGTGCTTGACGATGGAATCCTGACCGACAGCCTGGGCCGGCGGGTTGATTTCAAGAATACGATCCTGATCATGACGTCGAACATCGGCGCCCGCGATATTAAATCGAGCGGCGGGTTCGGGTTCGGCGATAATACCGTGCAGGATAAATACAAGGCGATGAAGAACGTGATCGAGGAAGCATTGAAGCGGGTGTTCAATCCCGAATTCCTCAACCGTGTCGACGATACGATCGTCTTTCATTCGCTGGAAAAATCGCACATCATGAAGATCATCGACATCGCGACGAAGGATTTATTCAAGCGGATGAGCTCGATGAATATCACGATCGAACTCAACAAACCGGCGAAAGAATTTCTCGCTGAAAAAGGATTCGACCCGGCATTCGGGGCTCGCCCGTTGCGCCGCGCGCTGCAGAAGTATGTGGAAGACCCTGTCTCGGAAGAAATCTTGAAAGGAAAGTTCAGCGACGGCAGCAAGATCAAGGTGAAGTTCAACAAGAAAACGGAACAGTTGAAGTTTGTCGATGCGAACAAGAACCGCAAAAAGGAAGAGCCGAAGAAAGAAGAAGAGAAAAAAGCTGACGTCGCATAACGATTAATATGCTGTTGTAAAAAAATCCCGTCCAGCACTGCTGGACGGGATTTTTTTTGCCGGCTACTTTTTTTGCCGGTAGAATCCAATGAGGTCGGTGTTCGCCGGAGTCCCTCCGAACTGCCGAATCATCGACGTGATTTGCCCGCGGTGGTATGTGCCGTGGTTGACGAGATGCTGGAGTGCCTGCCACAACACGTTGCTCACCGGTTCGCCCTTCACGTTTAAAAAGGTGAATGTTTTCTGAAGCTGTTCTTCCGTGAGAGAGTGAACGTAGGTAAGCATCCCCTTCTCAACATCCTGCCATTTTGTTTTGACCGCCTTGTAATCCGGCAAGTCGGTCACCTTGAGAAATTTTGGACTCGCCGTGCCGGTGAGCCGCTGCAGCCAGACATCTTCAGCAGCGCAGATATGGACGAGGGTTCCGTGCAGTGTTCCGAAGCTCGTTTTTAGATCTTTGTAGAGTAATTCTTCCGAAAGCGCATCAACCGCGCCGAGCATTCTTGCTTTTGCCCAATAGTTGAATTCGTAGAGGAGATGGATGTCGCTGAGGTTCATGACGTAATCCTTTAATGTTGTTTGATTTTGGTAACTGATGCTATGGAAAAAAGTATATTACGATTGCTATATCGCTCCTACGGAGCTTCAACTGGATGCCGGCCATTCAAATGACAAAAATTTCGTCCCTCCGGGACTCAAAGTCAGTGAACTGCACCGGCATTGCAGAACTTATTAAAGCTCCGAGAAGAGAGATATATTTGTAGTTATGTTTGGGATCAAAGTTATTCAAACTACAAATATTTCATCTCTCCGGGACTCAAAATCTATGATAGAAATTAATTGTTAGCAAAGTTCCGAGAGGAGCGATATATTTGTTGTAATGCTCTGAAATCGTTCAAGCTCCGTTAGGAGCGAGATGGAGCATCGGTTGGCTTTTGGTCCATCCAATCAAACAAATAATTGGGATCAAAGTTCACATGAAACTTTTCCAGCAAAGAAAAATACTCATCTTTGAACGATCTTTGTCGATGATGCTCTTCCTGCCGGTTGATATAGTTGATAACTCGGTCGAGTTGTGAGTGGGAATATGAGAATGCGCCAAAGCCTTCCTGCCAATTGAATCTACCCATCACCCATCCTTTCTTATTCATGAATCGAGAGGAATTTGCTTTGATGTCCCGGACCAGATCAGAAAGAGCAATATCGGGTTTGAGGCTTAAAAGGATGTGAACGTGGTCATGCACGCTGTTGATCCGGATAAGCTTTTGGTTTTTGTTTCGAACGACACCGGCGATAAATTTGTGGAGTTCTTCTTTATGCTCGGGCTGCAAAAGATTTTGCCTCCCCTGAACAGCAAAAACCACCTGAATATAGATTTGAGAATATGTATTTGCCATAGATTCCCCCCTGTTACATTTCGCTCCTGCCGGAGCTTGAAAAACGGTTTTTTTAGTCCTGCAACATGTTGCCCCTCCGGGGCACCGCGGTTGAGTATTTCCTTTTTTGTTTCTCAGTATTAATTCCTTCCTGACGAAATTTCTTGAACGGTTCTGTCTGCTCTGGAAAGCAAGTTGCCCCTCCGGGGCTTTGTTTGTCAAGAACATTCACTTGAATTTGGCGTTGCGGTTTCGTCCGCGTGGAGTGAGAGTTTCTTAATCGTTTTTTGAAAGAGTGGCCTTCAATTTTGCTAATAATTTCAATGCCTCCAGCGGGGACATTGAATCGATATCAAGCCTGCTAATCGTTGCGCGCAGTTCGTCATCCTTCATTTCGAACATTGTGAGCTGTATCTTATCGGCGGTATTTGGAGCGATTGTCTTTCTGCCACCGGCGTGCAAATGGAGGGTATCTTGAAGCTGCTCTTCATCTGCGTTCCCATGAGGACGGAGTTGCGTATCTTCAAGGTTGCTGAGGATTTTTTTTGCCCGTTCCGTGAGTTCTTCCGGCAAACCGGCCATTTTCGCCACCTGAATTCCGTACGAATGGTCGGCGGTGCCGGGCGTGACAGTGTGAAGGAAAATAACTTTATCGCCGTACTCCCGAACATCCACTTTATAATTTTTGATGCGGGAAAAAAGCTCTGCCAGTTCGTTTAGTTCGTGGTAGTGTGTTGCAAACAGCGTCCGGGCTCCGATGTGTTCATGCAGATATTCTGTCAACGCCCAGGCGATGCTGATGCCGTCGAACGTGCTGGTGCCACGTCCAACTTCATCCAGAAGAATCAAACTTCGCGATGTTGCACGGTTGACGATGTTTGCGGCTTCGTGCATCTCCACGAGAAACGTGCTCTCGCCGGAAGCAATATTGTCGCTTGCGCCCACGCGCGTGAAAATATTGTCGACCAATCCGATTACCGCCTTTTTCGCCGGGACGAAACTGCCAATCTGCGCAAGCAGCACAATCAAACCGACCTGGCGCAGGTAAGAAGATTTTCCGCTCATGTTCGGACCGGTGATGATCAGAATTTGATTTTCGTTCGTATCGATCGATACCGAGTTCGCAACATACTTTTCTCCCGCCGGTAAAAGTATTTCGATCACGGGATGGCGTCCGTCTTCGATAGACAGCTGCGTCGAGTCGTTGACTTCCGGTAAAACGTATTGGTTTGCAACGGCCACCTGGGCGAGCGACACAAGGCAATCGAGCACGGCAATTTGCCGGGCATTTTGCTGGATGGCTCCTGCGTGCGAGGCGACGAGCATTCGCAGTTCGTTGAAGAGCGCCGTCTCGAGCGCGAGAATCTTTTCTTCTGCGTGAAGGATCTTTTCTTCGTACTCTTTCAACTCCGGGGTGATGAATCGTTCGGCATTCGTCATCGTCTGCTTGCGAATATAATCGGCAGGGACTTTGTCTTTGTGCGTGTGAGTGATCTCGATGTAATAGCCGAACACATTGTTGAAGCCGATCTTCAGCGACGAAATGCCGGTTCGCTCACGTTCTTTTTTCTGCATGTTCGCCACCCATTCTTTCGCCGAATGTGCCAGCGAGGTCAGCTCGTCCAGTTCGGCGTTGTACCCGCGCCGGATGACGCCGCCGTCGGCAAAATTCATGGGGGGAGTTTCGGTGATCGCCTGCTCAATAGCATCCGCAACCGTCTCGATCGGCTGCAAGGCTGCATGAATCTCAGAAAAAGGAGGCGCCGGTTTTTCACTAAGGATGGTTTTTAAGAATGGGATGCGGCGCAGAATATGTTTCATGGCGACCATGTCGCGGGGGATTGCCCTGCCGGTCGCGATTTTTGCAATGAGGCGCTCCAGGTCTCCGATCTCAGCGAGCTCGGCGGATATTTTTTTCCGCATGGTCTCATCTTCAACGAAGGTCATCACGCCGACGGAACGCCATCGGATTTGGTCGAGGTTTTTCAACGGATGGGAAATCCATTTTTTTAACAGCCTCCCCCCCATCGGCGTCAAGGTCCTGTCAAGCACAGAGAAGAGCGTCCCGTCCGACGTTCCGCCGAAGGACGAGGTGATTTCGAGATTCCGTTTTGTCGACGCATCGAGTACGATGCTATCCGAGATATTATAAGGGACGATTTTCTGAATGTGAGCGAGGTTGGCTTTCTGCGTCTCGTTGAGATAATGCATGACGGAGCCCGCTGCCGCAATGCCGACCGACATTGTGTCGACGCCGAACCCTTTTAGCGATTGGGTATGAAAATGGCGGACGAGCGTTTCGTAGCCGTAATCGAAATGAAACACCCAATCATCGATAGTGGTGAAAAGGCCGCTGTAGCACGCCCTCAAAAGTTGCTGCAGCGCATCCTTATCTCTTTTCTGGACAATGATTTCAGACGGAGTAATAGAATTGATCTGCTGTTCAAGCGCCCGGAATGGAATTTCTGCCGCAGCAAACTCGCCGGTGGAAATATCCACGTAGGAAAACCCGATGATGTCGTCGCCGGTTGCTACGGCTGAAGGAAGAGCGATTGCCGCCAGATAATTATTCTGCTTCTGGTCGAGCACCTTGTCCGAAAATGCGACCCCGGGTGAAACAACTTCGATCACGTCGCGCTTGACGATTCCCTTGGCGAACTTCGGGTCTTCGAGCTGTTCGCATATCGCAACGCGGAGCCCGGCTTTCAGCAACTTCGGCAAATAGGTGTCGAGTGCGTGATGGGGAAACCCGGCGAGGGGCGTTTCCCCCGCTGCACCGTTGCCGCGCCGGGTGAGCGTGATACCGAGGACGCGCGAAGTGACTTTTGCATCTTCATCGAATGTTTCAAAAAAATCCCCCATGCGAAAGAGAAGTATGGTGTCCGGATACTTCGCTTTTACTTCGGAGTATTGTTTCATGAGCGGGGTTGACATAATAAAAAGGTAGGGAAAAATCGGTGGGCAATCAAGAACGGATCAACGACTCAGTACTGCCATGATTTTCTCAATGAGGGGTGAAAAGAAGAAACAATCGAGCCATTACTGTTCAATCAGGCTTAGGTGCTGGCTCGGTTTGTCATTCTCGCGAAAGCGCGAATCCAAATAATTCTTTCTTGCTCCATAATGGATGCCCCGCCTCAGCGAGGCATGACAATTTCTTACTCAACCTGAGCCACCACCCAAGCTTATTCTTTCTTGTTTCTTGGGGAATATGTCGTTACATTTTGATGCCAAGAATCATCAAACCCTGTAAAGGAATTATGAATCAGCGACAATTACACAAGACCATTGAAAGTTTTGATAGCAGAAAATTCGAGTCCAGCGAGGAACTGCTCAAGCATGTGCTCCATCAGATCGTACAAAATGACAGAATCGAAATTCAAGGGGGACGCGTGTGGAAACTCAACGCGTCGAAATATGCGTACGAACTCATCGGGCAGGTCGGGGCGATGGAAAAAATAAAACCCCACTTTCTCGTTAAAGTCAATGAATACCGCGTGTTCAAAACGCTGCCGAAACATCGCACTGTTGTTGCCAAGGAAACGAACCCCTACCTTCGCAGCAAAGGGATTTTTAAATATTCGGCGACCGGCGTTGGCGAGTTGGTCAAGGTCCGGGATGGCGAGCTTTACCGGTACGTGATGTCGTTTAACACCGACTTGACGCACGACCAGATCGCGCCGACGCTCAACATTATCGGCATCGCCGTAACATCGATGTTGAGAAGCAGGCATATGGAGCGCAAGAGCGCGCTTATCGAGAAAGATTTGGACAAGGCACGCGAGATTCAACGAAGCATTCTGCCGGAACACGAACTGCGTTTCCATAATTACGAAATGTTCGGCGTCTCGGTCGCCGACAGGGTCGTGGGCGGAGATTTTTTTGATTACATCGTGAGCGATGATAACGATCGTGTCAGCATCGTCATCGGCGACGCGGCAAGCAAAGGAATTTCCGCCGCTGTTCAGGCGCTCTACGTCTCAGGCGCCCTCCGCATGGGCGCATCGTACCAAACAAAAATCACCGCACTCATCCGGAACATCAATACGCTCGTTCACAGAGCGTTCAGCGACGATAGATTCCTTACTCTTTTCTATGCCGAGCTCATCAACGATAAACATGGCTTGTGCGTTTATGTCAATGCAGGGCATCCCAATCCAATTCTCTACCGGGCGAAGACAAATGCGACGGAGGGGCTCGAATCGACCGGAAATGTTATCGGGCCGTTTCCCGACCAGGCTTTTCGGAGCGAAGGAATTATGATCGCCAAGGGGGACGTTTTGTTACTGTTTACGGATGGGGTAACGGAGACAATGGATGCAAGAGGAAATCAATATTCGGAAAAGCGTTTAACCGACAAGTTGTTGGAATTGAAACAAGAAAGTGCGAAGGACATTGCACGGTTGATCCTGGAAGATGTGCAAAAGTTCAGTTCAAAAGGAAAATATTCCGACGATAAGACAATTGTAGTCGTCAAGAGGATAAAATAGTCGGCGCTTGGGGAGAAATTATAAATTGTAAGTTATACGTTGTATGGATATGTTTTTAAAAGTGACGAAGATATTCTTAGTGGGCTATTGTTACTAATTTTTTCAACTTATGATGTAAAACTTCTGACCAACAACCTTCTACGCCGCCTTGCCTCCCGTTGCAAAAATAAATCCTAAAGTTGATGCCGTCCATAGTGATGTTCGTATCGATAACTATTTCTGGTTGAGAGAAAAAACAGACCCGGAAGTCATCTCCTACCTGGAATCGGAAAATGTTTATACTGCATCAATGATGAAGCCGACAGAAAAATTTCAGGCAGTTCTCTACAAGGAAATCCTCGGCCGCATCAAACAGACGGACCTCAGCGTGCCGTACAAATACGGAGATTATTGGTACTACACAAAGACGGAAGAAGGAAAACAATACCCGCTGTATTGCCGCAAACATGAGTCGATGGCAGGAGAAGAACAACTTACGCTCGACCTCAACGAGCTTGCAAAGGGGCATCAATTCCTCGGGCTTGGGCTGTACAAAATCAGCGACGATGGAAACTTACTCCTGTACTCGCTCGACACAACGGGTTTCCGCGAATACCTGGGATACGTAAAGAATTTTCAAACGGGCGAAGTTTTGCCGGATGCTATCGGCCAGGTCAATTCCGCCGAGTGGTCGTCCGATAACAAAACGATCTTCTACGTAAAAGAAGATTATGCAAAGCGCCCGTACAGATTGCACAGGCACGTGCTTGGGACTTCAAGCGATGACGTGGTCTATGAAGAAAAAGACGAGCTGTACAGGGTTTGGGTGAGCCGCTCGAACGACCGCAAATATATATTTCTTTACTCGGAAAGTTCGATCACAAGCGAAGTGCGGTATCTCCCGAGCGGCGAGGGTGAGAAAGAGTTTACGCTCCTGCTGGCAAGAGAAGAAGGGCACGAGTATTCCGTCGGTCATCGCGAAGGGCTTTTCTATATTCGCACGAACAAAGAAGCAAAAAACTTCCGCCTTGTCACGGCGCCCGTTGAGAACCCGTCGCCCGGCAATTGGAAGGAGCTTGTACCTCATCGAACCGGCATAAAATTGGAAGATGTGGCACTGTTCAAGGATCATGCTGTCTTCAGTGAACGAGAGAATGCGCTGAACACATTGCGCGTACTTGATTTTCGGACGGATAAGATTCAGGGCATTGTTTTCCCCGAGCCCGTCTACTCTGCCTTTGCCGGCGCAAACCCCGAATTCAACACAATGAATTTTCGTTACAGCTATCAATCGTTCATCACGCCAAGTTCGGTGTTCGAGTATAATATGGAGTCGGGAGAGATCGTGCTGTTGAAGCAGACGGAAGTTCTCGGCGGCTACGACCCGGCACAGTTTGTCTCCGAACGTGTCTGGGCGAAGGCATCCGACGGAACGGAGATCCCGGTTTCCCTGGTGTACAAAAAGGGAATGAAAAGGGACGCCTCGAGTCCGTTATTGTTGTACGGCTACGGCTCGTACGGCATTTCTATTCCGGTCGATTTCTCTATTCCCCGTTTGAGTTTGTTGGACCGAGGAGTTGTCTATGCTTTAGCGCATATCCGGGGCGGGGGAGATATGGGAGAACAATGGCGCGATGACGGGAAGATGTTGAAGAAGAAAAATACATTCACCGATTTTATTACGTGCGCTGAACACCTTGTGGAACACGGTTATACATCGAAGGACCGCCTTGCGATTGAAGGAGGAAGCGCCGGCGGTTTGCTTATCGGAGCCGTGCTGAATATGCGTCCTGATTTATGCAAAGCCGCTCACCTTGCCGTGCCGTTTGTGGACGTTGTGAACACGATGCTCGACACGACGCTGCCGCTCACGGTAGGAGAATATCTCGAATGGGGGAACCCGAACATCAAGGCCGAATACGAGTACATGAAAACGTACTGCCCCTACTCAAACATTGAAACAAAATCATATCCTGATATCCTGATCACCGCATCACTCAACGACAGCCAGGTGATGTATTGGGAACCGGCCAAATATACGGCAAAAATGCGCGCGACAAGAACAGATTCCAATCTTTTGCTTTTGAAAATGAATATGGGAGCGGGGCACGGCGGCGCATCGGGGAGATACGACGCTTATAAAGAGCAGGCGTTTGTCTACGCGTTTTTGTTGAAGGAATTTGGAATAACGAAATAAGTTGTTCGAGAGCCGGCTCCTTATCGGCCGGATTGTTTGATTCTGTATTCAGGAATTTCTATATTCACGCATCAAAAATTTCAAGACGATCCTACTCATACGCCATCAGGAGGTCCTATGAAATATAAAGTCCTTGGTCTGATCGCTTTCTTTTGTTTAGCGGCATTTTCAAACAACGCCGGCGCACAACTGAAAAAGCGTGTTGCAGTGTCACGTTTTGACGACCGGTCGGGGAGCGGGTACAATCACGTTGGCGTCGGCGTTTCGGATATGTTGACGACGGCGCTGGTGAAGTCGGGAAAATTTGTCGTGATCGAACGGGCGGAATTTGATAAAGTGCTTGAGGAACAAAAACTTGGACAATCGGGCGTCGTAACACCGGAGTCAGCGCCAAAAGTCGGCAAAGCTCTTGGCGTCGAATTGCTCGTCATTGGTAGTGTCAGCGAATTCGGGACAAAAGAAAATACCGTGTCCGGCGGTGTCTCGTTGTTCGGCGGCGGCATCACAAAGAAAACGGCACGCGCGGCTGTCGACATCCGTCTCGTGAACACGACAACGGGCGAAGTTATCGCAGCAGAAAAGGAGGAGGGCAGTGAATCGACCACAGGGCTCAGCGTGCGTTATGAGGATATCGATTTCAGCGATGTCAACAACTGGGACAACACCGATATCGGCAAGGCATGCCGCGAAGCGGTCGACGGATGTGCCAAACTCATCGCCGATAATATGGAGAAGGTGCCTTGGTCGGGAAAAGTCCTGAAAGTCAATACCGATGGAACGCTGCTCATGAAACCCGGCTCTGAAGGTAACGTCTCGATTGGAGATGAGTTCAATGTTTTCCGTGAAGGCGAAGAATTGAAAGACCCGGACACGGGCGCATCGCTTGGATCCGAAGAAACGAAGGTCGGCTCTATCAAGGTTATTGAAGATGCGTTGAAGGGCAAAGCGAGCAAAGCCAAAATTACCGAGGGAACGGATATCAAGGTCGGTGATATTGTAAGACAGAAGAAATAAGAGAAAAGATATAAGGTTCAGATGATTATCAGGCAATATTGGTTTGTGAAGTATGAATACATTTGAATGGACGCCCGAGCTGCGCTTTCTTGTTGCGCTTGCTCTCGGGTTTCTTGTCGGGCTGGAGCGTGAGAGTACGAAGATCGAAGAACAGAAAATGGTGTTCGGCGGCGTGCGCACGCATCCGATCATCAGCCTGCTCGGGTTCGGCTGCGCATGGTTCTACAAGATCGGCGCAGTTTTTATGCTCCCGGTCGGCTTGCTGTCCGTTGCCGCACTGACATCGATTGCGTATATCGCAAAAATTAAAGTCGAGCGTTATTGGATCGACGAGTGAATTCTCCGCGCTACTCACGTTCGTGACGGGCGCACTCGCGCTCCTCGTCGATGTTTGGATCGCCATGGCGCTCGGCGTCGTCAATACCATTCTCCTTTCCGAAAAAGTCTGCGCTCGAATCGTATGTTGAGCGGCTTAACAAGGTTGAATTTCTCGCTACGATAAAGTTCCTTCTTGTCACCGTCATCATTCTTCCGGTCCTGCCGAACCAGGAATACACACCGTTTAAGCTCAACCCGACAAGCATTTGGCAAATTGTCATCCTCGTATCTTCCATCGGATTTGTCGGCTATTTCCTTTCTAAAAAATTTGGACAGAGGATCGGAATGTGGCTCTCGGGAGCGCTTGGGTGGTGTCATCTCAAGCACTGCATTGACGATGGCGGTGGGAAGAATCGCGCAAAAAGATCCCAAACGAGCAACGGAGGCGCTTCAAGCATCGGTTCTTGCGGGGAGCGTCATGAACCTACGGATTCTGGTTTTGGTCTGGTTTATCAATGCCAGCTTTATTCCCGTGTTGGCTTGGCGGTTGGTGCTTCTTTTTTTCATCGGTGTTGCTCTTTCAGTTCGAATTCTGTGGCGGAGTTCGACGGGCAACAATGATCTGGTTCCGACACTGCAGAACCCCTTTGAAGTTCGTCCGGCAATGGCGTTCGCAGCGCTGTTCGTAATTCTTTCTGTCGTTACCGGTATCGTCCAAACAAGCTTCGGAGATACGGGCATCCTCGGACTTTCGACGATCGTCGGCGTAACCGACATCGTCCCGTTCATCCTTTCGCTCATCCGCGGGTCGGATGCTTTATCGAAAATAGCGGTCCCAGCCATCATCATCGCAATGTTAAGCAACACGATTGCACGGGGAGCCTACTTTGCCGTGCTATCGCCGACGAACAGGAAAGAGACGGCGATAACATACTCCGTATGGGCGCTGCTTCATGTGCCGTTCATCTTCATTCGCTTGTGAGGTTCTCACCGTGATTATTCATCCGTTATCATCCCGCCTTTCATGAAAAAAATCAATTTCGCAATTTTCTTTTCAGTCGCGCTATCGGTCTACGCGCTCATCAATTACTACATTTTCATCAGGGAATGGGAGGCAGGCGGATTTCAATCGACATGGAGAACGGTTTACGTTGCCGCATTTCTTCTTTTGTCCATTTCATTCATTGCCGGGAGGATGCTGGAACGTGTCCAGCTTTCTTGGCTGAGCAGCGCACTCGTTTTGCTCGGATCATTCTGGCTTGCAGCGATGGTCTATTTCTTATTGTTCGCATTTGCGATCGACATTATCCGGCTTTTGAATTTCATCGTTCCTTTTTTTCCGCCGTTCATCACCGTCAATCCAGAGCGAACAAAGGAACTCACGTCGTTTGCCGTCATCGCCGTAGTCTTGGTAATTGTGCTTGGGGGATATATTAATGCCCGCACGCCGCGCATCAAGACGCTTGCGTTGACAATCCCCAAAAACGGTCGCACGATGAAAACACTGAATATCGCTGTTGCTTCCGATATCCATCTCGGCACCATCGTGTGCAAATCAAAGCTGGAAAAAATTGTCGAACGCATCAACGCCCTCGCTCCCGATCTTGTTTTGCTTCCCGGCGACGTTGTGGATGAAGACATCGGTCCCGTGATCAGAAATAACCTCGGTGAAACATTGCGGAAAATACAAGCGAAATACGGGGTCATTGCCATCACGGGCAATCACGAATACATTGGCGGGGTTGAACCGGCATGCCGCTACCTTGTTGAACACGGCATCACGATGCTGCGGGATGCTTGGGTGAAGATCGACGACGGCCTGTACGTTGTGGGAAGGGAAGACATCAGCATTCGCGGGTTCACCGGAAAGACGCGGAAGCCGCTTCCGGAATTGATGGCGGGAGTGGACAAAAGTTACCCCATCATCCTGATGGATCATCAGCCTTTCCGCCTCGAAGAGGCAGAGATGAATGGGGTAGATTTGCAGCTCTCAGGCCATACGCATCACGGGCAATTATGGCCGTTCAATTTCATCACGAAAAAAGTCTACGAACTGAGCTGGGGCTATAAGAAAAAGGGAAATACTCACTACTACGTTTCATGCGGGGTCGGAACATGGGGTCCGCCGATCCGGACAGGCAACAGGCCGGAGATTATAGACATGAGATTGAAGTTTGAATAAGTAATCGAAAAGAAACCTGGATCCTCCTCAGTACAACAGCGAATTTTTTTAGAAAGCAACTCGTCCTTCGCGGCAGTAGTGTAACAACTTGCCCTTTTTTTGAAAAAGAAGTTATTGCGGGGTGGTTTTTGCCGAGGCACCCTCCATTGACGTTCGAGGTTGCCACGTTGTACGTGGCGGCGTAAAGCGCCACTTCGCTCCGCTCGCAATGAAATTCAAATCCTCCGTACACCTTTAATTGAATAAGCCCGGCAAAAATCGTATTATGAATATTATTCAAAACCAAAGAAAGCACTGCTTTCGTTTCCACAAAAACATTTACAAAGGAATCTTTGCATGAATTATACCAAATTACTCGGAGCGCTTGGGCTCAGCGTCATTTTGTCGGCATGCCAGAGCACGCAGCATAAAACGGAATTGAAAACATTGCAGGATAGCGTCAGCTACAGCATCGGCATGGATATCGGGCGAAATTTAAAGGGGCAGATGATCGACGTCAACCCTGACGCACTCGCTCAAGCGCTCAAGGATATGACGGGCGACGGCAAACCGATGTTGACGGATGTCCAGGCGCGGTCTGTCATGATGGCATTTCAAACGCAGATGATGGCAACACACGCGGAAAGAATGAAAGCAGCCAGCGAGAAAAATAAGAAAGACGGAGAAGCGTTCCTCGCTGAAAACAAGAAGAAAGACGGTGTTGTAACGCTGCCGAGCGGGTTGCAGTATAAAGTGTTGACGATGGGGAACGGAAGAAAGCCGACTGCGAACGACAAGGTCACTTTGAACTATCGCGGTACGCTGATCGATGGAACGGAGTTCGACAACTCCTACAAAAGAGGCGAGCCCGCTGTGTTTCCGGTCAGCGGTATTATTAAAGGATTGTCCGAAGCGCTGCAGTTGATGCCGGTCGGGTCCAAATGGCAGATTGTCGTCCCATCCGATATTGCGTACGGCGAGCAGGGAGCCGGTGGGCAAATCACGCCGAATGCCGTACTGGTATTTGAAATAGAACTGCTGGGAATTAAATAAAACGGGTTCGAGCGCCGGGACGCGGTGAAGAAAAAGTTATGAAGAGAGACATCTAAAAAATGTCTCACGCAAAAATGCAAAGCCGCAAATTGGTTCTAGAACAAAATTTTTGCGCCTCTGCGCCTTTGCGCGAGATGCTATTCCGGGATTATTCAGACTTCTCGAATAGTAATTTATCAATACTTCTCCGCGTCTTTGCGAGTGAGCTAACACTGTCAATGCCGAAAGAACCAGGCAAGTATCAGCGAATCTGGGAAACGGTGAAACAGATTCCCAAAGGCAAAGTTGCATCGTACGCCGACGTCGCCATGTTGGCCGGGCTTCCCGGACAACAGCGCCTTGTAGGATATGCGCTCCACAACCTTCCGCGCAACTCGGGCATTCCCTGGCAGCGGGTCATCAACGCGCAAGGAAAAATTTCTTTTCCTCCTCAAACCGCCAGATACAGAAAACAAAAACTCCTGTTGGAAAGAGAAGGAGTGATTTTTGAGAAGGGAAAAGTCGACATGGATAAATTTGGCGTCATGCGATGGCTTGAGAGGATGTAACAATGAAACACAACACCACTTCGGAATCGATACTGATCCTTCTTCAGATGATCGATGAGTCGTATGAGAAGAAAGCCTGGCATGGAGCGAACCTTCGCGGCTCCATCAGAGGCTTGACGATTGAACAAGCCCGATGGAGGCCCGCTCCCGCTCGCCACAATATTTGGGAAATCGTCGTTCACTGTGCTTACTGGAAATACATCGTGCGGCGAAGGCTATTGGATGAAAAGAAAGGCTCATTTCCGTTCAAAGGGAGAAACTGTTTCAATCGCCCGATGGTTGCAACCGAAAAAGCATGGCGTGCAGACATTGCACTTCTCGAAGAAACCCACCGATCGATGCGGGATGCAATTGCCGGGTTGACATTTTTTGACCTCAAAAAAAATCCGAACGGCAGCAAGTGGACAAATCTGCAAACCATTTCCGGTGTCGCCTCACACGATGTGTACCACGCCGGACAGATTCAACTGCTCAAACGCCTTCAAAAAGGAAATTTGTAATCTCATCTGAAAGGAAATTTCATGAGGACGATCTTTGCACTTAGTGCCGCTGCCGCCTTCATCTTCTTGCCCCTCATTAGCCAGGAGCAATCAATCCTCCTCGACAATAAAACACGAGATCTTTTGCACGAATCCCTCAGCGGTGAACTCGCGAAGGAACATGTGTATCAGATCACGCGATATCACCGCATTCAAGGTTCGCGGCAGTACAGAGAGGCTGCCAACTATGTTCTCGGAAAGCTTCACAGTTATGGATTTTCCGAGAAGGATGCCTACATTGAGACTTTTAAATCGGATGGAAAGGTTTCTTACCAAACGTGGCAATCGCCTTCGGGCTGGGATATTTCCTGGGCAGAGCTGCGCATGGTCGAGCCTTACGACGAACGGATTGTCGGCTATCCGGAAATCGCCATGAGCGTGATGACGTATTCTAATCCCGGCGATGTTAGTGCCGAGCTCGTGTGGGTCGGCAGCGGAGAAAAGGATGAAGATTACGCTGGAAAAAATGTGAAAGGGAAGATTGCTCTCGCGACGGGGTACGGCGGCGCCGTCCATCGTCTCGCGGTTCTCAAGTACGGCGCGAAAGCCGTCGTCTGTTTTCTCGACGATGACCGGGCGAAGGAACATCCCGATATGCTTCAATACACCGGTATGTGGCCGCGGACGGATGAATTGAGCCGCGTAACATTCGGTTTCAACCTTACAAACAGGCAAGGAACGAAGCTCCGCGACCTGCTTCTTTCCGGAAAGAAAGTGGTGGTGCATGGGCAGGTGAAAGGAATCGGGCTTGAGCCGTATTTCATGGATGTTGTTGTCGCACACATCCGCGGCACGGAACGTCCCGACGAAGAACTTGTCTTCAGCGCGCATCTCGACCATCCGAAAGAATGCGCCAACGATAATGCAAGCGGATCGGGTGCAATTCTTGATATCGCCCGCACATTGAAAGAACTGACCGCAAACGGACGATTGCCTCGGCCGAAACGTTCGTTCCGGTTTCTGTGGGTGCCGGAATGGAACGGAACGATGCCGTACATCGACGCACACCCTGAGCTTGTTGGACCGGCACTCGGCGGAAAATTTCTTGCTAATATTAACATGGATATGGTCGGTGAAAACCTCGACCTCCTTCATTCGGAAATGGGAATTACGAGAACGCCCGATTCGAATCCTTCTGCACTCAACGACGTCGTTGAGAACATGGCGCACATGGTGGACGGTATGGACATCAGGACTCCGCGCGGGAGCTTGTCGCAATTCAATTACCGCATTACGCCGTACGCCGGAGGGAGCGACCATATGATGTTTATCGACAGAAAAATTCCGGGCGTCATGTTCAGCCACTCCGATTATACACACCACACCTCCGAAGATACACCGGACAAAGTCGACCCCGTTGAATTAGAGCGGAGCGAGATTATTTCCACGGGGGCGATGCTGTATCTGGCAAGCCTCACCGAGGATCAGGCAATCGACCTCGTCTATCTAACGGCCGCAAACTCCGCCAAGCGTCTGGCCGACGACGGCAGACGGGCCCGGCAGATGATCGCACTGGCCGCTGCGAAAGACCTTTCCGTAGCATGGGCTGAAGCAGTCAATGTCTTGGAACATCGGATGGGATGGGAAATCGAGACGCTTCAATCGGTGTTGACATTCAATGCGAGCAAAAATGTCGCAAGCGAAGTTTCTTCGGCGGTCGAAGGAATTCAACGGCAAAAGGATGACCTCGCAAAAGAGCTTAAAGCGGCAGCTCTCCAGCGGGGCGCGAAGGAGAATACGCTTGCAAGCGTAGCAAATCTCGACAACCGTATTCCCGTCCGCTTAACGAGAGGTCCCCTTGATTTCGGTCTTCCGGCAAGCAAATTGAAAGGGAAGGACTCGCTCTATTATAGTTCTCCGGAGTTTACGCTTGGTGGAGATGAGCGGTTCGAGCTTGTAAATTTCATCGATGGAAAAAGGACCGTCTCGGAGATTCGGAATGCTTTAAGTGCAGAGTACGCGCCGGTCGGGACCAAATTCATCGCTCGTTATATAGAAGACCTTGTAAAAGTGGGAGTTGTGCAGTGGAAGTAGATGCGGTTGTAAGCCAGAAGTTCTGAGTCCATAGTTATGCGTTTTATTTTATGTGTTAAGCGTATCGCGTGTTACATTTCACGATTTGATAGCTGTAAAATATAACTCGGAGCCCATATCTTACAAGTTAAACGTACCGCCTCCCCAATACCATGAACAAATACATTCTACCGTTACTTCTTTTCCTCCTCCTCGGCGGTGATGCGTCGGCTCAACGCGTCAGCGGGGTATACCGGCTTCATTTGGGGATGAAGGAAGGCTTCAATGTGTGGATCGTCGACGGCGCTGTCGTGCGGCGTGATTTGTACCCGGCCTTTTTATACGGGGGAAATCCTCAACGGTATCCGTTCATCCCGCATAATGAGATATGGATTGATAATGCAATCGCTGCGCAGGAGTTCGAATACACGGTCGCCCATGAATCCCTCGAGCGCTCGTTGATGGCCCGGCAAGGAATCTCGTACGACGATGCGCACAATCGTGCACTGGAGCTCGAGCGCGCCATGCGCCGCTCGGACGATTCTCTGTCGCATGCACACGAACGAGAACTTCCCCGCGTTTCGCCGACGGATTGCGACGGTGTGAAAGAAATAGCGGAACTCCCGGATTCGATAGCTCTTCACAACATCTACCGCGTTCCGCTTGGAAACCGCGGAGACATTTCCATCTGGATCGTCGACGGTGCTGCGGTGCGCCGGGACATTTATCCCGATTTTGGGCTGAGCGACAACGACCTCGCATGTCATTTCATTCCTTCGAACGAAATTTGGATCGACGGACAAATTTCGTGCGAGGAAACGGAGTTCTCCATCGCGACAGAATTGTACGAGCGGGAGCTGATGGCAAAAGGAGTTCCCTACGACGATGCCTATGAGCGCGCGATTACGGCAATCGGCGAGTCACGGAAAAGAGCCGCTGATTCAGCCCGGCATAAACCGCCGTTGATCATTCCAAAGGTTTTGGATCGGGATAAAGGAACCGGGGACGAAAAATGAAACATTTTTTTTACCCCCTCTCTATCTCTCCCCCTGGGAGGAGAAGAGGACTAATTCCCTCCCCTACCAGGGTAATGGTGGGGTCAAAAGGCATTCCTAAATGAAACTTGGGAACAAGGTAGCTCGGGAATCGGATAATTTCTCTCTCACATAGACAAAGGATCAATTCCATGAAACATTCTCTCTTACTTTGCTTCATCCTCACGTTCGGGATTCAGTTGTCCTTCGCCGCTGGTGGCGGATACAAGGATCCGCAGACTCCGGTCGAAAAAAGGATTGATGACTTGATTTCAAAAATGACTCTTGAAGAGAAGATCGACATGATAGGCGGAACGGGCTTTGGAACCAAGCCCAATGCGCGCCTCGGCATTCCAGAGTTAAAAATGACCGACGGTCCGGTTGGAGTTCGATGGGGAACATCAACGGCGTTTCCTGCAGCAATTATGCTCGCATCGACGTGGGATACAACGCTGGCGGGGAGATACGGATGGGCAATTTCGCAGGAGGTAAAAGCCAAAGGTCGCAATGTTATTCTCGGACCGTGCATTAACATCAACCGGGTTCCGCAAGGAGGAAGAAATTTTGAAAGCTACGGCGAGGATCCATATCTGACGTCTGGTACTGCCGTTTTGTACATCCGTGGAGTCCAGGGCGGGAATGTTGCCGCCACTGTAAAACATTACGCAACGAACAACCAGGAATGGGAGCGCGGCACAATCAATAACAAAGTTGGCGAGCGCGCACTGTATGAAATATATCTCCCCGCATTCAAAGCCGCGGCTCAAGAGGGGGGAGCTATGGCAATCATGTCGGCGTACAACAAATTGAACGGTTCTTTCTGCAGTGAAAACACATTTCTTCTCCAGGAGGTGTTGAAAAAGGAATGGCAGTTTCAAGGGCTTGTCATGTCGGATTGGGGGGCCGTACACAGCACCCTCGCCACCGCTAACAACGGCCTCGACCTTGAAATGCCCACCGGTGAGTTTCTCAATAAAGAAAAACTCCTTCCGTTCATCAAAGCTGGAACGGTGAGCGAATCGACGATCGACGACAAAATCCGACGCATCCTTCGTGTCATGTTTCGTCTTGGGCTCTTCGACCAGGCATCGGCTGAAAAGCCGCAAGCCGACGGTGCGCCCCAGCGTTCGGTTGCGCTGGATGTCGCGCGTGCAGGAATTATTTTGCTGAAAAATGAAAACAATCTTCTTCCGCTCCATATGTCGTCGATAAAGTCGGTCGCGGTGATCGGCCCGAACGCAGCCGTCGCGCGAACCGGCGGCGGCGGAAGTTCGATGGTGAACCCTGCCCCGGCTGAATCGCCGCTCGAAGCATTGAAGAGAATGTACGGAAAGTCTGTGTCGTTCAACTATGCAGCCGGGGTGGAATTGCCGGGAGCGATTACACCGATCAGCGCCGACTTGCTTTCTCCGCCGAACGAGCCGGGAAAGAGAGGCCTGCTCGGCGAGTATTTTACCAACGAGGAATTACACGGCGACCCTGTCGTGCGCCGGATTGATACGACGGTAAATTTTGATTGGGGTGAGAGAAGCCCTGCCCCGGGGATCGGTGCCGACAGTTTCTCTGTCCGGTGGACGGGAAGTATCCATGCGACCGAGTCCGGCACATTCGAATTTTCCGTTTCAACGGACGACGGCGTTCGATTCTATATTAACAACCGCCTGCTGATCGATAATTGGAACGACCATGGGGAAGAAGCACGAAGCGTAAACTATATGATGGAGGCAGGAAAATCATACGATATAAAAATGGAGTATTATCAAAACCAGGGAGGGGCCGTTGCGCGTCTCGGGATGACGAAACCAAGCGAGGATAAAATGCCCGGTGTGGTTGCTCTCGCCCAAAAAAGCGATGCCGTGTTGTTATTTGTCGGTGATTCGCAGCTACTGGAATCGGAAGGATTCGACCGCCCGTCGATAGACCTGCCGGCAGCGCAGGTGAATCTGATCAATGCGGTAGCAAAGGCAAATCCTCATACGGTCGTCGTTCTCGAGGCAGGTGCGCAGATCGTGATGGAGAATTGGATCGACAACGTTCACGCACTTGTGGAAGCGTGGTATCCCGGCCAGGAAGGTGCTCAGGCCATTGCCGAGGTTCTTTCGGGAACGATCAATCCATCGGGGAAGCTCCCCGTCACCATGCCGAAGAGATGGGAAGATTGTTCAGCGTACGGTTCATATCCGGGAGCGAATGGTGAGACGGAATACAGCGATGGCATCCTTGTCGGCTACCGGCATTTCGATACGAAGAACATCGCAGTCCGGTATCCGTTCGGTTACGGATTATCGTACACGAATTTTTCGATTACCGATGCAAAGATAACGCCGCTCTCGAACAGTGCGGATAATGGATACACCGTGACCGTCAGCGTGGAGAATACGGGAGATGTTGCCGGCGCAGAAGTCGTCCAGGTGTACGTTCATGACGACAGCGCGAAAGTTCTCCGTCCGACAAAGGAATTGAAAGCCTACACAAAAGTCTTTTTACAGCCGAAAGAAAAAAAGAACGTCGAACTGCATCTTAACACTGCTTCATTTGCGTACTACAATGATGTCGACCACCAATGGGCGACCTCGAAAGGAATGTACGAAATTCTTGTCGGCACATCATCGCGGGATTTGCCGATCAAAGAGACGATGCGGTTGAAGTGATCTCGCATCAAGCGCAGAATAACATTTTTTCCCTGTCGAAGATCGTCATCTTCGATAATAGTCGATTATTTGTTGAAAAAAATACAACACCCTGCATTACAGTTTTCGGCAAAGAAAATTTTTCCCCATAGCTCTATGAAAAATCAGCTCGAAAATAGAGGCGAAGTAATCATTTACAAAACAGAAAGCGGGCGGGAAGCAATTGATGTCCGCTTAGAAAACGGGACCGTTTGGCTGAATCAGGCGCAAATGGCGGCGTTATTTGACAGAGATCGCGTGGCAATTACGCAGCATATCGGCAATATTTTCAAGGAAAAAGAGTTACAAAAAAAATCAGTATGTAAGGATTTCTTACATACTGCGGCAGACGGAAAAACATATAAAACGCAGCACTATAACCTTGATGTGATTATTTCCGTAGGGTATCGCGTAAAATCGAAACGCGGAACTCAGTTCCGTATCTGGGCAACAAATGTCCTCCGGGACCATCTCATCAAAGGGTATACCGTCAACAAAAAAGGGCTTGCCCGGACAGCAGCAAGTATTGCCGAACTCCAAAGGACCATTGCGCGTATCACCAGCGTCCGCGATAAAAAGCTTTCGTCCGATGAAGCGCAAGGGTTGCTGACGATCATTAAGCAGTATGCCGATACGTGGACAACACTAGAAGCATACGATTCAGGAAAATTAGAGAAGTGGACGTCGTCTAAAAAATCTGTTTCTCTCACGCTTGAGGACGTCCGCGCGAAACTTGGTGAAATGAGAAAAGAATTGTTGCGCAAAGGAGAAACGAGCGACCTGTTCGCCGCAGAACAAGATCACGGTCTTGAACAACTACTTGGCGCGGTGGATCAAACTTTCGGCGGCCGGGAGTTGTATCCCAGCATTGAGGAAAAAGCGGCGCATCTCCTGTATTTTACGATTAAAGACCACCCGTTTGTAGACGGCAATAAAAGAAGCGGTGCATTTCTTTTTCTCGAGTTTTTGAGAAGGAACAAGGCATTGTATAAAAATAACAGCGCGATAAAAATTAGCGACACCGCTTTGACTGCTCTTACACTGCTTATTGCCGAGGGCAAGCCGAGAGAAAAAGAGCTGATGATTGCTTTGATAACGAATTTGCTGAAAGACTAACGTATGCCCAAGCCCCGGGAAGAAGCGCCGCTGATGATAAAATGCCCCAACTGCCGCCAAACTCACGAACCCGATTTTAACGAGACAACAAAGCGGTTCATCTGTCCGCTCTGTGCCGCCTCGGTGGACGCGCAGGTTATCATCGAGAAAAAAAAGCGGGGAATAAGATAAGAGACCCCACCCGACCCTATCCTTTCAGGGAAGGGAATGTCTTCTCGTTCCCAAACTCTCCCGCTGTTGCGGGACAGGTTGTTTGGGAACGTACCTTGAGCACAGCTCTGGTTAATAAAGGACGGTATTCGTTCCCAACGAGACGTTGGGAACGAGATTGCAGGAGAGGGAATGTTCGCATCTCCCTTCCCTTGCTTCTCTCACCAGGAATCGCTAAACTTTTGAACACAACGATTGCTCTTATGCTGGCGCGAAGAATTCTTGCTTCGATCCACAATAGTAAGGAGAGTCATCATGAAACGATCGACCACGGTTACGAAGAGCTGTTCTCTCCTCTTTTTCTTTTCCCTTGCTTTTGCCGGCCTTGGCTGCCTTGCCAGTGAAACAACCGAATACAAGATAACGATGAATGAAGATGGAAAGAGCGGAACAATTATCTCTGTTATGCGTAATGTTCAATCGGACGAGTCCGACCAGACCAAACAGGCAAAAGATTTTGACGAGGCAATACGATCCTGGAAAGGGGACGACTATCTTCTCGAGCGGATGCACGACGGACTGTATGTCAAGGATCGAAGCCTTGCGATTGAAGACAGCGTTCTTATTTGGAAAGAACACGCAATATTTTCCGACCTCGGCGATGTTTTCAAACACGAATTCCAGCATGACACGCTCAAATTTGTTATCAAAGGGGATCAAAGCGTTGTTGCGACGAACGGCACGGTCATTCCTGGAAAGGACAGCACCATTGTTTACTGGAACATTGCGGCGTCGAAAGAAATCTTCCTCAAGACGAAAGAAAACAATTTCGCTCCGAAGTCGGATTTTGCAGCCCGGTTTACGGCGTATATGAAAGAGCAAAAATGACGGCACACCATAGTTGGATGCAATCTCCACTATTTTCCCGAGAGACACTTACCGGTCGAAAGGACATCGTTGCGGGCGGGACGCTGTTTCTTCTCATGTTCGCCCTGGCAAAGCTGCTGCTCCATTTCTACACGAATGCGTTTGCCGGATATGGGATATTTCGCGATGAATTGTATTACGCCGCCTGCAGCGAACATCTCAGTGCAGGGTACGTCGACCAGCCTCCTCTTTCTATATTTATCTTCGCATTGAACAGAATGGTTTTTGGCGATTCGATTTTTGCTATTCGCTTTCTTCCAGCCATAGCCGGCGCGGCCACGGTATTTCTTACCGGCCTCATGGCGCGTGAACTTGGCGGAGGCAGGTTCGCTCAGGGACTCGCTTCACTCGCTGCCGTCGTTTCACTCATTTTTCTCGCCATGGATGGTTTTTTTTCGATGAACACATTCGACGTGTTGCTCTGGGCCTGGTCGGCGTACGTTCTCATTCTTCTTGTAAAAACCGGTGACAAAAAATACTGGCTGCATTTGGGATTACTTCTTGGACTTGGTCTGCTCAACAAGATCAGCTTCCTGTGGCTCGGATTCGGAATTTTTGTCAGCGTCATTGCAACGCCGGAACGGCGATGGCTGAAAACCGAATATCCGTATATCGCGGGTGTGATCGCTTTTGCGCTGTTCCTTCCATTCATCATCTGGAATGCGACTCACGGCCTTGCTCATCTTGAGTTCATACGCAACGCATCGGGTGAAAAATATTCTTCCCTCACGCCGAAAATATTTCTCATAGGCCAGGTACTCGTGCAGAATCCGGTCACGCTGCCGTTGTGGCTTTCGGGCCTCTTCTGGCTTTTCTTTTCGAAGGAAGAACGGCGTTTCAGAATTTTAGGTTTTGTCTATCTTACGGCATTGGTCGTTCTGCTCGTGAACGGCCACAGCAAGCCGGAATATTTGTCTCCGGCTTATTCGATACTGTTTGCCGGAGGAGGTGTTGCCGTCGAACGATGGACGTCGTCAGGGATTGCACGATGGGTACGGCCGGTATACGGAGTCATCGTTGCGTCCGGTATACTTCTTGCGCCGTTGACGATTCCTCTTTTACCCGTCGAGTCGTACATCCGTTATGCCGATGCCCTGGGCGTTAAACCCTCGACTGCCGAGGGGAAGCAATTGGGCAGCCTTCCCCAGTTCTATGCCGATATGTTCGGCTGGGAAGATAAGGCAGCGGCAATTGCAAAAGTATTCCATTCACTATCGCCCGAGGATCAGGCGAAGTGTGCACTTTTCGGGGATAATTACGGCAGATGCGGTGCGATCGATTTCTATTCAAAAAAATACGGTCTGCCGAAATCGATCGGCCCGCACAATAACTATTGGCTCTGGGGACCGAGGGATTACACCGGGGAGCTCGTGATTATTCTCGGCGGGAATTTGAAAGGCAAGACGGATAGATTTGAGAATGTTACCATCGCCGATACCGTGAGGACTGAACACGCAATGCCGTACGAAAACAATCTTGCGATTTACGTCTGCCGAAATTTGAAAATGCCGTTGAAAGAATTGTGGCCGCAGCTGAAACACTACGAATGATTTATCAATCAACGATCAACAATGAACAGTAAGTGAAATTCATTTTTGTTCCTTCGTTTTCAAACAAGATAATATCGTTGTCTTTTTGCTCATTGTTGATTGTTCATTGATCATTGTTCATTGCTCATTGTTCATTGCTCATTGTCTCTTATGTCTGAAGAAATAATTCTCAAAACAACCAACCTCGGCAAGCGCTACAAGCATCGCTGGGCCGCAGAAGACGTGAACCTCGAAATTCACCGCGGCGATGTGTTCGGATTTTTAGGCCCGAACGGCGCAGGAAAGAGCACAACGATCCGGATGATCTTCTCGCTCATTCAGCCCACAACCGGTTCTGTAGAATTGCTCGGCTACCGGCTTGAGACAGAGAGGGAACAAGCGCTTGCAAAAGTCGCCGGCATCGTTGAAAAGCCCGACTTCTATCTATACCTCACTGCGTACCGCAATATGGAAATTGCCGGATCTCTGACACTTGGGAAAGCTCCCCGGAAAAAGAAAATTCTGGACTCGCTGGCGCTGGTCGGTCTTGAAGAACGGTCGGACGATCGCGTGAAAACATTTTCTCACGGCATGAAGCAGCGTCTTGGCATTGCGCAGGCGCTCCTCTGTGATCCGGAGTTAATCGTGCTCGATGAACCGACGAATGGGCTCGATCCGCAGGGCATGAAAGAAGTGCGCGAATTGATTACCCGGCTTTCCAAAGACCATGGAATGACGGTGTTCCTTTCATCTCATTTGTTGAATGAAGTCGAACAAGTTGCTACCCGTATGGCGATTATCAACAAGGGAAAACTCGTCGTCCAAGGGAGCGTTGATGAGCTTCTCCGGGCAAGCGCAAATAAAATTTTATTTACGGTAGAGCCCCGAACAAAAGCTTTCGGCGTGCTGAAGAAAATAAAAGAAGTGCACTCTGCAGCCGAAGATCCGTCCGGAATCATTGCAACGGTCGAGACCAAAGACATTCCGTCCGTTGTCTCGAAACTTGTTGCTGCAAAGTGCAAAGTGTTTTCCGTGCAGCAGCAGCGCTCGCTGGAAAAATATTTTCTTTCAGTTACAGAAGAAAACTAAAGAGTACGGCCTGGCAGGAAACCCATGTTCAACCTCATTTATTACGAGCTGTTTAAGACGTACGCAAAATGGCGGACCTACATCGGCTTCATCGCCGTGCTTGTCATCATCCCGTTGGTGATGTGGGCGATGAAAGTTGAGGGAGGACGATTCATCCAGTACCAGATGCGGTCGCTGCAAAATGATTTTTTCATTACCGGGAATCTTTTTAACGGGTGGGTCATTGCGCAGCTGATTATGAACAGTTTGTGGGTGCATGTTCCCTTTCTCATAAGCCTTGTAGCAGGCGACCAGCTTGCCGGCGAGGCCACGGCCGGCACATTTCGATTGACGTTGATACGGCCGGTTTCAAGGAGTCGCGTTCTCAATTCGAAATATATTACCACGCTGATCTATGCGGCATCGCTTGTCGTCTCAATTGCCATTCTTAGCGTGGGGCTCGGTTTGTTGATTTTCGGCAGCGGTGATTTGCTCGCTATCGACCGCGATATGCTCACGATTTTACCGGAGTCGCAAATGTGGCCGCGTTTTGCCCTTGCCTACGGCCTTGGGATTTTGTCGATGTGGGTTGTTGCGTCGCTTGCCTTTTTGTTCTCATCTTTTGTGGAAAACGCAATCGGGCCTATCATCGCAACCATGGCGGTCATGGTCGCCTTGCTTGTCATTTCGAATTTGCCGGTCGAATCGGTCGAGCCGGTCAAACCGTATCTCTTCACGACATACCAAAATGTGTGGCAGCAGGCGTTTAAGAATCCCATCGACTGGGGGGCGATCGCCACATCAAGCAGTGTTCTCGCCGCCCACTGTGCCGGATTTTGGCTGATAACGCTTTTCGTTTTTCGACGCAAAGATATTCTTTCATAAAATTGAAGATTTTTTTAAACGCTGCACGGAAATGTTCATGAAGATTCGCCAGAGCCTCACGGAGATCAAGAATGGTTTTCACCCAACGTTTTGGGTGGCTAACGGAATGGAATTGTTCGAGCGCCTTGCCTATTACGGGCAGGCGACAGGTACTGAGCATTTTCTTGCGCGACCATCTTCATTTTTCGGAGTTTCAAGTCGGACAGCTTTCATCGGTGTTCGGCGGTTTGATTTATTTGCTGCCGATATTTGCCGGAACGATTGCGGACAAATTCGGATTTCGGCGGGCGTTTTCTTTTGCGTTTATTGTTCTCGCTGCCGGTTATTTCCTCATCGGTTCCACAGGAATGGAGTCGTTTCGCGGAATATACAGCGGGTTGCCCTTATTTTGGGTGCTCGTTCCCATTCTTATTCTCACTGCTCTTGGCGGATCGTTCGTCAAGCCGTCTGTGCTGGGAACGGTTGCCCTCACTTCGAAACCGGAGACAAAGTCGCTCGGCTATGCGGTCTATTATTGGCTGGTCAATGTCGGTGCGGCGATCGGGCCGGCTATTGCCTTCAGTGTGAGAAGCACGTATGGAATTCAGTATGTGTACATCGTTTCAGCCATAAGCTGCCTGCTGATGTTCTTTGTGAATATCACGCTGTACAAAGAAGTGAAGAAAGAGGGAGTCATCGTTGTGGAAACTTTGGGGACAAAGTTTAAAAATCTTATTCTTGTGCTGGGCAACGCGAAGTTCATGATCTTCCTTCTTATTTTCTCGCTTTTCTGGATTATGTTCTGGCAGATATTTATCATTGTCCCGTTTTACGTAAGCGATTATATCTCAAAAGATGCGCCGTTTGAAATTATCCAATCTTCCGATGCCTGGGGAATCATTGCGCTCCAGCTTATCGTCAACCGTCTCACCAAACATCTTCCGACACGAACGGCAATTGTTGCAGGCTTCGCAGTGTCGAGCGTTTGCTGGCTCGTGATTGCGGTTCATCCGACAATCTGGACAATCATTGCGGGACTCGCTGTTTTCTCGATCGGAGAAATGACGCAAGCTCCTCGGTATTACGAATATATCTCCGACCTTGCACCGGAAGGCCAGCAGGGATTATTCCAGGGATATGCGTTTCTTCCCGTCGCCATTGCCTGGTTTGTCGGAGGGCCTTTCGGCGGATGGCTCTATGCGACGTTTGCGCGGGGAGCGTCAAATCCCGGCGTCGTTTGGTATTCGCTTTTTGCTATTGGAGTTGCTGCAACTGTTTTGATGGCGGTCTATAACGCCGTTGTCGGAAGACATGAAGCAAAAAACAACATTCCATAATTTTCCCTCGAATATCGATAGGCGCACGATGAAAAGAAATTTCATTTTATCTCTTGCGTTCTTGGCCGTTGGATTTCACTCCGCATGTTCGCAGTCGATCACTGCGGCCGAGATCCTTCAAAAAATGAAGGGGCAATTTGATTTAGTGAAAGATTATACGGCGACATTAAAGGTCACAGTCGATATGGAGCGGATGCAAATCCCCGAGATGCTCGTGACGATCTACTTTAAACAACCGGATAAAACCCACATCGAAGCAAAGAATTTCGCGATGGTTCCGCGCGAGGTGACCAGTTTGAATCCGGCGCAGCTTATCGACAAGTTCGATGCAACGGTAGTGGAGACCCGGCAAAGAGACGGCGTGACCGTGTACAAACTACGGCTGCTCTCGAAGCCTGAAAAGGGAAAGCCGGTCCGCGAAAGTTATATCTGGGTTGACGGGGCGCGCTGGGTGGTAACCCATTTCGAATCCACACCGTCGGACGTAAGAAAGGTTACCGTTAACCTTGAGTATGAAGTCGTCGATGGTAAGTATACGCTCCCCTCGAGAATTGAAGCCCGCATGGACACCCAGCAGCCCGCCGATTCATCTGCAGAAAAAATGTACGGCCCACAACGGCCCCCGCGTAAGGGTACCGCCACCATTATCTATTCTGACTATAAGGTAAACACCGGGTTGTCGGACGAAATTTTTAAGAAGAAAGAAGAAAACGGGAAAGCGCTAATTTGGGTATTTCGCTTTATGGGGGAGACAAAAGAAAACTTCCCATCACATCGAAAAATTTTTTGGGTTCGTCGAGCCAGGGAAAATGTCCGCTCTGTTCCATCATTGTTAGTTGAGCGCCGGGAATTTTTTCCGCCATCATTTCTGACCACGACGGCGAAACATGGACGTCGTGCCTTCCGCCGATGATGAGCGTTGGAACGGAAATCTCGCTCAAACGGCTCCTTACATCATACCTCTGCAATTCGCTCATGACAAAGTATTGATTTCGCCTCGGATCGAATTCCGCGTTCGCAAAAATCGTATCGATCGTTGTTCGCGCCTCCTCTGTCTGGGCATCGTATTGATAGATCGTCCGGTTAAACTTCTTAACCCGTTCTTCCTGCGGCAGTGACCGGATTTCTTGCGAAAGGCGTTCGTAGCGGGGATAGAGCGGGTTGGAGGGATCCCGGAACGTTCCTTTATAGATATTGCCCCGTCGGCGAGGAACAGATGATCACGAGATTCTCGACATGCTGTTGATAGGCAAGCGTATATTCCAGCGCCGTCCATCCCGCCGCCGATTGCCCCATGATATTCCATTTTTCGATCCCGAGATGTTCGCGCAACTTTTCTATGTCGCTCACAAGAGCTGGAATCCCATATTCGCTCTTTTCCTTTACTCTTCCCGATTTCCCCGTTCCCCGCGGGTCAAGCCGGATAAGAGTGAAATGGCGGGCAAGTTCTTCCAACATTGTCCACCGGTGGCCGTCGATTCCCCAAGTTACTGGGCAGAGAATAAGCGGCTCCCCGCTTCCAAGGACGGAATAGTGAACGGTCGACGAATCAAGAGGAAGCTGAAAGGCACCGGTGTCCATACCGCAATATACAAAAGAAAACATGATGTTGGGGCAGTTCCTCAGTGGCATATCACGAAGCAGATTCTTTTACCCTCCTGCTACTTGACTTTTGCCGTTCTAAATATTATTTTAGGCTTACCTAAATTTATTATGCTGGAAGTATGCCGAGTATCAGCGTCGAAAATTATTTGAAGAATATCTATGAACTCGAAGCAAGCGAGAAAACAGTCACCACCACCCTGCTTGCGGCAAAGCTCAAAATTTCTCCCGCATCCGTTACTGACATGGTAAAGAAGCTTTCTAAAAAAGGGTTTCTCCGTCACGTGCCGTACAAAGGAGTTGAAGTGACGGAAAAAGGAAAGCGTTCCGCGCTCAAGATCATCCGGAAGCACCGGTTGTGGGAAATGTTCCTCGTGGAAGTCCTCCATTTTTCGTGGGACAAAATTCACGAAGAAGCGGAAGAGTTCGAGCATATCATGTCGGAAAGGATGGAGGAGAAGATCGACGAAGTCCTCGGTTACCCGAAGGTCGATCCCCACGGCGATCCGATTCCCCAAAAAGATGGAACGATAAAGAAAATGGATCTGCAGCCGCTGGGCGAAACGGAAGAGGGGGCCACCGTGCGCGTTTTGCGCGTCAATGACGCGAACCCTGAATTGCTGCAATACGCATCCTCCATCGGACTCTCTCTGAATAAACGTATTCTCGTAAAGCAAAAAAATAAATTCGATGATTCAATGGTCGTTAAAATCGGGACGAAAGAAACGGTTATAAGTTCGATGTTAGCGCAAAATATTTTTGTCGAGGGTTGACCGAAACAAAGGGAAAAAATGGGCACGGACAAAACTAATTTCAACTTGACGAACGATCCTAAAGAGTTAACGCTAAAAGATTCAGAAAAGGCACCGGACATCGGTCACCCCTCGCTGGAAGGAGTCCACGGCACGGTGGAGGTGCCAAAGCAAGAAGCGGGTTTCTGGAAAAGCTGGCGGGCATTTGTCGGGCCGGCAGTCCTCGTCAGTGTGGGCTACATGGACCCCGGTAATTGGGGGACTGATTTACAGGGAGGTGCTCAGTTTAAATACGGGCTATTATGGGTGGTCGGGATGGCCAGTTTGATGGCAATATTTTTGCAGATCATTGCCGCCCGCCTCGGTGTGGTGACCGGAAAAGATCTCGCTCAATGCCTTCGCGACTGGTATCCGCGCTGGACCCGCTGGCCTAACTGGCTGTTTTCCGAGATTGCAATCGGAGCGTGCGATCTGGCAGAGGTGCTCGGCAGTGCAGTTGCACTCAATCTGATGTTTCATATTCCTCTGTTATGGGCGGTCATCATCACAGGGCTCGACGTTCTGCTTCTTCTTGGTCTACAGCACTTCGGCATGCGCACGATTGAAGCCATTGTCTTGCTCTTGGTTGCAACAATGGGTGTTTGTTACTTCATCGAGATTTTCATCTTCTCGCAAACGCAACCGAGCTTTGCTGAAATGGGGTTTGCTCTTGTGTCTCCAAACTTTCGGCAAGTCGGAATGATCTACGTTGCAATCGGTATTATTGGCGCGACGGTGATGCCGCACAATTTGTATCTCCATTCGGCGCTCGTGCAAAGCCGCAAACTGCAGAAGGATCAAGCGTCCATACGACAGGCTGTTAAGTTTAATACCATCGATTCCGTCATTGCATTAGCCATCGCCTTTTTTGTCAACGCAGCCATTCTTGTGCTTGCTGCGATAGTTTTCTACGGCAAAGATAGCGTAGCGGTTGCCGGAGGTCAAATAGTAAAATTAGCGGCGGAAAGCGATTGGATTCGGGTGGCGTACCTAACACTTGCACCCTTGTTGGGGACCGTGGTTGCGAGTACATTGTTTGCGGTAGCTCTTCTGGCAAGCGGCCAAAGCAGCACTATTACCGGTACTCTCGCCGGACAAGTCGTCATGGAAGGTTTCATGCATTGGAGGATCAAGCCGTGGATACGGCGTCTCATCACCCGCACGCTTGCTATCCTGCCGGCAATTTTCATCATCGGCCTTCGCGGCAACAGCAGCGTCACCGACTTGCTGACCCTGAGCCAGGTGGTATTGGCGATACAGCTTCCGTTCTCGATGTTCCCTCTCCTTCATCTCACGAGTTCCCGCAAACGGATGGGAAAGTGGAAGAACGGCTGGTTTTTGATGATCACTGGCTGGGGGAGTGCTATTCTGATCACAATTATGGATATTTATGCTCTTCCAGATTCGCTTGTTGCGGCATGGCACGTCATCGTTGGCGGATAAACTTTTGCACGCAAAGAGGAAACGCGTATGTATAAAACGATTCTCGTAACCTTAGACGGCACTCCGACAGACAGGACAATCATCGAGCATATCAAGCAACTCGCTCGATTTATGCAAAGCCGGGTCGTGCTGTTGCACGTTGCCGACGGCTGGGCTGCCAGGACATTCGGTTCTGATGCCGTCAGCCCGGAAGTCGTTGAAGACAGGGAGTATCTTGAGAAAGTGACATCTGAATTCCGCTCAGACGGTGTTCCGGCAGAAGCGGAGCTGGCGTACGGCGAACCTGCAGAAGAAATCGTCAAATGGATTCAAAAAAGGGGATGCGATCTCTTAGCGATGAGCACACACGGCCACCGTTTAATGGCTGACCTTTTTCTTGGGACAACGGTGACAAAGGTCCGGCACGGAGTCAGTGTGCCGGTGCTTCTTTTAAAAGCGAAGTAATAAATAAACCTTTACCATACGCGCGCTATTGCCGTAGCGCGGCGCTCGCTATCAATTTATGTGCTAGCGACACGATTAACTTACCCAGCCCAAATCAAGCGATTGTGCAAAGACCTTTGAAATGTAAACTAAGGTTATGGATAATTCTTGCCCTTGGCGTTCTGCATTTCTCAACGCGCTGTGTCCTCGCTCAGGAGGATGCCGACAAAGATCATTCTTTTGTTCTCGAGATTGGATCGGCAGGAGAATGGAGTCTAAATGAATCTTCATCTCAATTCGGCGGCACGCTTGCGGTTGAGGCTACGCCGGTAGAAAATTGGCTCGAGTTGGAAAGCGGGGTCACTGCACTCAAGGCTTTGGATCACACCGAAGTTGGATTCGACTTATTGTTTAAGAAACCATATCGACTATCTCGCAACGCGGAGTTTATGTTCGGCCTGGGACCTGAGGTGGTTCACAACTTTGGTGGGAACGATCGTATCGCGTCTTATGACATGGAATTCGTTCTCGACTTCATGTTCTGGCCGAGCACGAATGTGGGTTGGTATGTAGAGCCAGGTTATAGCTCCACCTTTGCTCAGAAATCCGCGCAGTCTCTGGGAATAAGCGCGGGCCTACTGATTGGCTTCGAATAATGTTCAAAAAGGCTGATTGCGTTGAGCCTCGTTTGCTGTACCGCTAATAAAAACCGTAAAGATGCGAACTCAAAGAATTCATTCCGTAATATTTCTATGCCTTTGCATGTTTAGTTCTTCTCCTGCACAGTCATTGGAAACAACTTCCGTCCTTGAAGGCAACGAGGGCACAGATTTCAGGGTAACAGTCTATGACGCAAAAGAAAAAATTCCTATTGGTCTAGCGCGAGTAGTCTTGCAGCGTGAAAGGAAATTGATTGCTCAGAACCCAACCAACATGGTAGGACAAGTTTTGTTTCGTAATATTCAACCCGGCTTATACAGGCTGACCGCCTGGTTTGTCGGTTACGAAATTTTTACAGATTCCATTCCGATAGATCGGGATCACACACTCTACACAATTAATCTCCGCTCGCAGGAGGGTCAAGTTCAAGGTGTCGAAGTGGTCGGCCAGCGTGAACTTGGCGTTTCGAATATCGATATGATGACCGGCAATCAAACCTTCGAATCTGAGACCTATCACCCTCCACCCACCGCTCAAATGACGAACATGATTCAGCAAAACCTCACGGGGGCAGCACGGGCCCCGACAAGCGAGGTTCATATCCGAGGATCACACGGAGAATTTACGTATTATATCGATGGCATTCCGGTTCCGCTCGGCGTGTTTGGGGGATTGAATGAAGTCGTCGATCCAAAAGTCATTGACCGTGCAACGTTTATCACAGGGGGCTTCCCTGCCGAGTACGGCGGGCAGATGTCTGCCGTCATCGATCTGAACAACCGTGTCCCGACAGGAACATTTCATCTCGACGCTTCGACGTACGTCGGGAGTTACCTTGTTTTCAACGGAACTAAACCCTTCTCTCCTGGAAGTGCAGTCGCATCCGGCCCGTCATCCGCCGCCTCGAGTGATACACTCGGAGGACGTGTTGGCCCTTTCAGGGCGCTTAATTCAGACGGAGAGGCTTTGTCGATGAGCGATCACCTGGGCAAACTGGGGTATTACGTTTCCGGATCGCGGCAGGAAACAGATCGCCGCATAGACACACCGGTGCCAAATCTATTCCACGACCATGGGTTTGATTATTTCCTTTATGGCAAGTTCGATTATATCATGAGCGACATCGATTATATAACGGCAAATCTCAGTTTTGGACGAACCTCCACCCAAATTCCTTTCGATCCCACCGTACAAATCACTTCCGATATGCAGGCAACGACAAATTCGCTGCAATCCATTTCTTATTTTCGCGCAATGAATGCAGAAAGTGATCGAGAGGAAAACTTTTTCATCGGAGGGTACGTCCGCGAAGGAGGCTTGATCTACACCCCCGGTGATATTGATCCGCCAAACTTTCAGTTTGCCGGAGATACCACATACTATAATCTTTTCGAAGACAGGAGTTTCACGACACTCGGCATCCGTTCGACGTTTGACCAAAGGCTTGCGGCGCAGTATATGTATAAGGTTGGATTCAACATCAGCGTCACCGGAGGGGACGAGAATTTTACGTCACGGGATTCTTTGCAAAACTCTGGACCATCGATCCTTACCGACTTTGCAGGTTCGGATTTTGGAGTATTTGCAGAAACGGAATGGCGTCCTCTCGACTGGACATCGTTTGATCTGGGTGCGCGTTATGACCAGCATATCGCTCCGGATGTCCCACTCGAGCGACAGGTCAGCCCGCGCATCCGGTGGAATTTTCTCATCGATGAAAATAGTTCAGCGTACTTGTATTACGGCAGGCTCTTCATGCCTACGAATATTGAAGCACTGAGATCGATAGCTCAATATGCGAGCAACTCAGTAACACCCACATATCCAGAGCGCGACTCCTACTACGAAGCCGTCTACACCCGCAGTTTTCCATCTAATCTGCGGTTAAAGATGGCGGCCTTTTTCAAGGATGCCAGTCCATTCACGGATGATGCGCAAATCGGTAACACTGCAATCAAGACACCGTTCAATATTGCTACTGTAAAGACAACCGGAATCGAGTGTTCACTTTCCTATAGCGATCCGACAACTCCATTCTCGGGCCATCTGAACTCTTCAATTATTCATGCCGTCGGATCGGGTCCGCTGACCGGAGGTTTCTTGCCCCCAAGCAGCGACGGAGCGGCGACCGACCTTGATCATGATCAAAGGCTTTCGATTGTCGCTGATCTCAACTACCAGACCCAGGATTGGTACGTTAATCCAGAGGCAACGTACGGATCAGGACTTTCTAACGGCCACCCGGAAGACGTTTCCATCTACAAAACAGGATTATTCGATTTCAATCAAGCGGCCCACACAACTCCGTACTGGATATTTAATCTTAGTGCAGGGCACACTTTTCGTCTTAAGGGAGGGAGCACTTACGAGCCGTCAATCTATATCACCAACATATTGAACCACATTCATCTTATCAAAGGTGCTTATACGACCGGAGCAAGCTGGGAAGAGCCGCGAAACGTTGTCTTTAAAGTTGCATTCCGAATTTGAGGGCAATATTCAATCAACAATCAACAATGAACAACTATCCTTTGATCTGTGCCTGTTGATTGATCATTGTTGATTGTCAATTGAAGAGTCTGCTTCACGCCCGTTCAACCTTCTTCACCACAATAAGCCCTTCCGCAACGACCTCTTTCAAATGTGGAAGGACCTCTTTGATCTTTTCTTCCTCATCGATGAAGAGAATCATGATGGGCCCCTCACCGGATGCACCGATCTTGCGCGGGTAATGGAGATGACGTTTCACGCCGTAGCCCCCCATCGCCGCAAAAACCGACGCCCCCTTGATATGATGATGAAGAAGGTATTTCATGATATACTGGTACAACGATTCATCTTTGACCATATCGTCTTCGTCAAGGAAGATTGTTACTTCGAGCATAGCGGCCTCATTGTTCGGTTGATGGGGGTTGGTTTTTGTTGTTCTTGCGTCGCACAAATACAAGGTAAATCGCTGGCAGCACCAACGGCGTCATGATAAGAGCGGATGACAAACCGCCGACGATAACCGTCGCGAGAGGTCGCTGCACGTCGGAGCCGATGCCGGTGGCCCTGGCTGCCGGTATAAGTCCGAGCAGTGCAAGGAGCATCGTCATCAAATTCGGGCGTAGTTGGATTGCGGCGGCACGCTTGACGGCCTCGAGAATATTAAGGTCGAGATCATCCATCAGGCGATTCGCCCGCGAGACAAAGAGAACGCCGGCAATGATTGAAACGCCGAAGAGAGAAATGAAGCCGACTCCTGCCGAAACATTGAAGGGGTAGCCACGGATCAGCAGCGCACAAATTCCGCCGATCAGCGCAAAAGGGATGCTCGCCATTGCCACGCCCACATGCCAGACATTCCGGTACATCGTGAAAAGAAGGAGAAAAATAATGCCGATGGTGAGGGGGATAACAACGGCAAGCCGTTTCCCTGCCCGGGAGAGATTTTCAAACTGACCGCCCCACGACATCGAATATCCCTTTGGAAGCGTGATCGCCCCGGCGACTTTCGCTTGCGCCTCCGCCACAAAGCTTCCCTGGTCGCGTCCCCGGATATTTGTGCGGACCGAAATTTGGCGCAGTCCGTCTTCGCGCTGGATAATTGTCGGTCCGTCAATAAGTTTGATCGTCGCAAGCTGCGAAATGGGAATGCGGCCTCCCGAAGGGGAAGGGACGAGCATGTCGCGGACCGATTCTATCGATGCGCGATATTCGGAAGTATAGCGGACAACGATATCGAACCTTTTTTCTCCTTCGTAGAGCTTGCCGACAGTTTTTCCCCCGATCGCCGCTTCTATCATTCTTTGCACATCGCTCACATTGATCCCGTAGCGTGCAACAGCGGTCCGATCGATATCGACTGTCAATTGAGCCTGATCGCCCTCTTGCTCGATGCCGCTTTCGCTTGCGCCGGGAATCGTTTTAATGATCGCAAGTATTGAATCAGCTTTCGAGCGCATCAATTTCAAATCATCGCCGTTGATAAGGATTGCAAGATCGGCAACACTCCCCGTGACGGCTTCCGTCACATTGTCGAGGATCGGCTGCGAGAATGAAAATTGAGCCCCCGGCACCGCATCCTCAAGCTCGTCCTTGATCTGCCTGAGCAATTCTTCTTTTGAGATTTGCTTGCTCCATGTTGAGTAATCCCGCAGGCCGACAAAAATCTCGAGCCGGTTTGGTCCGTAGGGGTCGGTCCCGTCGTCGTTCCTTCCCAACTGCGTAAGAACCACATTTACCTGCTTATGCCGGCTGATGACATTCCGGATGACCGGACAATAGTTTGATGATTCTTTTAGCGAAATACCGACGGGGAAAAAACAGCGAATGTTCAGCGATCCTTCATCAAGCTCGGGAAGAAATTCCGTTCCGATCTTTTTCGCGCCAAGGACAATCACCATAACGACGATAACGGCAGACACGATCGTCGTCGCAACAGCATACTGCGTCAGCACATCGATAATTTTTTTATATTTCCGCTCGATCCATTCGTAGACCGGATTATGCCACTCGATACTTCCCGGATTTTCCGATTCAAAATGCTTGCGATAGATCATCGTCATCAACACCGGAATTGCCGTGAGTGCGAGAAGCATGGAGCCGGTGATGGCGTACGCAAGCGTATAGGCCATCGGCGAGAAGAGTTTTCCTTCAACCCGCTGGAAGGAAAAAATCGGCAAATAGGCAAGAATAATGATGGTGATCGAGAAAAAAATCTCCCGTCCTACCTCTTGTGCCGACGATAACGTAAAACGAATAATTCCTTGCTTCCGTTCCTCCGGCGTTGCATCGCGATACCGCCGCATAATGTTTTCCACCATGACGACCGCCCCGTCGACGATGATGCCGAAATCAACCGCGCCGAGGGAGAGAAGGTTGGCCGGAATGCCCGTGAGTTTCATCATGCTGAAAGCGAAGAGCATCGATACCGGAATCGTTGTCGCGACCACGAGAGCTGCGCGAACGCTGCCGATGAAAAATATCAAAACAATAATGACAATCGAAAAGCCTTCGAACAGAGTGCGGGAGACCGTATCGATCGTGTAATTGACGAGCTCGCTCCGGTCGTAGGTGATGTGAAGACGGACTCCCGCCGGCAAGTCGTTCTCATTAATTTCGTTGACTCGTTCCTTCAGCGCCTCGACGACGTCGGATGGATTTTCCCCACGCCGCATGGCAATCAGTCCTTGAATGCTCGAGTTTACATCGATTCGCGTCGAATCATTCGGCTGAAGCGTATATCCAAGAATGCCGGCCGGCGGGAGAGGAAACTCCTCCACGCTCGCCAGGTCGCGAATGAACACGGGAACTCCGTTGATCGATGTGACGACGATATTCTTGATGTCGTCGATCGTATGGATGGCGCCGATCCCCCGCACAACGAACCCTTGCCCTCCGCGCTGGATAATATTGCCGCCGGTGTTGAGGTTGTTTGCCGTAATCGCATCGATGACGTTTTGGACGGAAAGATTGTAGCGCTGCAGTCTGTCGGGCGATGTAATGACGTGATACTGCTTCACCAATCCGCCGAAGTTCACGACGTCCGCCACGCCCGGAACCTGAAGAAGCCGCGGTGTAACGACCCAGTCCTGCAGCGTTCGCAGGTCCATCGGCGTGTGACCCTCGTCGGCTTCGATAACGTACCGAAAAATCTCTCCGACCGGCCCGGTCAGCGGGCCGAGCGATGGGCTGACACCGTCGGGGAGAACAGCATCATTCAGCTTTTCGAGAACCCTTTGCCGCGCAAAGTAGTCGTCGGTACCGTCTTCAAATGTTAACTCAATGACCGAAAGTCCGAAAATGGTTTTTGAACGGCGGCTGATGACGTTCGGAACCGCATTAAGGGCGCGTTCAATGGGGAGCGTGACCTGCTGTTCTACTTCTTCGGCAGCGCGTCCCGGAAAAAGAGTGATGACGGTGACTTGAGTGTCGCCAATGTCAGGATATGCTTCCTTTCTCAAAGTCTCCCACGACCATGCGCCAATAACAATAATGGCGAGGACGAGCGAAAGCGTGGCAAGCCGTTGATTAAGGGCAGAGGCGAGTAATTTTCGAATCATATTTTTCTAAAGTTATTTAATCCAAGCCTTCGTGTATTTTCGTGTTCTTCGTGGAAATGCTGCGATGCGCCCGACGAGTATCCAGTACCCAAAACTAAGCCCCTTGAGGAGCATAGTGCCGCTTGTGACGACTTTTTCTCCCGCAGAAATGCCGTTGAGCACAACGGCACTCTGTTCATTTGCGTTGGAGATAGTCACCATCCGCCGGCTGAATTCTCCTTCTGCAGTCTGAACGAAAACGTAGTCGTTGGCATCAACTGTTACGATTGCGTCGAGAGGCAAAAGGATGACGCCTCGTTGCGGATAACTAAAATTGACCCTTGCAAACATTCCAGGAAGAAGCCGTCCGCTCGGATTCTGTAGCGTGACCCGGACTTTCACTGTTCGTGTTACAGGGTCGACAACATCGCCGATGGCAGCCGCCTTGCCAATAAATTTTTTGTCGGGAAAAGAAGAAAACACGATTTCAACGTTCTCCCCTTTTTTGTACTTTGTGAAGCTCGGTTTCAGGAACGTCGGACATCAGCCACGCCGTCTGTGTTGTGACGGATTCGAGCTCTGCAGGATTAAATCCATACGCTCTTAGCCTTCCTTCCATTTCACCCATCGAGGCGCGGGCGTTCGCGGCGTCGGTTTCCGCTTGGTTGAGGTCTCGTGCGGTAGCTCCTTGATTGTTGTACATCTCTTTGACGTGAACGAGATTCTTCGACGTCAGGTCGACGTTGGAACTGCTCTGGCGGTACTGCGAATATAATGTAGTTACGTCCGGAGACTCGAAGAGCATAATGTTTCTCGAGAGCGTCGCCGCCGGAGAAATAGTGGCGACAACGCGTGCCGGAGCAATCACCGAGATCAACGCCGTTCCTTCCCGCGCTTCCGTCGTTTGTATTTGCTGCAAACCGGCTGTCGCGGATGGAAACCGGATAGTTTTTCCATCATCGGAAACGATCGGCTTCTTCGATGTTTCCTGTGCGATCGAACCTGCGTCGCTTTTTTCCTGGCACCCGGTGCCCGCCATAATCACAAAGAGTGTACCGACCAAAAGGATCAAATTCCTGGCAAAAAATTCTATTGTTTTCATAAAAATCATTCCTTTGAAATCGATTGAATCGAAGTTAATTTACGGATTGATCAAGCTCGTTCCTGCGGCATAATTCAATCCTTCAAAAGCGTCAATCCTGTCGTTTTGAAGTTGATTCATCTGCAGCATGCTTGTTCTGTAGGACTCGTAAAAATCCGTAAACTCAATGATGGTAATGTTTCGTTTTTGATAATCTGCATCCATTCCGTCGACCAGTGTTTTGTATTCGCCCGTGAATTTTTTGTCGAATGCTCTGAACAGGCTGTCGGTATCGATCGCTTTTTTGTATGCCGTGGCAATTTCCTTCTCAAGCGATTTTTGGGAATACTCGCGCAATAGTTTGTTCGCTTCCAGGGTGTTTTCCGATACTTCAACATTTCCTTGATTCCGGTTGAAAATGGGGAGATCGATCGACAGGGTCAGCGCATAGTAATCGGGGATGTAGCTCCCAGCGCGTGAATATGTCCCACCAACAGTGAGGTCGGGGATTCTCATTGCTTTTTGGAGCGAGAGATTTGCCTCCTCGTACTCTATCTGGGATTTTGTATTTTTATAGTCCGGACGTTTTTCCAAAGCCGTTGCAACAACATCCTGCAGCGAAAGAGTATCGACCCGGATGCTGTCGAGTGTGCTTTTGTCGAGCTGCGGGACAAAGTACGATGCAGTTCCTGAAGTGTCGCGCAAGAGAACGCCCATCCCGTGTTCGATTTCCGATACCTGGTTTTGCAAGCCAAGCCTCTCGTTTTCGAGCGAGAAGAGAAGAGATTTTAAACGCAAAACTTCGGAGAGGAGAATAGACCGTTTTTGATAGATGGTTTCTGTCGCCGCGACGGTCTTCCTCACGTTGGGGATGGTCTGATCATAAAATGCGAGCGATTGCTGCAGGAAATAGAGGTCAAAAAAATTCGTCCTCAGTTCAAACTTTAATGCCCGGAGCAGATCGTAAAAGGTATTTTCGGCAATCTGCGAGTTGATCTCTGCCAAACGGATCTGCTTGTCGCGTTTTCCCGCCAGAAGAATTAATTGCTGCAGCTGGACTTCCGTGTTTCCGGTTTTGGTGACGTCGAAATACTTTTTTGTGAATTTGTTGTAGGCATTTTGTTCGATGGAAATATTGGGGTTACTCCAAAGTTCTGCCTGGTAGACCGTCGCCTTTGCAGCATCGATGTTGAACCGCGCTGCCAGCAGCTGCAAATTATTCTTCAAAAAAAGCCCTTCCGCTTGCTGGAGAGTAATGGCAACAGTATCGGTGCGGGTTCCGGCCGCCTGTGCCGGGCAGGAAGCCTGCACGGCGAAGAGGAAACCGGCAATGAATTTGAATGATCTCATCATAGAACGTCTAAGCCTTTAGTGATGCAAATGGAGAAATTAAGTGAGACATTTTCGTGATCGTTTCAGAATCCAATTTTAACATCTAATGACGGTGTCAGTGCAACGACGCCGCCAATATTCATTGTCCTAATTTCAACTGAACTTGAAATTCCTTTGTTATACGACTTTGCAGAAAGAAAAGCATCAAAGGCGCTGATGATATGATTTACTACCATAAGCTTGATCATTGTCTGTGCGTAATTGTAATAATCGTTCGCGAGCTGCCGGCTTTTCATATAATTGACCTGCTGAGTCAACCAATTCGCCGGCGTAGGACCGTTGAGATAATTTCCACCGTCAGATGCCGGGATGGGAATGGAAATACCGTTGATGACCTGCACACCATTTGAAGGATACGAAGACCAGCCATATTTGAACTGGACATATTTTCCGATCAGCTCATACCATGACTCTCCGTTAGTCCATGAGGTAGGGTCATAATTCGGAAGATTGTGCGAAAAACCTTCGCTATGAGGCGCGCTCTCCCATGCATTGATCTGCGAAATCATGAGAGCATACTGCTGCAGGGTAGGATTAGGATAAACGGTGATATTTCCGTTTCCAGGGCCGGAACCGGTCTGATAATCGGCACCGTGATTGTTTATCCATTCTGCATATCGATCTATGCTCCAATTTGCATTAGCATAATTTTCGAAAACATTGAATTGATTATTGCTTTTGTTATTGTAGATAATAGCTGCAGCAACCAAAACCACTTCGGCTGAAAGAAATATTGCAGACTTTGTATAATTCTCTGTAGTATATTCTCCTGCACCGGGAATAACGAGAGAATATAATCCCGTCACAAGTGGATTCTTCTTTCCCATAACCGTTTTTGACATTTCGTGTGACGCGGCCGTTGAATCATTTGCCGATGCCACTAAATCCAATCTCAAATTTCCTGTCAACGCGGGATTACCGCGAGATGTCGAGAATAAACAGCACAAAATCAGCATTGTCATACTCGCCTTTTTCATATAAGACACCTTAGTACATTCTGAATGTTATGCTGTTCACCGTGTCAATATCCCCGTAAGCACGGCTAACCGGCGAAAATCGTCGCTCCCGCGCGAGCAAGGGCACGCCAATATTTTGATTCATCAAATGCATAAATCTATAGCGATGCAGATAAAGAGGATGAATACAAGTACCAACGCCGTTCCGAATAGGACTTGGAACCAAGCGTAATAGCAGTGTTCAAATACACTCACTCGAAGAACTTTTAAAAATGCGCGTTTCTCCGCGTAGAAAAAAATTCGACACGATATTGGGATGAAGTGTCAAGAACGCAGTATCGATGTGCGCTCGTTCCAGACGAGAGAGTATGGGAAACCAGGGGATTAGATCAGTAGAGTACAGTTGAGGAGATAAAGGGAATGCGTCTGCTTTTGGGATTCAAAGTAGACTGGAGTTTGCGGCGGAAGCATAACGAACGATTCGGATGCAAGAACAGGGTTTGCAGCAAGCGAATCGCTGTCTTGGTCGTAGATGATGCGAAGTGTCGTCGTCGGCTGCGGTGTTTCCTGCTTCTGGGGATGTTGCGGGAGCGAGTGTTCGTGAACAGGCGTATTGTTGGGAACATTCACGAGCAAATCATAATCGGTTTGCGTGTCGTTGTCCTCGTCCGAATGGACAACGACCGTTCCCGGAATCAAGTCGTCAAGGTTGGCGCCGTCCGCAAACAACGCAACGATGAAGAGCCAGCAAATGGCAAAAAATATAATCGACTTGTTGCTGGTAAATTTGTTCATTGGGGATAAAACACTGTATAGAATATCTTCATCAACCGAAAATCGCCAGAAGTGTATAGGGCGATTCTACAGTTTAGACACGAAGAACCGGTCAAAAGTTCCCTTTTTTGGGAGCGAGGCCGCTCTGAATGGAACGAATAATAGCTACGACAAGGAACAATCCTCCTAAAATTGCCACCACCGCCGATCCTGCCGGGAAGTCAAAATGTGTTGAAAAGTAAAGGCCAAAGAAGCTCCCGATGACGCTTACGGTCAGCGCCACAATGACGGCGGCCGAGCGCGTCCGCGTTAAAAGGATTGCAGAGACGGGTGGAATGATAAGGTACGAGAAAACAGGGATCACTCCCGCAACTCTCACCGCCAGCACGATCGATAATCCGATTGAAATATAAAAAAGAAAATTCCAAAGATTGAACACTCCGATATCTTCTACTTCATGATTTTCGAACTTTTCAGTCAACTCGAAAAACTTTCTCCGAAAGATAAAGTGCGTGATCCCGATAATGCCGAACACAACCGCCATTGTCATAATCTGCGCGGTCGTAACGGTGAAGACGCTGCCGAAGAGTACTTCAGAAATATCGGATTCACCGTGCGGAGCTTTGGAGATAAATAGCACCGTCACAGCAGAAGCTACAGCATACACAATGCCGATAATCGCTTCCTGTTTCAACCGCTTGTCTTTGATTTTAATGAAGGACAAAAGAAATGCACCGACCATCGTGAAGATGATTGAAATAACCGTTGGGTCCTTCTCGAAATAATTCGCCACGGCCACGCCGAGCATTGAAATCTGTCCGAGAGCAAGGTCGACGAAAACGATTCCCCGTCCGACAACATGAACGCCCAGGTAGGACAGCAACAGCCCCATGATGATGCTCACTTTCAATGCATTGAAAATGAAATCTTGCGTAAACATATCAAACATTGTTTTTCTCCTTCTAGTGATCGTCGAAGATGCTTATTGAACTGCCGCGACAAGCAATGCGACATCGTAATCGAAAAGATCGATATACGTTTTGACTTTATCATTCGCCCCGACGGACGTCGCAAGCGTGACAACTTTGCCCCCTGAATTGCGCGCGACAAGGTCCGCCGCATCGGAAGTAAAGTACGGTGAATTGATAATAATTTTAATGTTATCCCGCTTCATTTCGCCGATGACTTTTGCCAGTTGCGATGGTGTTGGGGGAATGCCGGGCTTCGGTTCGAGGTAGTCGGCAATGACGATGCCGAACCGCTGCTCAAAATACGGCCATTCATTGTGATAGACGATCACTTTGGTGTTCTTGAAGACGCTTGCCTTTGCCGTCCACTCCTTAATTTTTGCATCGATCGTTTCATCGAACCGGTGCAGGTTTGCCGTGAACGCGTCGCGGTGGTCGGGGTCGAGACGAATAAGGCCATTACAGATATTCTGTGCCATGATTTTTCCGTTTACCGGGTCGAGCCAGTAATGCGGGTTGCCGTAGATGTGGATGTCTCCTTCTCCTCTGTTGAGGCTTGTCGGAACTTGAAGAAGGGGAACATTGACCGATGCATCCACATAGCCATCTCCACCCTTTTGTATCTTCGCGTTGCGCGCACTGTTCAGCAACGGAGGCACCCAGCCGGTTTCCAGGTCGAGACCGACAGTGACGAACATATCGGCGTGGGCAAGTTTCAGGATATAGCTCGGCTTCGGGTCGACGAAATGCGGGTTTTGATATCCCGTCGCAATGGCGAAGACGTCGACATGGTCACCGCCGATAAATTCCGTAATGCTCTTCAGGTCGGTGAGCGTCGTTACCACTTTTATCTGGCTCGTGGCGATCGAAAATAGCGACAGACTGAACAGGATGAATACTGCAGTTTTTAATTTCGGATTTTTCATTATATCATGCTCTCCAAAAATTTGATAATGGCTTGCTAATTAATATGCGTGTGCTCCGTGGCTTCCGATAACGAATATTGCCCGCAGGATAACCTGGTTAGCGTCGGCGGCGTAACTGCGGTTGTCTCGCTGAAATTCCAGCGCGAGTATCTGAAATTCCGTCGGCTGGAAGCGTACCTAAAAGCGAAGAGACGCGGTCCTCATTGCTTTTGTTGCCGGGGAGCGCAGAATAATCATACTGGGCGCCGAGAAAGGTTCTTTTCTCTATTTGATACTCGACAAAGCTGTACGCCCCGTATGTTTGAACATTCGCGGCCGCAAGTGTCGACGTTTTGCAAACGATCGCTTCTGTCTGCCATGTGAACGATTGGAATGTATTGAATTGCACCGGCTTCCATTTATACGTGATGTCGACTCCCCCCATGGTTGTCGCGAACTGCTGAGCGTTGACCCCGGAAAGCCCCGACAGACCGAATTCAAGTGTTGCATTGTCTGTGAGTTCAAAGAAATTCTTAAGATGTCCGACGTAGGTGAGCTTGTCTGCATTGCCCTGGTCAAGCGTATTATTCGCCTCACTTCGCCCGATTTCGACATCAAGCTCCTGGTAAAAATCCGAAGGGTTCGGAACAAGCCAGCTTGCCGAAACCCCTTCCATAAAAAGTCCCTCGTCCGTGAAGTAACGCGTCAGCATCGAAGGGAAATCGACAAAACTGAATGCGTGGGGATGCAATGTATTGACCTTGGTAAAATGAGGCTTAAACTTTCCCAACGTTACCTCGAGGCTGTACGGGAGGTCAATCGACGTCAGCGTTGCTTCTTCAATATCCGAACTAAAATTTCCGCTCGACGTATCCTTGCTGAAGGAAAAGAGGAAGTTGGCTCGCGCGTAAGGGTCGACAACCGAAGCCATTTGCACTTCTAACTGGTTGAAATATAATTCAACATTCCGCTTTCCGTCGCTATTGTACAATGAGCGGAAATCGCCAATCGCGCTCATGTCGGGGTTGGTCGTCGGCGCACTGCGTGGAGCTGCCGGGGCTGTTGGCGGGGGAGCTGGCGGCTGCATCTGCTGCTCGAGCTGTTTCATCAGCACAGAATCGACGGCGGTAGAATCGCGTTGCGCAAAGAGAACGATCGGAGTGAATATAGCGATGAAGAAAATGAAAGCAATTTTTTTCACAGAGCCATCCATACATTGGTTTAATGTCGCCGGATTTTTTCCGGAGGTCAGTTAGGCAATCGTAAGGAGGACAGGGGGAGCGCGGCGGGAGAATGATGTTAAAAGGAGAAAAGAATGCGAGGGAGGGAAAATCAAAGGCTGTATAAATGCTTCGCCGGCAAAATTCTCCAACGCAAACGGTGAAGAGACAAAAAGCGCCCTCCCCGCAAAGAATGAACAGAGAGAACATGTTTCTGCATGAGAAGCGTCGAGATGTCTGCAATGTGCGGCGTCTGCGTGAGTAGCCAGGCTTGTTTTCCCCGAACCGAACGCCGAATCAACGTCGCCGTGCGGCTCGACCACAAGCATCAGGCTTGCTGCATAGACCAGCAGAAAGAGAAGCGATAACCTTCGATGGATATTCAATAACATTGCTTCTAATGTATTGAAATGAAAAGAATTAGTCAAATTCGGGCTGGCGTTGCATTGTAGGCAGTTGTCGGACGCCTTCTTCATTTACCCTGCCATCGATTTCAGCCATTCCGCCTTCTCAAAGAGGATGTCCGGCAACTACACATTGAGGGCACAATGCGTCACTACGCTGGTTTGTGTTGACATTCCCCGCAAATAAGCGTACATATTTATCAATGTAGGTTCAGCATTCATATCCCGGTAGTTATATAATGGCAATTAATGGCGGTGGGGATTGCTAGCCCCTGTTGGCGATTGCCGAAGGGGCATTTTTTTTAGACTCAAGAAGAATAGCGTTGGATCTTTTTTGAGTTTAAAGAAAGGAGGTTTATGAAAGCCATTACTTTTAGAGCTTTGCCATGGATGTACATCGTCGTTTTCGCTCTTGCAATAACTGCAATCGTCATTGTTGGAAGTCTTTATTATAGAGAACAAAAGGAGGCTATAACACAAGAAAAGAAAAAAGAACTTGAGACGATCATCGATTTGAAAGTTCAGGAGATAGTGAACTGGAAGAATGAGCGTACCATTGATGCCCTCACGATTTATCAAAATCGGCTCGCGGCAAATGCTGTTCAAAAATGGTTTGAACATCCGGCTGCCCGTCGAGACGAACAGGATATTTTAGGTTGGCTGGAAAGCAAGGTTCAGCAGAACCAATATAAGAGAGCTTATCTGTTTGACGGCAGAGGAACCCGCCGCCTTACGGCTGGTGCGAGTGCCGGCGAATTGGGGGCCCATGTTCAGCGCGACGTAAAAGAAGCATTAAAAATAAAACATATTATTTTCGGTGATTTCGAAAAAGATGATCGGAATTTTAGAGCCCACCTTGACGTCTTCATCCCCCTTATTCTGATTCACGACGGGGATACCGTTTCTGTGGCGGTTGTCTTGCTGCAAATCGACCCGCAGGAATTTTTTTTCCCCTCTCCTCAACTCAATACCGTTTCCAAGCAGAGCAAGCGAAGCACTTCTTGTTCGTCAGGAGGGGGATTCCATAGTTTTTATTAATCAAACGAAAGACGATAAGCACCCTCCGCTCTCGCTTCGCTTTCCGCTGTCGCACACCCAGCTCCCCATTGCAAGGTTCTTCAAAAGCGGGGAAGAGATCGTTGAAGGAATAGATTATGCAGGCATTCCCGTTCTTGCTGCAATCCGGAGAGTTCCGGATTCTCCATGGTGTATCGTTGTCAAAGTCAGCATCGAAGAAGTCTATGCCCCCATTCGTGACCGGGAAGCCACCGTCGAAATTGTTGTCGGACTTCTCATCATTGCTTCCGGCGCACTCATCGGAATGGTATGGCGGCACGAACGCTCGGCGTATTACAAAAAACAGTATGAATTAGAGCGCGAGCGCAGAGCTCTTGCCAAGCACTATGATTATGCAACACAATATGCCAACGACATCATCCTCATGGCAGATCACGAAGGAAGGATCGTCGATGTCAATGAACGCGGGATTTTAAAATATGGATACACTCTGGAGGAAATGAGAGGCCTCAGCATCGCGAATATTCGAGATATGGACAATATTACGCCTCTCGAAGAGACGAGAAACAAGATCGGCGAGGAGAGCGGGTTATTGTTTGAAACAAGGCATCGCCGCAAAGACGGCACTTCATTCCCAGTCGAAGTGAGTGCGCGGGCAATTAAAATCGAGAATACAATTTTTTACCAGAGCATTATTCGGGACATCACAGAACGGAAGCAGACGGAAGAAAAACTGAAAGCTCTTAATTCCCTCTATTACATGCTGAGCCAAATCAACCAGTCGATCGTTCATGCAACCGATATGAACGAACTCTTTCAGGCCGTCTGCGCTATCAGCGTGAAGTTCGGCGGTTTTCGGATGGCATGGGTTGGGATGCTCGATGAAGAGGCCCGAGCCTTGAAACCCGCCGGTCAAAGCGGGCTTGATGAGGGCTTTCTCTCGTTGATCAACGGCACTTTCAAAAATTTACCGTCCGATCATCCAATCGGCAAGGTATTGATGCGGGGAGAACGGTACGTTTGCAACGATTTTGCAAAAGATCAATTCGCATTACCGTGGAGCGAGGGAGCCTCGGAAAGAGGATACCGATCTTTTGCAGCATTCCCCATTCAACTGCACTCTCGAACGGTCGGAGTGTTTGCAGTGAATTCTTCAAGGGTAGATTTTTTCGACCGTGACGAACTGGACCTTCTGGATGAAATTGCAATGGATATTTCTTTTGCCCTGGAGAATATTCAAAAGGAAAAGGAACGAAAGCTCGCCGAGGAAGCGCTGCAAGAAAGCACTTTCTGGGTTCGAGAATCCCAGAAGGCAGGCCGGATAGGCTCCTACGTCACCGATTTCACGGCCGGCTATTGGCAAAGCTCGGAAGCTCTGGATGAAATTTTTGGTATTGATAAAGACTTCGAGCGAAGTGTGGAAGGATGGAGCAAGCTCATCCATCCCGAAGACCGCGAAGCGATGGTGAAATATCTTGAAAGAATTATCTTACAGAAAGCCCCGTTCGACAAAGAATACAGGATTATCCGCGTCAACGACCGTGAAGAGCGGTGGGTTTATGGGCGCGGCGAGCTGCTCTTTGCCGAGAACGGCAGCCTCCTGAAAATGTTCGGAACGATCCAAGATGTTACCGAGCGGAAGAAGTCGGAAGAGTTGATAGCGCTGCATAGCCGGGCACTCGAATCGGCGGCCAATGCCATCGTCATTACCGCTCGGGATGGAAAAATTATTTCTGTCAACCCGGCCTTTAGCAGGTTTACAGGTTATTCCGCGGACGAGGTGATTGGAAAAACGCTAAAAATACTCAACTCCGGAACTCAGCCCGTTTCATTCTATAAAAATCTTTGGGAGACGATCCTTTCGGGACAGGTTTGGAGAGGAGAAATCGTCAATCGGAGAAAAAATGGGAGCCTCTACGACGAAGAGATGACGATAACTCCCGTGCACGATGCAAAAGGTCAGATCTCATATTTTATTGCCATCAAGCAAGACATCACGGAAAAAAAGATTCTCCACGCCGAACTTGTGCAGATGCAGAAAATGGAGAGCATCGGCACGCTGGCATCGGGAATTGCCCACGATTTCAACAACATCCTCGGGATCATTCTGGGGTATGCCGCATTGATAGAACGCAATCCTCAGACCGCCTCCCAGAGTATTGGATTGATCAATGCTGCGGTGAATCGCGGAGCAAGCCTTGTCAGGCAGATTCTTACTTTTGCCCGGAAGGCGGCAGTGGTTTTTGGTCCCCTTGAAATGAATATCATGATCAAAGAAATTGTCAAGATGTTGCGGGAAACTTTTCCCAAAACAATTGACATTTCGCTTGAACTCGACAAGGCTATTCCTCCAATCAACGCCGACGCCACACAAATACATCAGGCAATTCTCAATCTGTGTGTTAATGCAAGGGACGCAATGCCGGTCGGCGGTATTCTTACGCTACGAACGGGCGTTGTGGATGGCGGGAGTCTTCGAAATATTTTTCCCGATGTTCTGGAGGGGAATTATCTGCATGTGAGAGTGACGGATACAGGGATTGGAATGAATGAAAAGACACAGGAACAAATCTTTGACCCGTTTTTTACGACGAAAGAAAAGGGGAAGGGAACGGGGCTCGGGCTTTCGGTCGTGTACGGAGTAATGAAGGAACATCACGGATTTGTGAATGTTAAGAGCGATCCGGGAAAAGGATCGACGTTTAACTTGTATTTCCCCATTCCTCATGAGCATGCGCCCACAACAGTTGTTGAATCAGTTGAGGAAGAGAATATCCTCGGCGGTCACGAGACTCTCCTTCTTGTAGAGGATGAAGAAACTCTGCTTGAAATGCTGAAAGTAGCGGTTGAGGGAAAGGGGTACCACGTTATCACTGCGAATGATGGGCTTCAAGCGCTGGAAGTGTACCGTTCCCGCAAGGACGAAATCGATCTTGTGGTCACCGATATAGGACTGCCAAAAATTACCGGGGAGCTTCTTTTTGGGGAGTTAAAAAAACTTAACCCTTCTGTCAAAGTTATTCTCGTCAGCGGATATATCGATGTAAACTTAAAATCTGAAATCTTGAAAGCGGGGGTAAAAGAATTTATCCAGAAACCGTATTTTCCGGACGACGCACTCAAGAAAATTCGTGAGGTGCTCGATCAGAAATGACGAGAGAGGCGGGGCGGCATTAAAGCGTCGGACTTGTGTTTTTTTTCTTGACTCTCCCGATGAGAACCGCTACATTCGTTCATATACGATCACCAAAGTCGGGGGAACTTCCCGATTGATACGTCCGCGTAACTTCTGTTGACACAGACCAACCGATAAGCTCCCCTCATCAGTAAAATAAAAATTCTTGGCGGACAAGGAATTGTCAGATGAAGAGTTTTCTTCTTAGCAGCATTGTCATTTGTGCCTTCGCATTTCTCAAACTATTTTGTCTCACGATGATACAATATGGGCAGCGCGGAATTGGAAATTTTTTTGAAGAGCTCTTCATATTACAATGAACCTCACAATTCTCAGGCAGCAGGCATGAATAGGAGCTTTTATGAAAATTATTACAGCGGTCCTTGCATTCGCGTTCTTCATCGCAGGAAATAGCTTCGCCCAAACCGATTCAACCCACCATCCGGAAGGTTTTAGCCAATACGGTGCCGTTACGGGCTTCGCGCCGCTCAATGCAGGATTCTATGCGGCGGTGTACGACAGCGGAATCTTCCCGATCGCCGGGTCTGCTCTCTCCGGACAAATTCCCGGGAGCGACAACGTCATCATCAGCCTGACTTCGAGCGGCAGTCAACTGATCGCCGGCATTGACGCACTCTCCGGAGACAGCGCGCAGCAGAACGGCACTGACGGCGGAGTTTGGGATTACAACGGCTCATGGTCGAAGATCGGCAATCCGTCGAACTCGGCTGGCGGACTCCCATCTCATTCAGTTCTTGCGGTCGCCTGGGATGGTATGTATGCTTTCGCCGGACTTCCCGGCAGCGATCTGAAGAGTGAGAGTCCCAGTTTTGGCGGAGTGTGGCGCGCCATTCCCGGTGACAAGTGGGATTCATGTTTTGCCGGGCCGATGACTGATTCTTCATTCGTCAGGTCGCTTTTTGTAAGCGGGTCGGCGCTCTACGCCGGAGCACTTTCAAGCGACGTCCCGATATCCGGCAGCAAAGGACTTGGGAGCGGAGGTATTTTCATGTCGACCGACCACGGCACGACATGGAGCGACATAAGCTATGATTTGCCCAACAGAGATATTATGTGCATTGCACAGATGGATTCACTTCTGTATGTCAGCACACTCTACAAAGGGGTTTTTCGAAAAGGAGTCGGCGCGAACAGTTGGACACACATTCCATTCCCGGATTCGACAAATCCGGTTTCCTGCTTTTGTGTCGACAGCCTTGACTCTTATCTTTATGCGGGGACGTTTTGCATCGACAGCCTTCTCTACCGACATGGCGTATTTTGTTTGACGGGCAACGGCACGAGCTGGGGATCTGTCTCAGTGCCGGGATTAAAAGATTCAACGATTATCTCTGCTCTTGGCGTCTTTGGCGGCAATCTTTACGTGGGAACAGGGGGAACCTTTGGAATGGATTCAAAATATTATGGAATGCTTAGTGTGCCGAACGCAATAGACGTAGTTCGTTCAACGGACGAGACACCTTCAAAATTCATGCTCGAACAGAATTATCCAAATCCTTTTAACCCGTCAACCGTAATCAAGTACCAATTGCCGGCAGAGAATTTTGTAACGTTGAAGGTATACGATGTCATCGGAAGAGATGTCTCGACGCTCATCAGCGAACGACAGATCGCGGGGGAGCATTCAGCAATATTTAACGGGGCCGGATTGCCGAGCGGAGTGTACTTTTACAGACTTACTGCAGGGAATTTTTCCCAGACGAGGAAATTCATGCTGGTCAAATAATATCACGCGAAGACACAAAGCCGGACAAGCTTCATTTTAATGTTTCCTGCGTCTTTGCGGCCCTGCATGAGACAAACTTTTTTGATTTTTCAGAAGGTAAAAATTGTGGGAAAAAAGCATTTCATGCTGAAATTTCTTCCCCGCCGGCCCGACTTCGCCAAGACAATGACGGAAGAAGAAAAGAAGATCGTGCAGCAGCATACCGCGTACTGCAGAGACTATATGAGCAGGGGCGTCATGCTGGCTTTCGGTCCGGTGTTCGACCCGAAGGGAACGTACGGTATCGGCATCGTTGCCGTCGAGAACGAAGAAGAGATCAGAAGGTTTATCGAAAAAGACCCTGCTTCAACGATCCATCTTTACGAATACTATCCGATGAACGCGGTGACCCCGGAGAAGTAAAGGTCGTTCGGTCAACATTCGGTGACGAAGGTCTTGTCGGCGGCTGGTCGCCGATAGAATGTCCGTTTCACGCATGCCTATAAGACAAAGAATACCCGGTTCTCTAAAATTTATTGGGAGCACCCTCCATTGAAATCACGTGCGTTTATTTTTGCTATCATCACATTTCTCTCCTCTGCGTTTGTGCCTCGCGACCTTTTTGCACTCAACTCGTATCGTGATCAAAATGGATCCGTTACCATCGGTCAGGCACGGTTCCAATTCATTTCGCCGACGTTGGTCCGCCTCCAGTTCTCTGCCAAACTGCAATTTGTTGAACAGCCCACTGTCGTGGTGAATTACCGGCAGCATGATTCTATCCCGATCGTTATTACGCAAGAAGATCAATGGGTTGTCCTCTCATCTTCATCGATAACGATCCGGTACAAGAGGGAAACTGGAGCATTCACAAAACAAAACCTTTCCATTACCTGGAATTTTAAAGGGGATAGCGGGTCGTGGTCACCCGGCGATATCGATTCACTCAACCTTGGCGGAATCACTACCCTCGACGGCGTTAACGGAAATAGGCTCCCTCCTGCACAAAAAGGAATTCTGAGCCGTAGCGGGTACTTTGTTCTCGATGATAGTCGGAGTCCAATTATAGACCCGAAGACCGAATGGATAGGTCCCAGAGCGGACGATGAAAATCAGGATTTGTACGTGATCGTCTATGGCAACGATTATCGGCATGCGTTGAAGGAATTTTCTCTCCTCTGCGGCAAGATCCCGATGGTCCCCCGGTACAGCCTCGGCATCTGGATGACCGATCTCAATTATGAGTATCTTCCCGGATTCGATATGACGACGAAATTTCATTTTACTTCTCACGACCTCAAACAAGAGATCGACAAATTCCGCGCGGAAGGCCTTCCGCTCGATGTGCTGGTTCTGGATTTCGGATGGCATAAATTCGGATGGCAGGGAGGCTACGATTGGAGTCCGATCTTTGATGATGCACAGAGCTTTCTCCGTTGGTGCCATGACTCGGGCATCCATATCACCGTCAACGACCATCCGAAAACACAGGGAGAGACGGCGCTCTCCGATCAGGATAGCCACGCTCAAGAAGCCCGGAGGCTGCTTGGAGGTGAATCGGGAGTGAAACCAACATTCACATTTGCATTCCCCGAGAATTGGAAATTCAGTACCGATCCCACTGATACCGGGATGCTTGCGTCGTGGTATACGGCAAACTTTAATGACAGCAGCTGGTGTACTCTCGATGGCGGGAAGCCATGGCAAGAACAGGGATATCCGAATTACGTCGGTCTTGGATGGTATAGAAAATGGATCGAGCTGCCCGTGAATGCGGCACAGCATCTTTATTTGATCTTGGGCGGTGCGGCATCCCAGTATGTGCTTTTCGTGAACGGGAACATGGTGAGCGACCATATTTCGGCAGGCAATCGAACGTACAACACCATGACATACACGGACATCACAAATTTTTTCCAAAAGGGAAAACGAAATCTGCTTGCGCTGAGAATTAATGCCTGGTCGAATTATGGAGGCTTGACCGCACTTCCCGTAGAGATTAGCGACGCGATTCCTGCGGGCATGCTGGAATTCACGTTGACGGATAAACGGCAGGCAAATGCATTCATGAGCGCTCTTCACGCTCCCCCTATGAAAGAGGGGATCGACTTCTGGTGGATTGACGGAACCGGGCCGTGTCCTGTCAAGGGGTTAAATGGCCAGCTCTGGACTAATAAGCTCTATTATGATTTCACTCAGGAGTTCACGGGGAAACGAAGCCTGATTCTCAGCAGATATGCAGGCTGGGGGAGCCAGCGATATCCTGCGTTCCACACGGGTGATACGTACTCGGAGTGGCCTATGCTCGCGTTTCAAGTTGGCTTCACCGGACGGGCGGGGAATATGTTGATTCCGTACGCCTCGCATGATATCGGGGGATTCCATGGCGACACCCTCAGCATGGGGCTCTATTGCCGCTGGCTGGAATTTGGCGCTTTCGCCCCGATTCTCCGGCTGCATGGAGCCTACGAAAATCCCGCGAACGGAAATCTAAGAATGCCGTGGATGTACGGCCAGACCGGAATCGATGTTGCGCAAAAATATTTCAACCTCCGCGAACAGCTCCTTCCCTACGTGTATACCTATTCCCGGATCGCGTACGATGATGGACTTCCGTTGGTGCGCCCCCTCTATCTTGAGTATCCTGCAATGCCCGAGTCGTATCGGTATCCCGGCGAATATCTCTTCGGCGATAATTTTTTGGTGTCGCCGGTGGTAGATTCGAGTAATACGGCAACGACGTATTTTCCCCCCGGTCAAATGGATTCGATATTCCGACGGAAAAGAGTATAAAGGCGGACAAGAAATAAAGGAAGTGTATGCAATCGATGTCCTTCCACTCTTTGTCAAAGCCGGTTCAATTATTCCGATGCAACCCCGGATGCGCTATTGCAACGAGAGGCCGTTGGACACTCTCATCATCCAGATATTTGGTCCGGACTCGGGAAATTTCAATCTGTATGAAGACGACGGACTATCGCTGCAGTATTTGCACGGACAGTATTCGTGGACGCCGATTTCCTTCTCCGGCGATGAACGAGCGGGATATCGCATGACGATCGGTGCGGCTTCCGGAATCTACACAGGGCAGGCGAACCGGAGAGCGTACATACTTCAACTGCACGGATTTCCCCCGCCTCATACGATTCAAATGGATGGCCGCACGTTGAAGCAGGGAGCGAAAACAGGTACATGGCATCGCGACCCAGAAAACGGTACTGTGGAGGTTTTCATCCCGACTAAAGATATTCGAACGACCATCCAAGTGGTAATGCATTAGCTTTCGATGAGAAGGCTGTTCCCAATTATTTTCAGGAGATCATCGTGATGAAATTAAAATTCTCTTTTCTGATTGGCCTGTTTGCCGTGTCTGTTGCGGCAGGACAGTCCGTTCTGGACAACCTGCTCTCCCCGTCCCGGCTGCCGTTTCTCAAGCAGGGGACACTGGTGCAAATTTCGAGCAATGATACGACCGGCGGAAACGACGATTTCATCATTATTCCGGCGGGAGGCACGGCGCGGCTGGCCGAGATCAAGGGACCCGGTGTGATCACGATGTTCTGGACGACGATCGCATCGTCCGACAAATATTTTCTCCGGCACATCGTCCTCCGCATGTATTGGGACGGAGAAAATGATCCATCTGTCGAGGCTCCCATAGGAGATTTTTTTGGAACGGGGTTCCAGGTACAAACAATACATTACGCCGTTCGTCGGAATGTCCAGCGGAGGATACTACTGTTATTTTCCGATGCCGTTCAACAAGTCTGCGCGGGTCGAGGTAACGAATGAGACGGGCCAGGCAATTCCTTCATTCTACTATCACATCGATTATCATAAACTTCCAGGTCCGTTCGACTCGACGGTCGCGTATTTTCACGCGACATGGCACCGCGAGATCCGGACTGATCCTTCGCACTATTATACACTGCTCGAAGCGGAAGGGGAAGGCCACCTTGTGGGGATCAACTTGAACATGCAGAGCTATGACGGCGGCCTCAGCTTTCTCGAAGGGGATGAGATGATATACGTCGACGGGGAGAAAGATGCGTCGATAAAAGGGACTGGAACGGAAGACTATTTCAACAGCGGTTGGTATTTTAACCAGGGAGAATATTCTGCACCCTACCACGGATTGATTCTGAAAGATGACTCGCTCGGGCGGATCGCTGCGTACCGTTTCCATATTCTCGATTGCATTCCGTTCAAAAAATCGATCCGCGCGCTCATTGAGCATGGGAACCAAAATACTGAGATCGCCGACTACAGCAGCACCGCATACTGGTACCAGAAAGAACCGCACCGCCCGTTTGCACAGATGCTTCCCCCCGGACTCCGCATCCCCCTCAGAGTTCAGGTACCGAACGGTGCCCTGGAAGCCGAGTCGTTACGGCCGGAGCAGACGGAGCTCTCTTCTTCGATCGAAGACATGTCGGCATACGGCGCGGATTGGAGCGGCCTCAAACAATTGAAAATAGAGTCGCAGAAGAAAGGGGACAGCTTTACTCTGTTGCTGCCGGCGAATGACGGCCGGTTCGATGTAGATGTTTATTTCACGAAAGGCCCTTTGTACGGCAACGTCGATGTTCTTCCAGCCGGTCCCAAGGGGACGAGTTTCAACGGGTACAACGAGACGCTCATCCCCGGGGGAAAGATTTCTTTGAAGAACTTACATCCCCTTCACGGAGAAATTGCGCTGCGATTTGTCGTCAGCGGCAAAGACCCGGGCTCGGCCGGATATGCAGTAGGCCTCGACGCCTTTGCGTTGCACCCGTACCGCGCGTTCATACCGGTATGGTACATTTGCGGACCGTTTCCCAATCCGCAAGACTCCCTACACGGACGGCTCGGCCTTGATACTATCTATCCCCCTGAGAAAGAAATTAATTTGAAAAAAAATTACCACGGGGTTCAAGGAAAAGATGTTCGTTGGCAGCCTGCGAAATCCTCAAACTCCGGATTTTTGGACCTGAGCATGTTTCATCCGTCCGATCTGACAGTCGCGTATGCCTTGAGTTATGTCTACTCGCCGCGCGATCAGTCACTCCCGCTTCTCGTGGGGAGCGATGACGGCATCAAGGTTTTCTTGAATGGCAAAGAAATCTACCGATTGCTCAAGATCAGGCCTGCGGTTCCCGACCAGGACACGGTTACAGCGGCGCTCCGGAAGGGGTGGAACATCCTGCTGCTGAAAATTGAAAACAATCTTGGCGGCTTTGGGTGCTATGCACGCCTAATCGATCCTGAGGATGCGATTCTCTACAGAACCTCGAGACGGAAATGAATGCTTATACGTTCCCAAACGGAGTTTGGGAACGAGAAGGTACCGTTACGTTCAGCCTACGTAATCTCGTTCCCAATCTCTGATTGGAAACGCAATGTCAGAATCTCCGCTTCAGCGCTTATACGTTCCCAAACGGAGTTTGGGAACGAGAAGGCACTGTTACGTTCAGCTTACTTAATCTCGTTCCCAATCTCTGATTGGGAACGAGGTGTACAGAAGCTCCGCTTCGACGTCCATAATAGGCGGTCACTGTGGAATTTCTCAACGTCTGGCGGAGGTTGGTTGAATTTTTTGTCCCGCGGCTGTAACCTCTTAAATTTTTTTTGCAGGCGGCGGCACTATGGCGGAAGAAATATCGTTTACCCGTTATGATGCCTTGACAATAGCGCTTGGAAAGAGTATTTTTGATCTGAGTTTTGCGGCATATGGTGCCGGAGTAATGGCCCTAAGCTGCTCATCCTGTCTGTAGGAAGACGCCTTTACATCTGATACAAAACAGTAGAAGAATCTGCAGGTAGCCCTCCTTGATTTTTTTTTGGAGACAGCCCAACACTGGAAAAAAAAGAGCGCTGCCCGGCGGGTTACTCCTATGCATCATTGATTGCCGACGATAATAAGTCTGCATGCTGCAGCCCCCGATAAGTCCAAAGGCACGAAGTGCCGCTTTGGAAACCCCTTGTAGGATTTTTTTTGATCATTCAATATCCACCAAAAATTATTCGAGCTTGTTTGCTTTAGCACGAGTGCATTTACCCGCACTATAACTACGGCTATTCCGGAATTGTGCCGCTGGAGAGGATAGCCGTTGTCGTAAAAGAGAACGTTATGGCCGAAAAAAATATTTTATCGCAATCAACGGACGTGCTTCAGGATGAGGTGCGAAGGCTTCGCCGCGCAGTTGAAGAATTGTCAATCCTCAACGACATCGCCCGGGCCATCAGCGCTTCGTTGAACGCCGAAGAGATTATGCAAACGCTGATTCGGAAATCTCTGCGTGCAGTGAATGCGGAGCAGGGCGTCATCACACTGGTGGAAGACGAACAAAAATCGATGAAGACGTTGATCCGGACGATGGTTTCTTCCGCGGGGGCGCCGGCGTTTCATATGCACCAGGCGTTGATCGGGTGGATGCATCTGAACAAAAAGCCGTTGAGTGTTGACGATCCGGCCAACGACGCGAGATTCCGCGGGGTGCAGTGGGACGACAATATCAAAACGCTCTTATGTGTTCCGTTGATCGTAAAATCCGAGCTTCGCGGAGTTTTGACCGTCTACAATAAAAAGGACGGCCAGCCGTTCGGGACCGACGACCAGCGCCTTCTTGCAATTATTGCTGCCCAATCCGCGCAGGTAGTTGAAAATGCCCGGCTGATCGAAGAAGAAAAACTGTATATCAAGATGCAGCAGGAAGTCGGCCTCGCGGCGAAGATCCAAAGGGATCTTTTGCCGCGGAGCAATCCGGGCCTTCATGGATATGATATTTTCGCGCGCACGATTGCCGCACAATCCATCGGCGGGGACTATTTTGATTTTATTCCAAAGAGCGACGGACGAACGGCATTATGCCTGGGCGATGTTTCGGGAAAGGGGCTGCCGGCATCGCTCCTTATGGCAAACTTGCAAGCGACGCTTCGCGGTCAAACCCTGGTTTCTCAAGTTCCATCGGAATGCCTTCTTCGGTCCAACAAGCTGCTTTTTGAAAGCACGAGCCCTGAAAAATTCGCGACGCTCTTTTACGGCATCCTCGACATTCAGCAGCACAATATTCATTACTCGAATGCCGGGCACGACTGGCCGTTCTTGATTGGAAACGACAATTCGGTTCAACGCTTGAAAACCGGCGGCCTCATGATCGGGCTTATTGAACAAGCGGAATATGAAGATGAAAGAATTGTTATGCGAGCCGGCGATCTTTTAGTCGTTCAATCGGATGGCGTGAGCGAGGCGATGAACAGCGATCAGGAACAATTCGGAGAAGAGCGCCTCCAGGCTTTGCTTCTTGAACAAAAGCATCGAACGGCCGAAGAAATCGCCGATGCGGTGGTGAAAGAAGTTCGGAAACATGCTGGCGCTCATCCTCAATCCGATGACATTACCATCATGGTGATTAAACGTGTGCTGTAAAAATTTTGCATCCCATTGCCTCGCGCAAAATCGCAAGGCCGGGAAGACGCCGGTTCAGAATTATGTTGCGCCTCTGCGTCTTCGCGCGAAATCCTTTTCAGCGGTTTCAATTCACAATTCTCTATGAAGCGCCGATGTTCCTGAGGATGGTCACTCATATAATCCGCGCTGAAGAGTCGGAGCGGAACGCGCAGGTGTACGCGGACTCAATCCTGTCGGCATTACGGACCACTCCCGGGTGTGTCTTTGCATCTCTTCTTCAAAATACCGGCAATGCCCAGGAGTGCATTTCCTTGACGATCTGGAATTCCCGGAAAGAATCGAGCGATTATGAAGAGAGCGGGCTTTACTTGAAGCTGGTCGATTCTCTGCGGCCGTTTTTTGTGGAATCCAACGAATGGAAACTTGAACTGTCGGAGGATCTTTCGCTCGAATACACGCCTATCAAAGTAGAGCCGACCGTAGAGGGCTTTGATGAATCCGTGGCCGGCTCGGAAAATATCCGCACGCTGAAAGCGAAACCGTTCGCCGCCCACATCCTCGCCCTCGCTGTTCAAGAGGATCAGGATCACACTTTCGAAACCATGTTTTCATCCGAGATCCAACCGAAATATAAGGCCCATAAAGGATTCATTGACCTCATCCTTGTCCGAGACCATAACAAATTTCACATCATTTCATTCTGGGATGAAACCGTCGACATCGAATCGTCATCCGGAATTCATTCTATTAGTCATTTATTGGAATCGATCTACAAGGTCCTACCTTCTTTTGTCCGATGGCGAGTTTCCCGTGACAGCGTCGTACACACGTTTGCTTCCAGCGAGGACCTGCGAGCAACGGTATATCGCTGTCTGACGGCCGAATGGTTTTTGCATTGACAACGACATCCTCGTCGCACGCAAAGCCGCTGAGACGCAAAATGAGTAAGAAAACTTTAGCGGCTTTGCGTCTTCGCGTGAGACGATGTTTCTAATTCTTATTCTCCGGATACCTGATGATTGGACAAACGATCTCTCACTATAAAATCATTGAGAAGCTGGGCGAAGGAGGCATGGGTGTTGTCTATAAAGCTCAGGATATAAAGCTGGACCGCCTTGTAGCACTTAAATTCCTTCCGGCCCACGTTTCCGAATCGGAACAGGAAAAATCCCGTTTCATCCAGGAAGCAAAATCAGCGTCGGCATTGAATCACCCCAACGTCTGCACCATTTATGGGATCGATGAATACAACGGGCAACAATTTATCGAGATGGAACTTGTCGACGGTAAAACACTCCGCGAAACGATTTCAGGCGATGCCGGAGGAAAAACTCCGCCTCTCGCCATCAAACAGGTTATCGAGTATGGGATACAGATCGGCGAAGCCCTGCAGGAAGCGCACAGCAAGGGGATAATCCACCGGGACATCAAGTCAGAGAACATCATGGTCAACTCCAAGAACCAGATCAAAGTAATGGATTTTGGTTTGGCAAAGTTGAAGGGGTCGCTGAAGCTGACCAAAACATCCAGCACCATCGGTACTCTGGCGTATATGTCCCCGGAACAGATCCAGGGAATCGAGGCCGATATCCGGTCCGATATTTTCTCTTTCGGTGTGGTGTTGTTCGAAATGATTACAGGGAAGACGCCGTTCCGCGGCGAGCACGAAGCGGCGATGATGTATTCTATTGTCAATGAAGAACCGGAGGACGCCGCTAAATATCGGGGCGACATTCCGGCGGAATTGCTCCACATCCTGAAAAAATCCCTTGAGAAAGATCCGGAAGACCGGTACCAATCGATGTCCGAAATCATTGTCGATCTCCGTCGTTTGAAAAAAGGGTCGACGAGGATCGTCAGAACACAGGAATTTCATCCTCTCCAAGAATTGCAGGCGTCAGCGCCTGTATCAGGGTCTCAGGCACCGGTCAACGCATTATTCTCAAAAAGGAATTTGATCGGTTCGGGGATTGTTGTTCTCGTGATCATTGCGGGATTTATTTTCAAGGACGCTATGCCCTCCAGGTTTGGGACTAAGAATGATAAGAAAATCATCGTTGTTCTCCCGTTTGAAAATCTTGGTCCTGCGGACAAGGACTATTTCGTCGACGGAATGTCGGATGAAGTAACGAGTCGTTTGTCAGGATTATCCGGACTGAGCGTTATCGCGCGTTCGAGCGCAAACCAATACAAAAAAACGACGAAGACCATCAAACAAATAGGAGAGGAACTGGGCGTCAGTTACATTTTGCAGGGAACCGTCCGCTGGGAGACGGCCGACGGCGAGACGCATGTCCGGGTCAATCCGACACTCATTAAAGTCGAGGATGGGACGCAGGTATGGTCGCAGTCAATGGAATCTATCCTTTCGAGCGCCTTCAAATTGCAATCCGATATTGCCAGCAGAGTTGCCGGTGCGATGGATGTTGCGCTGGCAAAAACCGAACAGACCTCCCTCGAAACCTCTTTGACTGAAAATTCAGAGGCTTACGATTACTACCTTCAGGCAATTCAATACTCGGATCGGACAGTCTCAAAATCAGATTTCGAGATCGCCGTCCAGTTGTTTGAACGGGCAATTCAGTTCGATCCGTCGTTTGCAGCGGCATACGCTAAGCTCTCGTATGTTCATTCGAATATGTATTGGTTCTTTTATGACCATACGGAAAGCCGGATCGAGAAATCTCGCTCTGCTGCTGAAAAAGCTATGACACTCGCCCCTGAGCTCTCGGAAGCGCACGAGGCGATGGGCTGGTATTATTATCATACCAGGCTCGATTATAAAAGTGCATTGGAAGAATTTTCTCTCGCCCTGAAATACAGGCCGAGCAATTCAAACGTGCATTACGGCATCGCTGCCGTTTTGCGGCGTCAAGGAGATATGGCAGCCTCGGTTGAATCATTTAAAAAATCGATTGTTGGCAACCCGCGTGCGTCAGATTTAATGCGGCAGCTTGGAGAAACCCAAACACTTCTTCGCGATTATGAAGAAGCAGACCGTAATTATGCTAAGGCGATTGAACTCACACCGGATGTCACCGCGATCTATTGGGAAAAGGCCAAAAATCTTCTTCTTTGGAAAGGAAACGTCAGCGAAGCACGCCAGGTTGTAGAAGAATGCCGCCGTCAAGGGAAAGACAGCGGGGCGGAATATTTCCTTACGGCAATGACATACGAGGTTGAAATGGTGGCCGGAAATTATGAAGAGGCAAAGGCCGCTCTAGATCATGAGAACACCGAAGTCATCGTGAACGATCAATTCTTATACTCTCCTATCTCGCTGCTCCGCGCACAGCTCGAATCGATGCACGGGAATAGTTCTGTGGCCAGAAGATATTACGACAGCGCACGTGTACATTTGGAACGCGAGCAGAAAGCTCACCCGGCCGATGAACGTGTGTGGAGCGCGCTCGGTATCGCCTACGCAGGCCTGGACAGAAAAGAGGCCGCCGTTCAGGCCGGGAAGCGCGGCGTTGACCTGCTTCCCGTTGAAAAAGAAGCCTGGCGGGGTTCCTACCGCCTTGCTGACCTTGCACGGATCTATGCGATGACGGGCGATCAGGATAAAGCGCTCGATGCACTTGAACATCTTTTGTCGATTCCTTGCGAAGTTTCTGCGACCTTCTTAAAAATCGACCCGAGGTGGAATTCGCTCAAAGAGAATAAAAGATTTCAATCATTAGTCAATAATCATCTTTGAAAACTTATAGAAGCAGGACAATGTATGAACGGTCAAACAATATCTCACTACAAAATTATCGATAAAATAGGCGAAGGCGGCATGGGTGTTGTCTATAAAGCCCAGGACCTGAAACTTGACCGGATGGTCGCTGTCAAGTTTCTTCCCTCGCATCTTTCGGCATCGCCGGACAGCAAGGCCCGATTTCTGCAAGAGGCGAAAGCGACAGCCGCGCTGAATCATCCGAACATCCTCAACGTCTATGAGATCGATGAGCAGGACGACGGGATGTTCCTCGTGATGGAGTACCTTGAAGGGGCGACGCTGAAGAAATATCTGGCGAACCTGAATTCCGGGACCGGCGTTCCTGCACACCAAGCGATCGACTGGGCATCGCAGATTGCTGAAGGGCTAAAAGCTGCACATGGCAAGAACATCGTCCATCGCGATATCAAGCCGGAAAACGTGATGCTTACGAATGACGGGAAGCTCAAGATCATGGATTTCGGCATCGCGAAGCTGAAGAGCAATTCGGGCCTGACGAGGACGGGAACCTCGCTGGGAACTTTGTCCTACATGTCCCCCGAACAAGCACAGGGTGAAGCAGCGGACCAGAGGTCCGACATCTGGTCTCTCGGCGTTGTCCTTTACGAACTTCTGACCGCCGACCTCCCGTTCAAATCCGAACACGAAGCCGGTTTACTGTATTTGATTGTGAACGAAGATCCCCCGGTGCCGAGCTTGATGGATAGGAAGATCCCTCATCAAGTCGATGGGCTTATCAAAAAAATGCTGGCGAAGGGGCGGGCACAACGTTTCCAAACAATGGATGAGGTTCTTCGCTCTCTCAACGATACCCTGCACGTCATTGATAGCGCGGCGGCTCAACCGCAGGCAAAAGCAATCGCGGTGCTTCCATTCGGGAATATCAGCCCTGATAAAGAGAGCGACTACTTTAGCGACGGTCTCACTGAGGAACTGATCATCAACTTATCGCGGCTGAAAGATATCCGTGTCGTACCCCGGACGACGTCGATGCAGTACAAAACGACAACGAAGGATGTCAAGGCAATCGGAAGAGAACTTGGGACACGCTATATCCTGGCGGGGAGCGTAAGAAAATTTCAGGACAACCTGCGTATTGCGGTCGAGCTTGTTGACGTTGAGGCCGATGCGCAGCTTTGGGCTGAAACGTACAAGGGGAAGCTTGAGGATGTCTTCGATATTCAAGAGAAAGTATCAAAACAGATCGTCGACGCGTTGATGGTGAAGCTTACTCCAAAGGAGCAGGTCGTGCTGACGAAGCGGCCGACCCTCAGCGCACAGGCATTCGACTGCAACCTCAGGGCTCGCGATTCGCTGTACCGGTTCACGAAAAACGGCGTGCAGATCGCCATCGAACTTTTCCAGAAAGCGATCGAGTACGACGCCCGGTATGCCGATGCGTATGCCGGCATGAGCGAAGCCTACGCACATCTCTACCAGCAATTCGAAAGGAATGAAACACATCTTGACAAAGCGTTAGAGGCCGGACTGAAGGCGCTGATGTACGACCCATCATTGTCCGAGGCATATTCCGCACTCGGACTCGTCTACCTTTACAAGAAGTCTCACGACGAGGCAGTCGAAGCGAGTAAAAAAGCTATTGAGCTCAATCCAAGCAATCATACCGCATACTGGATACTCGGGCGAACGTACGTTACAACAGACAGAATTCGTGAGGCGGCGGACCTGTTCCGAAAAGTTATTGAGCTCAATCCTGATTTTTACGGGGCGTACGGCGACATTATCCTATGCTACACCCGACTTGAGGAAAAAGATAATGTTGCTTCCTGGCTTGAAGCTTCGATGACGATGTTTCCGAGGTACCTGTCTCTTCATCCAGACGATGCACGCGGTCACATCTTTTTTGCCGTCGCGTTGGTGAGGAGCGGGCGCATTGAGGAGGCGAAAATCAAAGCAGCGCGGGCGATAGAACTGAGCCCAAACGATCCTCTTATGTTCTATAATGCAGCATGTTTCTACGCCACCATCGGGGACAAAGCCGCGGCACTTCAGACGTTGAAAAAAGCACTCTCTTCGGGCTATGGATTTCATGAGTGGACCAAGCGCGACCCCGACCTCAACAGCATTCGGAATGAGCCGGAATATATCGAAATGATGAAGGGGAAGTAGTTTGAGGGACGGCAAAAGGGAGAGCGTTGTCTATAAGCCAGGACTCCAGATTCGATCGCATTGCCGCTATCAAATTTTTTCCTGTGCATCATGTTTCAATCGCTGATGGCCAAAAATAATTGAGAATATGAAATACGCAATCATCTCCGATATTCACGCAAACCTCGAAGCGCTGAAAAAGGCGATGAGCATTATCGACGAAAAGCGCGTCGACGAGATCATTTGCCTTGGCGATGTTGTCGGGTATGGCGCCAATCCCAATGAATGTGTCGATATTGTGCGGCGCTTATGTTCGGCTGTCGTTCTTGGGAACCACGACGAGGCGGCGCTGGACCCCGCCGGACCTCACGATTTTAATCCCATCGCTCAGAAAGCAATCGAATGGACTGCGCAGCAATTAACGGAGGAGAACCGTTCGTTTTTATCATCGCGGCCGATGTGGGTGAAGAAGGAAGGGATCCGCCTCGTTCATTCTTCCCCCCGTTCGCCGGAGTTATGGGACTATGTCGTTAATGCGGAGGATGCTGTCGAGGTGTTTCGCCACTTCGAAGAAAAGATTTGTTTTATCGGGCACACTCATGTTCCCGGCATTTTTTCACACCACGGCAGGGCAAAATCAATTTCCGCGAGTGAACAGTATCTCGTCAATGTCGGGAGCGTCGGCCAGCCGCGGGACGGGAACCCGATGCTCGCGTTCGGCATTTTTGACTCGACCGCGTGGGAATACGAATTGATCCGTTCCGTGTACGATATTCAGGTCGCGGCCGATAAAATTTTGGACGCCGGCCTGCCGCGGGAGCTTGGGTACAGGTTGATGTACGGAATGTGAAATAGGAGAGGTAAGAGTTGTTTTCTCGTTCCCAAAAGGAGTTTGGGAACGAGATGACTTGCCTTATCTCACCGCCAAGCACGCCAATAATTTTCTCGTTCCCAATCTCTGATTGGGAACGTAAGTTGAGAGAAGCTCTGCTTCATTTAGGTCTGATGAAACGATGTTTCGCAAGTATGCGTTCCCAACGGGACGTTGGGAACGAGATGGAAACACTCTTGGCGTTCTCCGTGTCTTGGCGGTTAATGAAGGCTGCCTTTACAAATCGTGTTTGGGGTAAACGATCCCGCATTCTTTTCGTATCGCATCGAGCATTGTGACGAGCTGAATACTATCATTCCAGGTCATCAGGCTGCTTTCTGTTTTTCCGGCAAGGATGCATCTCGCCACTTCTTCTGCTTCACATTCATAGCCGTTGTTCTTTACATGAAAATCGAAAGTTTTTTCCCTTCCGTCATTATACGTAACCTTTACCTTGCCCGGACAAAACCATAAGTGCTCGAGAAATATTTTTCCTTTCTCCCCATGGATCTCGGCGACGATCGGCGTGGTGGCAAGAAATGAGGAAAACATTACAGCGAGCGTATCGTTATCGTACCTGAAAGTATAACTGCAGGAGTTGTCCCCGCCTTGTTCGCTTAATCCCGCAATCGCTGAAAAAGCTTTGGGCTTCCCGAGAAGCAGCAGGGAAAGAAACACGTTGTAAATCCCGGTGTCCAAAATCGTTCCGCCGCAGAGTTCCAAATTATAGTGCCGGTGTTCCGGCCCGTTTTCCGATTTCATCCAAAAGAACGCCGTCAACAGTTTTACTTTTCCAATTTCGCCGGAGTCGACGAGCTCTTTTGTCGTGATAATATTCGGAAGGAAGCGGCTCCACATGGCCTCCATCAAAAAGAGTTTCTTCTCCCTCGCTTTCGAGATAATGATCGTCGCCTCTTTGAGATTGACACCCATCGGTTTTTCACAAAGGACGTTTTTATGATGGTCGAGTGCCAGGAGAGTATTTTCTAAATGAAGATTGTGGGGCGTTGCAATGTAGACGACGTCAACGGCGAGATAGCCCACCCCTTCTTCGTAACTGCCGTAAGCTTTTGGGATGTTGAACTCGTCGGCAAATTTCCTTGCCTTTTGCGCATCTCGCGAACCGACGGCATATATTTCGGAATTATCGGCTACTTTTAG
>CAVYWA010000025.1:0-62020 GCA_963772165.1 uncultured Bacteroidota bacterium | reverse complement strand
AGGCGGGGTAGCTCAGCTGGTTAGAGCGTCGGAATCATAATCCGTAGGTCGTGGGTTCGAATCCCTCCCCCGCTACACAAACGAATGAAAAATCCCTTCGGTCTGAAACCGAAGGGATTTTTAGTTTTCGACCGACGTTAAAGATCATCCCGACGCTTGGGCGTTCATCTCAACGTTGTTTAACGCCGATGCCGTCAGTTGCGGACCAACGAGATGAATCTTGGAAGCCGATGACATTTTTCGTAACAGGAGAATGGTAGTAAATTGCAGTGTATGAAAATATTGTTAGTGAAGTAGTTTTGGAACTGAGTTTTGATTTGAATAGATAATAACGCTGGGGTTCGCATGTTTTCTCATTGATGCCAGCACTTCCATAATTCCGGCAAGATTCTGGTCTTATTAAATGTGGTAAGCTGCCGTTATTAACTTAATAATTCCGCCCTTCGATTACTGCAAATTAAGTAGACATTCCTCGCTTTTCGCTTGGCACAAAAATTGCCCATTTGCATGTCTGTGCTTTAATCCTCTGCTCATAGTGCCAAGATTGATGGCCTGCAATTGGGCAAACTAACCAACCAATTTTTATGGGAGTCCAGCATAGGCGTATGGTACTCTCTGTGTTCACAGTCCTTGCAGCGCCATCTTTTGTCGCGTTTGGACAAGCTATGAAATCGGTGATGATCAACAACTTCAACGTTGGTTGTGATTCGACCGCCCGGATATTCAATTGACGCCCGCGGGCTTCGAAGGCCAAGGAACAGAACCGGAAAGCTATCATATGCTAGAATGCAAAACGACCTTTGGGGATTCCACACGAAATAAAGCTATCTGTTGCTTCATGGCCTGGAAGCAACATTGGGGAATCGAAGAACTTACGTCAGTCAAATGCTTAACCGGGGATCTTCGTGAATGTTTGACCTATCATGATTTTCCCAAAGAACACTGGAAATTAATACGAACGGCCGACGCCCTTGAACGAAGTTTCCGTGAATTACGACGGAGAGCCCGGCCTATGGCTTGCCGTTAGAAAGATGATAGCTCTTCGCTTTTTCAAAAACTCTGTTGACAGGTGAATTTCCGCTGCTTGCGATGAGCAGATTCATTTAACAAACTTAGTCACAAAAACCAAACGACAAAAAGATGAATAAACTCCGGTCATTCATTTTGCTTATTGCATTGGCTGTACTCTTAGCACCGTTATCTGTTGAAGCAAGTTCAAAGATTACAGGTAAGGTGATCGCTAAGGACACGGGGGTTCCGCTCCCCGGTGCAAATGTCTATTTGTTAAAAACTAGTTTAGGTGCCGCGACCGACGTCAATGGCGATTACACTATTTCCTCCGTACCGACAGGAAATTATACACTTCAAGTGACATATCTCGGTTACAACCAACAAAGTTTGGAAATTAAACTTACTCAAGACCAGACCTTGGTATTGCATTTTGAATTAGAACCAATGGTTCTTAAGGGACAAGAAGTAGTCGTCACTGCGCAAGCCGAAGGTCAGATGCAAGCGATAAACCAACAAATTACTGCACTTTCAGTTGTCAACGTTGTCTCTTCAGCTAAGATTCAGGAATTGCCGGAATCAAATGCCGCTGAAGCTGTGGGACGTTTACCGGGTATTTCGCTAGAAAGAGAAGGTGGGGAGGGGAATAAAGTTGTCATCCGCGGTTTATCTCCGCAATACAACAAGATTGAAATTGACGGCATTGATATGCCTGCTACCGGACGGGAGGCTTCTATCGGAGTTGTGACTAATGGTGGTTACGAACAATCAGATGTTCGTAGTGTCGACTTGAGTATGATATCTCCTAATGTTCTGGAAGGCATTGAAGTCAGTAAGACAGCCATGGCAGATCAGGAAGCGGATCAATTAGGCGGAACCGTAAATTTCTTGCTTCGCGGTGCACCCCCAAAACCAACCTTAAATGCAACAGTTCAAGGGGGGTACAATGCATTACACGATAAGGCGGGTAATTATCTTTATGTCCTGGGTGGAGGGATGAGGTTTTTTGATAATCAATTAGGGCTTTTTGTCCAAGGAAATTTAGAGAAAACGGACAGAAGCAGCAATGATGCAACTGCCGGTTATGTGATGCAAAATAATACGCTCACGCTTGCGAACAGTCTTAACATTCAAGATATCACCCAAACGAATAAAAGAAGTGGCGGCTTATTTGTCTTGGATTATAAAGAACCTTCAACAATAATTAGACTATCCAGCACATTAAATAATAATGACATCACAAAATTCCTGAAACAAGAAAATTTTGATCCTGTAGGAAGAACTCATAACTGGCTCGGTAATTATTCTGAGAGAAATTTACTGACAACAGAAAATGTCTTGAATGCGGAGCAGTCATTGGGAATTTTTAAACTCAACGGCACTCTCGGTTATTCCGAATCAAACAATAACGTACCTAACGAACAACAAATGAATGCGTATGAAAATAATGCATTCACAAATGGCTGGTCATGGAATTCTTCCCAGATAAACCCGTTTGATATGATACACTATGCTACGACTGATGTCTCTCAGGCTAAGGTTAACCAATTTTATGAAAGCAGCAGTAAAACTTTGGAAGAGGAAACATCGGGCAAAGTGAGCCTTGAAGGAGAATTTAAAACTGATCTGGCGGATATCAAATTAAAACTTGGCGGAGAATATAAACACAATTACAGATCGTACGACTATAATCAAAGTGAAATACCATTGAGCTGGGGCGACCTGTATCTTGAGAGAGTATATTTAACCAATAAATTCAACCTGACAAATTACGATCCGTCAGCCGGAGATTTTCCCTACGCACCGTTTATTGATAATAATTATAATGCCGGGGATTTCAAATCGGGTGCAAATTACACGATCGGCAATGTCCCGAATCTGAATACGATGCTTGATGTTATTAATGACCTCAAGAATCTGAAATCGGTCAACGGTGCGGCAACAACGAAGGCTTTTTGGTACGATTACACAAATTCCGCACTCGATGATTATTACGGGCATGAAAATTACGATGCTGCATACATCCTGCCCACAATTACCTTTGGCGAGAAAACGGTAACATTTATTCCGGGAGTACGGTATGAACATGTGTTGACGGAATATACTGCGAATAGATGCAACGGGGCCGACGGCAAACCGACGGATCCGTTCATTTATTACGCGTACACATCAATCGAAACAAATGATTATTGGTTGCCGATGTTTAACATTAAATACCAGGCTTTCGATTGGTTTGATGTCCGGGCAAGCTATACCCAAACTCTTGCCCGGCCGGATTATAGCAAAATTATTCCAACATGGGATGTCGAGGGAACGAGTATAAGCTGGAACAACGTAGACCTTAAACCCGCCCAGTCGAAAAACTTTGACCTCTTCTTCTCCGCGTATGCAAATGATCTTGGACTTCTGAGCGTCGGCGTATTCCAGAAGCAAATAAAAGGTTTTGTGTATGCCACTACAACGTATATCGCTGATTCATCTTACCTTCGACCTGAATGGCCTAAGACCGTCAGTGTGGGCGGCACAATAAGCAGCTACGTCAATAGTCCGAACGTAGCTAAATTATCGGGACTAGAAGCCGAATGGCAATCGAATTTTTGGTTTTTACCGGGTGTCCTTAAAGGGTTGGTTCTAAACGCAAATTATACTTATACAAAGTCCAGTCTTTATTATCCGATATGGGTACCTGTTTATGCGAATGTAAAGGTTGGACCGGTAACAATTAAAAAAGTGGTTGGAACAGCAGATGATGGTTATTATGATCGTCTATTAGATCAGCCGACGAATATTTTTAATGTGACTGCCGGATTTGACTACGCAGGCTTTTCCGTACGGGGATCATGCCAATATAGGTCGGATGTCTTTAGTTCAAGCAGTTTTTTTTGGCAATTGCGTCAGACCACCGACCCTTTAACGTTGTGGAATGTGAAAGTTAGCCAAAAGCTGCCTATTGAAGGATTACAGGTATATATGAATGTCAATAATATCTCAAAAGCTGTAGATCAAATATCAAACGATGGTACGAATTGGTTCTCAAGCAGAAGTTATTACGGCTTGACCGCAGATCTAGGGATAACATATATATTAAATTAATTTTGCAACAGGTAATTAATTAACTGGAGTTACCATAAGAGAAAGGAGGAGCCTGAGGATGATTAAATTTTAAACTACGGTAATTATTAAACCACCATCCTTTTACTATAAGGAGTAAGAATCATGTTTATGAGAAGACTGATTTTAATAAATTTATTTTTAGTTGTGTTATTGGGAACGTTGTATGCTGCATCGACAGACACTGTTTACGTTCCTGCATATAAGCCGGATGGAACTACTCCATATATCAATTCACTCATCGATAAAGTTGTCGCCGATACAAATGCGTCGGGTCAACAGCTCCATAAAATTTACAAATTGCAAAGCGGGAACTTCTATATCATAAGCCAAGCCGTTAGTTTGCGAAATCCGGTTGAACTTGTCGCTGACCCCCCAGTGGCCGGTACTCCACCTGCCAAAATCTTGTCCGATGTAGATTCAACGGGTGCAACATCAACGGGAAATTTGATTCTTACCTGGGCAAATATTACGCTCAAAAATATTTGGCTCGGCGGAATTGACATCGGCGGGCAAAACAATGGATGGGGTCAGGGTAATGCTCTTTTTGTCGAAGATTCAATGGTGACCGTCAATTTAGATGGTGTATGGTGTGATTATAATGGATGGGCTGCAATTAGCACCACGAGCCCTTATACGCGATGGCATATCAATAACTTTCACGCAAGAAATGAACAGAATGCGGGCGATCAATGGACTACTTTTCTGTTCTATTTAGAAACTGCGGCAGAGTGCGATACTTTTATTGTAACAAACAGCTCATATTTTCAATCGAACAGTTGCTTCCTGTTTGCACCGAGCGTTATTAAATACGTAGACATTGACCATTGTACTTTTGTAAACTCATATAAACATCCGTTTCTTTCAACACAATGGCTCACAGCAAAATTTACCAATAATATATTCTACAATGAAGGCTCCCTCGGCATGACTGCAGCAGAAGCGGAATCGCAAGACCCGAACGGCTTGCCATACGGATTGATCGACGTAGATACGCTTTCTGCAAATATGCAAGGAGGAATAGCCGGATCTTATACGATTCCTGAAAACCAGCGAAGCATTGTTGTAAAGAATAACCTGTGGTACTTTAGCTCCGAAATACAAGCATATTGGGCCGCTCATGATACTGTAGTACCTAATCCATTTATGAACGCCCGGACAACAGCAATGTTTGCAAATAAAACGGCCTGGCCGGGTCTTGATGTAGAAAATACCTGGAATCAAGATCCACAGTTTAATGATTTTCCGCAGTTGTCGGTTGCCGATTCACTATTGGCACAGGCATGTACGGATATCAGAGCCGGCAGCACTCATGCATGGGATTGGGATGGAGATATGGTATCCGATCCGACCGAGTACAAACTGTTGATCCAATATCCAACCGCTGAAAACTTCAGGTCGTATTCGGGTCTCACAGGAACAGACGGTAATCCTCTGGGAGATTTATCTTTCTATCCCGCCAGCATGATAACGGGCGTTAAGAAAACAGACGGAAAAGTTCCGGCGACTTTTGCATTAACGCAGAACTATCCGAATCCGTTCAACCCCGCGACGCAGATTGAATACACGATCCCGCAGAGCGGCCTCGTGACGCTGAAGGTATACAACCTTCTTGGCCAGGAAGTAGCTACGCTTCTCTCCGAAGTGCAGAACGCCGGAAACTATAAAGCGACCTTCGATGGAAGCAAGCTCGCCAGCGGCGTTTATTTCTACCGGTTGGATGTAGGAAATTTCTCAGCGACAAAGAAAATGATCCTGATGAAATAATGCTTTCATTTCTTTCTCCTAAATGAAGCGTGGATCGAGCCTGCAGCCGGGCCTAAGGCTGCAGGCTCTTGTATATGAGTGATGGTTCCCTAGTCCTGAACGCTACTCGCTGGTGCCCTATCCTAGAAGGAACATCAGCATTTTTTTCAAAAGAGTGTCCGGATGAACGGACGCTCTTTGTTTTATAAAGTCCGTGTGCTCGCTAAACCGGCAAAGATGGCATCAGTGTTATTTTGGGGATTGGAGTAACACAAACCCCTTATTATAGTTTCTTCTCCTGATCTTCTTTTTATAACTACAAATTTTTTTTCAAGCTATTGAAAACATGAAAGACTTGTCCGTGTTTAAAAGGGGTGTAAATTCTGTGAAAGTCATTGCGGCGGTAATTCTCGTTGTCATTTTTTTCACAATAGAATCGCATGCTTCGAGTGCTTTTCGTGATACATCTTTTTCAAATGGTAAAGTTGGAAAATCATTTTATACCACTCCGCTTCAAGATCAAAAAGCAATATATTTTAACCGGGAAAATTTTTCCGTCACTCCGGATGCTGATGGCGATGATTCCTACGCATTGCAGGCAGCAATAAATAAAGCTGAGGAACAATCGATTTTCGGCATTGTCATGATCCCCGAAGGTAAATATCACATCAGTAAGACTATTTATGTCTGGGGCGGAATACGTTTGATCGGGTATGGAAAAAGCCGCCCTGTTTTTGTTCTTAAAGAAAATACGCCGGGATATCAAAAAGGTGATGGAAAGTATCTAATATATTTTGCGAGCAATAGACCGCGTAACGGACGGCCCATTCGTGACGCTAACCCGGGTACATTTTATAGTGCAATCAGTAATATAAATTTTGAAATCGAGGATGGAAATCCTGCCGCCGTTGCAATCCGCTCTCATTTTGCGCAGCATTGTTATATAGCCCATGTTGATTTTTTTATTGGCAAGGGAACAGCAGGCATAGAAGAAGTTGGTAATGAAATAGATGATTGCCGTTTTTTTAACGGCGAGTACGGTATCATGACCAAGAAACCGTCACCGAGCTGGCCGTTTCTTATGACGGACTGTCATTTTGAAGGACAGGCGAAAGCCGCCATTTCTACCGAGGAAGCCGGGCTTACGATGATTCGTAACTCCTTTAAGAATGTTCCCAGTGCTATCGTCGTGAACCCCGATCGGGCAGAAGAACTGTTTTTAACCGATTCGCATTTTGAAAATATCAGCGGTCCTGCCATTATCATTAGCGACGAGTATAACGCCCGCCCTCAATTTAATTTAAAAAACGTTGTGTGCGTTGATGTCCCCGTTCTTGCAGCTTTTCGCACGAGTGAAAAGCAGATTAAGGTTCCCGATAAAATATATCGGATAAATGATTTTAGTCATGGATTACAAATTGCCGACCTTGGATGCACACCCGAGATGAAGACGGTTTATGATATTACGCCGCTTGATAAGCTTCCTGAGCCCGTTGAATCGGATATTCCGGAATTGCCGGCATGTAAGGATTGGATAAACCTTTCTTCGTTAGGTGCTAAGGGTGATGGTATAACAGACGATACCCAAATCTTGAAAAAAGCTATTGCCCAGCATGAAACTATATATCTTCCTACAGGGCGTTATCTCGTAAAAGAAACGATTGCACTGAGACCGCATACTGTGCTCATCGGTCTTGATCCGATAACGACACAAATTGTTTTGGCAGACAAGACACCGGAATTTTGCGGTGTAGGCAGTCCCAAACCGTTGCTTACGGCACCAAAAGAAGGATGTAATATCGTTACCGGTATCGGGTTAGATGCAGGGGCATTCAATGAACGCGTCGTTGCCGTGAAATGGATGGCAGGTTCCAATTCGATGATGAGCGATGTTCGCTTTCTCGGCGGTCATGGAACGTATAATGCCGACGGCTCGAATGTCCCTGTTTACAATATCTTCCGAAACGGTAACCCATTTGGAGATCGCTCCTGGGACTCCCAATACTGGAGTCTGTGGATTACCGGCGGCGGTGGCGGAACGTTCAAAGATATCTGGACGCCGAATACGTTTGCGCAGGCGGGCATTTATGTTTCCAACACAACAACGCCGGGCCGTCTTTACGGGATGTCGATCGAACATCATGTGAGAAATGAAGTCATCATTCGAAATGTTTCGAACTGGAAAATTTATGATATGCAGATGGAAGAAGAAAGTGCGGAAAGTCCGCATGCATTGCCTCTTCGGATAGAAAATTCCAGCAACTTGACATTCGCCAATGTGTACCTGTACCGTGTTATCCGTATGATGAGCCCGTATCCGAATGCCATCGTCATCAATTCATCGCGGAATTTAGAATTTAACGGAATTCACGTTTATAGCCCGAGCAAGTTCACGTATGATAATACCGTTTATGACCAAACATATCACTATCAAATTCGTGACAGAGAAATTGCCCGATTGAATATTTCCGGTAATCCTCCAAAAGAAAATAGTCATGCAAACAATCCGGCTGTCGTCGCTCCCGGTGCAAAAGTTGAAAAAGTTGCAAGTGGCTTTGAATTCATAGACGGCTCAGCAGTTGATAGTAAGGGAAATGTCTATTTTACGGATTCACGATGGCGTGATATTTACCGGTGGTCGCCTGCTGATAATAAATTGAACCTGATCCGGGAATTGCTGGCCACTCCGGTAGGGCTTGCGTTCGATCAATCCGATAATCTTCTTGTCACGACCAGTGATGGTCAGGTCGTTACATTTAGTCCTGATAGTCCGGACGAAGATATACAGGTTCTTAAATCCGTATCCCCGGAATCTCATCATGGGAAAATTGCAGTGCTCCCCGGACACCGGTGGCGCGACGAACATGATTTTGTAACCGTCACAACCTATTCAAAAGAAAACCCTCCCCTTACCGGTTCATCGTATACAGCGTATTTCGCGAAAAATACAAGTCCGCTGACGGACCATTTTATTTCACCGGACGGCACGACATTTATACCGCAATGCGACGACCTCCGGAGAGCCTACACGTTACGACAAGCAGTTCCGGGATCTCCTTTCTTTATGGCGGATGAATTTGGACAAAAGACATACAAATTCTCCGTTAACGCGGATGGCTCACTTTCTCACCCGCAGCTTTTTGCAGAAAGAGGCGAACTCGATGTTGCAGTCGATTCCGCCGGAAATGTTTATATCCCGGCTGGAAATATATTCGTGTATGATCAATCGGGTAAACAGATCGATGAGATTAAAGTGCCGGAACGTCCTGCGAGCATCGTCTTTGGAGGGAAAGAGAGGAAGACGCTTTATATTATGGCAAGGTCGTCGTTATACAAAATCGAAACCAAAAATAGAGGATATGATATAGCGAAGTAATTGCCGCAGCGTATCATTCTTTACGGATAATCCGTTGGAGGATATTATGAGCATTGTAAAACGAAAACGTTTCATATTCCTGATCGTTATATTCATCTCGTTTTGTTTTTATGCTCATTCTTTCGGCCAGAAAAAAGAGGTCGCGGAAGCAACGGTGTATGTGACAGCCGAAGGAACGGGCGATTTATTAAAACTACAAGGCCCGCAAGTGTTTGTCCCGCTGGAGCAGCCGGATGAAAACTTCCCAACAATTTTTGTCGATGAGAACAGAACTTTTCAAACCATCGAAGGCTTTGGCGGTGCATTTACCGACGCAACGGCAGTGACGTTTTCGTTGCTTTCAAAAGAACAAAAAGAAGAATTCATCAAAGCACATTTTGACCCCGTTGAAGGCAACGGTTATACGTTATGCCGCACAACCATTCATAGCTGCGATTATTCCGATGAAATGTATACCTATGATGATGTAAGGGGCGACAAAGGACTGAAGAACTTTTCCATCGATCACGATAGAAAAAACCGTCTTCCCCTTATCCAGGAAGCTTTAAAAGCAGCGAACGGAAATATTAAAATATTCGCCTCTCCATGGAGTCCGCCTGCCTGGATGAAAACCAACGACAACATGCTGTACGGAGGAAAACTCAAACCGGAATATTTCCAGACATGGGCGGACTACGTTGTCAAGTATGTCAAGGCGTATGAAAAAGAAGGAATTCCGATATGGGGTCTTACCGTACAAAATGAAGCGTTGGCAGTTCAAGTGTGGGAATCGTGCATCTTTACGGCTGAAGAAGAAAAAGACTTCGTTCGGGATTATCTCGGGCCGACGTTGAAGAAAAATGGATTGTCGGATCTAAAACTGATGATTTGGGACCACAACCGTGGTATCATGTATCAACGTGCACAAATTGCCTATGACGATCCGAAGGCTTCTCAATACATCTGGGGAATGGGTTATCACTGGTACGTCGGAGACCACTTTGATAATGTCAGAATTGTTCACGACGCTTTTCCGGATAAAGGGTTGCTTTACACCGAAGCAGGAATTGGCGGAAGCTGGAACGATGCGTTTCGTCTGGCCAAGAGTATGATTTTAGATTTAAATAACTGGGCACAGGGGTATACGTATTGGAATATGCTTTTAGATGAAACCGGCGGGCCCCGGCATGCGGGAGGTTTGTTCAGAGGATCGAATGTTGTCACGTTTGATACCAAAACCAAAAAATTGATTTACAGTCCCACGTATTATATGTTCGGACATTTTTCAAAATTTATAAGGCCCGGTGCAAAGAGAATTGCCTGTACCTCCAGCAGCGATTACTTTATTGCTGCCGCTTTTAAAAATACCGATGGTAAAATCGTTGTCAACGTTTTGAACCTCAGCGATGCCGACCGTGACTTTCAGATCTGGGTGGATGGAAAAATAGCCCGATATTCAAGTCCGGCTCATGCAATTGTTACGATGATGTATTAACCAGTGCCGTTGTGTGAACTATTTAAAGAGGGAGATCAGATTGAACAAGTATCATCTTTTTTTGCTGTCCATGATTCCAACGTTGTTGATGTCTCAAGTGACAATAAGGGACACGACAATTGTCTGGCATACATTTAACTATACATTAAACGCAGATAACACTGTTAATTCTTATACCAATCAACAATATGATACTGTTCCCAAAATTTTGTCAGGAGTAATTCTTGAGAATAAATTTTTAAGAGTAACGCTTTTGCCGGAATTTGGGGGGCGTATCTTATCGATGGTTTATAAGCCTACAGGACATGAAGAGCTTTATCAAAATCCTTGTGGTGCACCGTACGGTATAGGCCAGAATTGGTTCTACTATAAATGGTTAATGGTCTACGGGGGTATTTTTCCTACATTGCCCGAACCGGAACATGGTAAAGCGTGGTGTGTGCCATGGAAGTTTGATATTCTTACGGAAACGCCGGATACGGTGAGCTGTCGGATGTCGTGGAAAGATACTGTACAGCTTCAAGGAATAGATGTTACGAAGTGGCAATACGGCAAAACGAATCTGCGATGCGATTTCACGGTCACTCTCATTGAAGGAGCAAGTGCGCTGCAAGCAGACGTTGCTTTATACAACGATTCGAGCGCGAACCTCAATTACGAGGTACTGGACGTGTTTAACGTTGGCTCCGGGCTCAGAGCCGGAGAGTCCTCAATGTACTCAGGGGGCTGAAATAATTGTCGCTACATCAAAAGTAAAAATCACCGGGTACCCTGATATTGAGAGTCAGGAAAAACCGATCCAGGGGGAGCCGAACATCTATACTTTCAACAAGCTGCGTTATTGGAAGAATTGGCCTAATGACGGTATCGCCTATGCGTGGGACGATCCGCACGAAAATTATTGGGGGTTGATAAATCATGATAATGAGGAGGGAATAATTCGCGTAGCTGACAACACCATAACGCCGGGGATAAAAATGTGGGCGTGGGGCTACCCGTTGAGCCAGAATATTGATCCATACAAAGACCCCGGGGAAGACCACAGGCCATACGTGGAACTTTGGGCAGGCCACTCCGACGAATTTTTTACGCCCGCTCAGTTTGCAGAGAATTCCGAAAAAGATTGGAAAGAAATTTATGTCCCGACAGTCGGCCTTTCAAATGTAACTCATGCTAACGATGAGATCATTGCTGATGTTAAAATTGATACTTTGCAAACCTCAAAGGTCGTAGACGTAAGTTTTACAACGACACGTCCAAACAATCATTTTACTGTTTCCGTAGGAATTACCGGGCAAAATCCGCAATCCTTGACAACGCAATCAATTGTACCGGACCCTGTACACGGAAACCGGATTACAACGAACCTGCCGGATGGTCAAATTTGGTTATCTGGCGATAGTCTGAAGTGCACGATCACGGATTCTGCCAATGGAAGTTGTTTGGCTGCCGCTATTCCACTTAATGCAGCTTCTACCGGAATAAGTGGCAACAACCGCACTGTGGCAAAGGAGTATCAATTAGCTCAGAATTATCCTAATCCCTTTAACCCTGAAACTATGATTTTGTACGCGTTGGCAAAAAACGGTTTTGCTTCGATAAAAGTCTACGACGTGCTGGGCAGAGAGGTGGCTGTTCTAGTTGATGAATACAAAGCCGCCGGAACTTACAAACTTATGTTCAACGCGTCTGCACTCGGTCTCCCTTCAGGAGTATATTTCTATACACTCGTGACTTCCGGTTATTCACAGACACGCAAGATGATTTTAGTAAAATAATAAGTGCGAGACGAAGCGAAAAAGTTAATTCAATCCTAGACAACAACGAACATTATCAAATTATTCTCTATATGAAAAAAGAGACGTCTTACTTTCACGCGTTGCTTCGCGGCGATCGCAGGTATATTGGTAATCTCTTGGACAGTTCTTTCCCAGGAGAATTACAAGGGAAAAGCATGGAACGACACCCCTCAGCAGATACCGGGCAAAATTCAATGCGAGTTCTACGATGTCGGAGGCGAGGGCATTGCGTATCACGATGCCGATTCAGTCAACAACGGGAGCGGAAAGCTTAACCCGGCAAACGGCACCTTCTTAAATGAATTTCGTATGAACGAGGGGGTCGATATTTCGTACACCAAAACGGGCGACATCGACGATAATAAATATAATTTTACAGAACCCGTGATGGGTCAGTTGTATGTCGGGTGGACCGTCCCCGGAGAATGGATTAATTATACCGTGCAGGTCAATGAATCAGGCAACTATGATGTCAGCCTGATGCATACTGCAAACGGGAAAGGGGCTATTGCTCTTTCGGTGGACGGAAAAGATGTTTCAGGTCAAATAACAGTTCCTTCGACTCATCAGGATAAGGATACCGTGGCGTGGAGACAATGGCATCACTGGAATCTCGCCAATAATCTGGCAGAAGTTGAATTGCAAAAAGGAATTCACGTTTTGACGCTCCATATTGTCGTAAACGGAAACATGAACTTCGATTGGATTGAATTTAAACTGAAAAAGTAACAAATAGCGCTTAGACTTATTATGAAAACAATGTGAGGAACGATGGAAAGTAAACTCTGCACGCTTCTTGGAAAGAACATGAAGGTTAAGATCCCCTTTTTTATCTTTGGCCTGGCTTCTACCATTTGGTTTCTTGTCAGAGTAATCCCTAAACCGCAACGAGCAACGTATCCATGCATGCGTGTTGCCGCCCCGGTGATGTCGAGCTTCGTAATTTATCTCCTAACATTTTTCGGTTCGGTGTTTGCATTTCGGAAAGCCAGCATTTACTGTATGCGCGGGAAATATTTTTTCATGGCGATGTTTTTAGTGCTTGCCCTTGTGTGCTCATTCTTGTATTATGGGAGCAAAACAGAAGAGAGCTATGCCCGCGCCCTTAATGCTCGAAACATTGAAGCCAATAAACCTATTGGAGTGGAACGCGGTGTTCATCCTGGCAGGGTAGTGTGGGTACACGATCCGAACTCCGCAACATGGGACGGCACAAACGGAAATTGGTGGGACGACGCAAATACATCGCAAGCCGAAGTTGACAAAATGGTACCCGCTGCCCTTACTTCTCTCACTGCTGAAAAAAGCCTTTCACGAGCCTGGGACGTTCTTTTCAGGTATTTCAATAAGGCAAAGAAAATGAAGGATGAGGGTTATCTGCCAAATCAGAAAATTGCAATTAAAATAAATGAAAATAATAATTACAGCCATGCCAACGATAACGAGCTGAATGCGTCGCCGCACATGGTGCTGGCATTGCTACGAAGCCTGATAAAAGATGCAGGTGTTCCTCAAAAAAATATAACAGTTTTTGATGCCAGCCGATTTATTACCGATAACGTGTTTAATAAATGTCATGCCGAATTTCCCGATGTGGTTTTTGTCGATAATGTTGGAGGTGACGGCCGGGTAAAAGCAGCCTATGTTGAAAAAGCTATTCCGTACTCGGTTGATAATGGCCCTTTAGCACAAGGTTTGGCAACCTGTGCCGTTGATGCCGATTATCTCATCAATATGGCTTTGCTGAAAGGACACGTCGGTCAGGGTGTTACTCTTTGTGCTAAAAATTATTACGGGGTAACCAATATCTTTGCCGATTGGAGAAAGAACGCGCACAATAATTTCGATCAGGACAGGGAAGGGAAGCCAAAATATATGACCTTTGTAGATTTTCTTGGCCACAAAGATTTAGGCGAAAAGACAATGCTATTCCTGATTGATGGGCTGTATGGTTCCAAGTCGGTTGCGGGTCCGCCTTCTCCAAAATGGAAGATGGCGCCGTTTAACGATAGCTGGGCCGGAAGTCTTTTTGCATCGGAGGATGGAGTGGCTATTGATGCTGTGTGCCTCGATTTTTTGAGCAATGAATGGCCCGATGCCCCCGACATGAAATACGCCGACAGTTATTTGATAGAAGCAGCGTTAGCAAACGATCCTCCGTCCGAAACCTTTTATGACCCTGAACGAGATGGGGTGAGATGCAAAAGTCTGGGCGTCATGGAGCATTGGAACAATGCCGATGAAAAAAAGTATAGCCGCAATCTGGGGAAAGAATATGGAATTGAATTGATCTGCAAGGAAATCAATTGAGAGTAGCGATGGAGGTTTACGATCGTCCCAATGAATGAACGCCGCAGAAACGTGTACTGCAACCCGGCCATCTTGATCTGAGGTCTCTCGTGCCCAAGCTCGTGAACGCATCATTCTCCGACCGTCGAAGCACGCTCGCAGTGCTTGGAGGAGCAATGATCGTCGCATCCCTGACCGTATTCTTATTTATTCGGACTGCGGGACTCTCTTCAAGCCAGGAGAATGAGGCGGTCAAAGTTTACTTTGCGGATAATATATCTCCCGCCCACCGGACGATCATAGAAGAATTCAACCGGCTGCACAAGGGGAGCATCGAAGTTGTGCCTGTTGATCTGCCGTTCGAAAAATTCAGTACCAATGAGCGCAAGGAACTTCTCGCACGGTCACTCCGAAGTAAGAGCGACAAGATCGACGTGTTTGCCGTCGACCTGATCTGGGTTCCCCGTTTCGCCCGCTGGGCTGAACCGTTGGACCGTTATTTTACTCCCGCCGAGCAACAACAGCTTCTCTCGTATGCCGTTCAGTCGTGCCGCTATGATGGCCGACTGGTTGCGATGCCGATGTACTTCGATATCGGATTAATGTATTATCGGCGTGATATTATTCGTCGACTGCCGGATGGCGCGGCGATCGAGGCAGAAATTCAGCATTCAATTTCGTGGCATCGCCTTTTAGATCTGCGCCGGCGATTAGGGTATCGGCACAAACCGTATTATATATTCCAGGCGAAAGACTACGAGGGTCTTGTATGCAACCTCTTAGAGCTTGCTGTGGAACGGGATTCCGCATTCCTCAGTGGAGCCGGCTTTTCCGTCACGGCAGAGCCAATGCAGAAAGCTCTTGCGATGCTTGTAGACTTCGTAAAAACAGGTGTCAGCCCGAAACGTGTGGCGGAGTTCGATGAAAACATGAGTTATCGGTACATGCTCGACAGTGATGCCGTCTTTGTTCGTGGATGGCCGAATTTCGTCGAGAATTTTCGCCGGATCTACCCGGATACTCTCAAGCTGAATGCCATCGGAAAGGCGCCGCTTCCGCATTTTGGCGACAGACCCCCTGCGTCGGTCTTTGGAGGATGGAATCTGATGGTTTCCAAGTCATCGGCAAAGAAAGAGGCGGCGATGGAATTCATACGGTTCGTTGAAAGCGAACCGATCCAACGAGTGCTGTTTGAGGAAGGTGGGTTTATCCCGATTGTGAACGGCGTCTATCAGGATTCCGCTTTTATGCAGGCGCACCCGGAACTCCTATTTTATCGCGGCTTACTTCGCAAGGGATTCCACAGACCGGCGTTTGTTGATTATACAAGAATTTCCGATATCCTGTCCTATTTTGCCCATCTGGCGATCGAACAGGACCTCTCCGTGCACGACGCGGTTGCCAGAGCAGAGGCCATGATTCGGTCGAACGAAGTGCTGGTAAAATGAAAACACGATTCGACAATTTTACTTCGCGTCTTCTCGAACGGTACACCAAATACCAGCTCGAAATTCGCCACTTTATCATCATCATACTGGTCTTGATTGCCTTCCAGTTTATCGTGTTGTTCATGAACCATAATTCTGTACAAAAAGTATTCGTCAGGTCGCAGGAATGGTACCAACAGGATGCAGCGGAACGCATTGCGATCCTTACATCGACGTCCCTGGAAATGTTGCTCGAATCTAAAAGCTCTCACAGGAAATTTTCGGAGACCGAGGTGCGTAACATTATCAAGGATTTCAATATCATCTTCAGTCAACAGCTGCTCGACAAGAATGTTCAGGCCATGTGCATCTTGATTCCGAGGGACAGTTCGGTGATTGCAATCGACGACGGAAAGCAGCTCTTCGATTTTTTCTTTGGCGATCCGAAAAAAGTACAGGGATCGAACGAGTTGCACGCCGATGCGATCCGAATGTTTCGAATGATTCGCGACACGCTCCAGCAGTCCGAACAAACGTGTACGTATATTGAGCAGCAGCATGTTTTCCATGTCTTTGTCCCGTTTGTACCGCACGGCGAGTTCGTCGGTGCGGAATACATGCGCGCAACACCCGATCTTTCATTTCTCACGGAGGAAATGAGTTCTAATTACGACCAGACAGCGCTGGTTTATTCCGGCCTTATTATTGCAGGATTGATTGCAATCCTGTACTTGTCTGCACGAACACTGCGTGAGCGGAATAGAGCCCAGCATCTGCTTTTCGAAGAGCAGAAAAGGCATCTGGCGGATCAAATTAATATTCAGAAGGAGATGCATTTCACAAAGCGCATCTATCATACCTACCATAAAGCCGAAAAAATCGGCGGCTTCATCAAGGAAGATTTGCGCGAAATGACGCCCGGAAACATGGCTGTCGTGAAGGAGCGTATCAACAAATACGCGAGCTTTGTTGCACGCGTCATTTATGATATGAAATGGTACGATCCCCCCATCCAGACCATCCGCGGTCCGATGTTTCGTACCAACATGAACGACGTCATTCGCTTCATCGTAGAGAATATTTTTAAACGCATCACCGATAACCGAGGTGGAGTGGACTTTGTCCTCGACCTCGATCCAGCGTTGCAGCCCGTGTCGATTAATGAATACGCATTCTGGGAGGTTATCGAACCGATCATTCAAAACAGTCTTGATCACGCGAATGTAGAGAATAACGTGATCACGATCAAAACAACGTTTTTCCCCGGTCGGCACGAGTCCACCATTGTCGTTTCCGACATCGGGAAAGGGATGAGGTCCGATCTCCTGGAATACGACCAACGCGGTGTGAAGAAGATCTTCGGCGAGCATATGACGTCGGGTGGAAGCAACGGCAGGGAACACGGTGGGTACGGCTGCTATATTGCTTATGAACTCGCCACGCAGCGATTCGGCTGGCAGCTCGATGCCGTGAACCTTCCCGGCGGTGGTGCGCAGTTTACATTCACGATACCGCATCAAGGATAAGCCATGGGCAGACAACGTCTTTTTCCGAGAGTTATACGCACGCTTGTTGTGGAGGATGAAGAATATGACGTCCGACGTCTCCGAAGCACGCTAAGACATTTCGCAGACCAGATCGTGATTGGTGAAGTTGTTGCGAACGGCGATACCGCACTCGAGATCCTTGGTCAGCGAAAGGACTTGTATGACATCGTTATTATGGACCTGCAGCTGGCCAGCGGTCTTATGGGGGAACCGCTTATTCGTGCGATCAAACGGGTGTCGCCTTTCGTGCAGATCATCGTGATTACAAAAATGACCATCAATGTAACCGATTTTGACTTTGCCAACAGGTTGCTTGATGCCGGGGCATTCTGGTATTGCACGAAGTATCCATCGGACATCGAAGACTATATTTACCAACCTACTGATTTTATCCTCAGCATCTTCAACGCTTATCAACGAAGAAAGCTGGAACGCGAGCAGTCGAGGTCCATGGAGAAGCTTCTGCGAGACGTTGAAATAAAAATGTCGCAGTCGAAAATTCTTGGTGTGTCGCCTCAGATCCAAAAGCTAAGAGCGCAAATTAAGCAAATCGCCGCCAGCGATGCGGCGGTGCTTATCTCCGGTCCGTCCGGCACCGGTAAAGAGCTTGTTGCAAGAAACATTCACTATGAAAGCGGGCGCAAACTAGAGAATCTTGTGTCCATCAATTGCGGAAGTATACCGATCGACCTTGTCGAGAGCGAACTGTTTGGCTATGAACGCGGAGCGTTCACGGGCGCTGCTGTTGGAAAAACAGGGTTATTCGAAACTGCCAACCGCGGGACGCTTTTCCTTGACGAGATTTCGGAACTTCCTCTTTCCGCACAAGTTAAACTGCTGCGCGTTCTTCAGGAAGGGGAGATCGAGAAAATTGGCAGGACTGAACAGATCAAAGTTGATGTTCGCATCATTGCGATGACGAATAAGCTTCTTCAAAAAGAAATTTCCACAGGTCGATTTCGAGAAGACCTTTTTTATCGACTCAACGTCGTTCCACTCTATATCCCGCCTCTTTGCGAAAGACCCGAAGACATTCCGGTGCTCTGGGAACATTTTATGCATCAAATGAGCGTTGAGATGGGAATAACACCGATGCCCACGGACAACGCAGCTCTTAGTCTCCTCATGGAGTATCAGTGGCCGGGAAATGTAAGAGAGCTCAAAAATCTTGTGCAACGCTTGCTTTTGAGGAATGACGGAACGATCGGGGCTGACGTCATTCGCGATTCACTGATCATCCGTACGGAATCGTCGAACCTTACCAGACCGGATGGCGTGTTATTCCACGATTCAGATTCGCTGCTATCCCTGCATGATATGGAACAACAACTCCGGCGAAAGTATTTCGAATACATTCGAAAGAAATCGTCCTCCGATGCCGAGGCAGCAAGAAAGCTTGGCCTTGCTCCGCCTAACTATTACAGGATGTGCAAGGATCTCGGCCTCAAAAACTGACCTTGCGCAGAATCCCATCATCTATTTTCCTCACTAATCGTTCAGTTCCGGAAATTGTCAAAGGCAATAACTCACCGTTATTAACTTGATAATCCGCCGCCTTACTCATACTAAAACAAACGATTAATCTTTGTTTTCCGCTGGCACAAGAATTGCCCTTCTGTAAGTCTGTGCTTTAATCCTCTGCTCATTCTGCCAGGAACGAGAGCCTGCAATTGGGCAATCGTACCAACCTTTCAAGGCGACCTATGGTATTGAAGGCTTACATTCGTTCAACAATGCAGAAAACACTTCATCTCAAATAAAGTCAATGAAGCCAAAGGCGTTAGTTATTATTTCGTGTATGCTCTCAATGCTTCTCTATGGTCAAAATAAGGAGATGAAAGAATACACTACGGTAAAAATATTTCAAACCTCAAAGAGCGGCGATAAAATGGCCCTTAAGGGCTCTCTTTCTTTATCTCCGGCAAAGAATGGCACACGTTCAGTGATCACCGTTTCACCCGATACGATGTATCAGCAAATCGAAGGTTTCGGCGGTGCATTGACACAAGCCTCATCGAATGTGCTCGGTAAATTGAGTCCACAAAAAAGGAAAGAAGTTCTTGATGCGTATTTTCGAGCCGACAAGGCCGGGTACACGCTGACGCGAATGCACATCAATAGCTGTGACTTTTCAACCGAACATTACGCATACGACAATACGCCCGGCGACAAGGAATTAAAAGATTTCAGCATTGCCCGAGATACGATAGATATTATCCCACTGATTAAAGACGCTCTGAATTGTGAAGGAGCAAACTTCAAGATACTCGCATCTCCGTGGACGGCTCCACCATGGATGAAAGACAATCATGCGTGGAACAATGGAGCATTGCTTCCCGAGTATTATTCCACATGGGCGCTATACTTCAGTAAATATTTACAGGAATACAAAAAACAGGGAATAAGCATCTGGGCAATAACAGTAGAAAACGAACCAGAGAACAACAGCGGCTTGTGGGAATCGATGATTTTTACACCTTCGACGATGAAAGAATTTGTCGGCAAGTATCTGATTCCGCAATTTCAAAAAGACAATGTGCGCACAAAGATTCTCATTTACGATCACAACCGTGATCATGTGAAACCGTGGGTCGATACGCTTCTCGGTGACCGGAACCTCGCACCGCATTTATGGGGAACCGCTGTGCATTGGTACAGCAGCACGATTGAATGGTATCCGGATGTCCTGAATGATATCCACCAAAAATATCCGGAACAGAAGATCTTGCATACCGAAGGGTGCATCGATTCCGAGACCCCGCGTTGGCACGATGATGCGTGGTATTGGGAAAAGGACGCGAAAGATTGGGGATTCAATTATGCAACCGAAGCAGATAAACCTCTTCATCCTCAGTATGTACCGACGTACCGATATGCTCGCGATATTATCGGAGGCCTGAATAGCTGGCTGGTCGGTTGGATTGACTGGAATATAGCGCTCGACACTCAAGGCGGCCCAAGCCACGTCCAGAACTGGTGTGTCGCGCCGGTTATCGTCAAACCGGAGACCGATGAAATTTATTTCACTCCGCTTTTTTATGTGATGGAGCATTTTAGCAAATTTTTTAGGCCGGGAGCTTATAGAATAGGTACTTCATCAGACTTGAAGGACTTGATGATGACGTCGTGCAAAAATTCTGACGGGTCGGTCGCAATCGCTATTCTCAATCAACATGACGAGCCGGTGGAATATACCGTTCTCATCGGGAATAAAACTTTTTCAACAACAATTGACGGAAATGCGCTGCAGACTGTCGTCATCGAGTAAATTGCACGCGGCGCCGGGAAGCAAAAAATATTCTTCATGATCTTAATAGTTGGAGAACGTAATGAATAATGATTCACAAAAGCTTTCGGTAAAAGAAAAGATAGGCTATGGACTGGGCGACACGGCATCGAACTTCTATTGGCAGATGTTCATGAGTTTCATCCTTTTCTTTTATACGGATGTTTTTGGTATTTCTGCTGCTGTGGCAGGAACGATGTTGCTGGTAACGAGAATTTGGGATACGGGTATTGATCCGCTGATGGGTGTGATCGCGGACCGGACCGATACGAAGTGGGGAAAATTCCGACCGTATCTTCTCTGGATGGCATTGCCGATCGGTATCATTGGCGTACTGACGTTTACGACACCCAACCTCAGCATGGGCGGGAAAATAATCTATGCCTACATCACCAGCACGCTGATGATGGCGGCGTATACTGCCATCAATACTCCGTATTCGGCATTGATGGGAGTTCTCACGCCCAATTCATTGGAACGAACAAGCGTCGCTTCGTATAGATTCGTTCTTGCATTTATTGCAATCTTTATCGTTCAAGGCACAACTCTTCCGTTAGTTCATTATTTCGGAAAAGGGGATCAGACCACGGGATTTCAATGGACAATGGTAGCGTTTTCTGCAGTAGCTGTTGTTCTCTTTATTTTTACTTTTTTAAATACCAAAGAAAGAGTCCATCCGCCGAAAGATCAAAAAACATCAATCAAAAACGACCTGCGAGATCTTCTTCATAATCAACCGTGGATAGTCTTGTTTTTTATCGGCATTTTTGCGCTCACTTATAATTCCATCCGTTCAGGATCGATCATTTATTATTTTAAGTACTATGTAGGTAATGAGGCTTTGACTTCTGCGTTTATGGTAAGCGGTACAATTGCCGCCATTGCCGGTATTATGATAACAGAATATTTGTCAAAATTGCTTGGGAAACGTACGTTGTATATGATCCTATGGCTGATTGTCGGCATTCTGACAATGTTATTCTACTTCATACCGAAGGAAAACATTGTACTCGTCTTCGCCTCTCACGTCCTCATTTCATTTATTTTGGGACCGACCGCTCCTTTGATTTGGGCGATGTATGCGGATACTGCAGATTATTCCGAATGGAAATCGGGCAGGCGTGCGACCGGTTTGGTTTTTTCTGCGGCAACATTTGCTCAGAAACTTGGATGGGCTATTGGCGGCGCTTTTACCGGATGGCTCTTAGCGTATTTTGGTTTTATCGCAAATGTGGTACAAACCGACGGTGCCCAAGACGGCATTCGCTTGATGATGAGCATTATTCCGGCTGTCGCCGGCCTTTTGGCAGCAACGGCAGTTTGGTTCTATAAATTAGATGAAAAGATGATGGAAAAAATAGAACAAGATTTGTCTGCAAGGAAAAACGAAACAACATAAAGGTGAACGATGAAGAAGAGGCTATTACCTGCATCGTGTTTCGCGCTGCTTGTTTTTGTTCCAGCATTGCTGTTCGGCCAGACGGATTCTGCTCATCGCGTTGATTTGAGACAGCAGCAATGGTTTGGTAATGCGTTATGTTACTCCGGATTCCGCGAAAGGCAGCACCCGGATTCCGGCACGTATCCGTCACAAGCTCAAATTCGTGAAGATTTTAAAATATTAGAAAAACATTGGACTCTCATTCGAACGTACGGTTCTGAGCAGCACAGCAGAGATATTTTGGAAGTGATCCGAAAGGAGAAAATACATCTTTCCGTAATGTTGGGCGCGTGGTTAAGCGCCGAACCCGGCAACGAAGCAAGTAATGCGAAACAAGTTGCGGAGTGCATTCGTCTTGCAAACGAGTATAGAGACATTGTCGTCGCTGTCAGTATCGGCAATGAGATTCTTGTCGATTGGTCAAATCACAAAATGCCGGAAGATAAAGTGATCCAGTACGTCAGGCAGGTGAAAGGAGCAGTCCATGTTCCCGTCACCGTAGACGATGATTGTATGTACTGGATCAAACCCGGGGCGAAACTCGTTAAGGAAGTTGATTTTATCTCCACGCACATGTACCCCATCTGGGGAAAACAGGATATTGACAGCGGTCTCTCCGTCACAGTGCGATTATACAACGCCGTAAAATCTGTAGCGCCCGACAAGCCCGTCGTCATCGGTGAAGCAGGGTGGGCCAGTTATACGGTTGGGAATATGCATGCGAAGCGGGCAGGCGATGAGCAAAAACAGAAGCGATACTTTGATGAGCTCACGACATGGGCGCAGCAGAATAACGTCACGGTATTTTTCTTTGAAGCGTTTGACGAGCCGTGGAAGGGTGACGGTACCGAAGGCCACTGGGGGCTATTTTCTGTCAGACGAAAAGCAAAGTTAGCCGTGCAGCAATGGTACCCGGACCTTATTTCAAGCGAGCCGACATCTCCAAGTTACGAAGAGACGAAATAAAACAAGACTTACCCTTTTCCCTAACTCTTAGGGTGTGCCGCACAAATTGTTTACAGAATGAAAAGAAAATCAATTCTCGTGGGGAAAACTGTGCTTAATGTTGAACGGAGCCGGATCGGAGGTGGCTACGTTGAGCTCGACAGTGAGCAGTATTATAAAATATCCAACTATGATCAGATGCCCCCGTTTTTTATGAGCATCGTGAGTCCGTCGGATCACTGGATGTTTATCTCAAGTAACGGAGGGATTACCGCAGGCCGTAAGAATCCGGATAACGCGCTCTTTCCTTACTACACCGATGATCGAATTCATGATTCCAAAGACCAAACCGGCAGCAAAACGATTCTCTTTCTTGTGCAAGGCGAAAAGAAGTATTTGTGGGAGCCCTTTTCTTCGTGCTATGAGGACATGTATCGAGTACAAAGAAATATTTATAAAAACGTCTTTGGCAATAAGTTAATGTATGAGGAGATCAATCAGGATTTACATCTCACATTCAGATACGCCTGGTTCAACAGCGAGAAATTCGGATTTATCAAACGCTCTCAACTATTGAATCAAACTTCCGGGGTCGTTGAAGTAAATATTTTAGATGGAATCCAGAATGTGCTTCCCGCCGGTATTGGCCGGCGCTTCCAATTAGAATACAGCACGCTGGTCGACGGCTATAAAAAAAATGAATTGCAGGCTGAATCCGGGTTAGGCATTATCATGCTGAGCTCGATTCCGGTAGACCGCGCTGAGCCCAGCGAAGCATTAAAAGCGACGACAGTATGGTCGGTCGGGTTGGAAAATGCCAGGCGGCTTATTTCGTCCCGGCAATTAGACGCATTCAAAAAAGGATTCCCCGTTAAACAGGAGACTGATATCCGGGCTTCCCGCGGCGCTTATTTTTTAAATGCGGAATTTTCGTTAACCAAAGACGAAACGAAAGAGTGGTTCATTGTTGCCGACGTAAATCAGGATGCATCTGACGTTGCCGCTCTTTCTGCATTGATTCAACACGGAAGTGAAATTCCCCGGCAACTCATCGATGATGTTGCGCAAGGCACAAATAATCTTACGAAGATTGTTGCGAGTGCCGATGGCATTCAAACAACGCAAGACAGCCTGATTTGTTCCCGTCATTATTCCAATACGCTGTTCAATGTTATGCGGGGCGGTTTTTTTGCAAACCATTATTGGGTCGACAGAGAAGATTTCATTTCCTTCATAAGAACGGCAAACAAGCTTCTGTCAAAACACTTCGACAGCTTTCTGCGGACTCTTCCCGAGAAGATATCTCATTCGGACTTGCTCGCGAAAGTGCAAACGCGTCATTCTGCCGGCCTTGAGAAATTATGCTATGAATACCTGCCGCTTTCCTTTAGCCGGCGTCACGGTGATCCAAGCCGGCCGTGGAACATATTTTCGATAGACATTAAAGACGATCACGGAAATCAGGTGTTGAACTATCAGGGAAATTGGCGGGATATATTTCAGAATTGGGAAGCTTTAGCGTTGAGTTTCCCCGGATACGCCGAAGGGATGATCGCGAAGTTTGTGAATGCTTCGACAATCGACGGCTATAATCCGTATCGTATCACGCGCGATGGTTTCGATTGGGAAGTTCTTGACCCGCACGATGCATGGTCGTATATCGGTTATTGGGGGGACCATCAAATAATATATCTTGTCAAGCTGTTGGAGATCTCGGCACGCTACCACCCTGGAAAGATAGAAGAGTTCCTGGTAAAGGATATCTTTACGTATGCCAATGTTCCATATCGAATAAAACCGTACGCCGATTTACTTAAGGATCCTTGTAAGACAATTGACTTTGATGTGGCGCTAGAACGGGAGATTGAGAAACGCGTGGAACGTCTTGGCACTGGCGGTAAAATGCTTGTGAACCCGCAAGAAGAGATTATCCATGTAAATCTCACTGAGAAGCTTCTTGTCTCAATCCTGGCGAAACTCTCCAATTATATTCCGGAGGCGGGCATCTGGATGAATACGCAGCGTCCGGATTGGAATGATGCGAACAACGCATTAGTGGGCTCGGGTGTTTCGATGGTGACTCTTTACTATCTCCGGAGACATTTAAAACTGCTTGCCCGTCTAACCCAGTCTGCGGGAATTGCAGAAGTTCAGTTATCGGAAGAGGTTGCCGAGTTGTTCGCCTCCATCACCGAAATATTCAAAGAACATCTGATACTGCTGAACGGATCGATCTCCGATTGTGATCGGAAAAAAATCCTTGATCAACTCGGCCAAGCCGGGAATGATTATCGGGCAAAAGTCTATTCGAAAGGCCTTTCAGAGAGAAAAAAGAAAATAACCGCCGCCGAACTAAAAGAGTTCTTTGACCTGTCATTAAAACACATTGACCATACCATCAAAGCGAATAAGCGCCGTGACGACCTCTATCATGCGTACAACCTGATGAATGTTGAACATCATGACGGTATCTCTATTCGTCATCTGCCTGAAATGCTCGAAGGACAGGTTGCCGTTCTAAGTTCGGGGTATCTTTCTGCGGCGGATTCCGTGAAAGTGTTGGATGCGCTGAGGGCAAGTGCGTTGTATCGAAAAGATCAATCGAGTTATCTTTTATATCCGGACCGGCAATTGCCCCGGTTCGTAGAGAAGAATAATATTCCGAAGGAGGAAATTGAAAAATCGGACCTCTTGAAAAAGCTGTTAGCGGATGGAAATACGCAGATCGTCCTTTCCGACCTCAACGGGAAAATGCACTTCCACAGCGATTTTCGGAACGCCGGCATTTTGAACAATGCCCTCGAGACATTGCGAAGTACTGAATATCAATCTCTCATACAGAAAGAAAAGAGGTTCGTGCTGGGGCTCTATGAACGTATGTTTGACCATCAATCATTTACCGGACGTTCAGGGACATTCTATAAGTACGAAGGATTAGGTTGCATTTATTGGCACATGGTTTCAAAATTGCTGCTCGCTGTTGCGGAAGTTGTTTCCCATGCGGAAGTGAATAATGAAAACGCCGTGACGATAAAACACTTAGCGGATCATTATCACGAAATACGCGAGGGTATCGGAGCTCATAAATCGCCTTCAGTGTACGGCGCGTTTCCAACCGATCCTTATTCGCATACTCCCGGCCATGCAGGAGTTCAGCAGCCCGGAATGAGCGGCCAGGTAAAAGAAGATATCGTTTCGCGATTTATTGAATTGGGAGTTCTGATTGAAAAAGGCCGGCTTACGTTCAGACCCGTGCTATTGAGAAAAGACGAATTCTTAAAAATTCCGAAATCATTCCGTTATTATTCCATAGAAGCCGTCGAAGAGCATATCGAATTGGAAAAAGGCACGTTGGCGTTTACATTTTGTCAGGTACCGATTGTTTATCACATGGCACGCGATCAAAAAATCAGTATCACGATGAGAGATGGAGGCGAACAAGAAATTCACCGACTTTCCCTTGATGAGCCGATGAGCGCTTCCATATTTAATCGACGTGGAGAAGTCGAACGGATAGATGTGTTTGTTCCATGGGGCCGACAAAATAATTCTGCGGCGGCACATGCAACGATTCATCGAAAGAAAGGTTAATGGCAGGTGGCAAGGTAAACAATAACACAACGGCCGGAAGAAATAATATGGATTCGTGCTTTGAAATGATTTCTTTGGAAGAATGACGATGAGGTCGAACCTGCGGCGCTATTCCCGGTGCATGATCTGCAATTGTTCTGTATATTTGTACAAGGAAAAATATCTATGAAAACCACCATCCATTCTTGTAAGAAAAAATATTTCATCATCCTGATTCTTGTTTATTGTATTCGAGGTGACGCGCAAACCTGGAATCTCGAATGGTCGGATGAATTCGATGGCGACAGTATTAACACGGCAAATTGGATTTATAATATTGGAGGAGGCGGGTGGGGAAACAACGAGCTTGAGTACTATACAAATCGTCCTGAGAATGCACAAGTCAACAACGGAAACCTTTTAATCATCGCCAGACAGGAATCCTATAACGGATCCGACTACACGTCAGCGCGCCTTACGACCCAGGGACTGCAAAGTTTTACTTATGGAAAGATAGAGGCCAGGATTAAACTTCCAGTGGGAAAAGGAATGTGGCCCGCATTCTGGACGCTGGGAAATAACATCGCACAGGTCAGTTGGCCTGAATGTGGCGAAATTGATATTATGGAGAATATCAACGGCACGCCGACAATCTACGGAACGATGCATTGGTATGATAACGGGAATGCACAATATGGCGGAAATATATCGTGCGATCTCACTCAATACCATGTCTATGCTATCGAGTGGAATTCTGATTCCATCAGCTGGTTTTTTGACGGCAAGCAATACTGTAAAGGAAATATCGCAAATAATATAAATAGTACAGGGGCATTCCATCTCCCCTTTTTTATTATTCTCAATTTAGCGATTGGCGGCAATTGGCCGGGAAATCCTAATAGCTCAACACAATTTCCAGACACGATGTTTGTCGATTATGTGAGAGTGTATGGGCTTACGACCGATGTGGTTTCAGACGAGAAAGGAAACATCCCTGATCGTTTCGTGCTTAGTCAAAATTATCCCGATCCATTCAATCCTTCGACGACTTTCCTTTTCGGTCTACCAACACGCAGTCATGTACGTCTTGTCGTCTACAATGTCCTAGGTCAAACCATAGCAGAGCTGGTAAATAAAGACCTGGAAGCGGGATGGAATCGGGTGGTTTGGAATGCAAAGGTTGCGTCCGGCATCTACTTCTATCGGATCGAAACAGTGAGTCTTGACAATACGAACAAGAACTTTGTTCAGGTCAAAAAAATGTTGTTGTTGAAATAGTAATTGTCGCCGCTCAGCGGTATCTGTTGATTTAAGCCGAAATTGTGCGCCCGCTTTCCCGAGGAAGGAAACCGTTGGGCCGTAGCGACGTCCCGCCGAAGGTGGAATTCTTGCCCGCTCGTCGTAGGGGTTTACACCAATGCATTCAACAAACCGCTGCTCGTAGCTGTAATGCTTTGTCCTCGCTGGTCATAGGTTTGAATATTTGTCACGGAGTTCGTTTGCCCGGACGTTTTTTTCACGCTTTCAGGATGTTTGAAACCGTACATTAATCTCTCCATAAACGAGACCTTTCCATCCTTGTTTGTGTCCATCGGATCATAGATTTTGCAGCTTGAGCTGCTGCCGGATGAAAGACCTCCAGCATTCCCAGATGCTTTTGCTCCTCCAGGAGGCGGGCTCCCCGGAGGCGGACCGCCAGACTTCATTTTACCATCCGCTTTTGCGAGAAATGCGTCGAACTCACTTTGGTCGATGCTGCCGTCGCCATTGGAATCGATCTGTTTCATTAGAGATTTAGTATCAACGCCGGATGGCATAACGCTTTTCAGTTCTGAAGCATCGATCTTGCCATCACCATTTGTATCAAGCTTCTGAAACATCTCTGTATCCCTCTGTGTAGCAGAGTCTACATTTGCCATTTGAGATGTCCATTGCAAATTGTTGGTGATTGAAATCGCCATGGCTTGCCTCAATGTCCTCTTCGTTTGTGAGAACTTTTATACGCTGGTCCTATTAGAGTTATCGGCAGTTCTTTGTACAACTTAAGCGCTTAGCAGAGAATTAACGGGCGGAACAAAGAGGCGAGAATGAAGAGTTTTGAAGGTTACAGCGCCGAAATTATCATCAGCAGGCCGTGGGTTCGAATCTTCCCCAGTTGCAAGAAAAGTTGAGTCTAAAAGATTTGATTTTTTTTGCCAACGTTTCGAAATTGCCACATCCCGTTCTGACAAACAGCCCGGCAGGGGATGGGAAGCAACATTCAAGTTCGCGCCAGCGTTCTGTTTCTATCCTTAGAAGAATACTGTCGGGTTACTACCTCCCTGTTACCTGCAAATAGGCTGTTTGTTTGTTCCTGTAGTTTGTTTTTGCATCTATAACCTGCTCATTCGTTTGCTGCTGGAACGCCTGCGCTTCCAGCAAATCAGAGAGATTGCTCATGCCATTGTTGTAGCTGTCCTGGTTTACTTTTAGATTTTCTTCAGCCTGCGCTTTCGCTTCTTCGCTTAGCAAAACCTGTTTGCGTGCATCGATTAAATCCTGCCACGCTTTTTGCATCTGCAGCAGCAGCAATTCCGAATTATCCTTCATGGAGTTGTAGGCGATTTTTTCTTTGATGCTCCGTTCCTGCAGTGTGTGCGATGCTTCCCACCAACCGGAGATTGGAATGGAGACAGTGCCAAAGACCAAGCCCAACGACCTGTCTTTACTCTCATCCATCTTCATGTACAATCCGCCGATACCGATGCCGGCCTCCGGAAGATACTCGCCGAGCTTCATATCGCTTTGTAATTCTTCCGCCCGCACAGAGGCTTGCAGCAAATGGTAATCCGACCTGTTTTTCAGTGCTTCGGTATTTTCTACATAATACGATTCCGGAGAACCTTCGAGCGTTAAGGAATCGGTGAGCACCAGCGATGAATCGTAAGGTATGCCGATATGCTGGCAAAACGCCATCGTTGCAAGCTTCCGTCCGTTTTCTATCTTTGATTTATTGAGAAGCACTTCGCTCCGTTTCACTTTTACTTTGAGCATATCATTTCTGGAAACAAGTCCGGATTTATACGCATCCTCCACTTGCGCCAGCAAGCTGTTCAATAAATTTTCGTAGCTTTGAATGGTCTTTGTTTTTTCCGTTAACGAAACAACAAGCCAGTATTGCTCTTCAGTTTTCAACAGAACCTCATTTTGTGCGAGTCGATTCTTCTCTTCGCTGACATCTTCGCCCAGCGAGGCCAGGCGATTGCCGTTCCATATTCTGCCGCCGGCGAAGATCGGCTGCACGGCTGTTATCACGCCAAACGTTCCCGACTTCAACAATCCCATCGTCGAAGCCGGCATATAGGCAAACTGTGTTGCAGTTGACAGATTTGCCGGGTTTCCATCATAAACGGGAAGGTTCCCGCCCTGCGTGGAAATCTCCATCAGGTTCTGCTGCGCCTCAAACGTTGCACCACTCGCACTGATCGATGGGAAAAATTTCGTAAACGCCGCCTTCCGTGTCTGCTGTGCAGCTTCTAATTCCAGCATGCCATTTTTTACCGTGGCATTATTCTGCAGCGCAAGCCGCTTGCTTTCTTCCAGCGTAAGCCCGGTTTGTGCAATTGCATGGCAAGACAGCACTGCAGCGATCAACATACAATACAGAGATGAGTTCTTCATACTGCTTCACTTTCTTTTTCAACTTTATTAAAATCTGTCCGATGGAAAAGATAATACAGCACCGGCATGACCAGGAGCGAAAGTACCAGTCCGAAAATCAATCCGAAGCAGATGACGGCGCCGAGCGGGCCCCACAGGTTAGAACCGCTGGCAATCATCGGGACGACACCCACCGCTGCCGCTGCCGCAGTGAGAAAGATCGGACGCATTCTGCGTTTTGCAGATGAGATGGCCGCTTCTTCTAGCGAGTGGCCATGTTCATGGCGAAGTTCTTCCGCGTACGAGACATAAATGATCCCATTCCGCACGACGATGCCCATCAAACCGATAAGCCCGATGAACGCCGTAACACCAAATGGATAGCGAGTAATAAAGGCACCCATGGCAGCCCCAAAAATACTTAACGGCATCGTCAGCATTATCAACAAGGTGGTCTTGATGTTCCGGAATTGGATCATGAGTACCAGGAAAATGATAATAATGCTCACGGCGAGGGCATAATAGAACGGAGTGATATATTCAATATTGTCCTGGTATTCACCGCCGTATGAAACGCTTACGCCCTCCGGCAATTGCAGCCTTTCGATCTGCGGCCGTAATTTATTGAAGATCGGCATTGGAAATAGTCCGTATTTAATATCTACTTCTACCGTTATGGTGCGCACCCCGTTCCGGTGAACAATTTCCCCTTCGGTCCATCCCGGTTTCAATATTGCAAGCTGCCGCACTGGTACCGACGAGACAAGGAACGGTGATGTGACGTACTGATTTTTAATATCATCCACGCAAGATTTTACTTTTTTATCGACCTTTAATGTCACGTTTAAGGGATAATCTCCTTCCCAGATTGTTGAGACAGGAAATCCTTTGGTCCCGACCATCAGCGAATACCCGAGCAATGTATTATTATAGCCCAGCCGCGCCGCTTCATCTTTCTTAATGTCCAAATCGATTGTTGGGAGCGGCTGCTTAAAATCGGTACGAGCCCATGTGACACCTTCCGTGGAGCGAGCAATCTCTTCCACTTGATCTGCGGCCCGTTTCAGCGCTTCAATGCTGTCGCCCGACAGGCGAATTTCTATCGGGGCTTTTGACATATCGAATCCCAACTGTTTCCATTTAACTTCGGCATTCGGGTAGCGGCCTGCACATTGTGTGCTGTACCTCATCAAGGATTTTTTCCGTTGCCTTATTAGATTCCGTCAGTACCACGAGCTGTCCGTAGCTCTTTGCCGGGAAATTGGGTGCATAGAGAGCATTAAACCGCGGTGAGCTTGTCCCGATAAACGAGGTCACAACTTTTACACGTGGATCTTTCTGAAGCCAGTTTTCGAGATCTTTCATCACGAGATCGGTCTGCTGAAGCGAACTCCCTTCCGGCAAATACACCTCGACGGCCAATTGATTTCGTTCGAGTTGAGGGAACGACTGCTGGGGTGTTATTGCGAGAATCACAAGGCCGAGGATGAACGACGCCGCGCCGATAAGCACGATAAGTTTTTTCCTGCTGAAGGCTTTCATCAGCGCTTCATTATAAAAATTCTGGACCCAGCCGAGGAACGCCGCTTTCTTTCCTTTGTGCGAATCTCCTTTAATGCCGAATTTGATATACTCATAGCTCAACAGCGGCACTAATACTGCCGATGTAAAAAGCGATGTGAACAATGCGATGCTCGTGACTCCGGGAAGTGAACGTACGAAATCGCCGCCGGAGCCCTTCATAAAGAATATTATTGGTACGAAGCAGGAAATAAGAATAATGGTTGCTGAAAATACCGAACCAAAGAGATCGGAGACGCTTTGTGAAGCCGCATCGTGCGCGGAGATGCCGTTATCAAGCTTTTCCACGTAATTATCGATGATCACGATCGCATTATCGACCACCATGCCAAGGACGATGATGAGCGCCGCCAATGAAACAGTTTGCAGATCCATTCCAACAATCCACATAAATCCGATGGTAATAAGAATAGAAATTGGAATAGTGGAGGCCGCTACCAGCGCTACTTTGCGCGGAAGCAAGAGAACCGTGACGAGAATCACGGCAACAATAGCGATCGCAAACTCTTTCATAAAGCTCGTAATAGCCCTTGAAACAGCGTCGGGGATATTAGAGATGGTTTCAATCTTCACGTCCGGCGGCAAGGATTCTGTAAATTTTTTGATATGCTTCCCGACATCGTCCCCAAAATGGACAATGTTATTGCCGGTTTGCATTTCCAGTGAAACGATAAGACATTTCTTTCCGTTCACACGAATGTAGGAATCCGGCACATCGTACTCGCGCACAACTCTCGCTATGTCCTTTACTCGAACGACATTTCCCATAGGATCAGAATAAACAATTTGATTCGCGACATCCTTCTCGGTTGTATAGCTTGGGGGAATATGAATCGGCGACACAAACTTCCCATCATCAATTTCGCCGGCATAGCTGACCGTCGATTGAGGTTTCAACGCAGCCAGCACAACAAGCGGTTTAATGCCGTAGTGAGTCAGCTTGGCATCATCGATATAAATGCTGATCTGTTCTTTCTGCAGTCCATAATGCTTCACGCGCGACACGGATGGCACTGTACGCACATCGTCCTCGAACTTCTTAATATAGTCTTCAAGCTCTCTATAGGTTCTTGTGTCGGACTGAACCGCCAGTAATAAGGCCGATGTGTTTCCGAAGTCATTATCCGCCGTCAGCGAAACCACGCCGGAAGGAAGCTCTCCTTTCAACTCGTTCAAACCGTGACGAAGCTTTGCCCAGAATGCATCGGGATCGGGCTCTTTTTCTGTCAATTCCACGTATACCACCATCACGTTTTCTTTTGAAATGGAATACGTCCTGGAACGTTCTACCGCGCTGTAGCGGAATAAATAGTTCTCGACCTTTGTTGTGAGCTGTTGTTCTACTTGCTGTGAAGTAGCGCCGGGAAACACACCCACAATGATTCCTTGTCGTATCGTAAATTCCGGAAATTCATCCCGGGGCATTTCTAGGAGAGCTACAACTCCGACAAGTACACATATGACGGTAAAAATAACTAAGACCTGTTTATACCGCAGAATAAGTTCCAGCAATGTGAATTTCTTTTTCATACTCTTTATTTCTCTCGCATTATTCATCCACGATTTGTATCGATGCATTATCCACAAGCTTGTGCTGCCCTGTCACAATTATTGCCTCGTTCACCTGTAGTCCTTCAACGACTTCAATACCGCTGTTCAAGAGATTGCCGGTAACGACAAATCTCCTTATCGCTTTATTTTGAGGAGAAACGACGTACACAAAATTCCTTCCCGCTTCATCGACCATGACCGCTCTGCTTGGAACAACCACACCATGTGCCATGCTTGGGCTCTCGATGGTCGCTGTGCAAATCATCCCCGGTTTTATTGCGTGATTGTTGTTCTCAATTCCAATTTTGATTTTATAGGTGTGCACTATTGGATCCGCGACGACACCGATTTCTTCCACCACGCCGGTATAGAGTGCGGATCCCAATGCGCCGACTTTGATAGTTGCTTTCTGGTCCTTTTGGATCAAAGAAATTTCGTCTTCTGCAACGGCGACCTGCGCAAACACTTTGCTAATTTTCACAATCGTAATCGAGGTGAGGTTCGGCATCGCTGTCATTCCGGGTTCGATTGACCGCTTGCCGATATAGCCATCAGCTGTTGCATAGAGATTGCAGTCATCCAAACTCTTTTTTGCTATGGCTGCCGCCGCATTTGCTTTTTGTACACCGGTTTCCACTTCTACATATTGCACATCCGGCAAATTGCCGTTCTTGTGCATGGGTGTTAACCGGTTGTAAGCATCTTCCGCCTGCTGCTGGGTCGCTTGCATCATCGCATAGGTATTTTTGTACGTCGCATTATCCAATGTCGCAAGAAGTTGTCCCTTTTTTACCATCGCACCTTCGGAGACAAAGACCTTCGATACAGTTCCTACCGATGAAAAACTGAGCGGAATCGTTTCGGATTCTTCTATGGTGCCGCTGTAGGCAAGCTCCTGATTTGCGTCGGCCGGCTTGACTTCTTCTACCTGTACCTTGATTGCAAGATTATTGTGATTGCCTGCATCGCTGGAACAACCCAGCATTGAAAGCACAACTCCGACAAGTGAAAAAACAAATAGTGTCTTTTTATTTTTCATACTCCAGCCCTTTAGACTTTTAGACTATTTTTGTATTTTGGTCGAATTACCGATAAAAAAAATCAGAGTCCGTTGGCGATAAAACGGGCAGCAATATCGATCTGGGCGGTATCATCATTTTCCAGCAAGAGATAAAGCTCCATTGCGTGTATCATTCCGGTGATGGTCTTTGCCGCCGTCGTTACTTCATTTTTATTAATAAACGTGAACTCTTTGTTCTCCACACCGGACTTCAATATTTCTTTGATATAGCTTTCTTCTCTCACCTGAAACACGTCTCGCAGCTTTTTAATAAAATTTTGATTTCGCTTGATTTCTTCCCGGATAATTGTGTATGTGCTGATCCTGTTTTTCATTTCATAGATTGATTCAACGATATACGCGATCAACCTTTCTTTTGCCGTTTCAGCCTCTTGGGCCAATTCTCGCGCCTTTTGAAGGATCTTTTCGAATTCAACAATGACGACGGCATCAAATATTTCTTCTTTGCTCTGGTAATAGTAATAAAGTGTGCTTTTTCCTTTGCCGGCTTCGCGGGCGATATCTTCCATCGTAGTTTTATTGATGCCCCATTTTTGGAACACACGTTCAGCCGCTTTCAAAATCTCTGTTCTGACAATCTCGTCTTTATTCGGTTTTGGCATATTCGACTAAATTCGTATTATGGTCTAAAATAGCAAAGGTTTCCGGGAAAGTCAAGCTCTCAGTTGATTATGAAAGAAATTTAAGAAAGGAGATGCATGATTGTGTCTAACAGCGACATAGGAGCAAAGCACTGATGACTTTAGATCCTGTTGTATTTGCGTGATTTAACTACAGTCGCTATTTCATTATTCAACATCTATTTTTTAATCAGTATAAATCTTATCACCTGGAAATATTTTTAACGTAAATATTTTTTTACACATTTGGTTTTTTATCCGTATATTGTTCCTGTTCTTTGTGAAGAGGATAATGCGAAGGCAGTCACGCACAATTGTTTTGGGCAACATGTCTGTTTCCTCTTGTTAAGGCAACTACGATATTTGCATTACCGGCGAAAATGTTTTATGAGCAATTATTGTTACAAGTCAAAACGAACACGTTCCAAATCTTCTTTTAAATAGTCAGTCACTGCAGTTGTTATGCTTCACGATCCGGCAGCGACAATGAACTGACCGCTTTCGCTTCCCCTCCTCTAAAAACGCTTTTCGCGTTTTTAATTTGGAGAAACAAATGTCTGAAACTTCTGTTGAAGGGCGAGTAACATCTCTCGCCGACCTACTCTTTCGTACATCCGGTATATCGGTAGAGCGCTGTTATCAATGCGGCAAATGCTCCGCTGGGTGTCCTGCATCAAGCGAGATGGACATAACGCCGAGTGTTGTTCTGCGCCTGCTCCAAACACAGACAAAAAAAGCAGAACGTAAAGTACTGAGCAGCTATGCAATCTGGCTGTGTCTCGCATGCCAAACATGTGTTGCCCGCTGCCCGATGGAAGTTGACCTTCCGAAAGCGATGGACATACTTCGTGCAGAGTCGCTCCGCCTCAAGCTCGTTCATCCCAACGCAAAAGATATTGTTGCATTTCACACCTCGTTTATGAATACGATCAAACGTTTCGGAAGATTGTGGGAAGTTGGGCTCATTGCAGAATACAAACTGCGCACACGGCATTTCTGGCAGGACGTTGTTGTCGCGCCGGTAATGCTGCAGAAGGGAAAGCTCTCGCTTATTCCATCATTCCATGGAAAATTGGTGGGACGCATTTTCACGGGCGTACAGAAGCGAAAGGAACATTCAGCATGAAAATCGGCTTATACCCCGGCTGTTCGTTCGAAGGCTCCTCGCGTGAATATGCTGAGTCGCTCTATGCGATTGCGCCTGCGCTCGGTTTGGAACTGGAAGAAGTCGAAGGGTGGAATTGTTGTGGGGCAAGTTCTGCACATTCTCTCGATCATGCGTTGTCGCTGGCGTTGCCGGCAAAAATTCTCGCACAGGCAGAAGTGCAGAAGATGGAAGAATTGATGGTTCCGTGTGCCGCATGTTTCAATAGACTTGCTTCGGCCAAAGTTGAACTTACTGCCGATGCACATACCCGTAGATCTGTCGTCGACATGATCACTATGCCGTATGTCGGAACAACGGTCGTGCGGAATATTTTAGATGTCCTGAAGCAGATCCTTACGCCGGAAATGGCCAAGTCATTCCCCAGGACTTTTTCCCATAAAGTTGTTTGCTATTACGGATGTTTGCTCGTTCGTCCGAAGAATGTCGTCCATCATGAGCGAATGGAAGACCCGATGGAAATGGATGATCTCATGAAACGCATCGGCGCGACGCCGCTTGACTGGGCGATGAAAACGGAATGCTGCGGTGCAAGTTTTTCGATCACGCGTACCGACATTGTCGGACGGCTCGGCGGAAAGATTTTGGAGGATGCGGTCGAACGCGGTGCCGAAGCGGTGATTGTTGCCTGCCCGATGTGCCATTCCAACCTCGATATGCGAAGAAAAGAAATTGAGCGTGTGACGGGAAAGGAATTCACGATTCCCATCATCTACATTACACAAGCGATCGGTCTTGCACTTGGTATCGAGCCGAAGATATTGGGCTTACAACGCCATTTTGTTCCGGTCGCCCTAGAAGGCAAAAGCAAAGTTCAACAAAACGCACCGGTCCGCGCAGCAGCGGCGGTGTCATAAGAGAAGTGAGCTAAACGATGTCACGAATCGGAGTTTTTATCTGTCATTGCGGCGAGAATATCAGCGCGACGGTGGACTGTGAAAAAGTAGCAAAGACGATTGCGCGTGTGCCGGGAGTCGCGTACAGCGTCGACTATAAATACATGTGTTCCGACCCGGGGCAGAACCTCATCCGCCAGGCGGTCAAAGAAAAAAATCTCACCGGTGTTGTTGTGGCTGCATGTTCGCCACGCATGCACGAACCGACGTTCCGCAGGACGTGTGCGGAATCAGGATTGAACCCGTTTCTTTGCGAGATGGCAAACCTGCGCGAGCATTGCTCGTGGGTGCATGCCAAAGGCGATGCAACCACCGAGAAAGCCGTTGACCTTGTTTCGATGATGGTGGAAAAAGTGAAGCGAAACAAACCGCTGTTTCCGATCAAGGTCCCCGTCACGAAAACCGCGCTTGTCATCGGTGGAGGCATTGCCGGTATCCAGGCCGCACTCGATATCGCCAATGCCGGACAGAAAGTGGTCATGGTGGAGCACGAGCCGTCTATCGGCGGGCATATGTCCCAGTTGTCGGAAACTTTTCCCACGCTCGACTGCTCGCAGTGCATTCTCACGCCGCGGATGGTGGAAATAGCACAGCATCCGAACATCACACTCTATACCTATGCGGAAGTAGAAAGTCTAACAGGCTTCATCGGCAATTTCACGGCCCGCATTCGCAAGAAAGCAAAAAGCATCGACGAGAAAGCATGCACCGGCTGCGGCGAATGCGCGACGGCATGTCCGATCAAAAAAATTCCAAGCGAGTTCAACACCGGGCTCGGTTTGCGCAGCGCGATCTACATTCCGTTTCCGCAAGCTGTTCCGAATAAGCCTGTCATCGACCGCGCACGCTGCTCGTATTTCAAAAACGGCAAGTGCAAATTCTGCCAGACCAAATGTCCGGCCAATGCAATCCATTTCGAACAGCAGGATGAATTGATAGATATCGAAGTCGGCTCGGTCGTTGTTGCTACCGGTTTCAACATCAAAGAGACATCCTTCTTCCCCGAATACGGGTATGGCAAATACAAAGACATCCTGACCGGGTTGCAGTTCGAACGGCTCCTTTCCGCTTCCGGCCCCACTTTGGGCGAACCGCGCCGTCCGTCCGATGGAACGGTGCCGAAAAAAATTGTCTTCATTGCGTGTGCGGGCTCGCGTGATCCGGCGAAAGGGATCGAATATTGCTCCAAGATTTGCTGCATGTATACCGCCAAGCATGCGATGCTCTACAAGCACAAAGTGCACGACGGCGATGCGTATGTCTTTTATATGGATATTCGGGCCGGGGGAAAAGGGTATGATGAATTCGTGCGTCGGGCGATCGAGGAAGACCATGTGCATTACATCCGCGGACGTGTGTCACGCGTGTATGAACGCGGCGGAAAATTGATTGTCTGTGGAGCGGATACACTCCTCGGTGCCCAGCCGGTGGAAATTGAAGCCGATATGGTTGTGCTCGCGACAGCGGGCGTTGCCAACGAAGGCGCGGAAGAACTTGCGCAAAAATTGCACGTCAGCTACGATGCACACCATTTCTTTTCTGAAGCGCATCCAAAACTGCGCCCGGTAGAAACGAATACGGCCGGAATATTTCTCGCCGGCGCATGCCAGGCGCCGAAAGATATTCCCGATTCCGTCGGCCAGGCATCCGCGGCTGCAAGCAAAGTCCTCGGTTTATTCTCCGCCGACGAATTGACGCGCGAGCCGGTGATCGCGGTCGTGAACCGTTCCGCCCCGCCGGTATTTTCAACATGCGTTGGATGCTTCACGTGCCAAACAGCATGTCCGTATAACGCCATCGAACAGGAAGAAATAAAAACGCGAGATGGAAAACTCATTAAGACTGTTGCGAAAGTCAATTCCGGATTGTGTCAGGGCTGCGGAACGTGCGTAGCGTTCTGCCGGTCCAAGTCGATCGATTTGCAGGGGTTCAGCAACGAACAGGTGTACGCAGAAGTGATGGAGGTGCTGGCATAATGGAAACTCCGTTTGAACCGAAAATTATCGCGTTCGTATGCAATTGGTGCACGTATGCGGGCGCCGATCTGACCGGGACGAGCCGCATTAAGTATGCGACGAACGTGCGCATCGTGCGTTTCCCATGTACGGGCCGCATCGATTACAATCTATTGTTGAAAGCATTCGCGCAGGGCGCCGATGGCGTGATTGTTTCCGGCTGCCATCCGAACGACTGCCATTACACGTCGGGCAATTTCCACGCGCGGCGCCGATGGATCGTTTTCCGGCAGATGATGGAATACATGGGCGTTGACATGCGCCGCGTGAAATTCTCATGGGTCTCCGCCGCTGAAGGCGCAAAGTGGGCGGAGGTCGTGAACTCTGCCGTTGCAGACGTACGCAAACTCGGCCCGTCGGCAGCATTCCGGGCAATGACCCGGGAAGTTGCTTAATTATTTCCGGAGACGGAACAATATTCTGTCAGCTCAAGAAAGAAAAACAATGCAAGCGTTACATCAAAAAGCGAAAGATCTCTTAGAATCCGGCAGGGTGAAGGTCATTATCGGCTACGGCGAAGGGAGCGGGGAAAAAGTTCGTCCTGTGTTCATTCGTCATTCCGCAGACGTTTCACAATTGGTATGGGATCAGCGATGCCGGCAGAATCTTGCGGTATACCTTTCCAAACCGGAAATCAAAAAGATGGGAATGCCGGCAATTGTCGCAACGCCGGTTGTGGTCCGGTCGGTTGTTCAGTTGATTGCTGAACAGCAAATCACAAGCAGCGACCTCGTTACGCTGGTTATTGAAGATACTGCCGTCTTGGAGTTAACGGATAATCCCTTGCTCGAAAAGTATGCTGTAAGCCATCCGGTAGTGTTTCCGCCGCATGTGAATAAGGAAATTGACACTCTCGCTAAGATGTCGGTAGAAGAGCGATTTACGTTTTGGCAGGAAGAATTGTCCCGCTGCTTCAAATGCTATGCGTGCCGTTCATCGTGTCCGTTATGCTACTGCGAACGCTGCATAACGGAATGCAACCAGCCGCAATGGGTGGATGTCCCGCCGCACGCGCTCGGAAACTTTGAATGGCATATCAATCGGGCTATGCATCTTGCAGGACGCTGTGTTCAGTGCGGTTCGTGCAACATCGCGTGCCCGGTGGGGATTCCTATCTCGTTGTTGACGATAGAAGCGACACGCATCGTCGAGCGGGAATTCGGACAAGACGCTGGGACACACTGCAATGCACCGGCGGCGCTGTCATCGTTCCGCGTAGAAGACAAAGAGACATTTATTTTGTAGAGACGAAAGCGATTGTATGACTCAATATTCTTTTTCCCACGATCACTTATTGAAATTTCTTGGCGCGATCACAGCGTCGGGGAAAAAACTCTATGCGCCGCAGCGCAAGGGAGAAAAAGTTTTTTTTGCTCCGGTGATGGACGTGAACGCTGTCGTATTCGATTATATCCAGACAACGGAATCGCCGAAGGAATTGCTCCTTCCGAAATATCAAAAGCTGATTTCGTTTGAATACCAAGGCGCCGAACTGCATGTGAACGACCATGCGAAGATGCCGTCCCCTGAACACGTTCTCTTTGGCTCGCGTCCGTGCGATGCATCGGCATTACAAAGGCTTGCGGATTTCTTCGCCCGCGATATTTCCGACGCATTCGTTGCGCAGCAGCAAAATGCATTGACCGTCATTAGCATGAGTTGCACGAAAGCGGATGCCGATTGCTTCTGCACATCGACCGGGACTTCACCCGGTGATACGACAGGAAGCGACATTCTTTTGACGCCGATAGAGGATGGCCGCTATTATGTCGAATGTCTTTCGGAAAAGGGGAGTGCGCTGATTGCGGAACATAAAGAATTGTTCGAGTCTGAGTGCGGCTGCCGACAAACAAAAATACTTGGCGAAGTTCGACAAAGTATTTTCACACGAAGAGATCACGCAAAAGCTTGCCGGGGCATTCGGTAATGAAATTTGGAATGAAGCATCATTGCGGTGTATCGGGTGCGGAGCGTGCGCCTTTGTCTGCCCGATGTGCTCGTGTTTCGATATCCAGGATGAAGGCACGGGCAAGAAAGGAGACCGTGTGCGTTGCTGGGACTCCTGTGGGTTCTCGCTGTTTACTCAGCATACGTCCGGACATAACCCGCGCAGCATTCAGAGTGAACGCTGGCGCCAGAGGGTAATGCACAAGTTTTCGTACCAGCCGCAACAATATGCATTGCTCGGTTGTGTCGGCTGCGGGCGCTGTTCACGGGCATGTCCGGCGGATATGAATTTGAAAGAACAGCTGCTGGATATTGCGGCAATTATGATATAAGACATCTGAAGAAAAATATGTCACATAAACGCGCGAAGATCCACACACCCGGTTTGATGTTATGATTGCGGCCTGGCGTTTTTGCGTGAGCGATAAAATTTTTTAGTTGAGTAAAAGATCGAAATACAAATATGCTGCCAGCCAATACATACAACCCGTATTTGATGCGAATCCAAAAAATCACGGACGAAGCCCCCGGTGTTAAAACATTTCAATTGAAATTCACAAGTGACGCCGACCGCGAACATTTTACTTTCAGTGCCGGACAATTTGGTGAGTATTCTGTTTTTGGAGAAGGCGAATCGACTTTTTGTATCGCTTCATCTCCGACGCGCAAAGAGTACATCGAGTGCACCTTCCGTCAGGCAGGACGGGTAACATCCGCTCTGGCACGGAAAGAAGAGGGGGACATTATAGGATTCCGCGGTCCGTACGGAAATATTTTCCCGCTGGAAGAGTGGAAGGGGAAAAATTTATTGTTTATTGCCGGCGGTATTGCGCTCCCTCCAATGCGCAGCGTCATCTGGAATGCGCTGGATCTGCGCGATTGGTTCAACGATGTCACTGTTGTGTACGGGGCTCGTTCCGTTGCCGACCTTGTCTATAAACATGAATTGGACGAATGGGGCAAGCGATCGGACATGAAATTAGTGACAACGGTCGATCCGGGTGGAGAAAATCCCGACTGGAAAGGCAAGGTCGGGTTTGTGCCTAAAGTGCTTGAGGATTTGGCTCCGTCCAGCAAGAACACGATTGCCATCGTTTGCGGTCCACCAGTGATGATAAAGTTCACATTCCCCGTGTTGGAAAAACTCGGCTTTACCCCTCAAACAATGTTCACAACATTGGAAAATAGAATGAAGTGCGGAGTGGGCAAATGCGGACATTGTACGGTTGGTCCGGTGTACGTATGCAAGGACGGGCCGGTATTTACCTACGCGCAGCTTCAACAACTCCCGGTAGAATATTAAGAGATGGGAAAAGGCGAAACCGAGCGCAAAAGAGGGAGAATTAATTTTTTTGCCATTCAATTTTTGAGATGATGTTAACCGTTACTTCAAAGCTTTTCCTCCCGAAGTGTGCTGAGTAGAATTCAGCGTGACTCCCCCCATAATTGCTTTAAATTCCTGTGGCGTAAACGGTAAAAATTTAATATATTTATAGATAATTTGTCTTAATGTCGGGTTGGCACTTTCAATCGGGTTGAAAGACGATCGAAAGGCTTTTTTTATTGAAGCGTCGAAGCTGTTATGACAAAGAAGTACCGGTCACCGGAGCTGTATGAAGGCGTAAAGCGTTTTGTTCATTCACACGGTCTCATCCGGCGCAGGAGCACGGTATTGGCGGCTGTAAGCGGGGGAATTGATTCCGTCGTTTTGTTGGATTTGCTGGCGCTGCTTTCTGTAGAATGGAAACTGCAGGTTGTTATCCTCCATGTGAACCATCAATTACGTGGGCGAGAAGCAAATGCTGACGAAAAATTTGTGGAATCGTTAGCGAAGCGTTACAACTTTCGATTGTTTACAGCCCGTGTAGAGACAAAAAAGGAAGCGGCAAGGAGAAAAATTTCTATTCAAGAAGCGGCGAGGGATCTGCGTTACGCCTTCTTTCTCACGAAGAAAGCGGAATTGCAAGCAGACGCCGTAGCAACGGCGCACAATGCAAACGATAACGCCGAGACGATGATGCTGAATTTTCTCCGGGGAACGGGAATTGACGGCATCGCGGGTATTCCCCTTCGTCGAAACAGCGCATCGATTGTCCGTCCTTTGCTCTTTGCAACACGGCGGGAGATTGCCGCGTATGCCCATGAGAGAAAATTGACGTTCCGTGAGGATTCGTCGAATCTTAGCGACAAGTACAGCCGGAATTTTCTGCGAAGAAAAGTAATTCCGGTGCTTGAGAAGAGAGTGAATCCCTCTCTTGTGAAGTCGCTGTCGAACTCAGCGGCTATTTTTAGAGATTGCGCTGAATTCCTGAGAGAACATGTCCGAAAGGCATTGCCATTAGTTGTTTTCGAGAACGGCGAAGAGATTCTTTTTCTGAAAGGCGAACTGCGGAAACAACGTCCGTATATCCGGCAGATGCTTGTTCATGATGTGTTTCTTGAAAAAGGCATTGAGCCGTCCGCCGAGCGAATCGCCGCCGTGCTTTCGCTTCTCGACGCTGAAAAAGGCTTGCGTATCGATTGTGGAAGCGGATGGAGAGCAGAAAACGAGTCGGATCGTATACGTCTCAGCCGGCTATTTGCGGCGGCAGATTTTTCGTTTGTGTTGAAGAAAGAAGGGAAGATCGCAAACGGCCTTTTTTCGCTTTCTGTAAAGAAAAGCAAGAATGTTCCCAATAAGTTGGGGGTTCATTCGTCTACAGAATATGTTGACGCCGGCAAGGTGAGATTTCCCCTGTATATCCGTTCGTGGAAAGAAGGCGATTTTTTTGTCCCGCTCGGCATGAAACATAGGAAAAAGGTAAGCGATTTTTTCGTCGATCTGAAAATTTCCCGGGTGGAAAAGAGAAAAATTCCGATCGTGGAATCGGAGGGAAACATCGTCTGGGTTGCGGGCTGCCGGATTGATGACCGTTATAAGATCACTCCCGCATCAACCGAAGCGTATAAACTTTCGATTCGCATGATATGAAGAAGAGAATTTCCGTCAACAATGAACCGTTCGCGCTTTATATCAGCGAGAAGAAAATTCACGAGCGCGTGAAGCAGCTTGGCAAAAAATTGAACCACGACTATAAAGGCAAAACCCCGATCTTTATCGGTGTGCTGAACGGCTCGTTCATCTTTTTTGCTGACCTGATTCGCGAGATCACAATCGATTGCGAGGTGGATTTTTTTAAGCTCTCAAGTTACGGTGACGCAAAAATTTCGTCCGGCGAAGTGCGATTGTTGAAAGACCTGAATTGCCAAGTCACCGGCCGCAACATCGTGATCGTCGAGGATATTGTCGATTCGGGCCTGTCGATCGATTTTATCAAGAAGCTCATCCTTCAGCAGAACCCAAAATCGTTTGCCGTTGTTACATTGTTGTATAAAAAAGATGCTGTGAAAGTTCCGTTTCCAATCGAATATATCGGTTTCAAGATACCGAGCGATTTCGTGATCGGTTACGGGTTGGACTATGCGCAAAAGGTCCGGAACCTTCGCGCGGTGTACAGACTTGAAAAATAATGTTGTCATTCTTAGAGAGGAGTACGTTGGCCATGGCTGACGAGAAACATCAACAGGAAGAAAAAAATGACGGTGAGAATCAAAAACCGAGCGGTACGCAAAAGCGCCGCCAGTTTTTGCCGCCCAAAGGGATGAAAGGGAGAAATCAGAAGCCGATGCTGCGTGGCGAGGACGATTTCAACTGGGGAAAAGTGCTGCGCGTTGTCCTGACATGGTCGGCCATCATCATGGCAGTCTTTTTGGTGATGACGCTCTTCAAAGGGCAGGAGGCGACGGAGTATGACGTGACGTATACGCAGTATCAGGAGTTCCTTTCGGCCAATAAGATCGGGCGGGCCATTGTCAAAAAATCAAACTTTAATGATTTCGATTTCCATGGAACGCTCAACGAGCCGGAAGACATCACGCTGCCGACCGGAAAAAAGGTCAGAGTAGAGAAGTTCACGCTCACGCTTCCATACACCAATATCGACGATGCGGTGATCGGAAACTGGACTTCCCATCATGTTAATTTTAATATTACGAAAGAAGACAATGTCTGGATCAACGCGCTGATCGGTGCGCTTCCGTGGATCCTGCTCCTGGGCGTCTGGCTCATTATTTTCCGCCGAATGCAGGGAGGGGGAACCAAGGGAATATTCTCATTCGGGAAGAGCCGGGCAAAAATGCTGAGTGAGGGTTCCATCCGCATCACGTTTGCCGACGTTGCCGGCGCTGACGAAGCAAAAGCCGAACTGCAGGAAATTATCGAATTTCTCAAAGAACCGGGCAAGTTCCAGAAATTAGGCGGGAAAATTCCCCGCGGTGTATTGCTCCTCGGTCCTCCGGGAACAGGCAAGACGCTTCTTGCACGGGCTGTCGCCGGCGAGGCGGGGGTTCCGTTCTTCTCCATCAGCGGGGCGGATTTTGTCGAGATGTTTGTCGGCGTTGGCGCGAGCCGCGTCCGCGACCTCTTCGAACAGGGAAAAAGAAGCGCTCCGTGTATTATTTTTATCGACGAGATCGATGCCGTCGGCCGCCATCGGGGAGCGGGTTTAGGAGGCGGTCATGACGAACGCGAGCAAACATTAAATCAATTGCTCGTTGAAATGGACGGCTTTGAACAAAATATCGGCGTCATCCTGATCGCTGCGACGAACAGGCCCGACGTTCTTGACCCGGCGTTGCTGCGTCCCGGAAGATTCGACCGGCAAGTTGTTGTTGACCGTCCCGACGTGCGCGGGCGTGAAGGAATTCTGAAAGTCCACACGCGGAATATTCCATTGGCAGAAGATGTGAAGCTCGACGTGCTGGCAAAGGGGACTCCCGGGCTGTCCGGCGCCGACCTCGCGAACCTGGTAAACGAAGCTGCACTCCTCGCGGCGCGGCAAAATCAAAAAGAAGTTGCGATGCACCATTTTGAGGAGTCGAAAGACAAAGTGATGATGGGAATGGAACGGAAGAGCCTGATTATCTCGGACCGGGAAAAACGTGTTACGTCGTACCACGAATCAGGGCATGTGCTTGTGGCAAAAATGCTTCCGGAGGCCGACCCGGTGCATAAAGTGACAATCATCCCGCGTGGCCGAGCGCTTGGCGTTACGACATACCTGCCGATGGACGAGAAGCACACGTACTCCAAGCAGTACCTCGAGGCAATGATCACGTATGCGTTCGGAGGACGGGCTGCGGAAAAGTTGATCTTCAACGAGCTCACGACCGGTGCGGGAAACGATATTGAACGGGCGTCACAGCTCGCGCGCAAAATGGTGTGTGAATGGGGAATGAGCGAGAAGCTCGGCCCGCTGACCTACGGAGCCAAGGAAGAGGAAATCTTTCTGGGCAGGGAAGTGACGAAACATCGCGACTTCAGCGAAGACACGGCCAATGTTATTGACGATGAAGTAAAGAAAATCGTTTCATCGTGCATGAAGCGTGCGGAGAAAATTCTTTCGGACAATATCGACAAGCTCCACAGTCTTTCCAACGCGCTGCTGGAACGTGAAATTCTCGACGGCGAGGAAATTGACAAACTCCTGCGCGGTGAAACGCTTCCTCCCGTTGAAAGGAAGAACGGGAACGGCGAGAAGACGCCGATTGCCGGCGTAACCATTTCGGGAGTTGAAACGGCTTCCACCGGGCAGCCCTCCAACGGCGCCCGACAGGAAAATAAAGGCGTCAAGTCGAAACCGCGGTCAAAGAAATAAAAATGATCGATCAGAGGAATATCGACTACAAAGCTGAGGTTATCAGAAAAAGCATTCATCTCTGTTCCCTGAGCATCCCGATTATCTATTATTTCATATCGCGCGAACAAGCGTTGTTCCTGCTTGTGCCGGTCACTCTGGCTTTTCTTCTTGTGGATCTCCTCCGGCATTTTCACCCGCCGACGGCAAAAGTTTTTTATAGTGCCTTCGGCTGGCTGTTGCGAACGCATGAGCATGGAGGGGAGAGTAAGCGCTTGAATGGGGCCACCCACGTTCTCATCTCTGCGACACTCTGCGTTCTCGTATTTCCAAAACTTATTACCATTACCGCCTTCGCCGTCCTTATTATTTCGGACTCGGCAGCGGCGCTTGTCGGACGGAGATTCGGCAAGAAGAAATTTTTTAACAAGAGTGTTGAGGGAAGCACTGCATTCTTTCTGTCGGCTCTCATCGTTATTGCGGCAACTCCGAAAATATCTGCCGGTACCGGAGAATATTTTATTGCTATCGTTGCTGCTGCCATCGGAACAGTGGTAGAAGCGCTTTCGATCGGCATCGATGATAATTTATCGATCCCGCTTTCCATCGGTACCGTGATGTGGATATTGTACGACGTGTTCTATCCTTCACTCAACCTTCATATGCACCATTTCGCAGGATGATAGGCGGCCATGAAACTTAAACTTGGTGTTCCGAAAGGGAGTCTGCAGGAGTCGACGTTCACTCTTCTTTCGAAAGCAGGCTTTCACTTTTCTGTCAGCAGCCGTTCGTATTTTCCGTCTGTCGACGACGAAGAACTCGAGGCGATGCTGATCCGCGCCCAGGAGCTTCCTCGTTACGTAGAAGACGGCGTGTTCGACGCGGCGCTCACAGGATACGATTGGATTGTCGAAAGCGGAGCGAACGTGGTCAGCGTTTCCGACCTCGTCTATTCGAAGCAGAGCATGCGCAAAGTGAAGTGGGTGCTCGCCGTTCACGAGAGTTCGACAATCAAATCCGTCAAGGACCTGGAAGGGAAGCGCATTGCAACGGAGGTCGTCAGCATCACGAAAAATTATCTCGCAAAGAATAAGGTCAACGCAACCGTAGAATTTTCATGGGGGGCGACCGAGGTGAAAACGCCCGACCTCGTCGATGCTATCGTTGAAGTGACGGAAACCGGAAGTTCCCTCCGCGCCAATAAGCTTCGTATTGTCGACGTTGTGCTGGAGTCGAATACGAAATTGATCGCGAACAAGAAAAGCTGGGAGCATGCATGGAAACGTGAGAAAATCGAAAACCTCGCGATGCTTCTCCAGGGGGCGATCAACGCCGGAAGCAAGGTCGGACTGAAGATGAACCTCCGCAAAAGCGACGTTGACAATGTTTTGCAGCTCATCCCGGCTCTTCGAAAGCCGACGCTCTCACAACTCGCGGACGACCAATGGGTTGCGCTTGAAACGATCATCGACGAGGATGTGGTTCGCAAGATCATCCCACAGTTAAAGCGGGCCGGTGCCGAAGGCATCATCGAATACCCGCTGAATAAAGTGATCTACTGAGCTTTTGTCTTCCGTGCATTATTATTCTTGACGATACTTCGATTTTTCCTCTCCTATGGTCGATCACGCAACCGCATCGTGGATGATCGGTTCTAACCATGATGAAGTCCCGTCAAAGATAACATATATGCCGGGTCGAGAAGGCCGACATGAAGGATTCTGCACATGGTGATTCATAGAACCGCAATATCACTGCCGCACTTCACCCTCGCCGCCATCGTAACAATTGTTCTTTTCGGTGAAGGCGTTTCCGCACAGACCGAACGGCGTGATGACCTGACTGCGTTAATACGGCAACATGCTGCTTGGGATCCGGCGGAATTCATTCTTGATAAGCTCAAGACGAATCGAATTGTTATGATCGCCGATGGCGGGCATGGGGATCCGTTGTATTACAGAGCGGTTATCCATTCGCTGAACGCCTGGGTCTCGCAACACGAGGAAAGTGCGAACGTTAAGGATTTACCGTCGAAGCTTTTTCTGTTCCTCGAATTTGATTCCACAAGGGCGGGCGGGCTGAAGCGGTATTTCCGGAACGGGGACCCCATCGAGATGATGGAACCCATAAACTTTTGGGGAGATCAATTTACAACAGGCACGCTTGAATTTTATGATGACCTGAGAACGCTGCAGCACAGAATTGATGCATACAATAACGGCCGTACCGGCGATGCACAAATCAGCTTCGATATCATCGGACCGGAAAAAGTGATCGATCTGAGCAATTGGACAACAGAGAAGAGAGATCGATTTTTCCTCTCCGAACGGGACGAATACTCTTCAAGAAGAATAATCGATCTGCTCAATGCTGCACCCGAAGCGAAAGCTCTGGTTTTTTACGGCGGTGTGCATCTCCAGAGGGAGAACGTGCTCAAGCAGGCGGGAAGCCAGAAATCCATGGGGCACTATCTCGCGCACTACCTCTCAGAGAGTTTCAGTGCTCAAGGGGGCGTCTACACCTGCGGCCAGATTGATGCAGCAAAGTCTTCCTGGCTGGATGAAGCAGTCGTAAAAGTCGGGACAACCTTCGCGGTCGATCACTCGATTTTCACGGGGGTGCCCATTGAAGGGAACTCGTCCTTCCCGCCGTACGACGGCTCCATCTATTATTTTGTTCCACCCCGCAATGCAAGGCATATTACCAACGTCTGTTCGGAAAACCTTGTTGATTATATTCTCGATCATATTGACTTGTATACAGACAGCACAAAGGAATTTTACAGGGGAACTTTGGAGACGTGGCTCTATTATCTTTCCACTGTAGCGGCCGTAGATTGGCACCCGGTGGATCATGGTAACGCCCATGCAATCGATAGTACCATCAAAGCATGGAAAGAGTGGAGAAAATCTGCCAGCCTTGATGTTGTCGAAGACTTGTCGACTCTCGGGTATTTTAAGCGCTGCGTCGACCATATTCGGACGATCAATCAAAAGCAGTCGACGTGGCACCAGATACAGCTCGAAAAACTCGTCGGGTTCAAAGTATGGTTTGGGGATGGCGCATCTCCGCAATTACGCGCGGACAACATCTGGACGTACATCAACAAATATCGGAAGCCGATCGTCGTAGACAACTTGATCCAATTGTTGTGGGTCGGGTCGAAATCCGAGAACGAAAAGGCCGTTGCAATCCTAAAGAAGGAAACCGGGATGGATTTTAATACCGCTAAACAATGGTCCTCGTGGTGGGAGACTCAACAGTCGAAATAGAACGATCGCAGCCCTCAACATTTGGGTTGGCATGGCAGACAATTATATCGCCTCCGAAATTTCAAAGTGTGATGAAGTCGGAAAGGACCATCTTTCTGGGATCGTTCGCTCCGTTCTACAAATGGCTCTACGCAAAGTTGCATTTGCACCCAAAGTGCTGTAGTTTTGCAGGTAAAGGACAGAAACCTGCGTCGGCGGTAAAGATCATGTGCAAGAAGGATATAACTCTGTGAAAAATATCGTAGCTCTCTTCATCTTCGTTTCATCGTTGGGATTTGGTCAAGTGCCGGAAACGCAAAGTGCTTCAAAAGAAAGCGGAACGCACACGGGGTTCTATCTCTCGTTAACCGGCGGGCTGGCATATGGGGCTATCACATTGAATGCAACCAACACAACCTTTAGCAAACTAGAAGCGAATGGCACCGGCTTTCAATATGATTGTAAAATAGGTGCCGTCGTTTCTGAAGACGAAAATCTCATTCTCTCGCTCGATGCAATCGGCAGGTCCATTTCCGGACCAAGTTGGACCCTGGATGGTGCTGCCGTGTATTCAACAAGCAACGTGGCTGCGAGCGACGCGATGTATGGCATCGGAATTACGAAGTATTTCATGCCGTCGAATGTTTTTATCAGCGGAACTTTTGGTTTGGGAAAGCTCCAAATCGACTTTGGTGACGTCAAAGATATCTCTCATAGCGGTTTTGCATGTCAATTGAAAGGCGGCAAGGAATGGTGGGGATCAGACGATTTGGGGTTTGGCATAGTTGCCGGTGTTGCCTACATTGCCGCGGACGATGAGCCAGATCCATCCAATCCCAGCTATTCAGGAAAACTATCGACGATAAAAGCCTTCGTAGGTTTAAGCTTAGCGTACAATTAATATCGTTTGTCGATGGCAATGTGTAACAACCCTGCGTCGTACCAGCCTCTCAACAGTGATCACAGCGCGGAACATATTCTGCCAGCTTTTTGCCCGCAAAAAGAAAAGAAAGGATAGTCAGTGAATATTCTGGTCGCGATCATACTGCAAACCTCTCTCTTTATCCTTCCAGTGACTCAACAAAATGAAAAGTCGGACAGGCTGCTGGTATACGGCGACGGTTTTGTATTCGGTGTGAAGGAGCCGGACGGCTGGCACGGCGATACTGTCAGTGCGGCCGATTATGCGGCGAACATCATTTTCACCCGGCCGGGCCAGGATAGTACTTCTCCGTACGGAATAATCAGAGTTTGTGTAAACGATAAGGTCGATGAAAACACGGCGGAGGATCTGGCGTACGATATGAAAGAGTACAAACAGAAGTATGCCGGAATCAAGTTTACCGATCTTCCTGTTGACCATGCGAAATACAAGTGCTTTGCAAAGATTTTTTTTGTTGAAAAAGATTTTTATGAATATGTTACTTACGTCAACCCAGGAAAAGAATTTAAATACGCTCTCTCTGTTTCCTTGAGCACAAAAGATGTCCGGGCAACCGGAGAAGAACTCTCGGCATATAAAGTTGTTGTCTCCTCTTTACTTTGCGGAGGCAAATAACTACTCGAATGAAAACCGGTGTTGCTCGCGCTTTGGCGGGCTGCTTCAGCACTGAACACACTATCCGATGACCCACGGAGGCTCTCTTGAAAAATTCATTACGCATCTTCACACTACTCCTGCTATGCCTGCTTCCCGTAATGGCACTTGCACAGCAGGCAACTAAGCTGCAAGGCGCATGGGAACTGATTTCCCAAAAGGAGGACGGGAAGGACCATCCTATTTCGGGAAGGCAAATAAAGCTTGTGACGGGTACTCATTATGCTTGGGTCCGGCAAGACAAGAAGCAGCTTGAAGACCTCTTGGCGAAAAGAACGCAGCGTGATTCTATCTCAGCGTATCAAGATGCGTTTGGCGCCGGCACTTACAAGGTCGTCGGAAATACGTATACAGAAACGACAGAATTTTTTTATGCCCCGCAATATATCGGCACATCTCTTCAATTCGAATTCAAACTTGATGGCGACCTCTGGTATACCACCGGGCACCTTATACACTACGAAGGGGGCAAGAAAATCGACGACATTTTGCTGGAGCAGGTTTTTAAGCGGATTGATTAACACCGACGGTAATACAACTCTCAGCCTGCAAAGCTGCGGGCAGTCAGAAAGCAAGCCCGTAGGATATTCGGTGTATGTCATTGAAAAAGGTCGCTGTCGGGACTACAATCATCTTAATGAAATCACGTTACATATTGAAGAATTTCCGCTAAGGCCACAAGAAAGAAACAAAGTTCCGATGTTCATCGGCAGGTGAAACATTGAAAACTATAAAGTGAAGATCTTGGACAATGAATTTTCTTTATGAACTTCGCGGATGGCGCGAAAGCAATTCAAAGAGAGCATAATTATGGAGCCAGTCATGCAATCGAAAAAAATCGCAGTTCTTGTAGGAAGCCTTCGTAAAGAATCATTTAGCCGGAAGACGGCGAAAGCCCTTATTGCGCTTGCGCCCGAGTCGTTGGCGCTTGAAATTCTTGAGATTGGCAGACTACCGATGTACAACCAGGATTTAGAAGAAACGCCGCCCGGTGCATGGACGGACTTTCGCGAACGGTTGAAGGGTTTTGACGGCCTTCTTTTTATCACGCCGGAGTACAACCGCTCGGTTCCGGCGGTGCTGAAGAACGCAATCGATATCGGCTCACGCCCGTACGGAAAAAATATATGGGATGGAAAACCGGGCGCCGTCGTAAGTGTTTCCCCGGGCGCGCTCGGCGCATTCGGCGCAAACCACCACTTGAGACAATCGCTGGTGTTTCTCAATATTCCAACGATGGCTCAGCCCGAAGCGTATGTTGGAGGTGCCGCAAAGTTATTTGACGAGCGCGAAAACCTTACGAATGAATCAACGCGGGATTTCTTGAAGAAGTTCATGTCTGCATTCGCGGAATGGGTCGCAAAGTATTCTCCTCGATAGCTTCAAATTTTCAGCGGTTGATTTTTCTTCCGGGAGGGCGTTATTGTCCCGGCGCAGTCCCGTCATCTCTCTTTGCACAGAATTTCTTGGAATTTTAAGGCAATAAGCATTTCATGCTTAATGGTACAATGCTGTGAGCTGATAAAAATTCCCCGAAGCTTCATATTGCGAAAGCAAAAAGCCTTCCGTATATTAATAACTCAAAAGCGAAGCTTCTTCTGCAAACTGTAAGAAATCAAGAGTGGAAGCTTTTCAATTTGCCCCGTAGTGTAATTGGCAACACGTCTGACTCTGGATCAGAAGAGTCTAGGTTCGAACCCTAGCGGGGCAGCAAGATTTAGCACATTCCTACCGAAAACCTCCTCGCTGTAGACAGAATTGTAGACAGTTGAGGTCGACAATGTCTGTATCTTCCAACCGTTATTTCCATATACAAGCGTTCAAACCAAATCTATATGTTGGTTACTACCAAGATGGAAAGCGCAAGTGGAAATCCACAGGCGCAACCGTCAAGATCGAGGCTCTAAAGGCCCTGACTCATGTCAAAGAACTTATTGGCGGGGTCAACAAGCTCTAGATGCTGTCCGAATTCATTACAGCATTTATGGAGTGTACAAGTCAAGATATCATCTGACATTTTTTATTTAAGCGGCTGCAGTGATGTCAGCCAGTGTAAGCTATCGAGCATTTTGCCTTTTTGTCAATTGAACGACTGTCTAAACTCCAATGGCGAAAGATTTGTTTTTGTCTTAAATAACTTGCTAAAGGACTGCGGATATTCAAAACCTAATTCGTATGCAATTTCGCTCACCGATAAATCGGTTGTGGACAGTTTTTCTTTTGCCTTTTCAATCAATTTGTCGTGTATATGTTGCTGAGTGCTTTGACCGGTCAATACCTTAAGCAACCCACTTAAGTAATTGGGTGATACATTCAATGTTTCGGCAATATATTGAACGGTAGGTAATCCTTTTTTTTCCAAAACATCGCTATTGAAATATTCTGTAAGAATATCTTCCAACCGATTAAGGATTCTATGGTTGGTAATTTTTCTCGTTATAAATTGACGCTGATAAAATCTTTCCGCATACGTGAGTAATAATTCCAATTGAGCAATAATGACGTCCTGACTGAATTTGTCAATGTTTGAGTGATATTCCTGCTCGACGTTTCGCATAATGCCGATGATCATCGCTTCTTCTTTTTCCGACAAATGCAGGGCCTCATTGACCGAATAGCTGAAATATTCATACTGCTTTATTGTTTTGGCTAAAGGTGTGTTCCAAAGAAAATCGGGATGGACGAGCAACAACCATCCCGAGCGTTTTAATGCTGAACCTTTCTCAACCTCTATGCCAAAAACCTGGCCGGGCGATATAAAAAACATTGTGCCTTCATTAAAATCATATTCCTGCTGACCGTATTTAAATTTGGAATTACAATTCCTTTTAAGTGAGATAGAATAAAAATCAAAAACCAAACTTACCGGCTCATTGCCGGGCAAATGCTTAATTGATTCAAGATTTACCACACTGACCAATGGATGCTCCGGCTTAGGAAGCCCCATCACTTGATGGTAATGGCTGATCGTTTTAATTCGGAGAGGTTGTGTGTTTGCCATAGTTCAAATGAAATCAGTTTTATTCAAGAAAGGTCATGTCTTCTTCGCTCAATGTTATCCCGGTAGCTTTCAGGTTCTCTTCAAAATGTTTTAATGAAGATGTCCCCGGTATCGGCAATATCCATGGAGAACGATGCAATAACCATGCTAAGTGTATTTGAGCATCGGTAGCATGATGTTTCTTTGCAATAATTGAAATCTTATTATCCTTCTTTGGCATCGACTGAATTAAAGAGAAGTACGGTATCAATGGTATTTTACTTTTCTCGCAGAAAGCAAGGACTTCCTCTCCTCCCCTGGATTCTTCCCCCCACGCCAATTTTAATGAGGCGCGCTGGCCATGGCCGTACATATTTTCGACGGTGGCAATATTTCCCATTGCCATCGCTGCTTGCAATTCATCGGGATTAACATTACTCACACCGACATGCAATATCTTCCCTTCTTTCTGCAACTCGAACATGGCCTGCATTGATTCTTTCAACGGCACCCCGCCTTCCGCTATAATCCTAAAATGAACAAGCTTTATCTGTTCCAGCTTCAGGGTGCGTAAATTATTATCAATACTGCGGCGTAAATTCTCAGGGCGGTTAAATTGGATCCAGCTTTTATCGGGTTTTCTTGACCCGCCAACTTTAGTGCATATCACCAGGTCGTCAGGATACGGATAGAGAGCTTCTTTTATCAACCTGTTCGTAACATCTTCTCCATAGTAATCTGCAGTATCTATAAAATTGACGCCGTTCCTGATGCACTGTTTTAATATTTGCAAAGCTTCGGGGCGGTTTGGCGGTTCACCCCAAATGCCCTCGCCGGTGAGGCGCATCGTGCCGTATCCGAAACGCTTCACTCTTAATGGATTCTTGCTTTGTCCTGCAATTATTATTTCCTGAATATTCATCTATAAAATTCCTTATTACGATTTGAGCTTTGGAGGTTGAGTGCCCTGAGCTTTCAAATAAGCGGCAGCAAATCATTTTGCCCAATGTTCTTATTTGATTGCGACCGGGGCAATGTAATATAAGGTGTTACAGGTACTCCTGCGTCTCTTGCTGAATAGAATGAAGGGTATATGGGACGGAAACCGAGACATTCCCTAATTTTCAACGTGCTTAGAATCCCCTCCCATGGATTCGCGAGCTTCGAGTCATCACTATCCGCCGGATCATTTTGATGATACAATCGTCTCAATTCCCCCATCGTAATTGGGGCGTCGTCAGCCACATTGAATACTCCTGTTACGTTCCCAGCCAATCCGCGCAACAATGCCTGACCGACATCCGCATGATGCACCATATGAAGCCGTTTTGCAGGGTGCCACTGGGACAGGTGAGGGAAGACTTCAGAAATATGCGGATCACGCTCTCCGTAGACGAAGGCTAATCTAAAAATGGAGAGTTCCATCTTCTGCTGTGCACATAGTTCTTCAAGGGCTTTTTCAGCGGATAGTTTAGTTACCGGATATGCGCCGATTGGTTGCACAGGATCAATTTCTGACGCCGGCCTATCATGGCCTTGACCATAGATGCGACCCGTACTGGCAAAGACAAAACGCTTTACTTTAGCTTTGAGCGCAGCGTTTGCGATTGCTACCGTTCCATCCAGATTCACCTCTTTTGCCTGTTGATCCGTTGCTCCTCGAAAAAAGGCGGCTAAGTGAACCACTGCATCTTTGTTCTCGACCGCATTCGGCAATGACGATGGTTGCGATAGATCGCCGATAACGACCTCTGCGCCCAGGTTTTTCAGTGACTCAGCTTTCTTGTCGTCGCGTATCAGGATAGAGACGCTGTGACCAAGCTGTAATAGTCGTGGTACGAATCTACTTCCGACCTTACCGGTGGCCCCGGTTACAAGTAATTTCATCTCAGCATTTCTCCATTGAATGTCGTGAGATTGCAGGAAGGATTATTGTGCTGCCTAACTATGATTAAGACGAGAAACAAAGAAAATTATTGTAAATTGCAGGAAGTATATTGTGCCGCCTAACGGACCGGAGCTAAGCTGTCTATGACTCTTCGAGTAGTAGACCCGTAGAGCCGGCGGCGAAGTGCCGCAGCGACGGAAGCCATTTCGCGCGAGACGAGTCCTGTCCGATTGTAGTTGGTTGTTTCGCGCGTGTTAAATCATCGACGGCTGGTTCCGTCAGCTTGAGCGACTGGTTAGGCAGCCGGCTTGCATACAGGCTATCTCAGGCGGACAATTCCGTCTTTGAAGATTCGATCACTCTTTGAAGTTGCACCTTCTTTCGGTCAGCAGGCGACGATAGTAGCGGCACTCCGCCGCCCAACCAGGACCCAACCCATCGTGAGTCGCCCTGCTGCCGATCGCACCGCCAAGTCAGGACACGCGAGAGCATCTGAGCACCTTTATCCAGTGAGGGCGGGCTTCAACACGTCCTCACACCACTGCCGAAAGCTGGTCCGCGTCGTGTTCTGCGCAGTTCGAGCCTTGCCGTTGTCGAGACCCTTCGCTTTTGGCGCGAACTATTCGGCCTGGCCCTGGGCCATCGCCTCCGACCAGCCGCGCCCGATGAACTGCTGCTTATAGGTGGCGTAGTCGGTTCGCTGGCACTTCACCGGCTTTTCGAGGACGGCCGTCATTACCGTAGCCATGTCGTCGAAGGACAGGTCTTCCGGACTCAGCACCGCTTGGTGGCCGGCGCCGGTCCAGACTTTATCGAGCAACAGGCGGACCGAGGTTTCAGCAATATCCTGGGTAGAGCAGCCCGGGAGCTTGCGCGAAGGATCGACCGCTGAGAAGAACATGCCTTTCTCCCGGATCGGTTGCACCTGGCGCAGCAGATTGTCGAAGAACGATGATTCGTGACGGCTCGATATGCGATGCCGGACTCCGCAATGAGATCATCCATGGCCAGGGTTGCGGTCACCAGGCCAGCGTTGCCGGCCTGCAGTGCCACGTCCGAGCGCGCTGATCCCCACGATCCGCCGCACCCCTTGCGAGCGCATGGCGGCGAGTCCGGGACGTGTAAAGCCTGAATAGGCTTCGTCCAAGCTCGATGCTTTGGGATTTGGGCGGGACCAACCAAAAGACCGTGTCCGCGTCCTCTGTGGCGCGTGCGACAACGTCGCGGTCGCTGTGCGATCCCTCGACGACACTCACGCGCTTTCTATCCGCCGCCTCTATGCGGCTTGCGTCCCGCGCGATCACCCGGACATCCCGGAGTCGAGCAGTCTGTGCAAAACTTTCTTGCCGATGCTGCTCGTTGGAGCGGTAATCACAATCATAGTGTTATATACTAGGAAATTTATAAAAAAAAATTATCCCTAAGGAGCAAAAAAAACAGTAAAACCGGCCGTTTTGTCCTAGGGTGCACCTCAAATTTTTAATAAAAAGCTCGGTAATTAACACCACCTACTACCCATGCTGCCATAAGGGCCAGCCAACTTGCGACGATGACATAGCCGTAGCCGATAAGATACTCATTTATGGCTTAGCGAGATATTAGAAGACGGGTTAATTTTTTATTCCAGCCCGAGCGAGCGCATATCCGCAATACTCGCAGTCCTCGATCGGCCCGGCGCCGTCGGTTTTTCTAAACACTTTTTAATTTCAAGCAAAGCGCCTTCGATCCATTTGTCGTTGCCGGTTAGGGAAGCAGGGTTATATCGAACTCTACCTTGCCCCCGAAAACATCCTTCTCCGTCCGTTGCAGTAAACAAAGTAGCCGGGTCGAGGATACCTCGAAGTCGTTCTCGCAGAAGCCACTGGTATACCTCCATTTGCCTCTCCTGCGATTGTTCGCTTCGGCTGCCTAACTATGATTAAGACGAGAAACAAAGAAAATTATTGTAAATTGCAGGAAGTATATTGTGCCGCCTCACCTACCAAGGTATTTCCTCTTCTTTGAAAAATTTCCCCGTTACTCCGCCGTTATCTAATGTTGCATGGTTTACAATTGGCTTCGCACCCTGCTCTACTGTTTGCGTTCCTTGATATTGATTGAGGTCGGTTGCCGTATAACCCGGCGAAACACTTTTTATTGTAAAACGTGTATTTCTAAACTCATTCGCCAACATTACGGTAAAAGCATTCAACGCAATTTTTGAACAACTATAAGCATCATAAATTCTCCCAATTCGGGTTTCGCGAAAAGCTGCTATGAAGCGTTAAGGAACCAAGCCGCTTGAAACATTTACGATGATTGGCCGGGGCGATTTTTTTAAAAGAGGAATAAATTGCTGCGTTGTTTGTACGGCGCCGAAAAAATTAGTGTCAAATACTTTTCGCAAATTTTCGATTTCGCCAGTAGATATGTTTTGAGGCATCCCTCCGGCAATACCTGCATTATTTATTAAAACATCTAAAGCTTCAATTTTTTTTCCTAACTCCGTCTTGCCTGTTTAATAGAATTGGTATTTGTAACATCAATTTCTATTGACTCGACATTTGAGATTCCCAAAGCTTTCAATTTATTTATGGCATCGAGACCTTTAGTTGTGTCTCTGCTGCCCAGATAAACAAAATAACCTAATTGAGCCAATTGTTTGGCTGTTGCAAAACCAATTCCTTTGTTCGCTCCCGTTATCAATACTGTTTTCATCGTTATACTCTTTGTTTGATACGTTCGTTGATGAAAAATGAAGTTTTTTATTTACTATTATACACGTTTGCAAATTCCTTTGCAAAATCCGCCAGTTTATGTGCCAGTACTTAATTGGATCATCTTTCGGGGATAGGTTAATTATTTCAACAAGTTACTCCACAACCCACGGCTCCAATAAATGATCTCCAATCCCGTCAATAAACCGGGATGGTTTCGACAGGACAGTGCCGCTTTCTCTATCAAAGATATTTATCGGATATGTGATAAAAAGATGATCCTTGGCACGAGTGCATGCCACATACATCAAGCGCAATTCCTCTTCCATTTCTTCGCCGTCCGCTTGTGCTCTCATCGATGGGAAACGCCCCTCAAGGGCATAGATGATGAAAACAACCTTCCATTCAAGACCCTTCGCGCTATGAATGGTTGATAGAACAAGCATTCATCTTCTTTCCCCGGGGATTCAACATCGACGACGCTTTCATTCGGAGGCTCAAGGGCCATGTCTGTCAAAAATGTTTCAACGTCTTTGTATCGCTCAGCTATATTTTGGAACGTTTCGAGATCTTTCATCCTCTTCGGATGATCGTCGTATTGAGACTTGAGTATGGGCTCATAATAGCTCAGGATATGAAATGACTTGTCCGCAGGAGACATTCTTGGCGATGCAGCGCTCTTGAGTGTTTCAAAAAGCTTCTGAACTCCTTCCGGATAAGCATGATAATCTTGCCAGAACTTTTCGGACACTATGGTCTCTCGTCCATCTGCACTTGGCCGAGCCTCTTATTTATGATGTCATCAGTCACAGTCTCGGCGGTTCGTGGTCCAACACCGTCTATTAAAAGAAGAATGCGATTCCAGGAAACCAGGTCTCGCGGATTTTCCAACACCCGAAGATAAGAGATCATGTCCTTCACGTGCGCCGTCTCGATGAACTTAAACCCTCCGTATTTTACAAAAGGGAGATTCGCTTTCGTTAATTCAATTTCCAGGTCAAACGATAGGAACGATGAGCGAAAAAGCACAGCCATTTCTTCGAGTGGTATGCCCTCTTCGCGAAGCGCGAGAATCTTCTCCACCACAAAGCGCGATTGCATGTTCTCATTTTCTGCAATCACAAGTTGAGGCAGATTGCCCCCCTCCTTTTTCGAAAACAACTCTTTATAGTAAAGTCCGTTCATGGAGGAGTCACCGCCCGCTTGAGAATCTCATTTGCCAAATTCAGTATCGGCTGTGAACTGCGGAAGTTCTCTTCGAGCTTGATAATTTTGCATCCCGGAAATTCGTCGGGAAAAGTTCGGATATTCTCAATCGTCGATCCTCTGAACGAATAAATCGACTGGGCATCGTCTCCCACCACCATGACATTCTGGTGCTTATAAGCCAAAAGGCGAACAATTTCTGCTTGAATCTTGTTGGTGTCCTGATATTCGTCAACCATGATATATTTATAGCGATCCGACAAAATTGCCCGAAGCGATTCGTTACACTTTAACAGCGTAACGATATTGAGCAAGAGATCGTCATAGTCCATAAGATTGTTACTGGCCTTGTAACGCACATATCCATCATGAACTTTCTTGATGTCATCAACAATCTCGGTATAGTGCGGGTAGTCTTTTGCAAGTAATTGATCGACTGGAGTCAACGTATTGACCGAACGGCTATAAAGGTCATAAAGGGTTGACTTGCGTGGAAATCGTTTTGCCTTCGAATCGAACTTGAGCTGCGTTCGGATCAAATTGATGACATCCTCCGCGTCCCCCTGGTCAAGGATCGTAAAGTTGCGTGCATAGTTCAATTTGTCCGCATATTTACGCAGTAGCCCGTTGGCAAATGAGTGAAATGTTCCACCGGCAACGTTTTCACATCGCGCATCGAGGAGGATCACTGCCCGCCGGAGCATTTCTCGCGCTGCCTTTCGAGTGAAAGTCAGGAGGAGAATGTTGTCTGGATTCACACCGCACTCTATGAGATAGGACACCCTGTAGACTATTGTCCTCGTCTTGCCCGTGCCCGCCCCGGCAATAATCAGAAACGGCCCGTCAACGGAGGTGACCGCGTCGTATTGGGCCGCGTTGAGCTCCTGTTTATAGTTAATTCTAAAGCTCTGGGGCGTCACGAGCCGCAGCGGCTGTGCCGGGGTTTTTGTAAGAGTGAATTTCTTCATGATGAATCAAAGTTACAAAAATGACCGCCTTCTTCAAAACGAATATTCTGAAGGAACGAAATACGGAGGGCTTCACTAAAAGAAATTATTGATTTCGGCATTAACTTTATATTTTGGAGAGATTGAAGTAAGAAGCTTCGGATGGATATGGCGATAGTAGCTACTGTCCCACCTGCATCAAAGCAGGCAACTTATCTTAAATTGTTGTTCTTCATCAATTTGTTTATCGACGTCCCCGCTTAAAA
>CAVYWA010000024.1:0-14929 GCA_963772165.1 uncultured Bacteroidota bacterium | reverse complement strand
GCCCGGAAGAAAATCGCTTACCAGGAAAACGGGAAAACGAGCGACGAGTTGACAATTCTCTCGAACCATGGCTGGAAAGCTTTTCGCCTGCGTGTTTTCATCTCACCGGTGAGGAACGCTCCGGACAATTCGTTGGAGAATACAATCCCGCTTGCAAAACGAATCAAGAATTCCGGTTCATTGTTCCTGTTGGATTTTCATTTCTCCGATACGTGGGCTGATCCACAACACCAGGATATTCCAGCCGCGTGGCAGGGATTGAGTTTCGATACGTTGGAAAGCCGGGTAGAGGCATACGCCGGCGATGTTATCACGCAGCTGAAAAATGCCGGCGCAATGCCCGATTGGGTTCAGATCGGCAACGAGATTACGAGGGGAACATTATGGCCCTTGGCACAGGTTCAGATTCCAGGTTCTGCTCAGTATAATCCCCCCGAACCGTACGATGAGACCAGGCAATGGGATCATTTGACGAGGATTCTGAAGGCCGGCATTCGAGGTGTGAAGTCCGCCTCCGGAGGCACGCCGCCCCGAATCGTGATTCATATCGACCAGGGCTCGAATTGGCCGGCGACCAAATGGTTCTTCGATCATCTGGAGGCTGCGAACGTCGACTACGACATTATCGGTGAGAGCTTCTATCCCGAGTGGCATCACGGCACGCTGGAGGGACTTTGGAATACCATGGTGCAGTGCGCGAACCGATACAACAAACCATTCCTTGTGGCGGAGACCGGATACGATAGTACGAGGGTGAAGAACAACGACAATATGGTATGGCCCGTCACTCCGGAAGGACGATTGCAATTCATGGCAGATATTATAAACACTGTCAGAAAAGCGCCGCAAGGAATTGGCGTTCTCTATTGGGCCCCCGAGCGCGGTGCGTGGAACGACGACGGCAGTCCAGCCCCGACCGTCTTCGTTCTGGATTCTTTGATGTCGCTCACAAAGCGCCCCCAGAGTCATGTGCCTTCAGCAATTTTTCCATAGGTCGCCCTCAGTCAAGATTTGTACAGGAGAAAACATGAAGAAATCAAATGTAACGCTTTCGGCAATAATCGCATCGGCCCTTGGAGTCTTTCTACTCGCCGTTTGCACCCCGTTTCCGGCCAGGGCCCAATTTGCGAACGGAGCAGACGTTGGATGGCTGTCGCAAATGGAAGCGCAAGGATATGTGTTCAAGGACCATGCGGGGATCAAAGAAAACTGCTTGGAAGTTTTGAAGGAAGAAGGAATCAATGCGCTTCGGTTCAGGGTGTGGGTGAATCCGAGCGGCGGCTACTGCGGGAAAAAAGACGTGGCATACATGGCTCACCGCGCAGACAGCATGGGTTTCAACGTGTTGATAGATTTTCATTGCAGCGATACCTGGGCTGATCCGGGGCATCAAACCAAACCGGCGGCATGGGTCAATGATTCGTTTCCGCAATTGTGCACGGATCTTTATAACCATATTTACGGCGTCTTAGATACACTGAAATCACTCGGCGTTGTTCCTAAATGGGTACAGGTTGGAAACGAAACTAACGACGGCATGTTGTGGGAGGATGGCAGAGCTTCAACACATATGAATAATTTTGCTGCATTGATTACCAGCGGATATAACGCCGTTAAAGCTGTTGATAGTTCGATCCAGGTCATCGTTCATTTGGCGAACGGGCATGAGAATGCAATGTTCGAGCAAATGTTCGACGCTCTGAAGAACAATGGCGCCAAATGGGATATCATTGGCATGTCGGTCTATCCCTATTGGGCGAATTTGTCGTGGGCTGCCGATGACAGCCTGGCATTGATCAACATGAAAGATATGATCAAGCGGTATCAGACGAAGGTCATGGCAGTGGAGGCTGGATATCTGTATAACCAGCCGGTCGCAGCCAATCAGTATCTTCTGGACCTCATCGCAAAAACGAAGTCGGCGGGCGGACTGGGCGTGTTTTATTGGGAACCCGAAAGCTATAACTGGCAGGGATATCAACTCGGAGCATGGAATCCTTCAACGGAAGAGCCAACGGCTGCGATGGATGCATTCTTGGGTGTCAGCGCTACTCTGGTACAAGAAGGAGATAACAACAGTCCACCCTACAACTTCAATATCTATCCCAACCCTTTCAATCCAAGTACAACTATTGAATACTCAATTCCCGTATCCTCACACGCGTCCGTTGTTATCTATGATGTCCTTGGGAGAGAGGTCATCACGCTTGTCGATGGTTTCAAGAATGCGGGCAATTACAGTGTAAACTGGGTGGCGAGTAATGTCCCCAGCGGAGTATACTTTTGCAGAATGGTGTCAGGGAATTTTGCAGAGACAAAAAAGGTTACGCTGCTCAAGTAGCATTGATCCGAACAATTTGCAGACCCCTTCCTCCCCAAAAAACAAAGGCCGGCGAGATGCCGGCTTTTGCTGAATGCCTCTTTTATCTCAGCCCCGTTACTTAATCATTGTCATCTTCTTCTAGGTTGTTCATCTGCTTCAGTTCTTTCAATTGCTTGGCCTGGTCAACTCTCAGGCCCCCATACTCCTTCCGCCACTTGTGGCGAAGCCATCACTTTGTGATAAGACGTTGCGTCGCTCACCGCGAAGCTGACGCATTACTTCTTCGATTGAAATCCCCTTGGACCGCAACACCTCCGCTTTCCGCAGTTTGTTGATGATCTCTTTTGCCTGTACGCTCCTGTCCTCTCATTGCTACCTCCTTTGATCCACAATATAAAATTTTCTAACTTTATAGTGCATCGCTTTTTTGGGAGCAGGTCATTTTTCAAAACGCGTTTCATGATTATTGTCATACACATTCCTGCAATGCGAGATACTCATACACAATTCAACCAGGTGGCATTATGAATACAATTTCAGCAAAGGTTGCTATTTTTTCCGTCTCCATGCTCATGGGTTCATTGGCGATTATTAGCGCTGCGAATGCCTCGGTCGTATCCTTCACCAAAGACGCCGACGGAGTGACGGTTGTTCTGGATCGCGGAGTGATGAAGGTGAAAGTGTGCAAAGATGACATCATTGAAGTGAAGTACACCGCTCTTGCGGCTTTTCCGTCGAAGACTTCATTCGTTGTCTCAAATTCCTGGAAAACACAACCCGAATTTAACGTTGCCGAAACTCCCGACAAAATCCTGATGACGACGAACAAATTGAAAATCGAGGTGAACAAACTGACAAATGCGGTTACGTACTTCGATGTACACGACAATCTCATTCTCGGCGAAGATGGTGCGAACGGAACAACGATGGCCGCGGCCACTGTGGCCGGCATCAAGACCTACACCTGTTCAACGCAATTTCTTTCGCCCGCCGATGAAGCGCTCTTCGGCCTTGGTTGTCATCCCGAAGATTCGCTTTCGATAAACTACAAAGGGCGAAATCAGGATTTAGCCATAAAATATATGACGGGAGCTATTCCGGTACTCCTGTCGAATAAAGGGTACGGACTGATGTGGGACAACTATTCGGCGTCTAAATTCTTTGGTGCAGAAGCGAACAACAGCAAGTACGCCTATATTTCGGAAAGCGGAACCATGGTCGATTACTATTTCTTCTACGGCCCGGAATTCGACCGCATCATTGCACTCTACCGCGAAGCAACCGGCGAGGCCCCGATGTTTGCCAAGTGGACATTCGGACTCTTCCAGTCGCAGGACAGGTATCAAAGTCAGGCAGAGGTCCTGTCCGTAAAAGACAACTACCGCAAAAATCATATACCGATTGACTGTATAGTCCAGGATTGGTTCTACTGGGAACCGAACGTTATCGGCTCGCATGTGATGTTTCCGGCGAGGTATCCCGACCCGAAAGCGATGATTGATGAGTTGCATAGCGCGAATATTCACGGGATGATTTCTATCTGGCCCGTGTTTGCGAAGGGGACGCAGAATTTTAATGAACTTAGTAAAGCCGGAGGGATGACGAGCGTAACGTGGGACAACTTCGCGACTCACACGTTCGACAATTATTATGATGCCCACGATTCAACCGCTCGCGATATCTATTGGCGAGAGGCCAAGGACAGCTTGATAGCACGGTACGGCTGGGATGGATGGTGGGTGGACCAGTGCGAGCCGGATAACGGAGACCTTCTCGATGCGAGAAGGCAAGCGTCCTTCTCGATCGGAAAGGGTATCGACTATTTCAATACGTATTCGCTGATGCACACCACAGGCCTGTACAAGAATTGGAGAAACGACATCCCCGGGAAACGCGCTTTCTTTCTCGTGCGGCAGGCCTTTGCGGGTCAGCAGCGGAACTCGGCAACGTTGTGGTCGTCCGATATCACGTGCACTTTTCATTCATACAAAGATCAGGTGACCCAGGGGATCAATGCGTGTGCATCGGGCATCCCTTATTGGACATCGGATATCGGCGGCTATCATCTGCATTGGATGTCGCCCGACTGGTCGGCGCCTGCCAACAGAGAATTGTTTACGCGATGGTTTCAGTTCGGGACTTTTTGCCCGGTCTTCCGGATCCATGGCAAAGGCGAAAGGGCATTGTTCTCGAATAACTGGGATGCGGCTACAAAAGCAATTCTCCTGAATTACGATAACCTGCGCTATCGCTTAATGCCTTACATTTATTCACTGTCGTGGAAAGTCACCAGTGAAGGCTATACGATCATGCGCGCGCTTGCCTTCGATTTCCGGACGGACACTGCAATCAACAACATTGAGGATCAGTACATGTTCGGGCCGTCGTTTCTTGTGAATCCTGTTACCCAAGAAATGTCCAGCCTCGCCGCAGCAGCGCCGGGAAAAAATACGCGGAAAGTCTATCTCCCCAAATCATCTGACTGGTTCGACTTTTGGACCGGGAAGATTCTCTCCGGAGGAGAGACGTTCGACGCGCCAGCTCCAATCGAGACCATCCCTCTTTATGTGAAGGCTGGTTCAATTGTGCCGATGGGTCCATTCCTTCAGTACGCAACCGAGAAGGCAGCCGATCCGATAGAACTGCGCATCTATCCGGGTGCAAACGGGCGATTCGTTTTATACGAAGACGCGAACGACAATTACAATTATGAAAAAGGTGAGTACGCAACGATCGAGTTCGAATGGAATAACGATGCAAGGACGTTGAGTATTTCAGACCGGAAGGGGAGTTTTCCCGGAATGCTGAAGGAGAGAATGTTCAACATCGTTCTCGTTAAACCAAGTCATGGAACGGGCGTCGATGTTTCCCCGCAGCCCGATAAGTCCGTTAACTATGACGGAAGAAAGATCGAAGTGAATCTACAGTGAAATCCGCAGGCTCTAAAACCGCCGGCGCATCGGATCTCCCCGAATGCTTTCATGAATGGAGAACGTCCGCATAGCAAGATATAATTGTTCTATTTCTCACAATAGCCATTGATGTGATTTCGCTTTCGAAATCGCAGCAACAATTATTATGAAAGGAACTTACATGGAAATCCTTGGAGCCATCGACTGGGTTGTTGTCGCTCTCTATTTTGTCGTTATCGCCGGCATTTCGGTATGGTCAATCAGAAAAAAGAAAGATACTCCTACCGACTATTTTTTGGCCAATAGAAATTTAGGCTGGTTCGTCATCGGGGCTTCGATCCTGGCCTCCAACGTCGGTTCGGAGCACATCGTCGGACTCGCGGGCACCGGGGCAAAATCCGGTTTAGCGATGGGGCATTATGAACTCCATTCCTGGATCGTGCTCATGCTTGGATGGGTGTTCGTTCCGTTCTACATGCGCAGCCAGGTATTCACGATGCCGGAATTCCTCGAGCGACGTTACAACGACAAAACGCGCTGGCTCCTTTCCATCGTGCAGCTCCTCAGCTATGTTATCGCCAAAGTCTCCGTGACGATCTATGCAGGAGCCGTTGTGTTCAATTCATTCCTGGGAGTCGATTTTTGGACGGGGGCAATTGTCCTCATCGCCATTACCGGGCTCTATACGATCTTCGGGGGACTGCATGCAGTGATGTATACCGAGGCGCTTCAAGCGATCGTTCTCCTGGGCGGTTCGATCATTCTTACTATTTCAGGCCTTGTGGAAATCGGCGGCTGGAACAACCTGGTGCATGCCGTCACAAAAGATCATTTGAACATGTTTCTTCCCCTCTCGCATCCGGATTTTCCATGGCTGGGAATCTTGTTTGCCTCTCCCATTGTCGGCATATGGTATTGGTGTACGGACCAGCATATCGTGCAGCGATGCCTTGCAGGCCGCAATGAACAACAAGCCAGGAGGGGAACGATTTTCGCGGCATATCTGAAACTTCTTCCATTTTTTATTTTTATGATCCCCGGGCTGATAGCGTATGCACTGGCAAATTCCGGAAGAATTCAGCTTCCTCAATCCGATCAGGCATTTCCAACGCTGGTGAAAACTTTGCTGCCGGTAGGGTTGCGCGGAATACTTGCGGGGGGCATTCTCGCCGCATTAATGAGCTCTCTCGCTTCAGTGTATAATGCGTGCTCAACGCTTTTTACTCTCGACATTTACAAAAAGATCAAGCCGCAAACGTCGGACAGGGAATTAGTCAGGGTGGGGCGTATCACGACGGCCGTTGTCGTTGTTCTTGGCATGGCGTGGATCCCGATGATGAAAGGGATTTCCGACATTCTCTACCAGTACCTCCAAAGTGTGCAATCGTATCTCGCTCCGCCGATTGCAGCAGTATTCCTGCTGGGCGTTTTTTCAAAGCGCATCAACGGCAAAGGAGCGCTCACGACGATGGTGACCGGTTTCATTATCGGAATTCTTCGCATCGTTCTTGAATTGATGAAGAACCATTTGACCGGAATCCTCTATGCCTTTGCAACAATTAACTTTCTTTATTTTTGTATTTTCCTTTTCGTTTTTTCCATTGCCTTGTTGGTCGTTGTCAGCCTTCTCACCGAAGCGCCATCCGAGGTGCAGTTGAATGGATTGACGTACGCGACAACCGTCGCCGCAGACAAATCAAAATCTCGTGCCAGTTGGAATAGGACCGATGTTATCCTCTCACTGGTTATTATCGCAGTGATCATTACAGTATTTATTTATTTCTCTCCACTCGGCATCGCCGGCTGATTGGGCAAAGAAAGGAAAGTCTGAATTCTTCAAGAAGAAATCTGTTATGAAAGTTATCGATGGTCCTTTGCATCGTTCGGTCTGTACCATCGATCCTGGCCGCACGAGGAGTCACGTGCGGAGTACGGAAGTTGGGCGTCAAGGTAAATGGGGCATGCGGGCGTTAAAGGAAGAGAAGCTATTGTTGAGTTGCTTTATTCAAGGCTTGTAAGAAGACCTCCGTCGGTTGTGCACCGGAAACGGCGTACTTATTGTTAAACACGAAAAAGGGAACACCTCGTGCCCCGACTTGCTGGGCCTCGTAAACATCGTTGTTCACATCGTCGGCAAAATCGTTACCGGCAAGCATGTGCCGCACGTCGTCGCTCTTGAGGCCGACCTCGACCGCCAGCTGAACCAATGTCTCGTGATCGGCGGTATTTCTCCCCTCGGTAAAATAGGCCCTGAACAGCCGTTCCTCCATTGCATCCTGCAATCCGTGCTTCTTTGCAAAATGTGATAAGCGATGAGCGTCAAAAGAATTTGCAACAACGGCTTTGTCGAAATCATACTGCAATCCCACTTCACGCGCCATCTGAGTGACGTGGTCGTTTAGTTGCCGCGCATGGTCCACCGTCCAGCCCTTTCGCTCTGCAAGGTACTCATTCACACTTTTATCCGGCTGCGTGATGCTGTCGGGGTCAAGCTGAAAGCTTTTCCACTCGACGGTAATGTCGTCTTTGCCGGGAAATTGCTGCAGTGCGAGTTCAAACCGGCGCTTGCCGATGTAACAGAAAGGGCACATGACATCGGACCAGATTTCAACCTTCATCGGTATTTCTCATTCGTCTTAGGAAGGAATATTTATCTTCACCCCATAACAAACAGAACGAGGACGAAAAATGTTCCAGCGATTAACAACTTTCAAAATTCACGCTATGGAATATCATTGTCAAAGAGCTTACAACCGATGCCAACGAACATATTCGTAGCTGCGATAAACCTGCAATTGCATTTCCCCCGACAATCGCATACATTTACTCTAAGGTGCCGGTGCAGGGGAGAAAAGTCAGTTCATTTTAATTGCAGAGAAGGCTTTGACCCGCAGGACGTGCTGATCTCAGCAGAAGGTCTATGGGTTTTCTTATTTACGAAGAAACAACCGGATTATAATTGATCACCGAAGCTGATACCTGTAGAAAATATGTTCTTCCTAAGCTGACCTCTGCGGGCTGGGATACGGATCCGCATTCGTTTACTGAACAAAAGAGCTTCACCGATGGCCGGATCATTGTCTCCGGCACAAAGACCACCCGCCGGCCGCAAAAGCGAGCCGACTACCTCTTACGATATACACGCGATTTCCTGATCGGCGTGGTAGAAGCAAAGTCCGCTTACAAATCCGCAACAGATGGATTGCAACAAGCCAAAGACTACGCAGCAATTCTTGGACTCAAGTTCGCGTATTCGACGAACGGTCAATCAATTGTAGAGTTTGATTTTCTAACGGGTAAAGAAACCGAACTCGCGCAATTCCCCACGCCCGATGCACTCTGGACGAGGTTAAGTTCATCGCAGGCCATCACAGAAGAAAATTCCACTAAGCTATTCGCTCCATACAATCATCAAATCGGGAAATCGCCCCGTTACTATCAGGAGATTGCGATCAACAAAACCGTGCAAGCGATTCTGCAGGGAAAGAAACGTGTTCTCCTCACCATGGCGACCGGCACAGGCAAGACGATTGTCGCTTTTCAAATTTGCTGGAAGCTTTGGAATGCCCGATGGAACCGTACCGGAGATTTTCGGAAACCACGCATCCTTTACCTTTCCGATCGCAGCATTCTCATCGACGATCCCAAGGATAAGATCTTTGCCGTCTTCGGGGATGCACGATGGAAGATTGAAAACGGCGTCGCCAATAAAAGCCGTGAGATCTATTTCGCCATCTATCAGGCAATTGCCAAGGATGAACGACGCCCGGGTTTATACCGAGAATACGCGCAGGATTTCTTTGATCTGATCATCGTGGATGAGTGCCACAGAGGGAGTGCGAAGGATGAAAGTAATTGGCGGGAAATTCTTGAATACTTTCACCCAGCTTTTCAATTGGGCATGACGGCGACGCCCCTGCGCGAAGATAATCGGGATACCTATCGCTATTTTGGCAATCCAATTTACACTTATAGTCTCAAACAGGGGATTGATGACGGGTTCCTTGCACCCTATCGAGTGCATCGCGTGGTGACAAGCTACGATGCCGCAGGCTGGAGGCCGAGCAAAGGAGACCTCGACCGCTATGGCCGGGAAATTCCGGACGAAGAATATCAGACAAAAGATTTTGAACGCGTTGTGGCTTTGCGTGCACGAACCCATGCGATAGCGAAACATCTTTCGGATTTTATGAGCAAAACCGACCGATACGCTAAGACAATAGTTTTTTGTGTCGATCAGGAACATGCCGATGAGATGCGAAAGGCGTTGAACAATCTCAATTCCGATATCGTTCAACAATTTCCCGATTATGTGTGCCGCGTAACATCGGACGAAGGCGATATTGGACGTGGACATCTGTCGAGGTTTCAGGAATTGGAAACGACTTCACCCGTTATTCTCACGACATCCCAGCTTCTTACAACCGGCGTTGATGCGCCGACATGCAAAAATATTGTTTTGGCTCGCGTGGTCAATTCAATGACTGAGTTCAAACAAATTATCGGACGCGGAACACGTGTGCGCGATGATTACGGTAAATACTATTTCAACATCCTTGACTATACGGGCTCGGCCACCAGACTGTTCGCGGACAAGGAATTTGACGGCGACCCGGCAATTGTAACGGAAGAAACTATCGACGATGAAGGGAACACGATCCCGAAAACGTATGCAGTGCTTGAAGAGAGCGGTCCGGTTGTCGCCGATTCAGGCGTGGAAGGATCTGCAACGATCTCGGATGACTCGGAAGGCAATCGACGAAAATATTATTATGACGGCGGCCGCGTGGAAATTGCCGCGCATCTTGTATATGAACTCGACCCCGATGGAAAACAATTGCAGGTGGTGAAATACTCGGACTACACGGCAGACAAGGTGCGAACATTGTTTCTCTCTACGGCTGAAATGCGAAAGCGATGGGCGGACCCGGCGGGGCGATCGGAGATCCTAACAAAACTCGAAGAACGCGGGATTAACTTTGAAGAATTGGCATTGGCGACGAACCATCCTGAGGCCGACCCGTTTGACCTGCTTTGTCATATCGCATTCAACGCTCCGTTGAGAACCCGGCGTGAGAGGGCGGAACGGGTTCGGAAGGAGCAAAAGGATTTTTTCGATATGTACGGAGCCGAGGCACGATCCATTCTGGAAGAACTTCTGGAAAAATACGCCGAACACGGCACCGCCCAGTTCATCATCCCGGACGCTCTTCATATCCCACCGATTCCCGAGAAGTTCGGCAACGTTCTGGAAATCACGAAGCTTTTTGGCGGAGCGGAACAACTGCGCGGCGCCGTGACCGAATTGCAGACTCTCCTTTATGCAGCATAGAAAAGAAAAACGAAGATGCCCGCCAAGAAATTAAAGAAAAAGATATCGACACCCCTTACTACAGCCCAATCGCTCGGCTCCATCGTCAAATCTGCGCGGGATATTATGCGCAAAGATAAGGGGCTTAACGGCGACCTCGACCGCTTGCCGATGCTGACGTGGATTATGTTTCTGAAATTTCTTGACGACCTCGAATTGATGCGCGAAGAAGAAGCTAAAGTCGGAGGCGAACGGTTCAAACCAACTATTGGAAAGCCGTACCGCTGGCGCGATTGGGCAGCCAAAGAAGACGGCATTACCGGCGATGAGCTGATCTCTTTTATAAACAACGAGGAAGTGCTTCGTCCCGACGGCACCAAAGGTCCCGGCCTGTTTGCGTATCTCCGCGCGCTGCAGGGGACGAACGGCGGCGACCGCAGAGACGTCGTCGCAATTGTGTTCAAGGGGACAGTGAACCGGATGATCAACGGTTACCTTCTGCGCGATGTGATCAACAAGATCAATTCCATTCATTTCAACTCGACCGATGAGATCCACACACTGAGCCGCCTGTATGAATCGCTCCTGAAAGAAATGCGGGACGTGGCCGGCGATTCAGGAGAGTTCTATACACCCCGTGCCGTCGTGCGGTTCATGGTGGAGGTCACGAACCCGCGATTGGGCGAAACCGTTCTCGACCCTGCCTGCGGTACCGGAGGCTTTTTGGTTGAGAGCTATTCGCATCTGGAAAAGCAGTGTAAGAAAGTTGAAGATAGAAAGATCCTGCAATCTGCCTCGCTCCTTGGCGGGGAAGCAAAGCCGCTTCCATATTTACTCGCACAAATGAACTTACTGCTGCACGGACTCGAATTCCCCCACATTAGTTCAGGTAACAGTCTTGCAGTCCGTTTGGCTGAGATCGGCGACAAAGATCGCGTTGACATCGTTCTAACTAATCCTCCATTTGGTGGAGAAGAGGAGCGAGGCATTCTCAATAATTTTCCGGCGGATAAACAAACAGCCGAGACCGCGCTCCTTTTTCTACAACTGATTATGAAAAAGCTTCGCCGCCAGCCAAAGCCAGGACGTGCTGCAGTAGTCGTTCCCAACGGGGTTCTCTTTGGAGACGGCATCTGCGCCCGCATCAAGGAAGAACTGCTCAAAGATTTCAACCTTCACACAATTGTCCGGCTTCCGAACGGCGTCTTTGCCCCGTACACTTCAATACCGACCAACCTCTTGTTTTTTAATAGAAGCGGACCGACAAAGGAAGTTTGGTATTACGAACAGCCGATGCCCGAAGGACGCAAGAACTACACGAAGACTGCCCCGATCCAGTTTGAAGAGTTTGCCGATTGCATTAAATGGTGGAAAAAGCGTGAGGTGAACGAACATGCATGGAGGGTGCCCGCCGCCGAGTTGGTTGCGGGCGGATGCAATCTTGACCGGAAGAATCCGAGCGCGAAGGAGGATATTGCTCATCTGCCACCGGAACAGATTGCAGCGGACATATTGAAGAAGGAAGAACGGATCGCAGAGATTGTGGGAAAAATTCACAATCTTCTCACGAGGCACATCGCATGAGCAAAATGTGGCCAGACATTCCCATTGGCAACATTGCAAGCCCGGTTTCACGACCAGTCGAAGTAGTCCCAGGTCAAAGTTACCGCACGATTGGAGTGAAATGGTGGGGCGAGGGGGCATATGAGCGACAAACAATTGACGGCTCGCAGACTGCTGCCAAAACGTTGTCGCTTGTTCGCCAGGGAGATCTAATCATCAACAAAATTTGGGTGCGGCATGGTTCGACAGCGATTGCCGGTGCGGGTGTGGATGGCTGTGTTGCATCTGGCGAATTTCCAACCTTTATGGTTGACAAAAGCCGTGTCGCGCACAGGTGGTTACACTGGCAGGCGAAGACGCGAGGTTTCTGGGAAAAGTGTAATGCGCTCTCGCAAGGAACGAGTGGAAAAAATCGTATCAAGCCCGAGTTGTTTCTGACCATTCAAATCCCCCTTCCCCCAATCTCCGAGCAGCACCGGATCGTAGCGCGGATTGAGGAACTGGCGGCGCAAATTCACGAAGCCCACACGCTCCGACACAAAGCCACCGAAGAAACTGAGTCACTCCTGTCTTCTGCCTGTGCAAAGTTGTTCGAGCCGAAACAGAACTGGCAGATAAAGCAAGTAGGCGACTTCTGTGAACCCCCGCAATACGGCTATACGGAATCGGCGACGCATGAACCAGTTGGTCCACACTTTTTACGCATCACAGACATTCAAAACGGTCGCGTAAATTGGGATCACGTGCCGTATTGTCGCTGTCCCGAACCTGCCAAGTATCTGCTCAAGCCAAACGACCTTGTATTCGCTCGAACAGGAGCGACAACAGGTAAAAGCTTTGTGATACAGGATTGCCCTGAAGCAGTTTTCGCTTCTTATCTGATTCGTCTTCGCGTGCGCGATTCTGTTTCAGTAGATTATCTCTACCGCTACTTTCAAAGTCCGAGTTATTGGGAACAGATATCGGATGCAAAGGAAGGAACTGGCCAGCCGAATCTTAACGGCTCAAAGCTCGAAAAACTGAGAGCCCCAATCGCTCCACTAAATGAGCAGCATCGCATCGTGTCTGAGTTGGACGCACTTCAGGCTGAGGTTGATACGCTCAAGCATCTGCAGGAAGAAACCTCGAAGGAATTGGATGCGTTGTTGCCGTCAATTCTAGATAAAGCCTTTAAGGGAGAGCTTTGACCGAAGAGCGAAACACTTGAAGATCGGAAACGAGAACAAAAATGGGGTAGTGGGCTACTTTGAAGAATAAAGTCATTGCGAGGAGCGGAGCGACGAAGCAATCCTTTTGTATAATGGGGATTGCTTCTCCCGCTTTTCGAGCGGGATCGCAATGATCTTTGATTCAAAATGACCCACTACCCAAAATAGCCGTCACTTTGTATTCTCACCAGTGTGCAATAATCTTGGAATCTTATGAAAAATCTTGTCGATGCCCATCTTGAACGAATTCCCGGCGATGTCTTTGTAAAATTCCAGGAATCGATCAAACGCCTTGTCAGTAAGCAGCACGGAGTCTACGCCCTCTACAAGGGAGACAAATTGTACTACGTGGGTCTCGCAAAGAATTTAAAATCGAGGATCCAGCAACATCTTAAAGACCAACATAAAAGTAAGTGGGACATGTTCAGCTTGTTCCTGGTGAGAGATGTTGAGCACCTTAAAGAACTGGAAACCCTTGTCTTGCACATTGCGCATCCGAAGGGGAACACGCAGGCGGGAAGGTTCGCGCGGTCCGCTAATCTTAAACCCAAGCTAAAACGCTTGTTAGAAGAGAGCGTTCAGACAATGTTCAGCAGTAAATCCTTGCGGCCGTCAAAACCAAAAAAGCAATTACGGCATAGCGGGCACGGTTCCTTAGAACCGCCACTGAAAGGCTTGTTGCCGGGAGGGTCGGTAATCAGGTCGATCTATAAAGAACACCAAACGGATGGACAGCTTGATTTTGATGGGAGAATTATATTGAATGGCAAAGTATTTAACTCGCCTTCGACAGCTGCGGCTTCTATAACAAACCGCGCAATGAACGGATGGACGTTCTGGAAATTTCAGAACCCGAGCGGGCAATGGGTATTCATAGACACGCTGAGAAAAAAGAAATAGTTCATCACCGGTTGAATTGAGGATTTATCTCGCTCCAAACGTACTCGTTGGGAACGTTATCAAAGCTGAATTCTCCGCCAGAAGCAGGTAAGCTCATCGCGAAAGAAATTGAACTGGGGGACATAAAAAAATTCCATTCTACCATCATCCGCAAAAGGGGAATCCGTGAAATCAAAATCGGGAATTATTCCGCATGGTATAATTGAAAACAGGATCTTCATGATCCGTGGTCACAAGGCAATGCTGGATTTTCACCTTGCTGAACTTTATGGCGTGCCAACGAAGTCTCTTAATCTCGCTATCAAGAGAAATGTCAAGCGATTTCCGGTCGACTTTATGTTCCAGTTAACAAAGGAAGAATTCGGCCAATTGAAAGAAATTTTGAGGTTTCAATTTGAAACCTCAAAATCCGACCCTCGCGGTGGACGCCGTTACCCGCCATATGCATTCACCGAACATGGCGTAGCAATGCTTGCTGCGGTTCTGCGCAGCGAGCGGGCGATTCAAGTCAGCATCGCGATTATTCGTGCTTTTGTGAAGCTCAGGGAGATTCTTTCCACTCACAGAGAACTAGTGCCGTTTCCGATATTAAATCTTGTATTATAACCGCAGAGGACGCTAAGATCGCAAAGAAGTTTTTGTAAAAAGGCTAAGAAACCTTGCGTCCTTGGCGACCTTTGCGGTGAATTAGTTATTGAAAAATACAATATCA
>CAVYWA010000023.1:0-287703 GCA_963772165.1 uncultured Bacteroidota bacterium | reverse complement strand
AGGATTGATGAACCTGAAAAATCGAAAACATATTGGAGCAAGTAGTTCATTTGAATCGATCGAAAAAATAGATGAAATTTAGTACGAGATCAAAATGGAAATCTCGCATTGAAAAGCAAGGCTCATTCACAGGTGAAATACACAAGGCAGCTTCAGATAATGCGAGGAAACAGGTTGGGCTCGCTAAGAAGAATATCTCGAGCGACGATCCTACCTCTTCGAATTCCTAACAAAATATGTGAAAGTCGGCTATAACTGTCTGATGTCCTCCTGACAGCGAGGATATTCAATGGATCCTCAATTAAGAATTAGATAGCTCACCTCTCTCCCCTAAAGCCTTTCATAGTTGAAAGGCTTTTTTTTATTCCAACCAGCAGAACTCTCCTAGGCGAACCCATAATTCGCCCTTCTATAATTGAGACAAGATGAAAACCATGGTAATTGTGCCCTCAGAAATAATCAGAAGCTGGCTAATCAGCCCAATTCAAACATTAAAAAACGAAGGAATTACCCATGAAAAAACGACCCTGTTTCAGCTTGAGATCGAGTTGCGCGCTATATCGTAGTGTCAAATAGACCGCTCGACCTTCGACCAAATCATGTCTGATACGACAACTATCTTCACATCTTGAACTTTCTTAGAGTGGAAGGTGGGAAGGTGTTTTTGAGTCGTTGAAGTCGACGGGTCGATTTTCGGTAAGGCAAAAAGTCGCGAACTGGTTCCCCTATATGCGAAAAATGAGGCACCGTTCGTTCGCCATTGCTTGAAGAGGATCGCCTCGAAACCGAGGAATTGGAGACCGAATGGTGGAATCCAAAGAAGCAGCTTAACCGCTGAAGAGGCATAGACCAATGAAGACGCGCCCCTTATATATTGCCCATCTGAAAACGCCGAATGAGACTGAGAGTTTTTCACTCAGCATCGGAGGCTTTGCAGTCGTGCGTCAATCGGAAGTGGAATTGGGGGTTGAGATACCGACTTCCGTGAGAGGGCTCCAGCGGGTCGTTGTGAATGGAGAGGTTTTCCATCGCAACGGCCTGCTGCGTGAGGTGGTGCGTATTGCTCCTGTAAAATTCACAGAGACTCATTTTGAAAAAGTTGACGCCCTCGTTCAGCATGGATATTCAGTAATGGGGGCTTGCGAAGCAATTGCAAACGAAACAGGATTCAAGCCTGATAGTTTCCGTCAACAGTCCTACAAGCGCCATGCATCACAGAAACGAAAAGCCGTGTAGATTGATCTTTACAAACCGTAAAGCGTTGTCTCTCGATTTCATTTTTGAATGTGCGTATGCTATCACTCGTAATTATGAACAATTACTTATCCATAGAGATCAATGACCGTAGGCGTGAGATGAGTTGTGGGCCCATCCACGCTCCCAGGGCAACCGGTCCTATAAATTCGCTGACATCGTGGGTATGTCAGCTTGGTCGAGAGAACCGGTTGCCCATGATTTTTCCTTGTTGGATCGCATCATATGAATTGATGTATCCCTGGCTTAATCCACAGCTGTCAAAACATTGCTCCACGGTATCGCTCACTGCCAACGGAAACCGAGAGCGTAAACTAAGATACGGAAAGGAGGTTATCTATATGGCCAACCTGCTTATTTCTGGAGTCTTCTCAAAGACCCAGGATGGCAAGGACGGTGTCGTTCGGCAATTCAAATCCGCCGTTAGCGATGCTGTGAAACGCCATGACGGAAAAGTGTCGCAGTTCAGCATTGACAACGGCATCATCACGATCTCAATTGATGATGAAGCTGTCGCGAACAAACTCAAGGATGAGTTAAAAGACCTTGAGGGCGCTACCGTCACGGTGGTCGGTTCTGCTCTTGAAGCGTTAGTCGGACGCCTCAACAGTCAGAAGTCGGCCAGGGCGTAAAAGACCTCAGGCCGGTGGGATGCGCACTCACCGGCAAAAGGTTTTAGTAGCTTATGAGGTAACAGGGTTGGCGAGCAGTGATTGCTTACCAACTCTCTATAGTATGAAAACAAATATGATGGAAATTTCGAAAGTATCGGCCGATGTGTGGCCCCTCAATACCGCCCAGGATTTCAGTGGCGGCAGGTTTCACTATGGCCTTATTCGCGAAGGACGGCTGCACATGATCAGCTCAGATCGGCAGTGTATCCCCCTGTGGGTTGCTGAGGCAGGTGGTAATCGGTTTTCCTCCCAGGAACTGAGCTTGTCCCGCTTCTCAACGAAGAGTATTAATCAATTCTTGGAGAATGGAGTCGGTGTCAATCCAGAAGAAATCTTTACACAAATTGAAAACTATCTCAGAACATATATTTACCTGCCTGATGAACGATGCTACACAGTGATTGCTTTGTGGGTTATGGGGACGTACGTCTTCCGGATATTTCGCTATTTCCCCTACATCCACTTACACGCTGAGAAGGCGTCGGGGAAAACAACGCTAATGGAAATTCTTGAAAAGATATGCTTCAACGGCGAGCTCTCTTCTGATGCAACCGGCGTATCGCTCTTTCACGAGGTACACACAAATTCATCGACATTATTTCTCGACGAATCTGAGGATCTCCGTGAAGGTCAAAATAGTGCCAAGATGCGGCTGCTCAAGGCTGGTTTTTCAAAAACCGGGAGGATAAAGCGGAAGAATGAGACATACTCATGTTACTCACCAAAAATGATTGCGGGGATTAGTCCATTGGACGACGTTCTCGCAGACCGTGCAATTACGGTTCGCATGATCCGCAAGTTGTCAACGGAAATAATCAGGCGGTATGTTGAAACAACGGAAATGCTGGAATTTCAATCTAACCTTCGTGACAGCTTGTATACGTTCGGACTGACTCATGCTCAGAAACTCATGAGTGAATATGTTCGTGCAAGCGAAAGCCCGGAGAACACGCTATTAAAAAATCGGGCTTTGGACCTCTGGATACCACTGATTGTTATTGCATCCATGGTCAACGAGACGGTCGTAGCGGATGTAATGCGGTATGCGCAGGAACATTCACGTCAACGGGAGGAAAACGACAGTGTGGAGAATGAAACATCCCGATTGCTGGCAGTATTAAGCAGCGCAAGCGCAGAGATTAAGCCAATCCGGATTGAAGGCAAAATAGTTTATATCGAAGCAGACATGATGTTTGCTTATTTCAGGGCCGTTGAGTGTGTCCCGAAGGATGCGTCGAGGACATGGCTAAGCCGTACGCTTCATCAAAAATTTGATGTCTGCTGCTTGCCTGTGCGGTCTTTAAGCGGATTGAAGCGAGCCTTTGAGATTGATACGACCAGGATGGAAGAGATGATGAGGCGGTACGCGTAATGACACTAATTGTATTTCAAAAACTATTCTTGGAATTCATAACAAAACAAAAGGAGTAAAAACGAATGGAAGTAGATGTTAACAAATTGAAGAAGCTAGTCGCACAAGGTCGGGTGTACGCACATAATGATGGTCCGCCTCCCGAGCTGGTCATTCAACTGTTCGAAACAAAGCCGGAGATTTGGTGCGCAGTACTTAGCCCCGATGATGCTCCGCCCTGACCACCTATAGTCTGCCGACGATCTTCGCGACGGAGAAGAAAGGTGAACACCTCCAGGACTCTGATCTCAAAAACACAATCGATATCCTTGGAGACTACTTTTATGCTTGTGATGCACTCAAGATTCAGGCTGGGCAGGAATTTGGAGGCAGATTCAGGAATAGACCTCCGCTGATATTTCTGTGGTGGGACTAAAGATGATCGAGCTAGACATATAATGACATTGCGCGAATTTCAAAAACTGTTTTTAGAGTCCATGACACTCTCTCAAGGGACGTTGGCGCTCTACGACGTTGCGTTTAATAACATGGTCAAGATTGTCGGTGATTTGAATATTGAACTGCTAACGGCATTTCACTGGGAGAAATATAAGCGCGTTCGCTCCAGCAATGTAAGTCCGGTCACTACAAATATTGAACTTCGCTCCTTACGGGCTGCGATGAACAGGGCGGTTGACTGGAAATTATTGTCATCGAACCCGTTTAATCGGCAAAAGCTTTGCATGGTGCCTGAATCAGTTCCCACCTTTTTCTCCGTTGAGGACTTTGAAAAGCTGATCAAAGCTATTCGAGATATATGGTTCAAACAGATAGCTATTCTGGGTGTCCTCACCGGAATGCGCCGTTCGGAGATTGCTAATCTACAATGGGGTGACGTTGATTTTCTTCAGAAGACTATCCGGATTCAAAGTAATGCAGATTTTAAGACAAAGGCAGGAAAGAGCCGCATCATTGCAGTTGGGGAAACGGTGATGGAAATGTTGGCCCAGATGCGTCCAGTGAATGCAGACAATTCAATGTATGTTTTCACACTTAAAGGCAAAAAGATAAATCCGGCGCTCTTAACAAAGAAGCTGAAGAAGGCGGTAAAGATATCGAAAGTTGAAAACCAACGTCTACATTTTCACTCGCTCCGTCATACCTTCGCCAGCTGGCTGGCACAGAAAGGAACCAGCATTTACGAAATTCAAAAACTCTTGGGGCACACCGACATTAAGACAACACAAATCTACGCTCATCTTCTTCCGAATGAACTGCATAAGACAGTCGGACAATTAGAGGGGATGGTCCCGCTATTTTGAGAAGCAATCCATTCTTCAAATCCGTGTTGCAACGGCTCTCTAATCTCACTATATTATAAAAAAAATAAAGGCTCTTTCCGAAAATTCAACTCGGACGGTGTGAAATAACGTCCTGTTAACGCCAAAAGAGTCTTGTTTTTTTAGTGAGAGTGTAAGCTAAAGTGTAAGCTGAGAGGTAAAAAAGTAATAGTTTTGCGAACCAGAAGTGGCGTTTTTCAAGTGCCCGTAGCTCAACTGGATAGAGCACCAGCCTTCTAAGCTGGGGGTTGCCGGTTCGATTCCGGCCGGGCATACTAAAAACATCGACAGATTTAAGAAGAAGCTCACTTTTTTACTCCTTTTCGTTAATCCGGAAACTCTGCAAAATTCCTGTGCTTTTTACCCTCTTATCACTGACCTTTTTTTCCGCAAATCCGGTAATTACATTTTTTATTGTTTATTTTATTTTTGCCTAACGGCGCTTGTGTAGTCTACAGGAGTCATTTTTTCTTGCTGACGATGTAGCCTTTCATGCAATACGGACAAGCAATTCCAAATAGCAACGAAGACAAGAAAATGATCGACAAATTCAATCATCCGATTGCAGTTATAGTATGTTTGATTAATATATTTCTAACGGCCAACGTATTTGCCGGCGATAATCCGAGTGAACCCGGTGCCAAATATCACTGGATGAGTTCTGAATTTGGCGGCGGCGGATATGTCACGGGAATATTAGAAGATCCTCGCGATTCAAATATTTTATATATCAGAACCGACGTTGCCGGAGTTTTTAAGAGCGTCGATGGAGGCAAAAGCTGGAAGGCGATCAACAACGGGATGACCGAAGGATATCATCACAGTGTTGAGTCTTTCGCCATGAGTGCAATGAATCCCAACGTGCTCTTCCGCGCCTCGGGCGAGGCCCGGGGGCACGAAATGGTTTCCGCTATTCATAAATCCACGGACGGTGGAGCGACTTGGAAAATCGTTACTACGAAACCGGATTTTTTCGGAAACGGTGCAATAAGGTTTTACGGCGAGAAAATCGGTGTCGACCCGTTCGATGATAATTTTATTGCAGCGGCGAGCAACACAAGAGGAATCTGGGCAAGCGGCGATCGGGGCGAAACGTGGAATTACGCGGGACTCAAAGGCGAACCTTTCTGCTGCCTCGCGTTCGATCCGTATGTGAAGAATATGGTCTACGCAGCAACGCTCGATTCTCTGCCGTTCGCGGCGTATTTGTTCCCGAACGGTTCATACAACAGAGAAAAGATCGGCAGGCTGTTCCGATCGACGGATAAAGGAAAAACATGGGACACGGTTTTCGAGAAGAAAGGGAGTAAGTTTCACCAACCTCGCCTTCGACAAGGAGAATCCGGCCGTCATTCTGGTGTCCTTCCGCAACGATGGAATCTACAAATCAATCGACGGCGGGAAAACGTTTGCAAAAAAAACCGCGGCGCTTGGGATGGTCGATTTTTCAACGATCTCCTCCGATCCGGCACACAGTTCCATCTTTTATGCAGCGGCCTGCCAATACCCTTCGCCGAATAATGACGCTTCCCTTCCGCTCTACCGTTCCAGCGACAACGGCGAAACATGGCACATCATCAAAAAGAATTATTCCTGGAATGACTTTAAACATTTTGCGTCCGCAATACCAGCGGCCCGAGCAAATCGGCTGGGCGATCTCAAAATTTGCCGCCGACAACAAGAATCCAAAAAAATTCTTTTTGATGGATTGGTTCGGCATCTGTACAAGCGAAGATTCGTGCCAAACATGGGACGCGAATTATTTTGAGGGAATAGGAAATATTTGTCTTGAAATGGTTGCTGTTGATCCAGCGATTCCCGGCAAGATATTTTTTGCCGGTGCAGACGGCCAGCCATGCATCAGCAGGGACGGCGGCAAAACGTATTCATCCCTTCCAGCGTTGCCGGCAGAGCAAAACTATTATTGCAGCACCGTCATCTGTCCGTCAAAATTCAAGACCGGGCTTCTGCTCTATGGCGTCACAAACAGCGCGGAGCGTTTAAGTGCGATATGTGTGTCGGAAGATGACGGCAAAAATTGCCGTGTTGTTGTTCATCTGAAAAAAGGATTATTTGTCCAGGCGATCAAGGAGGATCCCTTCCACCAAGGAATATTCTTTGCTTACATCGACGGAGCCGTTGACGACGGCGCGGGCTTGTATAAATCTGCTGATTGGGGGAAGACGTGGAAGAAGATGAGACTTCCGGTACTTGAAAAAATCAAAACACTGCCCGTGCGAAAAGATTTTATCGAAGGTGAATTGCTGGCGGTGACGGCATATCAGGTGAAGAACGTATGCGGGACCAATCAGTTGCTCTGTATCGATCCGACCGAAGAAAATACGATCTATTTCGGAGAAGCTGACGAGGGTATTTTCGGAACATCCGACGGCGGAAAATCATGGCAAACCCTCGGTAAAGGGCTTCCGTTTGGAAAGGATACCGCGTCGGTGCTCAACTGCATTAAAGCCGATCCGAAAAGACCGGGCTGGCTTTACGCCGGTTTTATTCATGAAGGATTATGGCGCAGTAAGGATTACGGGAAATCGTGGCAAAAAATTTTTCCGTTAGATAATCGCGCCTTTAACGCAACTGCCGTTGCTGTCGGAGGGCCCTCGGGGAATGAAATATACGCTGCTTGCGAGCCGCTCTATTGGTCGAGGTCGCCATCCGCAGTGTATGCCAGCTTCGACAACGGTTCTTCGTGGACCGATATTTACGATACAACACTCGGCGCCCTTCGGTGGAAAGGGATCGATGTCGACAATAAAACTGGAAATCTTTACGGCGTCACGAACGGCAATTCTGCATTTTATGCCGAGAGGGTTAAACCGGAATAAAAAAAGTTTACCCGCGCAAAGACCGTAAAAGAATTCCAGAAGATATCTCAAAATAGAAGTACGGTCATTGCGACGATCCCGACGATTTTCTCGCCAAAATAGGGATTGTCCCGCTGTAGGGGATCCCTTTGGGACTTCGTCCCGATAGAAAGCTGCGGTCGAGGCTCGGCGAGGACTCGCAACACCATTTTCAAATGGTATTGAGCTATGCTCGAATAATTATTTAGCCGGAGCAGTTATGAAAAAAACATTTATTCTCTTCGCGATACTATTTTTTGCCGTTATCACGTTGCAAGCAAAAAACCCCGACGACGATAATTCCCGTGTCATTGCTTATCCGGCGATATCGGGATTGACAACAAGTGATCTTTATTCAGTAACCATTAACGGCCAGGATATCTGGACGGAAAAGTTTCGGACAACTATGGATATCAGTAAATTGCCGGACTGGTTCATAGAACCATATACCAAAGCACCGCAGGAAATCCATCAGGCAAGCTTTTCGTGCAACGGCAGAGTGCAGATTTCCATCCGCGTTCCGACCGCTATTACAAGCGCCTCAATACACCCCCTCAGCCGCGGGATAACGGCAGAAGTAAAAGAAAATGTCCTGACGTTTTCCCTCCCCGGACCCGATAATCTCGACATTGAAATCAACGGCCTCCCTCCTCTTTTTATTTTTGCAAATCCGGTTGAACATGAGGAGATTTCTCCCGATGTTCCGGGCGTTTACTACTTCGGCCCGGGCGTTCACCGCCCGGGGTATATCACGCTCAAGGACAACGAAACCGTTTATATCGCTCCAGGCGCAATCGTCTATGGAGGCATTCGCGCCAGCGGAGTTCACAACATCCGCATTGTCGGGCGCGGCATACTGGACGGCGGGTTCGAGTTCAAACAAATGGTGTGGATTGAAAACAGCAGGGATGTTTCATTCGAAGGCGTAATGATCCGCAACGGAGACGGATGGACAAATACGCTCAGCAATTGTGACGGGCTGCGCTATAATGATGTAAAGGTGTTGAGCTTCGGACCTGGAGGAGACGGAATCGATCCGCTCAATTCAAGAGACGTCGTTATTTCCCACTGCTTTTTGCGCTGCACCGACGATTGCATTGCCATTAAAGCGCCGGCGCCCGACCAAATTGTTGACGATATTTTGGTTGCCGATAATACCATGGTCGGTTTTGCCTTCAGCGACGGAGTGACCATTGGCTTTGAGACTGATGCCGCATCGATCAGCAACATCACCGTGCGCAATTGCGACGTTATTCTTGCGCGCGGCGGAAGCCGCGTTGACGGCCACAGTGGATTCAGCATTATTTGCGACGGTCCGGCTCTTATTTCTCATATCCTTTATGAAAATATTAGTGTTGAAAAATCTGAACTCAAATTGTTTGAGCTAAACATCACCGACGGCACTAAATACGGTGTTGGCCCTCCCGGTCACATAAAAGATGTCACTCTGAAAAACATTGCCTGGGCCCACGAGGGCCCGATCGTTCTCAAGGGGTTTGATGAGACACATCGTGTAGAGACGGTGACGTTCGACAATTGCACGGTCGGGGACAAACCGCTCCGCGATCTAGAGGCAGCGATCATGCATATCGGAACTTTTGTCGATGATGTGGTGGTAAAGTAATAGCCTTTCGTGTCGCTCACGCAAAGACGCAAAGCCGCACCAATATGCTAGAAGAAATTCTTTGCGTTTTAGCGACGCGGGTGGAGATACTTTGTCCAACGTTTCGACCTATAGAAACAATCGCATGAGAATTTCAATAGTCCGGCCACTTGTTCTATTTTGCTTTCTCATTGTTCAAACCAGTTTTCTGCCGGCGAGATCGTCCCCCTCGTCTGCCGTTGCAATCGTTAATCCACGAACAGAATTAAAAACCAACCCCCTCGGTATCGACATTGCCAATCCGCGATTAAGCTGGGAATTGCATTCAGAAGTAAGAGGCACAACTCAAACAGCGTATGAAATCGTCGTAAGCGATAATCAAAAAAACTTGGAGGACGATGACGGGACCATTTGGCAAACCGGTAAAGTCGCGTCGAGTTCTACTTTTGGAATTGTCTTTGCGGGCAGACCGTTGGCTTCATTCACCCGATATTTTTGGAAAGTACGAATCTGGGACGGAGCCGGACAGCCATCTGACTGGAGCGCGGTAAGCTGGTTCGAAACGGCGATGATGCAAGAGTCCGATTGGCAGGCACGGTGGATCAGCGACCCCAATCCTCTTCCTTCGGCCGATGAAGACTTCTATAAAGAGAATCCTGCGCCGTTGATCCGCAAAGATATTGTTATAGAGAAAGAAATTGCCTCGGCCCGATTATATATTTCAGGTTTGGGCTACTATGAAGCCCGCTTCAACGGCTCGAAAATAGGCGATGCGATGCTCGGTCCCGGCTGGACTCAATACGGCAAGCAAGTGCTATACTCCACTTACGATGTGACCCGGCAATTACAGAAAGGAACAAATGCGCTCGGTATAATGCTGGGCAATGGATGGTACAATCCTTTGCCGCTAAACATCTTTGGATTTAATCTTCGAAAGACACTGACAATCGGCAAACCGTGCGTCAAAGCTCAGCTGCGAATTGTCTTCAACGACGGAAGCACAAAAATTTTTGCTACCGATTCAACATGGGAAGCGGGCGATGGGCCAATCCTCAAAAATAATGTCTACTTAGGGGAGATGTATGATGCAAGGAAGGAACAAAAGAATTGGGATATGCCGGGATTTTCCGACAGCCGATGGAAACAGTGCATTACAATCCCCGGTCCATCCGGAAAGCTATCCGCACAAATACAGCCTCCAATCAGAGTAACGCGCCTATTGCACGCGAAAAAAATTTACGAGCTTAAACCCGGAATTTTCATTATTGATTTTGGACAAAATTTTGCCGGAACGATAAAGCTAAAGGTTGCAGGGCCAGCTGGAACAGCCGTTACCATGCGTTGCGGCGAGGATGTTCATCCCGACGGCTCTCTGAATTATTTTACAAACCTCGTCGCGCAGCTGAAAGAAATCTGGAATGCCGATCCGGGAAAAGGTGCGCCCAGACCTCCGGTCAGCACGATCACCTATATCCTAAAAGGAAACGGAGAAGAAGTATATTCGCCGCGATTTACGTTTCATTCCTTCAGGTATGTTGAACTCAGGGGATTTCCCGGAAGACCGGATTCGACATCGGTGGTCGGATTGCGGATGAATGCCGACCTGGAACAAAACGGAAGTTTCGAATGCTCAAATGAAATGTTCAACAAGGTTCAGGAGATGGTCCAATGGACATTTTTGAGCAACGTGTTCAGCGTTCAAAGCGACTGCCCGGGCCGGGAAAAATTCGGGTATGGCGGAGATGTTGTAACGACCGCCGAGGCATTTTGTTACAATTACGACATGAGCAATTTTTACAGAAAAGTAGTTCAGGATTTTGCAAATGATGCCCGGCCCAATGGCGGAATGACGGAGATCGCTCCGTCAACCGGAATTGCCGTTGAAGGGATGGGAGACGGAACCGGCCCTCCGGGGTGGCAGCTTGCATTTCCGTTTGGACTGAAAGTTTTGTACGATTATTACGGCGACCTGCAGAGCGTCGAAAAATATTATGATGTCTTGAAAAAACAGGTCGAGTTCATGCACTCGGTCACTCCTGACAATATCGTTGAACGAGATATCAGCGACCACGAAAGCCTCGACCCTAAACCAGTTTCTCTTTCAGCAACAGCGTTCTACTATCATCATGTAAAAATTCTAGCTGAATTTGCACATCTTCTCAAAAGGAGCCCGGATGCCAAGAACTATAATACGCTGGCCGGTGAAATTAAGAATGCATTCGTAAAGAAATTTCTGAGACCGGGAACTGGCGTGTTCGATTCCGGCACCCAGTCCGCCCAACTCATCCCCCTCTATTATGAACTCGTCCCGGACACCGAAAAGAATGCGGCGATGAATCATCTCCTGTTGGAAATTTACAGCAAGCATCAAGGGCATCTTTCAACCGGTATCTTTGGCACCAAATTTTTGTTTGACGTCTTCCGGCAGGAGAACCGCAACGACGTATCGTACTCTGTTGTCAACCAGCGCGGCTTTCCCGGCTATGCTAATATGCTGGCACATGGAGCTACTACGCTCTACGAAGGCTGGAAATATCCCGACACGGTAAATTCACAGAATCATCCCATGTTTGGTTCTGTCTCAGAATGGTTCTATAAATCCATTCTTGGTATTAATGCTGCGGCGCCCGGATTCACACGGTTTGAGATCAAGCCTCAACCGGCCGGCGATCTTACCTGGGCTAAGGGATATTACGACGCTGTTGTTGGCAGGATAGTCAGCGACTGGAAAATTGAGGGGACACGTTTTATTTTTCACGTGATCGTTCCGGCAAACACAACCGCGACGATTGACGTCCCGTCGCTTCCCAACAAACAAATTTTGGAATCCGGAAAGCCGGCATTCCAATCTGCGGGGTTGAAGTTCGAAGAATACAAGGACAATTATGCCGTGTTCAATGCCCAATCGGGAGATTATGTGTTTGAGTCCGTTTACCAGAACTGAAAATGTTCATTGTAACTTTTTAGAAGGCGTGTGATATGAAATATGTATTGCTGGTTGCCGTGTTATTCTTTGCTTCCGAGAGAACCCAAGCTCAAGACGAGAACGGTATTTATTCGATTGTGAGAGCCGATGATATGGCGTCTTTTCATGATGCAAACGTCGCATGTATCAAAGCGTGTAAAGAAGGAATCGCACGAAGTGTTGAAATCATGGTCCCTTGTCCATGGTTTCCTGAAGCGGTAAAAATGTTGAGCGAAAATCCGTCCATTGACATCGGGATCCATCTGGTGCTGACAAGTGAATGGGAAGGAGTGCGATGGCGGCCGCTCACCAATGTTCCAAGCCTTGTTGATAAGGATGGATATTTTTATCAATTCATTTGGGGCGGAAAAGATACTTCCGCGGACAATTATCTGCTAAAGGCCAATTGGAAAATTGAAGAGATTGAAAAGGAATTGCGCGCGCAAATAGTATTGGCGTTAAAACACGTTCCCCGCATTTCACACGTAAGTGCTCACATGGGTTGTAGTACCATGGATCCAAAAGTCACTGAGCTTGTCGAACGATTGGCCCGTGAATATAATTTGCGCACCGAAAATATTCCGAGTATCAAAGCTCTGCGTGGCTGGGACAACAACAAATCTTTGGAAGAAAAAATTGGACGGTTTATTTCTGCGATAAAGAATTTAACTCCGGGAACGTATGTTTTTATCGAGCATCCGGGAATGGATAATTCCGAAATGCGCTCGGCCATCTTTAGCCGCAATAATAGTCTGGCCATCGACCGGCAGGATGTAACGAATATTTTCACAAACGAAAAAGTAATAAGGGCTTTACGCGACAAAGGAGTGAAATTGATTAGCTACGCTGATGTAGCCGCGAAGAAATAGGAATTTATTTTACTCCTTTGCGGAGTGTATTGTTGAATTCTCCTCCCGAATTCCGTTTTCATCCGTTCCTTGTCCCTTTTAATTAGCGAAATACATTCTTTCGCCCACTTTTTTGTGGGGAAGTTATTTGACAGTAATAGCATTCTACCCTATATTGCAAACGTTTGCGGTGAAGACTCCTGACATGAAACTCATTACAATAACTGACATAGCTAAAAGGTTAGGCATCGCCCCTTCAACTGTATCTCGGGCATTGAGGGATCATCCGGATATTAGCGAAGAGACGAAGGGGCGAGTGAAAAAACTCGCCAGAGATTCACGGTATACACCTAATGCGATTTCAGATAGCCTGCGAAACCGCCGAACCACGAACATTGGTGTCATTATTCCTGAGATTGCTCACGATTCATTTGCCAAGGCGGTGAGCGGAATCGAAGAAATTGCCTACCACGCCGGTTACACAACCCTGCTTTGCCAATCAAACGAAAATTACGAAAGAGAAGTTGTGAATTCGAATATGCTGTTGAAGCAACGAGTTGCCGGTATCATTGTTTCGATTTCTCAGAACACAAAAAACAGCGATCATTTCCAGAAGCTGATCGATTATGGAATTCCCCTTGTTTTTTTTGACCGCGTATGTGAAGACATCCGCGCACATAAAGTCGTCATCGATGATACAGCGAGTGCTTTTACCGCGGTTCGTTATTTGATAGAAAGAGGATATACAAAGGTTGCTCATTTTGCCGGGCCAAAACAATTAGGAATTTGTCAAAGAAGACTTCATGGATATCTAATGGCTCTTAAGCAATCGCGAATACCTGTTCATGATGAACTTATTCGGTTCGGAGGCATGTACGAGGAGGATGGATACAATTCCATGGATTCTCTGATCAAAAAAAACATTATCCCCGACGCAATCTTGGCCGTCAACGATCCGGTTGCTATCGGGGCCCTGCAAAGAATTAAGGAAGAAGGGCTCAACATTCCAAACGAAATCGGGCTGATAGGTTTTTCGAATAATCAAATCACAAGTGTCGTAAGCCCGCCTCTCACTACGATCAATCAACCTTTCTATTCTATGGGAAAACGGGCTGCAGAAATCTTATTAGCGGTGATAGGGAAGGAAACCGAGAGCGATACTATCGCTACGGTTACCTTTGAAGCGGAATTAATTATTCGGGGTTCAACAAAATAGGGAAAATTTTCATTTATCCGGCTGTTTGCTGAAGAGAGTCGACAATAAAAACTTAAGGGCTAACGGTATGAAAAAATTTTGGTTTCTTCTTGCCTTTGTTGTATCAATCAGCTGTTATGCGCAAAAATTTGACGGCCTTGCCCTAACTCCTCCAATGGGCTGGAATACCTATAACACGTTTGCCGGAAACTTTAACGAAAAAATAATTCGCGATATGGTGGATGTTATCGTCTCGTCCGGCATGAGAGACGCCGGTTACCGGTACATCATCATCGATGACAATTGGACAAGCACGCGCGACAGCCTCGGATTTCTTACCGTCGATGCGGTGAGATTTCCGTCGGGATTGAAGGCATTATCCGACTACATCCATTCCAAGGGTTTAAAACTCGGACTTTATTCCGACGTCGGGTACCAGACATGCGGCGGTTTTATTGCAAGCCGGGGCCATGAATTTCAAGATGCACTCATGTTTGCGCGCTGGGGATGTGATTACTTAAAATACGATTGGTGCGCCTCCGATGGGCTCAATGCGGTCGGTGCGTATACGACAATGAGAGACGCAATTTATGCAGCGAAAAGACCGATGGTATTCAGCATGTGCGAATGGGGAAACAACAGGCCATGGGAATGGGCCGGGTCGGTTGGCCATCTTTGGAGAACTACGGGGGACATCACTTCGTGCTGGGATTGTATCGATACGCACGGCGGCAAATATAATTCGTGGGGAGTAATGTACATCCTCGACATGCAGGACAGTCTCCGCAAATACGCCGGACCTGGACATTGGAACGATCCGGATATGCTCGAAGTTGGGAATGGAAGCCTCACATTAAACGAGAGCCGGGCCCATTTTTCCTTATGGGCAATGCTGGCCGCTCCGCTGATCGCAGGAAACGATTTACGAAAAGTGTCGAAGGACGTTCTCGATATTCTAACGAACAAGGAAGTCATTTCCATTGACCAGGATTCATTAGGAATTCAAGGCTTCCGTCAAAGCAAAATCGACAGCCTTGAAATTTGGTACAAGCCTTTGAAAAACGGCGATTGGGCTTTGTGCTTCTTTAATCGCGGCTCAAAATCCGTCGACGTTAACTACGACTGGAAAAAGCAAGTCATTAATGATGACATTGCGAAATTAGAATTACGTTTTGATAAACAATCGTATACTTTGCACGACCTTTGGACTAAAAAGAATATCGGAACAACCGACAAAACCCTTACAACAAAAATCCCCTCGCATGATGTACTCTTGCTCCGTTTACAAAAATAAATGAATGAGTGAAAATATGTTCCGTCAATTTTTTCTTTTTATGCCTCTCTTCGTTGCCGCCAGTTGGTTCGGCATCTGTGATGCTCAGGGGAACGATTTCAAATGGTCGGTTGCAGCTGCAAATAGTTTTATCGCGAAATATCCGGATCCTGACAGTATTCATTGGATTGGTCAGAGCAACCATTTCAGCTGGCAGGCTGGATATGCAATGTTTGCGATGGAAAAAATGTGGCGCGCAACCGGCGACGTAAAATATTTCAATTATATAAAAAGATATGTGGATCAACAGGTCGATGACCGGGGAAATATACCCGGCTTTTCCCCGACGGCATTGGATAATTTTCTTCCCGGGTACGCCATTATTTTTATGTATGAACAGACACATTTTGAGAAGTACAGGATAGCGGCAAAAACAGTCAGGGATGGATTCATAAATTATCCACGAAATTCCGATGGCGGTTTCTGGCATGGAAACTGGGCGAAACACCAAATGTGGGTTGACGGTGTTTTTATGGGACAAATGTTTCTCGCCCGGTATGGCAAAGTCATCGGCGACAGCTCGTATGCCTTCGATGAAGTTACCAAACAAATGGCATTGATAATTTCTCATTGCCTCAAGCCCAGTGGCCTGTTGCTGCATGGATGGGATGAAAGTAAAGAAGCAAGCTGGGCAAATAAAAACACCGGCCTCGCTTCAGAAGTATGGAGTGAGGGACTCGGTTGGTTTGCCGTACTCATTGCAGATGTTTTTGACTACCTGCCAAAAGACAATCCCAATTATAATAACCTCCTTTCAACTCTTCGCAATTTATGCGAAGGACTTAAAAATGTTCAGGATGCCAAAACCGGAATGTGGTGCCAGGTGGTCGATAAGCAAAATGTTCCGGATAACTGGAACGAAACTTCGGGCACCGGCATGTTTCTTTATCTTATAAAGAAGTCAATCGAAAAGGGTTATATTGACAAGAAAGAATTCGATCCTGTCGTCAAGAAGGCGTATGAGGGAATTATCAAAAAAGCAAAAATAAACTCTTCGGGTGTAGTTGATATCTATGATTGCAGCAGCATCGGTATAATGGATGATTACAAAATGTATGTCAGCCAGCCGAAAGAAGTAAATACGTTTGCGGGAGTAACCTCTTTTATTCTCGGCACGCTTAGTATGGAAGAATTATATCAATAACCGCGATTTCTATACAAAAAATTTCTGAACGGAGTTTTATTATGAAACAACTAGAACCTATCTCAAAAACATGTCGCTTGATCCTTCGATGCACTCTCCCGCTCTTTAAGCGGGATCGCTTACTCAGGATGAACGCGCCATTTGTTCACCCTGAGCAAGTCCCGATGTCTTTTATCGGGACGCGTCGAAGGGCGAACACAATACCATTTTTGAGATGGCTTCTAACCACTTCTTTATTTTTCTTATTCACTTTTATAGTATGTACCAATGCTCAAACGAAAAGTTCCACAGAACAACTGCCGGGGAAGGGATTAAGCCAACACCCATTTCTGTATGTAGGTGAGTGGGATATGCGCCATCCCGAAGCTCAATCCATGTTCCTTGTTCGTGATGGCAAACTTGTTTGGAAATATTCGATACCTATGCGCACGCTTTCCGGAACCATTCAGGAGTTTGATGATGCTACCCTGCTTTCTAACGGCAACATCGTTTTTGCGTGCATGTCCGGCGCAGGAATTATCAGTCCCGACAAAAATCTCGTTTGGGAATTTCATTGTCCCGAGGGAACAGAGACGCATTCATGCCAGCCGATCGGTAAAGACAGCGTCTTGATGGTGCTGAATGGCAACCCGGCCAAGGTGCTGATCATCAATACCGCTGAGAATAAAATCCTGAAAGAGATTATAATCCCAACGACGACAACCAACACTCATGTGCAATTTCGTCATGTGCGGATCACTCCAAAAGGCACGATTATGGTTCCTCTCATGGCAGAAAACAAGGTTGTAGAATTTACTTTGGATGGAAAAGAAATTTGGTCGGTTTCTGCTAAATGGCCCTGGGCGGCAATTCGATTGCACAATGGCAATACATTAATTTCAGGGGACGGGAACGGCTATACCCGCGAAGTGAATCCGGCCGGAGAAACAGTGTGGGAGCTCACGCAAGCCGACGTTCCCTTCAAGCTCTATAACAATCAAACATCGAACCGGCTCACGAATGGAAATACTGTGATAAGCAACTGGTGCGCAAGCAATAACAAAACGGAAGAATGGGCTGGTACGGTTCAAGTGTTCGAAGTAACTCCCGAAAAAAAAGTTGTTTGGGCATTATCATCATGGAACAACCCCGATTTAGGACCCAACACGTACATCCAGCTTCTCGACGAGCCGGGAAATCCCGACAACGGCGAATTACAAAGATAAAACAGATTGCAAAATGAATACTGATTGGAGGTTTTCAAACTTTATGAAAACAATATCTTTTGCTCTTCTTATTTGCTCGGTACTAAGCTTGGCCGCTTCACTGCCGGCTCAAACCAAGACAGCTGAACTCTCGAACGTTGAAATTCTACCCGGCAAGGGATTGGCACAACATGATTTTCTTTATGCCGGAGAATCGCCTAATCGTCGGGTGTTTATTGTGAAAAATGGCAAAGTAGTTTGGTTTTATGACGACCCTGCCGGTAAAGGTGAAGTAAGCGATGCCGTGCTCCTTTCCAATGGCAATGTCCTGATAGCTCATCAATTCGCAATCAACCTCATTTCGCCGGAGAAGAAAATATTGTGGAATTATGATGCCCCGAGTGGCACCGAAATACATACGGCAATGCCGATCGGAAAAGATCATGTTCTCTTTGTTCAGAATGGCGACCCGGCGATGGTAAAGATAATCAACATTGCGACCGGTGAGATTAAGAAACAATTTCAGGTGCCGGTGGGAAATCCTAAGAACACACATGGTCATTTTCGGCACGCGAGGATCACTCCCGCCGGAACACTTTTAATCGCTCATATGGACATGAACAAAGTGTGCGAGTATAACGCGGACGGAAAAGAAGTCTGGTCGTTTCCAGCTGATAATCCGTGGAGTGCCAATCCGTTGAAAAATGGTAATGTTCTAATTGTTGACCGTCAGGATATCCGCGAAGTCAATCACCGCGGAGAAACCGTTTCCCAGTTTTCTCGAAGTGATGCCGGTGAATTTACACTTGGGTCATTACAACTGGCGTGGCGTTTGCCGAACGGCAACACACTCATCAACAATTGGGTAAATGAATGGAGCGGCCCGATTGATAAGTTTCATCCGCCGGTTCAAGCAGTGGAACTGACGCCCGATAAGAAAGTGGTCTGGATACTTAAATCGTGGCAGGATCCGGACCTCGGTCCGGCAACGACAATTCAAATATTGGATGAATCCGAGACCCCCGAAAATGTAAGCTTTGGAGATCTAAAATAAAAAGTGGGCGGCCACGTTCATTTGACAGAGCACGAGCACTTTTATTTATTTCCAATTGAGACGAGAGCAACCTTATGATCAAGACACATTTCGTTATCGCTCTATTCTTTTTTCTTGCCGCTGAAAATATTCCTTTCAATGCTCAACCCGACACTGTACGCCATCTACATCCGTTCGTGTGCACCGATTATACCGGAGGAAATGTTTATATCATTTCGGACAACGGTACAATAGAATGGACATATCCGGCGACACGGTGCAACGACGTATGGGCGCTTCCGAACGGAAATATCCTCTTCAATACGGGCAACGGGGTAAAAGAGGTTACACGAAAAAAGGAAGTTGTTTTTTCTTACGAATCTCAAAGCGAAATTTATGCCTGCCAGCGGCTGCCAAACGGCAATACGTTTATCGGTGAATGCAATTCCGGACGCTTGTTGGAAGTCTCGCCTGATGGAAGGATAGTCAAAGAAATAAAACTTCTCCCTGACAGCATGGACGGCGGGCACTCCTTTATGCGCAACGCCAGAAAACTGCGCAATGGAAACTATCTTGTTGCCCATTATGGTTTGGATAAAGTGTGCGAGTACGACTCAACCGGCAAATTGATAAAAGAAATACCAATAAAGGGAGGACCGCATTCGGTTATCCGCTTGCCGAACGGGCATACGCTTATCGCTTGTTCCGACCATAACGGTGATCCCCGCGTTGTCGAAGTTGATTCGTCCGGCAGGATTATCTGGCAATTATCAAGGAACGACTTGCCCGGAATTGAGTTGAAGTTTATGACGGGAATGCAATGCCTGTCCAACGGAAATCTGATTCTCACAAATTGGCTCGGGCATAACCAATTCGGGAAAGCGCCTCACGCTTTCGAAGTAACGCGAGATAAGAAAATATTGTGGATATACAATGATAATTCCGTTCTAAAAACGATGTCCAGTATCCAGCTATTAGACGTTCCAGGAAATGCGATTACCGGCGAAATATTTCACTAAGAACACGAAGGGTTAAATATGCTTTGTAGAAGCCAACATTTACCCAATAATGAACGTGTTACGTTAAATTTGTTCTTTTTCGTGTCCCTTTGTGTTCTTCGTGGCTTGAAAAGGATTCATCAACAATGAAAACAACAGGCCTAATCCTTCTTTCCGCTTTTGTCTTCACAGCGTTTCTTTCACCGGCAAGTCCAGCGCAAACAAAAATGGTTTTCAACGTTAGAGACTACGGCGCCAAAGGGAACGGCAAAACTCTGGATTCTCCGGCAATCAATTCGGCGATCGAAGCAGCTGCGGAAAACGGCGGCGGGATGGTTTACTTTCCGGCGGGCGATTATCTCTCCGGTTCCATTCGTTTGCGAAGCAATATCACGCTGTACCTTGACAACGCGTGCACGATCATTGCCGTCTCGGCAAATCCGGAATTGAATTATGACCAGGCTGAAAAAAGTATCAACGATACGTATCAAGATTACGGACACAGCCATTGGCATAATGGACTGATCTGGGGAGATAGTCTTCATGATATATCGATCCTCGGCCAGGGAAAAATCTACGGCAAGGGTCTGCTGAAAGATTGGGTGAAGGATAGTAAAAGCGCGGACAAAACAATTAGCCTCTATCGGTGCCGTAATGTTCTCTTAAGGGATTTTACTATGTACCACGGCGGATGGTTCGCCATCCTTGCTACCGGAGTTGACAATTTCACGCTCGACAATCTAAAAATAGATACCAACAGAGACGGAGTTGATATCGATTGCTGCAAGAACGTGCATGTTTCCAATTTGTCTGTCAATTCGCCGTACGATGATGGGCTTTGCCTGAAAAGTACGTTCGCACTCGGTTATGCTCGATCCACAGAGAATGTTACGATCACCAATTGCGCGCTCAGCGGTTATGATGAAGGATCGTTGTTGGACGGTACTTATAAACGTTCTAATAATCCTGCATATGGATACCATCCAATCGGACGAATCAAATTCGGCACAGAATCCAACGGCGGATTCAAAAATATCACCATTTCTAATTGCGTGTTTGATTACTGCCGCGGATTAGCCTTGGAAACAGTCGACGGCGGACTTCTTGAAGATGTTGCCATCACCAATATTACGATGCGAGATATCGTCAACGACCCGATTTTCCTAAGGCTTGGAGCAAGAATGCGCGGACCGAAAGGAACACCCATCGGCGCACTCAGAAGAGTTACGATGAGCAACATCACCGTCTACAATGCCGACCGATCATATTCATGCACAATTGCCGGATTGCCCGGGCATCCAATTGAAGCTATTCTTCTGAGCAATATCCGGATCTATTACAAAGGGGGTGGAACAAAAGAAGCGGCTGCGAGGGAAATCCCGGAGAATGAAAATGCATATCCCGAACCGGGTATGTTTGGCACTGCACCCGCATACGGATTGTTCGTTCGACATGCAAAAGATCTTGAAATGACCGATGTCACATTCGGCTTCATGAACGAAGAGCACCGGCCAGCTCTCTTTTTTGACGATGTGTCCGGAATCTCTATCAGGAATTTGACTGCACAAAAACCGGATGGCGGGAGCACCATCGTCGCGAAAGATATTTCAGATTTTACTATTATTCAAAGCAAAGGCATTGAAGATCAAAAGATCGAAGCTGCAAAACAAAAGAACTTTTAAGAGATGATCTTTGCATTAGAACAATTTGTTGCATCACGCTCGAGGTGAAAAGAACTTGATCTGTTGGAAGCGGTCTAAAAAATAGAAATATGGTCATTGCGAGGATCCCGACGTTCTTCGTCGGGAGACGAAGCAATCTCTCAAAAAATGGAGATAGGCTCTAATCAAACCAGTGAAGGCACGAACGATGAAATCGAAAAAGACGTACCTGTTGACCGTTTTGTGGTTTCTCATGATTGCGTTCATGAACGGGCAATCGCAGGAACAATCCTCGCCGCGAGAAAAATTGTTGATGGATTTCGGCTGGCGTTTTGCCCTCGGCCATGCTTACGATACAAAAAAGGATTTCGACAACGGCAGCGGGTACTTCTCATATTTCGCGAAAACCGGGTACGGCGACGGGGCCGCCGCAGAAAATTTTGATGACCGGGGTTGGCGGATTCTTGATGTGCCGCACGATTGGTGCGTTGAACTTCCGTTCGATAGTCTCGGCAGTTTTAGTCACGGATACAAAGCGCTGGGGCGCAATTTTCCTCAGAACAGTGTGGGATGGTACCGGAAGAAATTTACAATTCCAGAATCGGATCTGGGCAAGCGCATCTATGTCGAGTTCGACGGCGTATTTCGCAATTCAATCGTTTGGGTCAATGGTTTTTATCTTGGCACCGAACACAGCGGTTACGTCGGTTTTAGTTATGACATTTCCGATTATCTCAATTACGGCGGCGATAATGTTATTGCTGTTCGCATAGACGCGACAATGGAAGAAGGCTGGTTCTATGAAGGAGCCGGCATCTACAGACATGTGTGGCTTACAAAAGTAGCTCCTCTCCATGTCATCAAGGATGGTACTTTTGTGACAACCGATTTGAAAAAACATACTGCAGTCATTACGACACGGACCGCCGTGAAAAATGAATCAATGGAAAATTCGATTTTCAATATCGAAGAATCTATTGTCGACTCATCGGGTAAAGTAATTGCTTCCGGATCCAAGAAACATTTGTCCCTCAAAGCGGGCAATCAGAATGAATACATCAGCCGGTTCAGCGTTGCGGATCCAAAACTATGGTCGCTCGAATCGCCATATCTGCACAAACTAAAAACGGTTATTCGTTCCGGCGAAAAGATTGTCGATACCTACGAAACGATTTTCGGCATCCGTACCGTTCGTTTTGACCCGAATGAAGGTTTCTTCCTCAACGGAAAGCATCTGAAAATTTTAGGGACGGCAGACCATCAAGATCATGCCGGGGTCGGCATTGCGATTCCCGATGCGCTGCAGGAATTTCGTATCAAACGATTAAAGGAGATGGGGAGCAATGCCATCCGGACGGCACATAACCCGCCGACGCCGGAATTATTGGAGGCATGCGACCGGCTTGGTATGCTTGTGCTGGATGAAAACCGGTTGATGGGCATTAACCAAGAACATCGTGACTGCTTAGAACGATTTATCAAGCGCGATCGAAACCATCCAAGCGTTATCTTATGGTCGCTCGGCAATGAAGAATGGGCCATTGAAGGCAACACCAAAGGAGCGCGTGTCGGAGCTACGATGCAGGCATTTGCCCGGCAGTTTGATTCATCGCGCGCTTTTACAGCTGCAGTCAGCGGCGGATGGGATAATGGAACCGGAATGGTAATGCAAGTGATGGGCTATAATTATATCCTCCAGGGGGATATCGACGAGCATCATAAGAAATTTCCCTGGCAGGCGGGCATTGGTACGGAAGAAAGCAACACCGGCGGTACACGAGGCATCTATATATCGGACGATTCAAAGGCCCACATGGCTCCCTCGATCCGCGAAAATGCCGGCACCGAGGCGGGTTGGAAATTTTATTTTGTTCGCCCTTTCTTGTCCGGGCTTTTCTATTGGACTGGGTTCGATTATCGGGGTGAAATGAATCCGTACGATTGGCCCGCCGTCGGTTCGCAATATGGAATTCTGGACTTGTGCGGTTTCCCGAAAGATATTTTCTATTACCTGAAATCCTGGTGGGGCAAAGATCCCGTGCTGCACATTGTTCCCGACTGGAATGTGAAAGGCTCTGAAGGACACGAAACCAAAGTGACGGTGTACGGCAATTGCGAACAGGTTGAACTGCTGCTCGATAATAAAAGCCTTGGCAGGAAAGGCATGCCGGTCAACGGCCACCTGGAATGGATGGTGAATTATCAGCCGGGCGCTCTCTCTGCACGCGGCTATAATGCTGACAAAATCATTTTGGAGGATAGCGTTGAACCTTCCGGAAATGCCGCCGCCATTCAATTGATTCCCGACCGCAAGAGTATTAACGCTGACGGTGAAGATGTTTCGGTTATTACAGTGCAGGTGACAGATCATCGTGGCATGATCGTGCCTGACGGCAGCAATAAAATTAGCTTCAGCGTAGATGGACCGGGAAAAATTATCGGGGTGGGCAACGGCAATCCGTCGAGTCATGAGGCTGATAGATTTTTTGAGTCCGTCAAGACGTCAAAAATTGAGAACCTAAAGGAATTGGCGGTGAACAATCTCGACAATCGGCCCGAGGTTGCTGCCGGATTCAATGATTCGACATGGAAACCGGCTTTACGCAGCCTGCGAAGCGATGATTGGCGCGTGTATATCGACACGCTTCTTGTCATCCGGGGATCGTTCGAACTGGACGACCTCACAAACGACACCGAAGTGAACCTCTTCACAAAAAGTATTGTCGAAAATCAGTCAATTTACATCAATGGACATTTACTCGCGTCGAATATCAAGCGCGATGCTCTAAACCAGTCGTTCCGGCTCGACCGCAAAATATTGAAACCCGGCAAAAACGAATATGCCGTTACGGGACAGCGAATCAGGAAGACACATCAATGGGATGAGCCGAATACCGATCCGGGATTGGTCCAAACAATCTCCCCTTCACCTCAATGGAAACGGAGCGCGTTCAACGGCCTCGCTCAAGTGATACTGCAATCAACAAAGCAGCCGGGCGAAATAATTTTAAAAGCGACGGCGGAAGGATTACAACAAGCGGAGATAAAAATTCAAACGCAGCCCGCTGCGCCGCGATTATCGGTTCCTGAAGAATAAATTTTTTAGGCGGATAAAAGAAATATCTTTCAGCTAAAGAGAATTATGAGAAATTCAAAAACCAACGTTAACACAAAACCAACACCTAATACCATGAATAAAAAATTAGCCGGGCTCATGAGCGTAATTCTGTTGATTTCCTCAATACTTACCGCGCAACAGAAAAATGACTTTGTGGTGCAATCACTGGACGGCGCTCTGAGCGTGAAGATTGAAGCAGGGGCAAAGCTTGAATGGTCGGTGCAGGCGGGCGGAGAACAGATTATTGCACCGTCGGCAATTTCTTTGTCGCTAGAGGATGGCGAGGTCCTCGGCGATAACGCAACGGTCTCATCCTCCAATGCAGAAAAAAATAACAACGTCATGGCGGCGATCAATTATATAAAAGCCAGCATCCCGGATAACTACCGCCAGCTCACGATCAATTGTAAAAATGGCTACGGCGTGATCTTCAGAGTTTACAACGATGCCGTTGCATACCGGTTCTTTACAAAGAAGAAGGGCGAGATCATTATAAAGAATGAAGAGGCTAACTTCAATTTTGCCGGCGACCATAAAGCATTTCTTCCCTATATGTGGGATTACCGAGGAGGGAAAATATTCAACTCTTCTTTTGAAGCTCTCTACAGAGAGATCACTATCTCTCAATTCTTAAACGATTCATTGGCGTTTCTTCCCGTTCTTGTCGACGTCGGCAACAACAAAAAGGTTGTAATTCTGGAAGCAGACCTTGAAGACTATCCGGGAATGTACCTGAATATTAATCAAACGCGCAAAGGATTCATGGGAGTTTACGCGCCATATCCGTTAGAGGCGGAGTTAGGCGGGTTTGGCGGCATTAATTATATTCCCACAAAAAGGGCCGACTATATCGCCAAAACGAGCGGCATCCGAAATTTTCCATGGCGTGTGGTGGCCGTCAGCAAGAGCGATAAAGAATTGCTGAATAACGACATCGTGCAAAAATTGGCCGCGCCCCCAAGGATCACCGACCTCTCATGGATCAAACCGGGACAGGTTGCCTGGGATTGGTGGAATAATTGGAACATCTCGCATGTGGATTTCAAAGCCGGCATCAACACGCCAACCTATAAATACTATATTGACTTTGCAGCGGCCAATAAAATACCGTATATCATCATGGACGCCGGCTGGTCGGAGATGCTTGACCTCGCAAAAGTTGCCCCCGCAATAAATCTTCCGGAGATTGTAGATTATGGCAAGCAGAACGGTGTCGGCGTCATTCTTTGGGCTTCGTGGTACGCAGTGACGCAGCAGAAGGATTCGGCCTTTCCTTTGTATTCTCAAATGGGCGTGAAGGGTTTCAAGATTGATTTTGTCGATCGCGACGATCAATTAGCGGTAGCTTCTCTTTATGAAATAGCAAAGAAAGCGGCAGAGTATCACCTGCTTGTCGATTACCACGGCGTCTTTAAACCGACCGGCTTGCAGAGGACGTATCCCAATGTTATCGGCTTTGAAGGCGTAAAAGGATTGGAGAATTATAAGTGGGCTGTTGAAGATCAGCCGAGGTACGTCACGAGCATTCCGTATATCCGCATGCTGGCCGGTCCGATGGATTACACTCCCGGCGCCATGCGCAATGCCGTCAAGGCGAACTTCAGGCCGATCAACGATAATCCGATGAGCCAGGGAACCCGCTGTGCACAGCTGGCAATGTATGTGGTCTTTAACGCGCCTCTTCAAATGCTTTCGGATAATCCGACCGCGTATATGAAAGAACAGGAGTGCACCGATTTTATTACGAAAGTCCCGACAACGTTCGACGAAACGGTTCCGCTGGACGGAAAAGTCGGCGAGTATGTTGCTGTCGCCCGCAGAAAAGGGGATTCGTGGTATGTCGGAGCCCTGAGCAATTGGGACGCACGAAATGTGACACTCGACTTCTCATTTCTCGGCGCCGGAACATATCGGGCGACAATTTTTAAGGACGGCGTCAACGCAGACCGCGATGGTACCGATTATAAAAAGGAAGTGGCAAACATTTCTTCGGGAGATAAATTGAATATTCAGCTTTCACCGGGCGGAGGCTGGGCCGCCCGCATCGAAAGAATAAATTAATCGTGAGCGTCATTATCCGGGACCATGTTCGATGCTTTGCGCGATGTTCACACTCACAACTATATGGAGGCTGTCGATGGGCAGGCAACGTTTCTTTTTTTTGTATGCGGTATTCTTTTTATTTCTAGCGGCCGGAATTGAACGCTCGCTGGCGCAAACCGAAGCAACCGCCTGGGGCAATCTGAACGGCATGCGGATCGACGGCCAGCTGATGAAGTTCACGTCGAGCATTTGTTTGATCGGCCCGTCGATGGCGGACGTGACGGCGACGGGCAAAGAAAAGCAGCGGCCGATGTACACGCGGGACGGTGATAAACAAATCGTTACGACAGAGCTTTCGCGCTTTTCGTTTACGGAAATAGTTCAAGACACCGAGCATAGTATGGCGACGATCAACGTTGCAATGAAAGCCGCAGCCGACACCGCGCTTACCGGCGCTTTCGTTTGCTTTGAGCTCCCCTCTGACGATTACTCCGGCGCAAAGATCCAACTCATTGATTCAACGGCATCGTTGATCGAAGCGGTTCCCCTGTTTCCTGTCAGAACGGGAAGAATGCCTCCCTCCTTCCAGCTGAGAAATTTTCTTGTGCAAGCTTCCGCAAAAGGATTCCGTGTTGCGGCTCCAACACGGCAAATCGAGGTGAGGACGGAGCAGCCGACGGAAATAATTATTCAAAAAGGAAATCCCCGCTTTGGAAATGCAAACGATAGAATTTATCTCGCTGTAATGACCGGGCATACAAAAGAAGGAGAGACGGCTGAAAGAACTTTTTCACTCAAAGTCTCCGGAGAAATAGACAGGACTCCCGTCCAGATCTCGATCGACCCTGAGAAACCGGGAAGGCAATTTGACGGTATCGGAGGTAATTTCAGAATTCAAAATGAAAAGCTCGACCCGCAAATCATTGATTACTGTTTGGATAATCTCAATGTACGGTGGGCGCGCGTGGAAATGCCGTGGCGCAACTGGCATCCGGTAGAAAGCGTTAACCCGATCGAATCAGCACGGGCCGGCAAACTTGATGAAAGCGTGCGGGGAGCAATGGAGATGGCGCAAAAACTCGCCCGGCGGCACATCCCGATTATTGTCAGTGCATGGTTTCCGCCGTCATGGGCCATCGTGGGCGAAGCGAATTTCAGGAATGAAAATGGAATATACGGCAATCCTCTGAATCCAAAAAAAATGAGAAGCATCATCAAATCGATCGGCGACTACTTCGTTTATCTCAAGGAAGCCTTCGGTGTTGAACCCGCACTTTTCTCGTTCAACGAGTCCGACCTCGGCATCAATGTGCGGATGACGGGACAGGAGCATGCAGAGTTTATTAAGAAGCTCGGAGCGCATTTTGCTTCGCAGGAACTCAGCACGAAAATGCTTCTCGGCGATAATTCGGACGCAACGACGGTCGATTTCATCCAGCCGGCGCTGGATGACCCCGCAACGCACCAGTACATCGGAGCAATATCGTTCCACGCATGGCGGGGATGCGATAACTGGACGCTCTCAAATTGGGCGGATGCATCAAGAGAATTGAATGTTCCACTGTTGATCGCCGAAGGGGGAACAGACGCTCAAGCTCACACGTATCCCGATATTTTTCAAGAACCATCATTCGCAATGGATGAGATCGACATCTATGTGCGCGCATGCAATGTCGCGCATGTGAGGTCAATCGTGCAGTGGCAGTTAACCTCAGATTACTCATTGCTAGCCGGACAAGGAATATATGGAATCGAGGGGCCATTGCATCCGACACAGCGATTCTGGAATTTGAAGCAATTGGGAATGGTCCCCGCGGGCTCGTTCATTCTTCCGACAACGTGCAGTAATGAGGAAATCAGCTGCGCGGCATTTGGAGATCTTGCCGACGGGACGTATACGATCGACCTTGTCAATCATGGTGCATCACGTCCTGTCCATATAACCGGTTTACCTGAGAGTGTCAAGGAACTCCGCGTGTATACTACCGACAGCAAACGCGGAATGGAAGAAGGGAAACGTGTACATGTGTCGGACGGCGAAGCAAAATTTACTCTCGACGAATTTTCTTTTACGAGCCTGATAAGCACAAAGTAAATAAAGCGTTCACACTAGAAGCTATCTCAAAAACCCCAAAAAATGCCATTCTAATCCCGCCGTTTTCTGGTCGTCGGAAAGCGACGACTCTTCGAGCGGGAGAAGAATCCATGTCAATTATGCATCGTGAATCTACGAGACTTCAGTGTCGTGGATGCTTCTCCCGCTGCTTTGCAGCGGGATCAGCATGACATTTACAAATGCATTCTACATCGAAACCATTTTTGAGATGGCTTCTAAACATTGTTAGCAATCCACGAAGAACACCAACCGACACAAAGCTTGTGGTTCGTCTTGTAAGAATTAATACTACAGACTGGAGCGAATATGAAAAAGTTCTGTCTTCTTATCGTCTCACTATTTGTTTCTTCCCTGCTCATCGGTCAGACTGTTGAACTCCCTGTACCGCAGAAAACGGGAGGTATGCCTCTCATGGAAGCATTGGCGAAGAGAGCTACCGTGCGGGCATTCGATACAACCGATATTTCGTTGCAGCAGCTTTCTAATTTATTGTGGGCTTCGTTCGGAGTCAATCGTCCCGACGGCAAAAGAACCGCGCCGTCGGCAAACAATAAACAGGAAATCGATATTTATGTCCTTTTAAAAAGCGGGGCATATCTTTATGATGCTCAAAACAATACGCTCGTTCCGATTTCATCCGAAGATCTTCGCAGTCAAGCCTCGGACCAGCGTTTTGCCGATGCACCGGTTCAGCTGATCTTTGTCGCTGACTTAGCAAAAAGAGGGGGTAACTCGGAAGAAGAAAAGTTGAGGATGGCCAGCATTGATTGCGGCTATATCTCGCAAAATACTTATCTGTATTGTACTTCTGAAGGCCTGGTGACCGGAGCGAGAGCGACCGTCAATCGCGACGCGTTAATTCCCAAACTTAAGCTGAGCCCAGATCAGAGAATTCTGCTGGCACATTCGGTGGGTCATCCTAAACCGTAAAAAGCGAACGGAACATTTATTGCCGTGGGTCCGGATGTTCAATCGCCGTTTTTACCTGTTGTTCGCGATACTGTTTAATCGCGGTACGAAACTCTGGATGTTTCCCTGACATCATCGCCGCGGCAAACAGAGCTGCGTTGATCGCACCGGCCTTCCCAATCGCAAGCGTTCCAACGGGGATGCCTGCCGGCATTTGCACCATCGAAAGAAGTGAATCCATGCCATGCAGCGATTTTGATTCCATCGGAACACCGAGCACGGGAAGCAATGTCTTCGACGCCGCGACTCCCGCCAAATGCGCTGCACCGCCGGCACCCGCAATAATCACCTCGAGACCGCGCGCCTCGGCCGATGAAACGTATTCGAACAATAAATCCGGCGTTCGATGCGCCGAGAGAACGCGGGCTTCGTATGAAATCTTCAGCTGATCGAGCATCGCACCGCAATGCTGAAGCGTTTCCCAATCCGATTTTGACCCCATGATGAGTCCCACGAGAACTTGTTCAGGCATGACTTCTCCGCGTTGTATTATCGATTGTTCAACCGGTGTGACTTTTTCGGTCGCGAGAAAACTTTCCCTCCGTATAACAAACTTCTAATCTATAAAAATATATCTCACCCGCAACCCGGAGGCAGCAGGCCGGATGTGCCGGGCAACTTATTCTTCCTTTATCCGGTATTGCGCCGAATCCGGGCGGAGATCGTCGTACATTTTTTTCAAAGCATAGTAGGCTATTTGGCTTCCCCTGTATGCGCTCTCGCGGTACAAACGTACCGCTTCCGGCTTGCTCTGGACAACGCCGGTTCCCGTCTCGTAGCAATACCCGAGCGCTACTTGGGCAAGAAGTGATCCCTTATGTGCTGCTGAATCGAGGTCGGGAATCGAGGCGGCATAATCGCGCAGATGCAAATCTGCGATGACATTTGTCGTTGTCAGCCGAATTTGTGCTTCACGGCTCCCCATCGCGGCGGCCCTGCTCCATAATTCCACCGCCTTCTCTTTATTCTTCTCAACACCCCTCCCCGAAAAATAACAAAGGCCAGCCTCAATCATCGCTTGAAGATGATGCTGTGCAGATGCTTTGAGCAGGAGTTTAAACGACTCCTCCGGCGGCAGCTCCGTGTCAAAACCGACCGAGATCAACCCCGCGCATACGAACTCGGCATCGGCATCGTCTTTAAGGACGAGGGCATGGACCTGTTGAACAAATTTTTTATCCTGGAACACATTCCAGAGAAGCGCCGGGGCGCGCGGAAATTCCAGCCGTATCGCCCGAAGATATTCCGTCGCTGCAAGCATTAAATTCTTTCGCTCGATAATTCCTTTCTCGTAAAAACGGCCGAGCACCGCCAACGCCTCCGGGCTTCCGACATCAGCAGCGGTCTCAATCAGGAGAAGAAGAGCAGAATCCGCAACAAGCTTGTCGGTGTCGAGCGACGAGATGCCGAGTGCATTTTTCAACTCAGGACTTCCCTTCCGCAGCATGTCTTTAAGAAACGCCAGCTCGTCCTGCTTTGTCGCCGTTTCGTCGCTGAAATCGAGCAGCACCGGCTTCCACGAGTGCGTCGGCAGTACGAGCGCTGAGTCCTTCATCGTCACGGGGCTTAATGAGGAAACAGAAGAAGTGTCCGACGAATCCGCGTGGACATCGATGCCCCGCTTTTCAAACTCAACGAGGGCATCGCGAGCCGGTTGGTATCCCGCGTCGGCAGATTTTTTCATCCAGTGGCACGCTTCGATCCAGTTCTGCGGGGCAACCAAATTATCGGTGAGAATCGAACCGTAGACGTATTCCGCTTCCGGCATTCCTTGTTTAGCGGCGTACTGAAAATGTTCAAACGCCTTAAAGGGATTCCACGGAAGCCCCCACCCGTTGTTGAGAAAAATTCCGAGGTTGTATTGGGCAATAAGCAGGCCTTGATCGGCGGCTTTTTGAATCCAGTATGCGCTTTTTACCGTATCAACCCCGAACCCTCTGCCAAGAAGGTAACGGATTCCGAGCTCGTGCTGGGCGGAAGCGTCCCCGCCGTTCGCTTTCTCCATCAATTTGAACTCTTCCCACAGTTCGTACGATTCGTCCGACCGCCTGACAAGATTCAGCGTCGGGGCCCTGTGTTCTTTGAAGACCGCGGCTTTAGTCGAGTCTTGCGCGCTTGCGGGCCTAGAGCATATACCGAGCATCAAGAAAATGCATCCGCTAAAGAAAAATTGTTTCACTATTGCAGTCCGCGTGTGCGGCTCCCGGAGAAAATGAAAGGAGAAAATATGGAGGTGTATAGTTAGACGAATGAAAGAGAATTTCGTTTATTAGTTGAACGAAGAATCATTCCGGCGGCTATGGGACTTTTTATGAGGCCCGCAGGGCATTGATGATGTTCAGCCGAGAAGCTCTTACTGCCGGCAGGAAACCGCCGACTAATCCCATAAAAAGCGAGAAGAACAAAGTGTAAACGGCTATTGTGGCCGTAAAATGAAAACCGAACGCGAGCTCCGTAAACGAAGTAAAGTTTGTTGTCGAAAAAGATACGAACTCCAGAAACGACGCAAGCAATAGGCCCAACCCTCCGCCGAGAAGAGAGAGAAACATCGCCTCCGCCAAAAACGCCGCGAGAATACTCCTTCGCCGGAAACCAAGTGCGCGCATTGTTCCAATTTCAACGGTGCGGTTTGCTACGGCAGCGTACATCGTGATCATCGCACCGATCATTGCACCGGCACTGAAAATAATGGTGATGATAAGCCCGAGGACGCGGATGAACGTCGCCATTCCTTGCGATTGCTCTTCATAAAACGCTTTTTCTCTTTTCGGTTCAAGATCTGCCAGCCGCTGATCGCTCTCCATTCTATTTTTGAAAGCGTCGAAGTCATTCGCATCTTTCAATTTTACCGTCAACGAAGAATACACCGGCCGGTTGAACGCAAGCATGAGCTGATCCGCATCGACCCAAACCTCTGATGCAAACCCGCTTCTTCCTGCATCGAAAACCCCGACGATTGTCCAAAACCCTGTGCCAATCTGGAGAGTTTGTCCTATCGCGATGCCGTCAAATTGATCTGCAACGGCATTGCCGACAGTAATCTCGGAGGAGCCTTGCCGGAACATGCGCCCTTCCTTTATTTTTACTTGCGGCCGCATCGATGTTGCGCCGGGAGAAACGCCGCGCACGGGGACGTTCGCCATAATTTTTGTCCCCTTCTTGCTCAAATTAATAATCGTGACAACGTCGGCCGTCGCCAGTGGTTTGCCATCTGTACCCGTCGCGACTTCAGGAAACGTGGAAATATTGGCGACCGACTCGCGGCCGATTGCGCTGACAAGCTCGCTCTGAGCGGATTTCCGGACAATAATGACGTTGTCGTCCGAGCCCGTCGAGACAAGCGTCTGCTTCACACCTTCCGAGAGCATCAATACGGCGGCGAATACAAAAACGACGAGCGTAATTCCGCTGAGGGTGAGGGACATTGTCAGCCTGCGCGTCCAGAGATTACGTATCGTGTACGAAAGGGGAATTTTCATAACATACTATTATTAACTGATAGAAGACTTCGTGTCTCTTCGTGTCCTTCGTGGATATGAACAATTATCCGATCTGCCGCAAACCATCCACAATTTTTATTCGTGCCGACCGTACCGCCGGAAAGATCGCAGCTAACACGCCGACAAGAATCGATAACGCAAGTGCAAGGGCAATCGTCGACGGCTCAACGCTGAAACACCGGAAACATTGTCGGGAAACCCGCGGCGACCGCAGCAGCCATCGGAAAAGTCAGTGCAAGGCCAACGCATCCGCCGATCATGGAAATGACCAGCGATTCTCCTGCGACCAACCCGACAATATGCCCCGCGTTGAATCCCAAGCGTTTTCAGACACGGCATATTCCCGAATACGCTCGCGCGCGGACATGATGATCGTGTTGGCCAGAACTAAAAGAATAATGCCGATGATGACGTATGAAATAACTTCAAGCGAGGTTAAGATTGCGCTCGATAATGAAACGAAGCTTTGTTGAAATGCTTTCTCGGTTTCTGTTTTTGTCTTGGCGGGTGAATTGGCAAACAGGGCGTCCACGCTCTCCGAAATGGATGCCGCATCGTTGGCATTCGCGATCTGAATCGCATACCATCCGACCTGATCGGCGCGGTATATTGCAGTTTGTTTCAGGACTTCGTTGAGGTATGACCACTGGAAAAACATCTGTGTTTCATCCACCGTCCTGTCCCTGCCCGTATACACTCCGCGAATCACGAACTGCCAATGGCCGGGGTAAATATCTCCCTCGATCGGAATGATATCCCCGATCTTCCAGCCGAATTTATCCATGATCTTTTTGCCGACGATGCAGGCGTTCCGCTCTTTTTTGAATGTTTCAAGTTGATCGCTGGGAATGATAAATTCCGGATACATGCTCAAAAATTCATCGGCGTCGACAGCGTAACGCGGGAAAAAATTATCGAACGAGTTGTCGCGGTATACTCCCTGGAACCAATACGCGTACGAAACCTTTGTCACGCCGGGTACTTTTTCAATTTGGTCGCGGTACGACAACGGCAGCGGGTAAATGAACGAGACCGCATGCCGGGTGATAAGGCGGCTTGAGGATGAGGATGCAACGCCGGAATTCCAGGCAGTGACGATCGTCCGGAGAAATCCGAATGCAAAAACGGCGCACGACAGGCCGAGAATCGTCAAAAACGAGCGAAGTTTATGCCGCAGCAGATTCTTTAAGACAAGCTTCAACACTCTCATGATTTTTTCCTAGACGGTTTCACAGCAGCAAACGGAGAAATCAGTTCTCCATCAAATCGCCTTTTTCGAGGTGACGCACCTTGTGCGCTTTTCCTGCCGCATGCGGGTCGTGGGTCACCATGACGATCGTTTTTTTGAATTCCGTGTTCAGCCGTTCCATGAGGATCAAAATTTCGTCGGCAGACTTTTTGTCGAGATCCCCGGTCGGTTCATCGGCAACGATGATCGTGGGGTCGGTAACAATGGCGCGGGCAATCGCAACCCGTTGTTCCTGCCCGCCGGAAAGCTGTTTCGGGTAATGCTTCATCCTGTCGCCCAGTCCCACAACATTCAAGGCGGCTTCGACATGCTCGCGTTTTTCCTTTTTGGAAAGATTTGTCAGAAGCAGCGGTAATTCTACATTCTCGTACGCGGTGAGCACGGGAAGAAGGTTATAGAATTGGAAAACAAACCCGACGTTGTGCGAACGCCACTTTGCCAGCGCCGATTCTCCAAGCGTCGAGATATCCGTTCCTGCGATGACCAACGATCCGCTGTTTGGCCGATCGATTCCTGCGATAAGGTTCAGCAGCGTCGTTTTGCCGGACCCCGAAGGTCCCATGAGCGCAAGGAATTCACTTTCAGGAATGTCGAGAGTAATGTTCTGCAGCACGGGAATTTCCATGCTGTCGCGCTTGTATATTTTCGTCAGGTTGCGAATTTGAACAATGGGTTCCGCCATAGGCTTCAACTGGAAATGTGAATAATATTCTCTTTACATGAGAAGCTGATTATTTGGCTTGCGTTATCTTTGACCCCGATGAAAGTTTCTCGGAGGGATGCAAAACAACTTTATCCCCGACAGAGAGACCTTCCTTGATTTCAATGCTGTTTCCCATCAACTCGCCGACAACGACGGGAGTTTCCACGACACTCTCATTGCGGAGAAGAAACGCAACTTTCTTTCCGTTCCGCGTGGTTACGGCTGAAGCCGGCACTGATATTTTCGCGGTAGAACTTTCTGTCGTCTTTTCCGTTTCCTTATTTAAAAAAATTACTTTCGCACTCATCTCGGGAAGGACGAGTTCATCCCGGTCTTGAAATTGGACTTTCGTCAGCACGGTTGCTTTGGCGCGGTCCGCAGTGGGAACGATTTTATGAACGGTGCCGTGGTACCGTTTATCCGGAATTGCGTCGAGTGTAATTTCGCACGGCTGGCCTGTGCGGACTTTTTCTATGTTTGATTCCGACACGTCAGCTTCCACTTCAAGCGACGTCATATCGGCAAGCGTGACCAGATCTCCGCGCGACCCGGACGCAGCCCCGAACGGCGTGATGACATCACCGACATCGGCGTCTTTCGTCAACACGGTTCCATCAAAAGGGGCGCGGATGTAGGTGTATTCAACCTGCACTTCGGCGGAACGAACAGCAGCTTCCGCGGCGTTCACCGACGCTTCAGCCGATACTACTCCCGCAACAGCTTTTTTGTAGCGTGCGTTTGCCGGATCGTAATCTGCCTTCGATGCCAGGTTCTGATTGTAAAGCGATTTTTCCCGCTCATAGTTGGATGTTGCATCGTCAAGTTCCGCTTTGGCTTGATCCACCCCCGCCTTTGCAACGCCGAGATTCGCTTTTGCCTGGCCGAGAGCCGCCTCAACATCACTGCTTTCCAGCCTTCCGATGATGCTCCCTTTTGTCACGCGGTCGCCTTCAATCACTCCGAGATATTCGAGCCGCCCGGTCCCTTTCGAAGCAACCGCAGCTTTGCGTTGAGCGACAACATAACCGCTCGCCGTGAGCACAGTGTTCGCCTGTGACGGGTACGTTAGTGAAACGGTCGCTGTTTCGATTTGTTCCGCCGAAGACATTCCGCCGCTAAGAAAAAGGATTGCTACACCGATGAGCAGCACGGCTCCGATCGAGGAATAAAGAATAAAATTCTTTTTCAACCCGACCGACCCGTTCGATTGGGGAGTAGTTCTATTGATGCGGAGCGATGACAAATCCGCTTTTTGCGTATCAGATGACATGAATCTGTTGTGTGTTTGAGATTGGCTGGAACAACCGCCTACAGAATGAATATCCCGCCCGTACGTCCGGTTGAAATATGTAAAAATAGTGAACAAAAATCAATATTGTTTCCCGGCGTTTCAACGCGCTTTTCTGTTTTCTTTGACAGTGGAACGGCTCGCTTGTTCAAATTTTCCTTTGTATTCAACGAGCCCGATGTCGCATCCCTGCCCGATGCTGATATTGTTTCCCCGTACTGCCTTCGCTTTTGTATCCTCAAGATAGATATCGTCCCCCTCGATAGTATCGGTTGAAAGTCCGCCATGAAGATCGAATGAAAAAAGAAGCGAGTTAATCAAGCGTCCGAGACGAAATGTATTTCCCTTCCGGACGCTGATCGTTTCTCCCCCAATTTCTTTCGCACGACACGGGCCGTACAAAACAATGTCAACATTTCCCGCATTCAAGAGGCCTCCAACGCTGAATGCTCCTTTCGAAACAAATGTCTCCGCGGTACAATCCTCCTTCACCTTGAAACCGCCTTTAATTTCAAGATGTTCGACTGATAACTTTCCGCCGACAACGGCAGTTCCGTCTATTCTCATCTCTTTTGCGTCGACCGCCCCCCCCACTTCTAACATTCCGCTTACCTTGAACTCGTCCGACTCCAGGTCGCCGGTGATAGCGGCTCTGCCGACGACTTTACCCGTCTTTGTTTTAACATTGCCGTCGATATCGGACGTTCCCGAGATTTTCAGGTCGATGCAATCGAAATCGCCGTTGATGTCACCCTGGCCGTTTACCACGACATTGTTATAGTACCCTCCTGAAGCATTCGCACTCCCGGAGATCTTTAAATCGTGCCTGTTTTTCTTTTCCATGAAAATATTCCCTTGTTTTATGCAAGCATTTTTAGTTCTTCGATACACCGTTCGAGATTAATTCGGGCAACCTCTTTACTCCCTTGTTCGAAATGCAGTAGAGAATTTGCAGGGACCAAAAGAGCGAGCGATATTCCGGTTTTGCGAAGAATGACCAGATCACACGCCTTCCCTTCAAACTTGCTGTACCCCTCTTCCATTGTTTTTACAGCGCTTTTTGCTTCGTCTATCCCGACGTCTCCCGATTGAAGCAGGCGTTCCAAAACAAAGAGTGCAAGGAGAACCTGAAACGAGAGAACTCCGCTGGAATCTTTACTATCAAAATAATTTTGAATGGTCGCCTGTGAAACGATTTTTCTGTCGATAATTTCTTCTACGCTCAACGCCATTTGTGAGAGGACCGGGGAAAACATTCCGGCAATGTCATCCAGGGAACGATCTTCTTTCATGCCTTTTATCTTGTCAATCCTTGCCAGCATGCTTTCCTTGGGGAAAAAAGTTTCCTGGCCGGTAAACGTGGATTTTCTGACAAACCATTCCTCTGGAATTAAATTTTTTCTTTTCCATCGGTAGAGCTGACCGTACGAAATCCCCGTCAATTCAAGAAGTTCTTTTTTTGAAATTAGTTCATTTTCCATAATTCAATTCTGCGGCAAAGAACAATATTATCACGGTGAATAACGGACCGGAGACAAGCTGTTTATGATAGGTTGAGCAGCGAAGTAAAACGGCTCCTTGTACGTTATATGCGCAGCGGATGTAATCCCGCCATAATTGTTTTCCGCGCGACCAAATCTCGACGAAACTGATTTTCACATTTTGAGAAACTCGAGCAATTTGTACATCAGTATGGCTGGCCAAACAAGGGCTTTTAAAAAACCAAGCACACCTTCCCAGAAAGTGACTGAGTGCTGGATGAAATAAACCGCGGCGCCAACAAACGCTAAACCATAGATACCGCCAAAAGCACTGTTGTGTTTCATTCCGTTGTTCCTTTGATATTCGTTCATGGAGAGTCTCTGTTATTTGTTATCGTTTTTGGTTTTCAAGTTTTTTTGTAAAGATAGATGTAAAGACCTACCCCGATGTGTTTAATGGTAAATTTTTTAAATTCTGATTTCGCGATAAGGTTCTTAAATCCATCTTCAGAATATGCCCCGGCTCTGAGAAAGTATTTAAATGTCAGCTTCATGAAGAGTGCTTCTGCTCCTTTTACTCTCATATCTTTTACAAGATTCTCCAGTTGTTGATTTGAAACATCCCGATTCAAATCAATAATGAGAGCCGTTGCACCTGGTTTCAATACTCTGTACATCTCGTTAACCGCCTTAAGAGGTTCTTTGAAGTTTTTGAAAGCGGCAGTGCAAATAATAAAATCAAACATGAAGTCTGAAAAAGGCATCTCGGCGGCATTCCCCTGCCGAAAGTCAATTTCAACTCCGGTACGTTCCGCATTTGTCCGGGCGATATCCACAAAATCTTTACTGATATCTAATCCAAATATTTTATAGGAACCCAATTTCGCCAGTTCAATTGCAAGGTATCCCGGCCCCGGGGCTACTTCGAGCACAGAACTTCCATTTGCCACATGTGGGGGGACTTCCTGGGCGTAGGTTCGAAGTTCATCGATGCGATGGTTGCGGGAATTTTTATCATACCATCGTGCCGTTAACCCGCTTATCCCTAGATCTTTGAATCGCCTTAAATATTTCATCATACAAATAATCCTTCCCCGTTTGCTAAACTTTTATCTGCTAATCTGCTTCTATGTGAAGCTATTCTAAATTCACTCCGCTAATCCCTAGTTGGTGACATCCTCAAGCTGATGGTAATATAACAGAACACTGTTACGTTGTCAACAAAAAAATCTGTTTTTCGAAAAAAATTCTGCATTGTACGATTTTGATATAATGTGTTAAATTTAAATGAGTTATACTAATATCTAATCTTTTACAGAAGGATTAAAGCAATGGGATATACGGGATTGTAGAAACAATGTTTCACTGAATGGACATTTCCGCAGAAATTATCTACTCGTTGGTTTTGGAGGGACCTTTTGCCAACACGTCCAGCGCCTTCCCCGTTACGCGGAATATTGTCCAGTTGTCGAGTGGAATTGCCCCCAATTTTTTATAGAATGCGATAGAGGGTTCATTCCAATCCAGTACGGCCCATTCAAATCGGCCGCAGTTTCTTTCCTTCGCGATCTGAGCCAGATAAACAAGGAGTGCTTTTCCAATTCCCTTGCCGCGCAAATGCGGAAAGACATAAAGGTCTTCGAGATAAATTCCGGGACGGGCAAGAAATGTGGAAAAATTATGGAAGAAGAGTGCAAAGCCGGCGGGCTCATCGTGATAGTGCGCGACGACAACTTCGGCGAACTTCTTCTCCCCGAATAATGCTTCACGGAGAAGAGCTTCCGTTGCTACGCACTGTTCCAACATTCTCTCGTACTCTGCGAGCTCTTTTATGAACTTGTGAATCAGAGGAATATCGGCTGCGGTCGCAGGTTCAATACGAATGGGATTGTCCATGATGGAAAAAAGTTGTGATGGAATCTTATGGCATTGCGGGCATTCCCAGCCCCGCCCATTCTTCCCGTGCCGGTCCGCAAACACCCGGAACGCGAAGCCCCGCTTGACGCATGAGCACCGTCATTTGACCGCGATGGTGAGTCTGATGCCGAAGCAAGGAGGCAAGAGCAAAGCCTCGCTTCCATTTTTCACCGAACATTTCTACTTCTTCTCCGAGTGCAGCGTCGTCCCAGCGTTCTTCGGCTTGATCTGCAATGGATTGGGCGGCAGAGTTGTACGCATCTGCAATATCGTGCGCGCTCTTCGGCATTGGCGCATTCTCTGCCGGGCCGGCAACATTTAAGCCCGTTCGTCCCCCCATTTTGCCGAGGGAAAGAGTGATATGCCAGGCGAGAAAGCCGAGCGATCGCCCATCGGGCGTGACTTTTTGCCCGAGCGATGTATCATTCAGTGCGCGAAAGACACTCAACGTGGATAGCGTTTCCCGGCGCCAATCTTCCGTAAAATCTTTTATTGTTCTATACATTTTCTTTTCCAGTCTGAAGGCATACCCCGGCCGACAATATCATCGGCCAACTACTTGTGCCTTCCGTTTTTGTTGTGACAAAATTATTGATTCAAGGTATTCAGGATCTGTTCGGCAACGAATCGATTACCTTCATCGTTTAAATGCACTCTGTCGACGGTCAGTATTCCTTTTTCTTCGTTGCCGGGATTGTGAGTTTTCAAGTATCCAATAAATGCGCTACGAAGGTCGCACAAAGTGCTGCCGGTTTCTTTCGCGACACGCCGGCTAATATCTGAATACTCGCCGAGCATGGGGTCTTCCGGATTCGATCCGTCTTTCTTTTCTCCGATCACACTGGGGGTGCAGAGAACCACCCGCGCACCTGTATTTTGAATTAATGCGATGATGCTCCTCAACCCGGATTCAAAATCTTCTTTCGTCGTTCCCTTCAGACCAGGGGTCACCCAATGCCACACATCGTTGATCCCGATGTAGATGACAACCAGGGTTGGGTGCTTGTCCAGCACATCTCTTTGAAGCCGTTTCTGCAGGTCCGGAACTTTATTCCCGCTGACCCCTGCTCCTATCACTTCAATATTCATTCCCTTCATGCTCTTTTTGAAGACTATCCTGGATAAGCGTTACATAACCGTTCGGTTTCACACCGAGCTGGGTGATGGAATCTCCCAAAAAGACTATTCTTTCTCCAGGGTGAAGAAAATGTTGACTCGCAGCGCATCCAGCCAACAGCGCTGCCAGAAAAAGAAAGCATCTTCCATTACGCCATAAGTTAAACATAAGAATTCGCATCGTATGCACCTCTCGTTTTAAACTATCTCTTATCTCTTTATTTCTTCTTTCTTAATCTCCGGCTCCTGCTGGCTGATGCAATGCAGTGTCCCGAGGCCCCACGCCAGATCAACACAGTCGATGCCGAGCACGGTTCGATCTTGAAATTCCCTCTGTAAAATTTCTATCGCTGTGCTATCGTTCGGATCGCGAAATATGGGTACGAGAACGACGTTGTTCGCGATAAGAAAATTTGCATAACTTGCCGGCAAACGCTGCCCGTTGAAAAATAGAGGGGCAGGCATCGGCAGCTCGACAATCCGAAAAGAATTCCCTTTTATGTCTGTCATTGCTTGCAGTGCCGTTAAATTCTTTTGAAGAATCGCATGGTTCTCATCGGCGGGATTGTTCTCAACAACGGCGACAATAGTATTCGGGTTGACGAATCGCGCCGAGTCGTCGATATGCCCGTCTGTATCGTCTCCGGCAATTCCTTCATCGACCCAGAGAATTTTATCGACATTGTAATACTCCACGAGGTATTCCTCGATCTCTTCCTGGGTAAGGGCGGGATTACGATTTTGATTTAACAAACATGACTTGCTCGTCAGCAAACAACCTTTGCCGTTGACGTCGATGGCCCCTCCTTCCATGATAATTCCCGGATGGAACACGGGAAGATTTCGCTCTTCGGCTATTCGCGAGGGCACAATATCATCCATGTCGTATGGCGGATATTTCCCTCCCCACGCGTTATACCCCCAATCGACGACGGCAAGCGGCTCCGGGGAGTTTGGATTGACGACGAAGGCGGGACCGTGATCCCGACACCACGAATCGTTTGTCGGGATTTTGAACAGTGTGAACTGCGAAGGATCGACCTTTGCGTTTAATAGCCGTGACCGGACATCGGCGGCCATCGCATCGTCGATGACATTAATGTTCACGTGCTGGTACGACGCTAGTGTCTTAACAATGTTTGTGAAAACGCCAGGGATCGGCTCAAACTTGCCCGGCCACGTTTCTCTATTGTGGGGCCAGGAAAACCAGGTTGCCGCCTGGGGCTCCCACTCCGCGGGAAAACGGTATCCGAGTTGTCGTGGAGTCTTATTCAATGATCAATTAACAATCAACAATGAACATCTATGAATTTTTATGCGGGAGCGATTTTAGGCGCATTGTTCTCAATAGAAAAGAGTATCTTTAAGAGTTCATCGACATCTTCGTGAAGTGAAGAATGGGAACTTTCAGTAATAAATTCTGGGTGGTGTTACAGTTTGAAGGTCATTGCGAGCGGAGCGAAGCAATCTCCTAAATAAATGGGGATTGTCCCGCTGTACGGGATCCCTTCGGGACTTCGGCAAAGAACGCCTCGCAATGACTTCTTCTTGAGAAAGGAAACCAAACTGTAACACTACCTATCTTTTGTAAGCATTGTTCCCCCCCAAAAAATGTTCATTGCTCATTATTGATTGTTGCTTGTTCATCCAGGAACCTGCTCGTCAACCCTCCGTACGCATCGATCCTCCTGTCGCGGAGAAACGGCCAATGTGTTCGTGTGATGTTCGAGCGGTTCAAGTCAACTTCGACAACGCTGATTTCTTCTTTGTCCCGTGATGATTGATGGAGTATTTCGCCAAGCGTGTTCGCCACAAACGACCCTCCCCAGAAATTAAGGTTCCCTTCGGCGCCGACACGGTTGACGGCAACAACAGGAATGCCGTTTGCAACGGCGTGTGCCCGTTGAATTACCTGCCATGCCTGGAATTGATCCTCCCGTGTTTTTACTTCTTCATCCTTTGCCCAACCGATCGCGGTGGGATAGAATAAAATTTCAGCCCCCGAGAGCGCAGTCAGCCGTGCCGCTTCCGGATACCATTGATCCCAGCAAATCAGCACACCGATTGTTCCAAACTTTGTTTTCCATGATTTAAAACCGAGGTCGCCGGGAGCGAAATAGAATTTTTCATAAAATGACGGGTCGTCCGGAATGTGCATCTTCCGGTACTTCCCGAGATACTTTCCGTCGGCATCGATTACGGCGGCGGAATTGTGATAGACTCCTTCTGCCCGCTTTTCAAACAAGGGCGCAATGATGACAACGCCGAGTTCCTTCGCGAGTGATTGAAACTGTGCCGTTGAATCACCGGGAATGGGTTCCGCAAGCCCGAACGCTTTGTACTCTTCCTTGACACAAAAATAGAGTGAACGGAATAATTCCTGCAAACACACAATGTTCGCGCCTTTTCCGGCTGCCTCGCGGATACCGGCGATTGCTTTCTTCATATTCTCCGCCGGATTCTCCGCGCAACTCATCTGCACTAATCCGATTTTTACTGTTCTTTGGTCTGCCATATTTTTTTCTTCGTGTCTCTTGGTGTTCTTCGTGTGACAAGCTTTACTTATCTATTTTCTCAAAGCACACCGTCGCATTTGTCCCGCCAAACCCAAACCCGTTGGAGAGGGCATAGCGAATATCTTTCCTCCGCGCGATGTTGGGAACGTAATCAAGGTCGCACTCAGGGTCGGGGTTCTCCAGATTGATCGTAGGGGGTAGAATGCCATCGCGCAAGGCAAGAATTGTGAACGCCGCTTCCGCGGCACCAGCAGCGCCGAGGAGGTGTCCGATCATCGACTTTGTTGAACTGATCGCAAGTTTTTTCGCGTGCGCGCCGAAAACTTTCTTCACTGCCTTCGTCTCGGCGATATCACCGAGGCCGGTTGATGTTCCGTGTGCGTTGATGTAATCGATTTGTTCCAACTTGAGTCCTGCATACTCGACAGCGAGCTTCATTGCTCGTTGAGCACCATCGCCGTCTTCGGGAGGCGCCGTAATGTGGTATGCATCCGCCGTCATCCCGCAGCTTAGCATTCGCGCATACAAGCGGGCGCCGCGCCGCCGGGCATGCTCTTCCTCCTCAAGAATAATAACGCTCGCACCTTCACTTAAAACAAATCCGTCCCGGTCCTTATCAAACGGCCGCGACGCACGTTCCGGCTCGTCATTCCGTTTCGACATTGCTCGTCGCCGAGCAAAATCCTGCAAACGCAACCTCCGTTACTGACGCTTCCGACCCGCCGACGATCATGACATCGGCTTCTTCACGCCTGATCGCATGAAACCCGTCGGCAATGGCGTGGTTACCCGTGGCGCACGCTGAGACCACGGCATAGTTCGGCCCCTTTGCGCCGGTACGGATTGCAAGATAGCCCGACGGCATATTGATGATCGCCCCGGGGATAAAAAATGGAGTCACGTACCGCGGTCCATTCTTCGAAACGTTAATTGCAGTTTCGCTGATGCTGATAACGCCTCCGATTCCGGAGCCGATAATGATGCCGACGCGTTCCGCGTTTACGGGAGTGATCTCAAAATTGGAATCTTTTAACGCGTCGAGTGCAGCACCAATCGCATAATGATTGAAGATGTCGAACCTGCGCGCTTCCTTCGGCTCGATGTATTTTGTTACATCGAACCCTTTAATCTCCCCCGCAATCCGTGTAGGATACTGTTCAGCGGGAAAGCGCGTAACGGGGCCGATCCCGGAGCTGCCGGCAACGCACCGCTTCCATGACTCCTCGGTCGATAATCCAATCGGAGTAATCAAACCGATGCCCGTAACGACGACTTTTCTCATGTTCAGATGTTCATTGGTAGCACATTAAAACCATTTCCGTGGGAAAGATAGCGGATTTTTTAGAGTGAAACAAGGCGAGGATGATGGGTGAGATCGACGATTGAACACAAACCTTCGGAAGGCTTCTCAATCAATAACTCGGGCGCCCCCATTTTCGACGGTCATAATTTCATACGTCGAGGCAATGCCGTGCGCAGAAAAAGCATTCGACATTGCCTCGCCGATTTGTTCCTCACGATCCGTTACAAACGAAAACACCGTCGGACCCGATCCGCTGATGTTGAACGACCACGCCCCTGCACCAAGCGCAGCGTTCTTTACATCCTCAAACCCTGGAATGAGTGCGGCCCGGTACTGCTCATGAAGCCGGTCGCCCGTTACATACCGCAACGCTTCAACGTCCCCCTCCATCAATGCGGCAATGAGCGATGCAACGTTTTCAATGTTGACAACGGCATCTTTCAACGGTACTTCTTTGGGGAGAATTTGCCTCGCTTGTTTTGTGAGGACTTGGAAATTCGGGCTGCATGCAACAACAGAGAGTTTCGCAGCGATCTTAATGCTGCGGCACCGGACTTTTCCGTTATCGAAACAATTGACCGTCAATCCCCCCATCATCGCAGCGGAAACATTGTCCGGATGCCCCTCGATCGAAACGGCAATGTTCAGCATATCCTCACGCGACATTTTTGTGCGAAGGACTTCGTTGGCAAGAAAAACGCCGCCGGCAATCGCCGCGCCGCTGCCGCCAAGTCCGCCGCTTGCTGGAATTTCATTTTTGATGTGAAGACGAATCGTCTGCAAGGCTTTCTCGTGCGGACCTCCTACGCATTTTGCCAACGCTGCCATCCCCTGGTACACAAGGTTCGTTTTGTCGGTCGCAATATGCTCTTTACCGTTTCCTTCAACAGAAATATGCATCGACGATCCCTGAGCGTCTTCTTCTTCGACCGACAAATGTAAATACCGGTTCAACGCGAGCCCGAGCGTGTCGAAGCCGGGTCCGATATTAGAAGTCGACGCTGGAATTTTCACTTTCATTGGTTCACCGAAATTACACTAAGGGGACGGACTATAAGAATCTTTTCACTTCCTCGATCGACGCTTTGATCTCGACCGGCGGATTTGAGTGCGGACTCCGCTTCGTGATATGGTAGTCGACGATGATTTGGGGGTCCTTCAAAATATTTCCGGTAAGAATTCCGACAACGGTTTCCCTGGACTTAATCGTGCCGCTGCCGATTAATTTTTTGAGTCCAGCAACCGTCGCACACGACGCAGGTTCGGCACCGATGCCGGCAGTATCGACCGCTGCTTTTGCTTCCAGGATTTCTTCGTCGCTCACGCTTTCAACAATGCCGTTTGTCCATTGCAGCGACCTGATCGCTTTCGTGTAGTTTGCCGGATTCCCGATTTTGATTGCCGTTGCAATCGTTTCGGCTTTCTGAGGCTTTAATTCTTTAAATCCATTTTTATATGCTTCGTAAAACGGGCTGGCTCCTTTTGCTTGAATAACGGCAAACCTCGGCATCTTTTCGATTAAACCGAGCTGCAATGCTTCATGCAGTGCTTTGCCGAATGCGCTCGTGTTGCCGAGATTGCCGCCGGGAAAAACAAACCAGTCGGGAACTTTCCACTGAAGCTGTTGCAGCGTTTCCCAAATAATTGTCTTTTGCCCTTCAATCCGAAATGGGTTGATGGAGTTCAGCGGGTAGGCCTGCAATTTTTCCTGTGCTTCAAAAATCAAACGCATACAATCATCAAAATCTCCGTCGACAACGAGGGTCTTTGTTCCATAGGCGAGCGCTTGAGATATTTTTCCGACGGCGACATTTCCTTTGGGGATCAGCACCAGCCCCGTTATCTCCGCCTCCGATGCGTATGCTGCGAGCGACGCGGAAGTATTTCCTGTCGACGCGCACACAACCGCTTTTTGATGCAGCCGCTTCGCCTGCGTTGTTGCAACGGTCATTCCTCTGTCCTTGAAAGACCCCGTCGGGTTTTCTCCTTCATGCTTGAGGTAAAACCGTTGAAGACTCAGCCAGGAAGAAATTTTCCTGCTGCAATACAAACGTGTGTTTCCTTCCTGCTTAGAAACAATTTCTTTATCGGAAACAGACGGCAGGACGAGCTCGCGGAAATGCCAAACACCGCCTGAAGGCTGGTTATTAATGATGGATCGTTTACCATTAAAATATTTTTTCGAAAGGCGGAACTTCTTTTTCAGGAGAGACAAATCGTGCTCGACATCAAGAAGATTTCCGCATGCGCACGTAAACCGGACCTCGGTCAACGGATATTCTTTTCCGCACGAAATGCATTTGAGAATTGAGAATTTCATAGTCGTGGTATCTCGATGAATGAATATTACGTCAAATGGAAGGCGTCATGAATTGCCTGTACCGCCTTGTGAACTTCTGCCTGCTCGACAACGAGCGAAATATTCAGCTCCGACGAGCCTTGAGCAATGGCGACAATGTTGACGTTGGCATCGGCAACGGCGGTGAAAGTCTTTCCCGCGATCCCGCGCATGCCCTTCATTCCCTCTCCGACAACGGCGACGATGGAGACGTTTTCCTGGAGTTTGATGTCGTCAACGATTTTCTTCTCGATGTCGACCTCGAATTCATTCCGAAGCTCCTTCAAGCCTTTTCCGCAATCTTTCTGAGGGATGACAACGCAGACATTGTGCTCGGAAGAAGCCTGCGAAATCATCATCACATTTACTCTAACGCGAGCGAGCGCAGAGAATATTCGCGCGGAGATCCCGGGAACTCCGACCATGCCATTCCCTTCGATCGAAACGAGGCTCAGATTGTCGATGGACGTAATGTTTTTCACAAACCGTTCAACCGACTTTGTGGACTGCGAAATCAACGTCCCCGGATGTGATGGATTGAATGTATTTTTTATCCTGATCGGAATATTTTTTTCGATGGCAGGCATCATCGTCTTCGGGTGGATGACTTTTGCGCCGAAGTAGGACATTTCTGCGGCTTCGCGGTATGAGATCTCCGACAGCACTTTTGCCCCCTTCACATGCCGCGGGTCGGCGGTCATCACCCCGTCGACATCGGTCCATATCCAAATTTCCTCGCTGTCGAGCGCAGCACCGACAATCGATCCGGTGTAATCAGAGCCGCTGCGGCCGAGCGTGGTGGTCAAACCGTCCTCGGTGCTTCCGATGAATCCGGTCACGACCGGCACGATATTTTTCTCGATCAACGGCTGGAGGGTTTTTCTGATGTTTTCGTTCGTCACGGAAAAGTCAACCGTTGCCTCTCCAAAATGACTGTCGGTACGAATAATTGTCCTTGCGTCCACGAATTCAGCCGTCATATCATGGTCGCTCAATATCGCGGCGAGCTGTAGACACGAAAGAATCTCGCCGAACGACGCAATGGCATCGAGCGAACGCACGCTCAGTTCCTTCAATAAACTGACACCGCGGTAGAGGTTCGTCAATTCGTCCATAAGCTGTGAATGACGATGGATTAACTCTTTGTGCCGGACTGCGTGTTTCAATAACGTGTTCGCAATATCGAGATGCTTCTCTTTTAAAGCCTCGATGTTTTTTTTCACCCGGTCGGTATCGCGTTGAACGGCGAGTTGAGCCGTATCGAGGAGTGTATTGGTTACCCCGGCCATTGCCGAGGCAACGACCACGGGCCGTTGGGGTAAATACGAGTGAACAATCGCAGCAACTTCCTGGAGCCGCTGAAGATCGCCGACAGAAGTGCCGCCAAATTTCATTGTGATCATGATGCGAAATCCCTAAAACAAAAAAGCCTCGAGTGTTCTTCGAGGCTTCGTGAGGTTGATGGAAAATTTATACACACGAAAGCGCTCGGACGCCGGGCGTCGGATGCGTGGTCGTAGTTATTGTCGTTGTTGTGTTCATGGTGTCAATATTGCGGAACAGAGCCGTTCCGCCATCTCTTTTGTCCCGATACGTTTTGAATTCTCCGTCATAATATCGGGAGTTCGGTATCCATTATCAAGGACTTTTTCAATTGCAGACTCAATGTCGTCGGCCTCTTTTTGGAGGTTGAACGAATACCGGAGCATCATGGCAACCGATGAGATCGTGGCGATAGGATTTGCCTTATCCTGTCCGGCGATATCGGGGGCGCTGCCGTGAACGGGCTCGTACAGCGCTACCTTTCCCCCCAGGCTCGCCGAGGCAAGCATGCCGATTGAACCGGTGAGCATCGCCGCTTCGTCGCTCAGAATATCGCCGAACATATTTTCCGTGACGATCACATCGAATTGTCTGGGATTACGAACAAGCTGCATTGCGCAGTTGTCGACATACATGTGGGAGAGTTCTACGTCACGATAGTTTTCTGCAACGGCCGTCACCGTCTTTCGCCAAAGCTGAGACGTTTCGAGGATGTTGGCCTTGTCAACAGAACAAACTTTCTTTCGTCTCTTGAGGGCAATTTCAAACGCACTTTTTGCAATGCGCCGGATTTCAGATTCGGAATAAACGAGCGTATTGGTCGCACTCAGCTCGCCGTTTTTCGTCTCGATGCCGCGCGGGGTTCCAAAATAGATTCCACCGGTCAGCTCGCGAACAACGACAATATCGACTCCTTCAATCACATCCCGCTTCAGCGCTGAAGCCCCGATGAGAGCAGAGAATATTTTTGCCGGGCGGATATTGGCATAGAGCCCAAGACTTTTCCGAAGTCCCAGCAGAGCTTGTTCGGGCTTCAAATGCGGAGGATTATTATCCCACTTCGGTCCGCCAACGGCGCCAAGAAGCACAGCGTCGCTCGCCCGACAACTCGACAGCGTCTCTTCCGGCAGCGGAATCCCGACGGCATCCAACGCCGCCCCGCCGGCAAGCGCTTGTGTGAACGTGAATTGATGTCCGTACTTTTTAGAAATTGTCTCTAAAATTTTAACTCCGCCCGCAACAACTTCTCGTCCGATTCCATCACCGGGTATTACTGTAATAGTGTACACAGAATTCTACTTTCCATCGAATGTGATAATGAGTTTGCGCGTTCTTTAACTTTGAACTTTCAACTTTTCACTTATTGATCATCTCGCTCAATTCTTTCGACCGATTCGTTGCCGTTGCAACAGCATTGATGAGCATCGAGCGAAGTCCGTGGGACTCAAGCTCGTGCACGGCATTGATTGCCGTTCCGCCGGGGGTTGTGACCTGGTCGCGCAAAATTGCAGGATGAAGGTTCGATTCTTTGACGAGCTTTGCTGAGCCGAGCACTGTTTGAACGGCAAGTTTCGTTGCAACGTCCCGGGGCAACCCCATTTTTACCCCGCCGTCGATCAACGCTTCAATGACCATATAGATATACGCGGGACCGCTGCCGCTCAATCCCGTCACGGCATCGAGCTGTGACTCTTCGACGACGACGACCTCGCCGACTGCTTCAAATATTGAAATCGCGATGCGCTGCTGCTCTTCGGTCACAAAACTCCCGAAGGAGACGGCGGTGGCTCCTTCGTCAACCGTGGAAGCAATGTTCGGCATTGCACGGACGATCGGGTTGTTTTTCCCGGTTCGCTGAAGGATCGAATCGATCGTCACGCCGGCTGCGATGGAGATCAGCATTTGGTCTTCGCGCAAAACCGATTGTATTTCATCGAGAACTTTACCGATCGTGTACGGCTTCACACACAGCATGATGATGTCGGCAAATCGCGCTGCTTGCACGTTGTCGAGCGTGTGATTTATTTTCCATTTCGACCCGAGCTTTTCCAGTTTCGCGGAATGGGTTCCGCTCGCGATAATTTTATCGTGGGGGGCAAGCTTCGCGTTCAATATTCCGCGAAGCAGCGATGTTCCCATATTTCCCGCTCCGATGATGGCAATGGCCCGGTTGAGGCTGATTTTCTCTCCGCGGGTCGATGCTTCCTCGTTCGTCACAAATGTCTGCTCTTTTTTCTGTTCCACGTTATCGCTCCTTCAGCATCCCGGATTGCCGGGCATAGGAAAAAATCCCGCCGGCGCGAAGTATTCCTTCAATATCGCCAAGTGGGTTCAGTTGATAGACGACCTGCCGGGTAGAATTCGTCAATATTCCTTTCGACGTGTCGAGGAGCAATTCATCGCCTGTTTTTATTTCCTGGTAAAGATGTTTGTTCGTCTCAAACGGCGCGACAAAGCCCCCGTCGATAGCGTTTCTGTAAAAAATACGCGCATACGATTCGGCAACGACTGCCTCGATCCCGGCGATGTCCAGCGCAACGGGCGCATGTTCGCGCGACGAACCGCAGCCAAAATTTTTTCCGGCGACAATGATCTTATAGTCCGATTGCCACTTTCCCTCTTTGATAAACGGGATGTTTCCCGCAGGCAAACCGGAGGCCTCGATCGGCACTCCCGACAATGCATACCGACCAAAGTTTTTCTTTTCCTCCGGGTCGTCGAGTTTGTAGACCAAATGAACGGCGGGGATAATTTGATCGGTGTCGATATCGTTCCCGAGGACAAATGCTTTTCCGGTGATAGTGTTTTTCATACGTTATTTGATAAAATGTTGTGTGATAGGTTGTTTTCGAAAACAATTTGTAGTGTGGTCATCCACCATGCCGACCGCCTGCATAAATGCATAACAGATGGTCGATCCGACAAAGCTAAATCCACGCATCTTTAGATCTTTGCTCATAGCATCCGATTCTGCCGTTTTCGCTGGAACCTCTTTAAGGCTTTTGGGCTTGTTGTGCTTTGCTTTCCCGCCGACAAACTTCCACACATAAGCATCAAAGCTTCCAAACTCTTTTTGGATATCCAAAAATGCTTTTGCATTGCCGATAGTCGCGGCGATCTTAAGCCTATTTCGGACAATTCCTTCATTGCTGAGAAGGGATTTGACTTTTCTTCGGTCATACCGGGCAATTTTTTTGGGATCAAAATTATCGAATGCCTTCCTGTAGTTTTCGCGTTTCCTCAAAATCGTTATCCAGCTCAAACCCGCCTGGGCTCCTTCAAGGATGAGCATTTCGAACAATTTCCTGTCGTCATGAACGGGTACACCCCATTCTTTGTCGTGGTATTCGATATAAAGCGGATCCGTTCCGCTCCAAACGCATCGCTCTTTCATTTTTTCTTTCTCTTTTCAACGATTGCATCGGCTTCAATCTCCACCAGCATTTCCGGTGAGATAAGCCTCTGCACTTCAACCATACTCGCGGCCGGGCGGATATTCTTGAAGAATTCTCCATGCGCTCTGCCGATTTTTTCCCAATCGCCGATATTGACGACAAACATTCGCGTCCGCACAACATCGTTCAAGCTCGCCCCCGCTTGCTTCAACGCTGATTCAATGTTCCTGATTGACTGAACCGCTTGAGCGTAAGCATCGCCGGGGCCGACAACTTTCCCGTCTGCATCCGTTGCAGTCGTTCCCGATACAAAAACCTTGTTACCGATTCGGACTGCCCTCGAGTACCCGACAATCGGTTCCCATGGGGTTCCGCTCGAAATATTCTTTCTCTTCACGCCTATTCTTCCAGCTTCGGATGTTTGAGGTGAAAGTCTGTTGCATCCTGGTACTGCTTTGCGACCGCAAGAAGCGTCGCTTCATCAAACAATTTTCCGAGGAAGGTGATGCTCGTCGGTGTCCCTTCCTTCGAGAATCCGTTCGGGACAACAACGCACGGGTGCCCGGTAAGATTTGTGAGAAGCGAATTGTCGCCATCAAACGGCGGCGCAACGATCACGTCCACCTTACTCATCAGCTTCGCCATCTCTTGAATAGCCAGGTACCGAACGCGGTTCGCCTGGATGTATTCAACGGCGGGAATAAATCGCGACGTTCGAAAGACGTTCGGCCATGCGTATTTAGCCTGCCGCACAAGCAGGCTATCTCTGCCGCTTCGCGTCAAGTCGTCAAAAGCGGCCCCCGCTTCAGCGCTGAGAATAATGGAAAGGTCGCTGATAGGAAGCGCTGGAAGGGTCACCGGAATAAGCTTTGCTCCCAATCTTCGCAGCACTGCAAACGATGAATCGTTGTTTTCCCGGTTTGTCTTTACGCTGTCGAAATCATTCTTCAAATATCCGATTTTTAAACCGCTCAACGAAATTTTTGGATTATAGTTGAACGGGAGATCATACAATGTTTGGTCTTTTTTATCAGGTCCGTAGATGGCGTTGAACACCAGCGCACAATCTTCAACCGTCCTGCAAATCGGCCCGATCTTATCCATCGACCATGCAAGCGCCATTGCCCCTGCTCTGCTCACGCGCCCATAGGTCGGCCGCAGCCCCGTCGTCCCGCACACGGAGGAGGGAGAAACAATTGACCCCCACGTCTCCGTCCCGATAGCGAAGGCGACCAGCCCGGCAGAGGTTGCAGAAGCTGAGCCCGCGGAAGATCCGCTCGAGCCTTCTTTATAGTTCCAAGGATTGCGGGTCATTCCGCCGTACCACACATCGTCCATGGCAAGTTCCCCCATTGAAAGCTTCGCGACCAGAACGGCCCCGGCCTGTTCCAATTTTTTTACGACGGTCAGCATCCTCGTCGATCATCTGGTCCTTGAACGGCGGTGCTCCCCATGTTGTTTTGTACGTTTTCGTCGAGAGCAAATCCTTGACGCCGAAGGGAATTCCGTGAAGCGGACCGCGATATTTTCCCGCTGCGATCTCGGCATCGGCCTGTTTTGCCTGCTTCATTGCCAGATCTTCCGTAAGCGTAATGACACAGAACAGCTTGGGGCTGTACTTCTTCAATCGGTTCAGATACATTGTTGTCAACTGCACCGACGTTACTTTCCTGGTCCTGATCAACTCGGCAAGTTGCCCTACGGAATAAAACGCGAGGTCTTCGAAATTGGCCGGCACGGTAACATTCCCTGCGGGGCTTGCAGCAAATTTTTTTCGTACTGATTCAAATTTCATTCCGAGAGGAATCGGGTTGAACGTCATCGCGGGCGGAATGCTGTTTGCCAGCTCGACTTTTCTGATATTTTGATAACTGGCCAGCTGGTCTTTCAGTCCGTCGAGCATCGAATCCCGTTTCACATCGGTGAAATTCAGCCCGAACAATTTCTCCGCACTTGCAACGGCGTCGCGGGTTACAGACGACGATACGCGCTCTTCGACAAACGCTCCAAGAATAAAAAATAGACAACACGCAGCCCCAGCCGTCAGCAAATATTTTGTGCGCAGATGCATATTCCCATCCATCGAAAATGACACATGGTGAATCACGAAAAAAGATTTCGCATCAGAATGAATCTTCTCTCAATTCATAATTCATAATTCTTAATTCATAATTCTTAATTCATATTCTTAATTATCTTTTATATTTTCCCATCACCTGTCCCTCTCCAAGAATATGCCCTTCCATTGCTTTCAGCAATTGCGCTTTCGTTGCACCTGATTCCAACGAAAGTCCGACATCAAGTGCGTAGAGTTTGAAATAGTACCGATGCGTTCCCCCCGGCGGGCACGGGCCATCATAACCGAGTTCCCGGGAATCGTTTATGCCTTGCCGAGATCCATTCTTCAGTGTCGAGTGCCGCGGGATGTTTTCCGAAAGCCCATTCACGTTGGAAGGAATATTGAAGAGCACCCAGTGCACCCATGTCCCGCGTGGCGCGTCCGGGTCGTCCGCAATAAGTGCGAGGCTTTTTGTCCCCTTCGGAACCCCCGACCATTCAAGCGGCGGGGAGACATTTTCGCCGTCGCATGTATATTTTTGTGGAATTACTTCTCCTTCTTTAAAAGCTGTGCTACTGACAGTGATATCCATTGCCGTTTCTCCTTTCGCTGGTAATGCATCGCGGTCAAGAGTCTGTCCTGAAAAAAGAAGAACGAAGACAAGGCCCGCGAAAGCGGTGTTTATACCAACCATTTTTCGTTCCCTGTTTCTCACGGCATAATATCCTTTAGTTTGAACGAAGAATCAACACTTCCTGAATAGTGCCGACGTACGATTTTTAACCCGTGTTCCTCAACCCTGCTGCGATCCCGTTGATGCTCAAGAAAATCGCCTGCTCGACGTCATTTTGATCCGTTTCCGAAAGATTTTTCTGGTGCAGTCGCCGCAAGAGCTCGATTTGAATATAGCTCAGCGGGTCAACGTAGGGGTTTCGCAGTTGGATCGATCGTTGCAACATTTCATTGTTCTCGAGTATTTCCTTTTGGTCGGTGATAAGCAGGATCATCTTTTGTGTTGTCTCGAATTGCGATTTCAGGTTTCCATAGATTCTTTCGCCTAATTCTTTTGGCACCACAAGCGATGCATATTCTTTTGCAATCGTGAAATCCCCCTTTGCAAGAATCATCTGCATGTTATCGATGAGCGACCGGAATGTTTGCCATCGACGGTACATCTGCCGCAATAATTTCAGCCTTTTTGTGTCGAGCGTAGACGAGTCGGCAAACAGGTATTTTTTCAAACCCGCCCCCGCCCCGAGCCACCCCGGAAGGACGTGACGGCTTTGCATCCAACCGAACGTCCACGGAATCGCGCGAAGGTCTTCGATGCGCTCGGTCTCGATGCGTTTCGCAGGGCGCGACCCGATTTGCAGCTTCATAATTTCCTCGATCGGGGTAGCCTGTGCGAAATATTTTACAAACTCTTTTTCCCCGTACACCGTACAGCGGTACGCTGTATGACTCTGCTCGGCGATCTCGTCCATCGCCTCAAACCAACGGGTGCGGTTTTTATCGAACTCCGGGTCGAGCCGTGCACTCGGTATATTTCCCATCAACATCGCGGACGTTGTCAGCTCGAGTGAGCGCTGTGCAATAGCCGGATGAGCGTATTTCAAAGAAATAACTTCCCCCTGTTCCGTGATTTTAATTTTCGCATTCAACGAGTGCGGGGGCTGAGAAAGAATTGCCTCGTACTCCGGTCCCCCTCCGCGCCCCACCGTTCCACCCCTGCCGTGAAAGAAAATCCAATCGACGTCCGCAAGTTGCGACACTTTTGTCAGGTGACGCTGTGCTTTATACAGCGACCAGTGTGAGCTAACGATTCCCCCTTCTTTGGTGCTGTCCGAGTAGCCTATCATAATTTCCTGTCGCCGCCCCCGGCTTTCGAGGTGGCGGTCATAGGCATCGTTATGGTATAATCGCTCCATTGTCCCCGGCGCGGCATCGAGGTCTTTTGTCGTCTCAAACAACGGAACGATGTCAAGGGAGCTTGCGGTTTGCCGTAAACCGGTCGAGAAGAGTCCCGTGCACTTCATCAAGTAGAGCACCTCCAGCACGTCGGCGGCGGATGCCGTCATGCTGATAACGTATGACCGGACTGCATGTTCATCAATCTCCGTCTGCGCACGTTTTATTTTTCGGAATACTGCGAGCGTCTCTACGCTCATTGCAGAAAGTTTCGATTCGTCAAACGAGGGGACACCCTCTTTCAATAATTCCTCAGTGAGCCAGCGCTCACGCATTTCGCTGTTCAGTGTCGCATATCCGATACCGCGCTGTGATGATAATTCCGCGATGGTATCCGTGTGAACCGATCGATGTTGACGGATATCGAGGGTGGCGAGATGAAAGCCAAATGTCTCGACGTTGCGAATGAGATCCTTTAACAAGCCGTTCGCTTGGAGGTCCCCTTTATGTGAACGAAGGCTCCTGTCAAGGACATACAAATCGTTGAGAAGCTCGGACGACGAATGATACATCAACTCGGCATGAGACGCATCGTCCTCTGCGTATTGAATCCTGAACTGGAGCCGCCGGTAAATATACGCCAGCTTTACCCGGTATACTTCGTCGTCATTGCGCACTTGAGCCGGTTTTCCCAGCATCGTTTTATCGTCGCGTATCGATTGAAGCAGCTCATCGCTTCGGCCGACAACTTTTGCCGACTCGCTGTATTCCACAAAAAGCTCGTCGACGGCACGAAGATGCAGATCGAGAATCGTTTTAGACTGGCGCTGCAGTGTTTTCCATGTCGCGTCTGCCGTTACGAAAGGATTCCCGTCGCGGTCGCCGCCGATCCACGATCCGAACTTCAGAAAGGAAGGAATCGGCGATTTCCAATCAGGATATACCGCCGTTATCGAGTGTTCCAGGTCGCGGTAAAATTTTGGAACTGTTGTGTACAGCACATTGCGGAAATAGTAGAGCCCGTTGTACACTTCATCGAGAACAGAAATATTGTACGAGCGCGTTTCTTCTGTTTGCCAGAGGCTCGTAATGTGCCGCTTGATCTCGAGCTCCATGGCGGAACGCTCCGTTACCGTCACGTTATTATGGTCAAATTCCTCCAGCAATTTCCATATCCGTGAGTGCTTTTCAAGGATCGTCCTCCGCGTCGCTTCAGTGGGATGAGCGGTAAAGACAGGGATGATTAACAGACGTGAAAAGAGGCTGGCAATCTCTTTTTCCTCAACGCCAAGCTTCTTCAGTTGCTCAAACGTGTGCTGAGGGGAGCCGGGATATCCGCCGACCGGGTGCTCCAACAAGTACTTTCGCTGCCGTTGAATACGGTAATGTTGCTCTGCGGTATTCGTCAGCTGGAAGTACGCTGCAAACGCTCTGACTATTCGTGCCATGTCCGCGGGATCCATAGCCCGCACTAATCGCTCCACGATGAGCTGGTTTGACGGATTGAAGCGCTGACGGAGCTGCTTCGATGTCAGCCGGATTTGCTCTTCCAGTTCGAACAGCCGGCGGCCTTCTTGCTCCTCAATAACCTGGCCGAGCAGATTGCCGAGCAGACGAATGTTTTTTCGAAGGGGTTTGTCTTGTTTTGTTGATGTTCGGCGAGGCATACTTTCTTTGGGAAAAAAGAATTTCACAGAGTGACACAGTGAAGGCACAGAGTGACACAGAGGCTAGAATATGAATCTTCGTAGCCCATTTTTTAAAAGCGTGACATTAAAGTTGATTAACAAGCCGAGCCTCTTCTGCGCAAATTTCATATAGGTAAGAACCTGAGCTTCATGAATCGGAAGTAAAGTGTCAACTGCTTTCAATTCCACTACAACTAGGTTCTCAACAAGAATATCGATTCGATAGCCGAACTCAAGTTTAACCTCTTTATACAAAATTGGAACGGGCTCCTGCCGCCTGACCGACAAGCCATTTTTTACAAGCTCATAATTCAAACATTCTTCATATACGGATTCCAAAAGACCGGGTCCCAGATGTTTATGTACTTCTATTGCCGCGCCAATAATCCTCCCCGAAAGTATATTGAGCTGTTCCATTTCACCTTCCCCCTTTCATATCTCCTTTATTGCTCTGAGTAACTCTGTGAACCTCCGTGTCACTCCATGTAAATTCTCTTTTGAGTACTAATGAAAAACAAAACTCAGGCAGACTTTAACCTGAGTAGTAAAAATTTCAGCAGCACGGCCGGCTACAAACCTTAGTTAAAAAATTGCTTCGGGTTCGTAATGACTCCGGTCAGCGCAGAAGCGGCGACGGTGTACGGCGACGCCAGATACACCTGCGATTTTTTCGACCCCATCCTTCCCGGAAAATTTCTGTTCGTCGACGAAATGCAGACTTCAACGCCATTAAGTCTTCCGAATGTGTCGGACGGTCCGCCGAGACACGCAGCGCACGAGGCATCGCCGATTCTGCATCCGGCTTCTTCAAGAACCTGCCACACGGTTTTATCTTTGACTTTGGTCGCCTTCATCAAGCGCGCCACTTCAGTTGTCGCCGGCACAACAAAGGTGTCTATTTTTACTTTCTCACCGTACATCGTCTGGGCGGCCGCGATGAAGTCGGTAATTTTCCCTCCGGTACACGAGCCAATATATGCACGGTCGAGCTTCGTTCCTGCAACTTCGCTTACTTTAGCTTTGTTGTCCGGGGAATGCGGTTTCGCGACAAGCGGCTCTATCTCCTTTACTTTAAATCGATGCACGCTGTGATACTTTGCATCGGCATCGTTGTAAAAGTTTTCAAACTTAACCTTTGTGCGTGCGCTGACAAAATCCGTCGTTGTTTTGTCGGGAGCGCACACGCCGTTTTTCCCTCCCGCTTCGATCACCATATTACACAACGTCATCCGCGCTTCCATATCCATGCGGTCAATCGTATCGCCGCCGAAATCCATTGTACGGTACGTTGCACCGTCAACACCAATTTTTCCGATGACGGCAAGAATGAGGTCCTTCGCCATCAAATACGGCGGAAGTTCTCCTTCGAAAACAAACTTCATTGTCTCGGGTACTTTTACCCACAATTTTCCCGTCCCGAGAATGAACGCCGCGTCCGTGTTGCCGATGCCTGTTGCAAATTCCCCAAACGCTCCGGCCGTGCACGTATGTGAATCGGTCCCAAAAAGAACCTCGCCGGGCCGCGTGAAACCCTCTTCGGGCATCGCGATGTGGCAAACGCCTTTATAGCGCGGCGTATGAACGTCGAAGAAGTGCGGGAGATTTTGTTCTTTCACAAAATCGCGGAGGATGTCGACATTGCGATGGGCATGGGTATCGGCGGTGAAAATATAATGGTCGGGAATCACGACGACTTTTTCCCTATCCCATACTTTCGCATTGGGGCCGAACTCCCGCTTGAAAATTCCGAACGTCCCCGGCCCGCAAACGTCGTGGGTCATCAGCACGTCGACATCAACCCACACATTGTCCCCGGGCTTTGCTTCTTTCTTCCCCGACCGCCGTGCTAAGATTTTTTCAGTTATCGTCATGCCCATAGTTTTCAATGATCAGTGAACAATGATCAGTTATCGGTTTTGTTCAATGATCCTTTCCTTGATTGTGAATTGTTGATTGTTGATTGATGATTGATCATTGATCATTGTTACACTGAAGCAGATGCTGCCCTTAGCTCCTCGTTCTGTTGACGTCTGAAACGCGCTGTCGCCGCGTGATTGATCGCGTTGAGGTACGCTTTTACCGATCCGGTAATGACATCGGTGCTGGCGGACCGGCCATTAAAGACAAAGCCGTCGATCGCAATTTTCACAAAGACCTCGCCGATCGCGTCGTGTCCCCAAGAAACCGATTTGATCGAGTAATCGAGTAATTGCCCGCTGATGCCGGTGATGCGCTCGATGGCGCGATACGCGGCGTCCACTGGGCCGTCCCCCGTCGCTGAATCCTGGACGATCTCATCATTTCTCTTCAGCCCCACCATCGCGGTTGGCACAACGTTCAGGCCGCTCGTGACCTGAAGGTTCTCTAACGAATAGAGCGATTTCATCGATGAGATTTCATCCTGCAAAATTGCGATCAGATCATCGTCGAAAATTTCCTTTTTTTCATCGGCGATTCTTGTGAAAAGTTTGTACACGGCATCAAGCTCTTCCTGTGTCAACTCGTAACCGAGTTCAGTGTAGCGCTGCTTCAACGCGTGGCGGCCGGAATGCTTGCCGAGAACCAGCGTGCTGTGTTTGATGCCGACAGTTTGCGGGGTCATGATTTCATAGGTGATCGCATTTTTCAACATTCCGTCCTGATGAATTCCGGCTTCGTGGGCAAACGCATTCTCGCCGACGATCGCCTTATTGCGCTGAATATGCATCCCGGTCAGCGTTGTCAGCAGCCGGCTCGACTTAAAAATTTCTTCCGTGTTGATGTTTGTCTCAACGCCCATTTTTTCATGTCGTGTGCGGATAGCCATTGCAATTTCTTCGAGCGAGGCGTTGCCCGCACGTTCGCCGATCCCGTTGATGGTACATTCCACCTGCCGTGCGCCGTTGAGAACGCCCGAAAGCGAATTCGCGACTGCAAGCCCGAGGTCGTCATGGCAATGCACGCTGACAATTGCCTTTCCAATATTCGGCACTTTATCGATAATGGTGCGGATCATTTTTCCGTACTCATCGGGAATTGCATAACCCGACCGTATCGGGAATGTTCACGACCGTTGCCCCTTCGGCAATGACGGCTTCAAGAATTTGACACACATAGTCAATGTCGGTGCGCGAACCATCCTCGCACGAAAATTCAACATCCTCGCATAACGACTTCGCGTGACGAACCGCTTTCACTGCATCGTCAAGAACCTGCTCGCGGCTTTTTTTCAATTTGTATTTAAGATGAATATCCGAGGTTGCAATGAAGGTGTGAATGCGCGGTTTCGCTGCGTATTGCAATGCTTTCCAGGCGCAGTCAATATCAGCGATTGTTGTCCGGCTCAACGCTGCGACGGAACAGCCTCGTACTTGCTTTGCAATTTCCCGCACCGATTCAAAGTCTCCTTCGGACGCAACGGGAAATCCTGCTTCCATAACATCTACCTGCAGCCGCTCTAACTGCCGCGCCATACGGATTTTTTCCTCAAAGTTCATGCTACAACCGGGAGACTGTTCGCCGTCGCGCAGTGTAGTGTCGAAAATATAGATTCTGTTGTTCATGCTATCCTCTTGGTGTTAAATCGCGATTATCATTACAGTAATCAGTGAACAGAAGCACATTTTTCTACTAACTACTGATTCATTGATTATTGATCACTGAAACCTACAAATGTTTTCCTTCCAGCGGTAAATACTTCTTCACTTCCTCCATCAACTTCTCGAATTGCTTCGGCATCAGCGATTGTGCCCCGTCGGAGTATGCCTCTTCCGGGATTTGGATGGACTTCGATGATAAGACCATCCGCACCAACGGCAACCGCAGCTTTCGAGAGTGGTGCAATCAGGCTGCGCACTCCCGTTCCATGGCTTGGGTCGACAATAACGGGGAGATGGCTCAGCTCTTTCACCGCCGGAACAGCGGAGAGATCGCAGGTATTTCGCGTGTAGTCTTCGAATGTCCGGATGCCCCGCTCGCATAAGACAACGTTGTAATTTCCCTGCGACATGATGTACTCTGCAGACATCAACAATTCTTTCACCGTGTTCGACATTCCACGTTTCAGCAGGATGGGTTTTTTAATTCTTCCAACTTCTTTGAGAAGTGCAAAATTCTGCATGTTACGTGCACCGATTTGAAGCATGTCGGCATACTCCGCAATAAGCGCGACGTCGGTTGGAGTAATGACTTCGGTGACGAACGGCATCCCGGTTTTTTCCCGCGCCTCGGCAAGAAGTTTCAGCCCTTCTTCTTCGAGCCCTTGAAAGCTGTACGGTGAAGTTCTCGGCTTGAACGCCCCGCCGCGAAGCACCTGGGCTCCCGCTTTCTTCACCACCTCGGCACTTTTCAGAATTTGTTCCCGGGTCTCTACGGAACACGGCCCTGCCATGACGACGAACTGCGAGCCGCCGATCGAATACTTGCCCACCTTGACAACCGTTCTCTCTTTCCGCATTTCCTTGCTGGCGAGTTTAAACGGTTTGAGGATCGGCATAACACTTTCCACGCCGGGGGCGACCTCGAGAGATTGCAACTGGGTCTTGCTCCGCTCGTCGCCGATACATCCTATGACGGTCCGCTCGGTTCCCACGATCGGATGCGCTTGAAAGCCGTATTCTTTTATTTTTTCGATGATGTGGTTGAATTCGGCCTTTGTCGCGCCGGGCTTCATGACAATAATCATTTTGCTTTTCGTCTATTAAATTTAACTTCGAACAATGATTTCACAACGCAATTCCTGTGTTACTTCTGACTCTTCAGCAGGTGAAAACTCAGGCTGTCGACGAGCGCTTTCCAACTCGCTTCGATAACATCGGGCGAAACGCCGACGGTGTTCCACGACGCACTTCCGTTTTGCGTTTCGATCAGCACGCGAACTTTCGCGGCGGTGGCACTTTTACTGTCGAGCACGCGCACTTTGTAGTCCGTCAATTTAATCTGTGATAATTGCGGGTAGAATCGTTCAAGCGCTTTCCGCAGCGCTCGGTCGAGCGCGTTCACCGGCCCGATTCCTTCCGCAGCGGCAAGCTCCGATTGATCCCCTACCCTTACTTTGATGATAGCTTCCGAATGCGGCTGCGCTTCGTACGATTCCTTGTGAATGATGACTTTGAATCCTTCCAGCTCAAAAAATTCTTTGAATTCTTTTGTCCTCTTCTTGACAAGCAATTCAAACGAACCTTCGGCGTCTTCGTACTGATAGCCGTAATGTTCCATTTCTTTGAGGTCGTCCACGATGTTCTGAACGGTCGGCGACTTATCGTCGATGTTGATGCCCAGTTCTTTCGCCTTGTACAGGATGTTGCTCCTCCCCGACAGGTCCGACACGAGCACACGGCGTACATTGCCGACATTTTCAGGGCTGGTGTGCTCGTAGGTCTCCGGATTCTTCATCACGGCGCTTACATGAACTCCCCCTTTATGTGCAAATGCACTTTCACCGACGTACGCCAGATTTTTTCTGTGCGTTAAATTTGCAAGCTCACTGACATAATGCGAAAGTTCGGTAAGGGATTTCAGCTTTTCATCTCCTACACAGCAATAGTTCAGTTTCAGCTGGAGGTTGGGAATAATAGAACACAGGTTTGCATTGCCGCATCGTTCACCGTAGCCGTTAATTGTGCCCTGGACATGAACACATCCATTTTCAACTGCGGTGAGAGCGTTTGCGACGGCAACTTCCGAGTCGTTGTGTGTGTGGATGCCGAGAGGAACCGCCACCCGAGGCTTCACATCTCGCACGATTTCTGCAATTTCGTCCGGCATCGTTCCGCCGTTCGTATCACACAACACGATAACGTCGGCACCGGCTCGTTCGGCGGCATGTAATGTTTTGAGAGCGTATGCTTTGTCCGATTTATATCCGTCGAAAAAATGCTCGGCGTCATAAACGACCTCTTTGCCATTCTTTTTGAGATAGCGTACAGAGTCTTCGATGATCTCAAGATTCTCTTCTTCGGATATCTGTAAAGCGGCCTTCACATGCAGCAACCAGGTTTTCCCGAAGATTGTAACGACGGGGGTTTGTGCGTCGAGCAGCGCTTTGATGTTGGCATCGTCCTGCACTGGATTTTTTACCCTTCGCGTGCTTCCGAATGCGGCGAGTTTTGCATGTGTGAAGCGGACATTTTTTGCCAACTCGAAAAATTCCATATCCTTCGGGTTTGAGCCCGGCCACCCTCCTTCGATGTAATCGATGCCGAACGCGTCGAGCCGCTTCGCGATCTTCACTTTATCGTCCGCAGAAAAGGCGACTTCTTCTCCCTGTGTGCCATCGCGAAGCGTTGTGTCGTATATGAAGATCTTTTCTTTCATAATAGACTCTCTCGGTAAAATTAAAAATCAAGAATTATAAGAATCTAAAGATCATCTATCGCAATTTTTAATTCTTAATTCTTAATTGTCCTCCTACTTTTTCCAATTCTCCGGCCTCAAGCTTCGCACCGCCGCCCCCGCCTTCCACATTTCGGAATTCTTCCACTCGTCCAATTCTTTTGTCAGTTTCTCGCGGTAGTCGGGCGCACCGCACGTATCAAGCACTCGCCGCGTTTCCACGCCTTGCTGAACATCGCGATAGAGAAGTTCAAACAACGGTTTTGTTATTGCTTCAAATTTTTTCGACCAGTCGAGGGCGCCCCGCTGGGCCGTCGTACTGCATGCAGCAAACATCCAATCCATGCCATGGGCTCCGACGAGCGGGTATAAACTCTGTGTTGCCTCTTCGACGGTTTCGTTGAATGCTTCGCTCGGCGTATGCCCCATTTTGCGAAGCACATCATACTGTGCTTTCATGATGCCCGCAATAGCCCCCATCAGCACGCCCCGCTCGCCGGTGAGGTCGCTGATCACTTCCTGTTCGAACGTTGTCGGGAACAGATAGCCGGAACCGATCGCAATGCCGCAAGCAAGAGCGCGCTCACGCGCATGTCCTGTGGCATCCTGATAGACTGCAAAGCTTGCGTTGATTCCGCTTCCGGCGAGATAGTTGGAACGAACCGTTCTTCCGGAACCTTTCGGCGCAACAAGGACAACATCAACATTCGGCGGAGGAATAACGTTTGTTTGATCTTTGAAAACGATCGAAAAGCCGTGGGAAAAATAGAGCGCTTGTCCTTTTTTCAAATGTTTCTTGACGAGTGGCCATTGCTCTTTTTGCCCGGCATCCGAAAGCAAATACTGGATGATCGTTGCTTTGTCGACGGCGTCTTCTATCTCTCGGGAAGAGAGTTTTCCCTTCAACCCAGCCGTCTTTGACCGCATCGTCCCACCCCTTGCCCCCTTTTCGTTGGCCGACGATGACGCTGATGCCCGCATCGCGCATGTTCAACGACTGCCCATAGCCTTGCGGGCCGTAGCCGAGAATCGCGACGACCTCCTTTTTTAAGACCTCTTTTGCTTTTGAAAGTGGGAATTCTTCTCTCGTCACAACTTCTTCTTTGACTCCGCCGAAATCTATTATTGCCATATGTCGCTGCCTTTACCGTTAGTGTTTTTGGTCCACTGCTGTTTCTTCTGCATCCTGTTCTTTCGAAACATCGAGTGCTTTATTGACTTCAGAAATTTTACGCTGGTTCGAAAAGGGCGTCACCTTCCAGAACATGTACGAATATTCCTGCCAGCCATTCAGTATTTCACGGGCGCGCTGGCTGTCGGTCAATTCAAGGTGTCGATAGATGACCGCCTGCAAAAACTTAACATCCTTTTCATTGTCGAGCCGGCTCAAGCCAACGAGCTGCTTATTATATCTCTCTTTGAAGTTCCCGTCGGCATCGAAAACGTATGCAATCCCGCCGGTCATCCCGGCGCCGAAATTTTTCCCCGTGCTGCCGAGAATGACAACAGTCCCGTTCGTCATGTACTCGCAGCCATGATCACCGACACCTTCAACGACCGCAAGCGCCCCGCTGTTGCGGACGCAAAAGCGTTCGCCCGCTCTTCCGCTTGCATACAGCGTACCGCCGGTCGCGCCATACAGGACTGTATTGCCGATAATGACATCCTGCGCAGCGGTGGCCCGCCCGAACGGCGGCATGATCATGATCTCTCCGCCGCACATTCCTTTGCCGACATAATCGTTCGCCTCGCCGACAAGAATCATGCGGATTCCGTTTACAAGAAATGCGCCGAAACTCTGGCCCGCGCTTCCGTTGAACCGCAACTCAATCGTACCGTCCGGCAATCCTTTGTCCCCGTAAAGATACGCAAGTTCACCGGCAAGCTTGGTTCCCACAGACCGGTTTGTATTATTGATTTTGTAATTTTTGACGACCGAACTCTTTTCCCTGATGGCATCTTTCACATCAAGGAGGATCGTATCGTCGAGAGGCGAGTCGGATTTTTCTTTACGCGGTTCGATCCGTTGTCGCTGTTTACTACTCGTGTCGCGGGGAGACAAGATTGAAGAAAGGTCGATGGTATTCGCTTTGGGATGATTCTCGATCTTCACCTGGCTCAGCAAGTCCGTCCTTCCGATAATTTCGTTGATCGACGTGACACCGAGTTTAGCGAGAATTTCCCGGATTTCGTTCGCCACTGCCGTAAAATAATTGATCAACATTTCCGGTTTTCCGTCGAAGCGAGTACGGAGCTGCTCGTCCTGCGTCGCGATGCCGACGGGGCAGGTGTTGAGATGGCACTGGCGAACATACCGGCAACCGATCGCAATAAGCGTCGCTGTTCCGAAATTGTATTCTTCCGCTCCAAGCATTGCGGCGATCACGATGTCGCGCCCGGTCTTCATTCCTCCATCAGTCCGCAGCGTGACACGGCTGCGCAATCCATTCAGCACAAGGACTTGCTGAGCTTCCGCGACGCCAAGCTCCCAGCAGCTTCCGCAATTTTTCACCGAGCTTAACGGCGATGCACCGGTTCCCCCTTCATGTCCGCTGATAAGAATGGTGTCCGCGTGCGCTTTTGCCACGCCCGCGGCAATCGTCCCCACGCCGGCTTCCGACACAAGCTTCACGCAAATTTTTGCCCGCGGGTTAACCTGTTTCAAATCGTAAATCAATTGCGCAAGATCTTCTATACTATAGATATCATGATGTGGCGGCGGAGAGATTAATTGGACGCCCGGCGTTGCACGGCGAAGACGGGCGATCAGCTCTGATACTTTGTGCCCGGGTAGCTGGCCTCCCTCCCCCGGCTTAGAGCCTTGTGCCATCTTGATCTCTATTTCTTTGGCGCTGACAAGATATTCCGCGGTTACTCCAAAACGCGCAGACGCAATTTGTTTGATCGCGCTGTTTGCCGAATCGCCGTTGGGCCGAACGCGAAACCGTGCAGGGTCTTCTCCTCCTTCGCCTGTATTGCTTTTGCCTCCAATACGGTTCATCGCGATCGCGATCGTTTCATGCGCTTCGGGTGATAACGACCCGAGGGACATGGCTGCGGTCGTGAAGCGTTTCATAATATCTTCCGCCGGTTCCACATCCCGCAAAGGAATAGGCTTCCGGTTCGATTTAAATGTCATCAAATCTTTGAGGGCTACCGGCTCGTGTTCGTTCAAGGCGCGCGATAAATGCTTGTAGTCCTCCTGGCTTCCGGATTTTCTGAGCTGCTGCATCGCCCGCAAAGCATCGGGTGACCATGCATGGAGCTCACCGTTCTTTTTGAAGCGGAACATTCCCTGGTCCGTAAGCTTTGCATCCCGCTGACCGTAGGCCGCAGCATGGCGCATAAGCGCTTCGTCAATAATTTCTTTTAAACCGATTCCGCCGATTCGTGAAGGCGTATTGGTAAAATACTCGTCGATAACATTTTTGCCGATGCCGATCGCCTCAAAAATTTGCGCACCCCGGTAACTTCCGAGCAACGAGATCCCCATCTTCGACATGATTTTCAAAATGCCGCTTTCGATTGCAACCTTGAAATTCTTAAAGGCGACCTCTACCGTGAGAGACTTATCGGCACGGATATCGACAAGCCGCCGGATTGTCTCCAGGGCAAGGTAGGGGTTGATCGCATTTACGCCGTAGCCTATCAGTGTCGCGAAATGATGGATGTCCCGCGGTTCTGCCGTTTCCGTCACCACGCTTAATCTCAGCCGCTTATTTGTTCGAATGAGGTGGTTGTGAACTGCGCCCGTCGCAAGGAGCATTGGCAGGGGGACGTTGTGTTCATCGACGCCTCGGTCGCTCAGAACGACGAGATATTTCCCTTCGTCGGCCGCACGCTCGGCTTCTGCACATAATTCCTCCAGCCTTTTTTCCGCACCGCTCAATCCGTCCGCAAGAGGAAACAATGTTGAGAGCGTAACCGACTGAAACGCTTCATCCTCAAACGACCGAAGCGCATCGAGTTCGTAATCGAATAAAAACGGGCTGTTGATCTGTACCTGCTTGGCATGTTCCGGTGTTTCACCGAACCAGTTCCGCCGGAGCCCAAGTTTGCCTGTCAACGACATCACTAATTTTTCTCTGATCGGATCGATCGGCGGGTTTGTTACCTGAGCAAACTGCTGTTTGAAATAGGAAGAGAGCAGTTTCGGCTGGCGCGACAGCACCGCAAGCGGAGCGTCGTCACCCATCGAACCCACCGGCTCCTTCCCTTCTTCAATCATCGGCGGAAAAATGAGACCGAGCTCTTCGTAACTGTAACCGAAACATAGCTGCAGCCGCAAGGTCTCTTCGGCGGAGAATGAAGTCTTCGGCGAAAGATCCGGATGAACGTGTTCCTGGGCGCGGACTAAATTCTCGCTGACCCATTTTGCGTACGGCCTTTGAGATGCAAGCTCCCGCTTGATATCGAGGTCCTTCAACAAGATGCCCCGAGCAGTGTCGACGGCGATCATCTGGCCGGGACCAAGCCTCCCCTTTTTTACGACCGTCGCGTCGTCCATATCCACCGGTCCGACTTCGGAGCCGACGACAATCAAGCCGTCGTTTGTAATTTTATACCTGCATGGACGAAGTCCGTTGCGGTCAAGAGATGCCGCAACCGTGACCCCATCGCTGAAAATCAACGCCGCCGGCCCGTCCCACGGTTCGCTGAAGCATTCATGGTACTCGAAAAAAGCGCGGACAGACGGGTCGACACGGTATGATGAGTTCCACGCTTCGGGAACAAGCATCAACATTGAATGGAGGATTCCACGCCCCGAAAGGGTTAGTGCTTCAAGGGCATTGTCCACATTTGCCGAGTCGCTCGCATTCGGCTGAAGAATAGGCTTCAGAAATTCGACATCGTCTCTCCAGAAAGGTGATTCCAACTCCGCCTCGCGAGCCTTTGTCCAATTTCTGTTTCCCTGAATCGTATTGATCTCACCGTTGTGTCCAAGCATACGGAATGGATGGGCAAGCTCCCATCGCGGAAACGTATTCGTGCTGAATCGTTGATGGAAAATCGCAAGCGCAGTTTCATACTCGGGCGACTGCAGATCGATATAGAACTTATCGAGTGCCAATGGGGTCACGAGTCCTTTATAGACGATTGTCCTGCTTGAGAATGAAGCGGCATAAAAATTCTCGATGGCCGCATTCTTCATCTCCTTTTCAATCTCTCTACGCGTGATATAGAGCGTTCGTTCAAACTCCGCCGCGCTGAGATGTTGCGGTTTTCCGATCAACACCTGACGGATGTTGGGCTGCGTTGCGGCCGCCTTATCTCCAAGGTACGACGAGTCCGTCGGGACAATTCGCCAACCGAGAAATCGCAGTTCCCGTCTTTGAACGACCGACTCAACGACCGATTTGCACGCGGCAAACGAATGCTCGGTCGTGTGCGGCATGAACAACATCCCGATTGCAAGATCGGAGTCGCCGGTGATTTGCGAAGATAACTCCGGGACCGCCGAAAGGAAAAACTTTCCCGGCACCTGCGTCAATATTCCTGAACCGTCCCCCGTCTGGGCATCCGCATCCACCGCTCCCCGATGTGTAACGTTGCAAACAGCCCGCAATGCCCGCTTGAGAATCTTGTTGCTTTTCTGCCCCGAAATATTCGCAACGAACCCTGTGCCGCAGGCATCGTGCTCGAAACGCGGGTCATACAAAGGAAAATTGATACGGATGTTTGTTTCGTCCGAGGTCGTCTTCAATCGACTTCTCCTTGAAATTCTCTTTTCAATGCAACTCTCCCGGTGCGGGCCATTTCTTTGATGACGAACGGTTTCAGCATTTTGATGATCGCATCGATCTTTTGTTGGCCGCCGACGGCTTCTATGGTCGCCGTTTTGGGGCTGATGTCTATAATCTTTGCGCGAAAGATTTCGACTATTTGCATGATCTCGGGACGCGTCTCGGGAGTTGTCTGCACTTTGATGAGAGCAAGGTCGCGCTCGACAAAACTTTCGTATGTAAGGTCTGTTACTTTGAGCGTATCGATGAGTTTGTTCAGCTGCTTGATGATCTGCTCGATCACGCCATCATCGCCGCGCGTCACAATCGTCATCCGGGACACCGAATCGTCTTCCGTCGGGCCGACTGTGAGGCTGTCGATATTGTATCCCTTAGCAGAAAACAGTCCGGCAATTCTGTTGAACGCACCGAATTTATTTTCCACGAGGAGAGAGATGGTGTGCTTCCGTGCCTGTACATCGACCGTTTCCGTTTCCTTCTCTGAGATTATTGTCATCGCCGTTATCCTTTGGTCAGCGTGATTAATTCTTCCGATTCTATTTCTTCTCCGTCGACGGCTGAACGTTCCTCGTCGGGAATGTCTATAATTTCATTCCATGTCTGACCCGCCGGAATCATAGGATACACGTTGTCTTCAGGAACGACTTTGAATTCAACGATCACGGGACCGTCTTTGACGGCCAACGCTTTTTGTATCACCTCTTCAACTTCATCGGTGGTCGCGGCACGATACCCCGGGCAGCCGTACGCATCGGCAAGCTTAACAAAGTCCGGGCTGTACATTGCAACATGTGAATAGCGCTTGCGCCAGAACAATTCTTGCCATTGCCGCACCATGCCAAGATAGCCGTTGTTAAGGATGAAAATTTTCACCGGCACCTTATACTCAACGCATGTCGCCATTTCCTGGATGTTCATTTGGATGCCTCCATCGCCGCTCACCGAAATAATCGGGAAATCTTTTCTGGCAAACGATGCTCCCATTGCAGCCGGCAGCGAAAATCCCATCGTGCCCAAACCGCCCGATGTTATATGCGTCCGCGGATGGATATATTTGAAAAATTGCGCAGCCCACATTTGATGCTGGCCGACATCGCTGATAATGACGGCATCCCCTTTTGTGATTTCGCCGATCTTTTGGATGACGTATTGCATGCGGATTAATTTCCCGTTTCGATACCGAAGCGGGTGTTCTGACTTCCACTGCTTGATTGTCTGGAGCCAGTCCATTGTATCGAGCGGTTCAACCATTTGCGACAATTTCTGCAAAACCTTTTTCACATCGCCGACGATCGGAACGTCTACTTTGACATTCTTGCTGATCGCTGTGGGGTCGATGTCGATATGAATCTTTTTTGCTTCGGCGGCAAAAGCTTCCGTGTTACCCGTAACGCGGTCATCAAACCGGGCTCCGACGGCGATAAGCAGGTCGCAATAGTGCACCGCCGTGTTTGAATACCATGTCCCGTGCATGCCGAGCATTCCCATGGATAGCTCATCGTTTTCGGGGTACGAACCGAGCCCGTGCAATGTCGTTGTTACCGGAATCCGAGTTTTCCTTGCAAAGTTTTTTAATTCTTCTGACGCGTTCGAAAGAATTGCACCGCCGCCGACATACAAGACCGGTCGCTTTGATTTTGCAATGAGCGCAGCAGCCTTCTCAAGCTGCTTCATGTGTCCGTCAACATGTGGATTGTACGAGCGCATGGAAACTTTTTTGGGATAGTCAAAATGAGTTTTGCTTGCCATAACATCTTTCGGCAGATCGACGAGAACTGGTCCCGGTCTCCCGGTGGTCGCGACATAGAAAGCTTCCTTGATTGTTGAAGCGAGCTCTTTGACATCGCGAACGAGGTAATTGTGTTTAGTAATCGGCCGCGTGATGCCAACAATATCCGCTTCCTGGAAAGCATCATTTCCTATGAGCTTTAAAGCAACCTGCCCCGTGAATACGACTATCGGTACGGAATCCATATATGCATCCGCAATGCCGGTGACGGTGTTCGTAGCACCGGGACCCGAAGTAACAAGAGCTACACCGGGCTTGCCGCTTGCTTTGGCGTATCCCTCGGCAGCATGAACTGCTCCCTGTTCGTGCCGTGTTAGGATATGCTTGATATCTGAAATATCGTGCAGTGCATCATAAATACCGATGACCGCACCGCCGGGGTATCCAAAAACGATTTCGACCCCCTCTTCAATTAAAGAGCGGACAAAGATTTCCGCCCCGGTCATTAATTTAGTCGGGAGTGGCAAGGTTGTATCTTTCTGTTGTGCCATAACGATAGTCAGGTTTGTGAATGATGATGTCTAAAAAATCTAAAAAGCAAAGCCAAAGGAATTTCTGTGTTCCTCCAGAGGTTACGCCTTTAACTTAACTTTTGATTTGGAAATATTCGGTGGTGTGTTTGGGTAACCTCTGGTCTGTCTTAGCCTACAATTGTTAGGCTTAGAATACCCGGTAGAGTTCCCAAAATAATAATGATGCCGGCGACGAAGAGGGGGGATACGGCGAGAATACGCATCAGCGTTTCTAATTTCAAACGGCTAGAAATGTAATTCGTATTTTTATTAGTTCGTCTTGACATGTCCGGTTTTATAGGGATGACAATGCATCCAATCCGTTGCACTCTAAAAAGATAAGAATTTATTCTCTTTTGTCAAGTAAAATATTCGGTTTTTTTTGTTCTTGCAAGAATTTCGGTAAATTGTTTATCAGGAAAAAATCTCTATATTTAACATTCATCGCCATGTTTCGAGACCAAAACGATACTATTGCCGCAATTGCGACTCCATTAGGAGAGGCAGGAATCTCCATAGTCCGAATCAGCGGTGCAAAGGCGATAGAAGTCGTTAGTACTGTTTTTCGCGGCAAATCCTTATTGCCCGAAGCCGTTTCTCATACAATTCATTATGGCAGAATAGTTCATCCTCGGGATGGTGTTGTGGATGAGGTCCTCGTCTCTGTTTTCAGAAAACCCAGCTCGTATACCGGGGAAGATGCAGTCGAAATAAGCTGTCATGGGAGTTATTACGTTTCGCGAAAGATTCTGGAGACCGTTATTGGGGCCGGGGCGAGGATGGCAGACCCCGGTGAATTTACTCAAAGGGCATTTCTTAATGGCAAGATGGATCTGATGCAGGCTGAGGCGGTAGCTGATCTGATACACTCAAAGACGGCGCTTGCTCACCGGGCATCCATTGAGCAGCTGAGCGGTAGATTGTCGACTGCAATCAATAACCTCAGAATAAAATTGATCGATTTATGTTCGTTGCTGGAGCTGGAGCTGGACTTTGCTGAAGAGGGGATAGCCTTAGCAGATTTCAACAAGACGAATTCAATTTTTGACGACGCAATAACGGAATTAGAAAATCTTATTCAATCTTATAATTACGGAAAACTTATTCGTGACGGAGTGAAGGTTGTTTTGGCGGGGAGCCCGAATGTTGGAAAATCGAGCCTTATGAATGTTCTCTTGCAGGAAAATCGGGCCATTGTAAGCGAAGTTCCAGGAACAACCAGGGATGTGATTGAAGAAACTCTTATTATCGAGGGAATTGTCTTTCGACTCGTTGATACTGCTGGATTGAGAGCCACAACCGATGCTGTTGAGCAAGAGGGGGTCAAAAGAAGCAACGATCAAATTAGTTCTGCCGACCTTATTTTACTGGTTCTCGATTCTTCTATACCCCTTGGAGGCGCGCTCGAGAGCGTATTAAGATCTTTAAGAGATTACCGTGACAGAATGATCCTCATAACTAACAAAACCGATATTCTCAGCCCTGAGTTTGAAAAGGCGGCCTTTACCGATTTTGATGCAGTAGCTATTTCGTGTGTTACGAGACATGGCATTGGCGAGCTTACAAAGAAACTGGTCAACCGGGCACTTGCCGGGTACGACTCGAATTCTTCGAGCATCAAGATTCAGAGCGACCGACATCGGCAATTGTTGAAAGCGACTCAAAATAGCCTAATTTCGGCAAAAACTGCATTCATGGATGGATTAGGTAATGAGTTGGTAGCAATAGACCTGAGGGGGGCTCTAAACTCTCTAGGAGAAATCATAGGCCTTACAACACCGGAAGATATCCTTAATAACATTTTTTCCAGATTTTGTGTGGGAAAGTGATTGTTTCACGTGAAACATATTTATGCTAATTAAAGACCCTAAAAACTACTACGATGTGATTGTTGTTGGAGGTGGACACGCTGGGATCGAAGCATCTTTGGCTGCCGCAAGAATGGGTTCCAGCACATTGCTTGTCACCCTAAAATTTACATCAATAGGGAGGTTGTCTTGCAATCCTGCAATAGGAGGAACGGCAAAGGGGCATATCGTACGTGAAATCGACGCTCTGGGTGGGGAGATGGGAAAAATCGCAGATTCAACAGGAATTAATTTTAAGATGTTGAATAAGTCAAAGGGTCCAGCGGTTTGGTCTCCCCGCTCACAAAATGATAGAGAGGAGTATGCTGGCGATGCTCAAAAAAGGGTACTGCGCCAGGCCAACCTGGATGTTCTTGAAGACTCACTGCGTGAACTTTTTGTAGAGGGCGGTTTACTAAAGGGAATAGTGACTTCTATTTTTGGATATATAGGATGTAAGTCACTTGTGCTTTCGTCCGGAACTTTTCTTAACGGACTAATGCACACTGGTTTAAAAAATCGCAGGGGTGGGAGGTTCGGCGAACCGCCAGCGGCTCAGGTAACCGAATGCCTTAACCAATTAGGCTTTGTATCAGGAAGGCTCAAGACCGGAACTCCCCCCAGGATCGATTTCAGAAGCATTGACTTTTCTTCGGTTGAGGTTCAGGAAAGCGACAATCCACCAACACCCTTCTCTTTCTCCACCGATAAAATCTCAAACAAGTTGATTCCGATGTACCTTACATATACAAATAAGGAGACTCACGATGTATTGAGAAAGGGATTCGATCGCTCTCCAATGTTCACGGGAAGAATCAAGGGAACCGGTCCTCGCTATTGTCCATCGATAGAAGACAAGGTCTCTCGATTTGCAGATAGAGAACGACATCAGATATTTCTCGAACCGGAGGGTTATCATACAAACGTAGTTTATGTGAATGGATTCTCCACTAGCTTACCAGAAGAAATACAGTTTGAGGGACTTAGAACAATAGCGGGCCTGCAGAAAGTAAAAATGCTTAGACCCGGCTATGCGGTGGAGTACGATTTCTTCCCGCCAAATCAGCTTAAGCATTCATTGGAGACGAAGCTAGTCACGGGGCTATTCTTTGCGGGCCAAATTAATGGAACTTCCGGCTATGAAGAAGCTGCGGGCCAAGGATTGATTGCAGGAATTAACGCAGCGCTAAAAGCGAGAAATGAAGAACCATTTGTACTAAGCAGAAGCGAAGCGTACGTCGGCGTAATGATTGATGATCTCATCAATAAATCTACCGATGAGCCATATAGGATGTTCACGTCGCGAGCAGAACACCGCCTTCTGCTGCGGCAAGACAACGCCGATCGTCGCTTGATGCGAAAGGGATACAGGTTGGGATTGATCTCTGACGACATGCTGGCATCGCTGAATTTGAAGGAGAAGGCAATTACCCTTGCTTCAGATTACCTTCAAAAAAAATTTGCTTCACCTCTGGACGCAAACAAACTACTAGTGAAATTCGGTCTGACCCCCGCTCAAGAACATGAAAGACTCTCGCAACTTCTCAAGAGACCTTCAATTACTATTGATGAAATGTTGCCAATGATTGAAAGCGGCGAAGTAAAACGGGCTCTTGCTATCAAGGGCGTCGGTGAGCAAGTAGAGATTGATATTAAATATGATGGTTATATAAAAAGAGAGCTCGACCAAATAAGCAAATCTGCCAAGTTCGAGAGTTTTAAAATACCTGAAGATTTTGACTTCTCAAACCTCAAGTCGCTAAGCACTGAGGGGAAAGAAAGGCTTCGCAAGGTCAAACCAACTTCCATCGGACAGGCGTCCAGGATCTCCGGAGTGACGGTTTCAGATATATCGGTTCTATCCGTGTATCTAAAAAGATAACTTCCCGGCAAATGTTCCACGTGGAACCATCAAGGGAGAGAAATTTACGTTGACAAGTGATGAAATTTGGCTTCGATTGCTGGCTCAAAAAAATCAGATATCAATAACGGATATACAGCTTCAAAGAATTAGCCGTTTCGTTGAACTTTTAAAGGAATGGAATAAAAGTATTAACTTGGTTTCGCGCAAGGATGTGGATGGTATATGGCTCAACCACATTCTGCTTTCCCTTGCATTTTTGTTCAAGGTCGAATTCACGGCAGGTTCAAAAATACTTGACCTAGGAACCGGGGGCGGGCTGCCGGGCATTCCCTTGAGCATCGTTAGAAATGATGTTACCTTTGTTCTGCTGGATTCGATCCAAAAGAAAACTAAGGCGGTGGAGAACATGGTAGCTACACTCGAATTGCCGAATGTGTCGGTCGTTTGCTCCAGGGCCGAAGACCTCAATAAGGCAATCACATATCAAGGATCTTTTGATGCCGTTATTGCTAGAGCAGTATCAGGCCTGGAAAACCTGGTGGCTTGGGGAATGCCTTTTCTAAAAAAGGCCACGGCTCCAAGCTCCTCTCCGTCTACATCCAATAAAATAGTTATCTCTCATGCGCCAGCTCTCATCACAATGAAAGGCGGCAACATGGAATTTGAAATAGAAAAATCCTTAAGGCGCTTTCCCGGAGTGAAAATCCATTCCGTGGATCTGACCTTTAAAGGAAGCGAACTACTTCAGAACAGCGATAAAAAACTTATTGTGGTTCAAAATGCTATCCGGTGACAATGTGAGTATCCAGCAAACACTTTTCGAACGATTGTCGAATTTGACCACGGAGCAAAGAAATCCATTGACTATGGATATCGACACGCGGTCAATTATTGAAATCCTAAAAATCATAAACGACGAAGATAAGCGAGTCGCTTCTGCCGTTGAGAGCGAAATCAATTTCATTGCTAAGGCGACCGAACTCGTTGTCGACTCGTTTAGAGAAGGGTGGGAGATTAATCTATGTTGGCGCCGGGACGAGTGGCAGGTTGGGAGTTCTTGATGCCGTAGAATGTCCACCAACCTTCGGCACTAGTCCGGAGATGGTAAGGGGAATAATAGCCGGCGGCGAAAGAGCGATGTTTCGTGCTCAAGAAGGGGCGGAGGATCATGAAGAAGGGGGGGCAATGGACATCATTGAAATGGCGGTTAATGAAAAAGATGTGGTGTGCGGGATCGCAGCGAGCCTGCAAACGCCGTATGTCGTCGGTGCCGTAATTCAGGCAAAGAGGAGAGGTGCAAAAACTATCTATGTTACGACCAACCCGCGAAAGAAATTCTCTCTGCCCGAATTCAGCGAACTCGCTGCGGCGATAGATGTGGCAATATGTCCGGAAGTCGGCCCGGAAGTTATCATGGGGTCGACAAGAATGAAGTCGGGGACGGCACAAAAGCTGGTCCTTAACATGATCACCACCGCGGCGATGATTCGCCTCGGCAAGGTCTATGAAAACATGATGATAGACCTCCAGTTAACAAATCAAAAGCTAACGGAAAGAGCCAAGCGTGTGGTGATGACAATAACGGACATAGAATATGGAGCCGCTGCCGAGTACCTTGAAAAAGCCGACGGACAGGTCAAAACCGCGCTTGTCATGATAAAGGCCGGGGTATCAAAAGATGAAGCTCAAGAGCGGCTTCAAAAAGCAGACGGGTTTGTCCGTTCTGCAATCGAAAATATTGAGCAAAAACCTCACAACAGCTCAGGAGCAGCCCAGTGAATATTCCACCAATCGATACCGACATTTATCCCCCATTTATTGGCTACCCAAAAGAGGGGATCGATTTCCTTCGCCGGCTGAAGAGAAACAACAACCGGGGCTGGTTTGAAAAGCACAAACCCGAATATGAATCCGACGTCAAGCTTCCGATGCAATCGCTGATAGCCTCTCTCCAACCCTATTTCGAATCCTTCGCACCGGAGTTTGACGCCAACCCAAAAAGATCCCTCTTCAGAATATACCGAGACATCCGTTTCAGCAAGGACAAGACACCTTACAAAACACACGTCGCCGCCCACTTTGTCCTGCGCGGAAAGCCAAAGGGGATTGAGGGATCGGGCTATTACTTGCACATCGAGCCGGGAAGCGTTTTTCTGGGAGGGGGAATTTACATGCCCGACAGTGATCAGCTAAAAAATATCCGTCGCGCGATTGCAAACCAGCCGGAAGAATTCTTAGGCATCGTCAACAATAAAGCATTCATCAAAAGGTTCAAGAAGATCGACGGAGATAAACTCCAGCGGGTGCCTCAGGGTTTCGAACCAACACACCCAATGGCTGAATGGCTAAAACTCAAACAATTTTTTGTCGGCGTCGATTGGAAAGAAGAGAAATGCCTGAAGCCTCGGTTTGTTAAAGAAGTTGCTACTGTATTCGAAGAAGCAACCCCTCTGGTGCAATTTTTAAACGACGCAATGAAATAATCCATTTATTCCCGCGGGCCAATTTTCACTTTGCCTGATCCACAGAAAAATACAAAACGGTATTATCTTTTGCACAAACCATACGACGTGCTGTGTCAATTCACAGACAGCCTTGGAAGAAAAACTTTGAAAGATTTTGGGCCGTTCCCAAAAGATGTTTACTCCGTCGGACGGCTAGATATCGACAGTGAGGGACTGCTCCTGTTGACTAACGACAGCGAGGTGAACCATCGGTTAACAGAGCCGCAATTCGAGCATCCACGAACATATCTCGTGCAGGTGGAGGGCAATCCTTCGTCCGAAGCTCTCGCACAATTAGAACGAGGTGTCGTTATTCAGGGGGACAAAACCAAGCCGGCACAAGCCCGCCTCCTGAAATCCGATCCCTTCCTTCATCCGCGAACGCCGGGAATTCGCTACAGAAAGAACGTTCCCACGGCATGGCTTGAAGTTACCCTGCGCGAAGGGCGCAACCGGCAAGTCCGGAAAATGACTGCGGCGGTAGGCTACCCAACATTGCGCCTTGTTAGAACAAAGATCGGCGATTTGGCGCTTGGGAATTTGAAACCCGGAGAGGTGCTTAAGCTAACCGTAGAAGAAGGGGAGAAATTACGAAAAGACGTTGGACTTTAATTTCGAAGGAATAGAAACCGGCGCGTCCGGCGTTACCACTCGCGTGTTTCGCCGATCATGAACAGAAGAAAATTTTCTTGTTGAAGATGCCGTTTTTCAATTTCATCGCGAAGTTTTTTGGGCGGCTCTTCTAACGGTTCATCGGTTTGCTTAAATGTCCCCCAGTGGATGGCAAGCATTTTTTTTCCCCGCAGGTCGACAAACGCCTGGACGGCATCTGCTGGATTCATATGAACGGGCTTCATCAGTTCTCGCGGTTTATAGGCTCCGATAGGCAGTAACGCCAAGTCAAAGGGGCCGAACCTTTTTCCGATCTCTGCAAAACCGCTGAAGTATCCGGAATCTCCCCCGAAATAAAGCCGCCTTCCTTTTCCAAGCATGACCCACGAACACCAGAGCGTCGTGTTCCCGTCGCTTATCCATCTTCCTGAAAAATGCTGTGCCGGCGTGCATATAATTTTCAAGCCTTTATACGTCACGCCTTCCCACCAATCCAATTCTTCGACATTCGAAATTCCCCGGTCTTCAAACCAATCCCGAAGACGAAGCGGGACAAAAAATCTTGTTTGAGGATTCTTGGCGAGCGTCAAGATTGTCTGTTCGTCGAGATGGTCATAATGATTGTGAGAAATCAGAACGATATCGATGGGCGGAAGTTTGTCCATGGCAAGACCCGGATCGGAGGCGCGGGACAGGCCGGCCCAGGAAACCGGGCCTATCTTGTCGCTCCACACCGGATCGGTGAGAATGTTGATTCCTTCAAATTGTATGAGACACGTCGAATGGCCAACCCAGGTAATCGTGTAGGGCTTGCTTTCTTTTAGCGCGGACCCGTCATTGTAAGTGCGTGGAATATCAGCAACCGGTTTAGATGAGAAATTGATAAGTTTGCTGAGCACCCACGGCACCATTTTTGTAAACGCCGGTTCCTCAAAATCTGGATCGGTGTTTTTAAATCCGCTATCGGTGTGGTGAGCCGGCATTGACTCCCCCGTACTGTCCTGAGCATGGAGCGCCGACATGGCAAGCGCTGGAATAATTACGAGTGAGCAGACTTTGAGAAGATAATTCATGAGAGCGGAGAATATTCCAAGAAACGACGAGTATACATTTTAACGAATGCTCATCGTTAATGTTTCATTCGCCTTTTTGCCATTGACGCTGTTCGTCTATTGCGAAATCACTTCGACGACATCTCCAACGTGTACCATTCCGCTTTTGTCAGGAATGACGTTTTGCCCGAAGAGAACTTTTCCGCCGACGTTTCTGTACTTCGAGAGTGTCGCCAGCGGCTCTTTACCTTGAACCCCGGTCGACTGGTCGACCGTCGTCGTTACACATCGCCCACACGGTTTCACCACATGAAAAACCATATTTCCAACGCGGATTTTTTTCCACCCGTCTTCATCGAATGCGCCGCAGCCGTTAACAACAACGTTCGGGCGAAATCGATTCATCGGCACCGGTACGGCTAACCTCGAATTCAAGTCATCGAGTGACGCCTGCGAGATTAGGAGAAGGGGGAAGGCGTCCGCAAAACTTACAATGTCGCCTTCGCGTGCATAATCGGGGTTGACCGGGCGGAGGATTTCTTCCGTCATGAATACGACACGGCAGGGGACTCCGAGGAAATTGCTAAACCAGTTTCTTGCTTCTTCGCCTGCAGATATCCCTTTCGTGATATCGTCGTGCACTTGGACCCGCACAACCTCATCCGATTCCGGTTGCATCGGAAGCTCAAGCGTCGGCATTCCCGTTGCACGCACGCAGAGGCTGCCGGGTTCAATCTTCGTGGAAACCAATGCCAATCGTGGGTGATCCCGCTGTGATAGGAACATGCCGGCTTCGTCGACAACCATCCACCGCCGGTCGAATCGAATTCCCCGCCGCTCGACAAGGGCGGATTGAAGCGAAATCCCCTTCGTCGATTTAATTGGATAAATATTTAGCTCGCTCAGAACCATAAAAGACCGATCCACAAGACGCAAAGAAAAAAATGAACGAGTAATTGTTCTGCTGTAGCTTTGTCCGGAAAAATCTTTTTCTTTCTCTCTGCAAACAATATAACGAGAACATTCCATTTTTTCATAAACAAAAAACCCGGCTACGCGCGCCGGGTTTTCCTACCTCTTTAATAACGAGCAGCTTTATTTCTTTGATTGAACATATTCATGAATCGCAGCAGCAGCCTTTTTCCCTGCACCCATCGCCTTAATGACCGTCGCGGCGCCGATAACAATATCCCCTCCGGCCCACACACCTTCGCGGGAAGTTTTTCCCGTTTCATCTGCAATGATGTTTCCGTATTTGTTTGTTGTCAATCCGGGTGTTGTCTTGTTGATGAGGGGATTGGAGCCGTTGCCCGTTGCAACGATTGCTGCTTCAACATCGAGAATGAATTCGCTTCCCGCAATCGGAACCGGTTTGCGTCTCCCGGATGCATCGGGTTCGCCAAGTTCCATTTTCTGACATTCCATGCCGACAAGCCAGCCGTTGTTCCCAATAAAGCGGGTCGGGTTCGTGAGGAGCAGGAATTCAATCCCTTCCTGTTCGCCATGATGAATTTCTTCTTTTCGTGCAGGCATTTCAACGCTCGAGCGCCGGTACACGATGTACACTTTTTCAGTCCACGGCAACCGGCGCGCAGTCCGCGCGGAGTCCATGGCGGTATTTCCGCCGCCGATCACAGCAACGTGCTTTGCCATGGGGACCGGTGTGTCGGCATGATTCGGAAATTCAAATCCTTTCATCAAATTGACGCGTGTGAGGAATTCGTTCGCGGAGTAGACCCCGTTCAAATTCTCGCCGGGGATTCCCATAAAATACGGAAGACCCGCCCCGGTTCCTATGAACACCGCATCAAATCCGTCTTCATTCATCAGCTCGTCAACCGTGCGCGTCATCCCGACGACAAAGTCGCATTGAATCTGAACTCCGAGCTTCTCGAGAAAACGGACTTCTGCATCAACAATTTGTTTTGGAAGGCGAAACTCCGGAATGCCATACACCAGAACTCCGCCCGGTTTATGAAGCGCTTCAAAAATCGTCACGGTGTGGCCGAGTTTCGCAAGATCGCCTGCGCATGTTAAGCCGGCTGGACCCGCACCGATGACCGCGATCTTCTTTCCTGTTGGTTCAGCAATTGGCGGAAGAGAAACGGTGCCGGAGGTCCGTTCCCAGTCAGCCACAAAGCGCTCAATTCTGCCTATGGCAACCGGCTCAACCTTAGCACCGATCGTGCACACGGCTTCACATTGCTCTTCCTGCGGGCACACTCTTCCGCATACCGCGGGAAGGGCATTCGTTTCCTTCAACGTTTGTGCAGCAAGCTTAAAATTTCCCATCGCTACGTGAAAAATGAATTGCGGAATTTTCACATTGACGGGACAACCCTCCATACATTTCGGGTTCTTGCACTGAATACATCTCTCAGCTTCTTCTATCGCCAGTTCCGGCGTATAGCCGAGAGGCACTTCAAGAAAATTTTTCGCACGCTCTAGCGGATTCTGCTCGGGCATTCCATGGCGCGGAATTTTCATCCTCTCCTTGTTCGTCAGTTTTTTTGTCGTATGTTCAGCTGTTTCGTCGATCATTTCTGATTGTCCGGAGAATTGAGAGCTTGAGGTTTGTCTTTTTTCCCGCGCTTGTCATCGCTCACTTATATCTCTTATCTCTTACTTCTTATCTCTTATCTCTTACTTCATCAAACTCACCATGCCGTCGTTTCACGGTGTTCCTGAGTCGCGCATATCTTCTCGAAAATATCCAGCGAAATTTTTTCTTGCGGGGAGTACATTTTCTGTCTCGCCACCAACAAATCGAAATCAACCGCATGAGCGTCAAACTCGGGGCCGTCCACACAGGCGAACTGCATTTTGTTGCCGACGACAACGCGGCACGCTCCGCACATCCCGGTGCCGTCCATCATAATAGGATTAAGGCTGACGAGTGTTTGCACGCCGTGCGGTTTCGTAAGGTCCGAGACTGCCTTCATCATCACGACCGGCCCGATGGCGAGCACAACATCGATCGGTTCGCTCTTCTCGAGCATTGATTTCAAAATTGTCGTGACAAAACCTTTTGTGCCATAGCTGCCGTCATCGGTGGCGATGCGCACCTCGTCCGAGATTGCCCGCATTTCGTTTTCCATGAGCAGCAATTCTTTCGAACGCGCGCCGATGATCGAAATTGTTTTGTTTCCGATAAGTTTGTGCGCTCGCACGATCGGATGAATCGCCGCAATGCCAAACCCTCCGCCGATCGCAACAAACGTTTTTCCCTTTTCAACGTGGCTTGGAATGCCGAATGGCCCGACGACATCCATCAGCGAGTCTCCGGCTTTCATCATACTCATCATGATCGTCGTCTTGCCCACGGCCTGAACGTACAGCGTAATGGTTCCTTGAACCACGTCCCAGTCTGCAAGCGTAATTGGAATTCTCTCACCGTCTTCGTGCAATCGCAAAATCACGAATTGTCCCGCTTTTGCCTTCTTTACAATTTGCGGGGCTTTGATGACGTAGCGAAAAACTTTCGCCGCGAGGTCGTTTTTTTCTATGATTGGAAACACAAGTATGCACCGTAAGATAGTAATGCTCTGGGCATTAACTAATCCAACTAATGTGCCATACATTCGATGGGAAAATAATGATTGTATTGAATGGAGGTGTGGTCAGAAATGGGAAAGAATAAGGGGCGTTGCCAAAAATGAGAATGAGGCCGATGCAGGGGGTCGGGTTCAATGCGTGGCATTCGATTGAGAAGGATAAAGCGTGTCCCGAATCTCATAGACGCTTGACAATCGACAGCCTGTATTTCTTAACTATCATAACTTCACCCGACTTTATCTGAGATTATTTCAGTAGGAGCAATTCCTTTCTTTCCGAAATTTCACCTATTCGCACTTCATAAAAGTAGATGCCACTCGCAAGGTTACTTTTCGATAGAACGACATTGTGGATCCCGGCTTCTTCTCCCGCATCAATAATTGTTCCACTTTCCGACCGAGAATATCATAAAAGGTAATCGGTAATCCTTCTCGCGTCCTTGTGAAAAATCGTATTGACAACAATAAGCTAACCGTCTTTATAGAGGTTGGGTTCCAATACCTTTATTACGAATATTTCAAATCAACTGCTAATGAACGAAACAATCCTCCTTTTCATAATGCCCAATTCCAATACATCATGCCAAATTCTCATTATCAACTGGCACGATAAATTCACTTTTGGAATTGATTAGATCAGAAACTAGAGGCCAATTTTTGTTCAATAGAGAAATGGTTTTGTCGTAATCCCTTATGACGTACAGATGACATTGTATTCATCTTATTACGCTCCGTTTGATATTACAGATATTTGGAGAATTTTACTCTAACATTAATTCACAAGATTATCTTTTTATCGTTATTACTTCTTTTAGGTGAGAATTACTTACAAACCATCATTTACTGTTCAGTAATGGTTCTGCATTTATTTCCTTTTTCAAAAATCTATGATTCAATTTTACCTTTATGTTTTCCATGCTCAAATAAACAGAAGGCACAAGAATAAGTGTTAACAGGAGAGAACTTGTCAAACCGCCAATGATTACCCATGCCAGACCGTTTTTAATTTCCGACGAAGGGCCGGTAGAGATTGCCAACGGCAACATTCCAAATACCATCGCGACTGTTGTCATAAGAATCGGGCGTAATCTTTCTTTGCCTGCTTCAACAAGTGCTTCCAAAACACTTGCTTGTTCCTCCTTCAGTTTGTTCGTGAAGTCGACAAGAAGAATTGCATTTTTGGCAACCAAACCCATAAGCATTATCATCCCGATTAAAACGAACACGGAAATGCTTTGCCCTGTAAGTGCAAGCGTTAGCAATGCGCCTATTACCGCAACCGGCAGCGAAAATAATACTACAAACGGATATAAATAGGAATTATACAATGCAACCATAACAAAATATACAAGCAAAATAGCCGCTGCTAACGCAAAGAAAAGACTTCCAAATGCTTCTGCCTGTCGTTCAAGCTGGCCTTTGTAATCGATTGTAACCGTATTCGAATGAATATTTTGAGCAATGATTTTTTGAATGTCATCACCAACCGTTCCAACCGGTCTTCCAAAAACCTCGGCGTTAACCGTTAGCGAAGAAATTCTGTTGTAGCGTTCAAGTTTATTCGGACCAAGTGATTGGTAAATATTTGCGAACTGTTTTAGTTCAACAATCTCGCCCTTAAAGTTAGTAAATGTTATCGAACCGATATCGTCAATTTTCTTACGGTCGAACTGATCCAGCTTAACATCAATATCGTAATCTGTTCCAAGTTCGGAGTATTGCAAATCCGTATTGCCGGCAAATGCAAGTTGAAGCGTATTACCGACAACGGCAACGGAGAGACCGAGCATCGACATTTTATCGCGGTCTAATGATACATGCATTTCCGGTTTGCTTTTATCAACTGAAAGCCGGATGTCGTTAATGCCCTGTACATCCTTGATCAAATACATTACCTGGTCTGCCACCTTGTAAATTTCATTCATATCGGGTCCGCGGAGAAGTATTTGGATTGGCGCTTCGCTCGTACCCATCATGCTGGCGGCTGCTGCCGTGACTTTTAATCCGGGTATGGTTGCAAGTATTTCTTTTTTTATATTGGCGGCATATTGCTCGACAGTTTGCTTCCTTTCTTTTTTATCAACGATTGTAACCGTTAATTCCGATTTGTGTTGTTCACTGCTTCCACTCATCATACTCGAACTTGAATAGCCGATATTTGAAAATACTTTTACAACATCCGGTTTTGAAAAGAGTAATCTTTCCACTTTTTCGGCAAGCATGTTCGACTGATGAAGTGTGTTTTGTGGTTCCCCCTCAAGTTGAATGGTAAACTCTCCACGGTCGCTATTCGGCATAAACTCCGTACCAATAAAACTAAAGCCGATTAATGAAAATGACAGAATGAACAACACGGCTGCCGCAGCAAATACTGTTTTTCGATGACCCAGCCCCAACCTCAAAACCTTTTCATAGAAAGCGACAAGTTTATTATATATATCTTCGAAGCCAAGTGCGATTTTTCCCATCAATGTGTTTCTGGTCCGTTTCTCTATTTTGCTGAAACGTGAAGCCAGCAGCGGCGTAACAGTGAAGGAAACAAAAAGACTCATCAAGGTAGAGAAGACAACCACAAGCGAAAATTCTCTAAGCATGCTACCGATCATACCGGAAATAAGAGCCATCGGCACAAAGACCACAACATCCACCATCGTAATTGCAACGGCGGTAAATCCGATTTCATTTCTGCCATCGAGGGCGGCTTTACTTCTTTCTTTTCCCATAGATAAATGCCGGTATATATTTTCAAGCACCACAATCGAGTCGTCAACCAGAATACCTATAACAAGTGAAAGGGCCATCAACGTCATGAGATTGAGTGAAAAGTTGAAGATATACATCGCGGTAAAAACCGATAAGAGGGAAGTAGGAATTGAGACAAGAACGATAAAAGAATTTCTGACGCTGTGAAGGAATAAAAACATTACTACTGCAACAAGTATTATTGCCAATCCTAAATCTTCTATCACCGCATTTGCGGACGCCAGTGTAAAAATGGAATTATCCGAAGCGATCTCAAACTTTAGTTCCGATGAAATGTATTGCGTTTCGATCTTTGCCATTTCCTCCTTAACAAGTTCACACACTTTAACGGAATTTGCATCGGATTGTTTTTGTATTTGTATGCCGATTGAACTCTTGCCGTTTATTTTATTAAGATTATCATACTCGGCAATGCCGTCAACAATTTCTGAAACATCTGCCAATCTAATGATACTGCCATCTGATTTTTTTGAGATGATAATATTTCTTAGTTGGTCCAATGAAGTTATCTTTCCGGATAAACGAATGGTATACTGGCTGGTTATTCCTTCTATTTTACCCGTCGCAAATTGCATATTGGAATTACTCACTGCATTATAGACATCGCTGATCGAATATTTATATGCAAAGAGCTTATTTCTATCCACATTTATTTTTATTTCGCGTTTATCGCCGCCAAGAAGCGTAACTTGGGCCACTCCGTTTATTTTTGATAACTGCGGCTTTATTTGATCTTTTGTGATTTGGTATAATTTTGTTGATGCCATTTTTGCATATACACCAAGTTTTAAAACTGGTATATCTGCGCTGGAAAATTTAAGTAACGATGGTGCTTTTGCGCCTGTCGGTAATTGATACAGAACGGCATTCACCTTTCTCTGCGCATCTTGAAGCGTAATGTCGGTATTGGCATTCGCAACCAATTCCATTGTAATACTCGAATTTCCTTCCTGTGAAGACGAACTCATGCTTTTTACGTTTTCAAGAGCCGAAAGCGCGTCTTCTAATTTTTTCGTCACGGATGATTCGACTTCATCTGCCGAAGCGCCGGGATAACTGGTCGTAACCATCACAATCGGCACATCTATTTTGGGGATAAGCTCGTAGTTGAGCATTCTATAACAAAATATTCCAAGTAAAATAAGCGCGGTAAAAACTATTACAACCAGCGTCGATCTTTTTATTGCTAATTCGGTTATTGTCATGATGAGTGTTTTACTTATTTTCGATGATTTTGATGGATCTGTTATCCGTTAAGTTGACTTGTCCGCTTACAATCACTTTATCGTGTTCGGTAAGCCCGGATATTACTTCGAGAGATTCGTTGCCTTCTCGCCCGATCACAATATTTCTTAATAGTGCTTTTCCGTTAGAGGCAACATATACTTTTGCGTCTTTGATGCTTTCCTGCAAAGCTTGGCGGGGAATATATAACGTCGCATTCCTTGAGTCGATTCTTACTTCAACATTTACAAATGTTCCGGCTTTCAAAGGATTTTTTGTGCTGTTCGCAATCTCAACTTCAACCGGATAATTATGAGTCTCATCGCCGCGTGGACTGACAAAACTGATTTTTCCATTAAATGTTATGCCGGGATAGATATCCGTTGTAATCGTTGCTTTGTCGCCGGCATGTAAATAATAAACATTCGATTCGGAAACATTTACTTTTACTTTTAGCTTCGATACATCCACTATGGACGCAATCGGGTCGCCTTCCTTAACGTATTTTCCTTCTTCAACAATTTTTTTTGTAATTGTTCCTGCTATGGGCGCGGTTATTTTTGTGTAGGATAACTGCTTTTCTGCCTCCTCAAATTTATTTTTAGCAGTTTCGTATGACGTACGGGCGAGTTCATATTCCTGTTCAGAAGAAGCATCACCTTTATATAAATTTCCTTCGCGTTCAAAATCTTTCTGTAATCTTTCTGCATCGATCATTGCCGACTCGTAAGTAAGCTTTTTTATTTCGTTATCGATTGTCGCTATAACTCCACCTTTGGGGAAATACTGCCCGAGTTCGTAATTGAGAGAAGTTATTTTTCCGGGAGTTTCCGCAGGTATGTCAAGTTCCCTGTAGGGATATAACGTTCCTGTAAAGTTAAGCGCGAAATAAGAAGCTTTCTTTTCCACGCTGGCGATGCTTACGGTAACAAAATCCGATGTAAGATTATCAGTCTGAGAAACGATACGGTTGCGGTTGCCTATCAATCTGAACGCCGCCAGGATAACGACGATCGCAACGACTACCCAAATTATTATTTTTTTCACACTCATCACTTTAGGTTGTTTATATAATTGATTAAAGTACCTTCGGCTTTTTCCTTGTCTAGTTTTGCTACATAAAGAGTCAGCAGTTTGTTATAGTAATTATTCTGAGTTTCTCTTAAGGAACTTTCCGCCTGGACCAAATCCAGCGAAGACCCGGTACCCTGGGCAAATTCCAATTGCGTGGCTTTATAAACGCTTTCTGCTAATGCTAAGTTTTCTTTTTCATTTTGAATATTATCCAATGCTGTCCGATATTGAATGGTGTAATTAGAGAATTCCACCTTTATCGATTGTTCCGACAATCTTAGATTCTCTTGCGCAATTTCGATGTTGAGCTGCGACTGTTCTACCTTCGCCAATCGTTCGAAACCCGAGAAAATCGGAATCTTGAGATTCAATCCTACTGCCGAGCTTGTATACCATTCCTTGCCCGAATTGAAGACATCAAACTCAGAACGCATTGCTTGATAACCATAATTTGCGAAAAATGAGATCGTCGGTAGATACGCAGCAATATTATTCAGCTTATCAGCTTCATACAACGCTACAGTGGTTTTTCGCATTTGATAATCTGTCCGGTTTTCAAAATAGTTATTGCTAATTTCTTCAGATCCACCGTATATCTCCGCAATATTCTCAGCAAAAGAATCTGAAATTACTATAGTGCTATCAATGGAGACTCCCATTGAATACTTCAGATTATTCAACGCTTGTTTACTGTTGAGTTCTGTCTCCTCAACCTGTGATTTTGTGTTATTGTAACTCACTCTTATTTTGTCCACGTCTATTTTTCTCGCCATCCCGTTTTTATATCTCAGCTCTGTAGATTTAAGAGATTGTTCTGAAGCCGCGAGTATTGCATGGAGATTATCAACCTGTTTCTGAATTACCATAGCTCTATAGTAAGCAGAACTGACATTGTAAAAAGTTTGCTCATCGGTTTGTTCACTGTTTTGCCGGGACATATCCGCATTTAATTTTGCCGCTTTTAATCCTATCCAAACCGAAGGATCAAAAATCTTTTGTGTCAGCTGTATAGTACCGGTAGCACTGTATTTCGTTCCCATTTTCACCGGTATAAAAGTGCCCGGTTCTCCCCCGATAAATTCAGCCGGTAATAATGATGTGGTTACTATGAAATTATTGGTTAACGATCCGTCAATGTCAATCTGGGGAAGAGCATTGCCGATTTGCTCATTAATGAGTTTTCCACTAACCTCGGAATTGAGGGAAGCTATTTTAATATTGCTGTTATTTTGTTTTGCATATTCGATGCATTGTTTTAGCGAGAGCGTTTGAGCCGTAAGCGGTAGCGATAAAGCAAAGAACATGAGTATTGTCGTTATTTTTCTTTTATCCATAAGGTTGTCAATTATATTGTTGTTATAATATCTTACTTAGTTAAACGTTTGGTCAAAAAAAAGGTTTCATATACTGGAAATAAATCTCTGAATAATACTGATATACCGTTCTCTCGGATCTTTTTTAATGAAATGGGGGGGAGTGGCGGCAATTGCATCAGCACTGATATCGCTCCATGGTTTAGACAGATCCAACTCAAAAGTAGGTCTTGCGAAAAAACTTTATTGTTTTTTGACAATTCCATGAAAATACTTTCCGTAAGACAAAAAAAATAGACCATCTCCTCGCTTGGAGTTGGTCGTTCCAAGCTGAACATTAGTTGAAACAAATCTGTATTGTTGAAAGCAAAATCCCAACAAATAAGCCCTATGTTGAACAACAATTTTTTTGGATCACTTTCACTTTGTTTCGCTTTCTCGATATCCTTGTGCATCATACGAAAACCTAAATAAATCAGTTCTTTGAAGAGAGCTTCCTTGTTTTCAAAATATTCGTATACAATCGGAGGAGTATATTCAATTTCATCGGCAATTTTTCTGATGGTAACTGCTTGCCAGCCTTCTTTGCCAGCAATTATTCTTGCGGCGTCAAGAATGCTCTGTTTCATCTCCTCTTTATCTTTCAATCTTCTTTCAATATGACTCATAACATCATTGTTATATTATCTAACATTGTTAGACAATATAAATGTTTTTATGATATAAAGCAAGGTAGATACAGTCTAAATATTCCCAGAAAAATTACTATAAGAATCGGTATAAGTAAGATGGAAAAAATTGCCGATGGAATTATAATGATCAAAATAGTCAATTGAAGATTCATGATATCAATCCTATGTTCTCTTATATTTTTGATTTGGTCTTTTTTCCAAAGCCATATGGTAACGGGCGAGAAAAGCAGAAGGAATAAACCACTTAAATGCAGCAATGCCAGCTAGATGCTGTTGTAATCCGGATTGGTGTCTTCAGAAGCCTCCTTGTCACAGTTCGCCAATTCCTCAAAATCCACCTCTAATGCTGCATCTATGACGTAGAGGGAGTACGCCCTGAGATGAACTTCGCCGTTTTCAATGCGCTGTATAATCCGGGCATTAGGAGTTTGTCCAAGTAACGCGATGTTGTAGTAATTTTGCTCGTAGCTGAGACGTTAATATGTGCGGTCATCCTGGGCATCGGCACGTTCGGCTTCACGGCACAAACGCAGGATTTCAAGAAAAATATGCTCAAGTGCAACAAGGTGGCCTTTCCTGAAATCTCTTATCGTCCGATGGTCAGGTGTGTTGTTGGCTGCCATCACACGAAAAGGGATGCTCTCCTGACAATGCTGTGCAAGCTTGCGTGAGGAGAGCACGCCATGCATGTAGCCGTAGAAGAGAACCCCGATGAGCATCTTCGGATGATACGGAGGATAGCCCTTTTCCGATTTTTCATACACGCTCATGATCGAATTTAAATCAATGGCCTGTAAGACGTCTTCCAGGAAATAGACCATATGGTCTTTTGGTAGCCACTCGTGCAACGAGGCCGGCATCAACAATAGCTTATCGGGTTCAAACGAACGATACACTTTGTTCATCGGGCTCTTTGAGTTTGTGGGTCAATTGTGTGCTTCAAATATAATACACCATCTTCCGTTGTATACCAATGTAAATAACTATTCTTCAGGTATTACTCGGACAGACTCCTAGTATAAGTTTTACCGCAAGGTCTTCTTGCGTCATGCCCTTTTTTGATCTTAGTTTCTTTATTGGTTGCCCAGTTGTCGTAAGAATTTTTCAGAATAAGAATATGCATATTTACAGTGCAATCCAACTACGTGCGCACGACATTCACACGACATTATGCTGAAACCGTTTGGATACTCGTTTTGTGCCTGTTGGGCAACATTCACTCAGCGCAATGTAAGTATGAATGAATAACTTAAGATTACGGCATGGGTGTTTTTCTCAAAGAAGAAGTCAATGAAGTTAACCCTGTGCCCTCCGGTTCGATTGTATCGACACGAGCCGCACCTCGTGTACTTACACCTGTTCTTCTGCACTGTTCCAGAAGTTCCCTCCCTGAATCAATGATCACTTCAATTTCGCTTGGATAGTACTCAATGTGCTCGTTCCGGGACAATTCTGTCTTGTCTGATCTTAGAAAGGAATTTTCCTTGTATACCAATCCTTCGTTACATCCATCCATAAAAACAATCCGCGCCATTTGCCGAACGGTGCATAATATTTTTCGATCGTTGAATCTTTTACTTTTCTTCCTTCTTTGAACAGCTCGTAGAATTTTCCGCGGCACCACGAGTCCAGACCAAGGTAATCGTACCTCCCCAGAAGTTTTAGAATATTTCCCGCTGCATACGGACCGACACCTTTGACCGACCTGACTTGCTTGAATAATTCCTCAGTCGGAGCGTGCGATAGCCTCCATTCTTCAATGGCAAGCGTTCCGTTTGCAATTTTTTTAGATAGCTCAAGGAAGTACGGCGCCCGGTATCCGCAACGTATTTCTTTCCGGAGAAATGATTCCGAACGGGCGGCAATTGCTTCCGGCGTTGGAAAGGAATAGACGTCGCCGTGAAGGCGATCTCCAAGCTTTGTTACCAAAGCGTTAACCATGATTTCCGTCAAAGCCCAGCTGCAATTCGTCGTGCATATCATTTTCACAACATCTTCGAAGACGGTCGGGCAGCGCAATAACCTTCCCGCCCCTTTTTTTGAAACCCATCGATATCGCGGATGCTTTTTTGATTCAACATAGAATTCTTCGAACGATTCTTCCATGCGAAACATCGATGAAATATGTTTCGAGATGCGGGAGATGTCTTGCTGCCTCAGCGCCGAAGCGTTTTCCACGGAGACGAGAAGTTCCCCCTTCCTTTCGCTCAACGCGACGACGTCGTATCGTCCATTTTCGTTCGGAAGGACGGCTCGTATTCGCCGTCCTGCTTTGTCCACGTGAAAAGGAGGAAGGGCATACCAACCGTGGCTGTTCACTGTCGACCAAAAATTGAAATCACGGTGAAGGGGAACGGTAAATTTCATAATAGGGGGATTGGGTTTTGATTTTAATTTTTAATTTCGCATTTTTGCTGAAGGACAAAGGAGACGTATGAACCACAAATGGGTCGCTTTTCTTCGGATCGTTATCGGCATATTTTTTCTTGCGCAAGGATTGAACAAGCTTGAATGGTACACTTCTTCGGAATTCCTCCGGACAAGCCTTGACCGCTATTCACAGAACCCGTCCCCTGCGACCGCTTGGTATCAAAAACACGTCGCGTACCCCGGCATTGAAGCCTGGTCACGAATAATCCCGACGGGGGAGATGTTGATCGGGGTTGCGCTGGTGCTGGGGCTCCTCACGAGGGCCGCCCTCATCAGCGCTCTGGCGCTTGTGCTAAATTATCATCTGACAAACGGTACCCTGTTTACACCCGCCTTTTTTTCCAACCCGTATGCGCTTGTGGTTCTTTCCTGTCTTTTGTTTCTTTTAGCGTCGAAAGCGGGGAGCGTCTTTGCCGTCGATGGATCGGCTCGCAAAAAAACGACCAGAAGTAAACCATAGACATCGATCGATTCCACGGGCAGCGGGGGCTGACAAAAAATTATTCTCCGGTCGTATCGTTCGACATTCCGGCAGCCGCTGCTGATCAATACTCCCCATACCAAAAATCGTCGGATGAAATAAATTTTTGCTGCAGATATTTTTGAGCTTCAAACAATGCAATGCCGTAAGCCGCCGGATTTCGTTCGGCTAATGTCATGCCAAGTTTGTACAACTCGACCGCTTCGTCGCGCTTCCCTTCCATCTCCAAAACATTGCCAAGCCGTATCAGGTTCAAAACAGAGTACAGCTGCGTGGGCTCGCTTGCCTCAAGTGCGGAGGCTCGGCGAAAATATTCTTCCGCTTTCGCCAGATCGCCTTTGATCACTGCACCTTTTCCAAGGGAAAAAAGCGCAAGGTTATTCCAGCCGGTGATGTTGTTGGGGTCCAATTGCAACATAACGTTTGCTTCGCGTTCGGAGTTTACAATATCGTGATCGAATACCCTGAAACTGACCGATGTGCGGGCATGGGCAAGAAGGCGCAGCCGCGGAACCCAACGGAGCAAATAATAATTGGGATCAAAATCACTCTTCGTAGGAAGAAAGGGAAGGATAAATGCAAATTCCTGATCCTGTTTTTCAACAAATACCCGTTTGGTGATGGAGCGTACACTGTTGGAAAAAACGAGGTCTACGGGAGTCGTGAAGACGTCCCCGCGCTGCGTAATGGTTGCCTTTAGCGAATAATTTCCCCTGTTTGTTTGCGCGATTTCGGTCGAGAGAATCAATTCGGGAAAACCGGTTTGATAAACCCACTCCTTGAAAAACCAATCCAGGGATGAACCGTACGCTTCTTCACAAAGTTGTTGAAATGCGGAAAACGTTATAGGCGTATTCCTGAAATTGTGGTACAGCTTCTTGGTGACAGAGTCGAATGCTGCTTCGCCAATAACATACTCCAGCATTAAGAATACATACGCCCCTTTGCTATAATAAACCGATTGTTCGTTTTTCCTTGAACGGTGGTTTTGCGCTAATGGTTGAGCCGGATAAAAGTCGAGTGTTCTTGAAAGCAGGTCAAGGCGCACGTGTTGCTGCGATTCACCGTTTTTCTCTTGTTCATGGAGAAAAAATTTTGTCGTCAAATATTCCGACCATCCTGCGTCAAACAAGAATGTCGAATCTGTTGCTGCAAGGCTGAACAAACGAGAAAGCTCATGAACCCATTTATCTCTGCTTGGCAAGATTAAGGAGATGGAATCAACCGCAGCGTTTACATAAGGATTTTTTGCAACAATCAGGCCGTTGTTGGAAAGCCAATCAGCGCGTCCGTCATCAACGCCGACAGCAACAATACGGACATTGGCAGGCGTAGTATCGGGATTTGTTATGGAAGAAAAATATGAATGCGCATAACGGAGCTGCCTCAAGACGGCACTCGCAAATTCGTTCGATAATTTTCCCGGGTTATAGTACAAAGAGCATCGGAACGAACTGTCTTCTCCGGTGATTGAACGTTTTGTAAATTCCGTAGATCCGCATAGTAAAAAACATGATCTCAAAGGCATGTGTTCGTTATACGTAAACTTCTGCATCGTTTTTGAACCGACGACGCTCGTTGTATCCTGCTCCCCGTTCGATACAACGGTAAATGCAGAAGGATACGTTGCCTTTAAAACGACTTGCGCATACTGGTTGGGCAACGGATTTGTAGCCGCAGAAAGAACCGGCCACCACAAAACGCTATCCTTGGCGGCGAGAAGAACCTCTTTCGATCTTATGAAGGAGGGGTTTGTAGGAAGGGTGTCAAAAGTTTCTTCGTAAAAAAGCTTCAGCAGGAAACGACTTCCCCGCTTGAGCGTATCAGAAATAACGGCTGAAATTTCTTTATGGAGTGCATCGGGCTTGGACAGCTCTTCTATTGCTTCAAGCTTTCTATCGGTAGAATCGCGGACTGCAATCAATCGCATAGTGGATGCAAGGATAAGCTGCACACGCGAAACAGAATCTTTCAGGATGTGAACCTGCACCTGCGCTTCTCCTTGAATCGCGTGATGCTCCGCATCAACATCAACATTCAGGATATATTTTTCTATTGACGCAAATGCACGGGACGAGTCTTCTTGCGCAAAAGCGTACGGGGTTGAGATACATGCCGCCAAGAAAAAAATTTTTAAGGAAAATATTTTCATTTAATTGAGGTGAGCAGACCTGCCAATGGATTTGAAAAACGTTATGGCTCTGGGGGACGGTCGATATCCATTTCTATCGTCAGCGACGTATTCGCGTAAACGATTCTCCGGCTCCTGGCCGGTATTTGTATTAACCAGTCTCCTTGTTCCTTTCTTACAACACTGCCAAAGAGTTTGCGCAGGCGGCCCTCGGTGAATTTTTCCCAGAACACCCAGCCAAAATACGCATGCAGTTCTTCAACATAAAATGCCGGAACGCGGTGCCCTTGGCCGCACGGGATGTCGCCGACGGCTATGGGAAGATAGTCTCTCTTGTTCATTTCATCCACAAAGACATTCGATACATCAATCCCGCCGAACACGAGTTCGTGTTTCGACCGCTTCACCGTCTTGCCGTCGATAATTTCCCTAAACGCATCGCGCAATCGCTTATCCAATTGGCTTCGGGTGTTTGCCGTCGTCACGAAACTTTCCTTTCAATTCGTCTATTTTCTTTAATGTACCGAGAAAATATAACATACGGTAAAACGAGAAGCAAAAAACCTTTATGATGCGGTAGCATTACCGTTTGATGGTCATCGCGAGCGAAGCACCCCCGTTATTGAGCGGATTGCTTCGTCCCGATAGAAAACATCGGGACTCGCAATGACTTCTTCTTGAGAAGGTAATCCAAACTGTAACACTGCTTATGGTCTTGATGAATTCACGTAGCGGAGAAAAAAAATAGCAGAACGCTCTTCGTTTTCCGTAAGGTGCTCTGCACAGAACTACACAAAAAGCGCCGGTTGACGGATTGTTTTCCAATTTCTGGGTTGCTCCACAGATGTCTGACCCGTTTATTGAATGCGATTCGTTGACATTATCTCTTCGGTTGGATATATTAACCCTACAAAACCCCTCGCGAATCAAAAAATTTCTTCGAAGAAGGTATGCCGGCGGTAACGCAAGATAGAGAAACACAAAAAAAAATCATCAGTGAATATTTGAAGGCTGCGGACCGGTATATTAAATCGGCCGAGTTCTCAAAAGCGTTAGATGAGGTGAAGAAGGCTCTCGGGGTTGAACCGAACAATATGTACGCAACAGCATACAACGAACGCGTCAAAGTCGCGATGGAAGCGGCACGAAAAAAAGATGAGGAAGAGCATCTCAAAAAACAGGCAGAGGAACAAAAGAAGTCTTTACTCGCAGCAGTACCGAAGCCGGCCGAGACCGCAGCCCGATCCGCAAACGCACCCGACGCAAAACCCCAGCCCGTTTCAGGACCGACACCGCCACCAACATCCGGTGCCCAGCTCCCCGGCGACGACATGATCACAAAAATAAAAAAGGACGCGTCGGAGGCGGCTGAGAAAAAAACGGACGCTCGAATCGATCTCCTGAAACAGGAATTCACTGCCTCCCAGCAAAAGTTTCAAGACGATATCGCACGGCTCGCGGCTGAAGCCAAAGAGGCGCTTGCCGCAAAAGAGGCGGCGGAAAAAAAACTCGCTTCGCTGCAATCCCATCAGGGAACGGGAGACGCTGGCTCTCCGAGCGATCAGTCGCTCATTCTTCTTGAAAAATTATTCCGGAAAGCATGGCAGGATGGAGTTATTTCTCCCGACGAGCTGGGGCTTTTAACGATTGTGAAAACGGAGGGGGGGGTGTCGGACGCGGACTTTACGAAAATAGAAAATGAAACCTGTTCATCGTCGTACCTCACCCATCTTCGTGAAGTGTGGAAGGATGGAGTCGTAACGCCCGAAGAAGCAGAAAAGCTTGAGGCCCTCCGTACATCGCTGAACATTTCCGCAGAAGAACACTTCAAGCTGGAAGCGCAAGTCCGTAAGGAACTGCAGGCAAAGAAATAATTTTTCCCTTTCCTCTATTTCCCCTTCATCGCACTGTTCAATATTTTTCCCGCGAGAAAAAATCTTCTATAGAGAATTGCCGATATCCAAACACAATTCAAGACGATCATCGAAAAGAAAAGATACAGCTGAATATTGTTCAGCAGCAGGCAAATTGTCAACAGAACAAATTCCGTCCCGAATCCAAGAAATCCGCCAAGCCGCAATCCTACGGCATCCCGGTACCATTCCGTTATCGCAGATTCATCTCTTCTTTCACGATCTCCCCAACACCACGAGTCGAGCCGGGTCATAAGACGGTCCTGCCAGCCGTAAAGGAGGTAGAATATTCTTTGGAGCCGGATCGTTGTCGCGTCTTCATGATAATCTTCTTCCCGCGGCTCTTCCGTGATGCGGTTTATGTGATACTGTTTTTCTTGATGGAGATACGATGTTTGATAAAACACATGATGCGAAACGCGAAGGCTGATTCCCAAAAATCCGACAAGACCGACAAGAAGTGCGGGCAGAACTTCAACGCCGTTTCGAAGAAGAAAGGCAAAGATACCGCCGAACAGAAAAAGATCGACGATGTAGTCGCCGATTGAATCAAGGAACCTTCCGCGCCTGCTGTAGAGCTGTTTCGCGCGCGCCAGCTGGCCGTCCGCAGAATCAAAGATGTCTTTTAAATAAAAACACACTGCCGCGGCGGCGAGAGGAGCGTTGTGCCCGCCAAGAAGAATTCCGCCGGCAATTCCAAAGAGTACTCCAATGATGGTGAGCTGATTCGGCGTTATTGATGTGAAGTACGCAACACGTGTCACGATTCCTGCCAATGGGCGCTGCAGGTACACATTAACGAGTTCGTCCGAAACATCGGATTTAACCGAGTTTTTATAATTATACGGAAGGGGTGATCGGTGCATGTCAGGAAAAGAGGGTCTCGGCTGAATGTAAATCTTCGACAGTATCAATTTCTATAGACCGGTACGAACCGGCGTCGACCGCATACATACTCGAACCGCTGTCAATCATTTCCTGAAACGAAGATTCGTAAAATTCATTTACCCGGTTCTCTGTTTTGATTCTCTTTTCCAGGGTGGAAAAGAGTCGTATCGTGTCGCTTTGAGAAAATTTCTCGATGCCGATCGATTCGCCGTACGCTGAAGCGGGCGCAATCTCTTTACCGATGCGGACAATTTTCTTGTTATCATTTACCTCGATTTTAACATCCTCTTCTCCCACACTCCCATTCGTTCTCACCGCAAAACAGCTTTGATGCGGCGATTTGATCACGAGCGAAATAATTTCGTCGTCGAAAACAATATCGCCGTCCAGCAAAAGAAGTTCGTGCCCTTCGATTTCTTCCCGCGCAAGCAGGAGCGAAAATGCGTTGTTGGTCGTATCAAACCGATGGTTGACGACAAAGGTGAAGTCAAGCGATGGAAAATTCCGTTTCAGAAAATTCTTAACCATCCAGTCCTGGAAGCCGACGACGACCGTAAAATGGATGACGCCGGCATGGAATACTGCCCGGATGGTCCGTTCCAAAATAGATCGACTGCCGACGTGGAGCAGGCATTTTGGGGTCGAGTCTGTGAGCGGGCGAAGCCGGGAGGCTGTCCCTGCGGCAAGGATAACGCAATGCATGGGAGTTAATGTTTTTCGGGAATTAGGCTGTTCTTATTGGAAAAATATTTTTCCATTTCGCGGATAAGTAAAGAGTTTTGATCCGGCGTTCCAACGGTGATCCGTACGAAGTTCGAAAATTCTTTCTCAGAAAAGAACTTAATAAGAATGCCGGCCTTGTCAAGATGTCGTTTGAGCGGCTCAGAGTCTTCATCCGGAATTTTTACAAGAACAAAGTTGGCGTCCGACCGGTACGCCCGGCATCCTTCCACTGTTTGGAAAAATCCGTAATAACGGCGCCGCTCCTTCGCCGTTGTTGATACAAGAGCGTGATAATAGGCTTCATCACGCAGGGCAGCAAGCGCAAGCTGTTCCGACACTGTATTATAGCCTAAATACCGTGTACTGTACGTGACGAGCTTTTGATAATTTTTCCCAACAAAGGCATAGCCGATGCGTAATCCGGCGAGCGCGTATAGTTTTGAAAACGTCCTTAGCACCGCAAGATTTGGATGCTGAAGGGTAAGCCGCGGCATCTCGTCGGGAGAATCCGTGAAACCGAAATAGGCTTCGTCGACAACGATCATGCTGTCGGCACATTCCTGCAACAGGAGTTTCACATCGTTCAGGGGGAGAGAGTTTCCCGTAGGATTGTTGGGCGACGCCAGCAGCACGATTCGGGGCTTTATGCTTCGAACGAGCAAAATGATTTCGTCTATCTTGTAATAGAAACTCGTTTCGTCGGCATGCACCGGATACTCTAGAACCTTACCGCCAACTTCGCCTGCAACCGATTTATAGTACCACCACGAATACTTCGGAACGATCATCGTTCCGTTGCCGGCAAGATAACAATGGACAATTTGTTTTAACATATCCTCGCTTCCGTAGCTAAGGAGTGCCTCTGATTCTGAAAGATTGTATTCATGCGCAAGCGTTTCCGATAGAGTGCTTTTTACGCCGCGCACAAAGTCGCGAGAGTAGTTGCTGAGCTCGTTTTTCGTCGCGCGTTGAAGAATAGAATAGCATTCCGGCGCCGGACCGAATTGGTTTTCATTACGGTCAAGATAAATGATCGGACGATGTTGGGGGACTGCAAGCACGGTTTACCTTTTCCTACACAAGAAAGTAGCGCTTCGTTCCAAACAATGCAAGGAGTTTAATCCGGCCGGTGTGAACCGGTCTCATTTCCCTCGCTCCTCTGTAATTTCCTTCTCACAAATTCCACAATCAGCATCGCATCGTCGACGGGGTTGGGGCTTCGAGAAGTGAAGTCTGCGGAAAGCCGCGCCTCTAACCGCACCGCCGCGGCTGTTACCTCAACCGGCAGGTCCTTGGATTTCATGAATACGCGGAGCGCTGTTATATAATCCCGTTCTGCGGGCAACTGCACATTTTGTTTTTGCAGCTGTTGAATCGCAACGCCGGCAATCCGCCGGGCGGCGGTACGAAGCCGGCCGGGGTTCCGCGCTTGTTCCGCCCGCTGCAGTTCAATTTCTATTTCGCGCTCCCAGTCGGCCATAATTTATTTTTGAAAAACAACCTTCCCGATTTCACAATCGTTGCACCGGTTGGCAGAGCAATAACGTTTATAGAGCTGAATAATTCCCTGCTGCTGAAACGCCGACCCCAACTGTAATTTCCCTTTCAGTAATTGTTTCTCCATTCTTCGGAGGATAAAATTATTTTCGAGAGCGGGAATCACCGCCGCAACGTTTAGAATCTGCTCATTCAGGTGTTCCGTCTTAAAAATGAACGCATATAAACTGCATAGTGGAAGGATTGTGTTGACAATGACATCATGTTTGCGGGCATCACCAAGAAGCGAATGCCGCCGAGGAGAGGATTCAGCAAACGAATAATGGAAGCTCCAAAACGGATCTTCATCGATGGCGAGCACGGAAAGAAAGTGTTCGAGTTTTGTCTTAGGAGAAGAATGAATATCATTCATGATTGTGACAGTGCGGGTCAGCAGCTGCCGGTACAATATCCTACCAAGGAGGATGCTTGCCGCAGCGATGCGTGCGGTTGGAAAATTTGCCGGGCGCGTTGGACTAAATGTCCATTCAGTAGCGTGCATTAATTCTGCAGACCGAAGTTGGATTGTTTCCAGGCCGGCATTAATGTTTTTCCATGCGGTATGGAGTTGGTGAAGGCGTATTTTAGACTGCTGGTCATGGAGCACATGAATCTCCGGGAGCAAACCGGAAACCCGAAACAGAATCGCTTCAAGCTCCACGTCGGTGAACTCACGCCGGCCAGAAGAGTGTCTAAGGGTCTGCACTGAAACCCGATTTGCAAGGGCGGCAAAGGGTACCCTGTTTTTCGAATATCCCAGCCCATCCATGATCCCTTCATACAGAAGCTGCTCCCAGGTATCTACCCGGCGCAGATTCTCTTCGTCGATGTGCGTTTCCGGAACGGGTATTTCATCTGGGTTTTCTCCTTCACGTAAAGGATCATAATTTTTGAGAGGCTCAAAAACTACACGATGCTGTTCATCAATAATCTCAACCAAGCGGCCGAACATCCGGATGGTTTTTTCTCGTAATCGTTCCTGGTAGAGCTTTTGAATCCACCGATCGAGAACATCGGCTCCAATTTCATTATTACGATTGAGACAAGGAAGAGGCGCCGAACGCGAAAGGTGTTCGCCACGGATGGCGTGCTCGATCACTTTTTCAATCGGGGATAAAAGAAACTCGTCAATTGCTAACACCGGTATCAATCGTCCGCACGCCGACATTGTTGCTCCTGCATCGGGCTTGCTGTGAAGTACGACGTGGAGGATGACTGTATTATATTTCGGGTCGGTGTTGTGGCAATGGATATTCCAATCATCAACCGTTCGGTGAAATTCTATGTCGCCGCGAAATGTTTGCCCATCCAGAACGATGATGCCGTCGCGGAAATCGGGCCCATCGCCGCGATTCAAAATTCCCGGCGCTATAACTTTTAATTTCCGGCCGTCGACAGTCGTTAAGCGTTCAGTTTCGAGATATTGATTGTTCCAGAGATGGCGAAGGATGTCTTCATGAATTTCGACAGAATGCATTGTCCGGTCCCCCTGAGGAATGATGATGGGCGGCGTGGAGGGATCGATGCAAACACCTGAGTGCTCAGTGTTTGAAAAACCTTCCCCGCCAATAATTGATTTCTTCCCTGAGTTTTAATGCTTCCGCACGCGCAGCTTCCGCAAAATTTTCACCGTTTGATGCATAAATAATGCTGCGGCTTGCGTTGATGATTGCCAAATACCCTTTGTTGTCACACCCATAACGTATTGCCGTTTCAATGCTTCCACCCTGCACGCCAACGCCGGGAATGAGCAGCGGGGCCGCCGGTGCTTTTTTCCTGATCGACCGGAGCTCCGTTGGCTTTGTCGCTCCGGCAACGAAGCCAATGTTCTTTTTTGCGTTCCACTTCAAAGCCGTCTCGATGATTTTTTCGTAAAGAAATTTTTTGCCGACTTTAAGGTATTGAAAATCTCTTGCTCCGGGATTCGATGTTATAGCAAGAATGAACGCACATTGTCCGCCCGATTGAATGAACGGTGCAACAGAATCCCTCCCCATGTATGCATTAACAGTAACAGCGTCGAATTTCAATTCATTCAAAAAAATGCTCGCATACCGTTCGGAGGAGTTTCCGATATCTCCACGTTTTGCGTCTGCGATGGAAATAATAAACGGGGGAATGCTGCGCCGTGTTTCGCGCAACGCCAGCCAGCCCCGCTCGGCCTCGGCTTCATAAAAAGCCGAATTGATCTTGTATGCGCACACGATATCGCTCGTCGCTTCGATAATCCGGCGATTAAATTCGTATTGTGGATTTTCGTATGCCTTCAAAAATTCGGGGAGTTTTGCTGCATCGGTATCAAGGCCTATGCAGAGCAACGAATTCGATTTTTTCTGACTCTGAAGGAGCCGGGCGGTGAAGTTCAAAGTTCAAAGGTAACAATTAAAAATTTCATTGCCATAGTAAGAATTACTCTTTAAATTTTATCCACATCTCTTTGTGTACGGCTTTACACTTTTAATTTTTCACTTACTTTAAGTACGTTGCCAGCCATTCCAACACCGTCTTATGCCAGAGCTCGCTGTTGAGCGGCTTCAACACCCAATGTCCTTCATCTGGAAAATAAAGCATTTTCGACGGCACGTGCATTCGCTGGAGCGCCGTGAACATTTGAAATCCCTCGCTGACGTCGAGCCGGTAATCCAATTGCCCATGGATAAGAAGCATCGGTGTTTTGAAATTCTTTACGAAGTTGCTCGGTGAAAATTTTTCATACAGCGTCCGGTTCTCCCACGGCGTCCCTTTGAATTCCCAATCCTCAAACCATAATTCTTCCGTTGCGCCGAATGCGCTGATGCAATTATAGTCGCCGTCGTGGCAGACTAACGCTTTGAAGATCCCTTTTTCGTTGTGCCCTTCAATCCAATTAATCATGTATCCGCCGTACGAGGCGCCTGCTGCCGCGATGCGAGAGGTGTCGATGAATGCATAGGTTTTCATCACATACTCTACGCCATTCATGAGGTCGGTAAAAACTTTCCCGCCCCAATCGCCCGAGATTTCATCGGTAAATTGCTGGCCGTAACCCGTGCTGCCCCGCGGGTTGACCATAACAACAACGTACCCTGGGGATGCGAACATCTGCGGGTTCCACCGGTAGTGGGTGATGTCGTCCCATTGCCCCTGCGGTCCGCCGTGAATAAGATACACCATCGGATATTTTTTATTCGGGTCAAAGAATGGGGGTTTGAGGATGAATCCTTGAATTTTTTTCCCCTCTGCACCGTCGAACCAAAAACTTTCCAGCGGGTTCATCTCTATTTTTGCTATGCTTGCGTCATTTGTTGTCGTGAGCTGTTTCAGGTTTTTTCCGTCTACATCCATGCGCCATACTTCGTGCGGGTTTCGGACGGTTGTCCTGCTGAACACGAATGTTGTGCCGTCGGGCGTAAGCGTAATTTCGGCGATATACAATTTAGCCGTAATTTGTTCGACTTTCGTTTCTTCGTTTTCCGCCGGCAGAGAAATTTTGTAGAGTGAATGGTATCCTTGATCGTCCGCCGTAAAATATATCGTTTTGCTGTCCGGCGACCAGATCACTTCATCCGCCGAGCGGTCGTACGTTTCAGTCATATTTGTCCGCTTTGCTGTGGCTCGGTCGTACAGGATAATGTCATACTTGTCCGCTTCAAAGCCGGGGCGCTTCATTGCACGGTACGCGATATATTTCCCGTCCGGAGAATATACCGGTTGATTGTCATTCGCTTTGTTCTCGGTAATCCGTTTCGGCTCGCCGACAGGCTTTCCCTCGTGCAGTGGAACAGTGAAGATATCGTTGTTCGTCGAGATCGCGATCATTGGATCGGTATTTCGCACGAACGCGAACTCTTTGCTGTCGGGAGAAAACGCGTAGTCGACATTGCCACCGATATCGATCGGCGGCGTATCGTAATCGCCGGGTGTTGCATCGACTGCAGCACCGCCGGCTGCGGGAATGATAAACGCATGGCTCCGTTTCCCGTCGGTATAATGGTCCCAGACTCGGTACGGAAGCCGGGTAAAGATTTTTGCTTTGACGCTGCTCTTTTCCATCTCGTCGTTGCGCGCCTTGTTGCAGCTGTCGTTGGCGCAATCCGGAAAAATATCCGAGGCAAAAGCGAAATATTTTCCATCATTGGACACAACAAGGCCGGACGCGCCGGTAGAAATGGAACTGATCTTCGTTGGCTCGCCACCGCCGACGGACACCGTATAAATTTGTGGTTCCCCGTCGCGGGCCGAGATGAACGCGATCGATTTTCCATCTGGCAGCCAGCGGGGCGAGTTATCCGCTTTCGGGCTGTTGGTCAACTGCCTGGCTTCTCCGCCGTCGATGGATGTTATCCAGATATCGCTGTTGCCCTTATTGGTTTGTTTGCTGTAGTATGTGACGGTATAGGCAATCCATTTTCCGTCCGGCGACAGTTGGGGGTCGGCAACGCGTCCCCAGCTGATCATATCGTCGAAGGTCAGCGCGTGTTTCGGCTGAGCCAATGAGCAATGAACAATCAACAGTAAACAGCAAAGGGGAAAGAGAAAAGAGAAAAGACGTTTCATGGAGAGGCTCCGGAAATAAGAAACTGAAAAATTCACAAGGAAAAAGATGCTGTGATATCTCGCTATTAAGTCAATAAAATGGACAAGGGCTTTAAATTTATCGCTCAGAACTCACTTCTTAAAATTCTTCCACATCATCGACTCGACGGGTTTATTCGTATGCCGGTTGTATTTTGCATTTTCTTTTTTATTATAGAGCACTTCAACATCCCCGTCGATCACAAAATAGATAAGCTGGCCGATCGGCATTCCCGCATAAATGCGCACTGGCTGACGAACGGAAATCTCAAGCGTCCAGGTATTGCAGAAGCCGACATCACCTTTGCCCGCCGTTGCATGGATGTCTATTCCCAGTCTGCCGATCGAGCTCTTCCCTTCGAGAAATGGAACATGGCGGTGTGTCTCGGTGTATTCTTCTGTGACGCCAAGATAGAGTTTGCTCGGGACAAGTAAAATCCCTTCTTTCGGAATTTCAAAGTGATGAATTTTGTTGTGTGTCTTCGCGTCGAGAATCTCGTCATCGTACATCGCAAGCGTTTTGCCAAGGTGCACATCGTAGCTGTTTGAGCCGAGATATCTTCTGTTGAACGGCGTGATGACGATGGTGCCCCGTCTCATTTCTTCAAGAATTTTTGTGTCGGAAAGGATCATGAGAGCAATTAAGAATTTGGAATTATGAATTAAAAATTATGAATGGCATCGACGGTATATCGATCCTTAAGGTATGGGGAACAATACTTCGCTCAAGAAATGCGGGTTCGGCTTCAGCTATGGATCGCATCGATTTTGAATAAATCTAAGAGTTTTTGCTTGAAATGCAATGTCGAGGAGCTGTCGGATACCTTGGCGATTTGCTTCGCCAAATATTTCAGCTTCTTGCCTATTTCGGTAAGGTGTCCGACAGCTATTCAGCATCAATAGAAAAGCCATCCTGCGCTTGCAAGATGGCTTCTCCACATTCGTCAGAGCGCTGCGGTAGCACTACACGCTGTCTTTTTCCTTCGGGACTTCAGATGATACGCGCGCGATGTTGTACGCTCGTTTGCCTTTTTGTTCGACACGGATTTCGAATTTTACGTTGTCTCCTTGTCGAAGTTCATCACGAAACCCCGTATCCTTCACGTTGCTTTTGTGGAAGAAGATATCTTCGCCTTCCGGCGTTGTCAAAAAACCAAAACCTTTTGTTGAATTGAAGAATTTTACGGTGCCATTCAGCATGTTTGAAGCCTCCTTATGTCCTCGCTTTCGAGGATCGGGTGGTAACAGAAAGTCCCGTGCTGTGCACGGGACTTCTCAGAAATACGGTGCAGTGTTATATCTTCTGCACGTTTGCCGCTTGCAGGCCTTTCGGCCCGTTTTCAACCTCAAACTGAACTTGGTCGCCCTCATTCAGGTTTTTGAACCCCTCACCGACGATCGAGCGGTAGTGTACAAACACATCCTCGCCCGACGGCCGTGAAATAAATCCAAAACCTTTGGTCCGGTTGAACCATTTGACTGTTCCCTTTTCCATGGAACGTCTCCTTTCGAAAAAGATTTTTCAAAAACCCTCTCCGCCTGCAACGGAGAAGACGTACAGCGTTGACTCTTGCTGCCATAAACAAAAAATCGCATCAACGGCTTGCTGCATCTACCTTTCGATGCGATCGAATTTCGTCTATCGATGTTTCAGAAATTGGTCCGAAGAGCCCCTTCGAAGAAGGAAACCCTGTGCCTCTGTCTTTGAAAAATCTCAAGCGAAAGAGCAATGACAAGCGCAATAACGATGTACTATTATTTGCGAGTATAATATACGCTTCTTCCCGGGGAAGAGCAAGGGTTATTTAGTCCGTAGTCCGTAGTCCTGAGTCCTTAGTCAGACAGGCAAAAGCAAGGAGACTTAGATTCCTGGACTACGAACTTACAGCCTGTTGCCTCTTATTAAAAAAGGTGTATCTTTGCTCTCAATCTTCTTCAGGTATTTAGAATAATCCTTTCAATGGCTGGTACATACGACTTCGACCTCATTGTAATCGGTTCGGGACCGGCGGGTGAAAAGGGGGCGGCACAGGCTGCATACTTCGGGAAAAAAACGGCGATCATAGAAAAAGCTCCCCGGGTCGGCGGTGCTGGAGTCAATACCGGAACCGTGCCAAGCAAGACTCTCCGAGAAACGGCACTCTACTTTTCAAACCTGCGGCAACGCGGCTTGTATGGCATCGATTACAGCGTCAAGCAAAACATCTCCATCGAAGATTTCATGTACCGCAAAACCCATGTCGTGAACAACGAGTGGGACCTCATTTATCAAAACATCGAGCGGCACAACATCGAATTGATCTTCGGTCATGCTGCATTTCTCGATGCACATACTATTCAAGTCGAACGAGACGGCGTTGCGGAAAAATACACGGCAGAATTTATCCTCATTGCTACCGGTTCGATACCCAATCGCCCGGATAATTTCCCGATTGACGACCACTTGGTCTACGACAGCGACTCCGTATTGAATATGGACCGGATACCGAAGAATCTTGCCGTTATCGGCGGCGGGTTTATCGGCTGTGAATATGCAACGATTTTTACCGCTCTCGGAATTCCCGTAACGCTTGTCGAATCGAAGCCACGGCTTCTCTCTTTCATCGATGGAGAGATTGCCGAGCGGCTGCAGAAGCGCCTCGAGGACCTCGGGATGACAATCCTGCTGAACGAAGAGTACGACCGAATGGAAAAGGGAACCGATGCCGTGACGGTGCACTTGAAGAGCGGAAAAAATTTTACCGTTGATAAAGCGCTGGTCGCGGCGGGACGGTACGGGAACACAAGAAGTTTAGGATTGGAAAAATTAAAGATTGCTCCAAACGCAAAGGGGCATCTTGCTGTTAACCTGCAATTCCAAACATCCGTTCCGAATGTCTACGCGGCGGGAGATGTTATCGGCTTTCCTTCGCTGGCATCGACCTCAATGGAACAGGCTCGTGTTGCGATGTGTCATGCGTTTAAGCTTGAATACAAGAAGCAGGTTTCGCCGTTTATCCCTCTTGCCGTCTACTCCATCCCTGAAATTTCATATGCCGGGGCGACCGAGGAGACGTTGAAGGAGAAAAGGATTCCTTACTGCACCGGACGCGCAATGTTTGAACTCAACGCCCGTGGACAAATCATCGGCGATTTGAGCGGAATGATCAAACTTCTTTTTTCTCCTTCAGATCAAAAACTTCTCGGCGTCCACATTCTTGGCGAGGGGGCATCCGAATTGATCCATGTCGGATTGTTTGTCCTCTCTCAGGGGCTCACTATTGATTATTTCATTCAGTCGGTGTTCAATTTTCCAACACTATCCGAGGCATACAAGTATGCAGCATACGATGGGCTCGGAAACCTACAGAAAATGAAATAGTTTTTCCCCTTTTAAGTCAGACAAAATTTTTTTGTCTTATTTATGCATCCCAAATTGAGTTGTTCCTTCCCTCCCTGATTTTAATTTTTTATCTGCTATACTTTTGTACCGAAATATTTTCCTTCCGGAAGGGGGTGTGCCATGAAATCTCACCGAACTCCGTATCTTCTTGCGGTTCTGTTATTCTTTGCCCCCGCTATAATATTTTCACAAGGAATACCCCTTTTCATACGGCCGCATACAAACAGCTTATTTCGTCTCATCAGAATCTGACAACCGACCAATTACAGTCACTCCACCCGGCCGGAACATTTTCGGCAGAGACGCACACGATCTGCTCGTCAGCAAAATACTTCGACAGCGTTAACGTTCGCTACAACTCAATTCGTCGACGATTATCACGTTTATCATTCCTGCTGCACTGGAAAATTCCAATGCCGAGCTTTCGTTGTACGATGTTCAGGGACGATTGGTGAAACGACTTCTTTCACAGAAACTTCCGGCAGGAAATTTTTTGACGAGGTGGGATGGAACATCGAACAGCGGGAACACGGTTGCGACCGGCGTTTATTTCTACCATCTCGTCATCGGCAGCCGGCAACGAGTCGGGAACATGAGTTTTGTGAAATAATATCGATCGAGGAGTATAAAAAATTTTTCTGCATGGGCCGGGATGCCGCCGGCCTTCGATTTTTTAAGTGTAAGAAAAGAACTGTTGGAATCACTCCCAAAATTTTTCTTACACAACGTCAGACGGCTCACCCTTCCTCATTGACAAACTACCGTAATTTTGCTACTATCATGTAGCCTAACCGCTTTGCATTACCGTTCTCACAAAAAAATAGACAGCGCGCGTATGCCAGTATCAGAAAAACATATCGGTATCGTTTATAACATCAGCAGTTCCAGCGCAACCGCATTCATGGATGAATCCATCGTTTCGATGGAACGAACGCTGGGCGGAAAAACATATCGCATCGGCCAGATCGGCACCTTCGTTGCAATTCCCGTCGGCACAACGAACATTATTGGAATGATCGCACGGGTCCAGCTTTCCCGCCAAACGCAAAGCGCGGGGAACGCTCAGACGGCGGTGACGGATATCGTCAGGGCAAAAAAAGAAATGGAGATTCAGCTTGTCGGTTCCGTCGTCAATGGAAAATTTGAAAAAGGAATCGCAAGTTTTCCCCCGATTGGATCCGATGTGTTCATGACCGATGACGCCGACATTACATCCCTCTTCTCCACGTTTGCGCAGTACGGGTTCGCAATCGGCGACATCTCCGGCTACTTGGGCGAACGCCAATATATCGACCCGAACAAATTTTTCGGAAAACATATCGCTCTCCTTGGCTCAACCGGGTCGGGTAAATCGACCGCCGTGGCGTCGATCCTTCAAAAAGTTCAAATGTTTTCCAACACCCACGTGATCGTTCTCGACATTCACAATGAATACAAGGCGGCGTTCCGCGATTTCGGAAACATCATCAATATCACCGACCTTGAGCTGCCGCACTGGTTCATGAATTTTGAAGAAATGCGTGAAGCCTTTGTCGACGAAAGCGAGAGTTCGGCACAAAGCCAGGAAATGCTCTTGAAAGACCTCGTGCTTAACTCGAAGAAAATCAAAAATCCCACATTGCAGGAGTTTATCACAATCGACGCCCCGGTGTATTACGACCTCAATGAGGTGCGCGCAAAGTTCCAGTTTTATGACACCGAGCGGATCACGGGATACGGCGGGGGCCAGTCCCGGGAGGGGCCCTTCTTCGGACAATTCACCCGCTTTCTCGTCCGGTTGGACAGCCGGATGACCGACAAGCGCTACGAATTCATGTTCAAGCCGAAAAAGTTCAAAGACTCGGCAGCGATCAAGGATGTTATTTCTAAGATCTTCGGCCTGGAGAATAAGAAACAGATTACTGTTCTCGATCTGAGCGGCGTTCCGTTCGACATTGTCAACGTTATTGTATCGCTTCTTGCCCGCATGATTTTCGATTTCAATTTTTGGAACAAGAGTAAATCGGACTTCCCTGTACTCCTCGTTTTTGAAGAGGCGCATAATTATCTTCCGCAGGTTCCTTCGGCTCACAACCGGGCGGCGCGCCGGACGGTTGAACGAATTGCAAAGGAAGGGAGAAAGTACGGCGTCGGATGCATGATCGTCAGCCAGCGGCCGTCGGAGCTCTCCGAAACGATCCTGTCGCAATGCAACAACTTTGTCACTCTGCGCCTGACGAATCCCACAGACCAAAACTATGTGCGAAAGCTTGTCCCCGATTCCTTCAGCGGGTTGTTTGACCTTCTGCCGACTCTTCGTCCCGGAGAGGCCCTTATCATCGGCGATTCAACGCCGCTGCCGGTCCGGGTCTTGCTCGACTATCCCGCACCACCTCCTGACAGCGCCGACATTAAATTCTATGACAAATGGGTTTCATCCGAAAAAGAAACCAAAGTCTCCGACGTCGTTGACCGCTGGTGGAGACAAGACCGCTCATAATTATGAGTGCATAATTAAGAATTATGAATTCTAAACGATATTGAGGCATAAGAATAAATGCCGTTTTCACACTTGACCATTGATGTACCATCCATTCTTCATTCATAATTTCAAATTCATAATTCTTGAAAAACCGCCTCGAGATAAAAATACCCCTGTTTATTGTCGCTGTACTGATTGTCGGTTTTGAAACGTACGTCATTGTTTCGATCACCGGTCAATCGAACGTGCCCATCTTTGAAATGTCTTCGCATGTGTAGCTTCCTGCACAAAATCCATTTTCCTGCCGCCATCATCATTCTTCATGCTGTTTTTTTTGTCCTATTAAAAGCCCAGCCGGATATCGTCGCTCCAAAATGGGAAGTGCGGGCGGTATGGTTGACAACCGCCGGCGGCGCCGACTGGCCAAAAACGTACGACGTCACTGCTCAGAAAAAGTCGTTAGTAGAAATTTTTGAAACGCTCCAAAAGAAACATTTCAACACCGTTTTTTTTCAAGTCCGGCCCCGCGGAAATACGTTTTACAGGTCACGGTATGAACCGTGGGCTGCGGAGCTGACTGGAACGCTCGGGCAGGACCCGGGCTGGGATCCGCTCGAATTCGCGATTGAAGAAGCGCATAAACGCGGGATAGAAATCCATGCATGGTTCAATGTCGCGAAAGTATACGGCAGCGGACAGCCTCCGCTAAGTTCACCCCGGCATATTCTCCACAGCCATCCCGAGTGGGCTCAGCTTTTCGAAGGAGAATGGTGGGTCGACATGGGAAGACCAGAGGTGCGTGAGTATACCGAAAACCTTGTTATGGAACTTGTGCGTCTGTATGACCTCGACGGAATTCATTTTGATTACATTCGGTACCCGGGGCAAAAGTTTGAAGATTGGAATTCCTTTCGCTTATACAGCGACGGTCTTGAACGCGACGAATGGCGCCGCAACAATATCACCCGGTTTGTGCGTGAAATGTACACGCAGATCATCAACGAAAAACCGATGATGAAAGTCGGCTCCGCGCCGTTGGGTATCTACAAACCTATTCCCGGAGCGCAATCGGGGTTTTCCGCATATGTGGAACTGTACCAGGATTCGCGGCTGTGGCTGCAGGAAAAAATACAAGATTATGTTGCGCCTCAGCTGTATTGGGATTTTGGCGAGCAAACGAACCCGAACGACCCGGATTTTCGAGCGTTGTGCATCGACTGGAGTAAAAATAATTTTGGGCGCCATGTCTACGCCGGGCTTGGCGTTTACCGAGAAAACATTCAAAAGGAGATCACCGAACAGATCTATCTCACGCGGACTGTCCAATGCCAGGGACAGTCATTCTTTCGGTACGAAAACATTCTCAACCTTCCCGGCATCGCATTGGCATACAAATATCCTGCGTTGATTCCCCCGATGCCGTGGAAAGATTCCATTCCCCCTCTTCCGCCAACCGAGATTACTGCAATCCAGAGTTCAAACCAGGCAACCATCATCCGATGGAAAGAATCGGCTCTTGCTATAGACGGGGATAGTGCTTCCCAGTATGTTGTGTACCGTTCCACCGATGAAGATGTCGATATACAAAATCCGCGAAACATCGCTGCCATTATCCCGTCAACCGCAACGACATATGTTGACGAAAATCCGAATAATAACATTCATTATTATTATACCGTGACAGCGCTCGACAAGGGACACAACGAAAGTGGGGGAGGCTCCCTTAATGCCGAATCACTGAAGATCGAACCTCCGCTGGTTGGTCAATATTCGCTCGGCCAAAATTATCCTAATCCGTTCTCCGAAAGAACATATATTTCATACCAGGTCGGTGAACGATGCCCCGTAGAATTAACCGTTAAGGACACGGTGACGAATAAAGAAATTCTTATTGTGCGGGAGACGCAGGATGCGGGGACATATATTGTTTCGCTCGAGGCGAAGTTACTGACACGAGGTAAATATGTTTACAAGCTCAAGGCGGGTTCGTTCGTCACAACAAAAATGCTTGAACGTGTAGACTGAGGCGACGCGAGTTTTTCGATGGCTGCCGTCAAGCGTGGGATGTTCAAAAACGGCGAGTTCGTGTTGAAGAGAAGTTCCAAGCGTAAGAAGTGCTCACCCAGAAAATTCCTTCCGAGGACCTATAACGTCTAAATGATTCGTACCAAGATTTTCCCGCGTGGTATGGCTCTCAATATTCTTTTCTGTTGGCGTACACATTCATCAATAATCCCATCATGATCATGTACGAACAAAGCGATGAGCCGCCGTAACTCAAAAAAGGAAGCGGGATGCCGATCACGGGCATCAGCCCAACCGACATGCCGATGTTGACAAAAACATGAACCGCAAAGAGCGAGGTGATCCCTATTGCAACGGTGCTGCCAAACCTGTTCTTCACCACATAGCCGACTCTGATGCCGTGCACAAGGATGACGGCGAACAATGCAACCACGATGATAGCGCCGAGGAATCCAAACTCCTCGCCGGGAACGCAAAAAATAAAATCCGTCCATTGCTTCGGAATAAAATTGAGCTGCGTTTGCGTTCCCTGGAGATATCCTTTTCCCCAGAATCCTCCCGATCCAATGGCAACCTTCGCTTGAATAACGTTGTATCCCGCGCCGAGCGGGTCGTTGTTCGGATCAAGGAAGGTCGCAATGCGTTTTTGTTGATACATCGGGAGTTTTTCGTACACCACTTGCACAAAAATTCCGACCATTGCGTTCACGCCAAACATCAGTGCACTAAAAAATCTATCCTCGCGGAAAAAATAAAGCGCGGCGCCGACTGCGGTAAGCACAACAAGAAATGTTGTTGTTCCGATAATTGCCGCCAAAGCGACAACTCCCGGTGCAATGATTGCTACGATAAGAAAGTTTGATGCCCCTGCCCAGTAGAGCACCGGAATAAACATCGCAATGAATGTCAGGGATGTTCCTAAATCGGGCTGCATCATGATAAGGGAAATCGGAAGAAGGAGTATGCCGAATGCTATGGCAACATCTTTCATGCTCCTCATGCTTGTTTCGCTTCTGCTGAAGAACGAAGCAAGCGCGAGGATGGTTGTTACCTTCACGAATTCGGAGGGCTGCCCTCCCATCCCGCCGAAGCCAAACCAGCTTTGCGAACCATAGGCCCGATGACCGACTGCGAGGACCGCTGCGAGGGCAACAAGGGATATAGCAAAGACGACCAATGAGGAGCGCTGGATGACTCGTAGCGGAGTAAGCATCACCGCTATCATCAAGACAAAACCGAGAGACGCCCACATGATTTGTTTGTGGAAGCTGCTTGCAGCATTCGTGTCGAACGTTGCACTGTAAATTGAAAGAAGTCCTATCGCGATGAGAGCGAGGCATGCCAAAAATGTGGTCCGGTCGAAATATTCTTTAAAGAATGGAGTCATATTTTTTTTGACCGATGAAACCGGTTTTCTATCGCACTGCCGTAGCTGCTGAGTGTTGCTGTTCTTGAGGCGGTTTTTGATCTTGCCCCGGCAGAACTTTTTGATTTGGAACAATTTCACCGTAAAGATATTTTTCCATGCAGAGCCCCGCTATTGGCGCCGCAAACGATCCGCCATAGCCGACGTTTTCTACCAGAACACAAATGGCAATTTTCGGATGGTCGAACGGCGCGAAACCGATGAACCAGGAGTGAGCTTTCCCGTGCGGGTTCTCCGCCGTCCCCGTCTTTCCGGCGACAACGGTTCCGGGAATGCGGGCCGCTCCTCCCGTTCCGCCGGCTTCCATAACAGCCCTGCGCATTCCTTCGCGTACAAGCTGCCATGTGTGTTCTGAAACATGTATATCATGATGTTCTACTGCAACGGTATCGGTTGTATTCGCCCATTTATTATAGATTGTTTGCACGATGTGGGGTTGAAAGTAATGCCCTTTGTTGCCAAGCATCGAGGCGTAGCATGCCATCTGAAGGGGCGTTACTCCAACTTCACCCTGCCCGATTCCCAGGCTGACGAGGTACCCCTGCGTCCATTTTCCTTTTCCGTAAACGCGGTTGTAGTACTCCGTTGAAGGAAGTAGCCCGGAGTTTTCTTCGAGGATATCGATTTTTGTCGGCTGCCCGAACCCGAACTCTTTTCCATACTCGCTCCATGGATCAAGCCCGACCTTCAACATCAGCTGGTAGAAAAAAACATTGCATGAGCGTTGGATCGCTTCAACGATGTTCGTTGAACCATGAACGTGTTCATCTTTAAAAACTTTTCTTCCGTAAACAAACGCCCCGCGGCATTGAACGCGCCAGTTTTCATCGATAACGTGATTTTCGAGCGCTGCAATAGCGAGGATCATCTTAAAGGTCGAACCGGGGGGATAACGCGTCAGCGTGGCGCGGTTGAACAACGGTTTTTCGTCGTCATCGTTTAATTTGTTCCATGTTTCCGGAGGGGTCACCCCGCTGAAATCCGAAAGGTCGTAGTCGGGTTTGCTTACCAGCGCAAGCACCCCGCCGTTATCCGGATCGACTGCGACCACGGCGCCACGATGTCCGGCCAGCAGAGATTCTGCCAGCGCCTGAACGTCGGTGTCGATGGCAAGGTGCAGGTCGAGGCCGTCTTTTGGCGGAATATCATACTTGCCGTTGTTGAAATTGCCTATGACCTGTCCTTTTGAGTTCTGTGAAATGAATTCAAATCCTTTTTCACCGCGCAAGTATTTTTCGTATTTCGCTTCCAGTCCCGAGGAACCGACAACGTCCCCCTGTTGGTAATACTCACCGAGTTTCTCAAGCTGCAAATCTGAAATCTCTTTTGCATACCCAAGCATGTGTGAGGCGTGAGCCGGCGTGCCATAATATCGTTTCGACTCGATTTGAACTTCAACCCCGGGGAGAAGACTTTTGTTTTCCTCGAGGATCGACAAGGTTGCGAAGTCAATATCCCGTTTAATACGTACAGGATTAAAAAGCGAATACTGGCGGCCCCTTTTTACTTTTTCTTTGATGGATTCTTCATCCATTTGGAGGATTGATGCAAGCACCGGAATGTTTTTTGCGTCAAAATCTATCGGCGTCAGCATAACGATATAAGACGGTCGGTTGTCAACCAGGAGTTTTCCTTTTCGGTCATAAACATATCCGCGGACGGGAACTTTGACAACTGTACGAATGCTATTTTCTTCCGATTTTTTCCCGTACTCGTCACGGTAGATATACTGCAGCTGGTACAGCCGGCCGACAATTATTATCAGCCCAAGACTGATAAAGATCAGCAAGATGTTTTTTCTCCGCGCCGAACCGAATTCTTCAGTTATCATTATAGGGTTGAGCCTTGCGCAATTTTACGGGAGAAGGCAAACATTGGAAGAACGGCAAATGCAACCGTGTAAATTGTAGAAAACAATCCGAATCGAAAAATAGCAGCCCAGAACCCGATTTCACTCCCCTGAACAAAAATAACAAAATAAATGATATTGTGGAAAAGTGATGAAAGTCCTACAATAATCAGAAACTGGTAATTGCCGATTGTATAATCAATCTTGTTTTCGTTGTAAAAATACCCCGAAAAAAAACCCGCGACGGTTTTCGATAATGCTGAGAGACCGATAAAGTGTCCGCTAACAAGATCAATCGCTATTCCTACGATAAAACCGATTATAGTTGCTGGAATCTGCCCAAGTTTGATTGCCACATACACTATCCAGACGATCATAATATCCGGCACGATGTTGGCAATAGAAACAAAGGGAACAATCGTTGTTTGCAATATTAATAATAGGAGGGTAGCAATGCTGTAGCGAAGATACTGCTGCATTTATCTTTCCGCCTTTTGACAATCAATTAATATTTTTGTTATCACTTAACAATTATTTATATGATAAAAATAGAAGAAAAAATAAAAACAATCAATAAACGCTGATAGTTGCTCTTTTATTCTCTATATCAAATATAAGTTTTAATATATTAATATACATAATAAGGGGTGTTGATATGTTAATAACAACCTGCAAAGACAAAATATGGAATGCAGATTTAATCAAAATTATATATTGCCGATAATCAGTAGTGAATGGTATGTGGATAAAAGTGGGGTTATCAATAATATTTCTATCAAACATTCCGAAAAAGTTGAAGGACTAAAAATATCCACAGGAAACAAACAGAGAATCACAACTTTTTCACATGTCGCGGTGAATAAAAAAGTCTCACTATTGTGAGACTTTTTTATAATCACGATAAAGGAATTTCAACTTAGTGGGATGACGTTTCTATCCTTTTTTTGACGGCCTGGAGGGTGTCACGGTATTTTGAATCCAGTTTTATTTGGTCTTCGACGGATTGGTATGCATGAATAACAGTGCTGTGGTCTCTTCCACCGAAATGAAGCCCGATGGTCTTCAGCGAACAATTTGTCATTTCTTTTGCCAGGTACATTGCAATTTGCCTGGCGTTGACGATTTCCTGCTTCCGCGTTTTTGCACGGAGAAGATCCGGCGGCATGTCGAAGAACTCGGCCACAAGGCGCTGGATTTCTTCAACGGTTATCGGCGAACGAACATCGCTGACCACAAGCCTCAGCACATCTCTGGCCAGTTCAAGGTTGATCTCGCGGTTTTCAAGGGACGACTTGGCCAGCAAACTGATGTAGCAGCCTTCAAGTTCTCGGATGTTCGATGTGACGTTTGTTGCGATGAAGTCTAATACTTCCGAGGGAATTTCAATGTTGTCGTCTTCACACTTTTTGCGAAGAATGGCCGTTCTCGTTTCCAGGTCGGGAGGTTGAATGTCGGCAGTCAACCCCCATTGAAAACGGGAAATCAATCGTTCATCCAGACCCTTCAGGTCTTTTGGCGGCTTATCAGAAGAAAGAACAATCTGTTTTCCCATCTGATGAAGAGTGTTAAACGTATGGAAAAAACTGTCCTGCGTTTTTTCCTTGCCCGAGAAGAACTGAATGTCGTCGACGATTAACAGGTCCATGCTGCGGTAATAGGTTGAAAACTCCCGCGTTTTATCCGACTGAATCGCGTCGACAAATTCGATGGTAAATTTTTCACTGGAGACATAGCATACACGCCGCGCTTTTCCCGTTTCGAATGCATAATTGCCAATGGCTTGAATCAAATGCGTTTTGCCGAGACCGGTTCCGCCATAAAGGACCAAGGGGTTGAAAGAAGTCCCCCCGGGGTTATTAGAAACCGCCGATGCCGCAGCTCGCGCAAGCTGATTGCTGTCTCCTTTTATAAAATTATTGAAAGTGTATCGCGGGTTTAAAAACGTCTTGCCCGGAGGAAGAACTTCTTCATTTTCGGCAGAGGGGAATGAATATCCTGAGCGCGGGCTCGGGGTGGCCGCATTTTCAGTTCTTATTGCTGCTGCGGTATGCGTTTCGAGAGCGCTCCCCGAATCGTCCGGAGGAACAACGAGGTACGTAAGCTTGGCATCTTCTCCCAAGAACGTCGCGATAGTTTTTTTGATGAGCGTGTAGTAGTGCTCTTCAAGCCATTCGTAAAAAAATTGACTTGGAACCTGTACCGTCAACTCTCCGTTCTCAAGTTTCGCTGCTTTGACCGGCTCGAACCACGTTTTAAAACTTTGGTTCGGAACCTGCCCCTGGATGGAAGATAGGCATGACGACCAAACGCTTACAGCATCGTGCTTTGCAATGGACGACTCTGCGACTTCAAGCTGGTTTTCCATAAAAGACTCAAACGCTTATTTGATTATCAACAGTAACGGCAAAGTTATTAACAAACTTATCAACACACCCAACAATTCAAAAATATAAAGTTACATAATTCAAAAAATTATACACATGAGACAATTGCACGCAAACGGTTGAATTTCATGAAGACAAATTACTTGTGTACCACTTATCAACAACCCCACATCCCACGATTTTCTACAATGAAATCAAGCCTGCAAAGGGATACGAGGCCTGTAAAAGTTATCAACATGTTGTTCACAGCAGACCGTCATCATATCTGCACCATGAATTATACAGTACAAAGATTAGTCTTGTCAAGCAATATTTTTCATTGGGAAATAGTTCTTGTTTATCAGTCACATTTTTCATACTTTAGCAATACGTTAACTGCTAAGTTTGCATAAAAAGGATTGTCTTAAAAAGAGGCAACCCTTTTTTGTTTGGAAAGTCCTTGGAGATTATTGATGAAACGCACATACCAACCCCATCAACGCAAACGCAAAAACACTCACGGCTTTCGCGAGCGAATGTCCACAAAAAATGGACGGAAAGTTCTTTCACGCCGCAGAGCAAAAGGTCGGCACAAACTTACCGTCAGCGACGAGAAGTAAACCCTAAACCATCCCGCAGACCCGAAGACAAGCGGCAAAGGTTGAATGTGTGCAGCACACACTTCGCAAATCAGAAATCCTTCGTGGTTATTCCGTTTTCTCCGACATTCTGAAAAATGGAGAGTCCATCCATAGCTCGGCGCTTCAATGCTATGTCTTAAAGAAGAAAAGAGAAAAGAATACGGCAGCTGTTCGTGCGGGGTTTGCCGTTCCTCGAAGGGATATTCCGCTTGCCGTTGATCGAAACAGGATGAAGCGATTCATGCGTGAGGCGTTTCGACTAAACAAGGAGTTGCTGTATGAAGCGGCAAGCAAAGCTGACCTGCAGTTAGCTCTTGTTTTTATTTTTAGAAACCGGGGGCGTGCCGAGGTACGGCGGCTACGGTATGCAACCGTCGAAAGCGATGTAAGGGATGTGATGGTAAAAATCATTTCCATGATGACGAGGCCTCAATGACACGGATTTTTGTCGGCGCTGTCCGCCTCTATCAAATACTTGTTTCCCCCCTTCTTCCCCCTAATTCATGCAGGTTCTATCCTTCGTGTTCGCATTATGCCATTGATGCGCTTGAAAAGTACGGCCCATGGAAAGGGTCATGGTTGACGATTCTGCGAATCGGGAAATGCCATCCGTGGCATGAAGGCGGATACGATCCGGTGAACTAGGAAAAACATCAGTTAATCTTGAATTGGAGTGCGATGTAAATGGACAAACAAACAACACTCGGTTTTATTCTTATCGCTATCGTCCTGATGGTATGGATGTGGTGGAGTTCTCCGCGTCCTTCACAACAGGCACAGAGCGGAAAGCAGATTGAGGAACTAAAAAAAGATTCCTCCTTCGTGCCGAAGCAGGAGCCCGAGAAGAAGCACACCGAAAGCAAAATAGAAACAGGAGAACTTTCGCCGAAAGATTCCCTCGGCAAATTTTTTGCACCCGCAGCGTTCGGGAGCGAACACATCATCACAATCGAGACGGACCTCTACACGGCGGAGATTTCGACGAAGGGCGCCGTTATCAAAAATTTCGAGCTGAAGAACTATAAAACGTGGGACCAGCACGCAGTTCAGCTTGTCGAAAATGCCTCGGGCGGAGATTTCAGCCTTCTTTTTACCTCGACGGAAGGCAAACTGATCAACACGAAAGGCCTGTACTTTGACGCCGCTCTTCCTCCTTCAGGAAATGTTCGTTTGACCGGAAGCGAAGAGTACTCCATTGATTTTATTCTCACCGCCGGACCGGGCCGCGTGGTGAAAACACTCCGCTTCAAAAATAATTCGTACGGATTGGATGTCAGCGTAAAACTGCTCGGCATGCAGGACATCATTGCAAATTATGAATACCAGGTAATCTGGGAAAACGGGATTCGGTATGTTGAGCACAACAGTGTTGATGAATCGCGCCAGGCGGAAGCGTTCTCGTATGCAGGGGGCGAGGTCGCATCGGTGGATGCCGCGAAGCCGGGCGAGAACCCGATCTCGAACACGAGCGGCCTGACAGAATGGGCGGCAACCCGCAATAAATATTTTGCCGTGGTGCTGATCTCGGACGATAAAAAAGCAGACGGTGCATATCTTGAAGGACGCTGTGAAGCGGCTCCCAACCACGGCATTGTTGAACACTATTCCATCGGGCTAAAACTCCCCTTCAAAAATACGGATGAAGAGGTGTCACACTTCACCCTATTTATCGGACCCCTTGACTACGACATCATTAAAAGCTACGGCCACGACCTCAACCACATTATGAGTCTGGGCTGGTCATGGATCAGGCCGATTACCGTTTACCTGTTCATCCCGCTTTTCAATTTCCTGCGCATTTTCATTTCAAACTACGGCATTATTATCATCCTCTTCTCCATCATCGTTAAAGTAGCGCTCCATCCGCTGACGCGGAGCAGCATGAAGTCGATGAAGAAGATGCAAGCGCTGCAACCGATGATGGAGGAAATTCGGACCAAGTTCAAGGACGATCCGAACCAGATGAACATACAGATCATGAAGCTCTACAAAGATTACGGCGTCAACCCTGCCGGCGGATGCTTGCCGATGCTGCTGCAGCTGCCGATTCTGTATGCTCTCTATGCACTATTTTCGAATTCCATCCAGCTGCGGCAGGCAAACTTTGTTTGGTGGATAAACGACTTATCGGTGCCGGATGTGATTGTTGACCTGCCGTTTACGCTCCCCCTTGTCGGCGTTCACAACATCAGCGGCCTCGCACTGATGATGGGAATAACAATGTTCATCCAGCAAAAAATGACGGTGAACGACCCGCGGCAAAAAGCAATGGTGTGGATGATGCCGGTCATGATGACGCTTCTTTTCAACAACCTTCCGTCCGGATTAAACCTGTATTATTTTGTGTTCAACCTGCTCGCGATAGGTCAGCAGGTATTTGTGAACAAGCAGCACGACAACGTGCCGCTTCAGAAGGTGTCGGAAAAAAAGAGATCGGGCGGAATTATGAACAGGCTGGCAAAAAATTTGCCGAAGCCGCCAAGCCGGTAAGCAGCATTCAGCACGACGCTACCGTATGTCGCTGTAAAACGAAAAAAGGGTTCATACTATTGCATGAACCCTTTTTTGTATGAGGAACAATTTTCTCCCAACCCGCTACACTGCCCTGGCCTCCTTGCGCTTTTGCATCTCTTCACCGATCCATCCGCCGACAAAAGAAAGAACAAAGCCTCCGATAAGCCCAATAATGAGGTACTGCATGTCGAGCATCGCTCCAAAGCCGAAATAAATGAAGAGAAAATTCAGAATAACGCCGAACACTCCTGCAAGTGCAGCCTCTTTGATCGTCACGCCCGGGGATTTATAGCCGACGATAATTCCGGCGATGATAAAACTTGCGCCGAGCGAAATGAGTATGCCCGCGACGCCAAACCGGAGCAGTGCAAACAAGCCGTAGACAAAAAAATTGTTGAGAATAAATCCGACAACCGTTCCGGTGACGACCCACGCCCATTCCAGGCCGGCGATCGTTTTGTTCTCTGCCGCTCGCTGTTGTGATCCCTGCAATTCTTCGCCGACCCAGCCCCCTAGAAGCGCAAGAATGAATGCAATAAACGGAGCGGCAATCATCTGCCCCTCAGGCGGATTGTAAGCGAAAACATAATGGAGAATCGCCGTTGTGATGATGATCGCGAACACTCCGCCGATAGCAGGCTCTTTGATCGTGTAGCCCGGCGATTTGTAGCCGATGATGATTCCCATAACAACGTACGAGAGAAGGCCGATGAAAAGTGGAATGTAGAAAGAATTGAACGTATCGGACATGATTTGGAACAGGAGCGTTGTCAACACAATGCCAACAACCGTGCCGATACCGATCCACTTCCATTGTAAACCGGTACTTTCCCGAGATTCCGTTGCCATACATGCCTCCTTAACGCCGTGTTATCGTCAGATTGGAAAAAAAGTCAAGCGCACAATAAAAAGTTGTTCATTTTAATTCTCAAAGTCAAGGTGATGAAAAACCCATGCAATCAGCTGTCGTACACCTTTTCGATTTGCTTCACCAAATATTTCAACACCTCACGATTTCCCGGACAAGGTTTCCGACAGCCATTAATGAACGACCGGATCGGATTACACCCGTAAAAACCATTTGCGCTTCCACAAGATCCATGCGATGAAAAAAACGAACAATAAAAAACAGAACGCAAACATCAGAGAAGCGTTAACGGGGCTTGCAAGCGGAAGAAAAAGGGTTTTGAAGATGACCTCCTGCAGCGAAACCTCGGAACCGTCCGATTGTTTGAACGTGATCACAGAATCGTAAAGTTTTCCGAACCATTCTGAAAAAACGTACACCGCGATCGCATTCATTCCAAAAATGATGAACGGTTTCGCCCAGCGCGAATATCCCTTAACGTCGATGAACCAATAAAAGGTTGCGAAGCAAACGAGCGCCCATCCCGCCATGAAAATGCTGTACGAAGACGTCCAGATGCTCTTGTTGATCGGCAGCCACATATCCAGCGTTGCACCGGCGAGAAGAAGGATATTTCCCGCAACGAACATCCACGCGGTCTTTTCTTCCTTTGAATGCTGTGAGTGAAGATAGCGCCCGGTCAGGACGCCGAAGATCGTTGTCGCAATTGCCGGAAGCGTGCTCACGATTCCCTCCGGGTCCCATGTTTTCGTTTGCGACCACATGTGCCCGGAAAGAAGCAGCGAATCGATGTAAGAAGAAAAATTTTTTCCCTTTTCCAGAATACCGGTACCAATACCGGGGACAGAGATGCATTTCATCATCAGCCAGTACCGAGATGAGAAGCCCGGCCAGCCAGCATACCTGGACCCGGATACTTTTTGTGTAGAGGACGAGAGTCGATGCAGCGAAATAGCACACGGCAATTCGCGGAAGAACCCCCATAATTCGAATAGTCGATAGATTGAAATAAGGAAATCCTGCAAGAAACAATCCGAGCCCGAAAATAATCAAGGAGCGCCTCGCAATTTGCAGAAGAATGCTTCCTTTTGAATCACCACGTTCCTGCCGGTGAGCGAGGGAGAATGTTATGGCGACTCCGACGATCCAGAGGAAGAAAGGGAAAATCCAATCAGTGAAAGTCCAGCCGTTCCATGCCGAATGTTCCAATTGCGGATAAATTGCTCCCCATGTTCCCGGGTTATTGACGAGTATCATTCCAGCAATCGTTGCACCGCGGAAAGCGTCGAGAGATACGAGCCGGTCGTGCGGTTGAATCGTTGCCATAGTGCAGCCTTGTAATGAAGTTTTTACCGTAACCGAAGAATGCGAAATCCCATCGAGGGAATTTTGACAGGAATCAATTTCGACGAAGGCACGGCAACCGTAAACGTTTTTTTCGTGAACACGTCGGTAAGAGTGAGTCGATCGCCCGCAACCAATTCAGGGGATGAAACGTTCATCGAACCGCCGAATGGTTTTGAGTCAAAATTGAGCACAACGAGAAATTTGCTTGTGCCCGACACACGCGCAAAGGCGTACACACGGCGGGAGTTCGAGGTGGAAATGCGCAGCATCTCTCCCCCGGAGAACGCCGGTTCATTCTTTCGAAGGTCGAAGAGCGTTGCGTATAATTTCCGGTACTCGCCCCCGTCTTTCCAATCAATGGAGATCTTTTCAAACAATTTAAGCTTTTTTGTATTGCCGACCTCCTGTCCGTTATACAACAACGGAATGCCCGGCAGCGTATTGACAAGAACCGCGGCAAGCGCAGCCCCCCTGGCGCCGAATTTTTTCACGTCGGGTGCGTCCCAGGCGTTTTCATCGTGGTTCGAACTGAAGCGCATGCGGAGCGATCCTTGCGGGTACGCTGCGCCCTCAAGACTTAACACCGTATCGAGGGCAAGGACAGATTTTTTTCCCTGTATAATCGGCGCCAGCACCTGATACGTATTCCAGCCATACGATACGTCGAACGCCTTGAGATGATGCGGCGGATACGCCCCCTCCGCAAGCATCATCACGGGTTTAATGCTGTCGAGCGCCGTACGTGCTCCTTCCCAGAAATCTGTAGGCACGAGTTCCGCAACGTCGCAGCGGAATCCGTCAACGCCGATGTCGCGGACCCAATATTTCATCATCTCGATCATGTATCGGCGCAAGCCCTGCTGCGAATAGTCCAAGTCGGCGACATCGGTCCAATCGGGGTTCGGCGATACGATGTTGCCGGCGCTGTCTTTTGTGAACCATTCGGGATGTTCTTTGATGAGCCTGCTGTCCCAGGCGGTATGGTTTGCAACGAGATCAATGATGAGATGAAAGCCGAGTTTGTGCGCGCTGTCGACCAGGTGCTGGAAATCATCTATCGTTCCGAATTCGGGATTGATCGCGTAATAATCTTGCACGGAATATTGGCTGCCGAGCGATCCCTTCCGGTTTAGCACGCCGACCGGGTGGATCGGCATAATCCACAAAATTGTCACGCCGAGTTTCTTCAATTCGGGAAGCCGCTTTTCTACTCCAAGGAAATTCCCGGCCGGAGAAAATGAGCGCGTATTAATCTCATAGATGACACCTCGCCGGATCCAATCTTCAGAATAGCGCGCGTGGTAGACGGATAAATTCCAGCCGTGTGAAGAATCAGCAGTTTGTGAGTAGGGCAACGAAGAAATTCCAATCAGAAATAAAAAAATGAAGGAGAGTCTGCTCATAGTATAAAGACGGAAAATTGTTGCAGAAGTCGCCGAGCACTGTGAACGAAAAGTACTGAAAGTCAAAGAAGGATGCAAACGAAAGAAACCGTTGTAATGAGGTCTTTTGAAGAACGAAGTCATTGAGAGTACCCGCCCCGTTTCGTTGGGAGACGAAGCAACCTCCGCGCACACCGGGGATCCCTCCGCTTACAATGACCGTTAAACACTAACACCACCTGCCGCCTTGAAACTCTTTGTAGAAATTTCTACTTTACCGCACCACAAATTTCTTAGATACAAATTGCGGTACTTTAATTTGATTCGAATAGCAGCGTTAGCGTTTACCCTTCTTTTCAGCCTCGCCGCTCTTTCGTGCAGTTCACGAAGCAAATCGAATTCATCGGGGCAGACCATAGAGCCAAAATTATCTTCGATACAACGGGAGATCTTTGACGAAAGTTGCAGCGCGCCGTCGTGTCACGGAAGTGGAAAGAAAGGTGATCTTAGCTTGATTGGGGGAAACTCTTTTGCGCAGTTGGTCGGCGTTCGGAGCACCGCAGACAAGAAAAACGTTCCGCCTTTTCTCCGGGTGAAGCCGGGAAGCCCTGATTCCAGCCTTCTCTACATCAAAATTATCGCCCCAGATACCAACCAGGGGGAAATAATGCCGAAAGGCAACGATCAACTCACACAAAACGGCATCACGGCAATACGCCAATGGATCCTCAACGGCGCCCCGAATAATTGAGGTAGAACACATCCGAATATGCGTAGACCAACTTGATCGGAAAACTTTGGGATGGTTTAATTGGCTCATTGAACCAGTGCCAGCCGCATTGGATTCAATCTAATTTTTTGCTATATTTATAGTAGAAATTAAACGCTTCGAAGGCTTGTAGGGGCGACAGTGAGTCGCCCCTACGGTTTTTTAACCACCAAACCCTATTTCATGATTCGAAGAGAAGATATTCGCAACATCGCTATTATCGCTCACGTTGACCATGGGAAGACGACGCTCGTCGACCAGTTGCTGCGGCAAACCGGAACATTCCGCGACAATCAAGTAATGGTTACGCGCGTCATGGATTCGAACGACCTCGAGAAGGAACGCGGCATCACCATTCTTGCCAAGAACACGTCGGTGTTCTACCAGCCGAAGAAATCAAAAACAAAAATTAAGATTAATATTGTCGATACACCGGGCCATTCCGATTTCAGCGGCGAAGTTGAACGGACACTGAAAATGGTGGACGGCGTTCTTTTGCTTGTCGATGCTGCCGAAGGCCCTCTGCCGGGAACCAAGTTTGTCCTAAAAAAATCCCTCGACCTGCATCTCCAGCCGATCGTTGTCATCAATAAGATCGACCGGAAAGATGCGCGTCCCCATGAAGTGCTGGACGAAGTTTTCGAGCTGTTCTTATCGCTCGGAGCAACCGACAAGCAATTGGATTTCCCGACGATTTATTCCATCTCGAAACAAGGAATAGCGAAAACGGAACTCGACCAGGAAAGCAGCGATCTTGAACCGCTCTTCGAGGCCATTGTCAGCAAGGTCCCCGCGCCGGAAGGAAACAGCGAAGAGCCCTTTCAAATGCTGGTGACGACTATTGACTATAACGATTATCTCGGCAGGCTTGGCATCGGAAAAATTTCCCGCGGCACGATCAGTTTTGGCTCGCCGATGAAAATTATTCATCGCGACGGCTCGGCCGAAAATGCTCGCGTGACAAAGATTTATACCTTTGAAGGATTGAAGCGCATTGAAACACAGCGGGCGAGTGTCGGCGATATCATCGCGATTGCCGGAATGGAAGACGTCGATATCGGCGAAACGATCGCGGATGCTGCCGACCCGACGCCGCTCCCGTTCGTCGCTATCGAGGAGCCGACGATCTCGATGAATTTTGTCGTGAACAACTCTCCGTTTGCGGGACAGGAAGGGAAATATGTCACGACGAGAAATCTTGGGGAACGGCTCGCCCGCGAACTCCGCTCGAACGTCAGCCTGCGTGTCGAGCTCACCGATTCGCCCGACGTGTTCCGTGTGAGCGGCCGCGGTGAACTTCATCTTTCTGTGTTGATCGAAAATATGCGGCGCGAGGGGTTTGAAATGCAGGTCTCCCGCCCCGAAGTGATCTATAAAAACATTGCCGATGTGCTCTGCGAACCGATGGAACACGTCATCATCGACGTGCCCGACGAATTTGTCGGCACGGTGATCGAAAATTTGGGGCGGCGCAAGGGTGAAATGAAGAATATGATTTCGTCCAACGGAAACACGCGGCTCGAATTCTTCGTGCCATCGCGCGGCTTGATCGGATTCCGCAACGAATTCATGACGCAGACAAAAGGAACCGGAATCCTTCATCACAATTTCCATGGCTACGAACCGTTCAAAGGCGAGCTTGAACACCGCACAAAAGGTGCGCTTATTGCAATGGAATCCGGCGAGGCCGTGGCGTACGGGATGTGGAAGCTGCAGGAACGGTCCACCTTTTTTGTTGAACCCGGCGCACGTGTCTATCCGGGAATGATCGTCGGCGAAAATTCACGGGAACACGACATGACGGTCAATGTTTGCAAATCGAAACAGCTCAGCAATATGCGCGCATCCGGTTCCGATGAAGCTGTGCGCCTGGAACCGCCGCATCTCTTGACGCTGGAGCAGGCGATCGAATGGATTGGAGACGACGAATACGTTGAGGTAACGCCGAAATCAATTCGTCTTCGGAAGAAAATTCTCGACGCCAACGAACGAAACCGCGCTTCAAAAAAGAAGGTCGAAACCGCAGAATAAACCATCCGATTGCTTAAAGCAAAAATGGTTTAAAAACCGGCCCGCCATTTGCGATTTATTCGACATTCCGCTATATTCCCGCAACAGGGTCTCCCCCCTTCCGTAGAAGAAAAAAACTAATAACGGACAAATCCATGCCACAAAAAAAATCTGCATTGAGTCTTTGGAAATCGATGGAGCAAAAAGACCTTCGCCGTCTCGCGCTCGCGGTTTTCTTTTTGTTCGGGACGATTGGACCGTTGACAATGCTGATGGACTCGAGCGTCTTGCCCGGTTCCTGGTTTATGTTCATCTATCTCACGGTGCTGAGTGGATCCCTGTCTGCATGTGTTATTTTGTTTATAAGAAAACCGGCGGTCTGCACTCTTTCCATTGTAGTGATTGTGATCGCTATGATGGCGGAGTACCGTGTAGAAGAATTTATTTTAGGGCATGTTGAGGAATCACGAATATTAACCGCGGACCATCTTTTCACATTTTCCCAGCAGGAGATTGACCGTATCGATGTTCGGCGTCCGTTGTTTGGAGTTATTGCAATCTTTCTCCTTTCGGCAGGCTACAGCCTCTTCTTGAGAGTTGTCGGCGAGGAAACCAAGAAACGTGCCCGGCTTGAAACGGAAGTTGCCGTTGCCCGGAGAATTCAGCAATCGCTGCAGCCGTCAACGGTGTTCAAAACCGATTGGTGCGAAGCAGCGGGGATTACCGTGCCGGCAACCGAAGTCGGCGGCGACTATTTTGATATGATAAAAATTTCCGACGATGAAACGGTAATTGTTATCGCCGATGTATCGGGACACGGTGTCGGCGCAGGCATACTTTCCGCAATGACGAAGAGTGCGCTCCGCGCCGAACTTCATCACACGAGGATGCCGGGCGAATTGTTGTTCAACTTAAATAACGCCGTGTACCAGGTCACGGATAAAAAAATGTTTGTCTCATTCGCCTATGTTCTTCTCGACAAGCGGGCAATGACGGCGCACATTGCGACAGCAGGGCATCCACCGATTTTTCTCGTTCAAAAATCAGACGGCGCCATAACTGAAATCCGCACACCGAATCTTGCCTTAGCAGTGCAGGCTTCAACCCAGTATACTGAACAGGCCGTTCGCTTCAACCATGGGGATATTCTAATTCTCTATACCGACGGAATCACCGAAGCCACGAACGACAAAGGGGAACAATTCGGCGCCGATCGGTTGAAAGAATTGATCAGCGATACCGAACGGGGGTCATCGGAGGCACTGAGCAGTTCAATCATGGCGTCTGTCCGGACATTTACGATCAAAAAAGAATTTGCCGACGACGCAACAATCGTCGTCGTACGCGTTTAAGACCAAGCGTTTTGACATACCCCCAGGTAATAATTTTATGGAAGTCACCCAAGTCGGGAGATTGTTTCAACATCTTCTACAAAATTCACTTGATTTTGGAGATCATTCTTCAAATCTTTAAAAAGATTTTGTTCTAACAATAATGCGGAAGGATACTTAAATGAAGTACCGATTCTTTTTTGTGATGTTGATTGCCGCGGCGGCTGGACTTATGCTTTGGGGATGCAGCCCTCAAACGCAAGATCCTGTTTCAAGTGTCAGCTCTATGAAAAGTACAAGCCCTCAAATTCTTCATAAAAGCTCTTTAACCCCGACCAACGTACTGGCGGTCGTGAACGGATCGACAGTCGCAATTTCCTGGGATTCTGTTGCATATGCCAACAGCTACCGCGTCGTCATCATTTTGAACGGCGACACATCTCTCAACGAAGTTCAAACTGCACGGCAGCTCGTTATACCGAGCTTGCAGCCTGGAAGCTATAGTGTTTTGGTTGCAGCTATTGTAGACGGTGATCAAGGGGACTTTTCGGCAGCGGTTTCCTTCACGATAAGTTCCGTTATTGCACCTACCGTTACAGCGACAGCATTGCCCATTCAATTTTGCGTGCGGGATGGGGAGTGGGTTACAGCAACATTCAGCGGAATCGTCGTGAATACCGCAGGCGGAGCGAGCTATGTTTTGAACGATGAATATGGCCAAGTTCACTACACGGGAACCGTTCCTGCCGGGCCGTACGCGGTTAAGTTGAAGTTAAAGGACAGAAGCATATGGTTCGACAAAGATGGCCGGCAATATACTTTCACAATTACGGCAACAAATTCGGCGGGAACTGCTAAAGCGTCCGTTACAGTGACCATTCCACGCGATAGAAATTTTCCCGACGGGAGGAACGACGACGGCTGGGATGGCCATCGCTGAAAAATAAACAGCTGTTTTACAAAAGAAGGCGAGACAAAATTCTGTCTCGCCTTTTTTTCGTTCCTGCCTTGAATGTTAAAACAAGAAACCTGATATTCTCTGTCGAAATAAGAACAGAGGTTGGCAGCCGCCCGGCTGTCCGCTTGGAGGACACCGTATTCGGAGGATGGAATGAAGCACGCCGCTTTTGTTTTTCTGTTTTTTATTTGTGCCGGTACACTATTCTCTCAAACCCAGCGCGAATGGGAAGAAAAGCTTTGTGCGATTCCGAAACCGGAAAACCTGCGGGAGTACATGAAAAAGCTTTCTGCTCATCCGCACCATCTCGGATCGGCGTATGACAAGGAAAACGCGGAATGGATTCTCTCTAAGTTTACGGAATGGGGGCTCGATGCACACATTGAAACATTTGATGTTCTTTTTCCGACCCCCAAAGAACGAATTGTAGAACTTATCGCTCCGACAAAATTTGTCGCGAAGCTGCAAGAACCGGGGCTCCCCGAGGATCCAACCTCGAACCAAACCGATGAACAACTTCCGACGTACAATGCTTACTCGATCGACGGCGACGTCACCGCACCGTTGGTCTATGTCAACTATGGCGTTCCGGACGATTATGAGAAGCTCGACCGGATGGGAATTTCCGTGAAAGGCTGCATCGTTATTACACGCTATGGCGGATCATGGCGCGGCATCAAGCCGAAGGTGGCGGCAGAACACGGCGCAGTCGGCTGCCTCATTTATTCCGACCCGGCCGGGGACGGCTATGCCGAAGGAGATGTTTTTCCTCGAGGCGGCTATCGTCCGCCGGATGGTGTGCAACGAGGAAGCGTCATGGACATGCCTCTGTACCCTGGCGACCCGCTTACTCCGGGAATAGGTGCAACCCCCGGGGCTAAACGCCTCGCGATGAAAGATGTTCAGGTCTTCACCAAGATCCCCGTCCTGCCGATTTCGTATGCCGATGCGCAGCCGCTCCTTGCAGCATTGAATGGCCCCGTTGCTCCGTCCGAATGGCGCGGGGCGCTTCCGATCACCTACCATGTTGGACCGGGCGAAGCACAGGTACATCTAAAAGCACTGTTCAATTGGGATCAAAAAAAGATTTACGATGTCATTGCAAAAATTCCCGGCTCTGATTTTCCCGACGAGTGGATCATTCGCGGTAATCATCACGATGCATGGGTGAACGGAGCTGAAGACCCGATCTCTGGCCAAGTCTGTTTGCTGGAAGAAGCCCGCTCGTTTGGAGAACTTGTAAAGCAAGGCTGGAAACCGAAACGGACCATTGTCTATTGTGCGTGGGACGGTGAAGAAGAAGGGCTGCTCGGTTCGACGGAATGGGTCGAAACACATGCCGACGAGCTCCAGCAAAAAGGAGCGGTGTATATCAATTCCGATTCAAACGGGCGAGGCTATCTCTACGTTGGCGGCTCGCATACGCTGGAGAAATTCATCAACGCTGTCATGCGGGATATCAATGACCCGGAAAAAAATATTTCCGTTTGGAAACGGTCCTATCTTGCGCAGATTGCACATGCCTCTTCCGCGGATGACCGCCGGGAAATCAGGTCGCGAGGAGACCTGAAAATCAGCGCGCTTGGCTCCGGCTCAGATTTCAGCGCGTTTCTCGACCATTGCGGAATTGCGTCCCTTAATCTCGGTTTTGGCGGAGAAGGCGGGGGTGGAACCTACCACTCTGTCTACGATGATTTTTATTACTATACACATTTCGTTGACACCGATTTCATGTACGGCCGTGCGTTGGCACAGACCGTTGGCACAGCCGTCATCCGCTTGGCGGATGCAGAACTTGCTTCCGTATTCTTTCACAAATTTTTCCGAGACGGTAAAAAAATATTTAGACGAACTGCAAAAACTTGCAAAAAGCAAGCAGGACGACATCCGCGAGCGCAACAAAGAGATTGAAGAGGGAGTTTTTGCGGCAACAGCCGACCCAAAAGAGAAGTCGGTGCCGCCGTCAGCGGAAGAACTTCCTCCCTACTTAAATTTTGCTCCGCTGCAGAACGCCGTTGATTCGCTGCAGCGGTGTGCAGAGCGGTACGATAAAACTGCGGCAGGCATCAAAGAAAAGAAATTGGTATCCTTCGAAGCGATCAACGGTAAGCTCATTGAAAGTGAACGAAAGCTTACGACATCAGACGGACTGCCGGGACGGCCATGGTTCAAACATCAGATTTATGCACCCGGGTTTTATACAGGATACGGCGTTAAAACAATTCCCGCGGTGCGGGAAGCCATCGAACAGAAACAGTGGAATCTCGCGGAAGAACAGATCGTAAAAGTTGCGCGGGTGATTGAGAGTGAAGCATCGTTGATCAATTCAGCCGCCGCAGAATTGGAGAAACTTGCCCGATGAAAAATGCATTAGCCGCAGTTTGTGCCGGCGCTTATCACACACTGGCGCCGGTCGTTGTGATTGTGATAGTCTTCTCGGCGGCAGCGCTGTCTCAACAGCTCACGGTGATTCGCTGCGGCAGGCTCATCGACGGCAAGTCCGACACGCCGATTGACAATGCGATGATTCTTGTTGAGGGAAATAAAATCAAAAATGTCGGAAAGAACATTCCTATCCCGGATCATGCGGCGGTGATAGACCTTTCCGGCGCTACCGTTCTTCCCGGGCTCATCGACGCTCATACGCACGTGCTGCTGCAGGGAGACATTACGGAAGAAGATTATGCGAATCAAATCTTGAAGGAGTCAATTCCGTACCGCACGCTTCGGGCGACGGTATCGTGCAAGACTGCCCTCATGCACGGTTTCACAACGATCCGCGACCTTGAAAGTGAGGGAGCGATGTACGCCGACGTCGACTTAAAGAAAGCTATCAACAACGGCATCATCGACGGTCCGCGAATGTTTGTCGCCACGCGGTCCATCAACACGACGGGCCACTATTCGCTGCGCAACAGCGCGTATGCGTGGGAACTCGCTGTGCCGAAAGGGGTGCAAGAAATCACGGGAGCCGACGAAGCACGGCGTGCTGTGCGAGAACAAATTTCGTACGGCGCGGATTGGATAAAGATTTACGCCGATCGCGGTTACTATCGTTTGCCCGACGGGACATTTCGCGGCCTTCCCAATTTTTCTCAAGAGGAGATCAACGCCATCGGCGACGAGGTGCAATTAGAGCACAAGAAATTTGCCGCGCACGCCGTAACCCGCGACGGCATTATTGCTTCAGTGAATGCGGGAGCAAGTTCCATTGAACACGGGTTTGGGATGGATGACGAATGCATCGATCTGCTGGCAGCGAAGCATGTCTACTGGTGCCCGACAATCTATGTGAACGTTTGGGTTGCGGAAGGAAGAGCTGCGGCGGGGAATCCGATCAACAAAGCCTTTAACGATGTCCTGCCGGTCGTTTTCGGTAAAGCATTGAAAGCGGGAGTGAAGATCGTGTTTGGCACCGATGTCGGCGGATTTGCGTGGACAGAAAACGAAGCGAAAGAATTTTCCTACATGACAAAATTCGGTATGACGCCTATGCAAGCGATTAAAGCGGCGACAACCGTGGCCGCCGACCTGCTCGATATGTCCGGCAGACTCGGTGAAATTTCCCCGGGCGCATTTGCCGACATCGTCGCCGTGAACGACGATCCGTTGAAAGACATTTCTGCCCTCGAAAGGATTTCATTTGTCATGAAGGACGGGAAAATATACAAGAACGACACGCCGTAACCCGTTAGGTTCTCGCTTCCCTGAAAGGCAGAAACAACGCCCGGCGTTGCGTCGTCAAAGATTATCAAGAAGCATCAAAAAAAACTCCCCCCCGTTGCATCGTACACGTCAATCATGAGAAATTAGTCTGGAGCGCATTCTATGAAAAGTCCGAAGGAAAAAATTTTTGTTGCCGTCGCTGGAAACATCGGCTCCGGCAAATCATCTCTCACAACGATGCTCGGGAAATATTTTTCCTGGAAGCCGTACTTTGAATCGGTTGAAGACAACCCGTACCTCGCGGACTTTTACGCTGACATGAAACGATGGTCGTTTCATCTTCAAATCTATTTCCTCTCGCACCGGTTTACCAACCACAAGCAAATCGTCGAATCGCCGGAATCGGTTATTCAAGACCGCTCTATTTATGAAGACGCGGAAATTTTTGCGCGGAACCTTCACGAGATCGGCAATATGGACAAGCGGGATTATGAAAACTATGTTGCACTGTACCATGTCATGACGGAGTACTTACGTCCTCCCGATTTGATGATTTACCTCCGCGCTTCCGTCGACACGCTGAAAAAGCAGATCTTAAAAAGGGGAAGGTCATACGAACAAAGCATCAAACGGGAATATCTGGAACAGCTCAACGGGCATTACGAATCATGGATCAGCAGCTACAAGCTTGGGCCGCTGCTTGTCGTTGAAAGCGACAACCTCGACTTTGTCCATAACGAAAAAGATTTTCAGTTTGTACAAAAATTAGTGCAGGAAAGGTTGATGAAATGAACGAAAGCCGTCCAATGGACCGTATAAAAAAATTATCCATCTCTTGCCCCTACAGCCGTTGATGAATTTATTACAACAATAAAAATTCTCGAGTGGAACCAATCGGTGAATACATTGCCCGCATCAGTCAGGCGCTATCGGAGGAATTAACCGCGCGAAATGGTTTTCCGAAAAAATCGACGCTGACGGGCGGAATGAAAATTTCAACGTTCGACAGGAGCGCAATATACCGGTTTGAAATACCCGAGAATTTTCTCTTCGAGCCGTCGCTGAACGTTCGATGCACACTTGGCACAAAACTTCAGTTTTCGTTTCCCGGCCTCGTTGCCGACGTTCACCATCAATTTGTTTATTTTCTCATTCCCCTCGATGCCGGAGAAATGATTTCTGAGATGACGTGTGAATGGAATCCTTCAGAAGAAGTCGAGCTACTCTCGAAGCGTTACAGAACATTCCAGCAAGGAAATATTGTCGCCCGGCTTTTCAACCGAGACCTTTCGGATAATACCCGCCCGACATCGAAAGAACCGATTTTTCCCTCGACGTTTACAGAAGCTCAGCGAAACGCGGTCAAAAAATCTCTTGCACGGAAGATCTCGATCGTCATCGGTGAAAGAAAACGAGGCAAAACGGGAGTCGCTTCTTCCCTGATGCTCAACGCACTCAGGGAGGGAAAAAGGATGCTGTATCTCACCCCCTCGTCGGACGGTCTGCACGATTGTATGCAGGAAGTCGTTGCGCTGAATTCCGCTGTCGCAGAAGAATCCGTTGTCGTCATTGATTCAGGAATTCGCTTGTTGCCTCCGTTACCGATGCCGTTGTACGCAATGAAAGAAAGCGACAGTGCCGTTTATGGAGAAGGTCTGAACAAATTCATAAAAATCATTGCTGCCGAGCATGAATATGACCGTGTTGATGCGCTGATAAGAAAGCGCGAAGAAAAACAGCGGCAAATACAAGATGCATCTTCGGAAGCGGAAGAGATGCAAGCCCGGTTGCAGCGGCTGCAAAATGCGTCGATGCTCGAGCGGATGAAACAAGGCATCAATAAGGCCGACATTGATTCAGCACAATTCCAGCTTCAGGATAAACGTGCCCTTGTCGAACGCCTCAAACAGCATGCTGCAACGCTTTTGAAAGAACAGTTCAAGAAGGAAACACAGCTACCCATTCCGTTGAAGGAAAAAAAGGAACTCGAAAAGCTTGCATCGGCACAGCTGTCCCTCCACACGGCGCTTCCTTCAACCGTTGCCGCAACACGATGCATCGCTATGACGGTTCACGAAGCGCTGAAGTTCGAGCAAGTGCAGCTTGGGGAATTTGACGTCGTTTGCATCGACGATGCGCACGCATTGAATCTTGCAGAATTCCTCTGGTGTGCCTCCCACGCGCAGGAACAATGCTTCATTCTTGCCGACATCACCGAACAGCCGCCGCAGTCTGTTTCTCAACTCGCGGCCGCCCGGAAGTGGCTGCAGAAAAATTATTTCACGTTCTATCAACAAGAAGAAAGCGATCATCATCGATTTACGATAGGATCGCTTCCGGAGAACACTGCAAGCGAATTGATCAACCCGGATTTTCCGCCGTCGTTGTTCGAATCGTGCTTGTCATCCGCGTTGAACACGGCTCCCGTTCCGCAGGGAGCGAAGGGGAGGATATTTTTTATCAACACGGAAGATTCGCACGCTGTTTCGGCGCAATATCTCGGCAAGAAAAAAATTCTGCCGTATAACGAAGCAAACGCGAAACGCGTAGTCGAGTGCATCAAACACGCTCTTGTGAACGGGACGACATCGCAATCGGATATTTTGATCGTCACCCCGCCGAGCGGTCAGGAGACATATCTCCGCGAAGTGTTGAAGGCCCATCAAATGAGCGATATCGAAATTGCCACGCTCGGGTCGATACGGTTATGCACAAAGCGGACTCTAATTTTTGATACAACGGTTGCCGGACTCGATTTTACACTGCGGTCGCTCGACGACAAGAAGTCCGGCGTTGTTCGTGTGGCGGACACGTTCAACACTCTTCTATCGACTGTGGGGGAAGACCTCTATGTCATTGCCGACCTATCGCACTTTACCAAGTTATACAAAGATCGTTTCATCACCACCCTGCTCGGAATCTTCAAGAGCCGTTCGGAAAACATCGGCAACATCCTTAACGGCGCGCGTCGGTTTGATGAATTCTCCCCGGAAATTCGAAAAGCAGCGTTGAGTGCGACTACGGAAGAGAAACAATCAGCGGATTATAGGACAAAGCTTGAACGGGCAAAATTATCGGCGTCGGATGCGGCGAAGTCCGGCGCACAGCAATCCATTGCGCTGGCAGAACGAAAGCTGAGGAATGACGTACGATCTGTCGTCCAGCGCGTGCTGGCGAAACGCGAAGCCATCAATGTTGTGGCGCAATACCTTGAAGGATTCCCGCTCTACAAAACCACGCTTGAAACGGTGAGGTACTCCTCGTCGTTGCCGGAACTGGAATGCGAAAACGAAAATGACTTTAAGAATGTGATGAACATGTGGAACGTGCTGATCTATGAATCATCCAGCGCGCAAAAGATCAATCATCCGCTGGCATCAAAAGCCAAAGTGGATGCGAAGATTTCAAACGATATTCAAGATATTTACATGTACTATCATTCCGATCTTGAATTCGTCGTCGAGGTGGGAAAGCACAAGCTTGCGCAAAGCATCCAGAAAATTTTTAATGACTGTATCGGAAAAAAACCCGTTACTCCGACCGACTGGATGAATGCGTATCTCGTTTTTTTGGGGCGGATGGAAAAATATCTCGATACGGTGAATCACCAAATCCGTGCATGAATCAACAATCGTGCAAATCGGATTGCTTCAAGCGATCCGATTGGCTGCATAAGACCTACTTTCCCTGCTTCAGCAACGCAACGTACACTCTCTTGGAGCCCAGAAGTTTCGCCGCTGTTTGAATTTGAACATCGTTGTCAAGCGAGGCCCTAATACGTCCCTTGTCGCCGGCGTATCGCCCGACAATTTCCTCACGAAGTTCTTCACGCAATTCGTCTGCATGGCGGGTAAACGCATTCGCCTTTTCTTTTTCAATCTGCTCGCCGACATTATCAAGAGAGGCGATCATCGCGCTTCCGTATTTTTCCTTTTGGAAAACATCCTTCAATTCCGACAGCTTCTCCTCGGCCTCATCCTTGAATTCAAAGTTCTTCTCTTTTACATACTCTTCAAATTCTTTCAAGAGAGTGTCGTCAACGCTAAAATCTCCGTCTCCAGTGGGATGTTGAGAAACATAGTGGGTTGCAAACATAAAAAACATCGCCCGTTGAATCAATTCTTGTGAAAGAGCGCTGTGCTCGGTTTCGGGTACGGTGGAATCCGGGGCAATGCCTCCCGCGTCCAGGAATTTTCGGCCGTGCTCGGTCGCGAATTCGTGCCGCAGGCTGTCCGGCGTGACAAGGAAAATCCCGTCGCTATTTTTGTGCTTGTAATCAATTTCCTGAATGCTTCGCCCGCTCGGCGTGTAATACCGCGCCGTGGTGATCTTCAACGATGTGTTGTAGCCGAGTTGCGTGATGGTTTGCACCAATCCCTTTCCGAATGAACGCGTGCCGACAAGAATGCCGCGGTCTAAATCCTGAATTGCGCCGGCGACGATTTCGCTGGCGCTGGCGCTATTTTTGTTGATGAGGACGGCAAGCGGAATGTCCCCTGCGAGCGGCTCTTCAGTTACGGTATACACTTTTTCATCCTCGCTTCTTCGCCCCCGCGTCGTCACTACCGTGCTTCCTTTGGGATTGAACTTACTGACAATATCAACGGCGGCTTCAAGCAACCCGCCAGGGTTGTTGCGGAGGTCGAGAATCACACCCCGAAGGTCGCCTTTTGCCTTTAACTCTCGGAGCGCCTGCCGAACTTCATCCCCGGCACGCCGCGAGAATCGTTCGAGACGGATATATCCAATGCCGTTGCCGAGATACCCGGAGTACGTAACATTGTTCACCTGAATTTCCTCTCGCACGAGCACAAAGTCGAGCGGTTGCTTTTCTCCCTCGCGTTCGATTTTCATTTTCACTTCGGTTCCAGGCTCGCCGCGCACCATGTTTCGGACTGAATCCGGGTTCGTGTTAAAAATTTTCTGTCCGTCGATTTCAATAATCCTATCGCCGGCGCGGATGCCCTGCTTCTGGGCTGAGTAGCCGTCCATCGGAGCGATGACGATGATATATCCATCCCGGGTTCCGATTGAAACACCGACCCCGCCGTATTCGCCATGCGTGATAAGATCGATTTCTTCTCCTTCTTTTTCTCCGTAGAAAACAGTGTACGGGTCGAGCGTTTCGAGCATGCCGTCGATACCCGCATGCATGAATTTTTCAGGGTCAACTTCATCGACATAGTTGGTGGTGATTTCTTTATACACTTGCGCGAAAACATCCATGTTTTTGTTGATTTTAAGATAGATGTTATCGTTGGCGAAGAACCCAACTCCAAGCCCTGCAATAATTCCTACAAGAAGCCACAGCCCAACATTTTTTCTCATGTAACCGTCCTTATGTCGTATGTTATTTTGATCGAAGTGTAAAATTATTGTTGGTTTTGACCTACACTTACAACACAAAATCTCGCAGTAAAGTTTACCAACCTTTAGATATAGACGAGACAATATACAAAAAGTTTATTATGCACCAAGAACATAACTCGAAGAGGTAGGGGATCATTGCGAGGCCCCTTTGCCGAAGATCCCGAAGGGGTGATCCTCGTGTAACAGCGGGACAATCTCTTCCATCAATGAAAATTGCATCCGCTCGCAATGACCGTTTAAACCGTTGTAACACTAGCGAAAATCGGCAAAGGTTGATTCTCGAACGAAGGATTCATACTTTCAACCATGATTGAGTTGTTATTATCGTCGTGTGCGCTTGCTGGCCTCGGAATCGCATCATATTTTTCACTTGTGTATTATCGGGTCATTGAAGCGGAGAATAAGTGGATTCCGGCGTTTTGCAGGATGGAAAAGAAGGCTTGCATGAAAATTTTAGACACGCGGGAAGCGAAGATCCTCGGCGTCCCCAACAGCGTTCTCGGCATGATCTATTATGGGGCAATTCTTTTTATTCCCATCGGCAGCTTTGAAATATTGTTTCTTATTGCCTCGATCTTTTCGGTCGGACTGGGAATGTATTTAGTCCATGCACTGGTCTACCGGTTGAAAACGCATTGTACCCTGTGTTATACAGCGCACGGAATTAACCTCATCATTGCAAATCTCTTCATCGTGAGAACGATGCAGCTCTATTCAATTTTGTGAACAGGGTGGTTTAAGCTGTGGACTGTTATGCTTTGTTTTGCACAGCATCTCGTCATTGCATTCGGAAAAATAATTCACACCAATCATAACCACACTCTTCCCTATGGCACACAACAAACCTATTCGGTTCCCCTTTGCGCTTCTAGCGGCTATTTTTCTGCTTCATAATGGAGCATTCACACAGGTAAAATATTTCATCGTTCCCCTCTGGCAAAACGGGGCGCCCGGCTTTGAAGAGCGGCGCAACGAACCGGAGATCTCGAAAGACTGGTGGGTGCGCAATATTCACGATCCCTCCCTTATGGTCTATATGCCGGAAAAGGAAAAAGCGAACGGGGCGGCTGTAGTCGTTTGCCCGGGCGGTGGGCACAGCCAGCTTGTTATTAATCCCGAGGGGCGCGACCCGGCACTGTTCCTGACTGGTCTTGGTGTGACGGCTATCGTACTCAAATACAGATTGATACGTGAAGAAAATTCTCCGTACTCAATGGACAACGTGAAGCAGGACGCGTACCGCGCGATGCGGTTGGTGCGCAGCCGTGCGAAGGAATGGAATATTGATACATCCCGGATTGGCATGCTTGGCTTCTCTGCAGGAGGAGAAGTCGTTGCGCTGGTTGCTTATGCCAACGGTGCGGGCGACCCAAACGCGCCGGACCCAATCGACCGTTTGAATGCCAAACCGAATTTTCAGATGCTCGTGTACCCTGGGCCGCTGGGAATTCCCGATGTTGTTCCGCCAGACGCTCCCCCCGCATTTTTGCTTGCAGCGAATGACGACGAATGCTGTTCGGAACCCGTGGTGAAGCTGATCCAAAAATACAGGGCAGCGAAGGTGCCGATGGAAGCGCATCTTTATGCACAGGGAAAACATGCGTTCAACATGGGAGACCGCTCCCAGCTGAATTCGATTAAGACATGGCCGCAGCGTATGGCTGACTGGCTCGCGGACAACGGTTGGCTGACGAAAAAAAAGTAATTTGAAGAATAGTATCACACAGAGGCGCAAAGACGCATAAATTTTTTTGAGATATTTCGGGCCTTGGCGACTTTGCGTGAGCCAAGCTTTCCCGACTTCATCTAAAACGATAGGGGCATTCCAATTCTTGCAATTTTCCCAGCAAAAAACGCCTCTCAATGACGTTCTTTCCTTGAATTTCGTACAAAGAAATGGTATATTTTGAGATAGAAATTCACAGCCCAGCAGCAGCCTTTCAAGCAAGGAGATCTCCATGAAATTTTCCGTCACCAGCAGCGAATTGCAGAAAGCGTTATCGAAAACTATCGGTGTCGTGCCAACCAGATCAACCCTCCCCATTCTTGAAAATCTCCTGTTTGAAACCGTCAAGAATGTATTGAAAATCACCGCTACCGACCTTGAAATTTCGATGACCGTTGCCGTGAACGTAAAAGGCATGGAAGACGGAGTGATTGCTATTCCTGCGAAGAGGATTGTCGATACGATCCGCGCCCTGCCGGACGTTCAGGTCGTATTTTCGATTGATACCGAGAACAATAAAATTAAAATGGCGACGGAAAACGGGGAGTATTCATTGACCGGCGAATCGAGCGAAGAATTTCCAACGGTACCACAATTTAAAGGGGACAATGAAATTGGCGTCGATGCGGAAATGCTGCGGTATCTCATCGGCAAAACATCGTTTGCCGTAAGCACCGATGAACTGCGGCCGGCGATGATGGGCGTGCTCTTCCAGCTTAAAGAGACGGAGATTCGTGCGGTTGCTACGGACGGACACAGACTGGTCCGCACCATCAACAGGTCGTTTGCATCTCCCAAATACAAGAAAGAGATAGTCATCCCGTCGAAAGCTTTGGCGCTCGTTGCAAAACTTGCCGAAGAGGGGAAAAGCAAAATTCTTGTGAACGAGTCCCATATCATGTTCCAGTTCGACGGCACGACGCTTATCTCCCGCCTGATCGAAGAAAGCTATCCGAATTACGAAACCGTGATTCCGCTCGACAACGACAAGACGCTCGTTGTCAGCAAGGACCAGATGTTATCGTCCGTGCGCCGCGTGTCGCTTTATTCGAGTTCGACGACGCACCAGATACGCCTGTCGCTCGCGAAAAATGAATTGACGATCGCTGCCGAAGACGTCGATTTCGGAAGCGAAGCGCGGGAAACGATTTCGTGCGAGTATTCATCCGGATGAAATGGAAATAGGCTTCAACTCTGGCTACGTCGTCGACGTCCTGGCTCACCTTGAATCCGATGAGGCAGTGTTCAAATTCAGCACGCCGACGCGGGCAGGGATTGTTTCCCCGCGGCCGCAGCGGGAGAAAGAAGACGTGCTGATGCTCATCATGCCGGTGAGGTTGAACAATTAACAGGGCCGCACATACCGTATGAAAATAGTGCGCGCACAGCTCCGACAGTTTCGAAACCACGACTGCACGGAGTTTGACTTCGGGACGACAACGAACGCATTCTTGGGGGACAACGGACACGGTAAGACCAATGTGCTGGAAGCCCTGTCGTTCCTCTGCCTGACAAAAAGTTTTTATGCAAGCTCCGATACTACCGCATTGCAGCAGGGAAAAGATTTTTTCGAGGTAAGGGGAACACTGCTGTCCGACGTCGGCGTTGAGCACGACGTTCGCGTTGCCTACGATTCCCGGACGAATCAAAAAAAAATATTCATCGACGGAAACGAGCCCGAAACGTTCTCATCCGTTATCGGTCAGTTTCCTATCGTCGTTCTATCGCCGGAGAATAACAACATCACGTTCGGTACGCCCTCGGACAGGCGGCGGTTCATGGATCTGGTGATCTCGCAATCGAGCAAGGTCTACATGGAAGACATGCTGGAGTACCGGCGAGCGCTTCGTCAGCGGAACAAAATTTTGTCGGATGCAAGCAGGGGAACGGTGAATATCGCATTACTGGAACCGTGGGATGAAACGCTGAGCGCCCGCGGCGCAAAAGTGCTGTTGAAACGCGCCCTCTTCTTTGAAGAGTTCGCGCCGTTCATTACGCGCGCGTACAGAGCGGTGGCACAGGAGACGGAAACACCTTCCGTCGAATATCTGCCGCAGGTTGCAGCCGCGCCGCACGATTCGCCCGAAACAATTTACGGCCGCTTCCGGGAAAAGCTTGAGGAAAAACGGCGGGATGAAATGAAGATCGGTTCGACGCTTGTCGGTCCGCACCGGGACGAGGCGGTGTTTTCGCTGAACGGCTTGCAGCTGCGGGCGTATGCTTCGCAGGGACAGCATAAGACTTTTTTGATTGCGCTGAAAATAGCCGAATTTTTCTATCTCAACGAGCGGTGCGCCGAAACGCCCGTTATTCTGCTCGACGATGTGTTCACGGAATTGGACGATACCCGCGCGCGGAAGCTTCTCGGCCTTATCGATTCGCTCGGTCAGTCGTTTATCACCACCACCAATGAACAGGTGTTTCACAATACGATTCAATGGGACGCCGCACGAAGAAAGTTTTCAATTCTCAACGGCGCAGCGGTGCAGCAGCAACATGAGGCGGCAGCATGACACAGAACTCCCCCGAATCACTCGGGAATGTCATCGACGCCCTCATGCACCAGCTTGGGATGCAGACAAAGCTGAAACAGTACGATATCGTCGCCTTGTGGCCTTCAATTGTCGGTGAGCAGATCGCAAGTATGACAAGCGTGGACAAGGTCGATAAAAACGTTCTCGTCGTTAAGGTCACAGCGGCACCGTGGCGCACGGAATTGACGTTCCGAAAAAAAGAGATTTTGGAAAAAGTACACGGAGCAATGAATTCAGACTCGATCAAAGATATCCGGTTTCGATAAACAACTAAACGGTACATGACGTGGCAGAAGTAACATCAACATCAAAATCAAAAGTAAAAAAATCTAACGGCGAGTACACCGCCGAAGATATTACCGTCCTGAAAGGACTGGAAGCCGTTCGCCGGCGCCCCGCAATGTATATCGGCGACGTCAGTGCTCGCGGGCTTCACCATCTTGTGTACGAAGTTGTCGACAATTCCATCGACGAGGCCCTCGCCGGGTACTGTAAAAACATTGAAGTGAAAATCAATAAGGATGGCAGCGTTACCGTTATCGACGACGGGCGTGGAATACCGACGGATATTCATACACAGGAAAACCGTTCCGCACTCGAAGTCGTCATGACGGTGCTTCATGCCGGAGGCAAGTTCGACAAAAACACGTACAAAGTTTCAGGCGGATTGCACGGTGTCGGCGTGTCGGTGGTGAACGCGCTGAGCGAATGGTTGGAAGTTGAAGTCTACCGTGACGGAAAAACCTCTTACCAGAAATACAAAAAGGGCGATCCTGTCAATCCGGTGAAAGTGATTGGCAAGGCAGAAAAGGGAAAAACCGGGACGAAAACCACATTCATGCCGGACGGGACGATTTTCAAAAACCGGGCATTCAAATTTGAAACCCTCGCAGAACGCCTTCGTGAACTTGCTTTTCTCAACAGAGAGGTGTCGCTGGAGATCACCGACCTTCGCGCGAAACAGGAACAAACGGAACGGTTCCACTTCGAAGGGGGCATTGTTGAGTTCGTGCAATACATCGACTCAACACGTCCGTCTGTGATGAAGAAACCGGTCTACGCGAAAGGGTCCGGCACAGATGAGAATGGGCGGATGGTTGAGGTCGAGGTGTCGCTCCAGTACAACGACCAGTATTCCGAAAATGTTTTTTCGTACGTCAACAACATCAATACGCACGAAGGCGGAACGCATCTTGTAGGATTCCGCACCGCACTCACCCGCACCCTCAACACTTACGGATACAAGAACAATCTTGTGAAAGAGGACAAGATTACTCTTACCGGAGACGACTTCCGGGAAGGGCTCACGGCCGTTGTCAGCGTGAAGGTTCCCGAACCGCAGTTTGAAGGCCAAACGAAAACGAAGCTCGGCAACAGCGAAGTCAAAAGCATCGTCGAATCTGTCGTCGGACAGGAACTTGCCAACTGGCTGGATCAAAACCCCGGGGACGCGAAAAGAATTATCGAGAAGAGCCTCCGTGCCGCCGAAGCGCGTGAAGCTGCGAGAAAAGCGCGCGACCTCACGCGGCGGAAAAACGCACTCGACGGCGGCGGCCTTCCAGGCAAACTTGCCGATTGTTCCATCAACGACCCCGAGCACTGCGAACTCTACCTCGTTGAAGGAGACTCTGCCGGCGGCAGCGCGAAGCAGGGACGCGATAGGCGGTTTCAGGCGATCCTTCCTCTCAAGGGAAAAATTTTGAACGTCGAAAAGGCCCGCCTCCATAAAATTTTGGAGAACGAAGAAATCCGGAATATTTTTACGGCAATCGGCGCCGGCGTCGGCGACGATTTTGACCCGGCAAAAATCCGCTACGGCAAGATCATCCTTATGTGCGACGCGGACGTCGACGGTTCGCACATCCGCACGCTCTTGCTGACGCTTTTCTTCCGGTACATGAAACAACTTCTCGACCTCGGGCATGTGTACATAGCACAACCGCCCCTTTACAAAGTCAAAAAAGGGAAGCAAGAATTTTACGCGTACGACGAAGACGAACGCGATGAAATTCTTAAACGGCTCAAGAGCGAAAAAAGCGACAAGAAAAAAGAAGAAGAGGAAGAAACAATTGAAGTCGTTGAAGAAGGTGCAATCGCGAAAAATGGCGCGGTCATTTCCCGCTTCAAAGGCTTGGGAGAAATGAACCCCGAACAGCTCTGGTCAACGACCATGAACCCTGAAACACGCACGATCCTGCAGGTGAGTATTGAAAATGCGGCCGACGCGGACAGGACATTTTCTATTTTGATGGGAGACGAAGTCGAGCCGAGGCGCGAGTTTATCGAAAAGAATGCAAAGTACGTCAGAAATTTGGATATCTAGAGGCCATCTCAAAGATGGTTTCTATGTAGAATGCATTTGTAAATGTCATGCTGATCCCGCCGTTTTGCGGCGGGAGAAGCATCCACGACACTGAAGCCTCGTAGATTCACAATGCATAATTGTCATGGATTCTTCACTCCGCTTCGCTCCGTTCAGAATGACATTTATCGGAGTTTTTGAGATAGTTTCTAATAATAATAACCCCCTGAGATTATAAAACATGGCGACACAGAACGAAAAGATTGTTCCCGTTGATATTGAAGATGAAATGCGCGGCTCATACATCGATTATTCGATGTCGGTCATCGTTGCGCGCGCGCTCCCCGATGTGCGCGACGGTTTAAAACCGGTGCACCGCCGTGTCTTGTTCGGGATGAATGAACTCGGCCTCGCGGCAAACCGGTCGTACAAAAAAAGTGCACGTGTCGTCGGAGAAGTGCTCGGCAAGTACCATCCGCATGGCGATTCGGCGGTGTACGACACCATCGTCCGCATGGCGCAGGATTTTTCGATGCGCTACATGCTTGTGGACGGACAGGGAAATTTCGGTTCGGTCGACGGCGATTCCCCCGCGGCAATGCGGTACACCGAAGTGCGGCTTTCCCGCATCTCGGAAGAAATGCTGCGCGATCTGGAGAAAAACACCGTTGAGTTCACGCCGAATTTCGACGATACACTGAAAGAACCTTCCGTTCTTCCGGCGCAGATTCCCAACCTTCTCGTCAACGGCGCAAGCGGTATCGCCGTAGGCATGGCGACGAATATTCCGCCGCACAACCTCGGCGAAGTGATCGACGGGTGCATCGCGTACATCAAAGACCCCGACATCGATAACCAGAAATTGATGAAGATCGTGAAAGCTCCCGATTTTCCGACGGGAGGAATTATCTACGGTTACGACGGAGTGAGGGAAGCGTACACGACCGGACGGGGAAGAATCATCGTTCGGGCAAAAGCGAATATTGAAACCGGCAAGAACGACCGCCAGAGCATCGTCATTTCGGAGATTCCGTACCAGGTCAACAAGGCCAGTCTGATTGAAAAAATCGCCGAGTTGATGCGCGAGAAAAAGCTTGAAGATATTTCCGACATCCGCGACGAATCGGACCGCGATGGTATGCGCGTTGTGGTGGACCTGAAGCGCGATGCCAACGCCGGCGTGATTCTCAACAATCTCTACAAACACACGCAGATGCAGACGACCTTCGGCGTGATCATGCTTGCGCTGGTCGACGGGCGCCCGCGTGTTTTGACACTGCGGGAAATGATCCAGAAATATATTGAGCACCGCAACGAAGTCATCGTCCGGCGCACCAAGTTTGACCTCGATGCAGCCGAAGCCCGTGCGCATATTCTCGAAGGCTACATTATTGCACTCGACAACATCGACGCAATCATCAAACTGATTAAAGCATCGAAAGATGTCGAGGCGGCAAAGACCGGCTTGATGAAAAAATTTAAGCTATCGGAGATTCAAGCCAAGGCAATTCTCGATATGCGGTTACAGAAATTGACGGGCTTGGAGCGGAAAAAAGTTGAGGACGAATACCGCGAGGTCATCAAGCTCATCACAAAACTGAAAGCGATCCTCGCCAGCAAACAACTCCAGCTCCAGATCATTAAAGACGAGCTGCTGGCCATCAGAGAGAAATATGCCGACCCGCGCCGCACGGAAATCGTGTACGACTTTGAAGAGTTCCGCATCGAAGACATGATCGCGCAGGAAGAAGTCGTGATTACGATCAGCCACGGCGGGTTCATCAAACGGTTTCCGGTAAGCGGCTACAGGCGCCAATCGCGCGGCGGAAAAGGAGTCACGGGCGCCGCGTCCCGCGAAGACGATTTCATCGAGCACATGTTCATTGCCAGCACGCACAATTATATCCTGTTCTTCACGGACCAGGGGCAATGCTACTGGCTGAAGGTATTTGAAATTCCGGAAGGAGGGCGTGTTGCGAAAGGGAAGTCGATCGTCAACCTGATCTCCAAGGATCCCAACGAAAATATTACTGCGTTCCTGAGCGTGAAGGATTTTAGCGAGAAGAATTTTGTGCTGTTCGTGACCGAACAAGGATTGGTCAAGAAAACCTCTCTTGCAGAATTCAGCAATCCCCGCAAGAACGGGATCGGAGCCATCTCGCTGAAGAAAAAAGACCTGCTGAAAGACGTCAAGCTCACCGACGGAACGAGCGACATCATCATCGGCACGCATGAGGGTTTGGCAATCCGGTTCCACGAGGACGAGGTCCGGGAAATGGGGCGCACTGCGGCCGGTGTTCGTGCAATTCGCCTTGAGAAAGGTGACCACGTTGTGGGAGCCGTCGCGCTTAAGCGCGCCACCACGACGATTCTTGTTGCAACGGAAAACGGCTACGGGAAACGCTCCGAAGTCTCCGAATACCGCGTAAGCCATCGCGGCGGGAAGGGGATTTATACCGTCAACGCAACGGACAAAACCGGGAAAATGATCGCCATCAAGGAAGTGCTGGAAACCGACGATATTGTTGTCGTGACCTTGCAGGGGATGGTGATTCGTCAGGACGCCGTCGAAATTCGCTTGAGTGGAAGAAACACACAGGGTGTGCGCCTGATCCGGCTGGACGAAGGAGACCGCATCGCTGATATCGCAGTGGTAACGCCGGAAGACGAAGAGCAGAACGGCACACCGGAAAAAGATGAAAAACCCGCTTCGCCCGACTCCAACGGCAAAGGGGGAAACACGCGTCAGGAAAAATTATTCGAGGAAAAGAAAAAACCTGAGTCGAAAAAGATCCAACCAAAAGAGAAGCAAAAAACCAGAAAAAAGAAAAAATAAGAACTGCTTGTCGTGAATCACAGGGCAGAAACGGCCGTCTTGCTTCTCAAGTGGAGCTTCGTTACATTGACGTGGATTTAGTCATCACCCCTGCGCCAAACTTCACTAAACATTTATTATCCTGTAAGGAGTCAGCATGAAAACTTTTTTCGTTTTGTCTTGCTCTATCCTTTCCGTGGTAGCGTTCGGCTGTTCCTCGCTGACGCTTTCGCCGGTGCATTACCAGTGGCCGGTGGAGAGCGTCCTCACCGTTGACGGAAAAGGGAACGTCGAAGAGGCTCGTTACTTCATTGCGTTCAACGTTAAACCGCTCCTGTTTGAGGAGACAAAGGACTCCGTGCACGTGAACGGCATTGAACTCCGTGTTATCCGCGACATGGACGGCTACTACTTTATGACCGCGCCAAAATTTAAGAACGTTTATGTTTTTGCGTCGGACGAAGGAAAGCTAAAACTGGAAAAGAAAATCGCAGTTTCTGAAACCGGGCTAACCTCGCCGGCGTTTAACCAGGCCGCGCCGTACATTCATCTTCTCAACGGCAAGGAGAAATCCATTGTTCTTTCGAAGGACGGTATCCAGCAAGGAGGTCAAAAATGAAAACGATCCGACAGAGTTTGATACTCGCAGTTGCTGTGACGTTGGTGTCTGCGGTCTCTTTTGCGCAGGAGCAGTCCGATTACGAAATCTCCCAGAGCTTCAACAAATCCTACAAAGAGCTGTCGAAAGCTATTGAAACGGCGCAAACGGTCCAGGAATGTGCGGAGATCAGCGTGAACATCGATGCACTGGAGAAAGAATACGCGCCGCACAAAGCCCTGCTTGATAAAACATTATACCCGGATGATTTTCAAAAGAAGCTCGATATGATCCACGGCCAGCTGGCTTATGCACAGAATAAGCTTGGCATCATTCAGGAAGCGGTGACAAAAATCGCAGCGCTCGAAGTACAGGTGAAAGAGCTTTCTTCACAGGTGGAAAAACTGACCGGCGAGAACAGCACGCTCCTCAAGGAAATCGAGACGCTGAGGGCATCCAACACCAAAGACCAAAAAACAGTCGATTCCCTGAACGCTCTTGTCGCAAAGCTCCGTTCGAACATCAGCGACAGGGACAAGATGATCTTCGCGATGGTGGACAGCATCTTTATGCAGTACGACAAGAATATTGACGCCTTGAAAGACGTCGAGAAGCAAAAAGTAGCGTCGCACATTGAACGCAACAGCGTGATCGGCAATATTAAAAAGTCGATCGTCGATAATGTCATGTTCCTGGAATCAACTTCGTTGACCGGAAAAGACCTTGCAACAATCGTTGGCGAGCAGAAAAAATTTGCAACGGAATGGAAAGGGCTTGGACCGAAACTCGCGGTTATTTATGTCGCTCAAAAAGACCGGGCAAAGGAAGTGAATACCATCGATACCATGCTCGCGGCGTGGGGCACCAAAGTCGATGCCGCACTATGGAAATCGCTTAACCAGCTTTTCACAAAACATAACTTAACGGTAAAGCCGTTCAACGACGGTAACGAATTTGTTGCGAACGTCATCGGCTTTATCGATGACGAAATTCAGAACGCAAACCAGCGGACGGAAGCGACCCGCTTCCAAGTCTATTCGACCTTTGTTGACAGCGTCTGGAACGGCGAGCTGACGGCGACATGGATGCCGCTTCTGCAAAGCAACTCCATCGTTACCGAAGCGCAATTCGGCCAGATTAAAGCGAAAGTCGATGTGTGGCGTTCATCGGTTGAACCCGGACACACCGTGCTGTATGTCGTCATCGCACTCGTTGTTCTTGTCGTTCTCCTGCTGTTGTACCGGAGAATGAAAAAAACGCCGAAGGCGCCGGTGACATAATAATATCCACAAAGGACACGAAGAAACACGAAGGAAACTTGAAAACTATTAGTGTGATATTTACTTTGTGCTCGTAGTGTGCCTCGTGGACAATTCGTTTTTGGAAATTATGCGAGAAGAAAGAATAGCGACACATAAAGCAGCGGATATCCCGACCCCGGGCAAAAACTATGAATGCCTGTTGAACGGAACCCCGCTGTACGAAGCGCGGATTCATAATGTCTCGGGATGCTGGGCAACCGTTGAAGTTGTCCGGCCTCTTCCCGGGCCGCATGAACATCAGTATAAACCGGGGCAGACGTTCGATATCCGCGTCAGCTCGTACACGTTTGACAAAGAGGTATGATTCGTCGTCACGATGAAAACGAAGCGGTGATTGTTCAACGCAACCACCGCTTCATCGTCTTATCGCATCGTCTTGATTTTCATAGCGCATTTTTCAATATTAACCGCAGCATCAGAGACCTTCCACCCACACAGTGTCATTTTCGATAGCCCCGCGCATGGCGGAAACATACACCGGAATTGTTCATGACCGCCGCTTTTCATTCTTTGCGATCATAGGGGAACGAAGCAGCATTTTTTTCGCGCATCTCGGCAGGTATTGCGCCTTGATGTGGTGGATGCTTCGAAACATTCATAACGCGAAGGAATATTCCAGAAACATTTACCAGCAGATGGTGAGCATCGGGAACGATTCTATTCCGATCGTCATTTTTGTCAGCGCATTTGTCGGGATGGTCACCGCCGTGCAGTCGGCGTACCAATTGTACGATTGGATTCCCCGCGCTGTGGTCGGGAGCCTTGTCGTGAAATCTGTTCTCCTCGAATTGACTCCGCTCATGACGGCGCTTGTGCTTGCGGGAAAAGTCGGCGCGACAATTACGGCCGAGATCGGAACCATGCGCGTGACGGAGCAAATCGACGCCCTTGAGGCGTTGGCGTTTGATTCAATTTCATATCTTATCACCCCGCGCGTCCTCGCCGGCATGCTGATGTTTCCCGTCCTTATTATTTTCGGCGACCTCGTCGCTATCCTCGGCGGGCTGGTCGGCTCGGTGACCGTAGCAAACATTCCGGCGGAAGCCTTCATCAGGGGAATGAAGAACTCGTTCGAAACCTGGGACGCCGTCTTCGGAATCATCAAGGCCAATTTTTTCGGTTTTACCATTACTTCAGTCGCATGTTATCAGGGATATTATGTTGAAGGAGGCTCGGAGGGAGTCGGGAAGGCAACGATGAGGACGGTGGTGCTGACCTGTCTGGCCGTTGTCGTAATGGATTTTATTCTTGCGTCAGTGTTGTTGTGAGGGAAAAAATGGAAACCGGTGCAGAAAACGGCAGAGCAGTAATTTATAGAATAAAAACGGTTGATACCCGAGTGACCGTGATCTCTCTCTCAACCCCCGCTTTCGCCAGATGATCCGCATTCACAACATCTGGAAAAAGTTTGGTGAAAAGCAGGTGCTTCGCGGGGTTTCATTCGATGTGCTGAACAAGCAAACAACCGTTGTGCTTGGCCGCAGCGGAGGCGGAAAAAGCGTTCTGCTGAAAATGATTATCGGCCTGATAAAGCCCGATTCAGGTTCGATTGAAGTAGACGGCAAAGATATTACGGCAATGAACTATAAAGAACTGCGGGCGCTGAGGTTCAAATTCGGTTTCCTCTTTCAGGGCGCCGCGCTGTTCGATTCGATGACCGTTGGCGAAAACATTGCGCTCTCCCTCCGCCGTCACACCGGCTGGACCGAAAAAGAAATCGGCGAGAGCCTCCGCTATGCTTTGCACGTTGTCGGTCTCGATAATGCGGAACATATTATGCCGTCGTCGCTCAGCGGCGGAATGAAGAAGCGTGTTGGCTTGGCGCGGGCGATCGCTTTGACGCCGCGCTATGTGCTCTATGATGAACCGACCACCGGCCTCGACATGGAAACTGCCGATGGAATCAACCTTCTTATTAAAGACATGAGAACGAAACTCGGGATAACGTCGATCGTCGTAACTCACGACATTCACAGTGCCTTTGTAGTTGGCGACCAGTTCGCCGTCCTTGAAAATGGCGCAGCGTTGATGACCGGAACTCGCGAAGAGATTCAAAACAGCGAGAATGAAGAAGTTCGGAAATATATTAACAGTTCTTTGCCAATGGCAGAAGGACGCCGCTCATGAAACTCAGCAATGAAATAAAACTTGGGATGGTAATTTTTGCCGCGGTGATTGTTTTTGTTGGTGGAATGATTTATCTCCGCGGCGTGGATTTCCAGAAACGAGAATACTCGCTCACCATTTTTTACAACAATGTCAATGGCCTGCAGGAAGGCAACCCGATTACCATCGCCGGGCTTGCTGTCGGTAAAGTTGAAGAGATGAAACTTATCGGCACCGCCATTGCGGTGAAAGTACAAATACAGAATAAAGTACAATTTCCCGTCGATTCAAAAGCTTATATCAAAAGTTCGAGCTTGATGGGGGGAAAGTTGATAGCCATTACGCCCGGCATTGAATCCACGATGCTTAAGAACGGGGACACGCTCACCGGTTCGTACGAGGCCGACCTGACGGAATTGACTTCCACACTCGCCCCGATTTCATCGAACGTTCTCGGCATCCTTGAACGGGTGAACACAACATTTGATGACAGGACGCGCGGCAACATAAAAAACATTCTGGCGGATGTAAACCGGTCCTCCGATGAGCTCGAACGCATTATTCATGATGAGGGGCAGCGATTGGATTTTGCAATAGGAAATTTTGGCGCATTCTCGGCCAACCTTTCCCGCTTTGCCGTGAACCTGGATACTATCGCACTGTCTCAACGCAACAACCTTGATACCAGCATGGCGGCGATTCGCGTCGTGACGTACAATCTTCAGCAAGCGTCTGAGAACCTCAAATCGACGACGCAATCGCTCGACGTTGTTTTGAATAAAATCGAAAAAGGACAAGGTACGCTCGGTAAATTAGTGCAGGAAGAAAAATTATACAATGACGTTGACAGCCTCGCATCAAATCTTAACTTGCTAGTGAAGGACTTGCGGGAAAATCCTGGCAAGTATGTAAAAGTCAGCGTATTTTAACACATCAGAGTCAGCAATGAATTCGGAACAACCGAACCTAGAGTTTCTTCAATCTGAGCGGGATGAAATTCGGGTGCTGTAGACCAATCAACCAACATAAAGGAGTACACCGTGAATATATTCGTAGGTAACCTGTCTCGTGATGCCAGCGAGGATGATGTGCGGCAGGCGTTCCAAGCGTTTGGGCAAGTCGCGACAGTCAATATTATCATGGACAAATTTACCCGGGAGCCGAAGGGTTTCGGATTTGTCGAGATGCCGGCAAAAACTGAAGCAGAAGCTGCCATTGCAGGATTAAACGGCAAAGAATTAAAAGGGCGAGCGCTTACTGTTAATGAAGCCCGTCCCCGGGAAGAACGTGGCGGCGGCTTTGGCGGAAGGAAAAGCGGTGGCTACGGAGGAAATAAAGGCGGTGGTGGCGGCGGTCGGCGATCCTGGTAACCGGCACGGGCGCTTTCATCCGGGCCTTATGTTGTCGTTGAACCATTGCAAGGAAATTTTTTTCTACGGGCGGATGCCGTGTGTGCGGCATTACGCCCGAGAAAAAAATCCTTTTCATGGTCAATCTCGTATCCTTAATCGAGGTTGACCGCATTGATCGCTCGAAGCTGGAAGAAGTCAACATTCTTTTCCTGCGGCACTTCACAATAAGGTTGATTGGTCACATTGACTTCGTTGTGGAAAATGAGAAAATGTACAGCTTTAAGCGGGAAGGGAGAATGTATAGTAATTTTTTTACAGGAAAGGACTGTAACGCCAATCAACTTCCACGGGGCTAGGGGTACTTAAGCGGTGCCTGATGTGCGTTTCGGAATATATTTTTTCGAAGATTCTGTTCCTCTATTGATTATTCCGAAGCCATCCTGAAATGCATACGGTGTCTATGGCATCGGACTAAACTTCTTTTATCCTTGACAACCGTCATCCTAACTTCTTCTTCACCCTTGACCGCATTACAGCAATAGAATAACAAAGATCCTCAAGGCAGAAACAATGACCCCAAGAACAATTCCTCAACTATTCGAAACAAGCGTCCAAAAATACGGCGCTAATATTCTCTTATGGGAAAAACGGGAGGAGAAGTACGAGGGGACGACGTACCGCGAAACGCGCGACATGGTTTATCAATTCGCCGCGGGATTGCTCGGTATTGGAATCCATAAAGGAGATAGAATTGCACTCGTCGCTGAAGGACGGAACGACTGGGTTATCAGCGAGCTTGGCATTTTATACGCCGGGGCCATCAACGTGCCGTTGTCGGTAAAACTGAATGAGCACTCGGAGCTGAAATTTCGGCTTGCACACTCCGGTTGCCGGATGGCGATCGTTTCAGCGACGCAAGCGCCGAAGATTACGCAGATCAAAAACGATCTCCCCGATCTCGAGAAAATCATCCTGCTCGACCCGGCAGAACAGTATAGCGAGGATGAGATGCCTCTGCAGCAATTATATGAAACGGGAAAAAGATACACCGCAGCAAACCCGGTTTCAATTGCTCATTCATGGGAATCGCTCCGCGAAAGCGATCCGGCAAACATTTGCTACACCTCCGGCACAACTGCCGACCCGAAAGGAGTGATTCTCACCCATCGGAATTATACCGCCAATGTCGAACAGGCTTCCGCACTCTTACACATCCCGCCGCACTATTGCTCGCTCCTTATTTTACCGTGGGATCATTGCTTTGCGCATACCGCCGGCATTTACACGTTGATGAAGAACGGCGCGAGCATGGCATCGGTGCAGGGAGGGAAAACGGCAATTGAATCGCTGAAAAATATTCCGGTAAACATCAAGGAATCAAAACCGACGTTTCTTCTAAGCGTGCCGACGCTTGCGAAAAATTTTCGGAAAAATATAGAAAACGGTATCAAAGAAAAAGGCCCGAAAGTTGAAAAAATATTTAAGAAAGCCTTGGATGTTGCGTACGACTATAACGGCACCGGCTGGAATCGCGGGAAGGGCCTGCGCATGCTGAAGAAGCCATTGATGATCTTCTTCGATAAAATTCTCTTCAACAAAATACGCGAGAATTTTGGCGGCAGGCTCGAGTTCTTCATCGGCGGCGGTGCGCTGCTCGACATCGAGCTGCAGCGGTTCTTCTACGCCATCGGTATCCCGATGTTCCAGGGCTACGGACTTTCCGAATCATCGCCTGTGATCTCGGCAAACGTTCCACAAAAACATAAGCTCGGGTCATCGGGAAGCATCGTCCCGAACCTCGAAGTAAAAATCTGCGACGAGAAAGGGAATGCACTTGCAACGGGCCAGCACGGGGAAATTGTTGTCAAAGGTGAAAACGTCATGGCCGGGTACTGGAAAAACGAGAAAGCGACGCGAGAGACAATCCGGGATGGATGGCTTTACACCGGAGACCTCGGATATCTCGACGTCGACGGTTTTTTGTTCGTTCTCGGGAGAAACAAGAGCCTGCTTATAGCGAACGACGGTGAGAAATACAGTCCGGAAGGAATCGAAGAAACCATCACAGGCCACTCGCGGTTTATCGAGCAAATCATGCTGTACAACAATCAATCCCCTTATACCGTCGCATTGATTGTTCCCAATCGCGACAGCTCGCTGCAATGGCTGAAAGAAAAAAAACTTTCGCGCCACACGATAGAAGGGCAGGAAGCCGTTTTGCGAATGCTTGAATCTGAGATAGATGCATACCGCGAGGGGGGAACGTATGCCGGATTGTTCCCGTCACGATGGCTGCCGTCGGCACTCGCAGTGCTGGGCGAAGCCTTCACCGAGCAGAACGGGTTTATGAACAGCACGCTCAAGATGGTGCGCGGCCGCATCACCGACTTTTATAAAAGCAGGCTGGATTTTCTCTTCACGCCGGAAGGTCAAAACATCTGCAATCATCAAAACATGATGATTGTGAAAAGATGGGAAGAATAGAATGTGTTCACTTAAAAAGGTTGCTGCAGTCCGATTGACAACCCTCTTCGTGATTAGCCCAGTTCGCGGCGGAAGGGGATTTAGAGGGAGTCAAATTTTTTTTGCGTACCACAAGTCTATAATTATCCTCTATCTTTTCAAAAGATAACACTCCTTGGAAATTGATTTCTTTCATAAATTTCAGTATGATGCCCGCGTATTAATTAATACTTTATGTTACGCATTCTGAAGAATTCATGAAGGAAGTGCTCCACCAAACAAAAGACACACCCCTAAGCCCCCTCTCGTCATCGCTCCAGCAACGCACAGAGGAGGCTTGTCCCGCCGCTCTCCTCTGTGTGTGAACGTGCAGCGGAATCGAGAGGGGTTAGAAATGTGCCAAAAGGGATTTTTGCGTAACGTTAGCTAATGCCATAGTCTGCTTTTTGTTTCAGATAACAGTTTCGTTCGAAGGGCTTCTTTGGATATGGGTTCACAGCCCCTTGCATTAAAAAATCTTCGCGAAAATCTATTTGCAATCCTGTTCAACTCGTATACAGAGACGCAGTTGAACGAACTTATCGCCCTCTGTCATGCGATCGCATCTGCGTCCCTGAAGCATATCATTTCCGACGGCAGCATTAAACAGGAGTATCTAGGGCTCCGCCGCTTCGATATCGCGTACGATTGTATCGCCGACCTTTTCCGAAAGGATGACGCAGGAAATCTTGTACAGTTTCAGACATATTTTAAAAGCTTTTCCGCTCGCGAACTCAGCGACGCGGAACTATTGGCACATCTCCGACGTATCGTTCAGTCGAAAACGCATCAAGGTCTTTTCAGGATTTATCAGGAAAGCGATCCTTCTCTGGGGAAGATTCTCCGCAATATCAAGATTTCGATTCAGGTCGTCAGAAATTTTCAAGAGACCGAGCGATTTCACGAGGTCCATCTCACGCCGATTCAGTGTGATCCCCTAGATGATCGCACGACAATAGACACCGAAGGCATTCTGAAAGAATTCGGGCCGATGGTGAATGGGGCTGAGAATATTCCTGAAATGCTCTCAAAGCTCGCAGTTCTTCTGCGCACCCAAACCACTCACCGACGATCGGTGCCGCTGATGTCGATAGCGCTTGCTTTCAGGGCATTATATGCGCGGGGCCAGAAGACTCATTCTACCGCTGAACCGGCGGTTGAAGAAAAGCTTCTGACGGATGATACACAACGCACAGTGCATAATGCATGTAATCAGATTAAAAGGAAAACAACTCAAAAGTACATTTACACAAAGAAGCTTAACAAAAAAATTTTCGAAACGTATTTTAAAGCCATCGAAGACCATTTATTAGATTTTGTGATGGGAACAGACGGGCGTGATTCAGCGCTCTTTGAGTCCTTAAAGAAAGTAATGCCTGGACTCACTCCCTCCCAGTATCAGACTCACCATCGCAGCACCATGGAATATCTGGCTCGGCTCTGCCGTAAAAAAGCCGTTGAAGAATTACAGAAGGATGAATAACCTGCACATAGTTCTACGGCAGGCAAAGTGTACGCGGATCATGGTTTTGATTGATGATCACCGAATTTAGACAAGCGGTGGAGGTGGTAAAGTAATTTTCAGCATGTGATGAAAGATGAGAGTAAATTAGGTATAGATGAAGCATCTTGATGAAAATACAATTGAGCTTTACGTTCTTGGTGGTAAAAATACCAAGGACAAAAAGTTCATTGAAAAGCATCTTCGCCGCTGCGCCGGATGCAGGGAGCTTGAAGAGCTTATCCGATCATTATATACAAGCGTGGAAGAAGAACTAAAAAACCCAGCAGCCGGATCTCCAACTCCCGGGCAAACGCTCGCACGGATAGAACGAGAAATTGATCTTTGGAATTCCTATCAACCTCCCGCAGTGCGACCGTCAAATACGGCTGTGACTTGGTGGCAACGAACCCTTAACACGATCCGTCATCGGCCTGTTGCGTCAATCATTGGTTCATTAGGTTTCATTGGAGCGATCACACTCGTTATAATGTATTCTGCAACAAATCTATTCAAAGACAGGAATCCATCGTATGTGCACTATAATCTCGGCGCGGGGATGGTGGAAGTCTATAACAAAGAGAATGCGAAACTCTGGGAGATGCCTTCAGATGCCCTTTCAGGTGCGAAGGAAGGTGATGATGTTCGTAATATGAAAAGCACGATTGTAGCGGACCTGAACGGAAACGGACAGAATTTAGTTATTTCGACCGTGCAGATGGCAAATGATCTACATGGAAATTCTTTAAGAATTATTGACGGCAATATGAAGGTTCTTGGCAAAGTCGAATACGGCGCGCGGCATGTTCAATTCCGTGAAAAGCAATACGAGGCACAGTTTAACCCATTTCAACCAATTGTTGCTAAGACGGGGAAGGATTGGAGCATTCTCACTATTTCGAATAATGGGCGCTCACCATGCGTTGTTACGAGATATGATCCCTCCGGAAAAGTTTTGGGTGAATACTGGCACTTTGGCAATTTAAGAGCCGGGTACACTGTCGACCTGAACAATGATGATAAGGACGAACTCATTCTGATCGGAACTAACGACGTCGGACCAGCCGATGCAGATAATTTTCCCATGATCGCAATTCTTGATCCCTCAAAAATAACCGGAGAATCGGAAGCAACATCAACGAAAGGCTTTCGATTCTCTCCTTCCCAGGCAGAATTGTACTATATCCGTTTGAATCTCAACCAGATATGCCATGATTTTCAAAGCTTCCCTATTATCGACAAGCTTCTATCAACGTCAGAAAACGTCTTGCGATTTACTACAAACGCCTATGCCCCCGGTCGCGGTGTTACTTTCCCAGGCTTTGAATTTGTGTTCGATAAACACTTGAACTCTGTTGAAGTGAAAAATGACGATCAGACTGTTCGTGAGATTGATAGATTGAGAGCGCAAGGGAAAACGTCAATTACTCTGAATACGGCATATCTGGATAGAATTAAGCATGCGATTCGATATTGGGATGGAGAGAAATGGACAAAAGACGTGAAGAAAATTGAGGCTGGGTTGGACACGAAGTAACTAAGCGTAAATTTTAAGCACTGGACAAGTCGCCAGGGCATCGTCATGATGTCTGGCGATTTTTTTTGTACGAGTTTTTCAGCGAAATGGATGAGATGTAAGTAAATCTATTATGAAATGGGGGGCGAGGGATCAATATGCCTAGATGCAATCCACTCAAAATTAGGATGATTTTGCGTACAAAGTTTAGAAATTGAAAGGATCACTATGATTCGGCACCTTGAACTTCCATCAACACTAAAAGCGCGGCTAGCTATTCTGCTCGAAAATCTCATGGGTTGGAATGCAGCTCAACTTGAGAAGAAATTAAAATCTCTCGAAGCAAAAGGCATTGTGACCTTTACAAAACAATAACTCGATCGATAGAAGAATTTACCTTGAAAGGCTTTCTCCGATTCCCGCTTTGGATGACAAGGAGAAGAAATTATGGCTTCTCTTAAGAACTTATGTATCAGATTAATTACCGTTGAATCAAGAAACCATCATAGAAAAGATTCGCTTGATCTTTGTATCGCATGATAGCGGGGACAGATTGAAACAAGTCTTCGATCTTATGCCTATGTGTCGTAAACAACTAGGGGCCAAGGCAAATGCCTTCATCGGCTTCTCTACAGTGGGATGTCGAAGAATCGACTTTTCATTTCCGATAACCCAGATGTTGGGCTTGGCCCTCTATAACCATCTTTAAATAAATCAGGAGCTCTCAATGAAAATCCTCAGCTGTATTCTCTTTCGTTCTTATAATCGTCGGATTTTTTTTCGATGAACCGTCATCCGCGCCAAACAGTAAATTGGGAATGCTCGCCTGACAACAATACCGTTGCTCTTATTGCATTTTGATGAACCAAGCGGAAATACGGTTTATGATTCTGGACCAAAAGGCAATAACGCTTTCGCATTCCAGACTTTAATTGTGTCGGGAAAATTTGGGAACGCACGCCACTTCGAACGGCTTCAAGCTATATTGCTTGCGCAAGATAATTCTAAGTTCATTCCCAGTGATCAAGTTATCGTGTGAAGCTTGGGTAAATCTGAGCGATGCTTCGAATGATCAGAAAATTCTGGGAAGAGGAGTATGGACAGGTTCTCCAATTTTCTCGGGATATGTTATGGGAGTGATAAACAACCGGTTAGACGTTGAAGTGGTTGATGCTAATAATGTCTATTCTCAAATTTACGGCGGTTTAGTTCCATCAAACCAATGGGTTCACCTAGCCTTTACCTGGCAAAGGGCAGGACGGTATATTGCATATATTAATGGAGCGAAGATTTCTGATATTCCGGCTTCTCAATATCCAATTGGTGACTCTAATACAGACTTTGTTATTGGCGCGGCACCATGGGGGCCTATGGGGTTCGAAACAGTGGTAGGTTCCATCGATGAGGTGAGAATATCAAACAAGGTGAGAAGTCCGGAAGAATTCGATCTTCATCTTGCGCCCAAGGATCTTAGCGCCGCAATTGCTGGAAATGAAGTGAATCTAACTTGGCAGGACGACGGCGGAGTCGTCCCGTTAATGAGGTATAAAATTTATGGTGGCCCAGATGTATTTAATGTATCTATCTTGTTGGACTCCACACGCGGGACAAGCTCATTGGCTACTGCCCCATCTACGGGACCATATTATTTCGCAATTTCTGCAGTCGATTCAACAGGGTTTGAAAGCGTTGAATCGGAGCCAGTGGGAATTAGGTCCGACAGTCTTCAGGTCTTGGCTGCCTTCGAATCACCAGGCTCCATTTTTCCACTGGCTGATGCTGGATGGGGTGCGTCGGCATTGATATCGGTGGGTCAGATCAATGATTCGAGTTTAGGGAGCACCGGGGCCATGGATATAAACCTCGCGTTTACAACCAATGATTGGCCTGCTGTGCGATTTATTCCGTTGCTCAGTGCCAATGGCTGGGAGTACATGACCTACTGGATTTACTTACCAGCCAGTGAAAATATGCCTGATAGCATGGATATTAGAGTTTTTGCTCAGGATAATATAAACTGGGAATGGCATCAGGTAGACAACTATGCTTTGGACATTCCCAAAGATGTCTGGCATCCTCTATCGTTTCCACTCGCGGAGACAATGGCCGCCGACCCGCTATTTGATCTTGTTGATGGCTTGTTGGGAAATGCGGGTCTCGAAATTTTGAATGCCAAGGATAGCACAGTAGCTTGGTCGGGTCATGTGTACGTCGATAACGTTGAATTCCGGCTCCAACTTCCAGTTACTCTTCCTGTTGACCTTACATCCTTCATCGCGTCCGCCACCAATCTCACAACGGTGCTTGCATGGAAGACAGCAACGGAAGTAAACAACGCGGGATTTGATATACAGAGGCGATTAATCAGTACACAGCAATGGACAAAAGTTGGCTCAGTTGCCGGTGCAGGCACAAGCAACGCCCCTCATAATTACTCTTTTAAGGATAATGTTGGAACCGCGGGAACATATTCGTACCGGTTGAAACAAATCGACCATGACGGTGCGTTCACATATTCACAGCAGGTCCAAGTTGCAGTCGGCGGTGCGCCGAGGGTCTTCGGGTTGTCGCAGAACTTTCCGAACCCTTTCAATCCGTCAACAAATATGCAATTCACTGTGCCGACGGATGGAAAGGCTACCTTGAAAGTATATAACGCACTCGGACAGCTCGTTGCAACGCTCTTCGATGGAGTTGCGACAGCTGGGCAATATAACCAGGGAACATTCGATGCATCCCGGCTGGCGACCGGAATATATTTTGCGCGGCTGGAGTTCGGCGGGAAAATGCAGATGAAGAAGATGTTGTTGTTGAAGTAAGATTTATTACGGATTCCTCGGAGATGCTACAACTATTCTACAACCAATTTTTCCGGCTGAAATTGCGACAAAAAAGGAGAGTACGTCTTGCTTCGAAAGTAAGTCGCACTTTTTTACATTTCATAATTTGTAAATGAATTTGATAGAGTAAGAGGATCGAAATGGCTCTGCACCTTGAACTTCCATCTTCGCTTACAATACAACAAGCGCTTTTGCTCGAGAAACTCCTGGGTTGGGAAAAGTCTCAACTGGAAAAGAAATTACAATCTCTCGAAAAGAAAGGCATTGTGCTCCTAACAAACAACAGTTCAACTGACAGAAGAATTTATCTTGAAAGACTTTCGACAATTCCAACGTTGGATGACAAAGAGAAAAAATTATGGCTTCTCTTAAGAACTTTTGTCTCGAATTAGACATTGCGGCGGTCGCTCATGGTGTGTATCCGTTCAGAAATGTTGACACGGCAACAAAGTACGCCGTATGGAGTGGGAAAAGACTATGACTCTGGACGTTTGATAACGAAGTTAATCTCGTACATACCATAATTCGCTTTTTTCATCCCGAGATGTTCATAGGTTTGCCTACCCCGCGTGTTGGTATGTTCGGCGTACAACCGTATTCCGCACACCGATTTATTTTTCCGGGCCGCTTTTTCTACATAATGAAAAATCCGGTGCCGCGAACCCCGGGCAGTACACATACACTGTAAATCCGCCAAACGTGGCGGCGCGCCAATCGCACCACTCGCAGGTTATAAACTACCCCACAATTTGTCCCTTAACTTCTGCAAGGACGTGACATCCTTTTGAAGCATCCTTAAGGAGCCTCCCCACATCGTGCAACAACTGCTTCCGATCCGGGCCGGGGTGTTCTGCCTCTTCTGCAATCGCAGAATTGAAATCCGCGACGATCTTTGCGTCGGCCACTGTGGCACGGCGAACGTGAATTCTCATGAGTGAACCTATTTAATTAGGTAGTAAACAGTTAGTAGTGAAAAGTTAAAAGTGAAACGCGAGGCAAAGATTAGAAAGCAAAGGCATTTAAAACTGTTATTAAACCATAAAAAGTTTTACATTCTACGTGCACTTTAAACTTTTCACTTTTAACTCTTAATTATCGTCTCACCGTGAATATCGACGGCAATCGAATTTTCTTGGGCTCCCACATGTCGACCGCTGGGGGCGTTCATACCGCCGTCGATCGTGCGATGTCGATCGGCTGCACAGCGCTTCAGGTTTTTACAAAAAATAACAACCAATGGAATGCAAAACTGTTAGCGGAAGAGGACATTGAAAACTACAAAAGGAAAATTGCGGAAGCATCGATAACGCCCGTGATGGCGCACGATTCATACCTTATCAATCTCTGCGCGACGAACTCCGAGACCCTGAAAAAATCCCGCACGGCATTTATCGATGAATTAACCGGTGCGAACGACTTGGGATTCAACTGTTGAATTTTCATCCCGGCGCACACGGAGGTGCGGGTGAAGAAGAAGGCATCAAAAGAGTTGTGGAAAGCCTAAATATTGCCCATGAAAGAACGCAGGGGTTCAAAGTGCTCAGTGTCGTGGAAACAAGCGCGGGTCAGGGAACGGCAATCGGCTATAAATTCGAGCACCTTGAAAAAATCATCCATAGCGTTGACAAACCGGACCGTATGGCAGCATGTGTCGACACATGCCATATTTTTGCCGCGGGCTATGATATTCGAACGGAGGAGAAGTACGCTGAAACCTTTGAGGAGTTTGACAGCATCGTAGGGTTGGATCGACTCGTAGCGTTTCATTTCAACGACTCAAAAAAAGAGTTTGGTTCACACGGCGACAGGCACGAGCATATCGGGAAGGGAATGATCGGAACGGCAGGATTTTCTTTTTTGATGAACGATAAACGCTTCTCAAACATCCCGAAGATTTTGGAGACGCCAAAATCTAAGGATCTTCATGAAGACGTGGATAACTTGAAAGTGCTGAGGGGATTAATTAAGAATTAAAAATTATGAATTATGAATTATGAATTAAGAATTAAAATTAGGAAGATATGTATTGACTGCATTCTGTCTTCGAATCTTCTGAGCCCCGGATATTTTATTTCGGCTCAAGCACCTCTGCAACGATAATTCCTGTCTGTTTCGAATGCCGGTCGAGGTAATCATGGAGCGGCAACTCCGTGATCTGAACTTTGGAGCCGACGTCGGGGGCGTGCATGAGATGGAGTGCGCCGTTCTCTCTCCGCACGGCGATGCCCGCGTGTGAAACGTCCAGCCCGGGTGTGTTCGTCGTAATACCGATGAGTGATCCCGTTTTAATTTTCTCCGCAAAGGAGAGAATTTTCCCCTTAGGAAGGAAAAGCATCCCGCGTTTTCCGATCTCCCCTTCTTGTTTTTTAAGCTCCTCGAAAAAACTTTCATTTGCAAGCTGCTTATAAGCGCTCCGGTGCGACGTCATAAAATTGATGGGCGTTGGAATCGGACGAAGATTCTTTTCTCCGAACAATTCCTTCGTCACAACCTTCAGGACCCCCTTCTTCTCGTTGTCGAACCAATAATCGGTCGTATAGTGAAGCCGGCTCGGGTATCCGTTGATGATGCCGCCGCGGTATCGAATGAATTGAAGCTGTGTCTTGTAATCATCGAAAGAAAATTTTCTCAGCTTAATACAGCGCGCGAGTGCGAGCGAGTTTTCGTAGAACGAAACGCAATCAAGAACACGCAAATTTATAACGAGGTGTTCATCACCCTCCTCCTCAAGGGAATGTGCAGCATACTCTGTTCCGATGAACGATTTGCCGACTTCAACAATAACGTCATTGATGGGTTTCTCGGCAAGATTTCTTGAAAGAGCAAGGTCAAATTTCGACTTGCAAACGGTTTCGTCCGTCTCTTCGAGCAGGGAAAATATCGACGCTGCGTAGGATTTATTGGAAACAAGGGGGAGCAAGGGAACAAGCGCTGAGAGCGCTGTGCGGCTGAGGAATTCGCGACGGTCCATTGGTGCCATGGTCTATTTTATACACACTGCAGCCTGTATTGAAATTGCAGGGCGCTCATGAAAAGCGGGTTTCAAGAGAACGACTTAAAACGGGGTGTCACCGGTGGCAGTCGGTGGCGCGTAGTCATCGAATGTCGGGAGAGCAAGATTTTCGAAGCGCGCGTACTCTTTAATGAAAGAAAGTTGTAATTCTCCCGTCGGGCCGTTTCGCTGTTTTCCGATGATGATGTCTGCGATGCCCTCCACCACTTTATTATCATCGTTTTTCATGCCATACATTTCAGGCCGGTGAACGAAGAGGACGACGTCGGCATCCTGTTCGATTGCACCGGATTCGCGGAGGTCGGCGAGCACGGGGCGTTTATCGGTTCGCGCTTCTACGGCACGATTCAGCTGCGAGAGCGCAAGAACGGGGATATTCAGTTCCTTCGCGAGCGCTTTGAGTGAACGGGAGATCATGGAAATTTCCTGTTCCCGGCTCTGTGCCGACTTCGGCCCCTGCATCAACTGAAGATAATCGACGATCACCATGCCGATATTATGCTCGACCTTGAGCCGCCGTGCCTTGGCGCGAAGCTCGAGGATGCCGAGTGCGGGGGTGTCATCGATAAATATTTTTGCGGCGTGAAGCTTTCCGATCTGCGTACTGAGTTTTCGCCACTCACTGTCGGGTAATTTTCCCGTACGCACGCTGTGCGCATTGACACGAGCTTCCGCGCAGATAAGGCGAAGGACGAGCTGCTGTGCGGACATTTCAAGGCTGAAAAACCCAACCGGTATCGAATGGTCAATTGACGCATTCCGCGCGGCGGAAAGAACGAAGGCCGTTTTTCCCATACTCGGCCGACCCGCAACAATAACAAGGTCCGAAGGTTGAAATCCGCCGGTCTCGCTATCGAGCCGAGAAAACCCCGACGGCACACCGGTGACGCCGCTGTGTTTGCCGTGAATGCTTTCCAGCATCTCCATCGTGCTGTACACCGCATCGCGCATCGAGAGAAAACTTTTCTTCATCCTCTTTTCGGATATCTGAAAAATTTTCTGCTCGGCTTCGTCGAGCAAATCGAGCGCATCTTCCGCTTCGTTGAATGCACGGCTGGTCACTTCTGTGCTCGCGGAGATGAGGTTGCGGAGAAGAGCTTTTTCTAAAACAATTTTTGCGTGGTATTCGACGTTTGCAGCAGACGTGACACGCATCGTTAATTCGGAAATGTATACCGGCCCCCCGATTTCGTCGAGTTGCCCGCGCCGGCGGAGTTCTTCAACGATGGTGATTGAATCGACCGCTTCATTTTTTTCGAACAACCCGATCATCGCCTTGAAGATATTTTGATGTGCCGGTTTGTAGAATGCGGAGTCGTCGAGAATCTCGATTGTCTTTGAAATAGCCTCCTTCTCCAGAAGCATCGCGCCCAGTACAGCCATCTCAATATCCATGGCCTGGGGCGGCACCCTGCCATCTACCGGACCATCGCTCGGGGAAACCGTATGTCGGAGAATCTCAGCCATGGAAAGCAATTGAGAATTATGAATTAGAAATTATGAATTAAGAATTAATGGTGATCGGTATGTATTAGGAAGATTTGACGATGCTAGTCAAATTCCTAATTCATAATTATTAATTCCTAATTCTTTTTCATCTCGTCGTACATTTTCCGCAGCTTCTGCACGTCTTCCCACGTCGGACGCTTCCAGTTCGGGTTGCGGAGCAAGGCGGCAGGATGATACGTTACGAGTAGCGGAATACCGCGGTAGTCGTGTACGTTTTCGCGGAGTTTGGTAAGGGAATCGGCTGTTTTCAACAGCACCTGAGCAGAAATGCGCCCCAGGCATAAAATGATTTTCGGTTTGATAATTTCGAGCTGCTTCCACAAATACGGCTCGCATTGCTGAACTTCTTCGGGGAGCGGGTCACGATTGTTCGGCGGACGGCATTTGAGAATGTTGCAAATATAAACGTCTTCCCGCTTGAAGTGAATCGCCTCCAGAATTTTGTTCAGCAGCAGCCCGGCGCGCCCGACAAACGGCTCTCCCTTCGCATCTTCATCTGCCCCGGGCGCTTCGCCGATGAGGACAATTTCCGCCTTCGGATTGCCGACGCCGAAGACAAACTTTATTCGCGTTGCACCGAGCGGGCATTTCTGGCATTCGCAGATCATCGTGTTCAAGTCACCCAGCGACGACGCGTCCGCCCACGGCTCGGCCGGGTAATCGCTTGCAGTGTTCCCCTTCAGGGTTTTGTGACCGGCACCCTGCTCAGCCGACGGATAAATAATATTTCCAAAAAGATCCCGTTCTTGCATAAGATATTGTTGAACGCCGGAAATGAGCTGGGAAAATTCTTGAGTTAACGGTTCATCCGTTTTTGGCTGCGCTGAGGAACGAAGATCAGACATGGTAGAAATAAAATACAAGAGACACTATGTTCATAATACGCGTCTCTCTCTTTGAGAAACACCTATAACAATGTTGCCACCCGGTTGAGGATTTCAACCGCAACATCAAACTTGGGCATCTTGGAAAGTTTTTCAGCCTTTCCGTCTCTTCCGATGATTGTGACAACATTGGTATCCGAGCCGAATGCCGAGCCCTCATCGCGGGTGCTGTTCAGAACAATGAAATCGAGATTTTTCTTTCGGAGTTTTTCTTTTGCATTTTTCATTTCGTCCCGTGTTTCCAGGGCGAATCCGACGAGCACAGTGCCGTTTTTCTTTGCACCGAGGCCGCGCAGAATATCCGAGGTCGGCTGCAGTTCCAGCGTTAACCCCCGTGTCGATGTCTCTTTTTTAATTTTATTCGATGCGGGTTTCTTCGGTGTGTAATCGGCAACGGCTGCCGACATGATGATTGCGTCGCATTTTTTCGCTTGCTTCGTTACGGCATTGAGCATTTGCTCGGCAGTTTCGACATCGATACGGGAGACATTTTTCGGGGTGCCCAGTGCTACCGGCCCGCTGATGAGCGTTACGTCCGCCCCGCGTTGTGCTGCGGCGGCTGCAATCGCGAAGCCCATCTTTCCCGACGACCTGTTGCCGATAAATCGCACCGGGTCAATCGGCTCGTATGTCGGTCCGGCAGTCACCAGAATTTTTTTCTTTTTGAGGTCAAGGGGCGTTTTCTCAATAATCGACTCAACAAATGCCATGATGGCGTCCGGCTCGGGCAATCGTCCCGGGCCAACAAGGCCGCTTGCAAGTTCGCCCTCCACCGGAAGCAGAATGTGGTGTCCTCGTTCACGCAGGATACTCAGGTTCTTCTGCGTTGCTTCGTTGAGGTACATGTCAATATCCATCGCCGGTGCGACGAGGAGCGGGCAGCGGAGCGCCAAGACAGTGGATGAGATGACATCGTCCGCAATTCCTTGGGCGATCTTTGCGATTGTGTTTGCCGTTGCGGGCGCAACGAGCATTGCATCTGCCCACAGACCGAGCTTGATGTGTTCAACGCCGGCGTGTGTCGACATCCGGCCGCTCTCGGGCCACAGCGAAGTAAGTACTTCTTCCTGCGACAGAGTGGAAAACGTCAGCGGCGTGACGAACTGTGTCGCGGATTGCGTCATAAGCACGCGAACCGTGGCGCCCGCTTTCTTCATCAAGCGAACCACAGTGCACATTTTGTACGCTGCTATTCCACCGGTAACGCCGAGTAATATTTTTTTGTCTTTCAACACGAAGTTTTTTTATTTTTCAGGCAACGGCTCTTTCTTTTCTTCCTCCTCTTTGTATCTGAACTCGAGCTTATCGGACATTAACTCACCGATGGCCTGCTCCGTCGCCTTGGAACGTTTTTCAAACTCGAGGCTGATTTTTAATTGATCCGGATTCGCATCGACCTCTTCCTCCTCGCCGTTCGTCATTGTCGGAAGCGCGGCGATAGTTTCAATGCGCTGATTGAACTCGATCTTCGTTTCTTCGTTGATCTGACGCGCCCGCTTTGAGAGCACGACAATTGCCTCGTACACGTTCGCCGCTTTGGACTCGAGTGTGTGTATTTCCAGTGGTTTGATCGCCATGAAATCCTCTTATTGTGATGATGAAAGTTGCTTTATGATAATTTCGTCGACTTCGTCAATCGCCAGCGTGAGCGAGTCGTTGATGATTCGATAATCAAATTGCTTGCCGATCTCCAGCTCCGATGCTGCGCGGGCCATCCTTTTCTGAAACGTCGTTTCGTCTTCTGTTTTTCTGTTCCTTAAGCGCTCTTCCAGGGCCTGTATGCTCGGCGGTTCGATAAACAGCATGACCGCTTTTGCCCCGTATAACTTCTTGATCGAAAGGGCGCCCTTGACATCAACGTCAAAAACCATGCACCTGCCGCCGTTGAGCGCGCGATCGACTTCGCTTTTTAGCGTGCCGTAGTAATTGCCGTAGATTTGTTCGTGCTCGACAAGGGCGTTCTCGCGGATTAATCGCTCGAATTCTTCCGGTCGGAGGAAAAAATAATCTTTCCCGTTTTCTTCGTTCGCACGCTTTATCCTTGTTGTTGCCGAAACCGAAAACTCGAAATCAGGATGGCGTTGCAGGACGGCTTTCACAATGGTCGTTTTACCGCCGCCGCTCGGAGCGGAGACAACAAAAAGTTTCGGATTTTTCATGCAATGTGCTGCAGGTCCGCAACTATTATTCGATATTCTGCAACTGCTCGCGTATCTTTTCGAGTTCTTCTTTAATTGCGACGATGTGGTGTGCGATTTCGGTGTCGTTCGATTTCGAACCAATTGTGTTTGCCTCGCGGTTCATTTCTTGAATCAAGAAATTGAGCTTACGGCCGGCGGCTTCATCGTTGCGCAGAGCGTCGAGGAAAAACTTGTTGTGCGAACGAAAGCGGACACATTCTTCGGTAACGTCCAGCTTATCCGCCAGGAGCGCAATTTCCAGCTCGAGCCGCTGCGCGTCGACAATATTTTTATCCCCGAGAAGCTGGGTAATGCGTTCATGGAGGCGCGTCCGCTCTTCGGGGATTCGCTCCTTGGAAATTCTTTCAACATTTTCAAGCCGCCGTTGTATGCTTTCCACGCGGCCGATCATATCCTTGGAAATTTCCTTTCCCTCATTGGCGCGCATCGTTTGAAGTTCCTGCACTGCAAGATGCAGCGCGTCTACAAAGGCCGTCCACTCCGTGCTTGCCTCTTCATCATCGATCCCCCCTTCGAACACTTCGGAGAATCTGAGAATGTGTTCAAGACTCACCTTTTCTTTGAGCTTGAGCGATTTTCGAAGTTGACTGAGGAGCTTGTAGTACGATCGGGCGGCTGCAACATTGACTTTGAGCGGCAGCTTGCCGTTCGTGTCGCTTTGAAGCGTTGCCGTGAGAGAAATTTTTCCGCGGACAACCTTTGCACGAACAATTTCCTTGATTTCGTTTTCGCGCAAGGATAATGAACGAGGCAGCCGCGAACTTAATTCAAAAAAGCGGCTGTTGACGCTCCTGAGTTCCACGAGAGCGGATACGCCTTCTTTGGAACACTCGCCCCTCCCGTATCCTGTCATGCTTTGGATCATGAGCGCCTCAGTAATAAAAGCCGTGATTGACACTAAAAATACGAAAATTCGCCATGGCAGGCAAGGGAAAGTTCTCGACAGGTTAAGCACCGACTTATCCACAAGTTATTCAGCGTAAGTTTGCTTTTGCGGTGTTTTTTGATATATTTTTGCAGTATGTGTGGATAACTGAAAATGCTCGGTAACTACTTTACGCTCGTTCACGTCTCGCGTTTCATCCACCAGCAATGTATCGGCCATACCATTTCCGGATTGTATTCGCAGCACAAGCAGCAGTTGTGCGTCGCCATTGAATCGCTGCCTGTTCAGACAATTATTGTGTCGTGCATGCCCTCGGAGAACTATGTCACCATTCGTGAGGGAAATTTCCGGGCGCGAAAAAATTCTGTCGACCTTTTTCCGGCAGCAGCAGGAAAAAAAATTCTCAGCGTCGCATGCGATCCGGGCGACCGGATTGTCACTATCACACTAGGCGAGAACATGAGTGTGAAGTGTGAAATGTTCGGATCGCGCGCGAATATTCTTTTGCTAGAGGAAGAAAACACGGTCCCCGTGTCGTCGGACGTTGTTGTCGATGGGTTCTTGAGAAGGAAAGAATTGCTGGGAAGCCGCCATGCACGCACCGACCCGCACCAGCTTCCGTCCTATCAAACGATCATGCAGGATGAGCGCCTTTTTCTTGATGCCATGCGCTCGAGCGGCGGAGAAGGAGTTTTTCAATCGTTGAAAAAAGTGATCCCGGTGCTTGGATCGATCCTCGCAAAAGAAATTTTGTTCCGGGCTAATATCGATTTGTCCGCTTCAACGTCTCTTTCAACCGACCGCGACCTTAAAAAAATGTTTGCCGAAACGTCAAAGATCATCGCCGAAGTATCGTTACCTTCTGCAAGCGCGCAATCGAGAATCTATTATGAGAATGGTGCGCCGGTATGTTTATCGCTGATACCGCTTCAGAGCTACGGTGAAAACAGGTATGAAGCTTTTCCAAACATTGCGGCGGCGATTCAACGCTTTGTGAGCACCGCGAGGGCTTCCTCGGCGGTGGTAAACGCGAAAGAGCAGATTGCCGCTTGGTTGGAAAAAGAAGAAAAGAAAACAGCACAAACGCGGGCAAAAATTGCTGCCGAGCTTGCAGAGCAGGACCGGCGGGCGGACTACGAGCTATTCGGCAAGCTGATCATGGCACACCTTCCCGAACTCCGTAAAGGCTTGAAAACCGCAACCCTTGAAGAAGTACACTCGTTCGATTCACATCCGGCCGGCATCACGATACCACTCGACCCCGCGTTAAGTCCCGTTGCGAATGCGGAAAAATATTTTGAGAAAGCGAAAAAAGCAAAAGCGGCGTTTGAAGAATCGCTGGAACGCCGTAAAAATCTTGACGGGCGCCTCTCGACCCTGCAGATGTTAATCGGCGAACTTGCGGATGTCTCTTCAAGCGACGCACTCAAGGAATTTCAACAGACGTACAAGACGCATCTGCAGCGGCTTGGCTATGCGACGGCGAAGGAAAAAGAAAATCTTCCACCGTTTCGCATTTTCACCGTTGAGGGCGGGTTTCAAGTGCTTGCGGGAAAGAGCAGTGAAAACAACGACATGTTAACGACAAAATATGCGAAGCCGGATGACCTGTGGTTCCACTGCCGCGGCTCGAGCGGATCGCATGTTGTATTGAAAGTGCATAGCGCACACGGCGAGCCGTCGAAGGCGGCAATTCATCAAGCGGCCTCGATCGCTGCGTACTACAGCAAAATGAAAAATGCATCGTCCGTCCCCGTTGCGATGACGGAAAAAAAATTCGTACGAAAACCGAAAGGTGCACCTGCGGGCACAGTGGTTCTCGAAAGGGAAAAAGTTATTTTCGTCGAACCGAAACTCCCGTTCTCTCTTTAACAATAGCGGCATCCATGGCTGAAAAGATTCTCATTGTTGACGACGACCGGTACATCCGGCTGATTCTTCAAAAAAAATTTTTGTCTCACGGATACAATGTCTTCATAGCAAACGACGGTGAGAGCGGCCTGGCGCTTGCAAAAGCGGAAGCCCCTGATTTGATCATCTCGGATTGGATGATGCCGAAGATGGACGGATTGGAGTTTTGCAGGCTTGCAAAACAGGATGAGAAGCTGCGGTTTACGTATTTCATTATTCTTACCGCCCGCGACACGCAGGATGATAAAGTCGAAGGGATCGAAACCGGGGCGGACGATTTTGTCACCAAGCCGTTCAACGACCGCGAACTTCTCACCCGCGTCAAAGCCGGGCTGCGCATCAATGCGCTCCAAAAGGAGATTGCGGAACTTCAGCATCAGAAAGCCATCACGGAGCTGGCGATGACCCTCGGGCACGAAATCAACAACCCCCTCGGCATCATGATGCTCGTCCTGCAAGTCCTCCAGAAAAAGGATGACAACGACACCGTCGCCGGTATCCGCAAGGAATTGAGAACAGTGACAGAGAACGGGAACCGGATTGCGGAAATCGTGAAGAAGCTTTCAAGTTTGGACAACCCGCAGTTGAAACCGTACCTGAAAAACTCCGATATGAAAATGGTCGACCTGTCGGGGAAAGCGTAACCGCGGGTTGGCGACCTCAAAACTTTTTGCCCACTATTGAAGGAAACCTATGGCAGACCCGCGTTATCCGATAGGAAAATTTCAAGCGCTGGATCACCCCGACGACAAAATGCGAAGCGAGTTCATTCAACGCATTGCCGCTACACCGTCCGAAGTGAAGGCAGCGGTGCAAGGATTGGCGGAAAAGCAGTTGGATACGCCGTACCGTGAAGGAGGGTGGACGATACGGCAGGTTGTCCATCATCTGCCGGATAGCCACATCAATTCGTATGTTCGTTTCAGGCTTGCCCTCACTGAAAACGAGCCGACGATAAAACCGTACGAAGAACGTTTATGGGCTGAGTTGTTCGACGCGCGCACGGCGCCCATCGTACTTTCACTGCAATTGCTCGAGTCGCTCCATGAGCGGTGGGTGGTGCTTCTCCAGTCGTTGAAGCCGTCGGATTTTGCGCGCACATTTCGCCACCCGGAACATGGCGCGAGAAACCTTGATTGGCTGCTTCAGTTGTATGCGTGGCACGGTCGTCATCATGTTGCACATATTATGTCGCTCAGAGAGAAAATGAAATGGTAACGCCAGATTAACAACAATAAATGGAATAAGCGTATGTATTCGTTGAAAAATAAGCTTGTTTTCATCACCGGGGCGAGCAGCGGGATCGGGGCTTCGTGCGCTGAGCAGTTTGCCCGGCAGGGAGCGAGATTGCTGCTGGCTGCGCGAAGAGGCGATCGATTGAACGCTCTTGCGGAAGAACTGCGAAAAAAATATTCTGCTGACATTTACAGCCTTCAACTCGACGTCAGGAAACGGGGAAACGTCGAATCGGTATTGAGCGCGCTCGACGAGCCGTGGAAAAAAATTTCCGTGCTCGTGAACAATGCCGGACTTGCCAGCGGATTGTCGGCAATCCAAGAAGGGGACGAAGACGATTGGGAAAAAATGATCGACACGAACATTAAAGGGTTGCTCCATGTTACCCGCGCGGTTGTTCAGGGAATGATCAGCAGGAAGGATGGGCACATCATCAATATCGGCTCAATTGCGGCATACCAATTCTACCCCAACGGAAATGTGTACTGCGCAACGAAAGCGGCGGTGAATGCGCTGACGAACACGATGCGTTTAGATCTGCACGGTACCGGAATACGCGTCAGCACCGTCGATCCGGGATTAGTGGAAACCGAATTCAGCGTCGTGCGCTTTCACGGCGATAAAACCAGGGCCGATAAAACATACGAAGGAATGACCCCGCTCACCCCGGACGATATTGCCGATGCCGTCATCTACTGCGCGACGCGTCCTCTTCACGTGAATATCCAGCAAATTATTCTGACGCCGACCGACCAAGCTTCAACAACGATGGTATACCGGAAAAAAGAGCTGCAAAAATAAAAAGGACGAATCCGGAATCGGCCTTCGTCCTTTTGTCCTGGCATGAGAATCGGCAATTTGCTAATGGTCGCCGGTTGCTAAATCCGAAACAAACTTCGTTCCATCGATTGAGAATGTTGCATCGCCTCCGCCGAGGAGAATCGTAAAGGTTTTTGTCACTGTGTATGGTGTTTTACCCGGGACGGTGACAGTTGCGGTGTACGTACATTGGATAGTACCACTCGTTTTTTCCGAGTGAGCCAGCCTTGTCCCTCCGGGCCCCGTCACATTTTCAAATGTCAGCACGATAGTATGATTTAGGACCCTGCCTTTACGGGCAGCCACTTCTATTGTATCAATTCCTGACCACTTATACCATCCGTTGATTGTCACTGTGTCGGTATTGGTATTTGAGGCAACCCAGCTGCTGCTGAGCGAAAGCAAATGGTGGACTAGGCGCGGAGTGTAGAAATAGCCGGTATTGCCTAACGAATCAAGCTGATGCAGGATTGTGTCGGCAACAACCCCATTTGTCAACCTAAATTTTTGCGCATTTCCATTTGACCGGAATTGAAGCCAATGAACCCGCGTCCAAATTCCATAGTAAAGGGGGAGATTCGATTGTTCTTTAAATGTGGTCGTCGTCCATGACACCGTAGCGCTATCATACTCTTTTCCGATGATTGTTGTATCTCCATTCGTTTTCCCTAACACGCCGACACCTACTCCACCGGCAATTTCAAAAACATCATTGACCTGATCCATCGCACCGCCGTTGTTGCTCGCGAGCGCGTCGGAGACGGCATCCGCCGCATCGGCAACATCGTCCGAAGTCGAAACTGTAGAGGAATTACCTACCGGATTGGTGTCATTTTTCTTGCAGCCTGCAACAAAAGCAGCCGCGAGAATAAATGCTCCGACAAAAACGATGGTGAAAAGTCTCCTGCTCACGGAACGAATTGAATCCATTGGTATCTCCTCAATAATGAAAATTTGTAAAATATTTTTATTATTCTAATTTTGATTATTATTCATTCGATTGTGCAGCAACAGGGTGATGGATCATGAGACAACGCACGTTGCAGTAGGTTTAAGTGTCATTCAAAATATGTTTACCTCGGTTTGTATTTGGTGATATGAATCATATGTTGTATCTTTACATCACCGGGGAAAAGTGCCAACTCCATCATCGAAACAAATGAAGAGTATTTCAGCCATTACACCATCGGTTATTCGTGAACGGCTCGCCGGATATCAGCGGCGAAGCATTATCAGCAGTACGCTGACGAAATCGGCAGTTCTCATTCCGATCGTGAAGAAAGGCAGCGGGTTAGAATTACTTTTCACGAAGCGGAGCGAAACTGTTGAACACCATAAAGGGCAAATCTCATTTCCGGGTGGGGCAACCGAGGCAGTCGACCTCACACCCGCCGATACGGCTCTTCGGGAAACGTATGAAGAAATAGGCTTGGACCGTTCTGCAACCGCCGTCATCGGGGTGATGGATGACCTTCAAACGCCGAGCGGATTTGTTGTTACTCCAGTTGTCGGGTTCATCGAACGACTTCCCCCTCTTCGCATTAACTCTGAAGAAGTGGCACAAATCATCTTTGTCCCCCTGGAAAAATTTTTCGACGATTCGCTCCGGCATTCGGACATTAGAGATCGGGGAGGGATAAAAGTAGAGATTTTTTCTTTTGACGTATGGAAAGAGCCGATATGGGGAGCGACAGCATTTTTTGTCAAGCAGCTTGTCAGCCTTCTCAAAGACGTGTGATGCTTTTCATCACCCTCCATTTTGCTTTGGCCGGTTCGCGTTTCTTCATGGTAACGTTACAATTTAAAAGTTATTGCGGCGTGTTCTTTGCCAAAGTCCCAACGGGATCCCGCTCGTAACAACCTTTGATTCAAAATAACCCAATACTCCCCTTCACAGTAATGGCTCAATTTGAAAAAAAATCTCATGCCCGTCCCGTGTCAAGCACGGGATAAACTCCAGTGACCATCCATTATGGAGAAAAAAAGAATTATTTGGATTCTCGCTTTTGCAGGAACAACAAATTGAGCGACTTCCTCACTCCACGATTGATTTTAAGTGTATTTATAGCTATTATTTACGGTTACAGCAGAACGCTTCCAATAATTCTTGTTATTATAGGAGTACCGTAAAATGTGTTATCGCTTTCAGTCGTGTTTGCTCTTCGTAGGACTTGCTTTTGTGATGATGTTCGGCGGATGTGCTTCACAGCAAAGCGCCGTTGTTGCCACAGTGGGGGGTGACAAAATAACGCTTGGTGAATTCAATACAATGTTTGCGAAAAGTAACGGCGGGAAAGACACCGCTCAAAAAGCAACAGCAGACGAGCGCGAGAAATTTTTAGATCTCTATGTAAAATTCAGGCTCAAAGTAAAGGATGCATACGCCCAAGGATATCAAAATGCCCCCGATATTCAGGCCGAACTTCAGGAATATAAACGGAATCTTCTTGTGACATTGTTGATTGAGCATGAAGTCAATGAGCCGGCAATTCGCCGAATGTATGAGCGTAAGCTTTCCGAAGTACGCGTCAGCCATATTCTTTTGCAAATGGGTCAAAACGCCAGCCCAGCGGAGACACTAAAGACGTATGTGAAAGCGATGAGAATTATCGACTCGCTCAAAGCCGGGCGATCCTTCGAAGAACTTGCTCTAAACAATTCTCAAGATCCGTCCGTTAAATCGAACAAGGGAAATTTGAATTATATTGTTTCCGGCAGGACGGTGACGGAGTTTGAAGACGCGATTTTCTCCGCACAACCGGGAACATTTCTGCCGTATCCCATCAGAACCAAATATGGTTATCATATTATTGAAGTAACAGACCGCCAGCCCAACCCCGGCTCTATTCGCGTCAGCCAGATCTATAAGCGGCTCACGCCGAAATCGACGGCACAGGATTCCGCGAAAGCTATGAAGGATATGGAAGCGGTGCTCGATTCGCTCAAGCATGGCGGGAAATTTGCCGACCTTGCCAAAATTTATTCTGAAGATAGAGCCAAAGAGCATGGCGGAGATATTGGATTTATGGAACGGGGGTCGACCGTGAAGGAGTTCGATGATGCTGCATTCAAGCTGAAAGTTGGCGAAGTTTCTCCCGTCGTAAAATCACAATTCGGACTCCATCTGATCCAGGTAACGGAAGCAAGGCCGGTTCCTTCTTATGCAAGCATGGAACATGAGCTCAGAAACATTTTCCAGCAACGCTTTTTCCAAAATGCATACGATTCGTACGTAAACGGGTTAAAAAAAGAGTATAACTTTGCCGAGTCAGAAGAAGGAGTTTCCGCTTGGAATTCATCCCTCGATACGACAAAGACAACCGATAGTGAAAAATGGGACAGCTCCTTCACTGCGGCGGTCAGGGCAAGGGAAATATTTTCTTTTGCGGGTCAAAAAATTACCATCGACTCTGTCATTAACCTGGTCAAAGCAGAAAAAGACCTCCAGGGATTACCGCTTGCTCTTCGTGGAAGCTCGATCAAAATCCTTGATAAAGCATCAAAGGACCTCCTTCTTGAATACAAGGCACGAAGCATCGAATCGGAATTTCCCGACTTCGACAAAACGCTAAAGGAGTATGAAGAAGGGAGCGTTCTTTTTAAAGCGGAACAGAACGAGGTGTGGAATAAAATATCGACCAGCGATTCGGCATTGCATGTGTACTATGACGCGAACCGCTCGAAATTTACCTGGCCGGACAGGGTTAATGTTCAAGAGATTTTTGTCCCGACGGATAGCGCATCAAAGGTTGTTGCGTTTCTTTTGAACAAACAAAACCTGCCGTTCGATTCCGTCGCTGCTCAGTTTAACTCACGCCTTTCAACCAAACAAAAAAACGGGGTGTGGGGATTGATGCCGACGGCCAGCAACGCACTGACACAGAAAGCATGGAATATGAATGTGGGAGAAATGTCCGACTTCTTCCCGTACGAGAACGGGTTTTCGATTATTAAGGTTCTCGAAAAAAGCTCGGCAGGCGATAAAACATTTACCGAAGCAGGATCCGAACTTTCAAGCGCTTTTCAAGAATCCGAATCGAAGCGTTTGGAAAATGAGTGGTACGAATCATTGCTAAAAAAATATCCCGTTAGCGTCTACAAAGAGGCCTTAACGACTTCGCCGGAGCAAACGTTAAAGAAATAACCCCAATACCGAGGCCGTTCGCTATTGCACTTGTCGTCGGAAGCTGCTTCATGCTTTCGTCGTGCATACGCCAGCCCGAGCATACGCAAGAAGTTGCTCGCGTCGACGATCAATCATTGACGTCGGATATGATTCACCAGCAGCTTGATACGAGCAGGGGCATATCCGAGATGCAGATACGGATGTTTGCGCGGCAATGGGTAAACTCCGAGCTGCTCTATCAAGAGGCAAAAAGGCAAGGACTGGACCGCTCCGAAGCGGTGCTCAGGAATCTTGAAAGTGCGAGGCGCGAGCTTGCCATTAACGCCCTGCTTGAGAAAGACGTCTTCAACGACACGCCGCAATCTATTTCCAAAGAAGAAATCGCCGTTTATTTCAAAGATCACGGTGAAGAGTTTGTTCTGGGTAACGACATTGTAGAAATTTCATTGGCAGTTTTTTCCGAACGAGAGCCGGCAGCAGCATTTCGTGAAGCAGCGCTTCAGGGGGAGGGGTGGCAGGCTGCTCTTGCCGGGTCCCAGAATGCAAAGAACGGTCAATCCCCGCTCATTACAAGAGCCGATTCTGCATTCTATACTCAGTCGACGTTGTTTCCGGCCAAACTCTGGAAAGTTTCTTCAGCTCTCGGCCCGGGAGAAGTTTCATTCCCCGTGAAAACAAGTGCTGGGTATTTTGTTATCCTGTTGATTGGAAGCTACCAGCGAGGGTCAACTCCTCCTGTTGAATATGTCGAGGATGCTATTCGAGGAAGGCTGATGATGCAGCACCGCCAGGAACATTTTACGGAATATTTGGAAACGATGCGGAAAAAGCATACGGTGCAAATAAATCTCACCGGCGTTCCGGCCGACCATGATAGCCTTCAGCACACGGGCGAGTGAAAGAGAGGCATTGGCAAAACAGATGAACAGATTACACCCAAGAATACCATATACCGTTGTGCACCTCGCGATGCTGCTGGCGCTGTGTGGTTCCGTGCACAGTCAAACGGTTATCGATCGTATCGTAGCGATCGTCGGAAAAGAGATTATTACCCAGTCCGATCTAAATTTGACCATTCAATCGATGGCCATGCAAAATAAGCTCGACCCCGACTCCCCGGAATTACGGAACCGGGTTCTCGACGGCTTGATCAACGAGAAGCTGATTCTTGCTCAAGCGATTGAAGACAGCGTCGTCGTGACAAATGATGAAGTGACCGACCGGCTCGACCGTCAAATAAAAATGCTTGCGCAGCAGGCGGGTTCCGAACAACGGCTGGAAGAATTGTACAACATGCCGATCAGCAGGATGAAGAGAGATTTCCGCGACCTTATTCGCAATCAACTTTTAGTGGAAAAAATCCGTCAAACGCGCCAGATGTCTATTATGGTGACGCGTCGGGAAGTAGAGGAATTTTTTAACGCGCATAAGGACAGCCTTCCAACGATCCCAAAGGAATACGAGTTAAGCCATATCTTTATTAAACCCAAGCCGGATTCATCCGTTATTGAAGCCGTGTTTAAGAAAGCGCTGACTATTTTGGACAGCATCAAAGCCGGCGGCGATTTTGCCGATTTCGCAAAACGTTATTCATCCGACCCCGGTTCGGCCCGCGGAGGCGGCGACCTGGGCTGGTTCCGACGCGGTGTATTTGAAAAAGAATTTGAAGAAGCTGCGTTTGCGCTGAAAGATAGCGAGATCTCACGACCGATTAGAACATCGTACGGGTATCACATTATTCAATTGATAGAGCGGCGGGGAGAATCGGTGCATACCAGGCACATCCTGTTTTCCATCCAACAATCAACGGCGGATGACGATTCGACTGTTGCAGAACTGAACCGCCTTCGCGAGCGGGCCTTGGCAGGGGAGAACTTTGCGGTGTTGGCCGGTAAGTACTCCGAAGACCCGGATTCGAAAGACGTAGGCGGGGACCTTGGAAAAATAGGCGTCGATCAAATTGAACCGGCATTCATGGAAATCCTTAAAACTATGAAGCAGGGAGAAATTAGCGCTCCGGTGAAAGTTCCGCTCGGAACTTCATACGGATACCACATCGTGTGGATTCGGTCTATATCGCCCCAGCACACCATGAATCTGGATGAAGATTACCACAGGCTTGAACGCCTTACGCTCCAATTCAAAACAGACGAGGATTTTCAGCATTGGGTTGAAGAGATGAGGAAAAACATCTACTGGGAAAAGAAAATCTAGCGGTGCAAGGTTTCTTGCGGCTGAATCGGCTTTTATGTATATTAAACCACGAACAATAACAACATGTAGGATTATAAGGAAAGAGAATGGCACAGCACAAATCGGCGATCAAGCGAATTCGTTCTTCAGCGCACAGAAAAAAACTCAATACGGCACAAGAATCCGCTATGAAAACGGTCATTAAAAAAATTCGGCAGGAAAAAGACAAGACAAAAGCAGAGGTTGCACTCAAGGAAGCGGTTTCGCTTCTCGACAGGCTGGCCCAGAAGAGGGTCATTCATCCTAACAAAGCATCAAATCAAAAATCGAAACTTACCAGACTGGTAAATGCCATAAAGTAAGCCCCCCTTTATCCCCCCTCGTTAAGCTTCGCCTGCAATTCGCTTATTCGTTTCTCAAAGCGTTCGCGCTCGTTGGGTTTCGAGTAAATTAAAATTTCATACGCCTGAATTGCAGCGCCGTATTCTCCCTGTGACGCGTAAATTTCAGCAAGTGTTGGAGTGATAACGATCGAATCAAGCGGCGTACTCTCTTCCTGCGAAGAGACTCGGTTCGGGCGTCTCCGGTACGAGAGGTCCCGCGTTTTCAAGTTGCGTTGCAAGAGAATCCAATCCTGTCGGCTCGGGTGCAGCCTGCCCGGCAGCCTGGTCCAAATATTCATCCAACGACACCAATTTTTCCGTCCCGGCATTTGCAGAATGCTGCTGGATATAGTCATCAACGCTGGAAAGCTGCGCAGGCTCAGCCGGCTGCGTTTCAACAATTCCGGTCTCCGTTTGTTGGACGGTTTCCTGTGCGGCTTCTTCCGCTATCGGGGTCTCGGGAATAGTTTCGGCGTTCAGCGGAGGTTCGTCAATGCTTTGTATTGGAAACGGCTCTTCCTGAACAGCAGTCTCTGTTGCAGGCGGGGTTGTCTCCGCCGATTCAGCTTCCGGCGTCTGAATCGGTTCATCAGCGCTGAAAGGAATTTCATCTAAGAGTTTCCGTGCGAGCTGATTAAAAGGTGCAAGATGCAGCGCTTGGGCGAATGCAAGGCGGGCCTTCGAGTTTTCATTGAGCGCGGAATAACACTTCCCCAGGACAACATACCCTGTTGCGTAGGACGAATGTGTTTGTACTCCCGCCTCACATAATTTCAATGCTTCCACCGATTGATTCGTGGTAAGATATAAATCTGCCAGGCGTGCGAAAAGAGGGGACTGCGGGTTGTCCGATAGTTTCTGGGAAAGGAAATCGATATCGAATTCAGATAAGTCCATAGGCTTAAGAAAAGTGAAAAAGCCGGCATTGCAACGCCGGCTTTATAATAAGCGAAGGATACGTTAAAATCAAGCCTGTGCCGCGGACGTTCCGGGATGGAGCAATTGTGCAGCCTTCAACCGCCTTGCTTGCAGCGCTTGCTGAATAGAAAGGTATGAAACGAATCCAAAGCCGATCAGGAACAGCAATTGAAACGGCACCGCTGCAATTTCAAGGTAGTAGATGGACGAAATAACGCCGAAGAGGCAATACACTGCAAGCCCAATCTCTATAAGCACCGTCCAGTTAAATTTTATCGGGACATATTTTTTGTCCAGCCACGAATCACCCTTCTCCTTAATGCTGTACTTTGGCGTACGGACAAAGTCGCTTTTCCGTTTGAACAAGCCTTCAATGACCGCCCTGCTGTTGTTCACCGCGAATCCCATGCTCCCAGCCATAAAGAGAGGGAAGAGAAAGAGCCGCCGCCGCCAATCGGGGTAGACATCCTTCTGAGAATACATGTAGAACAAAAACGAACCGATGAATGCAAAAACGAAGACCGACATCATTTCAAAATATGTTTCGTACCCGCCTCCATGTTTAATGTACATCAGCGGGATGTTGAGAATGCCGGCGATGAGAATGAACGGGAAGACAATGTTATTGGTGAGATGGAACGTCGAGTGCCATTTGATCTTAAACGGCAGATCTGATTTCCATACCGCAGGGAGAATTTTACGGGCAGTTTCGATCGCTCCCTTTGTCCATCGGAATTGCTGTGTTTTCAGCGCATTGATCTCCGACGGCAGTTCTGCCGGCGATGTAACATTTTTCAGGAACTTGAACTTCCATCCGCGCAATTGTGCGCGATAACTCAAGTCGAGGTCTTCAGTCAGCGTATCGGAGTGCCAGTTCCCGGCGTCTTCAATGCATGTTTTTCTCCATATTCCTCCCGTGCCGTTGAAATTAATGAAGAACCCGGCTTTGTTGCGGATGGACTGTTCAATCACAAAATGTCCGTCGAGCGCCATTGCCTGTGTTCGCGTCAGCAGCGAGTACTCGCTGTTCAGGTGCTCCCAGCGTGTTTGCACCATTCCGATTTTTTTGTCGGCATAAAAGTACGGCAGCGTTTTCAGAAGAAACTCTTCCCGGGGGACAAAGTCCGCATCGAAGATCGCGATAAATTCGCCCGTGGCGCTTTCAAGGCCGTCCTTCAACGCGCCGGCTTTAAACCCTTTGCGTGAATTGCGTCTGACATGGTGGATGTTATGCCCGCGCTCTTTCATCTCGCAGACGATACCCTCGACAAGGTTCACCGTTTCGTCCGTCGAATCGTCGAGCACCTGAATTTCCAGTTTGTCCGCCGGGTACTTGATTGCGCACGATGCTTCGATCAGACGCCGCACGACATACAGTTCGTTAAAAATCGGCAATTGCACGGTGACCTTCGGAAATTCCTGCAACGGGAGGGTTTCCGTTTCTTCCGTGTCGCGATGCTTGAAATAATGAAAGATCATCACGAACCCGTGCGATCCAAAAGCGAACAGGATAAGAAGAGAAATAAAATATGTTACTAAAATTATATCATTCATTGTTGTTGTTTTTCAACCTCGTAGAATTGAGTTGTTCGATGTTCTTTTACCATCCCGAAACAGTTTCGATCAGGATGTCTTCTGTTACCTTGTTGACGGCTTGCGTGAGGGCGACCGTCCGTGTTTCACTGCTGGTGCTATACTCGCCCCAGTTTGAAAAATTTTTATCCCAGACCTTCTTCCGCAGTTTTAAATCTTGATACGTAACATGCACCGTGATCGTCACCCGCCGCGTGGTCACCTGTTCTCCCGGTGAAATGATCGACGGCGCGTCCACCACCGTAACGATTGTCCCTTCCAGGATTGAATCCGCCGTGTTTCGTTCTGCGACCTGCAGGCTATTATCATTGACAAAAAGGTTGATTAATGTTGTTGTAAAACTTTCTTTGAGCCCCGGTTCGCCGAAACCGCTCTGGTCATCGAACAGGGGAATAGCGATTGTCTTCAAGTGTTTTGGAACGGACGAACCGGAAAAAGAATACACGCAACCGTATAAGAGAATTAAAAGTGAAAAATTAAAAGTGAGAAGTATTGCAATAACAACATTATTACGGTTTCTAATTTTCCATTTTGATGTGTGCATTGCTACTGTAATCCGTACTCTTTGATTTTTCTGTACAGCGTCCGTTCGCTGATCTTCAGGGCCTGCGCCGCGAGGCGGCGGTTGCCTTCGTACTTCTGCAGCGAACCGACAATCATCCGCCGCTCCATTTCTTCCAATGAGATGTTCTCTTCTCCGGGCACACGGGGATGAACGATTGCGTCGGTGCGCACTTCCGCGTCGGCCATGGGTGCTGCATCGCGCCGTATCAACGCGGACGAGCCGGCGGCGTTGACGAGCAGGTTCTTCATATCGACGATGTCGGTTTTGAGGTCGACCAGAGCGCGGTAGATGAGCTCGCGCTCGGCGAACTCGGCGGACTTTGGAATGTACACCGGTAAATTGCGTTCTTCACCGTTTGTGTGGGGCTCCTTCAAGTACTTTCGGACGTCGTCCTCGGTGAGCCGCTTCCCGTTTTCAATCACAAGCATGCTTTCGACCACGTTGCGCAGTTCCCGAACATTGCCGGGCCAATAGTACTGCGACATCAGCTCCATCGCATCGTCGGTAATGCCGAGGAATGTAATGTTGTTCTTCTCGGAAAACTCCTTTGCAAACTTCGTGAAGAAGACCGGGATATCTTCTCTCCGCTCCCTCAGCGGCGGAATGCGGATGTTCACCGACCGCAGCCTGTAAAAGAGGTCGGGACGAAAATTTTTGTTGTTGACCTCGCGCTCCAAATCCTTATTCGTCGCAGCGATCACACGGACGTCAACCCGCTTCGACGATGAAGAGCCGACGCGCATAAACTCGCCGTTCTCCAGAATACGCAGGAATTTTACCTGTGTTGGAAGAGGCAGTTCGCCGATTTCATCGAGAAAGATTGTTCCGCCGTCGGCGATCTCGAAGTATCCTTTGCGTAAATCACTCGCTCCCGTGAACGAACCCTTTTCGTGTCCGAACAATTCGCTTTCAATGATCCCCTCGGGAATTGCACCGCAATTGACGGTAACGATCGGCTTTTGAGCGCGTTTGCTTGCGGCATGTATTGCCTGAGCGACAACTTCCTTTCCGACCCCGCTTTCTCCGGTAATGAGAACAGTAATGTCCGTCGGGGCGACTTGTTGGATCACCTCCACTATTTCCTGCATCTCCAGCGATTTGCCGATGATGTTGAATTCCTCTTGAAACAGTGTTCTCTCCACGCCTTCGTCTCCGTCTCTCACGTTATCTCGCGACGATAATTGATTCAATGTTATACTTTAATTTAAGCTCGGTGATAAAATCGCGGGCATCCTGTTCGTTCGAAAATCCCTCGACGGAAACCACATACAAGGTCTTCCCGGCGCTCACTTTTGCCGTGATCATTGCATTTCTGTTAATTGTTGAAAAAAAATCAACTTGCTTTTGCGCCTTCCTCTCGGTCGAATATGCTCCCGCCTGCACAGCAAATGTACGGGCAGGGGTAACGACCGCCGTTGAATCGACCGTTGCTGTTTTGGCAGGTTCAATGCTCGCCGGCGGTTCCGCTTGCTTTTGTCCGGCGGTATCCGGCTGTTTGATTTCGGCTGCAGGCGCTTGCTGAACGACGACGGGTTTTTGATCCTTTACTGCTCCGGCGACATACAGCGAGTTTGGATACTGTTGCTTCAGCTGCTCGAATTTTTGGTCTGCGGTTTTGTACAGCCCGACGGAATAGTAATATTGGTACACTTTATAGAGTGCGGCGTCTGCCCATTCGTTTTGGGGAAATTGGTCGACGATCGCCTGAAATTTTTTTACGGCTGCCGCGCCATCCGTTGTGAGAATTGCGTCGAGATATTCTACTCCCCCATCGTTCGGATATTGTTTTTCAAGGCTCGGTAATTCTATGCGGACTCGCTCGGCTTGCCCGCTGTAGATAAAGTCGAGGCGTTTTCGCACCTCAGCTCCCGGCATTTGTGCGAAGACAATCGCAGCACCAAGAAAATAGAGAAGGAGTGAGAGGTACAACACCCTAAAGTTTTTTCGTGAGAGATTCATAAAGATTTCGCTTTGTCAACTGTTGACAGCAATACGGTAGTTGTTTATTGTTTCCGTTTCTTTGGTCATAGTTCCGAAGAGCGTTGCCGAATTGCACCGGTCAATTGTGATTTTGACGAGATCGCCGACGCGCGAATTGCCTTTCGGGAAGACCGTTACCTTGTTGGTCTCGGTCCGTCCCATCCATTCGTCGTGAGACTTTGCGCTTTCCCGCTCGACAAGGATCTCAACCGTGGATCCGACGAGCTGCTGATTTTTTTTCAGAGAAATATTTTGTTGAAGCTCTATAATTTCATTTAATCGATCGGTCTTCACCTCATCGGGAACGTCGTCGTTCATCTCCCATGCTTTCGTGTGTTCCCGGGGAGAATATTTAAATGTGAATGCGCCGTCATAGCCGACCGTTTGAATGAGGTCGAGGGTCTGCTTGTGATCGCTTTCCGATTCTGTGGGAAAGCCGGCAATGATGTCCGTTGAAAGGGTTGCGCTTGGAATCGCAATCCGTATTTTCTCCACAAGGCTGAAGTATTGCTCAACGGTGTACGTTCTGTTCATTAATTGCAGTATTCGGTTCGACCCCGATTGGATCGGCAAATGAATAGCGTTGCAGGCATTTTCATTCTCGGCAATCGCACGGATCAGTTTCTCGGACATATCCTGGGGATGCGGCGTCATAAACCGGAAACGAATCGACCGGTCGACCTCGCTGGCGCGGCGGATCAAATCTGCAAAATCAAACTCTCCATCGTGGTACGAATTTACGTTTTGCCCCAGCAGCGTAATTTCTTTGAACCCGCGTTCGCTCAACCGCTCAACCTCTTCTACAATACTCTGCAGTTTTCTGCTTCGTTCCCTTCCTCGAGTGAACGGAACCACACAGAACGTGCAGAATTTATCACAACCGCGCATGACGGAAATCCATGCGGTAACCCCATCCGTTCGCAGCGGCATGATATCGTCGTAATTTTCGACACGCGAAAGTTTGACCGCAATTCCTCTCTGACCGTTGAACGCCTCTTCAACCAGCTCCGGCAATCTTCGGTACTCGTCGGGCCCAACAACCATATCCACAACGTTGCCCTTGTCGATCAGCTCGGTTCGCAATCGCTCCGCCATGCAACCTAAAATTCCGATGAGCACGCCGGGATTTGAACGCTTGTAGTTCTTCAAAGTACTGATCCGTTGACGCACCCGTTGTTCTGCGTTATCACGGACACTGCATGTGTTGACAAAAATAATGTCTGCGTTGCCGGGATATTGGGTTATCCCAAACCCGTTGTCGTTCATAATACTGAGCACGACTTCGGAATCGGCCACATTCATCTGGCAGCCGTATGTCTCAACGTAGACCTGTTTTTTTTGCATCGATTTCATTTTTTGCGCAAGAAATATATCTATTACCTGACAGATAGTCAACGGGTTCGATATTCATTAATGAAAATTAATAAAAACCAGTTATTTTCATCGATTTTCATTATGTTTTTCTTGACAATTCGTCACACATTAAAGACAGCCGTTGAATCTCAAGAAATGTTCAGCTATATTTAAAACCAGCGGCGAAGGAAAACTATTCACTAAGCTATTATTTCATCCTTTTAATTATTCCTAATGACAATGAATCCCAAAAATTTTATATCTAATATCCATCAAAAATCGCAGCAATTGCACAAGACAATCGTTCTCCCGGATGCGAGTGATCCTCGAGCCCTAAAAGCGGCGAGAATTCTCGTGGATAAAAATCTTGCGGTGCCGATTCTCATAGGCGACGAGGAGCAAATCCGGTCAAAGGCCGATACCGAGGCTGTGTCGTTACAGGGGGTGCGGATTGTCGATCCGATGAAATCGGACAAACTTTCGGATTTCTCTCACATCTATTTTAATCTTCGGAAGGAAAAGGGAATACAGTTCACAGAAGCACAGGAAGTAATGAAAAAGCCTCTCTTTTTTGGGGCGATGATGGTTCGCGAAGGAATGGCTGATGGCAGTGTTGCAGGTTCGCTTTCGACAACCGGCGACGTGCTGAGGGCAGGGTTGCAAATCATCGGCGTGCAAGGGGAAATCAGCGTCGTCTCGAGCTTCTTTGTAATGGTATTTCCGCTGCACATTTATACCTTTGCTGATTGCGCAGTGGTTCCCGACCCAACAGCAGAGCAGCTTGCCGACATCGCCCTCACGACAGCCGAAAACCACCGGAAACTGACCGGAGAGGAACCGCGTGTTGCGATGCTGTCGTTTTCTACAAAAGGGAGTGCGGCTCACCCGCTGGTTGAAAAAGTTCAACGGGCAACCGAGCTTGCAAAAAAGAAAAATCCGGGTTTGAAATTAGACGGCGAGCTTCAGCTTGACGCAGCAATTGTTGCATCGGTAGGAAAACAAAAAGCGCCGGGGAGCGAAGTAGCGGGAACAGCGAACGTTCTTGTCTTTCCGGATCTGAACGCGGGAAATATCGGATACAAACTTGCGCAACGTCTTGGCGGCGCGGAAGCAATCGGTCCGATTGTGCAAGGATTGAAGCGCCCCGCGTTTGACCTTTCGCGCGGATGCAGCGTTGATGACATTGTGAACGTCGTTGCAATCAACGCAGTCATTGGAGCGGTGTAACAATCGTGTGCGGCTCATGCTCAAAAGATGAGCCGCACACAAATTCTTCTATTTTTTCTTCCACTGGTTGAGAAGCTCTTCTATTTCACTTGGATCAAATTTCGGGTTTGCAGCTTTTCCGACTGTTATTGCCTTTTCTGCTGTGGTGATTGCTTCGTCTGTTTTGCCGCTTTGAGCGAGAAGCTCGGCTTTCATGCGGAGATTGGAGGCGTTTTCGTTGATGGCGATAGATTTTTCAACGGCTTCCAATCCTTTGTCTAAATTTGTTTTTGAATCGAGGCAGTAGAGAGCGTAGTTGTTATATACTTGCGCCGGCATTGCTGCTGCGGCTTTCGTTGCTTTTGTGAAGTTCGCATCGGTGCCGACCTCGATTTCAACCGGGACGGCAATTTTTTCCCATCGCAACACAAGCTTCACCGAATTTCCCGTCAGGTCGGTGAAAGTGTACGAAAGCCGTTCTTCATTCGACGAAGTTTCAGGTTTCAGTGAATACTGCAAAACATTTTTCGTAGAATCGTAGCTGAACGCTCCCCATTGCGGCTGCGAATTGAGAATGACACTCCATTCTCCCTGCCTTGGGATGACAAAAAAACTGTACGAACCTGCTTTGACAACTTTGCCGTCGATGGTGACGTCAGTGCTAAAAGTCACTGTTGTTGCTTCGTTCGCGCCTGCCCGCCACACCTTGTCGTAAGGGACAAGTCCTCCCCAAATTTTTCTCCCTTTTACGCCGGGTCGATGATAGGTTACCGTGATGTCGGTTAAACCGACTGTTTGCGAAACAGAAGCGGCGGGACTGAGTTGGTACATTTTCTGTTGTGCGTTCATAACACCGACGACAACTATCGCCGCTAAAGCTGCAGCAGCGACGAGGAGTATTCTTGTTTTTCTCATAGCAATTCTCCTTATATATGTGATAGGGTAATAACTGGAATTATTGAATTCGAGGATTATTGAATATTTTTCCAAACACTCCATGCGAGCCATAACCAGCCAATCAAGAAGGAAAGCCCGCCCAATGGCGTGATGGCGCCCAGCCACTTTATATCGCTGAGGGCAAGAGCATAGAGACTTCCCGAGAAAAGAACGGTACCGGTGATAAACCACCAGCCGGAGGCTGCTGCGCCAGGGGTGTTCCATGAATGCAGCGCCCAGGCAACAATGAACAACGCAAACGCGTGATACATTTGGTACCGCACTCCGACTTCAAATACTTGGAGCATCTCGGGCGGGAGTTTCTGCTTCAATGCATGGGCACCGAACGCCCCAAAAGCCACTCCAAGAAAAGAGAAAACACAGCCGAAGATAAAGAAAGTTCTCGCCATGGTTGCTGGATAATCAGTAGACAGAGATCAGTAATCAGGATTAAGCAGTGAGTAGAACGAAGTCATGTTTGATTTCATCCCTCATGCACTTCGTATTTCAAAGCATCCCGCTTCGTTTTCTTATGAACCATTCGAATCCGAGTAACGCAACAATAACCGAGAGAAGCGATGGAAGGTTCCATAGTTCGAATTCGCTTGTCGTGAATTGCTCTTCCGGTTTCATGAACGGGCGGACAGTAAGATCATTGATTAACCGGTCAAGCTCCTTTCCGTCGGCATATTCTCCGCCGGATACCGCAGCGAGTTGTTGGAGCAGCGCTTTGTTCATTTTTGTGTCCGCAAACTCAATGGATTGCTCGCCGACGGAAAATCGTCCCTCGGAGTTTCCAATGTTTCCACCGCCGGCTTTTGCCGTTGCGGTGAACGAGTAATCGCCTTCCGGCAGGGCGTCAATCTGTCCTTCGTACCTGCCGTTTTCAAGAGGGCGCAGGATTGTTTCAAAACGCTGCCGCGTCGAGAGATCTGCTGCTTCAACATGGATATCGGCATCATCAACCGGTTGGTAGTCGGCATTATAGGCTTGACCGAGAAAATCAACGGTCTCTCCTTGCGAAAAAATTTCCTTTGACGGCACAACACGCAGTTGCTTATTATCGTCACGCGTGACGAGCCAGCGCACGATGCTTGATATCCACGGGTCGAAAAATTTTTCCGTCTCACTGCTGGCCCCCGCCAGCAATTTCCATCGCCAGATGCCGTATCCCAGGATTGCAAATGATTTTGTCTGCATGATGCTTCGCGACACCAGCAACGGAGCATTGATTGCGACCCCTTGAATTTTTGTCGTTGCGAGGACGAGTGCTTCCGGTTTCGCCCGAAACGTTCCAAGCGAAGAATAAACCGGCGGAAGTTTGTTCCAATCGAAAGAAAAGTTTTCAGAAGATTGAAGAAGAACGTTGTCTTGCTCCTGCTGCGGGATGTTTGGAAAAACCGCTTGTTCATCAATTCTGTCGGATGCGGTTGTGAAGGGGAGAATTGGGCCCAGCTCTTTCAACTTATGAATATCGAGAGTCCGACTGGCAATAAACAACAGCGGAAGCCCGTGGGATGCGATTGTATTTGAAACGAACTGCGTTGCGAGCGGGGATGATGCCTCAGTCGGAAAACCGACAAGCACGATGCACTCTGCAGACGACCATCCCGCGAACTGTGATAACTGTTGGCCGGCGAATTGTCCGTTGGGCTGCTGAACGGCAATCGAGGATGCAATATTAGGGTCAGCATGCAATGCCTGGACAATGGCGGAAACGTCGGCGCTTGGGGCACCGGCAATAACTGCAACGCGCATTTTGTTCTTGAGGATCTTTACGAACGCCGATTTTGCATTATTTTTTTTCGTTACCTCTCCTTCCAGCGGCGTTACGCTGACCGTGTATTTTTTTATTCCATCTGTCGCCGGTGTAAAAGCAAAGTGCACGGGGTACTCTGCAGTCCCGCCAATGCTTGACGGCGGAAGAATGATGAACTGCTGCTGAAGTTGTTTCCCGTCTTCCAACAAATTAACGGACAGTTTTCTATTCTCAAACCCGGTTACTTTAATCGCTGCATCAACCGGTACCGAGGATTGAACGTACGCTATGGAATTCGTGAGTAGTTTTTGAACAACAACATCTTTTTGTTCCAGCGAATCGCCGATGCCGGCACAAAAAATTGGTGCTGAAAATTTTCCCGCTTCATCGAGGGGATTTTCCCCGGTGTTGTAATTTCCGTCGCTGAGCAGAAGCACAGCTTTTAACTGAGGGAGCGATTTGTTTTTGAGCGAGCGGAGCGCCGACGCGATGTCGGTACTCGTTCCGTCGAGACGGAGAGAATCTTTGTTGATCCCGCGAAGCGAAGGTGAAAAGGCAAATAATTCCACATGCGCAACCGACGACAACTCTCCCCATGCTTTCCCGGAGATCATCGACCGAAGCAACGCTTCTCTATTTCCAGCGCCGTCGGTGAGGGACATGCTGAGAGAATTGTCAACGAGCACTGCAATCACAGGTTGCAACGCTGACCGGCGCGCCAATTTGAGGATTGGCTGGCAGAGGGCAAGGATGAGGAGCAGGAGCGCGAGACTGCGAAGGCCGATCAAAAGATAACGCCTAACCGGGGGAACCGGAGGAATTGTGCTGCGGTAAACAAAAAAAGAAACCGCGATGCCGAATGCGGCTGCAATAAGAAAAATATACCATGGAATTTGAAATGAGAGAGACAAGGGGTTTACGCTATTTCAACAAAACGAGTTTCTTGATGGTACTAAAACTCCCCGATTTCAGATGGTAGAAGTACACCCCGCTTGATAATCCGCTTGCGTCGAATGTCACCGAGTGTGTGCCCGCAGTCTGGCGATTATCGACTAATGTTCTTACCAGCCTTCCCAGTACATCATACACTTTCAATGTTGTTAGCGCGTTCGCGGGTAATTGATAACTGATGGCTGTCGTCGGGTTAAAAGGATTTGGATAATTCTGATACAACTCGAACGTAGAGGGGGGAAGTGTACTTTTCACGTTTGTCAATAATCCGTAGTAGAAGCTGAATAAATTCTGCGGGGCGCCGTACGGCGCGGTGTACGGTTTATTCGTTGTATCGACTGCGGAAATGTAAAATTCTACCTTCGTTCCCGTGAGTTGCTGTGGAATTGTCCCTGTGTAGCTGCCGGAATTGCTCGATGAATCGATGACGTCCGTCAATACCATCGGAGTTGTTGAAAAAGTAGTCCCGCTATTGGTCGAGTAAAATAACTTGACCGAATCTGTCTTAATAAGGGCGTTGGATGCGGCACAAGCAACGACGCTTGTATTTCCATCCCCAGAAAGCGTAACGACCGGGTCGGTGCTTAGTGCAAGTCCTGTGTACAACAATGCTTTGTATGTATCGATGACCCCCCAACCGATGGAATCGTTCGGGGATGTGGCTCTGCTCGCCGTATTCCGCAGCGCGTCCCGCACCTGGATGGGAGTCAGTTCAGGATGAGCGGACAAAATGAGTGCGGCTGCTCCGGCAACGAGAGGTGTTGAAAGGGACGTCCCCTGGAAATTCGTCGTGTATGTAAAAGGAGGGGGCGGGTTGCAATAATCGCCAACGCCGTTGGCACTAACATCGGGCTTCGTTCTCCCATCGGCCGTCGGACCAACTGAACTGAAATATGCATATTCACCGTAAATGTCCACTGCTCCAACCGAAATAATGCTGTCTGCGTCGGCGGGAGATGTCATGATGTGCCAGCTGTCATCGCCTTCGTTTCCCATCGCGCTGACAACGACCACGCCCAGACGCGCTGCAATAACGGCAGCCTTCGTCGTCGTTGCGGTACGTCCATTCATATCTGCTGGAGTATATTGGCGTTGGACGTTGCCGTACGCATCTAGCGAATCGAATTGGCTGTAGCCGAGTGAACTGCTGACAACATCCACGCCGTTTTGCTCTTCCCATTCAATGCCGTTGACCCAATTGTCTTCTTCGATATTCGTCTCCGTCGGCACCCATTCCGTTTTGGCGAGAATAAAACTTGAACCAAATGCCGGGCTTACCAATTCCCCTTCCTTATATCCACCGACAAGCGAAAGCGTCAATGTCCCGTGTTGATCCTGATCGGACTCGTCGATCGGCGTTACGCCAACGTACTGGTTTGCGGTAATTGAATCGTGTTGAATGAAATTATACTCTTTGATAACATCCATATTCATTTCCGAATCGGTGACTCTCCAACGGAATCCGGAATCCAGCATTCCTACAAGAATTCCTCGCCCGGTGATTCTGAGATTGTGAACGGCGACAACGTCGATTTGAGTTACTTGCGCAAGCGAGGGGCCGTAATCATGGAGATTTTGAGATTGTGAAGCAGACATTTTTTTTAGGGGCACGGCCAGCAGGGGCAATTCCTTTCTCACAAAAGTACGGACGAGTTCGACGTGGTCAACAAACGGCAATGCCGACACGCGGGCAGTTTGATCGTGCGTCAGCATTGCGGTTACCGCATTAAACCACCGCGACGTATTGATGACGGATACACCGATGAGCTGGAGTTGTTCAATATATGATTGAGAGACGGGAAGGTCTTCTGCCGAAATAAGCTGTGCAGGCGGAAGCACCTTTGCCCGTCGCTTTAAAGCGCGTTCGGTGATCCCGGTAGCCTGAGAAATTTCGTGCACGGTTCCGTTTGCGCCGAGTGTGCGGAGCGCTGTCTCATCTTTGTCGCGGAAATAAATCCAGCACTTGCGCGGCTGCTCTTGTGAAAAGACAATGGAGGCGGTGAAAAAAAGGAGAGAAAACGCTATTTGCTTTTTGTAAGTCATGGAATTATTTGCGTGAACCCTTGAGGACCGGAAATTCAGCACTGCAGCCAAAAAAAATTTCTTTCGAAGAAAACGTTAAACGTTCGCGAGCAATTTTTCTACTATGGAGACAGCCGTTACGCCGTCCGCTTCAGCATTAAAATTCGGGATGATGCGGTGCCGCAATACCGGTACAGCCATTGCGCGGACGTCCTCGATGTCCGGATTGTAGCGTCCGGAAAGAATTGCGCGCGTCTTCGCCCCTAAAATGAGGTATTGCGAAGCTCGCGGCCCGGCGCCCCATGTGAGCCAATCTTTTATAAATTGCGGCGAGCGCTCGTCCTTCGGCCGCGTTCGTGCAACGAGCTGCACAGCGTAGCGGACAACCGCGTCTGCCACCGGAACACGCCGTATCAATTCCTGAAACATGACAATTGCATCCGCACCGAGCACGCGGCGAAGCTCCGGCATATAAGGGCTTGTGGTAGATTTGACGATATCAATCTCTTCCTGGAATGCCGGGTACTCAAGCCAGAGATTGAACATGAAACGATCGAGTTGCGCCTCGGGAAGCGGGTAGGTCCCTTCCTGTTCGATCGGGTTTTGTGTTGCAAGAACAAAGAAAGGTTCATCGAGCATGTACGTCTGGCCGGCAGCAGTTACCCTGTGTTCCTGCATCGCCTCCAGCAAGGCTGCTTGAGTTTTCGGAGGCGTCCTGTTGATTTCATCGGCAAGAATAATGTTGCCGAAAATCGGACCCCGCACAAACTTAAACGCTTTTTGTCCGGTCGAGACGTTTTCCTCGATAATTTCCGTACCGCTGATATCGCTCGGCATCAAATCGGGAGTGAATTGAATGCGGCTGAATTTCAAGTCGAGGACGTCGGAGAGCGTTTTAATAAGCAGTGTTTTTGCAAGTCCGGGGACGCCGATCAACAGACAATGTCCGCGCGCGAGGAACGAAACGATCAACTGCTCAACAATGGCATCCTGCCCGATGATAACCTTTGCAATTTCTTTTTTGATCGATTCATATGCCGACGTCAATTCGCGCGCTGCTTCAACGTCGTCGATTTTCTTTGCACTTGTCATAATCGCCACGGTGTTCGGCACTTTCGTTTAATGGGATGGGTGAGAATCGCATGTAATTAGCCGAAAGTTGAGAAAAGAATCAAGGGAAAGTGAAACGCAGCCCCTTCCTATTTTTTTACATCAGCCGCCGTCACATCAAACCGCACGGTTTTCTCCCAGAAACGCTTATCCTTCTTGATGTATTCTGTGTACGCCGCTTTCAGCACGATGTAGATCCACAATTGGCAGTAGGTGAAATACATCAAGACAAGGAGCGCAATTTTTCCAATGCCGTCTTCGTTGTCGTACGATATGGCGAGCATGATTTCAATCAAGAAAAGAAAAAATGCCATAATCCAAACGACAGTATACGGACCGGGGAGCGAGATGGCGACCAGATTCAATCCGCTGAGGATAAAGAGAAGGTCGGAGATGATGATTGCAGCGAAGAAAATATAATAGAGTGCGAGAGTGTACAAAAGGTCGAATGCAAGCCACTTGTTTTTGAAGTTGGGGAGTTGTTTCAGGAACTTCGAAACAACATAATTATTGCCGCGCACCCACCGCATGCGCTGCTTAATCCAGACCTTCCATTCCTGCGGTTCCTGCTCGTACGTGATCGCGTACGGAATGTATTTGATTTTATAGCCCGCTTCATAGATCCGGATGCTTAACTCGGAATCCTCGGTAAGCGCTCCTTCATCCCAGCCGTTGAGCTCGCGAATGAGCGATGTCCACATAACGAAATTCGTTCCGGGAAGCGTGGCAATGCTGTGCATTTGCCACCGGCCTGCTTGCAGCATCGACTGGAAACTCAGCGTTTCAACGTTGATAAACTTCGTCAGGAGGTTGTGATTTTTATTGACAGTCCGGAATTTCCCGATCACTCCGCCGAGTTCTTTGTGCAATAAAAGCTGGGCGACCAAGTATCGCAGCGAGTCCGGGTCGGGGGTGTTGTCGGCATCGTAGATAGCGATCACATCCGATGTTGCACGTTTCACCCCAAGGTTCAATGCGCGGGACTTTCCTTTTCCCCCCTCTCCTTTCGGAATGTCGAATAATTCCACGCGCGCGTCGCGTTTTGCAAAATCTTCGATGATCTCTTTTGTGGAATCGGTCGAGCCGTCGTTGATGACGACAATGCGCAATTTATCTTTCGGGTAGTTCATCGCCACCATGGAAGCAATCGTTGCTCCGATCACTTTTTCTTCGTTGTGGGCGGGAATGAGGATTGAGCAGGTGGGAAAATCGAATGTCCGTCCGTCGATATCGTTCCGTTCTTTCATCGACCTGACATAATTGATGAACCCGTACACCGTCAGCACAAATTGGTATCCGATCATAAACCAAATAAGGATGACGGCGATGACGAACAGGAAACTCAGGTCGACTTCTAACACTGTCATGGCTTACGATACCTTTCTTGGCGCGTAACCGCGTTTAACGACTTTCAGAGCTACGTACATCAGAAAAAGGGAAGTCACTGCAAGGACGCCGAAAATGGCGATCGCCGTGGTCGACCACAGGCTTGTAACGTTCACACCGAACGAAAATTGGTCCCCCGCGATGAGTTCAACAGAATGTTTGCCCGGTGGAAGAAAAATGCTGAAGCAGTCGTTCCCTTTCATGACGGTAAAGGGATACTCCTCGTGGTCGACCCTCACGGATGACGGTGCGACATTGAACGACGCAATCGCGCGCGTTGCCGATTCGTATTCAAAATCGATCGTGCGTAATCCATGCGTCACCGAAAGCAAATTTCCGGCGATCGACATGATTTTTGCCTGGAGCTCGTGAGTGGAGAACGTGTTCACGGCTTCCCGGTTCAGTGAGATGTGATGATGGCCGGCCGGAATGACGAATAAATTATCCCTGAACGGCGAGAGGGGCACATTGTCCACGTTGATTTCGGAAATGACCTTCGGCAATTTGCACACGAACGAATACGGCGAGTTCAATTGATATCCGTCGTCCGTGTAGTGGTAGCGGACATCTGCCGCAAGCGCGTTTGCAAGAAAACCCATGTCCTGGGGGTTAACGCTCGATTCAGAATAGATCGTGAACCGCGGGGCTCCGAGTGCTGCGGCCTTCACAAGATAAAAGCTTTCCGACCCGGTTTGGATCAGCGTCGGAAACGGCGTGATCGCTTCTTTTTTTCTGAAGTTTACGATGTTGAGGTCAAGCGCAAGCTTGGTGCTGTCCCCAAGGATCTTGGCGTAGCGTTTGCCAATTTCGATATACCGCCCCGGGTCGGTCGACCAGAGATTTTCCGGGTCCTCAACCTGGAGGACGAACTGGTATTTTTTTTGCAGCGCGATAATTTGGTTCATATCGACACCAAGGTATTCGCGGAGTTCTGGAGAGCCGTACGCATCCATCGCCGTCACGACAATCTGGAAGCCCGGTTTCCGCTTCGCGATCTCCGTGAATGACGAAAGAAACGATTCATACGCGAGCGTCAATTGACCCACCCTGTAATCGACAACGGCGTTCATCACAGCCGGGTTTGTTTTCCAGAAAGTCGGCGATTGCTGGCTGAAGATCGAGTCGAGGTCGAACCCATATTTTTTCTTGATTTCTCTCCGCGCCGAAGGATGCATCGGTGCAAAAATCTCGGGATTCTCGAAGCCTTTGCCGGCTTCGAAGTATAATTCTGCAAGGTTCACACCGTCCCAGTCGTAGCCGTTGAGGATTTTTGTATACTCATCCGACATGACCGCCAGGCAGCTGTCGTCTTCCAGCGCCATCGCATACCGCCACATGGGAGGAATGTCTTCCCCCTTATAATTCTTTTCCCTCCACCAGGGATGTTCGTCCCAGAATTTTTTGCTTACCTGCGGGGGTTCGAACCATGCGTACACTAAGATGCCGTTCGCGTGCGCCAGGGTGATGAGCCGTTTGTAATCGTACGTATATTTCGGGAACTGGTTCCATCCGGCAACGTGGACAATGCGTACACCCTGGTTGACCCACTGTTTGATGAGCGCTTCGATGCTGTAGGTCTTTCGAAATCCAGGGTCGAAGTACATCTCCAGATTCTCGCGGCGGACAATCGGCCGGAGGTGGAAATATTTTCTCACGTACTCCAGCGCGAACGGGTACTGGCTGTACCCGTGCTGAGAGTACGAGTCAAACGACGAGTTGAAAAAAATGACTTTTCCCTTGCCGAACTTTTTCCCGATCACCATCGGCGTTTCGGTGACATCGTCGACGCAGAAGACTTCATCGACCCCCTCGGTTTCAAACTTGCTGACAAGCTCGGGGTATCGCCAGGCGATCCGCTCCTCGGGAAAATACCGATCGTGAATCCTGCCGACGCGGATGCGCGTTTGGGTGAAGCTGATGCCGAGTTCTTCGGCAAGGTCATTCTTTGTGTCGGTAATGATGTTCCCGCCGCTTTCAACAAAATCGTTGATGATGTCGTAATCCGTCTGCTTCAACGAATCGATAAATGCGTACGGCGCAATGAGCAGGTTGTAGCGCGACAGATTGAGCGGCTGGCCGATGAAGAATGTATCGACCTGTACGTTTACGTTGCGCAGCAGCGCTGCCAGCGACGACTGGTCGTGAAAGGCGGCCCCCTTCACATGGTGATTCCACAGGATGGCTGCACGAATATCGCTCCACTCCTCTTCTTTCGTGAAGACGTTGTCGTACAATTTCTGAACGCTGTATTCCGTTTTCTGGATGAACGAGAGGGGGCGTTCGCGGAATTCCGTCGGCTCGGCTTTGTAGAGCTCGCCCGGTTCCAGCTCGATGGACTTCGTGATAGGCCCCTTCAGCCGTTTCTCGGAAGTCGTCTTGCTCTTGATTTCTCCGGTATGGTCGAAGTACGCCTCGAACAAATACTGGTCTTCCAGATGAATGGTATAGTTCTGGCTCCCCGTAAGAATAATTCTGTCCTTTATTTTTACCCAATTCTTCTGTTCGCGCAAGTCGATGTATGTATATCCAAGTTTTTGAATTCCATCGACCAGTTGTTTTAACAAATCGAGGTCCAAGAAGGGATGGAAAAACACCGATGCAAAACCGTCGCGTACGTAAAGGTTTGTTTTCGCATTCTTGATGATGGTTTGGATGTACGCTTCGCTTTCGGCCTTGTTCGGGTTGAGCGGAACATACCCGAGGTTTTCCGGGTAAATTTTCTGTCCGAACAAATCTTTATTGATGATGTACGGAAAATACTGGCTGTAATCGGCGTCCTCGATCGCCAGCCGCTGCTCCATCGCCGAGCTGAAATATTTTGAAATCGTGTTGTAGAGCGTGAAAGAAGCGGTGTAATGCGGGGTTTCCCAGATGAGCGGCGACAAACCGTTTTTCATGAACTCCTGGAGCCCCATTTCAATTTTTTTCGCGTCCCCTTCCGCCGTCTCGTCTTTGATCGGCTTGTCGGTGCTTCCGTCCCAAAATTCAAAATCGACGGCGGTTGTCCCTTTGTATTGATGCGTGATGCCGTGCATGACGATGGTTCCGCCGTTTTTTACCATGTACTTGATCGCGTCGACAAAGTCCGGCTTGTCCGACAGGCTTACGCGGATCCCTTCTTCGGGGTCGACATAAAACGGAATGACGCCGACGAGAAACGGGATACCCCGCGCCGACAGAATATCGGCGATGTCGCGCAGTTGGTCGGGGCTTTGCAGCGGGTCGACGTCTTCGATACGGATGAGCGCCGAATGGGACTCTTCATGCTGCTCGTGGAGGATGTCGTGAAGCATGTCGGCAAAGAGGAGATACCGGTCGTTTTCGGTTGCCGACGCAAACGGCGAATCTGCGATATACATCAAATTCTTCGACTTGATGATGTAGGGAATTTCTCTCCGCTTCTTGGTTGAATACGCAACCGCAACAACGGTGACGAGACGCCGGTTCGAGATATCAATAATGTTTGCATTCGGCTCTCCCTTGGTGAAGACCTTGTTGTTTGATTTCACCATGTCGAAATCGTCAAGCGAATCGAGCGTAGAAACGCTGAAGCCGTACTTCTTCCGGAGGTTGTATTTTTCCGAGAACTCGATCATTCCGGTGTTCATCCAGACGACCGGTTTTTTTGTCGCAAGCACATCGTCGAGAAATTTTGCCGGCACAACGTTTCGCCCGTTGAAGCCGATATAGAAGGTATAGTCGAACGTATTGATCTCGCCTGGGTTGTATTTGTTGACTCCCTTAATCGTCACCGCGGTGTTGAAGTGGCCGAGCAACTCCGCAAGCTGCCGTCCATCGCCGATAGCAAAATTTTTCAGGTCGGTATTTCCTTCGACGGCGATCAAGATTTTCTTTTGGGGATATTCTTGGCCGATGCCGTATTGGGAAAAGGCAAAAATCGCCGTTGCGATGATGGATAATCGAATAAACTTTTTCATCTCGTGGGAATCCTACCGTGGCTTGAATTCATGAATGGTGTTTCCGGGCGCGCCGAAATATTTTTTTATCACCTGCACCGTTCGTTCGGACGCACGCCCGTCGCCGTACGGGTTTGTTGCGGTCGCCATCTCCTGATACGCCGTTTTGTTTTCGATGAGTTTTTTTGCAGCAGCGATAATTTTTTTCCCGTCCAGGCCCACAAGCTTAACCGTGCCGTAGCGGACGGCTTCGGGGCGCTCCGTCACTTCTCTGAGGACAAGGATCGGTTTGCCGAGCGACGGTCCTTCTTCCTGCACGCCCCCCGAATCCGTGATGATCAAATATGACCTCGCCATCAAATTAACAAAATCCAGATAATCGAGCGGCTCAATAAGGAAAACGTTGCTGAGCGATCCTAATGTTCCGTACACGACTTCCCGCACGACAGGGTTGAGATGAACGGGGAAAATAAAATTTATTGCAGTGTATGTTTCGGCAAGCGTTCTGATGGCGTTGCAGGCGTCGCGCATAGGTTCGCCCCAGTTCTCCCGGCGGTGCATCGTGAGAAGGATGATACGCTTGTTCTCGGAGACGAGTTGATTGAGCGTATGAATGCCGAACGCATACTGTTTCTTCACTGAAATATTCAAAGCGTCAATAACCGAATTGCCGGTGACGAAAATATTTTTCCGGTCAACATGCTCATGAAGCAACGCTTTCTTCGCCGTCTCCGTCGGTGCGAAATGAAGGTCGGCAATGCAGCTTGTCAGCCTCCGGTTGATCTCCTCCGGAAACGGATTGCCTTTATCATTCGTTCGCAAACCGGCTTCAACATGTCCGACCGGGATTCGCCGGTAGAACGCCGCAAGGCTTCCGACGAAGGTCGATGTCGTATCGCCCTGGACGAGTACCATATCCGGTATTTCTTTTTCGAGGACGGTATCGACTGCGGCAATGGTGTTTTGCGTGAGCGTTGCGAGCGACTGCTTCGGTTGCATAAGGTTGAGGTCATAGTCCGGAACTATTTTAAAAACGTCCAGTACTTGGTCCAACATCTGCCGGTGTTGTGCCGTGGCAATGGTTACGGTGTCGAAATATTTCTTTTCTTTTTTGAGCTCGATGATAATAGGAGCGAGCTTTATGGTATCCGGGCGTGTGCCGAAGATAACCGCTATTTTTTTCAAACACCTCTCCCAAAAATAAATAGTGAAGGAAATTTTGCCCGGACATAAAATATGAATAATTCCGCTCTCTTGCTGTTAAAAATTCTTAAGAAAAGAGCTAAAAACGTTCGTGTTTTGACACAAAATCCCTGTTCCATGGTTGAATTTGTGCGTTTGTATTCCTACCTTGGAATACACATTGAGCGCCTGATACCTTTGATAGGTTTTATTGAAGGGCCTCGCGCCGCGAAATGATGCCGGCCATGAATCCAGCGCTTGAAAAAATTGCCAAACATCTCCGCAATGCCGAAGACTTCGTGCGATCCCGGCGTTATTCCGAAGCGTTAATAGAAGTCGATTATATTTTCCAAATCGACCCGAAAAATTATCAGGGGCGCACACTTCAAGAACGAATCCGCTCTCTTCAGAAAAAAGAAGAGGAATCAGCCCGAAACCCCGTTGTCGCCCCCCTGACGAAAGAAGGCATCTACAGACATCTCCGGATTGCCGATGAACACTTTCTTGCCGGCCGCTTCGACGAAGCATTGATCGAGACTGAACGCGTGCTGCAAACCGACCCCGACAATTACCAGGGGCGCTCAATGCTGGACCGCATCCACACGATGCAAAAAAGGGCCGACTCGGTAACTCAAGCGCGCACCTATACTCAGAACCTCACCCTGGACAAAAAAATTGAATTGATCTCTCAATACCTGAGAGAGGCGGATCGATTGATTCAACTCCAGCAATACCAACGCGCCCTTGAACAAGTCGCAAAAGTATTCGGCCTTGATCCGACAAATCATTTTGCACAGGCGTATTCGCAGACCATTGAAATGCTAATGAAGAAGGAAGCCACGCCGATCCCCGCTCCCTCCGTTAAACGAACAACGGCAGCCCCGCCCGGACAAACTCCTTCAGCTGTACCCGCTTCGCCGCAGCGTGTGTCGACACCGCCAACTCAAGCTCCGTCGACAGCGGTTCCAGTTTCGCCGCCGCGCGCGCCAATTCCTCCGGTTCCACCAAAAGCTGTACCAATTCCACCGGCGCCTCCGGCAAAACCGTCTCCTCAACCGTCAACGCCAATTTCCGTCGAAGCAACGCAAAAACTGGAAGGGCGGTTGAAGATGTACCGCGAGATTCTGGACGAGATGTGGTTTGACGGCATTCTTACCGAGAAGGAAGCCGCCGAACTTGTAAAAATTCGCAGCCTGTTCAACATCTCCGATGAAGAACATGCGCGTTTGGAGAAAGAGATTAAGACTGAAGCATATGTTCAAGCGCTGCGTATCGTTCTGCACGACGGCGTCGTCAGCGAAAACGAAGAGCGGGTCCTGGAGTTGATGCGACGACGGTACGGCATTTCGATGGAAGACCACAAAGATGCCGAAGCGAAAATTCTGGAAGCGCGGCGGTCTCCCCCATCGCTTGGCACCATTCTTATTGTCGACGACGAGAAAACCATTCTCCTGACGTACTCGGCGATTCTCCGCAGGCACGGCTACACAGTGCTTATTGCCGAGAGCGTGGAAAGTGCAATGGCGATCCTGGAAAAACAAACACCCAATTTAATTCTTTCCGATGTAATGTTTCCCTCGCCGACGGAAGGCGGGTTTGAATTCTACAATCAAGTGAGGAACAGCCGGCGTTTTGACGGAGTGCCGTTTCTTTTGATGTCGGGAATCAGCGATGAGTATGTCGTGCGTGCAGGGATGAGGCTCGGCGTTGACGGATACCTTCCCAAACCGTTCGACAATGAATTGCTCCTTGCAACGATTGAAGGGAAATTGAAGCGATAATAGGACGGCCGTAACGGATTTGACAAAGCCTCCCCGTATTTTTTATTATTTCCAGAAACAATAGTTATTTGACAGATTAATCCGCAATAATCAATAGTTCTTCATTCCGCAATCATCGGGGGGCCCAATGATTTCACGTTCGCTGTTTTGCTTTGTAGCCTTCTTTTATTTTACCCAATCATCCCTCACGGCACAAACATCATCTTTTCCCTTCATTGAAAAGTTCGATACGGTGGTCGCACCGAAGCTTCCCGCCGGATGGTCGACGAGCGTTCGTAAGTCCTCGTCGGGAGATTTTTCAACATCGGCGTCAACGCCGTTAAGTACACCGAACGCCGTTGTGTCGACGGACGCAAAAGTTGCCCAGAGCCTGACATCTCCGGCGATGGATTTTTCCGCAAAAATTGCCGGTAGCCTGGAATTTTATGAGCGGCGGACATCGTCGCACAATTCCGGCGTTCTTATAGAGGCGATAGTTGACAACGATACCTTGTCTGCGATTCACATAGGAGATACTCTTAAAAATTCCGGCACGACAAATTATGTTTTACGGAGTCTGCCGCTGCCGCCTTCGTTGAGCGGCCAGCGCGATGTCCGTTTTCGGTGGCGTGTTGCAGGAAACGGGACGGGGGCGACGGGAACGATCAGAATAGACAATGTCGAAGTGACCGTGCAAAAAAGATTCGACCTCGCGCTGACGAACATTGACTTTGGGCCAGCAACTGTGCGGGAAGGAGAATCATTATCCATACATGTCGGTGTTGCCAACCGAGCGCTCAGCGGCTCTTTGTCATTCACACTGCAATTGTTCGATGACAAAGATTCCGATTCGTCGGGAACAGACGAGAAACAAACGGCCGAGCAAGCGGTAACTCATTTTTTCGACGTTGGCGACTCTGCAACGTTTACGTTCAGCGAACCCTCTGTTTCTCCCGGCAGCCATCGGTTCTCTGTGCGCCTAATTTTCCCCGGTGATGAGGATACGACAAATAATATGTTGACCAAAACGATTTTTGTAGGATACTCTCCGCGATCGGTTCTTGTCAACGAAATTATGTATGCTCCCTCCGCCGGTCCCGAGTGGATCGAATGCATCAACAATTCCGATGATACGCTTTCGCTTTCACAATGGAAGGTTGGAGATAATACAACCTCTCGTGGAACCATGAATTCTCAATCCTCTTCCATCCCTCCCCGTCAATTCTTTCTCGTGGCCAGAGATTCTTCAATCCTCAAGTATTATCCTTCGATCCACGCTCCGATTGTCAAAGCTAATTTTCCCGCATTGAACAACGATTTCGATGCCGTTGTCATCTTCGACCCGACGGGGTTTGCGATTGACAGCGTTGCGTACAGCTCTTCATGGGGCGGAACTGGCGGGAAATCCCTTGAAAGGATTGATACTGCAACGGCATCAAATCAACCTGGCAACTGGGGGAGTTCACGGAATCCTCAGGGAGCAACGCCGGGAGCCGTCAACAGTTTGACCAAAAAAGATTACGATGTATCGATGGAAAAAATCTTTCTTTCAACATCTTTTCCTGCAGCCGGGGATGCGTTTGAAGTAGAAGCGATGATAAAGAATGTCGGTCGCCGAACGGTCTCAAATATTTCCGTCCAATTTTTCCTCGACGCAAACGACGATTCAATTCCACAATTGAGCGAACGTATCGGGGAAGAGTACATTGGCAAACTCTTGCCCGCCGATTCTCAAACAGTGGCATGCTCGCTGACCATAGCGGTGCAAGGAAAACAACGGATTTTTGCGGTCGCGGATGATCAGTATGACGGCGATTCCACAAACAACGCACAGGCGTTATTGTTCGATGTCGGCGTGAGGCAGCATACAATCGTTATCAACGAAATTATGTACGCACCCCCCGAAAAAATGCCGGAATGGATTGAACTTTTTAATGCCGGCACTAGCCCGGTTGATGTCGATGGATGGAAAATTTCCGATGCCAACGTAAAATCAAAAGCCGCGCTTATTAATTCGAAATGTCTTATTCAACCCGGCGCGTACTTTCTAGCGGCGTCGGATTCAACGTTAGGCAATTATTTTTCGATTTTGGGCATCGTATGTGTCGCGCCATTTTCAGCATTAAACAACACGACACCCGACGCTGTTGTCTTGTATGATAACCGCGGTGCAACGATGGACAGCGTTTGGTACAAACCGTCATGGGGGGGCACGAACGGCAAATCGCTGGAAAGGATCGATGATCTTTCATCGTCGGTGGATTCAGCGAATTGGAAAAGCTCTGAGCCAACGCCTGGGAGGGAAAATACATCGGCAAAAAAAGATTTTGATGTGGAAGTTGCGAATGCACATGCGTCGATACTGAACGGCGGGTTACACATAACGGCGGTTGTCCGCAACGTCGGGAGAAATGTAGCGAACGGATTCACGGTAGGGTTTTATTGTGACGCAAACGGCGACAGTGTAGCATCGCCCGGAGAATTAATTCAAAGCTTCAACGATGGCGCGCTTGCGCCGGGCGATTCGATGACCGCTCAATGTGATTGGGAGACAACGGCACACGGCATTCTCTCGATTATGTGTACGGTTGATTTTCCTCAAGATCAACGGACATCAAACAATGAATTTTTTATTTGGGCGGCAAATAAATTTGAACCGCAATCGGTTGTCATCAACGAAATAATGTACGACCCGCTGCCGAACCGCTCTGAATTCGTCGAGTTGTTCAATCGAAGCGTGGATACGATCAGCCTCCAAGATTGGACAATCATGAATTCCCCGTCGAGTTCGGGAAGGAGAGCGACAGTCCGAATTTCCGACAAACCATTATTTCTGCCGCCGAATAATTTTGCCGTTGTCGGTGCAGACTCAACACTCTTCATCCAATTTCCGGCCCTTCTTCACCTCGCAACGGCAGCGGTCGTCATTGCAAACAAAGATTTGTCGCTCAACAATTCCGGTGACGATATTGTTCTTGTCGACATAACGAATACTCAGATAGACAGCGTACGGTATTCCCCATCATGGCACAACCCGGCACTGAATACCACTACGACCGGAAAGTCTCTCGAGCGTGTGAACCCCTCCCTTGGAAGCAATGACCGGAAAAACTGGAGTTCGTCGATTGCTCCGGGAGGCGCAACTCCCGGGGAGCGCAATAGCATCTTTACGCTGTCAATTCCTTCGGCGGCACACCTAACACTTTCCCCCAACCCGTTCTCGCCTGACAATGACGGCTTTGAAGACTTCCTCGCCATCGGATATTCTTTACCCTCTACGACATCGATGATTCGCGTCCGATGTTTCGACGTTCAGGGAAGATTAGTGCGAACGCTCGCCAACAACGAACCCGCCGCATCTTCAGGGACGATCATCTGGAACGGCCTTGACGACAACAATCGTCGCGTGAGGATCGGGATGTATATCATCCTCTTTGAAGCGCTCGACTCTTCCGGCGGAGTCGTGCGTACGATGAAAGACGTAGCGGTCGTAGCGACTAAATTATAGAGGATGGGACGTCTGCAAAACAGTCTCTCGCTGGACCGCAAAGACGCGAAAATTTTATTTTTAGTACCAACTCGCGACTTTGCGGCTTTGCGGGAGTCTCGTCCATTTGTAACTCGTGCGGCTCTTCTTTATATTATCTCATCCAGTTATTCTTCCTTCGCTTTCAGTGACAATCAAAGAACGTTACACCGCTGATTCTGCCGAAATATTCCAACTGCATCGCAACGGGGCGGACGGTTTTACCGTCGCCGCGCGGCTGACATCGCTTGTCGATGCGACGCTCTCCGATCTTTGGAAATTAAATCCTGCCGCCGCCGACTATGCCGTCGTAGCGTTGGGGGGATACGGCCGCTCCGAGCTTTGCCCTCATTCCGATTTCGACCTGATGATCCTGGCCGGGAACGAGAAGTCGAAACTTGACGGCTCCGAAATTATCCAACAGTTTCTTCGCTCGCTGTGGGATGCCGGCTTCAACGTCGGGCACAGTGTTCGAACGGTGAAGGATTGCGTGGATCTGTACGAGACGGACGTCGATTCATGGGCTTCGATTTTGGAGAGCAGGTTCGTGTGCGGAAGCGAGCGCGTGCTGGGGCTGTACGCCGACGCCGTTTTCAGGCAGATTCAAAAAAAATTCGACCTTGTGTTCGTGAAAGCGATCATGGTCGGAATGGACGAGCGCCACGAAAAATACGGTAATTCGGTGAAATTACTCGAGCCGAATTTGAAGAACAGTGCGGGTGGTTTGCGCGACCTTCACAACCTGCTATGGGTGTACCGGTCGACGGACACCGACTATTTCACCGAATCACCGTTTCTCAATGCCGAGTCGTCGTGCAAGCTTATGATCGACACGTTCTATCGCAAAAACGTTATCTCCAAAGAGGAACGCGATGCGGTCGTCGATGCGCTGAATTTTTTACTGCGGACCCGCCACGAGACGCACTACTTTGCAAAAACCATCCACGACTCACTCGATTTTTCTATTCAGCGGGAAATTGCCAAAGGGCTGGGGTTCGGCGACGACCGGGAATTAAAGTACGTCGAAAAATTCATGCGCGAGTATTTCCTTCATGCACGCAGCATCTTTCGTTTGAACCAGCGGTTGATTAATCATTTTCGAAAAAGCGTCGAACCCTCTTCGTGGAAAAAACCGAAAGAACAGATCCTTGACGCTCATTTCATCGCACGCGGCGACGAACTGCTGCAGCGCAATACCGCCGTTGAAATTTCGTCGCCGGCGGAAATTCTCAAAGCCTTTTACTGGTGCGGCAAACATTCGTTGACGCTGGGGCATTCATTGCAGGGGACAATCGCGGCGATGAGCCGCTCGTCGAATGTCTTCAACGCGGAGAGCATAACGGCCGCCGCCGCGGTCTTTCTGGATATTCTCCGGCTGCCGTCGAACGTAGCGTCAACGCTTACAATGATGAACGATTTCGATGTTCTCGGGAAATATATTCCGGAATGGGGAGAGCTTGTTGCCTTTTTTCAACACAGCGTTTACCATTATTACACCGCGGATGCGCACACGCTGATCGCCATCGAACACGCAGAGCGGCTTGCCGCCGGCAAAGGGATTCTTGCGGCAGCGTACCAAAGGCTGGAAAAAAAAGAGGTCCTGTTTCTCGGCTTGCTTTTTCACGACATCGAGAAACCGCACGGGATTGAGGAGCATGAAATTCGGGGCGTTGACGTTGCGCGCCGAATCCTCGCACGTTTTCACTATCCCGATGCAAACGGCGATGTCGCATTTCTCATTCGCAGCCACCTGATGATGGAACAGATCGCGTTCCGTCGAAATATCAGCGATCCGAAGACCGTTGCCGAGTTTGCCGAGATGTTTCAGCGGCCCGAACAGCTTGACCTCCTGTTCCTTGTTACGTACTGCGACCTTTCTGCCGTGAACAAAAACGTCTGGACATCGTGGAAGGAAATGCTGCTGCAGGAATTATATCTCCAGGCCCGCGGCGTGCTGGAACGGAAGCTTCCGTTCAAAGAAGCGGTGTCGTTCCAGCAAGAGCAGCACGAGGAATTGGTCCGCTCGGTCATCCGAACGATGTCGGAGCAATTGCCCCGTGACGAAGTTGAACGTCACGTCACGTCAATTCATAACGAAGCGTACATCAAGATTTTTTCCCTTGCCGATATTGCCGACCATATCGTTAATATTCGCGGCCTCGAGTCCATTTCCTCCATCATCCGCCACGAAGAGTCGCACAGCGCCGTCACCGCGATAACGCACGATGCGCCGTACCTTTTGTCCACCCTGTGCGGCGTTCTCTCGGCAAATGATGCCAATATCTTTGACGCACAAATTTTTACCCGCGATGATGGTATTGTGATCGATCAGTTTCGCGTGATCAACGTCGCGACGAAAGGAAAGCTTCTCGACGACCAGGCTGAAAAAATCAAGCAAGACTTTTACGATGTGATGAAGGAGAACGTCACCCTCGAACATCTTTTTGAAAGGCATCATCGACGCTGGAAGCGCCGCCCCAAGCCGCTGTTCCACCCAAACATCCGGATCGATGTGACGTTCGAGGATACGGAGGATTTTACCATCGTCGATGTCTATGCGCCGGATACGGTAGGATTTTTATACAAAGTGACCCGGACATTCTCGCAGCTGGGACTCAACATCCATTTTGCGAAGATCGCAACGCGCGTGGACGGTATCGTTGATTCATTTTATGTGCTTGACGATGACAATGCCCCGATTCGAAGCAGCGAGAAGAAACGGCAGATAAAAGAAAAGCTTCTGCACAGAATTTATCAGCTCATCAACATCCAGTTATCATCCCAATAATTATGAATGCCAGCAAACCTATCGGTGTTTTCGATTCGGGGATCGGCGGACTGACCGTCGTTCGCGCTCTCTTGCGCCGTTTGCCGCAGGAAAACATCGTCTATTTCGGCGACACGGCTCGCGTTCCCTACGGACCGAAATCGCCGCAAGTCGTCCGCGAGTACGCAGAAGAGGATACGGAATTTCTTCTCTCAAAAAACGTAAAGATGATCGTTGTCGCCTGCAACACCGTTTCGGCCGTCGCGCTTGACGTCGTGCAACGACATGCAAAAATTCCGGTCGTCGGTGTTATCGTCCCCGGCGCGAAAGCGGCGGCAGCAGCGTCGAAAAAAAAGAGGATCGGTGTGATCGGAACGATTGGCACGATTTCAAGCAGTGCCTACGCAAATGCTATTCGGCAGATCGACGAAAGCATTTTGGTCTTCAGCCGCCCGTGCCCGCTCTTCGTGCCGCTCGTCGAAGAAGGATGGGTCGGCCATAAAGCGACGGAAATGATTGCAAAGGAATATCTCTTTCCGTTCATGCAGGAAAAAATTGATACTCTTGTGCTGGGGTGTACTCACTACCCGTTGCTCAAGGATGTCATCTCGAATGCGTTGAAAGGAACCGCCGCATTAATCGATTCCGGCGAAGCCGCGGCGCTCCAAGTGGAGAGCACGTTGGATGAGTATCGCTTGAAGAACGTGAGCAAGGAAAAGCCAAACCTGCAATTTTTTGTGAGCGACATCCCCGCAAAGTTCACGGAGATCGGCGAACGGTTTCTTGGGGCGAAGATGGGGATCGTGAAAAAAGTTGGAGTGGGGAGACAATAGCACGGTAGGTCGGACGTCAATAGACTTTTGCGAGTTTCTTTTCCAATTCTCTTTTCACGCCATTCCATTCTGAATCAATAATGCTGAAGTAAACCGAATGGCGGATGCGCCCGCCGTGGACGATCATGTGGTTGCGAAAGATGCCCTCTTCTTTTGCACCGATACGTAAGAGGGCGTGACGCGACCGGCTGTTGGTGGAATCTGTTTTAAATTCGACACGCATACATCCAAGCGTATCGAACGCATGAGAAAGCAGAAGATATTTTGTTTCCGTATTGACGGAGGTGCGCTGCCATTGCCTGCCGATCCATGTCCAGCCTATCTCTACACGGCGGTGCGCCGTCTCGATATTCCCGAAGCGCGTGCTTCCGACCGCCTTGTTTGAGTTTTTCTCGATGATTGCGAACGGCAGTGCCTTACCGTCCAAGAAATCTTTTGCGGCGGTGTCGATATACTTTCTCAGATCCTCGGGCGTGCGAATGATGGCCGTCGTCAGTTTCCATAGTTCCTCATCCAAACCGACCTCACACAGTTGAGCATGATGAGCCTGCGTTAAGGGCTCAAGCCTGACGCGTTTTCCATCTAAAATAACGGGATAAATGTTCATGAATGTTGGGCTGTGAGAAGAATCTCGTTATCCGGGGCTTGCCGATCTTTTTACTATTGGCAACGCCCGGTGTCCAACTATTACGCGCTGAAAAGTTATGAGTGAACCTTCATATCCAATTGTATGAACGCGTGAAATCAGTCGCTTCTTTCGAAAAGATAGAGAAGTCGCGGGTAAAATTCCAATATTGCCGGCACAATTGGGCAGTGTCACAATTTCGAAGTAAATGTTATTTCGGCGGGCATGACACACATTTTTTCGGTTTGCTATGGTCAAACTGTAACACCGCCCGCAATGGCGCCATATTGTAACTCATCATTGAAAGTGATATATTTTTAGAAAGAAAATCAGGAAGGAAGAGATTGTATGAGCGAGAGGTTTTGCAGTGCTGTGCTGGTGATGGTCATAATCATTGCGGTGACGGGTTGCTCCTCGCAAAAGGAAGTCCAGCTTCAGAAGAAGCCGAGTGAAGCGGAAGAACAAGCCCGCAATGACCAAAAGTCGATTGCGCTGCAGCATTTTATCGACGGATCGCTGCTCGAAAGTAAAAACCAATACGCAGAAGCGATCATCGAATTTCAAGATGCGCTCCGGTATGACAAAGACCCGGCGATCTATTACGCACTGGCGAAAGATTATTCTGCATTGAACAAACCCGCCCTGGCGGCCGAAATGGCGAACGAAGCCATCAAGCTCGACTCGGCCAACGTGACGTACCGTGAAACACTTGCCGATATTTATGTCAAGGCCTTTCAAATCGACTCAGCGATTGCGGAATACAGGGACATCCTGAAAATAGACTCCACGCATGTGCAAAGCATGTTCAATATTGCGCAATTGCTGGCGCCGAAGTACCCGTTGCAGTCGCTGGAAATGTACAATAAGATTCTCCAGCGCAACGGTCCGGAGTGGGAGGTGCTCTTTAAAGTCGCGGAACTGAATTCAATCCTCCACCGGTACGACAAAGCTGCCGCAGCGTTTGAACAAATGGTGAAAATCGACCCAAGCAATGTATCGCTCAAACAAAATCTCGGCGAGATGTATATCCGGTCGGCGCAGTACGATAAAGCGCTGACGCTGTTCAACGACTTGCTGGAATCGGACACCGGGAATGTCGAACTGCGCGGCGCCCTCGCAGAGATTTATTTGCAGCAAGACAAATGGGATAAGGCACGCGAACAATTTGAAACGATCTTAAAGGACGACTCGCTCACAGCCGATACCCGCTTTAGAATTGCGGTCGCTTACCTCGAGCAAAGCCAAAAAGATTCAACCCTGCTCGTCAACGCAAAATCGCAGTTCGTGGATTTTCTCAAGCACTATCCGGACGATTGGCGCCCGATGTTTTATCTCGGCCGGCTGGCGATCCTAGAAAAAGACGACAGCGCCGCATACCAGTATTTCGACAAGGTGACGAAAGTTGCCGGCTGGAATGCCGAAGCATGGTGGTATCTGGGATCGATCCTGTTCGATAAAAAAGATTTCAACCAGGCTGTGTCGGTTCTCGAAAAAGCACGGCAGATTGTCCCGAACGACGGCGGGATAAATTTTCTGCTGGGGTATGGGTATACACGGGTGGATCGCAACGAGGACGCCATCGCCCCGCTGCAGCGCGCCATCGAAATCAACCCCAAGGATATCAATGCACTTTCGTCGCTTGCCTCGACATACGATGCGCTGAAACGCTACGGTGAAGCCGATAAAACGTTCGAAGCCGCGCTGAAGGTCGATTCAGTCAATGCAATGGTTCTCAATAATTATGCGTACAGTTTGGCTGAACGCGGCGAACAATTGGACCGGGCTTTCGCTATGTCGAAAGAATCGCTCGCGAAAGATTCTGCCAACGGTTCGTATCTCGACACGTTCGGCTGGATTTACTTCAAGCTCGGCAACTATAGTGAGGCAGAAAAATACGTCAAGCAAGCGATCGATGCCGGAGAAGCAAGCGCCGTTGTGTACGAACATCTCGGCGACATTTATTCGAAACTGAGCCAGCTTGACAAGGCGAAGGAATATTGGGCGAAAGCGCTGGAGCGGGATTCAAAAAACACTCTCCTTAAAGAAAAGCTCGCTCGCGGCTCATTATGAAAAGAGTGCTGATCTTCTGCTCGCTGATCGCGCTCTCGGGCTGTGCCCCAACCAAAGAACTCCGGAGACCTGCGGCGAATTATTCTGCACAGCAGGTGATCGACGCGGTCAACTCCCGCAAGCATGATATTGCAACCCTCGAAGCAAAAGGGTCTATTTCTGTTGAGTCCCCCTCATTTGTCAATTCAGGTTCGTTTGAACTTCGCTTGAAAAGGCCGGACTCGGTTCTCGTTGATATCGAAGGACCGTTCGGTATCCACGTGGCCTCGGCGCTCTTTGCAAAAGGTCATTACATGTTTTACAACAGCTTTAAGAACGAGGTCATGGAGGGTGAGGTTACCGGGGGCAATATGCCGGCCTTCATGAATATTCCCATCGACCCTGATCATGTTATTGATGCATTTTGCGGCACGCGGACATTCTTGCCGGAAGAAACCTCGCCGGACAGCTTCAACGTCAGCAATGATTCATACATCCTATTTTTTCACAAAAAAAACGGAGCAACGGAGTACAGCGTTGACAGTCAGGCGCTGCTCCTGACCGGTATCGTCCATATTGATTCCGCAGGTGAGGTATGGAGTGAAGAGCGTTTTGAGTATGAACGGCGGGGCGATAGAACTGCGGCGCTGCAATCAATTCGGTTCATCCAGGACAAAATGCAATCTTCGGTATCGCTCTTTTACGACGATCTTGAACTCAACGGCCCCGTCGGTTCGTTGACGCTCCATATTCCGCCCGACGCACGGCGGGTCACGAAGGAATAAAATCTTGCATCCCGTTTTCACTGAGCGTGTCATGAAACGTTTACTGATGTTCATTTTTCTGGCCGCGGTTGCGTGCCCTGTTGTGAACGGCGGCGAACAGGACATCAAGAAAAAAGAACGGGTACTCGAGCAGCTTCGGAAAGAAATTGATGCGTACGAACAGCGCATTCAGGAGAGCGAGAAAAAAGAAAAAGTGACGCTCGAGCGGCTCGATAATTACGAGAAACAAAGCAACCTTGTTCATTCACTCCTTTCGGAGCTCATGGATGAGGAAGAGCAGCTTCAAACATCGATCGCCCTTGCATCGGATAACATCAGCTTTCTGGAAAAACAACTCTCCTTTCTCAAGCTCCACTACGCCAAATATGTAACCGCGGTGTACAAGTTCGGCAGGGTGTACGACCTCGAAACACTCCTCTCCTCGAACTCCATCAACCAACTCTACATCCGGATTGAATATTTGAAACGATTCTCGGAACAACGAAAAAAGGATTTAGAGAAAATCCAGGATAAGCGGCTCATTCTTGAATCGGAGAAAGCCGACCTGCAGGAGAAACTCGGCGAACAACAGGAAGTGATTTCCAGCAAGCAAAAGGAAGAACAATTTCTGCAAAAAAAGAAGCACAAACGGGCTCAAGCGCTGAAAGAAATTCGAAAAGATAAAGCGGCGATGAAAAAGGAATTGGTAAGGAAAACTCAAGCCGCCGAAGAGCTGGAAAATCTTATTGCCGACCTCGTTGAAAAGGAGCGTATCCGAAAGGAACATGAAGCGAGCCGTGAACGGGAACGTGCGGCTGAGCGGGAACGGTTGAAACTGAACGAAACCGAGGAAGCGCCGGTTGAAACGGGAACGCTGTTTGAATCGCTGAAAGGGAAATTGCATTGGCCCGTCTCTGCCGGGGCTGTCGTTGCGCATTTTGGCAACCATGTGCACCCCGTGTTGAAAACGGTAACCCAGAATACCGGAATCGACATTTCGATCGAAAGCGGATCGCCCGTGAAGTCCGTTGCCGATGGAGAAGTGGCGATGATCCACTGGCTGCCGTCGTACGGCAATCTTGTTATTCTCAGACACGCCGGCGGATTCCATACCGTGTATGCACACCTTTCCGATATCGTGGTCTCCGAAGGCCAGCAGGTTTCGGCGGGTATGGTGATTGCGAAGAGCGGCGATTCTGTTGCCGGCAGCATTCTTCATTTTGAAGTTTGGAAAGAGAAGGAGAAACAAAACCCCGAAGCCTGGCTTTCGAAACGCCGGCAATAACATTTCCGCCCTTCGAACATTTATTCTCCTCTCCCCACCGCACAAGCTCTCGCCGCAGAGGAAAATTTCAGTACAAAATTTGTATTTATGAAATCAGAGGGTACCATGAGTCGTGTTACCGTTTGATGGCCATTGCGGACGAAGCCAAGCAATCCCGGCTATTGATCGGAGTGCTTCGTCCCGATAGAAAACATCGGGACTCGTAACGACTTCTTCTTGAGAGTGTAAATAAAACTGCAACCCTCCTGCACGTTGGTAGTGCCTGAATTTGAAAATAACTATTTAGCAATAGGCCCTGTCATGCCGCGCCGAGGCGGGGCATCCAATATTAAGCAAAAAAGAATTATTTGGATTCTCGCCGAGTCCCTACGGGTCTATCGACCCGAAGGGTCGTTGACGAGTCTTCGACCCGTTTTCGCGAGAATGATAAACTGAACCAGCACCAAGATTCAGACTACCTTGACATCCCCTCAAATTATCAGTACCTTTTCAACACACAACTGAAATATATTACACCAAAACCAAGCGGATTGTTTTCCCGCTTTTTCTGTCTATATTCATTCTTCCCGAACTAGAGCGTTGTTGAGATGGCAATTGAAAAAGTAAAAGAAAAAGAATCCAAGGTCGACACAATCCCCACGACGCTTCCCGTTCTTCCGTTGCGCGATGTCGTGGTGTTCCCGTACATGATTTTCCCTGTGCTGGTTGGCCGCGAATCGTCGCTCCGTGCAGCAAATTATGCGCTGGAGAATGAGAAGTACATTTTTCTTGCGGCGCAGCAAGACCCGTCGATCGACGAGCCGGGCGCCGACGATATCTATAAAGAAGGCGTTGTCGCGAAAATCATCCAGATCCTCAAGCTCCCCAATGGACTGCTGAAAATTCTTGTGGACGGCATCGTTCAGGCGTCGATCAAGAAATATGTGACAAACGAAAAATATTTGCAGGCAGAAATAGAGATCCACGCGGGCATCCCCGAAGAGAATACCGAAATGGACGCGATCATCAGGCATGCCTCGACGCTGTTTTCCGAGTATGTTCGCGCGAACCGGGCCATTCCTCCGGAGGTGCTCTCTGCGTATGAAAACATTAAGGATGGACAGCGGCGGCTCTATTATATCGCGGCGAATATCGTGCAGAGCGTTGAAGTGAAGCAGAAGATTTTACGCATCCACAATATGCGCGAACAGTTCATGGAGGTAATTCGCATCCTGAACAGCGAAATCAGCATGCTGAAGATCGAGCGGGAGATCGATTCCAAGGTGCACGACAATATCCAGAAATCGCAGCGAAAGTTTTTCATCCAGGAACAAATAAAAATTTTGCAGGACGAATTAGGCGAGGATGAAGCGTCGCCCGAGCTGGCAAAGCTGAAGCAAGAGATCGAAAAAGCAAAAATGCCGAAGGATGTCCACGCGAAAGCAATCGAAGAATTCAACAAGCTGAAGAAGACGCCCGCGATGTCCCCGGAATTTACCGTGACGCGCAATTATCTCGACTGGTTGACCGGCGTTCCGTGGCAAAAGCGTACAAAAGACAACCTGAAAGTCGACCATGTGAAAGGAATTCTCGACGAAGACCATTTCGGATTGGAAAAACCGAAAGAGCGGATCCTTGAACATATCGCGGTGCTGAATCTCGTCAAAGAGATGAAAGGGCAGATTTTATGCCTCGTCGGGCCGCCGGGCGTCGGAAAAACATCCCTCGCAAAATCGATTGCACGTGCCCTTGGAAGAAAATTCGTCCGCATTTCGCTCGGCGGTATCCGGGACGAGGCGGAAATCAGGGGCCACCGGAGGACCTACATCGGTTCGATGCCGGGAAAAATTATCCAGTCGATGAAGCGTGCCGGCGTTATCAATCCCGTTTTGTTGATGGACGAAGTTGACAAGATGAGCATGGACTTTCACGGCGATCCGGCTTCGGCTCTCCTCGAAGTGCTCGACCCCGAGCAGAACAGCACCTTCAGCGATAATTATCTTGACGTTGATTACGACCTCTCACACGTCATGTTCATCACGACGGCGAACGTGCGCTATACAATTCCCCTTCCTCTTCAGGATAGGATGGAGATCATCGAGCTTTCAAGCTACCTTGATTTTGAAAAGCGGGAGATTGCGAAACGGCACATTATTCCAAAGCAGATGTTGGAACACGGCCTGAAAGAAAACGATGTCACGATCAGCGACGAGGCCATCAATAAAATTGTTCGGGAGTACACGCGTGAAGCCGGCGTTCGAAACCTGGAGCGCGAGATTGCCTCTGTCTGCAGAAAAGCGGCAAAGGAAATTGTTCTCAGTAAACAGAAGAACGGGCACAAACACGGCACACCGAAAAAGAAACATGCGGCCATACGTATCGACGGTGAAAAAATCGAGAAATATCTCGGCGTCGCGAAATTCCGTTCTCGGGCTGCGGAACGCAAGCCCCGGATCGGTTCGGTTACCGGCCTCGCCTGGACGAGCGTTGGCGGCGAAATTCTTGAAGTTGATGTCACAGTGATGCGGGGGCCGGAACGCCTGACGCTGACGGGTCAGTTGGGGGATGTCATGAAAGAATCAGCTCATGCCGCGTTGAGCTATATCCGCTCAAACGCTAAAACCTTAAGGCTAAAACCTGATTTCTTCACCAAAAAAGAAATTCATATCCATCTCCCCGAAGGAGCGATTCCGAAAGACGGTCCTTCGGCCGGCATCACGATGGCAATGGCAATGGTGTCTGCGATCAGCGGAAAGCCCGCGCGCAGCGACGTTGCAATGACTGGCGAAATCACCCTTCGGGGCAACGTGCTTGCGATCGGCGGATTGAACGAGAAGCTACTCGCCGCTAAACGGAGCGGCATCAAGACCGTCCTCATTCCGAAAGAGAATGAAAAGGATTTGACGGAAATTCAGGACGCAGTGAAAGACGGGTTAAAAATTGTACCGATCGAGAAGATCGAGGATGCGGTGAAGCACGTTTTTGCTGGAAAGCAGTAATCAGTATGGAGTAAGAACAAATTTTTGTTCTTATCTCTTAATTCTTATCTCTTAATTCTTATAATTGCTCTCCATGTCGTACCAGGTTACAGCACGCAAATGGCGGCCGATGGTGTTCGAAGATGTCATCGGACAATCGCACGTTACCAACACGCTGAAGAATGCGTTAGCAACGAATCGGCTTGCGCATGCATTTATCTTCTGCGGTGGGCGCGGCTGCGGCAAGACAACGACGGCCCGGATCCTTGCGAAAGCGATTAACTGCCTTCATCCGAAAGACTCAAACCCGTGCAATGAATGTGAAGTGTGTGTTGAAATCACGAACGGGCGCAGCATGGACGTCGTGGAAATCGACGGCGCGTCCAATCGCGGGGTCGATGAAATCCGCAACTTACGCGAATCGGTTCGTTATGCCCCGGCGCGCGGCAAGTACAAGGTCTATATTATCGACGAAGTCCACATGCTGACAAAAGAAGCCTTCAACGCGCTTCTGAAGACGCTCGAAGAGCCGCCGCCGCACGTGCTCTTTATTTTTGCTACGACCGAAGTACACAAAGTCCCATCGACGATCCTCTCACGGTGCCAGCGCTATGACTTCCGCCGCATCGCCATTGAAGACATTATCTCACGGCTGCGGTTCATAGCGGGGGAAGAGAAAATCGCGATCGACGACGATTCGCTGATGATCGTCGCGAAAAAAGGGGACGGGTCGATGCGCGATGCACAGAGTATTTTCGACCAGGTTGTGTCGTATTGCGGCACAACGATCACGGCGCAGCAAATCATCAGCTTGTTGAATGTCGTCGACCAGGAATTTTTCTTCAGGGTCAGCGATTGCATCAAAGCACACGATGCACAAACCGGACTTTCACTCGTGGAAGAAATTGTGCGCAACGGATTCGATATCAAGGAATTTCTTGCCGGCCTTGCAGAACATTTTCGTAATCTTCTCATCGCCCGGACCACGCAGGCGACCCGCCTGATCGAAGCCCCGGAAGTATACCGAGCGCGGTACGCAAACGCCGCCTCGTTGTTCGATGAACAGGACATCCTCCGATTGATCAAACTGACGACCGACCTGGAAGCAGCGATCCGGTACAGCTCGCAGCCGAGGTTCAAACTCGAGGTCGGCATTATCCAGATGACGAAGATGGAACAATCGGTGAAGATCGACACCCTTCTTCAGCAGCTGGACGAGCTGAAAAAAAAACTTAATTCCGGAGACCACTCCACTTCGGCACCGTTCAGCCTGAACGTCAGCATCCCGTCTCCGGTCCAGCGTCCGGCGCCGCCGGTACGGATTTCCGAAGAGCCTTCGCCGGACTATGTTTCGATGCCGATCAAGAAAATCTCGGACACCCCGGCGCTTTCTCTTGTGAGTCCCCAGGCAGATCCGCCCGTGCACGTTCCAACGGTACCGGTGATCGGCGAAGAAGGGCTTTCGTCGGGCCGCGCTGTGCTTGAGCAGGTCAAGCAAGAATGGGGAAAAATTGTCGATGACGCTCGGCGAAAAAAGATTTCAGTAGGAACGATTTTAGGCGAGAGCACGCCGATCAGCATCGCGCATGAAACACTGCAAATTGCCTGCGTTGACGACTTTCATTTTTCTTCGCTAAAGAGAAATCAAATGTTTCTTACCGATACCGTCAACGCTCTCTTGGGCACGAAACTTCGCATCGAGCCGGTACTTCAACCGGCGGCAGCACAGCCGTCAATCAAAGCGGTCCCCCGCGAAAACAACAGTGCACCTTCGAACTCTCCGCCAACAAACAAAGTTTCCACAAAGGAACATCCCCTCATTGAAACGCTGTACAGGGATTTCGACGCTGAACGGGTTTGATAATGAATCTCTTGCCGGAGCCCTTCCCATTACGATGAAATTTTTTCGGTTGACATTCTTCTTGCTGCTGTTCACCGTATCGTTTGCGAGTGCACAGCAAAAACTTTTGATCCCGATGGACCTGAAACAGACGGACCACTTAAAGGCATACGGGATTGCCTTTTGGGCTTTGCAGCATGGGATTCAAGTTGATTGGCTGCTGAATTACCGGGGCGGTTCGTTTATGTTCGACTATGTTTCGAGCGAGGAAACCGAGTGCCGTATTCGCGGTGTCGCGTTCGAGACGCTCAGCGGCTCGGATGCAGCGCGCATTGATGCCGAGATAGGGGACGAAAACACCAACATGGATGCGGTGCGGTTGGAGAAAGTGCCAAGGATCGCCGTGTACGTCCCTCCGGATTTCAAACCATGGGATGATGCGGTGACGCTGGCTCTTGAATATGCCGAGATCCCGTACAAAAAAGTTTGGGATGACGAAGTGCTCCAAGGAAAACTTTCGGAATACGACTGGCTTCATTTGCACCATGAAGATTTCACCGGCCAGTACGGGAAATTTTACGCCACACACCGGAATGCCCAATGGTATATTGAACAGCAAATTCTCTATGAGCGGAAGGCGAAGGAGCTTGGCTTCAGGAAAGTTTCCGACGAGAAAAAAGCCGTGGCACGTGCGATCAAGGATTTTGTTGCCGGCGGGGGCTTTATGTTTGCGATGTGTGCTGCGACCGACACGTACGATATTGCGTTGGCTGCGGAGAATACCGATATCTGCGACGTGATGTTCGACGGCGATCCCCCCGACCGCGATGCGCAAAAGAAGCTCGATTTTTCAAAAACGTTTGCGTTCCAAAACTTTACCCTGGAAATGAACCCGCTCAGGTACGAGTATTCCGACATCGATATTCCGCCGAGCGATCCGGTTCCGCTGCGCGACCCGAACACCGACTATTTCACGCTCTTTGAATTTTCGGCAAAGTACGACCCTGTTCCGACGATGCTGACGCAGAACCATGTAAACGTGATTAAAGGATTCATGGGGCAAACGACCGCGTTTAAAAAGAGTTTGATCAAATCGAGTGTAACAATCTTAGCCGAGCGTGAAGGGACGGAAGAAGTGAAATATCTTCACGGCAACTACGGACGAGGGACGTTCACGTTTTATGGCGGGCACGACCCTGAAGACTACCAGCACGCCGTCGGCGCTCCCCCCACGGACCTGAGTCTTCACAAAAACTCTCCCGGGTACAGGCTTATCCTCAACAACGTGCTTTTCCCCGCCGCGAAAAAGAAACAGCAGAAAACCTAACCGCCTGTTTTGATAGTGGGTCATTTTGAATCAAAGGTCATTGCGAGTCCCGATGCTCTTCATCGGGACGAAGCAATCCCCATTTATTTAGGAGATTGCTTCTCCCGCTTTTCGAGCGGGATCGCAATGGCCTTCAAACTGTAACACGACCCCTGTTTTTGAACTCTCCCGAATTTTTCGTACCTTGAGTCACCGTGCTGGTGAATTTATTTCAGATTCATCGGGAGGGTTTTTTGCGTTTATAACTGACAATTCATGCTTACCGATCTAAAAAAGAAAATATTTTCTTCAGAGGAATTTCAGCGGCTGAGCGTTGCGCAACCGACGCCGTCGGTGCCGGTTTATCTTCGCGGCATCGCCGGCTCGCTCTGGGCCTTCATTGCAGCATATGTGTTTGAAGAATTTCGAGGTCAGATCCTCCTTGTCGTTCCGGAAAAAGATTCGGCGGAGAAGTTGTACGACGATTGTTCCCAGCTGGTTTCGGAAGCGGACGTCCATCTGTATGCGGCGGAATCAACGCACGCGGCGCAGCCGCTCGATATGACAGCAACGATCAGCCAGGTGGAATCGTTGAAAGCGCTGTCCGCGCAGCTTCCCGGAATTTATATCACGCATGCAGCGGCTTTGGCCTTTGCCGTTCCTGCACGGGAAAAGTTTTTGCGTGAGATCATTGAACTTTCCGCCAACACGGAAACAGGTTTTGAGTCCCTCCTTACAAAACTTGCCGAGCGCGGTTTTGAACGCAAGCCGCTGGTCGAAACATACGGCGACGTTGCCGTTCGCGGCGGCATCGTCGATGTTTTTCCGTTTATCGGCGATAATCCCGTACGGCTGGAATTCTGGGGGGATACCATCGAGTCGATCCGTGAATTCGATGTGCTGTCGCAGCGATCTATTCGTGAACTCCAGAGCGTAAGCATCGTGCCGAATATTACCGGAATGGGCTCAGCAAAGGATGATTCGGGCAGCGGCGCAAACCCGCCCGCCAAGGGAGAAAGAACTTCGCTTGTCGACTTTTTTACTTCGCAGGCGATATCGCTGATCGACGACCCATCGCTTATTGAAAAGGAAATTCAAGAACTGGAATCAGAGGGCGTTGCTCTGCAGTTTTCATTCAAAGAGATTGAGGAGAGGCTTCAAAAGCTCCCGCTGTACATTCATACCGTTATCGGCAAATCTTCGTCCGGAGCATTCATTGATTTCCAAGCGAAGCCGCAGCCTCCGACGAATGGAAGCGTTAAAATTCTTTGTGAACAAGTCAGGAAACTCGCGAGGAAGAATTTCGAGATCAATGTCGCGTCCGATACCGCTGAAGAATCCCAGCGGATTCAAGAGCTGATTGAAGAAGCGGGCGTGGCGCGTGATGAAATGCCGGCGGAGGGCGATAGCGATGAGCCTGAAATCGAATCGGATTCCCTCCCATCCGATTTGCCGCCGATCAACTATATCCCTGAAACGATCCACTCCGGATTTCTTTACCCCTCTTCCCGCATCGCTCTTTTTACGGAACACGAAATTTTCGGGCGCATCAAACGGCGGGGTAGCCCGAAGCGCCGCCGCTTTAAAGGAATTTCGCCGAAAGAACTGCACTCGCTTCGGCGCGGAGATTTTGTTGTTCATGTTGACCACGGCATCGGGAAATTTCTGGGGCTTGAAAAGATTTCCATCCGGGGGACAGAACAGGAGGTTGCAAGACTCGAATACGATGAGAAAGGGATTCTTTTTGTCAACCTGAACTACATCAACCGCATTCAAAAATATTCTTCGGCGGAGGGGCATACGCCGAAGCTCAATAGGCTCGGCGGCGGTGAATGGGAAAAATTAAAAGCCCGTGCGAAAAAGAAGATCAAAGACATTGCACGCGACCTGATCCTTCTGTACGCTAAACGGAAGAGCGAGGAGGGCGTTTCATTTTCCCCCGACGCGCACTGGCAGAAGGAGATGGAAGCCTCGTTCATGTTTGAGGATACGCCGGACCAGGCCGCCGCGACGGCTGACGTGAAGCGAGACATGGAAAATGCGAGTCCGATGGACAGGTTGATTTGCGGGGACGTTGGTTTTGGCAAAACCGAAATTGCCGTCCGGGCTGCATTCAAGGCCGTCCTCAATAACAAACAGGTCGCCGTTCTTGTGCCGACGACGATTCTGGCGCAGCAGCACTTCACAACGTTTTCCGACAGGCTCAGCAGGTACCCGGTGCGCATTGCGTCTCTCTCCCGCTTCAAGAGCGCAAAGGAACAGAAAGCAATTGTCGGAGGACTCCAGAGCGGCACCGTCGACATTGTCATCGGCACACACCGTTTGCTATCAAAAGATATACACTTCAAGGACCTCGGGCTGCTCATCGTCGATGAAGAGCAACGGTTCGGGGTTGCGGCGAAAGAGAAGCTCCGCGCGTTGCGGGCAAATGTTGATACGCTCACGCTGACGGCAACGCCGATTCCGCGAACACTGCATTTTTCTCTGATGGGTGCCCGCGACCTCTCCATCATCAATACCCCTCCGCGAAACAGGCTCCCGATCTACACGGAAATTGCCCAGTTCGATAAAAAAGTTGTCCGTGAAGCGGTGTTGAAGGAATTGCATCGGGGGGGACAGGTCTACATTGTCAACGACCGGGTGGAAAACATCGACTCGTTTGCAGCGACGCTTCAGGAAAACATCCCGGAGGCGAGGTTCCGCATCGCACACGGGCAATTGAAGGGGCACGAGCTTGAAAAGGTGATGCTGGATTTTCTCGAAAAGAAATGCGATGTCCTTGTCGCAACAAAAATTATCGAATCCGGGTTGGATATTCCGAACGTCAACACCATTATCATCAACCGGGCGGACCGGTTTGGACTGGCGGAGTTGTATCAGCTGCGCGGGCGCGTGGGCCGTTCGAACGTCCAGGCGTATTCGTATTTGCTCGTTCCGCCGGTTTCCATCCTTCCGAAAGCAACGCTTCGGCGGCTGCAGGCGATCGAGGAATTCACGGAGCTGGGTTCGGGTTTCAATTTGGCGATGCGCGACCTCGAAATTCGCGGAGCGGGGAACATGCTGGGCGGCGAGCAAAGCGGGTTTATCATGGAAATGGGGTTTGAGATGTATACAAAAACGCTGGAAGAAGCAGTAAGCGAGTTAAAGAACCAGGAATTTTCGGAATTGTTTTCATCCGAGCAAAAGAAAATATCCGTCCCCCGGACGGACACCATCATCGATGCTGACGTCGATGCATACATCCCGGAATTTTATGTTGAAGATGATGCCGAGCGGTTGGATATTTACCGCCGGCTGTATAAAACGGACACCGTCAAGGCCGCGGATGACATCCGTTTGGAACTTGTCGACCGGTTCGGTTCTTCAGTAGAAGAGGTGGAGAATTTATTTAAGCTCTCGAACCTCCGTGTGCTTGCGGCAAAAGCGGGCTTTCGTAAGATTGAATTGCAGAAACGTACATTACGCCTGCATTTTCCGCCGGAGTCGGAAAAGGAGTTCTATGAGAACGGCGCCTTTCAATCCATTATGGCGAAAGCCGGAGAAATGCGCACACACAAAGTTCAGCTAAAGCAGGAGGGAAAGCAATTGATGGTCCAAGCGACTCTCACCAACGAAGCCGGCTCTGAACGTATTGCCGAAGCTCAAGAAATCGTTGAACAACTATAAGGATGAATTTTACGTGGAGAGAATTAAAACTGTTATTTTTGATATAGGCGGGGTGTTGGCCAACATCGACCATGACGCGTTTCCGCGGCTGCTTGGAATCAAACGGAGTGGAGTTAACCATATCGATAAACAGTCGATCGAACAAATGGCGAGAGAATACGAAGTAGGACGTATCGGCACGAAAGAATTTTTTAGGATGATGGATAAGGTTTTTAAGGGGAAGTATACCAGGGAAAAGCTTGAGAATGCCTGGAACGCGATTGTCATAGAGGAGAATTCAGCAATCATTCCACTCATCGATGCGATCCAGACAGATTATCAAACGGCCATTCTGAGCAACACGAATCCCGCTCATTTCCAAAAATCGTGTGAGACGGCAACAATCATCAAAAAATTTTCCCGATTATACCTGTCGTTTCAAATCGGAGCCGCCAAACCGAATCCTGCAGTATATCAGTTTGTCATTCGAGATTTATCCGCTGAACCGTCCTCCCTTCTTTTCATCGACGATCTTGCCGAAAACGTTACTACCGCCATGGAATGCGGCATGAGGGGGATTGTTTTCAAAGACGTGCCCAGCCTTTACGCTGAGCTGCGATTGCGCAAAGTATTATAGCACCAGCCCTCCAGCTTTGCGCTTTCGGCTTATCCCCCGTCACACCCATCAAAAAACCCTTAATTTTCTTTAGTTTTCACTTGACTTTAAGTCTTAATTCCATAAATTTCGTGCATCATAGTGGGTAAAAGTGGGGAATTTGAGTTGTCAAACCGTGCTGTTTTAGAGGATTTTTGAAAGCTGTGGGTTCTTATGTCATCGTTTAAGGGTTCGTATTCATACTCTGTTGACAGTAAGGGAAGGATAAACATCCCCGCAAAAATGCGGAAAAATCTTTCCCCGGAAGCAAACGACCTTTTTATTGTTACGCGTGGGTACGAGTCATGCCTTTTTCTGTATCCAAACGATGAGTGGATCAAGGTCGAACAATCGTTGCGTCAACTTTCTCCGGCAGACCCCCGCCATAGGTTCGTTACTCGTACCCTCCTGCAATATGCCACTGAGAGCCAGCTCGACGGACAGTTCCGAATAATCATTCCGAAAGAGCTTCTGCAATTCGCGAAAATTGAAAATGAAGTGCTGATTCTTGGAATGCTCGAACGCATCGAGGTTTGGGATCCGAAGGTCTACAACGAGTATATGACGACGCAATCGCAGAATGAGAGTTATGAAAGTGTCGCTGCGACAGTCTTTAAACCGCCGCCGGAATAATTTCGCAAAAACATGTGAGCAGTCCATATCATCTTCCGGTGCTGCGGGATGAAGTTATTAAGTTCCTTATCACCAAGCACGATGGAATATACGTCGACGGTACGCTCGGCGGTGGCGGTCATGCCGAGAATATTTTAGAGGAAATTTATCCGCTTGGCACGCTCGTCGGCATTGATGCCGATGCTGATGCGCAGAGGGAAGCCGAAAAACGGTTGCAGCGTTTTTCGGGAAAGGTTGTTTTTGTCCACGACAATAATGCCAACATCCGGTCGATTCTTCAATCGTATCATTTTCCCACGATTCAGGGCATCCTGCTCGACCTTGGTGTTTCATCATTTCAGTTGGACGAGGGAAGCAAGGGTTTTTCGTTCCGCGGCAATGATGTGCTCGATATGAGGATGGATCGGCGTCAGTCTTTCAATGCGGCGACGGTCATTAACACATACCCGGTGGAAGAACTGGCCGACATTTTCTGGAGATTCGGCGAAGAAAAGAATTCGAGGAAAATCGCCCGGGCAATCGTAGAACGACGTGGGATGAAAAAGATAGAAACAACAGGAGATTTAGCAGACGTCATCGAAAGAAGAGTTCCCGGGCAATTCCTGACAAAAACATTGGCCCGCGTTTTCCAGGCGCTGAGAATTGAAGTCAACCACGAGCTCGACTCCCTTTCGCATACGCTGAATGAATCGGTAGACCTCCTCGCGGGCGGCGGTCGCATTGCGGTGATTTCATACCACTCACTCGAAGATAGAATTGTGAAAAGCTTTTTCATGGAACAATCCGCAACCGTTATTCCATCCGGGCACAAGCTTGTGCCAGACAAGCCGGCAAATCCAACGCTCAGGGTCCTGACAAAAAAACCCGTCGTACCATCCCGGGAAGAACAATTATCAAACCCGCGTTCGCGAAGCGCTAAAATGAGAGTCGCAGAAAGAATCTGATGGCACGAGTCTACAATGAACATGCTTCTTTGCCCAGCGCCTCGACGGTCTCAGACGGACGGTACATCTACAACGGGAACGTTGTTTCCGATCAACGCTCAGCCGCCCCGGACCGCGAAACCCGGCCAAATAGAAGAACAGTCCGGCGGAAACATTCAACGTTTAATATTGTCAGCGGCTTGTTTTTGCTTGCCGCGCTGAGCTTGCTCTACACGGGAAATGTCATCGCCGTAAATCAATTGATGAAAGAGGTGAACGACCTCAACAATCGCTACAACACCATTGTCAGCAATACCGAAGTTTTGAAAGCCGAAATCGCGCGAAAGTCGAGCCTCGACAGAATCAGCCTCATGGCGAAAGAAGAAGTAGGGTTGACAAATCCGAAAGAACCTCCCGTGTGGTTCGAAGTGGACCAAGATAAGATTGATGAGTTGACAAAGAGATAAGCATGGCCGGATTTGGCGCAGAAGAAAAATTCGGGGGGACAGCGGTATCGCCGGGGGTCAACACTGCCAGCCATTCTGCCCGGCTGTTGACGATAAAAATTTTGCTCTTGATGGCGTTCGTCGTCGCCGCCTTACGGCTTGTACAAATCCAGATACTCGACTCGGGCAAATACCAGGCAATTGCCCGGAAGCAATATGAAGTAAAAATAGTCTTGCCGTCGACCCGGGGAAATATTTATGACCGGCAGGGCAATATTCTTGTTTCAAATTCAATGTTTTTTTCCTATGCCGCGGACCCAAAAATCGTCGGGGACGGAGCCGCAGCTGTCGCAAAAAATTTTTCCAGAGTCTTCGGAAAGCCGGAGCAATTCTATCTTCAAAAAATGGAGGATGAGAAACGCTTCGTTTGGCTTGAACGCCATGTAAGTCCCGAGGTAGCCAAACGCCTTCAGGCGAGCGCGCTCGAAGGAGTTGCCGAGCTGAATGAACCAAAACGTCTGTATCATTACGACAACATCGGGGGACAGGTTATCGGATGCACAAATATTGACAACGTCGGCATCAGCGGAATTGAGTATTCATACGATAAAGCGTTGCGCGGGACTGACGGGTTTGTCGTTATGCAGCGGGATGGGATGGGGCGCAAACGGCCGTCGGCGGATTATCCCCGGCAGGAACCGGTGCATGGCCACTCGATCGGGCTGACAATCGACGTTGGCTATCAATCTATCGTTGAGGACGAGCTAAAGAAGGGCGTGGAGCGGATGAAAGCCACTGCCGGCCTGGCGATGATTCTCAACCCGAATACCGGTGAAGTCCTTGCAATGGCGCATATCCCGAGCGTGAACCCGTACGATGTTGCTCATACAGATGCGCAAACGCTGAGGTCGCGGGGCGTTTCCGACATGTTTGAACCGGGCTCCGTTTTTAAAATTGTTACCGTATCGGCGGCGCTTGAGCATAAGCTGATCGCACCCGATCAAATGTTCTTTGCCGAGCATGGAAAATATAAAGTGCCGCTCAACGGGGGTAAGTTTCGCCTTATCACCGACACGCATGAAAGCGGCATGATCACGTTCCAACAGGGCTTGGAATTGTCGAGCAATATTGTGATGGCGAAAGCAAGCGACATTATCGGTGCGGAGCGGCTCTATACCCAGGCACGGGATTACGGTTTCGGCATGCCGACCGGCATTGAACTTCCCGGAGAAGCAAGCGGGGAACTGAAAAAGCCGGTTGATTGGTCCGGAGTAACTCTCAACTCTATCGCCTACGGATACGAAATCGCGGTGACACCGATTCAGCTTGCCGTTGCATACTGCGCAGTTGCAAACGGCGGCATCCTGATGAAGCCGTACATCATTGCAACGGAAACGGATGAAACCGGTAAAGTGGTGTACACCGGACATCCTGAAAAAATCCGCCGGGTCATTTCTGAAGAAACGGCAAAGACGATGAGAGATTTTTTTGTCGGCGTTGTGGAGAGAGGGACGGGTCAATCGGCAAAGATTCCCGGCATTACGATTGCTGGAAAGACCGGAACGTCGCGTAATTATGTCGACGGAAAGTATGCATCGGGAAATTACAACGCAACGTTCATCGGATTTTTCCCGGCGGAGAAGCCGGAGCTTGTGTGTCTCGTGATCATGGAAAACCCGACGGCTGGCGGGTACACCGGCGCGCTTGCGAGTGCTCCGATTTTCAAAGCGATCGCGCAGCAGATTATCAACAACAACGGATTGTTTTCACGGGCTGCATTTGCGGAAAAAGGGAATGATGAATCGCAGCCGCTCGTCTCGGTGCCGGACGTTTCACATCTTCAACGAGGAGCGGCTGAAGAGATCCTGAAGAACGACGGCTTCCGCGTTGCCACGGCGGGCGATGGCGATGTTGTGGTGCGGCAGATTCCCGAAACCGGAAATAAAATTAACCGTGGAGAAACGGTGCAGTTGATTGTCGGCCAGTCGAACGGTACGACGGTCAACGGAGGTTCCGCTGTTCCCGACCTGCACGGCATGAGTGTACGAAGCGCAATCAACAGGCTGACGGCCGAGAAGTTTGACGTTGCGGTCGTCGGCTCGGGTGTTGTCGTCCATCAATCCCCCGAAGCGAACGCTCCCGCAAAACAGGGGGAGAAAGTAGTGTTGATCTGCGAGCCGAAACCGTTGGCGTCGGCCCAGCTTTATTGATTTGGCGGATCGAAGTATGACATTATCATCATTGTTGGACGGTGTAACAGTTTCGAAGATGTTCCAGACAACGTATGGCGGAATGGTTGTAACGCATGACGTCGAGATCAACGCTCTCCAATACGATTCGCGAAAGATCCAACAAGGCGACATGTTCGTTGCAATTAAAGGAACGCTGGCGGACGGACACCAGCATATTAGCGCCGCAGTGTCTAACGGCGCGAAAGCGGTCGTCATGGAGAACGACGCGCTGCTCCCCGACTCGTTTTTCATGCACGCGGGAGTCGTAAAGATCGTGGTTCGCAGCACGCGACGGGCGCTTGCCGTCATGTCGGCAAATTACTTTGGCCATCCTGCAAAGCGGCTGCGATTAATCGGCGTGACCGGAACAAACGGGAAAACGACAACGACGTACCTCATCAAACAATTATTAGAATCGAGCACGCCATCGATGCAGGGCAAAGTCGGTTTGATCGGGACCATCGAATACGTCATCGGCGGAGAGAAATATCCCGCGACGCATACAACGCCGGAATCTCTCGAACTACAGAACCTTTTCGCAACGATGGTTGAGAAAGGCTGCACCCACGTTGTCATGGAAGTTTCATCACATTCGCTGCATCAGGATCGTGTGTACGGACTTGAATTTGCGGCGGCGGTCTTCACAAATTTAACACAGGATCATCTCGACTATCACGGCACGATGGAAAATTATTTTCAAGCGAAGAAAATTCTTTTTGACAGCCTGCCGTCAACCGGCTGGGCTATTATAAATAGTGATGATCCATCCGGGTCAAAGATTGTGCAGGGAACACAAGCGTCAGTGCTGACGTACGGCGTCAACGGCGCGTCCGATGTCAGTGCGCACAACGCCGCCCTTTCAATCAACGGGACATCGTTTGTTCTTCGCTATCGCACAGAGGAAATGACGCTGCACTCTCACCTGGTCGGACGGTTCAACGTCTACAACATCCTTGCAGCGTGTTCTGCGGGCATTGCGCTCGGAATTTCAGCGCCGTGCATCAATAGCGGCGTTGCTTCTTTTTCGTCGGTTCCAGGGCGCTTTGAACGGATTCTCTCCCCCCGGGGGTGGTCGGCTATTATCGATTACGCGCACACACCGGATGCCCTGGAGAAATGCCTGAATACGATTCGCGATGTATTGCCGGCACAGAGTTCGAATAAGATCATCGCCGTTTTCGGCGCCGGCGGAGACAGGGACAAATCAAAACGTCCTCTTATGGGGAAGGTTGTGGATATATTGAGCGATGTTGTCGTTGTTACGTCCGATAATCCGCGCAGAGAAGAACCGAATGCAATTATCGACGATGTGTTGAAAGGCATTCGCCGAAAAAACGATTTGTTCATTGAACCGGACCGGCACCGCGCAATTACCCATGCTCTCTCCATGGCCCGGGCGGGAGATATTGTCCTTATTGCCGGTAAAGGCCATGAGGATTACCAGATCATCGGAACGACGAAACATCATTTCAGCGACAGAGAAATTGTTCAAGAATTTATCGCGGCGCATGCCTCATGAAGCTTTCACTAAAAGACCTGGAAAAGCTTCGACCGGTTGAAATCGTCAACGCGGAGTTGTTGAAGAATAAGAAAATAACCGGTGTTTCAACTGATTCGCGCACGATTCAGCCGGGAAATGTTTTCATTGCCCTGCGTGGAGAAAAGTTTAACGGGCATCAATTTGTTGAAGATGCTGTCAAACGCGAACCCGCAGCGGTGGTTGTCGATGCGGAGTGGCGCCAAGAGAATCTTGAGCGATCGGGGCAATTAAAGAGCCCCCTCGTCGTTGTTCCGGATACCACAAAAGCGCTCGGCGATCTGGCAAACATTTATCGGAAAAAATTTTCAATTCCGTTCATTGCCGTGGGAGGAAGCAACGGAAAGACGACAACGAAGGAAATGATCGGTGCGGTGCTGGGGACGACATACACCGTTTTAAGCACAGAGGGAAACCTGAACAATCATATCGGCGTTCCGCAAATGCTTTTCCGGCTGACACCGAAACATGACATCGCCGTCATCGAGCTCGGGACGAATCATTTTGGCGAGCTGAAATACCTGTGCGGTATTGTTGAGCCGACGCATGCGGTGATCACAAACATCGGCAGAGAACATCTCGAATTTTTCGGCGACGAAGACGGAGTTGCAAAAGAAGAGACGGAACTCTTCAGCTCTGTTGCGGCGAAAGGGTGTGCGTTCGTCAACGTGGATGATCATTATCTTGTGAAAGCGGGAAAAAAAGTCCGTCACATTGTAAAGTACGGTATAGCCCGGAGGACCGACATTCAAGCGCGGCACATTCGCACGAATGAATATGGCCAGCCCGTCTTCCAGCTTGCTGCGAAAAATAAGCTGAACGAAGTTCGCCTCTCCACTGCGGGGATGCACAACGTTTCGAATGCTCTGGCGGCGGCGGCAGTTGGGTTGAAATTCAAGGTGCCGATGAAAAAAGTAATTTCAGCGTTAGAAAATTACGCTGGCGCGAACAAACGGATGGAAGTCATCAAAAGGAATAATATTACGATTCTCAACGACACGTATAACGCCAATCCCGATTCCGTTCTTGCTGCGTTGAACGCGCTTCGATCGATGAAAACTGCCGGAAAAAAAATTGTTGTGCTTGCCGACATGCGTGAGCTCGGTGAAAAAGCGGAAAATGAGCATGCAAAAATCGGCCTTGCGGTAAGTGATTTAGAGTTTGAGTACCTGTTGACCTTCGGACCGCTTTCCCGGTTCACTCACGAAGCGTCCAAGTTGGCCTTCGCAGAACATTTTGAGACAAAGGATGCGCTGATCGCCTCACTGAAAAGCCAAATCGCGCCGGGAGATGTCGTTCTCGTTAAAGGCTCGCGCGGGATGAAAATGGAAGAAGTGACGGCACAAATTTAAAAGCAGGGATCGCGAATCGTCGCTCCCGATAAAATCGAAAAATATGCTCTATTACTTTCTGAATATTATTGAAAAGCTTTACCATCCGCCCGGCTTCGGAATCGTCCGGTATTTGACCTTTCGTTCCGCCGCTGCGGCCGTCACAGCGCTCATTATTAGTTTCTGGACCGGACCGAAAATCATCGCGGCGCTCAAGAAACATCAGATTGGCGAAGCTGCAAAACTTGAGGCTCCGAAAACCCATCTCAGTAAGGCCGGCACTCCAACAATGGGGGGCCTTATCGTGCTTGGTTCGGTATTGATCCCGACGCTGTTGTGGGGAGATTTGAAGAACATGTACGTGTTACTCATCCTTTTTGTCACAGTGGGCCTCGGCCTCGTGGGCTTCGTCGATGACTATTTGAAAGTCGTGAAGAAAAAACGGAAGGGCCTCATCGGCTGGTATAAAATTGTTGGCCAGATCACTGTGGGTCTTGTGCTGGGAGCTGCGATGTACTTCTCTCCCGAACTCAAAGCGGCAAATGCAAATACGATGACGACCGTTCCGTTTTTTAAAAATCTCAATTTTGATTTCATGTTCATGTACATCCCGGTTGTCATTTTCATCATTGTGGCAACGTCGAACGCTGTGAATCTTACCGACGGCCTCGACGGCCTGGCGATCGGCACCGTCGGCATTGTTGCGTTGACCCTTGCCGTGATCAGCTACATTTCGGGCAACATTGAGTTCAGCCATTATCTCAACATTATCTACATCCGGGGAAACGGCGAACTCGTGATTTATTGTGCCGCGCTGGTCGGAGCGGCGCTCGGGTTTCTCTGGTTCAATTCGTACCCGGCGCAGGTATTTATGGGCGATACCGGTTCGCTCGCGCTCGGAGGAGCGATCGGTGCGATTACAGTCATGATCAAGAAAGAACTCATTCTCCCGATCCTCGGAGGGATATTTTTTATTGAAACCGTTTCGGTGATCGTTCAACGGCTGTATTTCAAATACACGAAGAAAAAATACGGCGAAGGCCGCCGCGTGTTCCGCATGGCGCCCATTCACCATCACTTCGAAATGATGGGAATCCCGGAACCGAAAATCGTTACGCGTTTTTACATTATCGCCATTATGCTGATGATCGTCAGCCTGGCGACGTTTAAAGTCCGATGATGATTTCGCTGATGGCGCAGATTTTGCTCAGATGGCAGATTGCGCAGATGAGCAGCCACTATATAGTTGATGATTATATCTGAGAAATCAGTAATCTGCGATGAATCAGCGTCATCCGAGCAATCTCCATGGAGACATCATTACTGCGAAACCAAAAAATTTCAGTCATCGGAGCCGCCCGCAGCGGTATCGGGGTGTCGCGATTACTGGCGCAGAGCGGCGCGCGAGTGTTTGTCAGCGACCGTGGAGATGCGGCGAAACTGGGCAAAAGCATTTCAGAGTTGCAGAAAGAAAATATTCCGTTTGAAGCCGGTAGCCATTCCGAGCGCGTGTTTGATTGTTCATTGATGGTTCTTAGTCCGGGAGTGCCGAGCGATACTCCTGTTGTCCTCGAAGCGAAAAAGCGTGGCATCGACGTTGTCAGCGAGCTGGAAGCTGCAAGTTGGTTTTGTAAAGCGCCGATTGTTGCTATCACCGGCAGCAACGGCAAAACAACAACAACCACACTGCTGGGAAGGATCTTCAGCGATGCAAAGAAAAAACATGCTGTTGCGGGCAACATTGGCGAGGCATTCTCAAATATCGTTTTGGCTTTGGCTGAGACAGATGTTGCTGTTCTGGAGGTGAGCAGTTTTCAACTCGACGCGATCGAGTCGTTTCACCCCAAAGTGTCGGTCATTCTTAATATTACCCGAAATCATATGGACCGGTACGAAAATTCGATGGAAAAATATGCGGATTCGAAAGCACGGATTTTCATGAATCAAACAACGGACGATGTTCTCATTTACAATGCGGACGATGAGTTAAGTCAATTAAAAGTTAAAAGTGCAAAGTGTAAAATGTTGGCTTTCAGCACGTCGAGAGAAGTAAACGAAGGAGCATTTCTCAATCACGGTATCATGAGAACGCGCATAGGCGGGAAAGAGTCTGAAATAGTTCATATTGCGCAGATCAGTATCCGGGGCGAACACAATCTGCAGAATGCAATGGCGGCAACGCTTGTCGCTCAGGTGATGGGAGTAAGTTCGGCACACATCCGCTCGACGCTGAAAAATTTTAAGGGCGTTGAACACCGCCAGGAATTCGTTCGGGAAGTGAACGGCATTAAATACGTCAATGATTCTAAAGCCACAACCGTCGAGGCTGTCTTGCGGGCGCTCAGCGCTTTTTCAGAGCCGATTGTCCTGATTCTCGGCGGGAAAGACAAGGGGAATGATTATTCGGGAATGCAAAATCCTGTCAAGAAAAACGTCCGAGCTATTGTGGCGATCGGCCATTCAGCAGAAAAAATTGTGAGCAATTTCGCAGGCACTGTTCCCGTGGAACGCGTCGATACAGTCGGTACGGATATTCCAAACATCGCCTCGATGGAGAAAACGATCGCTGTCGCAACCGGTCTTGCGCACCGCGGCGACGTGGTTCTGCTCTCGCCGGCATGCACGTCCTTCGATTGGTTTACGGATTTTGAAGAGCGGGGACGGGTGTTTAAATCGATCGTCCATTCACTGGGTTCGAACTAGATGCAATCGCAGCGGAATCATATTGACAGGGTTATCCTTGTCGTCGTGCTCTTCCTGATGGTCGCGAGCACGGTGGTGGTCTACAGTGCGTCATCGACATGGTCGCTCCAAAAATACGGGGCGACAAGCGGGCTAGTGAACAAGCACATTATAAAAGTGCTGGTTGGCCTTGCAACGATGTTCATCGCAATGAGCATCGATTACAAGTATTATAAGAAACTTACAAAATTTGCGCTCATCGCCTGCCTTGTGCTCCTGTTTTTTACGCTGGCCGTTGGCGGCGAAGTAAAGGGGGCTGCGAGATGGCTTAGTCTCGGCGGATTCAACCTGCAGCCTTCCGAAGCGGCAAAATTTGCGCTCGTGTTTCATTTGAGCGCGCTCCTTGCCTCGAAAGGAACGAAGCTCTATGATTTCAAAGCGGGCTTTTTACCGTTGATGTTGTGGGTGGGCGGCGTTGTCCTGCTCGTCATGCTTCAGCCGAATTTCAGCACCGGCGCGATGATTTTTATTCTCGGGATGATGATGGTGTTTACGGGAGGGGCGCGGCTCAAACATATTTTCTTATCAATGTCGGCCCTTCTACCGGCCGTCCTTGTGTACATGGTCAGCGCCGAATATCGGATGAGACGCATTCTTTCATTCATCGGGCATGACAGCTCTGCCGCAACGCCGAACAAAGCGAACTACCAGCTCTGGCAAGGAATTATCGGCTTCGGCAACGGCGGGCTGTTCGGCGTCGGCATGGGTGCAAGCAAACAGCGTGATCTTTTTCTGCCGGAATCGTACGGCGATTTCGTTTTTTCAATCGTCGGCGAGGAGTACGGGCTTATCGGCACAATCATTTTTATGGCGCTCTTTCTGACAATTCTTCTGCGCGGCTTCAAAATAGCAAAGAACGCTCCCGACGATTTCGGAAAATATTTAGCGATCGGCATTACGTCAACCATCGTCGTGTATGCACTCGGCAATGCACTCGTCACGCTCGGGGTTTTTCCGACGACCGGTTTGCCCATGCCGTTCGTGAGCTATGGAGGTTCGGCGATCGTTTTCTCATCGTTTGCCGTCGGTGTGCTGCTGAACATTTCCGCCCATACCGATTTGCATCCGCGGCAGGCGAAAGAAACGACGGATCCGTTGCCCGTTGAAATGAACGAACCGGCGGTCGGAAAAGTGTATTGATGCTGGAGGATGGAGGGAGAAAAATGAAATGGAAACAAGGATATGTCAATTGACTCGCAAACGCCTTCAATTCTTTTTGCTGCAGGAGGAACTGGTGGACATCTTTTTCCCGCGCTGGCGATTGCAGAGGAAATCAAGAAAATGCGCCCCGATATTCGCATCGACTTCGTCGGCACGGAGAGTAAGATCGAGGCACGGGTTATTCCGGAAAAGGGATTTGCGTTTCACGCGATTTGGATCAGCGGATTCCACCGCCGGTTGACGGTTGATAATCTGCTTTTCCCGGTAAAAGTGATCGTGTCACTGTTTCAGTCGTTCTTTCTCATTCGGAAATTAGGACCACGCGCGGTCGTCGGTACGGGAGGATATGTTTGCGGTCCGATTCTCTCCGTCGCGTCGTTGATGAAAATTCCGACTGTGGTGCATGAGAGCAATAGTTACCCCGGTGTGACGACGCGGATGGTTGCGTCGAGAGTCTCGAAAGTGCTTCTCACGTTTGAGGCAACGAAGAAATGGCTGCCGAAACTCGATCCGAAGGTCATTGACCTTGTCGGCAACCCGACGCGTGAGGCGCTCGGGAAAACTTCGCGGAACAACGGGGCGGAGTATTTCGGCCTAAAACCTAACGGTAAAACGCTCCTTGTCTTTGGTGGGAGCCTCGGCGCAGCATCGATCAATTCGGCAATAGAAAAAATTGCCGCTGAACTTGTAAAGGCAGGGATTCAAATAATCTGGCAAACAGGCGAAAAAGATTTCGATCGCTATGCGTTGAACAGAGCCCCCGGTGTTTGGATTGGAAAGTTTATCGACAAGATGGAATACGCGTATGCTGCGGCAGATGTTGTCTTGTGCCGATCCGGCGCTACGACACTTGCCGAGCTAACGCGTATCGGAAAACCGGCGATACTTGTGCCGTATCCGCACGCTGCGGCAAATCACCAGGAACTCAACGCGCAAGCGTTGACCGGTGCGGGTGCGGCAGTGATGATTAAAGATATGGATCTGGATGCAAAAGCGTTATCAACTATCAAAGATATTTTCTTGAATAGCGAGAGACAACGATCAATGAGCGAAAAAAGCTTACAACTTGGAAAACCGAACGCCGGAAAAGAAATCGCGCAAAGAATCTTAGCATTGGCCTTTTCAAAATCGTAAATCGTAAATCGCAAATTGTAAATCGAAAATAACGAATGCCTCCGAAAGAATTCAAATACAAGCTCGATTTTTACTATCAGCAAGCGCTGATTTATCTGATCACTCTTATTTTATATGCGGGAGTGAGGGGAAGCTTCATTGAGAACGAATTCACGCTGGTGTTCAGAGACCCGATCCTTTACATCATCGGCTTCTTTGTTGTGGTGGCCTTCGTTACGCTGTTTCTCAATAAAATACGAGACCGGAAGCTTATTATTGAACAGGCGGCGATTATTTTTCAGCATAAGTTTACAAGAAGGGAGATCCCGCTTTCGGAGATCGAATGGTTTCACATCGGGCGGGAACGGTCGGTGCAGACAGCGGGAAGATTTCAGGTCATCGTGTTTAAAGTGCAAGGGCGGCGGCGACTATACAGGATTCGTGTCGGGAGGTATGAACGAGAGAAAGAGCTAATAGCGGAGATGGAAAATGTTGCCGCCAGGGTTCCCAAAGGCGAACGGCGGAGGTTCAGGGTGCGGAGTAGGGAGTAAGAAGAAAGAGATAAGAAATAAGAGATAAGAGATAAGAAAAGATAAGAAATAAGAAATAAGTAATGCTTCTTTGGAAAAACCTAATACGCGGATATGTTCAGTTCAATTAAAAAAATTCATTTTGTCGGCATCGGCGGTATCGGCATGAGCGGTATTGCGGAAATATTGATCGACCAGGGCTTTGCGGTGAGCGGATCGGATAGAGCGTTAAGTGAAGTGACGGAACATCTCCAATCGCTCGGTGCAACAATCTATGAAGGACATAAAGCGGAGAATCTAGCCGCCGATGTTGACACGCTGGTCTACTCATCTGCTGTTGCGCCGGAGAATCCCGAACTTGCAGAAGCCACGAGGCGGAAAATTCCGATCGTCCGCCGGGCTGAAATGCTGGCGGAAGTGATGCGGCTGAAATACGGCATCGGTATCGCAGGCACACACGGAAAAACGACAACGACATCGATGGTGAGCCTTGTGCTGCTGGAAGGCGGTTTCGATCCAACGGTCATCGTCGGCGGAAAGCTGAACGGACTTGGCGGAACAAATGCACGGCTCGGCAAAGGAGATTTCATCGTTGTCGAAGCGGACGAATTCGACCGTTCGTTCTTGTCCATTACGCCGACGATTGCCGTTTTGACAACGCTTGAAACGGATCATCTTGATTGTTACCGGGACCTTGAGGATATCAAGGGCGCATTTATTCAATTTGCGAACAAGGTTCCGTTCTATGGCTTTATCGTCCTGTGCCTTGACGAACCCGCGCTGCAAGATATTATGCCGCAGATTAGCAAGAAAAAACTCTTGTCGTACGGCCTGACGCCCCAGGCGGATATTCAGGCGATTGACATTCATCACAAAGAAAATACCAGTACGTTCACCGTTGCCCGCGGCTTTAACGACCTCGGACAAATAACGTTGCAGATTCCGGGAAAACACAACATCCAAAATGCGCTTGCGGCGATCGCAGTCGGCCTACAACTCGGAGTTCCTTTTTCAAAAGTGAAAGCGGGCATTGAAAAATTTACAGGGGTGTACCGCCGCTGGGAAAAAAAAGGAGAGGTAAACGGGATTGCGGTATACGACGACTATGCCCATCACCCGACCGAATGCAGGGCAACACTCTCAGGAGTAAAATCCGGTTGGCGGAGAAGAGTTGTGTGCGTTTTTCAGCCGCACCTGTATTCGCGCACCCGGGATTTTTATGAGGAATTCGGTAAAGCGTTTCTCCTTGCGGATGTGCTCGTGCTGACCGACGTCTACCCGGCACGCGAGGAACCTATTCAAGGAGTCACCGGCGAGCTGATCGCCAATGCCGCGAAGCAATTCGGGCACAAAGATGTCCACTATATTCAGGACAAGAAACAACTTCCGGAATATTTGAAAAAGAACACCCGCCCCGGAGACATCGTCATCACCATGGGCGCTGGAGATATCTGGAAATACGGAGAAGAGTTCTTAAAGCAATTAAGAATTATGAATTAGGAATTTAAGAATACCGCTCATTCCTAATTCATAATTTAAAATTCATAATTCCACTATGGTTTCTGTCCAAGACATACGGAAAGTTTTTCGCGGGCATGTTGCGGTTGCTGAGCCGCTTGCGAAGTACACCTCGTTTCGAATCGGCGGCCCGGCGGATTTCTATTTAGAACCGGCCGATAAATTCGACTTGATCGAAGTGGTCCGTTTCTTTAAAAAATTTGATTACCGTTTCATGATCATCGGAAAAGGCTCCAACCTTCTTATCAGCGACAAGGGGTTTCGAGGGGCGGCCATCAATCTTGAGGAAGGATTGGGAAACGTGGCTATTGATCGCGATACGATTGTCGCAGACGCGGGCGTCCGGCTGGGCAGGTTTGTCGATTTTTGCATTCAGCACCAAAAAGCCGGCGTAGAAATGTTAGCGGGAATTCCCGGGACGATCGGCGGTGCGGTGATCATGAACGCGGGAGCATACGGCGGAGAAATTTCCGACCATCTCATCGAAGTGGAAATTTATCGGGATGATGCGATCCAAAAAATATCAAAAGCACAGGCGGGGTTTTCGTACCGGCGGTCGGGGTTTTCCCGTGACGTGGTGTTGAATGCCTCGTTCGCATTGCCGCAAGGCAATTTATCGGAGCTTTTAAAACGCCGGCGGGAATTGTTGTTGAAACGGAATCAATCGCAGCCGCTGAACTTGCCGAATTCAGGAAGCATGTTCAAGAATCCGGAAGGAACATTTGCAGCCAAGCTTGTGGAAGAAGCAGGATTGAAAGGCAAACGGATCGGCGGGGCCGAGATTTCCGAACGGCACGGGAATTTCATCGTCAATCACGGAGATGCGACGGCGCGCAACGTTTTTGATTTGGTCCGCCTTGCGCGGAAGAAGGTGTTTGAACGAAGCGGCATTAAGCTTGAACTCGAGGTTAAATTAGTGGGATTTGAAGAAGAAGAATCGCCGAGGCGGTGCAATGACGCTTCTGGAATCCAACATGCAGCCGATAGAGCCGGTGCACGGAAAGAAGGTGTACGGAATATTCGCGCTGCTATTCATCCTCGCACTGGCCGCATGGTTTGGAACAATGCAATGGAAAGACCACCTTACCGTTAGCGGCATTATTGTTGAAGGCGAGCACATCGTAACGAAGGAGGAAGTCGTCGCGCTCGCACACGTTTCGCTGAAGACAAAAATGTACGACATCGATTTGCTGTCAATAAAGAAAAACATTCAACAAAATCATTTTGTAAAAGACGTGGTCGTGACGCGAGATGCGCCGGCAACGATCAGAATATCGATACAAGAGCGAACGCCGATGGCGCTTCTTTCTCTTCCCGGGAAGGCCGATATGCCGTATGTTGATGAAGAAGGCTACGTCCTTCCGCACGTTTCATCGCAGGCAATCTTTGACCTTCCTGTGATCAGCGGAATCGATTCGCTTGCCGATGTAACAGTCGGGCAGCGCACGACGCACGCTGACGTGCTCGCAGCACTGGAAGCGTTGGAAACCGCCCAGCGTGTCAGCAGCGAACTCTATCGCCTCGTTTCGGAAGTACGAATTCACAGCGGCCACGACATGGTGCTCTATTCCGCCGATACCGGTGTCCCGATCATTTTCGGGCGAGGAGATGCGGTAAAGAAAATGGTAAAACTCGACGCCTTCTGGAAAAAATTCGTCGCCGAGCAAGGTTCCCAGGATATTCGCTATATCGACATCCGTTTTGACGACCAGGTGGTTGTTTCATCGGCAAAACCGGCGGATTCTCACAGCATCAAGAAATCGTCTTAAGTAGGACTCATTCGCAGAAAAGGAAGCAGCATGGAAAATATTTATGTTGGATTGGATATCGGTACGACCAAAGTGTGCGCGATCGTCGCATCGTTGAGCGAAAACAACGAGGTCAACATTCTCGGCATCGGCAAGAGTAAATCGGAAGGATTGACCCGAGGCGTCATCACGCATATTGAAAAAACAATTGCTTCCATCCAGACGGCTGTCCGCGAAGCGGAGCTGCAGTCGGGTGCAAAGATTCATACCGTGGTGGCGGGGATCGCGGGGGACCACGTCCAGAGCTTTCAAAGCCGCGGCGTTATTGCAATCAGCGGGCCGGACCAGGAGATCACACAGGCCGACGTGGACCGGCTGATTGAGGACACGAAGAAAGTTGCGCTTCCGTCCGACAGAAAAATTATTCATGTCATCCCCCAGGAATTCATTGTTGACGGGCAGGACGGTGTTTACGACCCGGTTGGGATGTCCGGCGTCCGCATGGAGGCGAATGTTCACATTATTACGGGGCTTGTATCTGCGGCGCAAAATATTTTGAAATGCGTCCAGCGTGCAGGCGTTTCGGTGAGCGATATCGTGCTTGAACCGATTGCGTCGAGCGACGCCGTTCTCGATAAAGAGGAAAAAGAAGTCGGTGTTGCACTCGTTGATATCGGCGGAGGTACGACAGACCTTGCGGTCTTTGAAGACCGCACGATCCGGCATACGGCGGTTATCGGCATTGCCGGGAAAAAAGTAACCGACGATATTCGCCGCGGATTGGGAATTCTTTCCGATCAGGCGGAACAGTTGAAAATCACGCATGGCCATGCACACTTGCCGTCCATTATGGAGAACGAACCAATCACGGTTCCCGGTATCGGCGGACGGCCGCCGCTGGATATCGACCAGCGTTTATTGTGTCAGATTATTCAACCGCGGATGGAAGAAATATTGGAGATCGCGGCGATGGAAATCAAGCGCTCCGGATACCAGAAGCACTTATCGGCTGGAGTTGTGCTGACGGGCGGAGGATCGCTCATTAAAGGTACGGCCGACCTTGCCCGCGAGGTGCTCGGGATGCCCGTGAAAATCGGGATTCCGCAGGGATTCCGGGGCGGGCTTGTCCGTGAAATAGAAAATCCGATGTACGCAACCGGCGTCGGGCTCGTCCACCACGCCATCAAACATCGCCAGCGGCCTAATATTGAAAACATCAGAGGAACAAAAATGGACGGAAAGTTTCCGACAATTTTGAAGAGGATGAAAGGATGGTTTGACGAGTTGTAAGTAAGTAGTCGGTAGACTGTATTCAGTAAGTCAGATGAGAATAGGAATTCCGGGGGGAAGATGCATCGATTTAAAGAATTAATAGTATATCAAAAGGCTTTAACGTTAACACATGAAATTCGTCAATTGACAAAGCAGTTTCCAAAAGAAGAATTGTATTCACTTACGTCGCAAATGAATCGAGCCGGAGATTCAATCGCTTTAAATATTGCAGAAGGCGCCGGCAATTATTCACGAAAAGAATTTTCAAGATTTCTGGGTTATTCCATTCGATCAGCGTACGAATGCATCGGTTGTTTAGATATTGCGTATGAGAATAAATTTATCGGCACCGGCGAAAAAGAAAATGTGTTTAAGAAAATCGACGAAGTGATAGCAATGTTAGTCGGTTTACAAAAAAGTTTATTAAAATAGTTCCCGAATACTGGACACGGAATACTGATATCCGAAATTATTAACATCACAACCATCACTCACTAAACACAAAGGAGTACCATGATAGAACTTGACAACCCCAAAGACGGCGGCGCGAAGATCCGTGTAGTGGGAGTTGGAGGCGGCGGGAGCAACGCGATTGTCAGCATGATTGACAAAGGGCTCAGCGGCGTCGATTTTATTTGCATCAACACCGACACGCAGGCTCTCGAGCGAACGAGCGCTCCGAATAAAATTCAGATCGGAAAAACTCTTACCCGGGGCCTCGGCGCCGGGGCAGACCCGAGCATCGGTCACCGGGCGGCTGAGGAAGACCGTGAAGAAATTGCACGTGCTCTGGCGGGGAGCGATATGGTGTTTATTACCGCAGGCATGGGCGGCGGCACGGGCACCGGCGGCGGGCCGGTCGTTGCGAACATTGCAAAGAGCCTTGGTGCGCTTGTCGTCGGCATTGTCACGAAACCATTCAACTGCGAAGGGAAGAAACGATTAACGCAGGCGGAGTACGGACTCGAAGAGTTGAAAAAACAAGTCGATACGCTCATCGTCATTCCGAATCAAAAACTTCTTTCGATCGTCGAAAAAACTACGCCGCTCGAGGAAGCGTTTGAGATCTGCAACCGCGTTCTTCACAATGCAACCCGCGGCATTTCCGAATTAATCACCGTTCCGGGCCTCATCAATCTCGATTTTGCCGATGTCCGCACAATCATGCGGGAGATGGGAGATGCGTTGATGGGTTCGGGCGTTGCAACGGGAGAGAACAGAGCCGTCGAAGCGGCGAACGCAGCGATTTCAAGCCCGCTGCTCGAAGGTGTTTCGATCGCCGGAGCGCAAGGCGTTCTCGTCAACATCACCGGCGGGAAAAATTTATCGCTGGTTGAAGTTGATGAAGCGACGAGCATTATTCATGAAGCTGCCGGAGATGACGCCAACGTTATTCTTGGCGCAGTCATCGATGAATCGATGACCGAAGAATTGATGGTCACGGTCATCGCGACCGGTTTCAACAGGAAAGCTTCTGCAACGGCGCGTCCGTCGAAAAATGTGCGTGTGCTCGACCATATTCCGACGGGAGTGCAGGACTTGAAAAAAATGGACGAACCGGCGTACATCCGTAAAGGATTCCAGATTCCATCGCCGACGATGCAGACGAACGAATCCCGTTTTTCGCCGCAGACGTCCGACCGCGGTGATACCGACAAGCCGGCTTTCTTACGTAAAATCATGGATTGATGTTCCTGTGAGTGATGTGATGAAACGTCCCGTTCGGCTGAATAGGCTGGGCGGGACGTTTATGTTTATGCAGGTGGATGAAATAACCTTCCGAAGGCTTTTGCCCCGAACAGCTTTCTTCCTTGCTTCTCCCTTCCCGATTCTCTAAATTTTCTTATGAGAAAAATCATCCTTGGTGTTCTCTGTGCTCTGGCGGCTTTCGGTACAGCCGAGGCACAGCCGAAACGTATTGAATCCCAGTTTCGCATTGCGCGTCTTAAATATTCGGGCGGGGGAGATTGGTACAACGGCCCCTCGGAAGAAGTGAATTTGTTGAATTTCGCGAAACAGTATACGGGTATCGACGTTGCCCCTCAGGTACGAATTCACTGAAATTTCAGACGATAAATTTTTTTCGTATCCGTTTGTGTTCATGACGGGACACGGAGGAATTGTGTTTTCCGATTACGAGGTGAGCCGTCTGCGGACATACCTTGAACACGGCGGCTTTCTCTACGCGGATGACGATTACGGCATGGACAAAGCATTTCGCCGCGAGATCAAAAAGGTTTTTCCTGAGGAACAGCTTGTCGAACTCCCCTTTTCTTACGGGTTATACCATTGCGTTTTCGATTTCCCGAACGGCGTTCCTAAGACTCACGAACACAACGGCAAACCGCCCCAAGGATTCGGGATTTTCTACAAAGGCCGGCTTGTTGTGTACTATACATACGAATCTAATCCAAGCGACGGCTGGGATGATCCGGAAGTGCACGGTGATCCAGAAGAGAAGAGGCAGGAAGCACTCCGGTTTGGGACGAATCTGCTTTTTTGGGCGCTGACGCAATGAGGATCAAGTAAGAGATAAGATTTTAGCCATTGCTTCATAACAGCTGTAAAAATGATTAACCCTATACACAACAACACGCCAATCTATGCGGAAATGCAACGGCGGCTTGCCGACGTCCGTTCGCATCATTATATAGAGCGGGCTGTGTACGGAGCGCTTCTCACCGCAAGCGTTATTTTAGGCCTGTTGGCCTGTTTGTCCGCAGTAGAAGCTCTCTTTAGCGGGAGCATTCTTTTTAGGACAGCATTGTTTATCGCCGGCGCTGTGTCCATTTTTCTTCTCGCCGGATGGCTTGTTGTTGTACCGATCCTGCGTTGGAAAAAGATCCTGCCGGGCATTTCAGAAAGAGAAGTTGCAGCGGGAGTCGGTGAAAAATTTCCTGAAGTGAAGGACCGTCTCTGGAACATCCTGGATATTTTTGAAGAGCACAATGCAGCGGGGACGGAAGGGCATGGTTTCCGTCCGGAATATTCGCCGGAATTGATCGATGCTTCATTTGTCGATTTACAAAAAGCCGCCGCCCACATTCATTTTACGGACGTTGTATCGTATAAAAGTATCCGCAGGGCTGGAAGAAATCTTGCAATTGTTGCCGTTTCAGTTGTTCTTCTATTTGCCGTCCCGCAATTAGACCTTTTACCCGCAGCAAACCGGCTGATGCACTTCCACACGGAGTTTCGCCTTCCGCCGGCGTTCACATTTCTTGTCCGGCCGGGAAATACTGAGATTGTTAAGGGTGAATCGGTGCCCGTCTCAGTTTCACTTATCGAGAATGCAGAAACGACAAGCCCGCTGCACCGTTCTCTTCCCAAGAAAATTACTCTTTCGGTTCGGCAGACAGATATGTCTTTTGAAGATCAAGTTGAAATTCAGGCGGACTCATCGGGGCAATTTCATTACATGCTTGCTTCCATAAGGCAATCCGCAGAATATTTTACTGAAGCAGAAGGCATTGAAAGTTCGAAGTACACGATCAGCGTGATCGACCGGCCGGTAGTTCGGTCGCTCACGGTTCATCTTATCCCCCCCTCATATTCCCGCCTTCCGGAACAGTCGCTCGATGAGAATGTCGGCGACGTCCTGGCATTGCCGGGAACCACAATTCAATGGCGCCTCAATGCGAACAAGGCATTGCAGCGTGCATCGCTTATTTTCAAAGACGGAGAAGAACTGACGCTGCAATCCCGCGACGGGGCCTATACCGGGCGGCTGATTCTTCACCATCGAGCAAGCTATCATGTCAACCTAGAAGATAATGAGGGATTCACAAATGTTGATCCGATCGAATACAAGCTTGACGCGATGATCGACGAAGTCCCTACGGTCGCGATCACATATCCGGGCAAGAACATCGATGTCGTCGATAAAATGGAGGTGCCGTTACGCCTGAAAATCCACGACGATTTCGGGTTTACATCGTTGAATCTTGCATACCGGTTGGTTCATTCGCGGTATGAACGGCCGGACAGCAGCTTTTCATCGATCTCGATACCGATGACAGTCGACAGTAACAATTCCACCGACGCCGATATCAGTTTCCAGTGGGATGTCTCGCCCATGGGATTGGTTCCGGAGGACGTCGTGGAATACCACGCTGAAGTATTTGATAACGACAATGTTTCCGGACCTAAAAAAGGAATCAGCGAAACGTATTTGCTCAGACTTCCTTCGCTCGATGAAGTGTTCGCAGATGCCGACAAGGGACAAAACGACGCGATCGAGAAACTGGATAAATCGCTCAATGAAGAGAAAGATTTGAAGAAAGACCTCAATGAAATTTCTCAGGAAATGAAGAAGAATCAACCTCTCGATTGGCAAAAGCAGAAGAAGGCCGAAGAAACCCTCAAGCGCTATCAGGAGCTGACAAAAAAAATCGATGAAGTGAGCAAGACTCTCGATACAATGACACAAGCGATGCAGAAGAACAACATTCTCTCGAGCGAAACGTTGCAAAAATATACCGAACTCCAACACATGCTCCAGCAAATCAATTCGCCCGAATTTCAAGAGGCGATGAAACGGATGGAGCAAGCGATGCAGAACGTCTCGCCCGACCAGCTGCGCCAGGCGATGCAACAAGTACAATTTTCAGAAGAAGCGTTTCGCCAAAGCATCGAAAGAACGATGGAACTCCTCAAGAGAATCCAGGTGGAGCAAAAAATGGACGAGATGGTGAAGCGGACGAACGAGCTCCAGAAACAGCAAGAAAACCTGCAGAAGGAAACCGCCGAAGCGTCGCTCTCCGATAAGAAAAAAGCGGAAGAGCTTGCGAAAAAACAAGAGGACATCAACAAACAATTGGCGGACATCCAGCAACAGCTCGAGGAATTGCGGAAAAAAATGGAAGAGTTCCCCGAGGAGATGCCGATGAAGGCGCTCGACAAAGCCGAGGAGGCTGCGCACGATAGTGCAATGGAACAATCGATCCAGCAAAGCTCGCAGCAGCTTCAGCAGCAGCAACAACAGCAAGCGCTTCAGATGCAGGATAAAGCAAGCAAAGGCATGCAGCAGATGTCCCGCCGAATGTCGGAAATGCAGGAACAGATGCTGAGCAACGAAATGAACGAAGCAATGAACGCCCTGCACAAAGCGATGCAAGATCTGTTGGAAATCTCTCAACGACAGGAAGATTTGAAGAATCAATCGCGGTCGTTCCCGCCAAATTCGGAACAATTCAGGGAAAATGCGGAAAAGCAATTGGGTTTGCAAAATGACCTCACGAACGTCACGAACAACCTGATGGGGCTGAGCCAGAAATCGTTCGCGGTAACACCGGAAATGGGAAAAGCGGTTGGGAAAGCGATGGGGAGCATGTCGCAGGCGATGGCCGGGCTCGAGCGGCGCAGCAGCCAATATTCAAGCGCGGAACAAGCCGAGTCAATGGCATCGTTGAACAAAGCAGCCTTACTGACGGAGTCGGCAATGGATGCAATGCAACAGGGAGGCCAGAGCGGACCCGGCGGATCTCTGCTACAGCAGCTTCGCCGGATGGCGGGGCAGCAGGAAAGCATTAACCTGCAAACCGAACAGCTGCCCCAGGGGAAAGGATTGTCGCAGGAACAGCTTGAAGAAATGGGAAGGCTGGCGAATCAACAGGATGCAGTGCGAAAGTCGATGGAGGAACTCAACAAGGAAGCACAAGAGAGCCAGGATAGAAACAGGATACTGGGGGACCTCCAGAAAATTGCCGACGAGATGAAAGAAGTCGTTGAAAACCTGCAGCAGAATAACGTCAATCCGAATACAATCAGGCAACAGCAAAAAATACTATCCCGAATGCTCGACGCGCAGACATCGATGCGCGAACGGGATTACGAGCAGCGCCGCACATCGACGGCTGGTACAACGCCGGTGCGCCCCAGCCCGGCAGAGGTTCAGGATGAATCGGCGCAAAATCAGCTCCGGCGTGATCTCTTGAAAGCGATCGAGGAAGGGTACTCGAAAGATTACCAGGATTTGATACGAAAGTATTACGACGCGTTGGACAAAACTCAGGGGAAGTAACGTACACCCCATCAAGGTTTTAAACCTTGACGAGGTTACATGGAACGATTACCGCAAAATTGGGGTTACATACATATTCATCATCTGCACATCCCTCCGTTCTTCCATTACGCATTGCTTCAACGAACTCTAAAGGGAAACTATGGTCATCGTTGTCTTTTTTGCAGCGCACTGGTTCTTATCGCTCTTTTGTCAGACGTTCTTCTTGCACCGTTATGCGGCGCACAAAATGTTTACGATGTCAAAGTTCTGGGAAAGGGCGTTCTACCTTGCAACGTTTATCACACAAGGGTCTTCGTTTCTCAACCCGCGTGCCTACGCGATCATGCATCGGATGCATCATGCTTACAGCGACACCGAAAAGGATCCGCACTCCCCGCATTATTTTCGCAGCATGTTTAAGATGATGTGGAGAACGAAGGACATCTACCTCGATTATTTACTTCATAGAGTCGAACCGGAAAAAGGTTTCGATAAAAATATTCCGGAATGGAAAACGTTCGACAAATTTGCGGATACATGGGCGGTAAGATTCTTGTGGGTCGGCTCGTACATCCTCTTCTACATTGTCTTCGCGCCGAGCGCATGGTTCTTTCTCCTTCTTCCATTTCATTTCATCATGGGGCCGATCCACGGGGGTATCGTCAATTGGTGCGGGCATAAATACGGTTATGTGAACTTCCGTGATACCGGAGACAAATCGAGAAATTCTCTTCCGTTTGACTTCCTCACGCTCGGCGAGCTGTTTCAAAACAACCATCATAAGTTTCCGAGCAGGACGAATTTTGCAGTTCGCTTGTTTGAGATCGACCCGACATATCCGTTGATAAAGTTACTAAGCTGGATGCACGTCATACGATTCAGCAAATCTACTGAAGCGGTGTAAATTCATTTTATCACAAATAGAAAGGCGGCAGCGATGGGCAAGAAAATGGATAAAGACACAAACGCTATAAACTATTTCGAGATAGCGGTGACCGATATTACAAGAGCGACAAAATTTTACGAAACGATCTTTGAAATTACTTTAAGGTCCGGGGATTGGATGGGGATGAAGATGGCAATGTTTCCGACGGACGGCAGCAATGGAACAGTGAGCGGGGCGCTCGTACAAAGCCAGATGCATAAACCGAGTACGACGGGTGCTATTGTGTATCTCAACGCAAACCCAGACATGCAGCTGGTGCTCGACCGTATTGAGAAGGCAGGGGGAAAAGTAACGATACCCAAAACGCTGATCGATAAACAAATCGGGTATATGGCATTTTTTATAGACACTGAGGGAAATAAAATAGCTCTCCACTCCAACGCTTAACTATCTTGCTTAAGCTCTACGATTTCTAAAAGCAAGCGGAGGATTTCAATCTACCCGCCTGCGTGCATAGCATGCAATTTGGAAGTGTTATAGTTTGAGGGTCATTGCGAGTGGAGCGAAGTGGCGCTTTACGCCACCACGTACAACGTGGCAATCTCCATTTACATAGGGGATTGCTTCGGCAAAGGACGCCTCGCAATGACTTTTTCTTAAAAAAACAAACTGTAACGCTGCCTTCCATTTGCATCTGGGGAAAATTTTGAAGAGTTTGAGTAACATAAGTCGCACCGCTCCGTCAAACTTAAGACTCGCGATTTAAGACTAAGGACTCAGGACTCAGGACTCAGGACTCAGGACTCAGAACTCAGAACTCAGAACTTAGCACTCAGCACTCAAGACCTCTCTCACAGGCATCTTCCATGTCAAACCTAACTCCAATCGATACAGGCGAAACCGAAGAGAAACTCATTTTTCCAATCATCTATTTTTTTGTGGGCTCATTCATTGCGATGGACCTCTGGTCGGCGTTTGAGCCGACGGCATGGAATTGGGGGGTTCATTTTCTCGCCTTCTACAGTATCGAAGTCCGCGTTATCGTCTCGCTTCTGATGCTTATCATCATGATCCCCTCGGTCCAGTTTTATTTGATCGACCTCATTCGATCAGCCGCCGAATTGGAGGAGGGCCGTTCGCCGGTGGTGCGGTGGATCCTGGGGATTATCGCGGTCGTTGGGATGGCGTTTATCTTCGACCATTTCCGAGCGTCGACATATTTTCTCGGAGACGGCTACTTGCAGCTGCAAAGCCTGAAACTCCCCGAGAACATGGAAAATCTTAATTTGACCGGATTTGCACGGGAGCCCTTCGTCGGTTTTCTTGTATTCCAACTCTGCCGTCTTTTTACATTTCTTGAGAGCTTCACTCCTCCCGAAGATGCGTACCTGTGGTTGAGCGCGATTTCAGGAATCGTCTTCACGATCATCGCCTGGAAAGGAATCGGAATTTTCGTCGCCGAGGAAACAGACAGGATTTTGATTTTTTTCTTTCTCCTTGCATCAGGAGTGAGCATACTTTTTTTCGGTTATGTCGAAAACTATGCGCCCGGGTATGTCGGAATATTTCTCTTTCTTCTTCTCGGGGCCGGTTACCTGAAAGAAAAAATCCCGATCTATTGGGCCATGGCCGCATATGGCCTCTTGATGTCGATGAATTTCGGAGCGGCGGCATTTTTTCCTGCACTCGTGTATCTCGCCTATGTTGGATTTCGGCGCGGAGAAGCGGCAGAAACCGGTGCAGCACTGTTTATTTCCGGAGCCATATTCATTGCCTTGCTTGCGGTGTCGGGGTACTCTCCTTCCTTTTTCCGAGAAGTCTTTAACGACGCTGGCACCAATATCCTTCCTTTTGGCAGCCCTGCCGGAAAACATCAGGCCTATGGCATGTTCTCGCTGAGCCATGCGGCGGATGTGGCGAACCTATTTCTTCTTTGCACTCCTGCCTCCGTTGCACTTCTCGTTGTTGCTATCGTTGCAACGCTGAAAAAACGGAAGCCGCTGGAAACATCCCAATGGTTCCTTCTCCTTGCGATGGGTTGCGGTGTCGGTTTGATTGGCGTGTTGAATTGCACACTTGGGATGAGCAGGGATTGGGATATCGCGGCGCCGTTCAGCGTGGGAATTCCCGTCGCGGCGATCGCAATCTGGACCGCCGTCTCAGATAACAGAGATACCAGACATCGTGCCCTGTTGTTCTCGGGGTCGTCACGCTCCTTCAAACGGGATCCTGGGTCACCCTCAATGCAGATGCGCAGAGCGCGGTAGCCCGATTTGAAATTCTTGAGGAGAAAAAGCTTTGGGGGACTCAAGCCTGCCTTGATGCTTACGAAGAGCTTGCGATCTACCATCGCGATCGCCGCGAATTTATCCAGGCCGCGGCTTGCTATGAGCGGTACGTCGCGCTCGATTCCATAAACGATCGTGTGTGGCTGAATTGTGCACGCATAGAACAGGCAGCCGGAAATTTCAACAAAGCAATTGATGCATACAAAGTACTCGTCCGGCTTAGGCCGTCGATTCCGGACTTTATGGCACCGCTCGGCGTTCTCCTTGCACAGACGGGGCATTTTGACGAAGCACTCTTCTATCTGCAGCAAGCTGAAAAATTATCCCCCTCATCGCCGAAGATCAAAAACGACATTGGAGCCGTCTTTGCCAACCAAAAAGATTATGCAAAGGCCCTTCCGTATTTTCTTGAATCGGTTCGGCTCGACCCGAATTTTCAGGGAGGGTATCTCAACACCGCAGCATGTTACGCGGCGCTTGGAGACAATGCGAAAGCGCAGGAGTACAGAACGATGGCGGGGAAGAGACAATGAGCAAACATGAGCAGGGAACAACATGGTGAAAGATGTCGGGCACCTTATTAGAAGTAGCCTCAAAAATAGAAATATTGTCATTGCAGGGATCCCGACGTTTTTCGTCGGGAGACGAAGCAATCTCCCCAAAAATGAGAGTTGCGTTTACAGAAAATACCTCGCAATGATCTTTCAGGTATTTGAGAAAGAAAGTCCTGAAAATATAGAGGGAGGGAAAAATGAAAACATTATTTCTTTTCGGATTAATTGATGCTATCAATTTTTGCTCTGAGCACGAACGACGCGGTCGCGCAGTGGTCTGAAATTCCACAAATGCAGTATATTCCTGTTACGTGCATTCTCGTGATATCGGACAGTACGTTGTTCGTGGGCGGCCACCAACATTCTCTCTACCGCTCGACCGACGGCGGGGAGACATGGATGAACGTGGCCGGCGAAATTACCGCAGACACAATACAATCACTTAATTCTGTGGGCAAATACATTTTTGCCGGCACCAATGCCGGAGTATACCGTTCCTCGGACAATGGGGACACGTGGGAGACATTCAACGCCGGTTTTATATGGGTCTCAACTTCGATAAACCAACTTGCGAACGTCGATTCTACCCTTTACGCGGCCACTAATGCCGGAGTTTATCTAAGCACAGACTTCGGGACTTCGTGGATAGCGGATAATAAAGGACTTGCAACCCTCAATTCATCCAGTGCAATATACATGGTAAATGTCCTCGGCATCGTCTCCGCTGAGTCAGGGATCTTCGCCACGCTGGACATTCTCGGAGGTGCTCATGTAATGCACCCGGGAGATTCAACATGGAGATATGTGGGTCTCGGAAGCCATTGGTGCGATGCCGGCGCGTTGATTGTGTTTGACACGGCGATCTTTGCCGGAACGTGGGATGGTGTTTTCATGTACAGCGGAAACGATACAACATGGGTGCCGCGAAAGATTGGACTTCCGGATGATTTGGAATACTGCATGTTTGCGGAGTCAGACAGCCTTCTGTTTGCTTGTATCGGTTACCTGGGATTCTACGTAACGTCCGATCTGGGAAAGACATGGACCCCCGTCGTCAGCTCTGCTTTCGGAGGCGCCGCGGTGAACAGCGTTGCGGCCAGCAAGAAATATCTCTTTGCAGGCACGGCGAGCGGCGCGTGGCGGATTCCAATTGCCGACATTGCCACATCCGTGAACGACCGTCATTCTCAATTGCCCGATCAGTACGCGTTGTATCAGAATTTTCCAAATCCGTTCAACCCGGAGACAGTCATCAGGTATCAGGTGCCAGTGAACAGTCGCGTGACGTTAAAAGTGTACGATGTGCTCGGAAGAGAAATCGCCACGCTCGTGGATGGAGAGCAGAGTGCGGGGATGCATTCGGTAACGTTCAACGCGGCCGGCATTTCGAGCGGGACATACTTTTACAGATTCCAGGCAGGGGAATACATCGAGACTAAAAAAATTATCGTACTCAAATAACGAGCAATTTCACGTATAAGAACAATGGGAACGACAGCCGATAGCTGACGGCTAAAGCTCTTTGTGAACAGCACATACCACAGCACTCTCTTTCCAGCGTTGCTTGACAAAACAAGAGAGAACCATTACTTTTATCACACTTGCACCGGGCCGATGGACGTCACGGGAAGAGGAGACGCTGAAAAAAATCAATAATAATATAATATATAGTTAGGCGGCAGAAGAAACATTCCACTCACCACCACCACACGTAGGAGGTCACATGAAACGAGTCACTGGCATCGGCGGCATCTTCTTCAAGGCCAAAGACGCTCCATCGCTGCAGGCTTGGTACAAGCGGCACTTGGGAATCGATGTCCAAGCCTGGGGCGGAGCTGCCTTCGATTGGACCGACGCCGAGGGCAAGCCGGTTGCAGGCACAACTGCTTGGCTCATCGATCCGCAAGAAAGTAATCACTTTGCTCCGAGCTCTGCTCCCTTCATGGTCAACTACCGAGTGGAAGACCTCCTCGCCTTGGTCAAGGCCTTGAAGCAAGAAGGCTGCAATGTGCTCGAGAAGATTGACGAATCCGAGTACGGGAAGTTTGCCTGGGTCATTGATCCAGAGGGAAACAAGGTCGAGCTATGGCAGCCGCCTCAAGGCCAATGAGCAGGCTCGTTAGTCACGGCTGCGAACTGCGGCCTAACCAGTCGCTCAAGTCACGCGGAGCATGATGGCGAAAAGCGCTCACTGACGGAAGAGGCCGTCAACGATTTTGCACGCGCGAAACAACTGGTTACCGTCGACTGCTGTACCTGCGCCGCCGCAGTTTAGCTCCGGTCCATTATAATAGTGGGTATTTTAGAGAAAAGGTCATTGGGTGGTAGCTCAATTTGAGAAGACTGAATCAAAAACGGATGTCATGCCAGCAAAAGCCGGAATGACATTACGTTGAAAATGAGTCACTGCAGGTCATTGCGGGGCGTTCTTTGCCGAAGTCCTAAAGGGATCCATACAGGGGGACAATTCCCTTTATTTAGTGACGATTGCTCGTCGCTTCGCCCTTATTTCGCAAAGCCCCAAAAACTAGCCCATCATAAAAGTTCGTAGGTATTTAAGTTGCATGTCTAGAATTTTCATCACCGGTTCCGCCGATGGATTAGGCTTAATGGCCGCTCGATTGCTGATTGCAGATGGGCACCATGTGGTATTACACGCCCGCAATCAAAAGCGGGCGACCGAAGCATTGTCCCATGTTCCCGGAGCTGCAACCGCAGTGGTCGGCGACCTTTCAAGCATTGCGGAAACCAAACACGTTGCGGAACAAATAAATGCTCTCGGCACATTCGATGCCGTCATTCACAATGCAGGCGTTGGCTATCGCGAATCGCATCGTATCGAAACGGTCGATGGTTTATTGCAACTATTTGCCGTAAATTCATTAGCGCCGTACATTCTCACGTGTCTGATCAACAAACCGAAGCGTTTGATCTACACAAGCTCGGGCATGCATCGAAGCGGCGATGCGAGCCTGCGAGATTTAACATGGAATACCCGCTCGTGGAATGGGTCGATCGCCTACGCTGATACTAAATTGCACAATGTCATCCTCGCTTTTGCTGTCGCCCGAAGATGGAAAGACGTTTTGTCCAACGCGCTGGAGCCGGGCTGGGTTGCTACAAAAATGGGAGGACCCGGAGCGCCCGACAGTCTTGAGGAAGCTCCTAAAACACAAGTTTGGCTCGCCACGAGTCGGGAAAAAGAAGCATTGGTCTCGGGAAAATATTTTTATCATAAAAAATTACGAAGTTTTCTCCCGGCTGCTGCCGATACCGCTGTACAGGAAAAATACATTTCAGAATGTGCCCGGTTGTCTGGAGTGGCATTTCCGATGGGATAAAAATTAGAAGCTATCTCAAAAATGGTTTCGATATAGAATGCACTTGTAAATGTCATGCTGATCCCGCCGTTTTGCGGCGGGAGAAGCATCCACGACACTAAAGCCTCGTAGATTCACGGTGCATGATTGTCATGGATTCTTCACTCCGCTTCGCTCCGTTCAGAATGACATTTATCAGAGTTTTTGAGATAGTTTCTAAGTATACCTCTCGCTAAGCCGCGAAGGTGCCAAGATTTTGTTTGATAATCAATTTGCGACTCTGCGCCTTTGCGCGAGACAATTTAAAAGGAGTTTACAAACGAGAATAGAATGGACAGACTGATCACGGTTGCATCAAAAGAAGATATTCTTCCCCAATACAGGGAAACTCCGATCGGACTCCTGCTCGAGTACCATAACCTCGGACGGAAGCTGGATCCGTACACCAATGCTAGCTTGTTGATCGGGATGTGCATGGACAATCGAAAGCATCTTCACATCCCCGATAATTTTGCATTCATCATTCGTACAGGGGGCGCGAATTTGAGGTACAGCGAATTCAAAGTTTCGTATGCTATCGCTGTTGGAGGGGTCCGATGTATTGCATTGATCGGGCATACTCAATGCGGGATGGTCAACCTTATCGCGCGCAAAAAACAATTTGTTCAAGGACTAGTCGATGCGGCGGGCTGGCAGGAGCAATCGGCTGAAGAACATTTTTTCCACTTCGCCCCGATGTTCGAAATCGGGAACGAAGTAGATTTTGTTTTGAGCGAAGTGAAACGGCTCCGCTTACGGTACCCAAAAATTGTCATAGCTCCGCTGTTGTATAAGGTTGAAGATAACCGCCTCTATCTCATCCAAGAAAATGCGGCGAGTCAAGCGGTGCCGTGACACCAAGTCACGGCATCACTATTAATATCTCGTTCCCAAGTGAAACCTGGAAACGAGGGAGACGAATAAAAAGGCTACGGATGAAGACTAACAACAAATTATCACACACGCTCAAAGACCGGAGGACACGCATGTATTTCTTCTTGGCAGTTCTCACATTGCCCGTTGCTCTAAGCAGCGCTCAGGAGCAACCGAAACAGCTGCTGGAGGTCGTTCCTACTGTGGACCTCAACAAGTACGCCGGAGTATGGTATGAGATCGCCCGATTGCCGAACGGATTTCAGAAACAGTGTGCCGGCGATGTGACGGCAACGTATACATTGCTCGACAACGGAAGAATAAAAGTTGTCAACCGCTGCCGAAAAGAAAACGGAGAGATCGAAGAAGCGGAGGGGGAAGCAAAGCTTTCCGGCGACGATGCGCCAAAGTCAAAACTCAAAGTCCGGTTCGCCCCCGCATTCCTCTCCTTCCTTCCTTTTGTGTGGGGCGATTATTGGATCATTGCTCTCGCACCCGACTACAGTTATGCCGTCATCGGTGAACCCGCCCGCAAATACTTGTGGGTGCTTTCGAGAACTCCGGTCATGAATGAGTCGGCCCTCAACACCCTGCTCGATCAAATAAAGGCGAAAGGTTATGACCTTACCGGTCTGGTCAGAACGATTCAATCCGGGAAGTAGGGACGAATCACAAAAAACGTTGGTATTTCATTAAGCAAAAAAATTGTATGTCGACAAATCGAGAAAAAAGTCTGATCGTCTCATATTTAGCGATGCGGAGATTAATAGGTATTCTGGGAATCACACTCCCTTTTATCGTCGTCCTCGGAGGAATTACACAAGGTGAACCCGGCGTCCAGGGATCGATCAGTGGTTATTATTACACAAGCATGCGTGATCTTTTGGTGGGAATATTGAGCGGGGTGGCTCTGTTTCTCATCTCGTACAAAGGGTATGAAAAAATTGACGACATCGTCGCGAAGATGAGCGGAATATTCGCGCTGGGGATGATTTTTTTTCCGACGGCAATGTTCTCCGGCAAAGTTGTCAGGGTCGGATTGTTTTTTATCGATGACAATATTTCCGAAAAGATCCATTTGATATTCGGTACACTTTTCTTTCTTGCCCTATCGTTCAATTCGCTCTTCCTTTTCACGAGACGTCATCCCGGTGTCATGGGAAAAGAAAAAAAGCGACGGAACATAATCTATCGTCTTTGTGGAATTGTCATGTTTCTTGCGATCGTTTGTATCACGGTGTATACGTTTTTTTTGCGGGAGACTTTTCTTGCAGCGTTCAACCCGGTGTTGATCCTTGAATCTATTGCACTATTGGCATTCGGCGTTTCATGGCTGGTGAAAGGCAATACATTGTTCAAAGATAAAAGGAATTAGTCTGCATGGACACGAAAGACGTCATCAAATCTCAATATTATGCCTCTCTCGAGATGCTGCGAAGTGCGATCACCGAATGTCCCCCTTCTCTATGGAGCAGCAAAGACTTCAAAAACAAGTTCTGGCACATTGCATATCACGCTCTCTTCTACACTCACCTCTACTTGCAGGAAACGGAGAAACAATTTGTTCCATGGAAGAAGCACAGGGAGGGCCACCAATTTCTCGGCAACCTTCCCTGGCCGCCGTATACAAAGCCGGAGATCGGAGAACCATACAGCAAGGAAGAAATTCTCGAATACCTTGACGTGTGCAAAAAAGAAGCCGAGGAAAAAGTTTCTGCAATGGACTTGAATGCAGAATCGGGATTTTACTGGCTGCCGTTCAAGAAGCTGGAACTCCAGTTCTACAATATCCGCCACATTCAGCATCATACAGGGGCACTCATCGATCGGTTACGAACGAAGGAACACATCGGAGTCGGCTGGGTTGCGATGAAAACAGGCTCCCCGGTTTAACACAAGCGCGATCATTGGTCCTGCCATAAGAATCGTCAAAACCGTTTTCGTTGAAATACGATCCTCAAACCACAGAAGGAAAACCACTCTCAATTGAGGGGAATATGATGGAACAAAAGCCGCCAAAGAGCCCGTTCGCTCTTACAGGTGAGGTTAGATCAAGCAGTTAGATTTACTCCTTCGTAGGGCCGGTCAGAAATAATTTTGCTTTCACGGATTTATTTATGATGGACAGAGCTTGATTGGTAAAACTGAAATGCCGACCAAACAGTCATTATAAATAATATTACGCGTTTAAACGAAAAATGAAATCATTCTCCGCGACGATTCTTAAGATCGGCATCAATCCATACGTCGGAATTCCTGAAGAGATTTTACACGAATTATTCAGAAAATCCGACAAAACGAAAGGCCCTCTTCCTGTCAGGGGAAAATTAAAAGGAAACAAATTCAAACAAACCGTCGTAAAGTACCGAGGCACATGGAGATTGTATCTTAACACTCCCATGCGGCGCAGTGCGGGAATTGATGTCGGAGATTTGGCGCGGATAAAGGTCGAATTCGACCCCGAACCGCGAATAGTTCCAATGCACCCAATACTGCGCCGCGCCTTGTTAAAGGACAAAGGGGCGAGGACTGTTTTTGAGAAACTCTCCCCTTCTCGGCAGAAAGAAATTTTACGGTATCTCAGCTTTTTGAAAACCGAGGCATCGGTCGTCCGCATTGTCGTGAAAGTCCTGCGGCAGCTGGCCGGGAAGAAAACGAAAGGGCTGAACTTTGTCACGCGACGGTAGTTGAACCCTTCCGAAGGGATCGTGTACAGCAGGATAATCTCCATTAAATAAAAGGATTGCTTCGTCTCCCGACGAAAATCGTCGGGATCCTCGCAATGACTTTATTCTTCAAAAGATCCCATTGCCAATCCAATGTGTTGACAATTTCTTACTCAACCGGTACCACTACCAAATACAATCATTCGTTGCTTTTTGAAGAAGCGATTATTAAGTTTCGGGGGTTTATCCCGCGGCTAACACGGCCTGGGCTTCACGCGTGCTGGGGATTTGATCGTCCACTTATACACCATTCATTGAAAGGAAATATTTATGGACCCGCAAAAAGTTGATATGTACATGATGATGTCCTCCAAGTATTTCGAAGGCTACCAGCTCCCGGCCATCCGTGAAAAATTATTGAAGCTCGATGATTCAAAGCTTCTTCAAATCCAGGGTGTGAATCTCAAGGACCCGACGACGATGCTTATTGTTTCGCTTATTGGCGGACATTTCGGCATCGACCGGTTCATGCTCGGCGAGGTCGGCCTCGGAATCGCAAAACTTTTGACATGCGGCGGGCTCGGCATCTGGACAATCGTCGATTGGTTCCTGATCCTTGGAAAAACTCGCGAATACAATTTGCACCGCATCTTGCAGGTTCTCTTCTAATTGATCTATGGTCAAGAGAAATCTCTACATCATTCTTGCCTGTCTTTCACTGGCCGGTTACATTTGGCTCGGTTGGAATTTCATAGAGCGCTCGGCGCATGCAGCGATTCCCTCGGTCTGTCTGTTTAAAGAGGTCACCGGCCTCCCGTGCCCTTCATGCGGCACGACCCGTTCGCTGCTGCTATTGATCCGTGGGCAGTTCCGCGAATCATTCATGATGAACCCGTTCGGTATGGTGCTTGCTCTTGCACTCGTTGTCATTCCGTTGTGGATCATGGTGGACACGATCAGCCGGAGCGACAGTTTTTACCGCCGCTATGTACAAATGGAGCATCTTCTCTCGCATAACAGAGTTCTGGCGGTATTTGCCGTTGCGATCGTCGCACTCAACTGGGTGTGGAATATTGCGAAAGGATTGTAACGTGTCCCTCAAGGAGTTTTCCTACACGCCCGATGATTACGAAAACGAAAGAGCCTCGAACAGTTATTTGATGTCGCTCGTTGTGATTATGATCGGACTCCCGCTGCCGATTGTGAATGTCATCGCGTCCGCGATCTTCTACTTTTCAAACAGGAAATCGGCACGCTTCGTCCGCTGGCATTGCACGCAAACGCTGCTCGCACAGGGATTTACTTTGCCGGTCAACGCCGCGGGGGTGTACTGGACCCTCGGAATTATTTTCGACCGCACGAACATATCGAACAACTACTTTGCGTACATCCTCACCATTATACTGTTTAACCTCGTTGAATTCATTGCAACCATCTACGCCGCCGTTCAAACACGGAAGGGGAAACATGTCGTCTGGTGGTTCTTTGGTCCGCTGACGGAAACGCTGGTGAAAGCATAGCATGACGAAGATCATTGTTCACTTCATCGTTCTCGCAGCTCTTTTTCTCGGCGTATGGTTCCTGCTCGGCAACATCGATTATCTTAAGCATTTCCGGGTTGATGAACTGACGAAGGAGGCCGAGCGTAACCTGGGAAATTTGATTCTCGACGAGCTGCAGAAAGGGGGCGGTGAACTTCATTCCGATACCGTGTACTCGTTCGTCAACGGCATCAAAAACAGGCTCTGTACGGCAAACGGCATCAACGATACCTCAATAATCCTGCACATTATCGTCCGCGATGAGGTCAATGCGATTGCGCTCCCCGACCGGCACCTTGTTGTCTACACGGGCATGATACGCTACTGCAGATCGCCGGAAGAATTAAGCGGCGTGCTCGCTCACGAAATCGGCCACATCGAGCATGGGGACATCATGAAAAGGCTTCGGAAAGAAGTGGGGTTGTCGATGCTGGCAGCTCTTGCCGGCGGCGAAGCAAACGGGGAGATTGCAAGAGAAACTGCAAGACTGCTCTCGTCTACGGCCTTCGACAGGCAGCTGGAAAGCGAGGCGGATGCTTCGGCCGTGCACATGATGGCGAAAGCGGATATCGACCCCGGGGCGTTTGCCGACGTGCTCTTCCGTCTATCGCAGGAGAAAAACGACATTCCGAAACGCTTCGAGTGGATCAGTACGCACCCGAATTCTCAGGACCGGTGCGCCGAAATTTTGCGGCTTCGGAAACGGGAAACCTATCATGTCATTCCGCTGGCAGACAGCACTGCATGGGCGAGTTACAAAAAGATCTTACACCGTTCGGTAGCTGTAAAATAACAGTTCGCTTACTGTTTCTTTATTGCCTCTCAGGCTCCTTTTCAATATCTTCATAGCAATTCAAATCCCACGTTATATCGCTGATTCGCACGTACGTTCGTTTGTGCTGTTGGTGGTCTGTGCAATTGCGTTGGGGTCTGATTTTGGCGATACCCAAAGAGCGTGCAGAGAAATTACCTGCATGCGATGATTTAACTCCGGATATTCATAAAAAAATCAACGTTCAAGATGCCGACCCTACCGTTGAATACCATAATTAACCGACTATCGACCCAAAAGAATAAGTCGGCTAATGCGATCCACATCTCGCCGCAGCTTGTCGAAGCAGCTCATGCCGAGGTCAATGATGTTCTTACCAAGCTTGGTACCTCACCGCAGGGCCTTATTGAGGCTGAGGCGGAGGAGCGTAGGCAAAAGTATGGATTGAATGAAGTAGCGCAAGAGACCCAACATGGCTGGCCATGGCGGTTGTTGATCACAATGCGGAATCCGCTTGTTATTCTTCTTGCGGTATTGGCGACGATCTCATTTGCAACAGGCGACGTGCGTGCGGGGACGGTGATGACTTTAATGGTCGTTCTTGGAGTGCTGCTGAAATTTATTCAAGAAACTCGGGCAGATACGGCCGCAGCTAAATTGAAAGCGATGATCAAGGTCACTGCAACAGTCATTCGTCAAGGCGTCCCGACGGAAATTCCGCTGAAAGAATTAGTGCCAGGAGACATCGTGAAGCTCTCGGCCGGAGATATGATACCTGCCGACATTCGTGTCATTTCCTCAAAAGATCTCTTCATCATTCAAGCAAGCCTCACCGGAGAATCGCTGCCCGTAGAGAAATATGATACCCGGGAAACGCGGGATAAAATCTCACCGCTTGAATTCTCGAATATCTGTTTTCTCGGGACAAGCGTGGAAAGCGGCGCTGCAACCGCAGTTGTCGTCGCTTCCGGGAAACGAACGTACTTCGGCAGCATGGCAGCGAGTTTGACGGGACAGCAGGTGGAGACGAGCTTTGACAAAGGGATCAAACGCTTCACATGGCTGATGATCCGCTTTATGGCGGTGATGGTGCCGTTGGTGTTTCTTATTAACGGCTTCACGAAAGGCAATTGGGGCGAGGCGTTCTTTTTTGCGCTTGCTGTTGCCGTCGGTCTCACGCCGGAGATGCTGCCGATGATCGTCTCCGTGAGTCTCTCGCGAGGCGCAATACTGATGTCACGGAAAAAGGTCATTGTTAAAAGGCTGAACTCGATCCAGAATTTTGGGGCGATGGATGTGCTTTGCACAGACAAGACCGGGACACTGACGATTGACCATGTTATCCTGGAGCAATATTGCGATGTGGTCGGCAAGCAAGACGATCCCGTATTGCTCGATGCGTACCTCATCAGTCATTTTCAAACCGGCTTGAAGAACGTCCTTGATCGTGCGATCCTCGACCACCGCGAAGTGCGGGAACACGAAAGCATCGAACAGTATACCAAGGTCGATGAGATTCCGTTTGATTTCTCGCGCCGCATGATGTCAGTGGTCGTACAAATGCCGAACGGCACACATCGTCTCTTAACGAAGGGAGCACCCGAGGAGGTCTTCCGGCGATGTACGCGTTTCGAGCTGGACGGAGAAATCCTTCCGATGGATCCGATTCTCATTCAGGATTTGCGTGACGAGTACGAGCGCTTGAGCGCAGATGGCTTTCGCGTACTTGCTGTTGCCTATAAGGATTTAGTACAACGTGCAGCATACTCAAAAGATGATGAACAAGAATTGGTGCTTATAGGATATGTTGCATTTCTTGATCCGCCAAAGGAAAGCGCCGGCCCGGCTATTGCCGTTCTTCAAAAACACGGGGTCACCGTCAAAATCCTTACCGGGGATAACGATCTTGTGACGAAGAAAGTATGCCACGATGTCGGACTGTCGACCGAGCGCATTCTCCTCGGTACAGACATTGAAGCGATGTCGGACGAACAATTAGCCGAAGCCGTCGGAAATATCCATATCTTTGCAAGACTTTCCCCCGCCCATAAACAACGCATCGTTCAGGCATTGCGCGCCAAAGGGCATACGGTTGGGTTCATGGGCGATGGTATCAACGACGCGCCTGCTTTGCGTGCCGCCGATGTGGGCATTTCCGTCGATACCGCTGTGGATATTGCGAAAGAGTCTGCTGATGTTATTCTTCTTGAAAAGAGCCTCATGGTCCTTGAAGAAGGTGTGCTCGAAGGCCGGAAGGTGTTTGCAAATATTGTCAAGTACGTCCGGATGGGTGCAAGCTCGAACTTTGGAAACATGTTCAGCGTGCTTGGAGCAAGCGCATTTTTACCTTTCGTTCCGATGTTGCCCATCCAGGTGCTTACCAACAACCTGCTGTACGATTTCTCGCAGGTTCCAATCCCTACCGATAACGTCGATCCCGAACAAATTGACCGGCCGCGTCCGTGGTCGATGACTGAGATCACTCGATTCATTCTTTACATCGGTCCAATCAGTTCCATCTTTGACTACACCACCTATTTTGTTATGCTGTATGTTTTCAACTGTTGGGATCCTTCACACGCTACCTTATTTCAAACGGGCTGGTTTGTCGAGTCACTCATGACCCAGACACTTATTATTCATATCATCCGTACTAACAAGATTCCATTCATTCAAAGTCTGCCAAGTGTCCCGCTCATTCTCACTTCCGGCATTATCATGGGCGTAGGAATGTGGCTGCCTCATTCAAGCCTGGCACCATCACTCGGGCTGACGGGACTTCCGGTTTTGTATTGGCCGATTCTTTTTGTAACGCTTCTTTGCTACGTCGTTCTCACTCAAGCCATTAAAGCTATCTTGCTTAGGAAAAACTGGATTTGATCACCGTCGAGCAATGTCGGCAATGAAGGAGGGGATAAACCCGGAAATCTCCTGAGGGTTTTTCAGAGCAAGAAACAACTTTTCAAATTCTGGTGTGCTACAACTTCATCTCGTTCCCAAGCGTAACTTGGGAACGTTAATTTTAGGAGTTCAATGAGCGACAATAAAATTATTTTTTCAATGGTCGGCGTGGGGAAAATCCACAAACCGAACAAACAGGTGTTGAAAGATATCTATCTGTCGTTCTTTTACGGTGCAAAGATTGGCGTGCTGGGATTGAACGGTGCCGGGAAAAGCACTCTGCTGAGAATTATCGCCGGGCTTGATAAAGAGTACGTTGGCGAGATTACCTCGCAGAAAGGAATCTCGTTCGGGTATCTTCCGCAGGAGCCTCAGCTCGACGCGGCAAAAACGGTAAAGGAAACTGTCGAAGAAGGCGTCCATGAAATCGTTGCCCTCATTAAAGAGTACGAGGCCGTCACCGCGAAGTTTGGCGAACCGGACGCTGATATCGATAAATTGCTGGAGAAGCAGGGAAATCTTCAGGAGAAGATCGAGCACCTCAATGCATGGGATATCGACAGCAAACTTGAACAAGCCATGGACGCTCTTCGCTGCCCCCCCGGCGATACTCCGGTAAAAGTTCTCTCCGGCGGAGAACGCCGGCGTGTCGCGCTCTGCCGCCTTCTTCTTCAAGAACCGGATGTGTTGCTCCTCGATGAACCGACAAACCATCTCGACGCCGAATCGGTCGCATGGCTTGAACAGCATCTCAGCCAGTACAAAGGGACCGTTCTCGCCGTAACGCACGACAGATATTTTCTTGACAACGTGGCAGGATGGATTCTGGAATTGGACAGGGGCGAAGGGATTCCTTTCAAAGGAAATTACTCTTCCTGGCTGGAGCAGAAGCAGCAACGGCTTAAACTTGAAGAGAAACAGGAATCGAAACGGCAGAAAGCACTATCGGAGGAACTGGAGTGGGTTCGCATGAACCCGAAAGGGCGCCATGCAAAAAGCAAGGCGCGCATTGCGGCCTACGAAAAAATGCTTGCCGATGAATCGGAAAAACGGGATGACGAGCTGGAAATATTTATTCCTTCAGGTCCGCGACTGGGTGACGTTGCAATCGAGGCCCACAATGTATCGAAGGCGTACGGCGATAATCTTCTTTGCGAAGAGATGAATTTTTCACTCCCTCACGGAGGCATTATCGGTGTTATCGGCCCGAATGGAGCGGGCAAGACAACGCTCTTCCGCATGATTACCGGTCAGGAGAAACCGGACAGCGGCGAGATAAAAATCGGAGAAACGGTGAAACTTGCCTACGTTGACCAGAACCGCCCGCTCGCCCCGGAGAAAACCATCTGGCAAGAGATTTCCGGGGGTGAGGATATTCTAAAGCTTGGTACTCGTGAGGTCAATTCACGTGCTTACGTGGCGCGGTTTAATTTCAGCGGAACCGACCAGCAGAAAAAAACCGGAGAGCTTTCAGGAGGGGAACGCAACCGCGTCCATCTGGCAAAAATACTCAAAGAAGGGGCCAACGTTCTTTTGTTGGACGAGCCGACAAACGACCTCGACGTGAATACGCTTCGCGCACTCGAGGAAGCGTTGATGAATTTTGCCGGTTGTGCCGTTGTCATCTCCCACGACCGCTGGTTTCTCGACCGCATCGCAACGCATATTCTTGCATTCGAGGGAGACAGCAAGGTTTTCTGGTACGACGGAAATTATACCGAATATGAAGAAGACAGAAAAAAACGCCTCGGCATCACCGCCGACCAACCGCACAGGATCAAGTATAAGAAACTGATGAGGGAGTGAGTAAGCAGAAGTTGTAAGCCTAAAGTTTTAAGTTTTACAGAATATGTTTTACATATACAGATGCCTTTTTTAATTTTTAACTTAAAATTCATAATTCATAATTCATAATTCATCCCCTCGCCACTTGACAATCTCCCCATATATCTCTATACTTGCTCGATTTTGAAACCACCAGCGACATTTTTCCAAACTCACAACTAAGGAGGAGATCCATGAAAAAAATGTTGATCGGTTTCGTTGCAGTGTTCATTACTCTCGAGGTGCTTGATATGCTCATCCATGGCGTTATTTTGATGAGCACTTACATGGCCATGCAAAATGTATGGCGCACGGATATGATGGCCAAGATGTGGGTTTTGCATGTTGTGAAGATCATCACCGCCTTCTTTTTTGCAGTTATCTTTTCCAAGGGATACGAAAGCAAAGGCATTATGGAAGGTATCCGGTATGGCTTTTATGTCGGAATGATCGTGGCCAGCGGATTTGCGTTTGGTTCGTACGCAAGCTTTCCCATTCCTCATATGCTTGCGATCCACTGGTTCTTATTGACGCTTGTTGAGTATATCATTGCAGGGGTTGTGATTGCGTTGGTGTACGGAAGAAAAGAAGCCGCTCCAAAAGCGTAGAAGCAACAGCAACATTTAAAACAAACCCCGATATTTGTAAAACATCGGGGTTTGTTATTTATACCGGATGGCGGCAGTTTTCCCCAAAATGATTTTCCATTTATTGTATTATAGCAGCCATGACAAAATGAGGAGAAAAGGATGGAATCGGTAAAACGGATCGCGCTTGTTGCGCACGACAACTGCAAAAAAGATATGGTGGAGTGGGTGAGCTATAACGGCGGTACGCTCCTTAACCATAAGCTGATTTGCACGGGAACGACGGGAAAATTAGTAAGCGAAGCGTTGAAGAAAAATGCCGCCTCAAGAAATCGTGATGAAATAAAAATCATCAAACTAAAATCGGGTCCGTTTGGCGGCGACCAGCAACTTGGCGCTATGATTGCGGAGGGAGGTGTTGATATCCTGATCTTTTTCTGGGATCCGATGGAACCGCAGCCGCACGAAGTCGACGTAAAGGCATTGCTGCGGATCGCTGTCCTCTATAATATACCGACCGCCTGCAATCGTTCGACTGCGGACTTCCTTATTTCTTCACATCTCATCAAAGAAGAATATTCTCCCGCCCCACCGCGCGACTATTCAAAATACTTCAGCAGAAAGGTCCCGCTGTAGCGCAGCGGATTGAGTATTGTATGATCGAAGCTCATACCGGGTAGCCTGTTCGTAATAAGTACGTTAAGCAGCACGGGAAAAATCACCGATGTCTATTAAAATACCGCTTCAACTTCAAAATGTTCAGAAGACACTCCTTCTCCCGCTCTGGGGACGTGCGGTTGAGACTCAAAAGAAAAAACCGGCATTGCTCGATACAACTGCCGCCGAGATCATTAAAAAAATCGATTATGATTTCTCCACAATTGCAATCAACACCAGCACGATAAGCCAGTTAGGCTGGATAGCACGGAGCCTCCATATTGACCGGACCATCAATCGATTCATACACGAATATCCTCGAGCAACGATCGTAAACATTGGCTGCGGGTTGGATACCACGTTTGAACGAATAGACAACGGAAAAATCTATTGGTATGACCTTGACCTCCCCCCGGTAATTTCGCTGAGAAGAGAATTCATTCATGAAAATGAGAGAAGAAAGTTCTTAGCCTGTTCTTTTCTTGACGGCACATGGCTTCGGCAGCTGAACATTGTCGACAATATTATGTTTATTGCGGCGGGTGTCTTCTATTATTTTGAAGAAAACGAAGTCAAAAAATTTTTCATAAACCTTGCGGACCTTTTTCCGGAGAGCGAAATTGTTTTCGACGCTTGCTCACCATTGGGGGTAAAGGTCGCCAACAAAAAGGTGATTCAAAACAGCGGCATGGATGAAAAAGCCGTCCTCACATGGGGGTTCGAATCTGCAAGAAAAATCCGGCAATGGGATAGCAGAATCATCCTTGTCGATGAATACCGAATATTTAAAAATGTAAGAAAGAATTTGAATTTTAAGAACAAAATAGGAACTCTTATCTCGGACTCACTGAATATCATGTTTATGGTACATTTACGGTTTAAAAAATAGTGAAATGAGATACCGGAAAAGGATGAGGGTGGCATCGGGAAGAGCGAGGCAGCAGGCTCTTTTTTTGATGCATCCCATGCGTGAAGTTCTCTCCATTCGAGATTCCGCGTTTGCGATTGACCGGGAAGTCGCGTATCTTATACGAGAGGACGGATGTAGAATAATCACACAGAACTTTACGGCCTCGTAGAAGCTGCGGATTGACGGGTTGTGTGTAAGAAGAATATCCCCCAGATTCCTTCCTTGTGAATAATAAGCCCAAACCCGTCTGAATTCCTCCTACAAATAATTATCGGCAGCAATCTCAGAAGATCATGTTCGGATTAATCCGATAAACAGGAATCAAATAATTTCTGAGATATTAATTAACCGCTGAATTTTTTTTGCAGCACATACCGTCAATAGGGGTTTCAAGAAATACCGCTTCGTTACGGCATCTTCATCCCATTGATCTTTCACATATTCACCATGTCAATATCTTTTTCCGGAATACTTGAAATTGATTCACAGCGGCGCGGATTCGTCCGGACGCCCTCACACGGCCTCAGCCATACCGATAAGGATGTACATATCTCCGCTTCTGTTATCGAGCGCTTCGCTCTTCGGACCGGCGTGTTCATTGAGGGAAACGCCGATGCATCTGCAAAAGGAAACCCGCAGGAAATAACGATCGAACGCGTTAACGGTTTAACTCCCGGCGGATGGAAAGCTGTGAAAGAATTTTCATCGTATGAAGTCGTGTCACCGGACGAAATCATCCGGCTTGAAGGGGAAAAAAGCAATATCTCTATGCGCATCGTAGACCTGTTCTGTCCGCTTGGCAAAGGGCAGCGGGCACTTATCGTCTCTCCGCCTAAAGCGGGAAAGACAATGTTGATGCAGCAGCTTGCGCACGCGATCAGCATCAACCACCCGGAGATCGATCTTCTCGTGCTGTTGATTGATGAACGTCCGGAAGAAGTGACCGATATGCGTCGTTCAATTTCGGGGGAGGTGTTTGCAAGCTCGAGCGACAGCGATCGCGGGAGCCATGTCCGGCTCGCGCAATTAGTGCTCGAATACGCAAAGCGAAAAGTTGAAACGGGAAAAGATGTTGTCATGCTGCTCGACTCGCTCACGCGCCTTGGACGGGCGTTCAACATTCACCAGAAAAGCAGCGGGCGCACTATGTCCGGCGGCGTCGACATCCGTGCGCTTGAAATTCCCAAGCGCATTTTCGGCGCGGCGCGCAACTGCGAGCAAGGGGGATCGCTGACGATTATCGCGACGGCGCTGATCGAAACGAATTCGCGCATGGATGAATTGATTTTTCAGGAGTTCAAAGGGACGGGAAATATGGAGCTCGTGCTCGACCGGGGAATGGCAAACGAAAGAATTTTTCCCGCTATCAATCTTCCTGTGTCGGGAACGCGAAGGGAAGAACTCCTCTTTGGCAGCGAAACGGCTGCATACCAAGCGCTCAGACGATCCGTTGCGAAGATGCCTCCCAAGGAGGCGATGCTTGCCGTACTCAAACTTGTCAAACAATTTCCGACAAACGCGCTCTTACTTTCAAAATTTTAAGCCGCAAATAAGGATGAGAGACAAACAAAAAAATTTGCTATATTACCGGAGCAAGCCAGTTTTTACGATGAAGCAGTAGTGAACACTCATGAAAGAATTATCTCCGAAGACTCCGGCCAATTTGTCCAACCCCGAAACGACTCTATGAATAAAATAAACAACTCTACCTATGCATGTTTATGAAGGAGTTCATCCGTGAAAGCACATGATTTCCTCTCCGTTCGCGATATGAGCGCAAAAGAAATTCTTGCAACGTTTACTCTCGCACGCAAGATGAAAGCGAATCGAAAGAAGTTCGGCAAAGCGCTGCAAGGAAAAACGCTTGCACTCATTTTTGAAAAACCGTCGCTGCGTACACGCACGTCGTTTGATGTCGGCATCCAGCAGCTCGGCGGTTTCTCCCTCTATTTGTCACCGGCGGAAATCAGCCTTGGAAAGCGCGAATCGGTCTACGATGTCGCAAAGAATCTCGAACGGATGGTCCAGGGAATCATGATTCGAACCTTCGCGCATCAAATTGTCATCGACATGGCAAAGCATGCGTCGATTCCGGTCATCAACGGCCTGACCGATTACTCTCATCCATGCCAGGCAATGGCAGACTTCATGACCATTCAAGAAAAAAAGAAAAAGCTCAAAGGATTAAAGCTCTGCTACGTCGGCGACGGCAACAATGTGGCCCACTCGCTCATGTTTGCAGGCGCACGGCTCGGTGTGAGCGTTACCGTGGCGTGCCCCTCCGGCTATGAGCCGAATGCGACAGCCACGGACCAGGCGGAAGAAGATGCAAAAGCCACGGGTGCACGGATTGAAATTGTTCACGATCCCTTTGATGGAGTGATGAATGCCGACATTGTCTACACGGATGTCTGGGCCTCGATGGGACAGGAATCCGAAACTGAAACGCGTAAAAAAATCTTTCTTCCGTATCAGGTGAATGCAGCATTAATGTCCAAGGCGAAGAAGGACGCAATTTTTATGCACTGTCTCCCCGCTCACAGGGGCGACGAGGTAACAGACGAAGTGATCGACTCGAAGCAGTCGGTGGTTTTCGACGAAGCCGAGAATCGATTGCACGCCCAGAAAGCGATCATGTACCAGTTAATGAAGGGGGTATGAACTATAAGTTGTAAGTGAAAAGCTAATTGATGGCTCCCTTTAGCATCTATAGCTTGAAACATACAACTTCTTTCACCACAAGAGATCCATTCGAACGAGGCAGGGGTGATGGAAAGAACAGCATGCCCAAAACGGCTCTCATAGCGATCGGCGGAAATTCGCTTATTCATGCGGGCGAACGGGGAACGATAGACGAACAACTTGCGAACGCCCACGCGACCGCGCGAAACATCGTACAAATGGTCGCCCGAGGATGGCGCCTCGTGATTACGCACGGCAACGGCCCGCAGGTTGGCGCGGCTCTCCTTCGTTCGGAACGTGCGGCTGGCGAAGTGTATACGCATCCGCTTGACATCTGCGTTGCAACGACTCAAAGCGAGATCGGCTATATTATTCAGCGCGCAATGGAATACGAATTGCGCCAGATCGGGCTTTTCACACCGGTCATGACAGTCCTCACGCAAGTACGGGTTGATGAACGCGACCCCGCTTTCACACATCCGACGAAACCGATCGGACCGTTCTATTCCAAAGCAGATGCCGAAGAAAAACAGAGAACCCTCGGCTGGAATATTGTCGAAGATTCTGCGCGGGGGTACCGGAGAGTTGTCCCTTCACCGGAACCGGTTGAAGTGTTTGAGCAGGACATTATCCGCAAAATTCTTGATCTTAATATGATTGTCATTGCGGTTGGCGGGGGTGGAATCCCTGTCATCGAAAAGGAGCACTATCTCGTTCTCGGGTCTGAAGCGGTGATCGACAAAGACCGTGCCTCAGCGCTTCTTGCCTCGAGCCTGGCCGTCGACCTTTTCATTATCAGCACGGATGTAAAACAAGTCTATCTTGACTACAAGAAGCCGTCGCAACGTCCGGTTGAAAACACAACGGTGAAAGAAATGGAAACGCACATCGCTGAAAAACAGTTTGCTGCCGGCAGCATGGGACCAAAAGTTGAGTCGGCGGTCCGCTTCCTCAAAAAAGGGGGAAAGGAAGCAATTATCACATCCTTCGAATGTCTCATCGACGCCGTGGACGGAAAAACCGGCACGCATATTTTTCCATGAAAGCCTGAAACGGAGCATGCGATGCATCTGAAGCACGTCATCGAATCACAGCAGTTTACGGTTCCGCTGTTAATGGAACTGTTCGACAGGACGCAGCAGATGGAAAAGATTGTTGCGCGGGGAGGGACGCGCGATTATGAAAATAAAATCATGGCGACGCTGTTTTACCGGCCGTCCACCAGAACACGGTTTTCGTTCGAAGCGGCGATGCACAGGCTTGGGGGAAACGTTCTCTCGACGGAACGGGCGAACGAATTTTCTTCCGAGGTGAAGGGCGAGCATCTGGAAGATACCATTCGGATAATCTCCAGTTGCTGCGACGTCATCGTTCTTCGCCATGCTGAGGAGGGTGCTGCGAAACGAGCGGCAGCCGTTGCCGCTGTTCCGGTCATCAATGCCGGCGAAGGAGCGGGCGGCCAGCATCCAACGCAGGCGCTTCTCGACCTCTACACAATCTACAGAGAATGCAAAGCATTGAATGGACTTTCGGTTGCGCTCATCGGAGCGCTGGATGAAGGCCGCACAGCGCGTTCGCTGGCATATTTGCTCAGCAAATTTGATCGAGTGAAGCTCTATTTCATCGCGCCGAAGGAAATGCAAATCAAACCGGATATCCTTGCGTACTTGGACCATCATAGAGTTGAGTACGAGTTGGCGGAGAGTCCGGAAAAAATCCTTTCCCAGATCGACGTTGTGTATCAAACGCATATTGACCGCGAACGGCTTCAGCGGAGAGATATCGATCTTTCGGCGTACAATATTGATGCCGGGGTGCTGAAAAAAATGAAATCAAACGCCGTAATCATGCATCCACTGCCGCGCTCGGTGGAAATCGACCCCGAGGTGGACAACGATCCGCGGGCGGTTTATTTCCGCCAATCGCGCAACGGTTTGTATGTACGCATGGCGTTGCTCACGTTATTGTTTGAACATGAATAACACTGCATTAAAATTTTACCGTCCGGGAATCCCATCACCTGCGCTTATCGATACAGCGCTGGTCGCATATTACCTCAATTTAACCTGACTCCTTCTTGGTTTTTCCTGCTCTAGTTCGTCATTGTTTTATATTTTCCCACTAAAAGCATGGAACTCATCTATGAAGACTCAGGACTATATCTCACTCGAAGAGCGCTACGGCGCTCACAACTACCGTCCCCTCGACGTTGTCGTCCACAAAGCAAAGGGTGCTTGGGTGACCGACGTCGACGGAAAAAAATATCTTGATTGCCTCGCGGCGTACTCTGCCGTCAACCAGGGACATTGTCACCCGGTGATTCTTAAGGCATTCATCGACCAGGCCAGGACAGTGACCTTGACGAGCCGGGCGTTCCGCAACGACCGGCTTCCGTTGTTGTACAAAATGCTTCATGAACTGACGGGCTATGAAACGTCGCTGCCGATGAATACCGGTGTGGAGGCGGTGGAAACTGCCGTTAAGGCGGCGCGCAAATGGGGCTATACCGTGAAAGGAATTCCGGAGAACAAAGCGGAAATCATTTGTGCAACGGACAACTTCCACGGGAGGACAACAACCATCATCAGTTTCTCGACCGAGGCGCAGTACCGATACGGTTTCGGTCCGTTCACGCCCGGTTTTCCGATCGTGAAGTACGGCGACGCCGGCGAATTGAAGCGGGCCATCAACGCAAACACCGCGGCGTTCCTTGTAGAACCGATTCAAGGCGAAGCCGGAATTGTTCTTCCGCCGAAAGGATATTTGCGGGAGGCTGCACGGCTGTGCAAGGAAAACCACGTCTTGCTTATTGCCGATGAGATTCAATCGGGCCTTGGCCGATCCGGCAAACTTTTCGCGTTTGAATATGAGGGTATCCATCCCGACATCGTGATCATCGGGAAGGCGCTCGCCGGCGGGTTTTACCCTGTCTCAGCTGTGCTGTCGAGCAAAGAGATTCTCGGTGTGTTTACGCCGGGAGATCACGGTTCGACGTTCGGGGGCAATCCCCTCGCTGCCGCTGTTGCGTGTGCAGCGCTGAAAGTTTTGATGAAGGAAAAGCTGGTCGACCGCTCATTCAAACTTGGTAATTATTTTATCGAAAAACTTCGTGCAATCAAAAATCCCCATATCAAAGAGGTTCGGGGAAGAGGATTGTGGATCGGGCTGGTACTCGACACGAATGCGCGCCCGTATTGTGAAGCACTGATGAAGGAACGCATTCTTTGCAAAGAGACGCACGAAAACGTTATTCGTTTCGCTCCGCCTCTCATGATCACAAAAAAAGAAATCGACTGGGCATGCGCTCGAATAGCGAAAGTTATTCAATCGCTGGCCTGACCTTGAACCATAATATTTTAAAAGGAGATATATATGCCTGTACATCAACGTATCAATACCATCATCGTGGGGGCGGCAGGACGCGATTTTCATAATTTCAATATGGTCTACCGGGACAACGATCAGTATAACGTCGTCGCTTTTACCGCGGCGCAGATTCCCAATATCGCCGGAAGGAAGTATCCGGCCTCGTTAGCCGGAGCGCTGTACCCGAAAGGAATTCCGATCTACGAGGAAAAAGACCTTGAGCAGTTGATCGTAACGCATAGCGTGGACGAAGTTGTTTTTTCATACAGCGATGTTCCGTATCGCCGTGTGATGAGCATCGGTTCACGTGCAATCGCCGCCGGTGCGCATTTTAAACTTTTGAGTGCGCGTGAAACAATGATTAAAAGCAGCAAGCCCGTGATCTCCGTCTGCGCGGTGCGCACAGGGAGCGGAAAAAGTCAGACTTGCAGGAAGGTTGCAAAGCTGCTGCATGAATTCGGGTTCCGCGTGGCGGCCGTTCGCCATCCGATGCCGTACGGCGACCTCGAGAAACAAAAAGTACAGCGCTTCGCCGCCGTCGCCGATTTGAAAAAACATAAATGCACGATTGAAGAGATGGAGGAATACGAACCACACATCGTCAGCGGAACGATCATTTATGCCGGGGTTGATTACGAGGCAATTCTCCGGCAGGCGGAAAACGACGCCGACATCGTCATCTGGGACGGAGGGAACAACGATCTTCCGTTCTATAAACCCGACGTTCACATTGTCGTGGCGGATCCGCTGCGGGCCGGGGATGAATTGACGTATTATCCGAGCGAAGCAAACCTTCGCATGGCCGATGTCGTCATTATCAACAAGATCGATTCAGCTGCGCCGGAAGCGGTGATTAAGCTTCGGGAGAACATTCGAAGTGTTAACACGAAAGCGAAAGTCATCGATGCGGCATCGCCGATCATGCTTGAACGGAGCGACATGATCGCCGGAAAGAGAGTGCTCGTAATTGAAGATGGGCCGACCTTGACTCACGGTGAAATGAGGATTGGCGCCGGGACTGTAGCGGCTCAAAAATTCGGTGCCGCGGAAATCATCGATCCGCGCCCGTACACAACCGGAGAAATCAAAAAAACGTATCAGACATACCCTAAAATCGGTACGCTGCTGCCGGCAATGGGCTACAGCGACCAGCAAATACGGGACCTCCAAACGACGATCAATAAAGTCCCCTGCGACGTCGTTATTATCGGGACGCCGATCGATTTGAAGCGGATCGTAAAAATCAAAAAACCGGCACTCCGTGTTACGTACGAACTGGAAGAAATCGGAGAACCGAGCCTTCGCACAATTTTGAGTGAATTCACAAAGAACATGAAACGTCCTTGATTTGCTCCATGTCGACACGCAAAGAAAGGTGAAATCAAACAAGCTGCTCATGCATCAAATTCTCACGGCAAGGTTTAAAAGGTTAAACCTTTGCCGTGGGATGATGTTCTAATCAAAGGAATTGTTGATCAGCTTTTGCGGTCAGATTACCTAACGGGTGCGAAATGTGTTCTCATCAGTGCCCCCAAAAGAGGGCTGCGCCGTTAACCTAGAATTTTTTAAACCCTGAACTGTAGAGAAAGCATTCACGCTATGAAAGCAAGTGTATCGATGGCCGCGGCGCTGCGGGACATCGCACGGTCCGCGCGATTTAATTTTCATTACGGACTCATTATGGTTTTTTGTGTCATGGCCGGCTGCGGCATGATCGACCTCAAAAGCCATTGGCGGAACCGGCCGGTCGTCATCGACGGCAAGAATACCGAGTGGGGGAATTCATTGGTGCTTCTCGACGATAAGGAAACTTCTATCGCCATATTAAACGATTCCGACTTTATTTATATCGGGCTCGTTTCGACCAATCGAAACCTTCGCGGCCAGGTGGCAAGGCGCGGACTTACATTTTGGTTCGATGTCGAAGGAGGCAAGGATGAAAAATTTGGAGTTCACTATCCGCTAGGTTTCGATGCTGTGCGCCCCTCACCTGAAAATGGAACAGACGCGGACAGTCAATCATCAACCGTACAAAAGGACTTCCCAACCGATGACCTGGAAATTGAAGGACCCGGAAAAGACGATCACCACCCGATGACGTTTGCGGAAGCAGGGGGGATTGAAGCTAAATATAAAATAGCGAACGGTGTGCTGGTGTATGAGCTGAAAGTCCCGCTTTCGGATAAGAGTTCCAGTCCATTTACGATCGGAGCAAAATCGGGCGCGCTCATTGGCGTAGGTGCTGAAACCTCAAATAATAAAAGTTCGCCGAAACCTTCAGAAAGCGCTTCTGAAGGAGGAAGCGGTGGGCGGGGTGGTGGCATGGGAGGTGAAGGCGGGGGGGGTTATGGAGGCGGGAGCGGTGGGTATGGAGGAGGAAGGGGACATCGGGGCGGCGGAGGTGGCGGTGGAAGGTCGTCTTCCGGTGGAGGACAGGGAGAGCCGTTTACGATGTGGGCGAAAGTACAACTGGCAGTGCACGATACTTCCACAGCGCGATAGCGGCTCAAATATATTTTAAAAATACAAAAGGGGAAAAAGGATGCCATGACTCTCGTCTGAAGTCGTCGGACACCTTTCAATATTCCTTACCAAATATTTCAATATTTGAGATTTCTAGGATAATGTGTCCGACAACTCACCGAACTTGAGCGTTGCCCGACTATCGGTCTTCTTGATAATCCTCATTCGACCTCTTATATTGACTACACGGAGTAATCCAATCAACGCCAATATCAGGAGTTCAAAACTCATCTCTGTTCATCACAAATTATTTAAAGAGCCAGGAATAAGAGTGTGAAGTATTTTTCTTTCCTGTGGTAATTTTCCTCCGGAGCCGAATCTTGCAAGCTCATTGCCCGGTCGAGAGGGACGAGCTGCTCCCCTTACAAGTATGAATAATTCTCAACAGCGGATCGCTCTGGTTTGTTTTTCACGTTCGCTGGGCGGGCTTGAACTCTCTACGCTTCGCCTCGCAAAGGGTATGAAATCCAAAGGGGCATACGCGATGGTTATCGTCCCGCCATCATCTCCGCTTCAGCAGCGCGCTGTCGAATTAGGCCTCAATATGGTTACACTTGCGCCGCGATGGAAGTACGGCGACATCCCGGTGGCGCTCCATCTTGCAGGAATTCTTAGGGATAACAACATCGAACGAGTCGTATTGATGCAATCGCAGGATATTCATCTTGCTTCTCTTGCCTCATACTTTTCGCCGTCGGCAAAACTTGTATTTTATCAGCAGATGGACTCACGCCACAACAAGCGTGATTTTTGGCATACATGGATTTTTTCGACGCTTTCACTCTGGATAACTCTTACGCGCGGTATGAGAGAGAATGTACTTGCGTGTACTCGGATGGCAGGTAAGAAAGTAAAAGTTGTTCCGCTCGGAACCGACGTTCATCGATTTGACCCTTCGCTTTTCGGACAGCGAGAAGCCAGGTCCTTTTTTGGATTGCCGCATGATAAAAAAATCATCGGTGTGCTTGGCCGGCTCGATCCCGGCAAAGGACAGGAGGTGCTCCTCCGTGCCGTCCCCGAAGTTGCGAAGCGCAATCCCGAAGTTTTGTTTGTTATCGCGGGAGATGAAACTGCCGGAGAGCCGGGGTACAAAACGTACCTGGAAAAACTCTGCCATGAAATCGGTGCCAACCGCTACGTGAAATTTCTCTCCTTTACCGATGACGTCCCTCGCCTGATGGCGGCTCTCGATATTTTTGTTCTTCCATCGTTTGGCGAGACATTCGGACTCGTCGTTATTGAAGCCATGGCGATGGAAAAGCCAGTCATTGCCACGAATGCCGGCGGTTTGCCGGAAATTATTGCAGACGGACAAACCGGACTGCTTGTCGAACCGCGAAACGTTGAAGCAGTTGCTACAGCTATTGAAAAGCTTCTTGTCGACGAAAAACTCCGAACATCCCTCGCCCATGCCGCACGCGAAGATGCCCTCCGACGATTCAGCATGGGCAGTTGTGTCGATGCGCTGCTTGGATTACTCGCTGAAATTTGAGTCGTCTATTTGCTGCGGCTTTTATTCCTCAGACCTAAATCTCTTTAATCGCTTTTCTATTCAATTTTATTTCTACAGCCGAAAGAAGAAAATGGAACCTTCGCCTTTCATCATGCAAAAATAATGCAGGCTCAAGGATGGAACCTTGAAAAATCATTATGACAGGCTACGTCCGTCCGCGTGTGGCCGATCTTGATGACGATCATTGGCTGTGGCTTTTGCACTTCTGCCTTTATCTCCCGGGATTGGAGCCGGCGTTCCAATGCAGCAGCCTTTGGCTATTGTGGTCATCAGCGGGTTCTCTGTCTCAAGCATGATTCTTTTTTTCGGCTTTCTCATGATTTATGGGTTATTACGGTTGTAGCAGCTTTTTATGTTCATTTTTCAATAAAATTGCGCTCATACGCCAAAATCTGGAACCTAAAGGGCTGCAAACCTGTTAAATGCTGAAGCAGAATATCGGTGTTTTTTAGGTGAATTAGAGGAATTCTCCAGTTTATACCGTAGTTTCATAAATACGTGATCTACACCATTGTTTTTTTTCCGTATTTGATTATCTTGTATACAGTTGAAGAACAAAAAAAGCTTCGGATGAAGCTCTTCATTTGTAGGTAAGCCGAACTAATAAGGAAAGTACGTGGGAACATCGAAGGTTATCATAGGGCTCGGCGCATACGTCATGATCGGTATGTATGCATTGCTGTTTACGTCGACGGACCAGGCTATCTATGGCGTTGCACAGTCTCAGGCTTACCACGACGACGCACGGCAGATATCCAATGCAGGCGTCAAGTTCGCGCTGGGAGATGTCGGAGGTAACTCGGCGGCAAGCTTCCCTTCGAGCACAGTGAGCTTGAACGGCGGAAGCGTAACGTACCTGGCAGACCGGCCGGCAGGCTTTTTAACTACGCAAATACGTGTGACGTCGACGGGAACGTACAATGGATTTCAGGTGACGATGGTTGCGATCTTACAATATAACGGCGTGAAGTGGACGCTCCAACGAATTTACCAGCAGCCGGACGCAACTGAATATTCTAAGTTGAGTTAAGAGTTCCCAACGTCGGTTCATTTTTTTGAGATGCGATACAAGAAAAGTGTGTCGCATTTTTTGTGTACGGAAGTATCAAGCTGTTCTTAATGACACAAGAGACACTCACAAGCATTCTTTCTCGATTCGAGTGACCGCGGTAAAGCCCATCCCGGAAAAAAAAGAATCGATTCGAGCCGTTCCATGGAACAGCCGAACCCATCCGCAAAAAATTCTCGCCATTCGATTTCAAACATTAGGAGACATTGTCATTACGCTTCCGTACTTGCAGGCACTCCATGCTCTTTGGCCGTCAGCTCAATTCCATTTTCTGACGAGAGAGGAGTTTAGCGATCTTCCTCGCGCGATGAAAATGTTCGATACGGTGTACACCATCGGCGGAGGGAGAGATCGGACGCGGCAATATGGAAGTGCGGTGTGTCTTGTTCCGCGGCTGCTGCAAGCATATTATGACATTGTCATCGACCTCCAGAGAAATACACTCAGCAGGGTGCTTCGACGGATAATGCGTCCCAAAAGTTTTTCCGAATTCGACCGGTTTTCTTTGCGCCGCCGGGGACCGAACGAGAAAAACGGTCGACAAGCTTGGGGCTGGGCCGATACCGGAATCGTTGCCGCGCCTCGACCTTCGAGAAAACATTCGCGGGTTACACGCACTGAATGCGGCGGGCCGCGATGCCGGTAAAAAATTGATCGTGCTGAATCCGGCCGGGAGCTTCGAGGTGCGCGTTTTTCCTTTTCCAATAGCTTCGAGCGACCTTCATAAAAAAAGTATCGATCGAAGTGAGCGGAAGCAGGTTTAATTAAAATTCAGCCGCTTTCTGAAAAGGTGAAGGAGCTTTTGGAAGAGGGTTCATCGGCAGGCGCGAGTGACCCCAATTCGGCAGATAATGCTGTGTCCAAGAATTTACCGATTGAAATCCTTGATAGGCCGTTTCGTTCCAGAGGACCTGGGTTGTTGCAATCTCGACTGCATTGAAAATATTCTTTTCGGAAAATAATAATCCGTGTTCGGTGACGAAGAGATTGAAGCAGAAGTACTTGATCGAGTTAAAAAGGAATATTCGTCTCACCGCGGTCAATATCATTTTAGGGATCCGCAGCCGGCCCGGTGCCGTCACGATCATGAAATCGACGTCGCTTGAACTGTTCGCTACGTTTTTTGATAATGATCCGGTGATAAAAACAGCTCTGACGAATGGAATTTGTTTGAGAAAAAGTGATACCCATCGAGCCCTTTTCAACATCATTGCGGCACGGCGTTCATTTTCAAGACGGGTCGCTACGATTTCCGGCGTTCGGTCGGAAAAAAAATAGTAATCGTTCTCGAACCGCAGCAGGCGGAATTCCACCAAACAGCGGAGAGTTTCTTCCAAGCGCTGAAGTGTTACGGAATTGCGCGGAAGGAATGCATCCACCTGGTACTTTGAGAGGGATACGAAAAAACGTCGAAGTACGCAAACGTCCGCAAAACATCCTGTTGAAAAGGAGTCAACGTCTGTTTCATCTTCGCAAAAATCTCTGGCAAGAAGAAAGGGAATGTAACTCGTTGGAGTTTTGTACGACGTACAGTCTGTTCGGTCTTTTCTCTACTCAGGTAACTTTATAGCCTTCTCAAGATTATCTGTCTAAGAAAACTGAATGCCATGCCGCTCTCATCTTTTTGCAGCCGGATTGCCACGAATATTGATTCTCGGAGTTTTTGTCTTGGCCGCCCCCTTTCAATTATTTATAACCCCATTTTTTTCAAACATAATTCCATTCGTTTGTAAGAAGAGCAGCATATCGAGTAAAGAGATGGACGGCTCTACAGGTTTTTAAATGATAGTCATGAACGCTTAGCGAAGGTTTCCCCGGCGACTTGAAATTGTGGGAATTATTCGCTATGTAGCAATCCAATATTAGAGCGGCCATACGATTTTCGAGCAAATCCCGGGGATTGCAAAATTTGTCGAAATCATCAATATAAAACATCATTCAAAGGATCTCATATGAAGCGACTTCTGAACTCACTGACGCTCCTTCTCATTCTTTTTGAAGGATTGGACGCTGGAAACGAGGCCCGTTTCATGAGGTACCCTGACATTTATAAAGATAAGATCGTCTTTACATATGAAGGGGATCTCTGGCTGTCGACAGTCAGCGGCGGAATTGCCCGCCGTCTTACCAGTGCCCCCGGAATGGAGTATAGTGCAAAATTCTCGCCGGATGGAAAGTGGATTGCTTTCACCGGGAGCTATGACGGTTCGTCGAATGTGTATGTTATTCCCTCGGAAGGGGGAGAACCCGTTCGAGTGACGTATCAGTCCGGAGGCGCACAGGTGGTCTGCTGGACGCCCGACGGGGAACGGATCGTCTATCGGTCTTTTGCGGAAAACTTTATCGGAAGAGACCCTAATCTTTATTTCGTCAACAAAAACGGTTCCGCTCCCGAGCGATTTCCTATCGACCGGGGACGCCTCTGCAGTTTCTCGCCGGACGGAAAGAAAATGGTTTACCAAAGAAGAGGAAGCGAAGAAAATTATTGGAAACGGTATAAAGGAGGGCAGTATCCGGATATCTGGATGTATGATTTTACAACCGCAGTGTTCACGCGGGTAACGGATTATGTCGGGAAGAACTGCTATCCGATGTGGATTGGCGACGCAATGTATTTTGTCTCCGACCGCACAAACGGCGTTTCCAACCTTTACAAACAAAATTTATCTACACAGAACGTCGATGAGATCACATCGTTCAGCGATGTTGATGTGATGATGCCGTCGACCGACGGCGCGATGATTGTATTCGTCCATGACGGCTTTATTCATCTGCTGAACATTGCGAGCGGAGAGGTGAAAAAAGTTTCAGTCGAATGCCCTTCCGATCGATGGGCATTGAGAACGAAGCCGATGAACCCGAAAGATTACGTCCACAGCGTCGGTGTGTCCAACGATGGGAAGAAAGTTGTCGTCGAAGCGCGTGGCGATCTCTTTGTCATCCCGGCGGGAAAAGGAGAGACAAAAAATCTCTCGAATTCGCCCGGCACCCGCGAACGGTATCCTCAATTTTCGCCCGACGGAAAAACCGTAGCATTCTTCTCGGATAAATCCGGAGAGTATCAACTCTACACCCAAAGCGCTGCCGGCGGGGTATGGACACAGTTAACGACAACGCTCGACCGCACGGTGTACCACTGTCAATGGTCTCCGGATGGAAAGAAGATCCTTTTCGGCAACAAGGATTTTGCTATTTTTGTTCTCGATGTTGCGACGAAGAAGTTGACGAAAATCGATGAATCGAACCAGCTCAAGAACGATGAATTTTATTGGGAGGTCAGCGATTACAACTGGTCGCCGGACAGCAAGTGGGTGTGCTACAGTCTCGTCCAGTATAATCGAAACAGCCAGATCTTTATCTACAATGTCGAAGAAGAGAAAAAATACGCAGTGACCGATGATTTCTTCGACAATCTTTACCCCTGCTTCGACCAGAATGGCGACTATCTTTATTTTGTTTCGAGCCGGAATTTTGACATTCTGATGGATTTTTATGAGGATGACCACACGATTCGGACGCCCCAGACCGTCATGGCCGTACAATTGAAAGATGGCGAGAAACCTCCTTTTGTAGAATCGGACGAGAACGATGCGAAGAAAAAGGAATCCGGAGATGTTCACATCGATGTTGATGGCTTGCAGAAACGCACGTACCCGCTTCCCGTCCCCGCCGGCAACTATTTCTACCTTAAAGCGGGAAAAGGAAAAGTAGCGTGGTGCGCCATCGACCGCTTTACGGAGGACGAGTACGAAGAAATATTCAAACCAAACGGCGCAACGAAATGGCAGCTGATGATGTATGATATGGCTGGGAAGAAAGACGCGGTGCTCGGGGATAAAGTCAGCGATTTCGACCTGTCGCTCAACGGCGAGGAGTTGCTCATCGAAAAAGAGAACGACGTTTTCGTAACGCCATTCGATAAGGCATTTTCTTCAGCGAGTGCGGGAGAGAAGGTCAGCCTTGGCGGGATGGTGTATACGGTGGATTATGTTGCGGAATGGAATCAAATATTCAACGATTGCTGGCGATGGTACCGGGATTTCTTCTACGACCCCAACATGTACGGCCACGACTGGAAGGCCATCGGCGAGAAATACCGGGCATACATTCCAGGCCTCAGTTCCCGCGAAGAGTTGAACTGGGTGATGCAGCAAATGGTGGGGGAGCTCTGCGTATCGCATACGTACATTGGCGGCGGCGATGCCGGAACGGTTTCACCGACACCCCCTATGCTTTACACCGGCTGGCTCGGTGCGGACCTCGTCGCGGATAAGAAATCCGGCTTTTACAAATTCGAAAAGATCTACGGTCCGACGGAATACAATGCAAGTATTACCGCTCCCCTTTCGCGTCCCGACTTTGATATTCATGAAGGATATTATTTGCTGGCAATCAACGGGACAGAACTTAAGGTCCCGGATGATTATAATAAATATTTGCAGGTGAGCAGCGGCCAGAAAGTCAGCATCACCGTCAATGCCAAACCGACCATGCAAGGGTCGAAGGTGTATGACGTCGAGCCGATCCGCAACGATAATAATCTCCGTTATGCGCGCTGGCTTGCCAATAATATCGATAAAGTCTCGAAGGAGACGAACGGAAAAGTCGGCTATATGCATATCAATGCGATGGGAGCGGGCGGGATAGGAGAATTCGATAAATTCTGGCGCGCCTTCCGGTATAAGGATGCAATCATCATTGACGTCCGGAGAAACAGCGGGGGATGGACTGAATATTTCCTCATCGATAAACTCGAACGAAAAGTAACGGCGCAGAGTGCATTGCACGGAATGCTCCCGCTGCGCTATCCGGGAAGTACATCGGCAGGAAATTATGTCGTGGTCTCGAACGAAGACAACGGGTCCGATGGCGAGGCCTTCCTCGAAAGCTTCAAAGCGAGAAAGCTTGGGACGATCGTAGGAGTAACATCGTGGGGCGGACTTGTAGGAATTCAGAATACACAAATTACGATTGACAACGGAAAAGTAGAACAGTCGAACACCGGTTTTTACGGACAGACCGGTGAATGGCTCATCGAAAACCATGGCGGTGACCCCGACATCTGGGTTGATAACGACCCCGGAAGCGTGATGTCGGGGAAAGACCCGCAGCTGGAAAAAGCGATAGAAGCGGCGCTTAAGAAAGCGACGGAAAATCCGTTTACATTCCCGCCGGTGCCGCCGTTCAAGAAGCCATAAGAGCGGGCCGGGCGAATAAGAAACATGGACGGTATCTCTGTTTTGAGAATTGAGTTTGATAGAGCTGTGGTTCGATCACACTACTGGAGAGAACGATGAAGACGATCCTTATCGTCGATGATGACCCCGATATGCGAAAATTGGCAACGATTATTCTCAGCAAAGAAGGGTACGGGATTATCGAAGCTGAGGATGGCTCCATTGCGCTCGATCTCGTGAAAGAGAAGAAACCGGACCTCATTATCAGCGATGTGATGATGGAAAACGTCAACGGCTTCATGCTTTACGAGTTGCTGCATGACGACCCGGCGACGAAAAATATTCCGTTGATTTTTGTCACTGGCGAAGCGCAACAGGCAGGGGCGTGGGATTCAAATCCGAACGTGATATATCTTGAGAAGCCCATCGTCGTGCAGCAATTGATCGATGCCGTAAAAAAAGTAATGAAAACGTGAATCCCGCAATGGGACCGGAACAGCGTTCAAATCGCAAGCAGACTCAATCACAAGAAGTGCACTCGAAAAACGTTGAACCATCCATCATCGTTTGCCGGCGTTCTCATTTCTGAATAATACCGTTACGGATCCCTTTCGCTGCCCAATCCCTTTGTGCTGAGTCTTGTTATTCGATTGCGCGCACAGATGGCTCGAAGAGAGAAACTTTAAAATCTATCCATGGGAAAGCACAACCCAACAACTTCGATCCTTATCGTTGACGATGAATCAGGTTTCCGCGAGATGCTGACTACGATCCTGACATCGGAAGGATACTCGGCGGTTACGGCGGCGAACGGCATCGAAGCAATAAACGCAGTTCAAAATTCTTTTTTTGATTTGGTCTTGCTCGACGTGAAAATGCCGAATGTTGACGGCATAGAAGTTCTCCACTTTATTAAAGAAAACTATATCGACACGCAAGTGATCATGCTCACCGGCGTTGATGATGTTCGTATCGCCGTCGAGTGCATGAAACTGGGTGCATTCCATTATCTCACCAAGCCATATTCTGCCGATGAATTGATTGCGCTTATCGCGCGTGCGCTGGAACGGCGCCAGCTGCTTATTGAAAACAAGGTCATGAAATCGGAGTTGGCCCGTTTGGCGTCGTCATCAAGCCTTATCGGACAAAGCCCGGCATTTATCGGCGCGTTGGAGTTGGCAAGCAAAGTGGCTCCGACCGATTCCACCGTGCTCATCGAAGGAGCCAGCGGAACGGGCAAGGAATTGTTTGCGAATTTTTTGTTTAAGAACAGCCCTCGTTCCGAAAAACCGTTTGTCGCTCTCAACTGCGCCTCCATCCCCGACACGCTTATTGAGAGCGAATTGTTCGGGCATGAAAGAGGAGCGTTCACCGATGCGCACGCAATGCGGCAGGGGCTGGTCGAATTAGCGAACGGCGGGACACTGTTTCTGGACGAGATCGGCGAGATCAGCCCGATGTTCCAGCCGAAACTTCTTCGTTTTATTCAAACGGGAGAATTTCGCCGGGTGGGGGGGAACAAAATAATGAAATCCGACGTCCGGATTATTTCCGCCACTAATCGACATCTTATCGACGACGTCAAAGAAGGACGCTTCCGAGAAGATTTGCTCTATCGCATCAATGTCATCACGCTCACGATCCCGCCGCTGCGCGAACGACGGGAAGATATTCCGCTGCTGGCAAACGAAATCGTTGCGCATAAATTAAAAACCCGAACTGCAAAAAAACTGCATCCCGATGTCATTCAGCCGTTGTTGGAATATCAATGGCCGGGCAATGTGCGTGAGCTTGAGAACGTTCTGGAGCGGGCTGCCATTCTTTCAGCCGATGAGTATATTCGTCCGAAAGACCTT
>CAVYWA010000022.1:0-103641 GCA_963772165.1 uncultured Bacteroidota bacterium | reverse complement strand
TCTGTCCCTAAAAAGCCGATCAAATAATTGAAAACAATTAACTCCATACCCCGGGAATGTTTTCGTTGCAGAATTTGCATCTCCCTTTGACAATATTGTTGGAGAGAATTGCGAATCCCTTTCGTTCAACGATCATTCTCTTGCATTTGTAACAATACGTGTTCTCCGCGGTATGGCCCGGGACATTGCCTATATAGGCATATTTCACACCGGCATTTAGTGCGATCTCTCGCGCTTTCTCCAATATTGATACCGGCGTTTCCGGGAGCTGATTCAGTTTATACAGCGGCATAAACCTGCTAAAGTGCAGCGGGCACTCGTCCAAGCCATTTTTGCAGAGCCAATCGCACATTTTTTGTATCGTGTCAAGATTATCTGTCCAGCCGGGGATAACGAGATTGGTGATCTCGAGCCAGACATTTTCCTCTTTGAGCACCTTGAGTGTTTTTAACACGGGGGCAAGCGTTGCCTCGTTGAGGCGCCAGTATGTGTCCTCATCGAAGCCCTTCAAATCGATATTTGCGGCATCGATATACTTGCAGAGTTTGCGTAACGGCTCCTCGTTGATGTACCCGGCCGACTTCCAGACATTCCTGATTTTTTTCTCCCTCGCAAGTTTCGCAGTGTCATACGCGTATTCATAAAAAGTGTTCGGTTCGGAATATGTGTACGCAATAGATTCACAACGATTGACGAGGCACTGTTCCACTACTTTGGGGGGCATAAGATCGATATTGTCGGTCTCCTTTGGGCTGAACTGCGATATCTGCCAGTTCTGACAGTTCAGACACCGGAGGTTGCATCCCGCCGCCGCAATAGAAAATGCCCGCGTCGACGGCAGGAAGTGGAACAACGGCTTCTTCTCGATAGGATCGATATGGACAGCGCACGGATTTCCATAAGCGATGGTGTACATTTTTCCCTGGTAGCTCACTCTATTTCGGCACTTGCCGACATCATTATTATTCTGCAAAACGCATCCATGAGGGCATTTCTGGCAGAGCAAACCTCCGTCTGTTTTGAGATAGAACGAAGCCTCTTTGCTCCACTTCCAGAGATCGTCGGATTGAGGCGGCATGTCGATGGCAGTGTTTACCATCCCTGCAATCGAACTCAATCGGTCAACGCCGAGAACGCATCCGCCTGTCGCGAGAAGGCAGCATTTTATAAACTGTCGTTTGGACATCATTGTCGATTCCACTCTGTCGTTCATTGTCGCACCTTAAGTTTTTATAATCTTCTCTTTCTCCTCAATCATACAGCTATGTATTTTTTCCGGTTGAGGATGGAAACAGCCGTGCTCGCAAAAGTTAGAGCTGCTATGATAAAACAGACTTTCGTGATCCCGAGCAGCGGGATGAGGTATGCGGTTACCAACAAAGCTCCGATGGCGGAACCGGCCAGATCGATACTATACAGGTTCGATGCAATTGTCGAAACTTTCCCTTTCTGAAGACGCGAAGCCAGCGCAAACTGTGCACCGATGCAGAGAGCGAAAGCGAAAGTTGCAATAACGAATACCGCATGCACGAGATAAAAATTTGTCGAATGGTTGTCAAGAAAGTTCAGTCCGAGCGGGGAAATGAGCGCAAAACTTCCGATACATACTTGCACAAAAATAAAGCTGTGAATGTCTGAGCGGCGGAGCACGTTATCGCCCAATAAATGCGCCGAAAGCTAATCCAGCCATAAATATCGAAATGATGACCCCGGTCAGGAAGTAGACATACCCGTATATTATTTGAAATGAGATCAGCAGCAAAATTTCAACGGACGATGCAGCGAATCCCCCTGTGAGTATTCCAAGAGTGATTGTGTTCATCCTTCCTGCGAGGAAAATGATGACAACCATCCCGCCTGCCGCCAAAGCCCAATAATTGCTTTGAAATTCACTCAGCCAGTAGAGAAGTTGACGGTGATAGGAAATAGGGGTGAAGTCTTGATTGAGCGGTGCATGGCTTATCGAGGGTGCTGATGATAGACTCGCTCCTTTGCTGCAACAGCTCATCGTCAAGATAGTTTTCGTTGACGTAGATGGTTGGTATACCCCTCTCTTTTATAAGGCGACCGATGTGTATATCCAAGGATTCATCGGAGGCGAGCAAGTAATCTCTTGAACCCGGCACAATGAGGATGTTCTTGAATACGGCACCGAGAGTATTGGCCATAACAGACCGCACTTGACGCGACTCGCCGCTCAAATAATCGGCCGATGAGACCAGGCTCATCGAGATAACGGCATTCTTGTTCAAGCACCCTCCGCAATTCTTCGAAGAAGCCGAGAGTGTAGTATCTGTTGAGCTGAGCCGTATTTGGGTCGGGCAAGTTTATCAGCACGGCGTCGTAGTTCTGTGAAGCAGTCTTCACGTACAGCCGCGCGTCTTGATTAATAACGTGAACTCTTCTGTCTGCCAATGCCGAGGTGTACTGGCTGCCGACATCAATGATCCACGGATTGATCTCAACGTAGTCTATCCTGTCAACATCGTATTTCAAAATCTCTCGCGTCGTTCCGGAAATCCCGCCCGAGATCAGCAGCACACTTTTGGGATCGGCATGCTGAATCATTGCGTAGTGCACAGCTTCTTCGTTGGCTACCACGTCATTAGTCGAAAAAAGGAGCATGTTGTTTTCATAGAAATTCATTTGATCGGCTTGCTTTGTTACCGCGAGGTTTCCGTACGGAGTGTCTTTGTGAAAAAGGAGTTCTTGCCCTTGAAACTGAAGGCGTTCTGTGACGTCATCAAGGTTGACCACCCATGCCAGAGCAAGAAGCGTTATGGCACCCGAGGCAACCGCGGCGATGACACCGTTCTTTCGATAGCGAAACACCAGCGACAGGGCCACCAGAAAATCGATAGCCGTCACAACGATCAAACTCTGGAACGTTTCAAGATAAAAAATCAACACAAGATTGAATGCCAGTCCGCCTATCACGCTTCCTGCAGACTCGAGGGCGTAGATTCGCCCGATCAGATTGGACTCGTATTTCGCCGAAAGTTTTTGTGCCAGCAGCGTGAACGAGAACCCGGAGACAAAGCAGTACGGCAGCAGCAAGATGAATGACGTGTACAATATCTGGGTCAACCCGGCCATGCTGCCGGGGAGAAATATGATGTTCCGGAGGAATCGCAGCAAGTACAAGGTGATGCCGGGAAGTACCGCGATGAAGGCTAACAATACGCCGATGAAATTGTCGCTGGCACTGAGCTTGTTGAAATATTTTCCCACGAATGAACCGGCACCGGTAATGATCATCCAGTTGGCAAGAATGATCCCGATGACAAGCTCATTTCCGTAAAAGGCTGAGAGAAAATCTCTGAGTAAAATGACTTGCGTGACAATCGAGGTGGCGCCGAGCGCGATGACAGCGGCCACAAGCCTCCTGTCGATCGTCATAGGATTTTGAAAGGAATTCATAGCATGGCGGGCTTCGCAACAGCGCCCCTCTTCTTTCAGCGATTTAAATCTTTTTCGCTGAATACATTTGCTTCATACACATAGAGCTCTGCGTCTTTCCACCCGTCCCATCCCAGCCCGGCTTTGTCACGGGCACAATGGCCCAGGAATTCTTCTTTTGTCCAGCCGGTCTCCGTCGCCACTTGAGGAAGGAAGGTCCCGGAGCGATCTCCCTTTCTTAGGTAGATGCCGTCACGCCCGAGTTCGATCTCGTCGATCGAAAATATTCTTCTCATGGGCGTGAGTGCCGAGACCTCGATCTGCAGGGCGCTTATTTCATCGGCCTGGACCTGAGGGAAGCGATAATCTTCCGTTGCAGCAGCAATCGCCATGTGCTGGACGACCCTGTAGAGCGGTTCGCTGGCGTCGAATCGCCCTACGCATCCTCTCAACTCGCCATTCTTGAGGAGGGTGACAAATGCACCGTTCTTCGCTTTCGCGTTGAGAGAGAGGGACGCCGTATCGATCGCCGGGATTTGCTTTTCTTTTATGTATTGCTCAATCGTGTTGCGGGCAATCCAGAGTAATTTCCGTTTGTCGTTTTCATTAAGGTCGATGCTTGATTTCTCGCTTTTGTCTTTCAGTGAAAAAACAATTGCGCAGTAGCCGACAACCCGCCCTTTTTCGCCGACTTCTGAATCACCCGAATTCTTATACTCGATGAGGTTGACCGCCACATCGGGGTTGTTCTCCGTCATGTAGAGGAGAGTCAGCACGCACGACCAGCCGCACATGGTGGTCACAAGATTCGGAATGCCTTTTTGCTCGTTGCTCCGTGTAGCGTCAATCAGATTTTCGCTTGAGTTCGAGAGTATCGCCTTAGCAGACAACGTGTCGACGTGCTCGGCGTCATCGTATGAAGGATAATGAGAGAAGTCGGTGCTGATGATAAACAGATTTTTCGTGTTGAGGTATGGCCGCAGAACCGAAGCCATCTGCCTGCACGTTTCAGGGTAAGGAGCGCCGACGACAATCGGGACGATCTGAAACTCCTTTTTCATGCAGTATTGCAAAAAAGGGAGCTGCACTTCTACACTATGTTCGAGCATGTGCGGCTCGATCGCATTGGTAAATACGCGATGCTCTTTGGCAAGCTGTTCTCCAAGCCGTGTATTGACTTTGACCGTCCCGAGCGGAGTCACGTAATTGCCCGCGGCGTACGCGGAGGCGCCGTCCAAAGCCACATAATGACTCGGTCCGAGAACAAAAATGTTTTCGTACTCTTTCGCCGTATTAATTTGGTTGAATGCGGATGCGGCAACTTCGCCGGAGTAGACATATCCGGCATGGGGCGAGATGATCGCGATGACGTTCTTGATGTTCTTTGGCGGGACAGCTTTTGAAAATAGCTTCTTTAACTCCGCTTCAAGCTCATTGCGCTGAGCCGGGTAGAATTGTCCTGCAACGGCGGGCTGCCTATCGCTCTGAGTGTTCTGCGGCAGGGCATTTGTTGCGATGAGGAAAAGGCTCAGCAATACAAGCCAAGCGGGTGCATTCTTTTTCATGGTTTTCGCCCTCCCAACATGGACGAACGGGGATGAGGCCCAACAAAAATTACTCAATCCTGACTGAAATAGCAACCGCATGACGAAGTAGTCTTGCAGTTTGATTTACTTTCTAAGAAGAAGTCAGTGCGAAGCGATCCCTATTTTTTAGGAGATTGCCACGTTGTACGTGGTGGCGTAAAGCGCCACTTCGCCCGCAATGACCGCGCTTTTATTTTTGAGATAGCTTCTAGAAGCTATCTCAAAAACCCCAAAAAATGCCATTCTGATCCCGCCGTTTTCTGGTCGTCGGAAAGCGACGACTCTTCGAGCGGGAGGAGAATCCATGACAATTATGCATCGTGAATCTACGAGGCTTCAGTGTCGTGGATGCTTCGCTACGCTCAGCATGACATTTACAAATGCATTCTACATCGAAGCCATTTTTGAGATGGTTTCTAGTTAAATCTTACCTAAGCTGAAGGAAACAAAAAATCCCTGCTGCCTTTCAACAGTTGGGATTTTTTGTTTATTGCCAGTGGAATCACTTAGAGCACGTTGATGTTTCTCTTGGCGCACATCTCTCTGAGGATCTTGGGCCAAACGGTGACGCTCACCTCTCCCAAATGTGCCTTTTTGAGCAGAAGCATCATTGTTCGTGATTGCCCGATGCCGCCTCCGATGCTCAGCGGAAGTTCATTGGTCATGATGCCCTGGTGGTACGGCTGCTTTAAGAAATCAAGTTGTCCCGACATCTCAAGTTGCAGCTTAAGGCTTTCGGCATTGACTCTGATTCCCATCGACGTCAGTTCATGGCGGCGCTTCGTTACGTGATTCCAGACAAGGATGTCTCCGTTCAACCCGTGCGTCGACGCGCCGTGGTCGGAACGGTTCTCGGTTACCCAGTCGTCGTAGTCGGCGGCCCGATTCTCGTGGGGGAATCCATCTTTCAACGGCCAGCCGATTCCGATGATGAAGATGGCGGGGTATTTTTGGAGGACGGCCGTTTCCCGCGCCTTCCTCGGGAGATCGGGGTACATCTCTAGAATATCTTCGGCGTGAAGAAACGTGAGTTCATTCGGCAGGTTGGGATATTTTTTGCTTTGCAGCTTTGGATACCGGCGCTGAATATACTTTTCCGCTCCCGTGAGGACTTTCCAGATTTTCGTGACGGTACTTTTAAGGTATGCTAGGTTTCGTTGTTTGGCCGTGATCACTTTCTCCCAGTCCCACTGGTCAACATAAACGCTATGGTCGTGGTCGAGGAAATAATCTTTGCGGACCGCTCTCATGTCCGTGCAGATCCCTTCGCCAACCTTCATCCCGAATTGCTTCAATGCGACGCGCTTCCACTTTGTCGCCGCCTGCACGACCTGCGCGTCGACGGGGTTTTTGTCGTGGTCGTTGGTGATATGAAATTGAATAGGTGTGCGCGAGCCGTCCCTGTCCAGGAGATCGTTCACACCGCTCTCGACGTCGACGATGAGAGGGACTTGAACCATCATGAGGTTGAGCTCTTTGCACAGGTGATCTTCGATGTACTCCTTGAGGTCAAACAGTGCTCGTTGTGTTTGTTTGGGGTTGAGTAATGAATGATAGTCTTGCGGCAGTATTGCTTCCAACTCTTCATAATTACCGATTCCCGGTCCCGCGAGATCTGCTTTTTTATCGGCCATAGCGGAAAAGCTCCTTTCGTGAATTAGTGAGTGCTTCAGTTGGTCGACAGCTCGTTCTCTGCTGATCTATCTCAACGAGCATGTCGAGATTGTTGCCATTGAATTCACACAGACTTCCGGGTGTTATGGTAGCCTTTTCTGGATGTCTCTCTTTTGCCCGACGTCCGTTCTTTTACTTGAATCTCATCGAATGTATAAATGTGCTTCTGCCCGGAAGCGGCGAACTCGACAGTGATTCCATGCTCTCCCACTTCAATCAACGTGACTTCCTCGCCCCGGTGAGCCTTCGTGAAGTCTATCAAGTGCTTAAGGCGGTCGGCTCTCCGATGGACATCAACGAGACACGCCGACTCTCCGAGATGCTGACGTAATTGTGACGTGAATTCCACGGGTCCTCCTTTGTTCAGTGTGATTTCGGAGATCAAAGGTTCAATTCACAATCGCCTTGAAAATGCAAAAACCTCGCTCATCTTCCTCATGCCGGAAGAATCCCGAGGCTTTTCGATACAGCGAACTCCTGTCGCGCTCTGTTCCGTAACTACAATCGCCTACATTACGGGTCAGAGCTGATACATGTCCCCAGACCGATTGCTGCCACTGGCTGGACGAAGGAATGGAGAAGGGAAAAACAACGTTTTATTCCGACGCTCAGAATGGTGGGGAGATATTAGAACTAAATTCCATAAGATGCAAGCAAAGAATGTTGGATTAAGACTTCATGGATGTGTAAGGAATTCGAGAGACAAGGCGATCGAAGTAACGTCAAGTAATCCAATGAATTTGAAGCACTGCAATAGCCGATTTGTCTCATCAAGATTCACATTCTTCTCCACCGGGGGCAAAAAAAACGGAAGGACAAGTCCGTTTGTTGCTTATCGATGACTCCATTGATCCGTAACATAAATTCATATAACTTCATAGGGGATCTCTTTTTAACGGAGGTCAATCAGGACAACGCAGTTAACTCATGAAACCTCTATTAATGATAATTCTTGCACTGGGGACAGTTGTTTCGGCTCAAGTCTCCAATGTGCGGCAAAAAGTACAAGACGGGCATATCATCATTACGTATGATCTTTCAGGCGCAGCAGAGAAGACCTACGAGATTTTTGTGATTGCAGCAAGGCCCGGCGGTGATTCAATATGGGCGCATGCAATTACGGGCGATGTCCATGAAGTTTCTCCCGGAATGGGACTTTCCATACGATGGGACCCACAATTAGAGGGAGTATCTCTCACCGGCTGGAAGATTTCGCTTTCAGCAAAAGCAGAGATGAGTATTGATTGGGTCTTGGTCCAGGGCGGACCGGCAGGAGATTTTAGGATTTCTAAAACGGAAGTAACATTTGCGCAGTATGATGAATTTTGCAGCGCCACCGGATATACAAAGCCGGACGACAATAATTTTGGCCGCGGCGAACGGCCTGTGATCAACATAAATGTTTCTGATGCCAAGGCGTTTTGTAAATGGCTCTCAAAAAAAACCGGGAAGGGCATTCGGCTCCCTGAAGAAAACGAATGGGAATTTGCCGCAAAAGGCGGAAAGAAAAGCAATGGTTACATTTTTAGCGGCAGCAACAAACTGGATGACGTGGGTTGGTATGCGGGTAATTCTGATCTTAAAACACAAGGAGTAGGTACTAAAAAGCCGAACGAACTTGGCATCTACGATATGAGCGGCAATGTATGGGAATGGTGCGGAAACTCCGGTGTGATTCGCGGCGGTTGCTGGCACGACAAGGAGATATACTGCAAAGTATCAGCTCGCTTCGACAACAATCCCGATGTTCGCAGCCCCTATATAGGGTTTCGTATCCTCCAGAAATAAATATTTGCTGTCGGCGCGGATTTACTTCGACGGTAGAATCTTCTTCGCCCTCATCCTAAAATTAGCATAAACAAAAAATCCCTTCTGTCTCTCAACAGCAGGGATTTTTTGTTTAGACCTTGGAGCGGGGACAGAAACATCATCTCAGATGCTAACGCTCAACCCGAAGATCCATGGGATCAGGATTTCCATGTTAAGTTCGAGATGCCGCTGAGATAGCTCCAATCGTAACCGAAATTGTAATTCACAATGACGGTCAACCTTGGCGGTTTCCAAGATTCGGTGACGGTTACGATTTTTCGGGTTTTCATTGGTAAAACTTTCAGTCTAGTCCTCTTCGCACAAATCGTACGATTGTAAATGTTCGAGTGTTCTAACACTATTTTGGGCTCGAGGGAAAAAATCGGGGGTTTTGGGCGGGATACCCGCTCTGACAGATGGCGACCGATAAAACCGGTTCAGTTCTGTGGCGGTGAATTATGAAAGAAGAGCTTCGTCCTCGATCGACACCGCTGAACATAAAATTACTTTTTAAAATATTTTAAAAAGTACTTGACAATAATAAAAATATCTATTAAACTGCCGAAGAGAGATATGTGAGATTTTTGAGCGACCTCTTTTCGTTCATCACTAAAAATACGATTGCTGTCTGCTTCAGTACCTACGACGGAGAAGTTTAGAAAACTCAACCCATACCGGAAGGACACGTGAACAGGAAGGCATATTGTTACTCAATCGCGGCATCCATCCTCCTGTTAGCCGGAACAGCGGGATCCATTCCTTCAGCCGAGCCTAGATATCATATAGAATATACAGATTCTTTGGGTTTGGATACGCTAAAAATGAAGGTCATGGTCCCTGCATATTTTGACCCCGGGGCCTCCAATTATTGGCAACGCTTATGCACGCAGGCTGCGAAAATGCCCGGACGGCTTTATGCCATCGCCAACCCGAATAGTGGTCCGGGTTCGAGCCGCGAATCAGCCTACACCACGGTGATCACCACGATGCAGTCGAACGGCGGAAAAATTATCGGATATGTTTGGACAAACTATGGCGCAGTGTCGATCAGCACGGTGAAATCCCAGATAGACCAATGGTATTCGTATTACCCGTCGATCAACGGTATTTTCCTCGATTGCCAGGATAATGTCACCGGGCAGGAGCCTTATTACTTGCAGCTCTATAGTTATATCAAGCAGAAGGATTCGTCGGCGATCGTCGTCGGAAACCCCGGAACGAACACGATTGAAAGCTATCTGGTCGACGGAGGACAACGAGTCACCGATGTCGTTTGCATTTTTGAAGTCAACTCCGGTTTTGATTCCTGGATTCCCTCCTCCTGGACCAGCAAGTACGATAGAAGCAATTTTTATGTGATACCGTACAACATGTCATCGGGTGAATGGCTGGCCGCCGTCAACAGGGCGGCATCGCTGAACGTCGGCTGGATCTATTGCACAGACGCGACGCTCCCAAATCCTTACAACACACTCCCGTCGTACTTTGAAGAAATGTGTAACTATCTTGTCACTGGGGTCGATTCCAGCATGTCTGCGCCGGCCGGCGGGCTTATCACGATCGACGGCCATTTCGCGGACTGGGCAGGAATACCGGCGCTTGCTCCTCAACCGAATTATCCTTCCCCCTATCCGGCCGCGGATATTGTCAACGTCTGGGCCGCAAACGACACCAGCAATTTGTTCTTAAGCTACCAGGTTGCAGGGAGCATCGACGCCACAAATTATTTCTATCATGTTTTCATCGACGTCGATAGCGATTCGTTGACTGGCAAGAGCGGATACGTTTACAACGACAGCGCTTCTATCGGCGCGGAATACATGGTTGAGAATTCTTCGTTGTGGAATTACAGCGGGACCGGCGGTGCAAACTGGGCATGGGTCGGCGCATCCGGTATGCAGAAGGCCGACAGCGGCGGAAGGACCGAGCTGAGCATACCGTTGAATCTCCTCTTCCAGGGAAATTCGGGGAAAAAACTCCAGCTCATTTTTGAGGTCAACCAGGCGGCGTCGCCGTTTGCTATGGTGGACATTGCGCCGGCCGATTACCAAACGGAATCATATCTTTACCAGCCGAAAATTACTACAGCCGTCAAAAACACACAGGACGATCTTCCTTCATCCTTCACACTGTTGCAGAATTATCCGAATCCGTTCAACCCTGCAACAGTTATCAGTTATCAGTTATCAGTAAACAGTTTTGTGACGGTGAAGGTATACGATGAACTCGGAAGGCAAATTACTCGATTGGTGAACGGAGATCAGTCTCCTGGGAGTCACTCGATACGATGGGACGGAGCAAACTTTTCAAGCGGTGTTTACTTCTACGAATTGAGCGCTGGGAATTTTCATGACGTTAAGAAAATGGTTTTGATGAAATAAATAGTTCAATTTATGGTTCCGATCGATAACAGCGAAATGCGCAACGCAGTACATCACAGGAGAATGTGATTATGCAACGAAAAGTTATCATCGTTTTGAGTATCGCCATTCTACTTTTCTTGGTTCAAGTACCCATGGTCGCCGCAGGAGCCGGAAGCATCAGCGGATTTGTACGGGATGCGCAAACCGGGGACGGACTTCCCGGCGCCAACGTGCTGATCGCTGGAACGAGCATAGGGGCCTCGACCGATTTGAACGGTAGATTTCTTCTCCAAAACATTACTCCCGGTGCCTACACAATACGTGTAACATATATCGGTTACCGAACAAAAGAAATTCAGCAGACAGTCAAGGCAGATGAAGAAGTGAAAATTTCATTCAGCCTCAGTGCAGTGGCGATTGAGGGGAGCGAGGTTGTTGTGACTGCGCAGGCTGCAAGCCAAAATGCGGCGATCAACCAGCAGATATCATCAAATCAGATCGTCAATGTCGTCTCCGCCGCAAAGATTCAGGAACTTCCCGACCAGAACGCCGCCGAATCGGTTGGAAGGCTTCCAGGCATTTCCGTGCTGCGGAACGGCGGCGAGGGAACGGAGGTTGTTATTCGCGGAATGGCTCCGAAGTTCAATCAAATTTCGGTTGACGGCATCCAAATGTCCTCGTCCAATCCGAACGACCGAAGCACGGATTTGAGCGGGATCTCTTCCAATATGCTTGAGGGGATTAAAGTATACAAGAACGTTACGGCCGACATGGATGCGAACGTGATCGGCGGAACCGTCGAATTCGACCTTCGCGAAGCGAGAACCGGTGAATCCGATGTTCCTCATTTCAGCGGTTTAGGGCAAGGAGGGTACAGAGGTTTGTCGGATGCGTACAACAAGTTCAACAACTACAAATACGTCGGGAGCGCGGAAGAGCGATTTCTGGACGACCGGCTTGGGGTTCTTGCACAGATAGATATCGAGCGGGAGAACTTGACCTCGAATGAAATGGGGGCATCGTATAATCATTTCTCCAACAGCTTGACCCAATACGTGACTACGGCAGTGACGCTTTCCGATATCCCGCGCGATATCGAAAGGCATAATGCCGCCCTGGTCGTCGATTATAAGTTACCGGAAGGAAAAATCAAGCTGACGAATTTCCTGAACTACGGACTCTCAAGCAGTGAAAGCAGGCAGGAGGTTTTCGACATCGTCGACAACAACCATAACTATATTCTTTCGAACCAGGGGAGCAAAGGGACGAGCGCGATCAACGGTGTGGAGTTTCAAAATTCGTTTTCGACGTTTCAGGTCGACGCGAAAATATCGAGCGCGTATTCCGATTCCCGCGATCCCAATGACTGGACAACCGAATTCCAACAGACGTCCGCCGGGCTCAGCCAATTCAACAATCTGGCAAATGTGAACCCCGAAGCCGTACCTAAAGCGGCGAACAACGATTTGTCAAATACGCTTCTGTATGTGTTGTCTTCGAGCAGTTCGTTTTCTCGCGCAGAGGCGTTAACGGGGTCGCTCGATTTGAAGACGAATATTATTTTTTCCGATGCGGTGAACGCAGAAGTTCGATTCGGCGGAATGTTCCGGCATCAAACGCGAGATTACGTTGATGATGTGTATGACGGCGGCGGCTTGCAATTCGGGGGTTCGGGGGTCGTCAACAACCTTATTCTCAGCCACTTCGGCTTGCCGCCGAACGAAATATACAGGATCCCGATCACGGAGTTTGCCGACCCGAATTTCAATTATGGAACATTCCTCGACGGCCAATATCAAATGACTCAGCCGTTGAACTACGGGATGCTGTCGGACATGATCGGCCTCATGGAAGACAACGCCGGGTACATCGCGGCCAACAACGGGAAACAGGCCTACAGCCACGACAATTACCTTTCGACAACGAACAACTATTCGGGCTCCGAGGACCATTCGGCGCTCTATCTGATGTCTGTCGTGAATATCGGCTCGAACGTGACGTTGATTCCCGGCGTGCGCTACCAGAATTTGCGGACTTCGTACCTCGGAATGCAGGGAATCGAATCCCGGAACGCGTTTGATGTCTACAACCACTATGACACGACCGTCGTTCAAGACCATGCATACGTTCTTCCGGATGTTTCGTTGAAGTACAGTCCGGCGACATGGTGCGACGTCAGATTTTCGTATACAAACACACTGGCATATCCCGACTACAACGCCATTATTCCGAGAATCGACGTCGGCGCCGGAGCGATTGTATGGAACAACGACAAACTTGTTCCGTCCCGCTCAACAAATTATGATGCCGGCGTTTCATTCTACGACAACTCGATCGGATTATTCACGGTCGGTGGATTCTGGAAAAGAATCACCGATTTAATCTACCCATGGACTTTTTCCGCTTCGGGTGCCAACGCGTTGAATTATTACCCGCCAGGATTGGTTGGGACGTCTGCTCCCGCGGGCACCTATCCGGTCAGTTCCTACGTCAACGATTCGCTGATGATCAATGATTACGGAATGGAGCTCGATTGGGAAACTCATTTCTGGTACCTGCCGAATCCGTTGTCGGGTCTAGTGCTCAACGCCAACTACTGTCATACATTTTCAAAAGCTCAATACCCATACCAGACTACAGAGACGATCAACCGGAGACCGACGCCTGTCGATACTTCCTTTACCGATCGTCTCCTGTATCAGCCGGACAATATTTTCAACCTCTCCGTCGGGTATGATTATCAGGCTTTTTCGATAAGAGTCTCTCTGCTGTATCAGGATAATATCTTCACAAGCCCGAGCCCGTGGCCGCAGCTTAAGGCGTATACGGCTCCCTACACGCGCTGGGATCTCTCGGTCAAGCAGGGATTGCCATGGTATGGCCTTGAGCTTTACGGCGATCTCTATAATATCAACAAGGCGAACGACGTGAGCATCATCCAGGGAGGGGGAGTACCGGAATCGGAGCAAGATTACGGCATGACGGGGGATTTAGGTCTTCGTTTCAATTTCTAACGATGTAGGTCTCGATGAAATATTGTTTGCGTTAAACGATGTTGCATTTACATCTCAATGACTGATTAACGTCACAATCTATTCCCAATCCACTATATAACCAAAGGAGGAATATCATGAAAAAAAGATGTACAACGGCAATGGTAGTCGCTATGTCGGTGATGCTCTTGGCCGGAATAGGCAAGGCATTTGCTGGTAGCAATGACACACTCGTTGTCTACGCGAGCGGAGCGAGTCTCGACCAGGTGATTACCGCCGATACTACCGTGGGCCGAATTCAAGCGCACAAAGTCTATAAACTCGTGTCATTGGACACCACGTACATCTGGCTGGGCCCGATCACCGTGAACACAAATTTCACGGTCATCGGAGTCCTCGGTACAAACGGCCGGCCGCCATGCGTCCAATCCGGTGTTTTGCAAGACGGCACGCTTCCGTATTACCTGTTTGTCGTCAACGGAACGCACACTGTTGCAACGTTCAAGAATCTTTACCTCACCGGTCTCTCCATCAACAATACGATCAACGTCCTGAACGTCAACGGCATCGGGTCCTTCATTCAGGTTGCCGCAGATTCCGTGAAGCTGTATGTCGACAATGTGATTTTTGAAGATATGCCGGACGAGTGCATCGGCTACACGGGCAACTGGGACGATTTCTTCATTACCAACTGCAAATTCAGAAACCTGATCTCCGCAACGCAGTGGTTCTCGGGCGAAGCGCTTCGTAATTCCGGGAATGCTGCGTACACCGATTCCATCGTCATGCACGACAATACCTTCTTGGCGATGAACTGCTACGATGCGTGTCCCGTAACGGTCAACATCGTTAATTACATGGATTTTGAGCACAACAGCGATATCATGACTTTTCAGAATCCTTTCTGGATCTTCAACGTGACCAACGCGAAGATTGACAACAACATGTTCTACGGAACATGGCTCGGCGGCATCACGCAGATCGAGTATCTCCAGTTCTGGGATGAATTGTGGTCGTTAGCGATTCCCTCAGTCATCGACCTGGATACGCTGGGCGGCACCAATCCGAAGATGTTCGACCCGGCGGATTCGGGGAACGCGAACTACCGGTGGCTCGCCGAGGCGAAAAGAACTATTGAAGTGAAAAACAACAATTTCTTCGAGCCGGCTCCCGTAGTCTCTTTCTGGGCAACCTACGATGACACCGCGAGGGGCGATGATTCCCTCCTCGTTCCGACGTGGATGAACGCACGAACGGAGAACATGTTCACCGACAAAACTCACTGGCCGGGGTTAGCCCAGTCTGGCAATCTCAATGTCGACCCCGCCTTCGGTTCCTCGATCCTGAATATGCTCTACGCCAATAAAGGCGACGGTGTGGGCGAGTTCCAGTACTTCTATGACATCAGAGGAAACGTGGCCTCGACCGATGTCTACGGTTACCAGCTGCAAAGCGCAGCCGCAACGAATTGGCTTCCCCAGTGGCCGCTGCCGGAATTGCAGGATATGCAATACACGAACGGCACATTGAAGACCGGCGGCACCGATGGACAAGCGATCGGCGACCGCGGCTGGTTTAGCGGCACTACGAGTGTAAAAGAAGTATCATCGCAGGTGCCGGGTCAGTTTACCCTCTCGAATGCCTATCCGAACCCCTTCAATCCGTCGGCGCACATTGAATACGCCGTTCCCAAGAACAGCTTCGTTTCGTTGAAGGTCTATAATGTGCTCGGGCAGGAAGTCGCTACGCTGGTCAACGGAATACAGCAGCCTGGAAAATACGTTGCGACGTTCGATGGAGGCGGAACTGCGTTCGCCAGCGGCGTCTATTTCTATCGCCTTGAAGCCGGCAACGTTTCGATTACCAAAAAAATGCTGTTAATGAAGTAATAATTGCTTTCCTTCTCCTATCCTACTATCACAGGGGGCATCGCAAGGTGCCTCCTGTGGTTGTGTAGATCGAACGCTTCGAATTCCGCCTCTGCATGAGGACAGCGGAGATTGAAATTCAACGCCGGCGTTTTCCATGGTTCGCCAAAATATTCGATGAAAAGACCTCGGCCTTCCACATGAAAACTCCCGGCAACAAAGATGGAAACCTTGCAATTGACATGATGAAGACTTTCGTCGGAAAGTTATCCGATCGTATTGCTGGTGAACATAGCATTGAGAATGATGAATGCTGCCGGAACAAGTGTTGCCTCTTGCGGCAGAACGCATCCCGCCGAATTCGGCCGCTTTGGAATTCGTGCAAGGAGAGCAAACCCTTCCCTTAAAAACGGATCAACAGAAAAATCCGTTGAGAATTGGAAATGATAGCATTGAAATCAGAGTTTATAGAGACATGAGTTTTCAGATCGCTTCATCGAATGGAGCTAAATCTCATTGGAGCGTTCTGACTTCCAAACCCGGATACTTATCGACAATCAGGATTGCAAATACCGAGAGTCCGGAGAAACTCCACATAGTCCCTGGATCTCTAACCGCAAAAATTGACCAGACCATCTATGGGACAAGCAAAATTATCTCATTGACAGCGCGATCTCAAAACTCAACATTATCTCAACGTTTTACATTCATCCTTCCAAACAACCCCGACAACGTCATCATCTGTGAATCGTCGCTGAAGGATGAAGGCGATGCGCCGATCGAAGTACGTTCGTATGCCATGCTGAGCAGTTTGTTGGACGCGAAGAAGTTTGGCGCAGACAGTTCGTATAAATTTTGGAGCTTTCAAGGGGGAAGTTATCCGGAGCGGTACGACTGGATATTTCCGTTATCGGCACACTACCAGCGGACAAATTATCAGGGAATGAACGCCCCCGACTACGGCGGGGGGATGCCTGTGGTTGACTTGTGGACAAAAAGGAAGGGAATTGCTTTTGCTGTTATTAATGAAACACCGCAATTAGTCTCATTGCCGGTGAAGGTGACGAATGCAGGCACTGTTTCATTTTCTATTGAAGATTCAAACAAGATTGTCATTAAGCCCCACGAGTCCATTGAAATAGTTCGCTGCGCATTAATCTCACATCACGGCGATTTTTTTAATCCCCTGAAGACCTTCTCTCAATTAATGCAAGCAAACGGTTTTTCTTATCCAAGCGCGCCGTCCGATGCATACCAGCCTGAATGGTGTGCGTGGGGATATGAAAGAGATTTTACCAAAGAGCAGATTCTAAAAAGCCTCCCGACGGTGAAAAAGCTTGGCTTCGGCTGGGTGACGATCGACGATGGCTGGCAGAATAATGTAGGAGATTGGCAGCCGAATCGAGCCAAGTTTCCGGGAGGCGAAACTGATTTTAAGGCGTTCATCGATTCGATTCACTCCTGCGGATTAAAAGTCCGGCTCTGGTGGTGTCCGCTTGCCGCTCAGGATTCTGCGTATAGCGCGCAACATTACCCGTCCCGGATGAATGAGTACGGGATGAATGTTCAAACCAATGCGGCGCTGGCACATCCGGATTGGTTCATTCTTGACAGCAGCGGCAACCGCGTTCAGGTATCATGGTGGAACGCGTATTCACTTTGTCCTGCGCTCGAGGAAGTAAAGTCGTACTATAAGGAGTTTACCAGGAAAGCGATAGCCGAATGGAAAATCGACGGATTCAAGATGGATGGCCAGAACTTGAATATGGTTCCGGAATGTTACGCTACGTCTCATCATCATAGCCTCTCATCGGCATCTTGCACTTCTGTTCCGGATTTTTTCCGGGACATCTATACCACGGCAACATCGTTGAACAGCTCATTCGTGATTCAACTTTGTCCGTGCGGCACGAATTTCTCAATCTACAATTTGCCGTTTGTCAATCAGACCGTTGCGTCGGATCCGCTCGATTCGTGGCAGGTACGGTTGAAGGGGAAAACGTTCAAAGCGTTATACGGAAGCAGCACCGAAACGTACAGCGGCGATCATGTCGAGCTCACCAATCGAAAATGGGACGACGAGAAACAAAAGTTTGTCGTGGATGGCAACGTAGATTTTGCATCTGCGTTGGCAGTGGGCGGGGTTCCGTCATCGAAGTTCACGATCGCTGGGATAGAACAAAAGGATTCAAGCCTGGCGCTGGATCGTCCGGGATTGGAGTATTACGAACGGTGGCTCGGAATTTACAACAAAGAACAATTTGCTGAAGGCGAATATCTCAACCTTTATGATATTGCTTTTGATAAACCGGAGACACACCTTATCAAAAGAGGGAAAACGTTTTACTATTCTTTTTTCACGAATGGCCGTTTTGACGGCAGCGTTGAGTTGCGAGGTTTAGAAAAGGGGGAATATGAAGCATCCGATATTTATTCCTGCAAAGTTCTTTCAACGTTCACATCCGATGCTCCTGTTGTTCATATCCATTTTGACCGTTACATGATCGTTAAAGTTAGAAGCTATCTCAAAAATCCCCAAAAATGTCATTCTGAACGGAGCGAAGCGGAGTGAAGAATCCATGACAATTATGCATCGTGAATCTACGAGGCTTCAGTGTCGTGGATGCTTCTCCCGCTGCTTTGCAGCGGGATCAGCATGACATTTACAAATGCATTCTACATCGAAACCATTTTTAAGATGGCTTCTAGGAGAAATGAGCAATGAAATTAAAAAAATCTATCAACGTTTGTTGTCTTTCGATCATGATGCTCTGTTCGACCGGCCTTGGCCAGGTTACCGTCACCTATAAATCCACGGACGAAGTCTTGCGCAATCCGGAGAGAGGATTTTATACAGAGCTCACTTCCCAGGCGGAACAGTCCCCGCTGACTCCTGCCTCGCTGGGAGAAATCAAAGCGCACGGAGAGACCCTTATTTTAAGGATGTATTATCTGAAATCCTTCAGAGACAGGCCGTTAAGCGACGCCGAGCTGGCGCTCATTAAAAATGATTTTATGACAGTACGGCAGGCGGGGATGAAGTGCATTCCGCGATTTGCGTACAGCGAAAACATCGGCCAGCAGGATGCGCCGATGGATGTCGTGCTTAATCACATCGCTCAATTGAAGCCGATGCTCCAGGAAAATTCCGACATCATTGCTGCGATGCAGGCCGGGTTTGTCGGAGCGTGGGGGGAAGGACATTCTTCGACGAATGGATTGGATGAAGTTGCCAATAGGAAGAAGATCTTAATTGCAATGCTCGATGCCCTTCCCGCAGACAGGATGATCCAGGTTAGAACGCCCCGTTATAAAAGAGAAATGTTCAACAGAATGTTTCCGATTGCAAAATCGGAGGCGTTTAACGAGGCCATGTATTCGAGGGTCGGGCATCATAACGACTGTTTCCTCGCGAACTGGAACGACTATGGCACATACGTCGATACGGTCGAAGAAGAAGATTTTCTTTCAAAAGATTGCCTCTACGTTCCGATGGGAGGCGAGACGTGCAACCCAAGCTCGTTCAGCGACTGTGCCAATTCGCTCTATGAGATGAAAAAGCTTCACTGGTCGTTTTTGCACAGCGGGTATCATCGTTCCGTCGTGAACGGCTGGAAAAGCAACGGCTGTTTTGACGAAATTGCAAAGAAACTGGGTTACCGTCTTCAGCTGTTGAGAGGAGTCTTCGATGATTCATCTACGCCGGGGGCCGGCTTTCATTACAATATTCGCTTGACAAATACCGGTTTTGCGGCATTATTTAACCCACGGGACGTCGAGCTCATCATCCGGCATCAATCGAAAAAAGTCGGATATGTGGTTAAACTTCCGGACGACCCGCGGTTCTGGCAGCCCGGCGATACCGTAAGCCTTTCCGGCATTGCCGGTTTGCCGGACGATATGCCGGGCGGATCGTATGATGTCTATTTAAATCTTCCGGATCCGGCTCAACGGCTTCATTACGAGCCCAACTATTCGATTCGGTGTGCCAACGACAACATGTGGGATGCAAATTCAGGATACAACAAGCTCGGTTGTGTGTTGAAGGTAACATCGGGCAAAGGGGAAACGATGTATACAGGGCTTTATTATTTTCAGCCCCTCGAAGTGCCTGAAAAAAATAAAGAAAAGAAGCACGACGACAAAAACTAGAACGGAATTCTCAAGAAAATGTCCGACGACGCTAAGAGACTGGACAGAAGTTTAGGATTGTGGCATGCGACAGCCTCCAATATGGCGACCATGGTGGGCATCGGTCCGTTCATTACGTTTCCGTTGATCATCTCCGCAATGGGAGGTCCGCAGGCGATGCTCGGCTGGATCGTCGGTGCGGTCATCGCAATTTCGGACGGCCAGGTCTGGGCCGAACTGAGCACTTCTCTTCCGGGCGAAGGGGGCTCGTACGTTTATTTGCGTGAGGCCTACAAAAAATATTTCGGCAAATTGATTGCGTTCATGTTCATCTGGTCGTTCCTTCTGAGCGGCCCTTTTGAAATTGCTTCCGGCCTTGTCGGCATGATGCACTATGTTTCGTTTATCATGCCATGGCTTACCGAAACGCACGTCAGAGCGCTTTCGTTTTGCGCCGGAATCGTCACGATTGTCCTTCATTATAACAAAGTAAAATTTGTCGGGTTGATCACGATTGTCTTGTGGATCATCATGCTGTCGACCGTTGCCTTGACGATAGCGGTCGGCGCCATCCACTTCAACGCTGCGAATGTTTTCGACATGCCGAAAGGGTGGTTCTCTTTTTCATGGGGGTTCATGTTCGGCCTTGGCGGTGCGACGTTGATTGCGATGTATGATCTGCTGGGCTACTACAATATTTGCTACATGGAAGAAGAGGTGAAAAACCCGGGCTATGTTTTCCCGAGGGCGATCATCTGGTCGGTGATCGGAGTGGCGCTGCTGTATGCAGTGATGAATTTCCTCCTTCTCGGCGTCACCCATTGGCGGGTTCTTGCGGGGTCGACGCATATCGTGTCCGATATTTTCAATACCTATTACGGACATACGGCGGCCGTTGTCGTGACCGTCATGGTCGCGTTGACCGCGTACGGTTCGGTCTACTCGCTGATGATGAGTTATTCACGCATCCCATTTGCCGCTGCACGGGACGGTTTCTTTTTCAGTTCGCTCAAGGCCATTCATCCGACAAAGCATTTTCCGCATTATTCCCTGTTGATTGTCGGAAGCATCACGTGCTTTGCCAGCCTGTTCAGTTTGGACTTCATCATCGCAGCGACATTGTCGAGCAGAATTCTCATCCAGTTTTTAGGTCAAATCATCGGCCTCACTATTTTGAGGAAAACTCAGCCGCAATTGAAGAGGCCGTATACGATGTGGCTCTATCCGCTGCCGTCGATCGTGGCGTTCATCGGCTTCGCCTTCATTTTTGTCAGCTCTGGAATTGAAGCTATCAGTCTCGGACTCTTATGGCTCGTCGTCGGTGCCGCAGTGTTTGTTCATTGGGCCAGGGTCAATCATGAATGGCCGTTCAAATCTCTCGTTCAACCGGAGCTTGCATGACGAACTCTCCCGTTGACATTCGTGGCTGTACATCCAGGAAGGAATTAGAGGAAGTCGTTGAATTATGCGATGCTGCATTTCCGAAAACGCAGAAGGAATATTTCGAGAGGCACGTTCTTAAAGACAAAACTCTCGAACCGGCCGATACGAGAATATTGGTCAAGGATCGCAGGATTCTCAGTTCCGTCCAGGTTTTTCCCCGAACGATGTACGTGAAAGGCGAAAACCTGAAGTTCGGAGGAATCGGTAACGTCGCAACGCTGCCGGAGGAACGGGGAAAAGGCTATGCGGGAATGGTGCTGCAGGATGCGCTCAATTATATAAGGAGTAAAAACCTTCGCATCGCTCTATTGTCGACGACCATCAACAGTTATTATGAAAAATTTGGCTTCAAGGCGATTAAGAGAAGCCTGGTGTCGATCGATCTGCCGGGAATGCAGCAGCCGCATGTGAGGGTGTTTGATGAACGGCGTGATTTGGGCGCGGTGATGAGCTTATACGAAAAGTTCAATAACGAGAGCGCCGGTCCGGTTGTTAGAGACTCGAAGTACTGGCATTCGCAGTTTGATTTCTGCGGCGAGGACAAAGATCTGTTCTTCGTATACGATAAGGGTGAAATTCTTGGCTTCATCAGAGGGAAAAGGAAAACGGATAGGGCTCAAGTCCTCGAGTACGGTTTCGTCCGTCGTCAGAGGGAAATTATTCAAAGTTTGTTTGAACATCTCGCGTTCAGCGCGCACCTTCCTAAGTTGGAATTCTTTACGTCAGAGAGAGAAAAAGAATATTTACCTTTTGAAGATTCTACCAGCCTTCGCGACGATACGGATATGATGGTCAATATTCTTGATGCCAGCCTCGACCCTGAACTCAAGAAAACGCTGCTTGGCGACTATCAATTGACATTTTGGCTGGCTGATTTTTTTTAATACTGCAATGAGCAAATCACAAAGAGTGTCGGGAGATTGCATGATGAGAACGTTGACGCTGCTGTTCTTTCTATCTGTCCCGTGCCTATGGGCGCAGGAACCGGCGTACGTTGAAAAACAGAACGATCGGCTTTCGATCGGCAACCGTTACATCGAAAGAATTGTCAATATTTCCCCGAACGATGTCGGCACCGTCGAAATTGTCAACAAGCTTTCCGGCAAAATCTATAACGTGAAGGACGACGTTTTTGCGCTGCATATTGTCTTTACCGGCCTCGGACCTGCGCCGGGAAAAGAGCAAAACGGGGAAAACGACGGAGTGTTGACGGCAAAGGATTTTCAATTTACCGGATACACTCAAAGCGATCGGCCAAACGGCGGCAAAAAGCTCGCGCTGAATTTTACGTTCGATTGGGAAGCAACCGCGTTCCGGCTGAAGGTAAACTACGAGGTCGATTCCTCTCGCTTTTCGATGCGAAAATGGATTGAGCTTTCCGATTCATCGTACGGAATCCAATTTCTCGACCGAATCGACGTGGAATCGATGACATTCGAAAATCCGCAATTTGCCGACGGAAGCTTCGGCCAGCCGGTGTTGAACAGGGACATCTTCTTAGGGGTCGAGTATCCTACGGTCGAAAACGAGATCACCAAAGCATCGGTCCGGATCGGGTATGTTGTCGGCCAAGCAATCGAGAAGGAGCCGTACACAAGCCACGCGTCCATTACCGGGTCTTCAGGTTCAAACGACAAGCTGGAAGAGACTTTCATGGACTATGTGGAAAGCATCAAGGCGGAAAAGACGCGTCCATATCTGCTGTATAATTCGTGGTATGATCTCAGGAATCCCGCAATCGTTCCCGATTCTGCCGGCGTGATGAATGAACAGAGTGTCTTGAATACAATCCAGGCATTCAAAAATCGGCTGTACAATTCTTACGGCATTGCGCTCGACGGGTTTGTCCTCGATGATGCGTGGGATAAGTATGAAAGTCTGTGGGGAATTGATTCGGCAAGATTCCCTCACGGCTTTTCCCCGTTTGTTGCGGCGCTGAAAAGCATGAACACCAAGCTCGGATTGTGGGCATCGCCCTTCTGCGGATATTCCAACCGGGATCTCCGGGTGAACTGGGGCGCCGAGCACGGCTACGAGAAAACCGGCGACTTTCTCTGTTTTGCCGGTACAAAGTATAAGGCAGCGTTCAAACAGGTCATGACCGGGTATGCCGAAGATTACGGGCTGGGATATTTTAAGTGGGATGGATTCCTGCTTTCCTGCAACAGCACGGACCACGGTCATCTTCCCGGAATTTTTTCCCGCGAAGCAAACGTCGCGACGTACATCGACGTCATGAATTCGGTGAGAAAAATCAACCCGGACATTTTTTTAAACATCACAAGCGGCACATGGCTCTCGCCGTGGTGGCTGAAGTATGCGGACTGCATTTGGATGCAGGGGGAAGACTACGGCTACCAGGAGAGCGTTCCGTCGATGAATGACAGAGACAAGGCGATCACGTATAAGGATGTCGTCTTGTGGAATAACTATCAAAAGTCGCACCTGCTCTTTCCAATTTCGAGCTTGATGACGCACGGCATCATTAAAGGAAGATTCAATTTGCTGGGGGGCGCGAACGAGTCCCTGGATTCGTTCTGCGATGAGGTGATGATGTACTTCGGACGCGGAGTCATGATGTGGGAACTCTATATTTCTCCCGACTTCCTTTCCACGGAGGAGTGGAATGCCATTGCCTCATCGGTGAAGTGGGCGAAGGCGAATCAATCGGTGCTGGAAAAAACAAAAATGGTGCTCGGAAACCCCCTTGAAAAGGAACCGTACGGCTACGCTCATTTGACGAAGGGAAAAGGAATTCTCGTCCTCAGAAATCCCAATGCTATAAAGCAAACAGTGAGCGTACGGCTTACCGCCGATCTCGGCGACATCGACCCTGGCGCAGAGTATTATGTGAAGGTGATTTATCCGTACAATCTCATTCTCCCTGCGCCGGTCAAAATGAGCGAGAGCGTTTCAGTCGATCTTGACGGGTATGAAGTGTTGACTGCCGAACTGATTCCGGCGGGTAAGATCGATAAGAACCTTCCGGTCGGAGTCAAGTACTCGATAGATGCCGGCAAGCTCGTTGTCTATGGAGAAACAGGCGAGAAAATGACCATTGCGTCGGTTGAGAAAAAATCTCTGGGAGTCGTTCAATTCGGCAAAGCCGAGGGAAGTGTTGAATACCAGGCCGACGCCGAAGCGGTCAATCACGGATTGGAATTTTCGTCGCGCTCGAATATTACCGTGCCGGGGAATTTTACGCACGCGAAATTTGCAGTGCTGCTTGAGACGGACGCAAAGCTTCAAGACCAGGCGCGGCCCGATTTCAAGATAAACGTCAACGGAGTTTCCCAGCACGTTTCGATTGAAGAAGGAGACGGCAGTTGGTTTTGGGTGACGACCGACATCGATGCCGGACAAGATTCTGTCGACTGCACGATCTCGTTTAAGGATAAGGTGAAAGGGAAAATAAGCTTGTGGACGACTGCTGAACGTGAAATGGCCGGGCACACTCTGGACGGAGTTGAGGTTCACGACACCGTCCTTCTTCCGGCGAAGCCGTTCCCCGCATCGGTCCAAAAAGAAATGATCGCTATTTCGCAGTTCAGACTTCAATAAGGAGGTTCAATGTATTTCGACTGGGTCACATGGAGCATTTGGCTTATCGGATTTTTCATTCTGGTCGTATGGATTTGGATTCCAATTAAGGAGATCAAAACAATCGTGATGAAGAAGAAACGGGAGCTGGCAAACACGAACATTCAACCGGGGAGGGGACATTGAATTTCGCCGATTACACCATCATTTTTTTCTTCCTGGTATCGATGTTTGCCATCGGTTCTATTTTTTACAAGTGGGTCGGCAGCTCGGACGACTTCTATGTTGCCGGGAGAAATTTGACGCCGTTTGTTTTGGCCGCCGTATTGGCGGCAACAAACATCAACCTCTACAGTTTTATAGGACAATCGGGAATTGCCTATAAGTACGGCATACCGATTATCTGGCAGACCTGGACCGGAAATATGGCCATGGTATTTTCCGGCCTGTTCATCATCCCGATTTATCGGCGGCTGAGGATACGCACGATTCCCGAATTCCTCGAGCTGAGATACAGCAGAAACGTCCGAACGCTTGTGGCGCTCATTTGGATAATCAGGCTTTCGTTTTACCTCGGGGTCATTCTCTATACCGCGATCACCGCTGCGCAGATTATCACCGGCGTTGAATCGTTCACCGGCTTAGCCCTGATTCTTTCGGTTGTCGTCATCATTTACACGATGCTTGGCGGAATGTGGTCCGTCACCTTTACGGATGTGATTCAGTTTGTCCTGATGCTGGGAGGCGCGCTGGTGCTGCTCCCTCTCGCGATGAGTTATGTCGGCTGGTGGCCCGGCTTAGTCGCAAAATTGCCGCAAGGGTCTCTCACGTTAGTGCAGGAGTCGGGCAAATACAGCTGGAAATTCATCCTTGCCATTTTCCTTCTCGGCATCGAATGGGCGAGCATCGATCAAGGATTGCTGCAGCGCGCGTTCGGGGCGGAGAACACGCGCACCGTTGCAAAAGGTCTGGTGTTGGCCGGCATCATCACCACACCGTTCGCGTTATTGTGGAATCTACCGGGACTGGCCGCAAGAATTATTTTTCCGGGTTTGGCGAATTCCGACACCGCCGTTCCTCTTCTGCTTTCTCACTTTGTTCCCCACATCGTTCTTGGAATCATCGTCGTCGGTTTGTTTGCCTCGCAGCTCTCGGCGACATCGGGAAATCTGAACGGCATCGCAACGGTGTTTGCGAGCGACATCTACGAGAACGTCCTCAATCGGAAAGCGACGCAAAAGGATGTTATCCTCGTCGCCAGAATTATCACCGTCCTTGCCGGCATAGGAATGATTCTGTTCGCTTACTTGGTTCCCGTTTTGGGAGGTGCCGTCAACGCGTACCTGACCATCATTGCAATCATGGACATGCCGCTTTTTGTCATCACGGTGATCTACGGATTGTTGTGGAAGAGAGCCAACTGGCAGGGGGCAATCTCCGGATACCTCGGCGGCGCAGCGGCTGGCGTGCTCTGTCAATATTTCTACAAATTCGATTTCAATCTAACGACGTACATCTCGGCCGGCGTCGCTCTTGTCATTACGCCGATCGTAAGTTTGCTCACTCGCAACACCAACAGCAGCACGGTGGAACATATTTGGCAGGCCAAGCGAACGAGCGAAGAAGAATCGAAAGCTCAGAACGTTTTTAATATCATTCCTCAAACTCTCAAAGGAAAAATGAGTCTGGTAATTCTTTTTACAGGACTGTTAGCCTTTTTAGCCGGTGTGATTATGGGAAGCCAAGGATTAGAAGCGGCTTCCACCGTATGCGTCGCCGGCATGATAACGTATTTCCTTGGGGGCCTTTTACGAACATATACGAACTAACTCTGGAATTTTTATGACGAAGGAACTCAGTGATTTGAAAATATCAACCCCCGGAAGGGTTTGTCTTTTCGGGGAGCACCAGGACTATTTGAATCTTCCGGTCATTGCTTCTGCGATCTCGTTGAGGATTTCTGTGGAAGGACATAAGCGCGACGATGCACAGGTCGTCGTTCATTTGCCGGATATCAACGCCGAAGAATCATTCTCTCTTACACAGCCGATCGTGTACGATAAGGACAGAGACTATCTCAAGAGCGTCGTGAATGTCCTGAAACGGCATGGCGTAAAATTTTCTCGAGGCGTTGAATGCACCGTGCACGGCGACATCCCCATCAACGCCGGAACGTCGAGTTCGTCGGCGCTTATCGTTGCCTGGGTCAATTTCATGGCGAAGATGAGCGACCCGAAGCCGGTCCATCTTACGCCCGAGACGATCGCCGAATACTCCTACGAGGCCGAAGTTCTCGAATTTTCGGAGCCCGGCGGCATGATGGATCAGTATTCGACTGCGATCGGCGGAGTCATTTTTCTCGACTCAGTTCCAAAGATTCAAGTAACAAAACTGGATGCCAAGCTCGGCACGCTGGTGCTGGGGAATTCCGGCGAGCCGAAAGACACGAAATTCATTCTGGCAAGGGTGAAAAATCAGATTCAAAAGGTCGTCAAGGAATTGCAGAAATCGCATCCCGAGTTTTCTCTGCGAACGGTTTCGGAATCCGGCATAGACGCTTACGCATCTTCGTTAACCGATTCGCAAGTTGAACTTCTCCACGGAACTATTCGAAACAGAGAGATAACAAAGCGCGCACTCAAGGCGCTCAATGAGACGCCCCTCAACCATAAGCTTATCGGCAGTCTGATGAACGACCATCAAACGGTGCTGCGGGATATTTTGAAAATATCGACGCCGAAGATCGATAGAATGATTGCTGCGGCGTTGCATGCCGGCGCTTATGGAGCGAAGATCAACGGCTCTGGAGGCGGAGGTTGCATGTTTGCCTACGCTCCGGAAAATTCACAGAACGTAAAATCAGCGATAGAAAAAGAGGGAGGCGAAGCATACATCGTGGCGGTGGACGAAGGGACTCTTTCTTCTATCAAGGAGGCCGCCTGATGTCGGATGGAAGATTAGTGATTCTTGCGGCCGGCATTTCGTCCCGGATGAAAAAGTCGGCCGTCCCTCAAATGATCGTCGATAAATCGCTCATCGATGACGCAGATTACAAAGCCAAATCGATGATCGGTGTTGGAAAAGACCACAGGCCATTTCTGGATTACCTCCTTTACAACGCCAGGCAGACGGGCTATAACGATGTCCTCATTATTGTGGGGGAAAAAGATGAGAGCATCCGGAAGTATTACGGGCAAAAAGACCGGGATAACGAATTTCACGGATTGAAAATTTCTTATGCGACGCAATGGATTCCGCCCGGCAAAGAGAAGCCGATCGGCACGGCCGACGCTCTGTATCAAGGATTAAAATCCCGGAGCGATTGGAGCGGCAGGCGATTTACGGTGTGCAACAGCGACGACCTTTATTCCGAAAAAGCTTTGAAATTGATGCTGCAGAACGATTACAAGAACGCGATCATTGACTATGACAGGCGCGCCCTGCAATTTGAATGGAGCCGCATTGAGAAGTTTGCCGTAACGATAAAAGATGAAGAGGGTTTTCTGACGAATATTATAGAAAAACCGTCCGAGGAGCAAATCAAAGCGGCGGAAGGAAAAGATGGATTTATTGGTGTAAGTATGAATATATTCGAGTTGCAATACGACATGATCTATCCCTTTCTTGAGAAAGTTCCCTTTAACCCGGTGAGGAATGAGAAGGAATTGCCGGAAGCCGTGACGATGATGGCGGCAGCACATCCGAAAAGTGTTTTCGCATTTCCTTTTGCAGAGCATGTGCCGGACTTAACGGATAAAAACGACATTTTGCCGGTCAAGAAATATCTGGAGGCGCACTTTGAAAACGCCGCGTTCTGACAACGGAAGCAAAGTAGACAAAAAGAACGAGATCAGGAGAAACCTCATCCTGAGGGCATTGCTGGACTACGGTCCTTTATCCGTGACAGATCTGGCAAAAACAACGGGCATCACTTTGCCCGTTGCCTCGAATATCGTCGCGCTGTTAAAGAAAGAAAAATTAATCGTCGAACCGAAAGAGAAGGGGGCGAATCAATCAGGGCGTCCTCCGCTGATCGTGAAATTGAACGGCGATGCAGGATTTATTCTTGGCATCGATATAGGACGGTTGTTTACCAATTTTATTATCCTCGACCTCGAAACGAATATCGTCGCCGACACCCGGCGTAAATCCATTGCGCTAAGCAACGACATAAAACTCATCGATGACTTGGAGAAAGAGATAAAAATCGTTCTGTCTGAAGCAAAGATCAGCTGGAACAAGCTGCTCGGAATCGGGATCTCATTGCCGGGAATGGTGAAAGGGAAAGAAGGATTAGGCGAAACGTATTTCAATTTTGGCAACACGCCGGCGCGCCAGGTTCTCTCTGAACGGTTTAAGAAGCCGGTTCATCTTGAGCACGACCTCGAGGCGATGGCGTTCGGCGAACGGTGGTTCGGTGCAGCGAAGAATGTCAAGAATGCATTGTGCGTCAACGTCGGCTGGGGGCTGGGACTCGGCATCATCATCGAACATAAAGTCTATTACGGCGAAGACGGTTATGCCGGAGAGTTCGGACACATCCAGATTGTCAAGAACGGTGAACTTTGTTACTGCGGCAAGAGAGGCTGCCTCGAAACGGTCGCGTCGGGGAGAGCGATCACAAAAATCGCAAGGGAGAAAATTTCCAAGGGGGCGACGACGATCATGACCAAAGAGCAAAAGTTGAAAATTGAGGAAATCGATTCCGAGGCGGTGCTCAAAGCGGCGAGTAAAGGGGATCAATTCTCAATCGAGATCCTTGAGGAAGCGAGCCGCTATTTGGGAGCGGGAATTGCGATCCTGATCAACTTGCTGAATCCGTCCTTGGTTATTCTTGGCGGCGGTGTTTCGACGGCAAATCCGTATTTGCTGGAATCGGTTCGCTCAAATGCAATGAAGCATTCTTTGGTGCAGTTGAACCGCGAAGTAAAATTTGTAGTTTCCCAACTGGGGAATAAAGCGGGTGCTTTGGGTGTTGCCGTGTACTTGGCGGAAGATTTGTTCGACGTCGAACGGCTCAATCCATCCGCGTATGTCTAGCTGATAAAAAATATCCTCAATGTCCGAGATAAAAGTTGTTGTCACCGGAGGCGCCGGTTTCATCGGCTCTCATATCGTCGAATACTGGGCCGGCAGGAATGCAGATGTTCATGTTGTTGATAATCTGCGAACCGGCAACTACGAAAACATCGGCGCAATCGACGGCGTAAATTTCCATCGCGTCAGTATTACAGACAGAGAAGCGATATTTGAAATTATGCAGGGCGCCGCATACGTTCATCATCTCGCAGCGTTGGTGTCGGTTCCGGAGTCGATCGAAAAGCCGATTGACTGTGTTGAAATTAATGTGAACGGCCTCATCAATGTTCTCGATGCCGCTGTGAAGCATAAGGTGAGAAAAATAGTTCACAGCAGCAGCGCGGCGGTCTATGGCGACAATCCGGAATCTCCGAAGGAGATTGGCATGGTGCCGGCGCCAAAATCCCCGTATGGCATCACGAAGTTAGATGGTGAATACTATCTCCAAGTCTATCAGGAATGTTTCGGTATTGAGACGATTTCTTTACGCTATTTCAATGTTTTCGGTCCAAGGCAGGATCCCGGAAGTCAATACGCGGCGGCGGTACCCATCTTCGTGGAGAAAGCTCTCAAAGGCGATCCAATCACGATACATGGGGACGGCGAACAAACGCGAGATTTTATTTTCGTAAAGGATGTTGTGCTTGCAAATGTTTTGGCAGCGACATGTCTCGGCGTCACGGGCGTTTTCAACGTTGCCCGTGGGCGGAAGACAACGATCAACGAGCTGGCAGGGATTATCGTTAAGGAAACAGGAAGCGTGAGCAAAATTGTTCATGGGAAAGAAAGATCGGGCGACATCAGGCATAGCCACGCTTCGATTAAAAGAACTACTCAAGCCCTTGGTTTTGAGCCCCAGTGTACTTTGCCCGATGGTTTAAAGGAAACGATCCGGTTTTTAAAAAATCGTGAGAACTGAAAAATCACGGATTGGTTTTTTAAAAGGGGATGAACCCAATCGCGGTTGCCATTTTCGTCATAGGAAGCCATAGAATCCGTTGAGCGTGTAAACAAAAAGAATTTATTTTCTGAAAGTATTTCCGGTTGGCAATAAAGAAATGAGTAACGAATTCAACCATTCCCCCTGGCATATTGAGTATCGTTTGAATGATGGGGGGCGATTAAGCCGCATTTCTTATAGAGGTTATGATCTTCTCACTCCTGAACCTGCAAACTTTCGTCCACCCAGGGTTGATCAGGGGCAATACGAGCAGCGTCCGGTATACGGATATGATGACTGTTTTCCGTCCGTTGGTGCCTGTTCTTATCCCGAATCAAAATTATCTATTCCGGATCACGGGGAACTATGTTGGCTTCAATGGGATCTGCGAGAAGAGCCGGACTGTTTGGCATTTTCCGTTAGGAGCAAGATCCTGCCTTTGGTTTTCACAAGAAAAATGAAGTTCACGGACTCGTCCATTATTTGGGATTTTGAAGTTCTCAATGAAGGGAGCGATCCTCTGCCATTTCAGCATTCGATGCACCCACTTTTGAGAGCAGATGAAATAACGTCGATTGAATTGCCGGAATTTGAATCGGTTTTTGATTGGACCAACGGCCAGAACTTGAACTCGATGAGTCCTGATAAAATTCGTGAAATGCTGTTGAGGCGATCTGAAGGTTCGGTCGATATGTTATTTCTTAGAACCGTTCGGACCGGTGAACTTCGTTGGACGTATTCCAATCGAATGCGTCTCAGAATGAAGTTCCCGGTCGAATACTTCCCGACCATTGGAGTTTGGTGGAACAATAGGGGGTATCCCAATGAAGATGGAATTCAGCGTTGCGAATGCGCATTTGAGCCTACGGCCGGTTTTACAAGCAATCTCTCTCAGGCATATATTAACGGAAATTGCTTGTCCGTTGATGCCCAAAAAAGGTTTACATGGCAGATTCGCTGGGACGTTGAAATGAGCTGACAATAATGTTGCAGTAAAGAAAAGGATGTGATTGCGGTATGAACTATGACGCTTCATCATCGGTCGAGGAAGTCGAGCTGAAGAAAAGCGGACGCAAGTCCCGCTACTCGCCGACGGAGAAAATAAATATTGTAGAAGTCGATAATTTTCCTCTCCTGGGAAAACTCACTGCTTTTCGATTTATTGAATGGGTGTTAAAAAACCCGGGAGGTGTCATATCGCTCCCGACCGGTAAAACGCCCGAGCATTTTATTAAGTGGGTCACCAGAATGCTTGAGCGCTGGGACTCAAAAGAAATCCAAACAATGCTCAACGAATATGGGATAGACGGAACACGGCGTCCGGACATGAACAGTTTATCGTTCGTTCAGATCGATGAATTTTATCCGATGGATGCTCAACAACACAACAGTTTCAATTATTATGTCCGCAAGTATTATATCGATGGATTCGGTCTATCACACGAGAAAGCGTTGTTGATCGATTCGACTTCGCTCGGTGTACCTGACGGCAAAACGATGGAGGATATCTTTCCAGACGGCAACGTTGATCTTTCACTTCGGGTACGGCAAACGCGCACTGAGCATGAATCTCTGCAGCGTGATGTCATCAGTCGTGTCGATTGGTTCTGCATGGAGTATGAACGGAAGATCCGTGAGATGGGAGGAATAGGATTCTTCCTCGGCGGCATCGGGCCGGACGGACATATCGCATTCAACGTGAGGGGTTCGAGCTTTTATTCGGTGACACGGCTGACCGGCACGAATTACGAAACTCAGGCCGCCGCCGCGACCGACCTCGGCGGGATAGAAATTTCACGCAGCCGTCTCGTTATTACCATCGGCCTTGCAACAATTACGTTTAACAAATCCGCTACGGCAATTATTATTGCAGCCGGAGATGCGAAGGCGAACATTGTTCGCGACGCGGTTGAGGACCCAAAAACCCCGAAAAATCCTTCATCGGTTCTCCAGGAGATGGATGGTGCCAGATTTTATTTGACGAAGGGTGCAGCAAGCTTGTTGACGGAGCGGCGGTTCGCCGATTTTTGCTCGGCGCCCTATCTTGACGAAGTCCATGCGGAAGATGCGGTCATCTCTCTCGCTCTCAGTCAAGAGAAGAGGATCGATGAGCTGACCGAAAAAGAATTGCGATCCAACAAATTTACCAATGAACTGGTCGATCGCTCGAAAAGGGATTGGGCCAATATTACAGCGGCGGTTCGTGATTCGCTTCAGAAGAAAATTCTCAAAGGACTCGAACCGATATCGAAAACAACATTTCTTCACACGGAACCGCATCATGACGACATCACACTGGCGTATTTGTCGTACCTCTATCATCTTGTGCGAGATCCGAGCAACGAGCATTATTTTGCCAATATGACGTCGGGTTTCAATGCCGTCTCGAATCACTACTATCTTTCCGTCATTAAAAAATTGCATTGTCATCTGAAGAAGCCGGAATTTTCGAAGATGCTCTCATCAGGATATTTCGAACCGGGTAACCGGACCGCCCGCGCCGAAGAAGTATATATGTTTCTTGACGGGGTAGCAGCAAAATCACAAGAGACGAAAGATGAAGCGGAGGCCCGAAGGGTATTTAGGAATTTCGTTGAAGTGCACAACATCAAGGATGTCGATACTGTAAAAGACAGACTCCTGAACCTCGAACAATATTTTGGTCGGCAGTACCCGGGAGCAAAAGATCCGCCAGATGTGCAGGTTCTTAAAGGGATGCTGCGCGAATGGGAAGTAGAGCTTCTCTGGGCGTATTTTGGGATCAAGCCTTCGTCGGTGTTTCCGCTTCGATTGGGGTTTTATCGTGGAGATTTATTCTCCGAAGAGCCGAAAGTTCACCGCGACGTGGTTCCGATTTTCGAGTTGATAAAAAGGTTAAAACCGGACGTGATCACCGTCGCTTTTGATCCGGAAGGAAGCGGCCCCGATACTCATTACAAAGTTCTGCAGGCGATTGCCGAAGCCGTAAAGTTATATGAGCAAGAAAGCGGAAACTCGCGGCTGAGGATCTGGGGATACCGGAATATCTGGTACAGGTTTACACCGGCAGAAGCCGACAAGATGATACCGGTTTCGCTTAACACGTTGTCGCTTTTGCACACATCGTTCATGAATTGCTTCGGCTCTCAAAGCACCGCGTCATTCCCGAGTTACGAGCACGACGGACCATTTTCCGAACTTGCGCAAAAAATCCAGGTCCGGCAGTATTCGATGATCAGGACATGTCTCGGCAAGGAATTCTTTCAGCAGAATGCACATCCTCGACTTCGAGGAGCGCGCGGAATGATCTTTATGAAAGAAATGTCGCTTCCTCAATTCTATGAAAAAGTCAGAAATCTGAGAAAGTTGACTGAGGCAATAGATTAAAACCCCTCTCCTAACAAAAGATCCCGGCTCGTGTCATCGGCCGGGTTTTTTTGTGAAAAGTTCCTCTCATTTTAAAGTTTAATTTGAGAATACCATCCGGTGACCAGCGTGAAGAAATTTCCGCATCGATGCAGATCAAAAAGCATTCTTGGATGCAGCAGCAGCGGTAGAACCAACAAACACTTTTAAGCATAAAAAAGACAATCCAGTGAAGTATTACGCCTGCTCAGTATTATGGTCACTTGATAATTTAGAACGTCAATCCAATATCTTCAAATGGGAGTCTCGGGGTTGAGGCTCTTGAGATTTTGCTGCTTGACTCTATTCCCTATTACGCCTACATTCTTGCCGATTAACCACCCGAATTTGGGACGGTGCGGGAATGCTTGTGAGGAAATTGGCCCTCCGGATTCGATTTTTGATGATGGAGGTTTTTGTGTTTCTACGATCGCCGGAGGATCGTTCTTGCTCGCAGCAGGTATTGGCGAAAAGGGAAAAAGAGCAGTTGATATTGGCGCCACTATGGGTGCCGATTAACGCCTTGGAGTGAACACAATCTGCGACCTCGCGTCGGAATAAACGGAAAAACCGTGACCGTATGTTCTGATTTGAACCGCTGCCGGATTTTCAGATCACTTGCTCCAGTCGTCGTTGAATTGTACATTCACAGGGAGAATAGAATCGAAAAAGCAATTTACGATTCGCGGGGTCTGTTCGCTGGCAGGCTGCCCGTCTCAATTCGTCCCACTATTTCACCTACCGGTCCGAGGAGTTATACATATGCTTGTCATCAGGTCGTTCGTTAATATGTCTGCCCTGTTCCTCATCCTCACATTTCTCTCTTTTGGTCAACAAACGAAATGCGATGTCAATGCTTCGAACACGCTTACCGAAAAGGAACTGAAAGAAGGCTGGAAGCTTTTGTTTGACGGAAAATCTACCAATGGCTGGCGCGGTGCATACCGCGATTCATTTCCTGAAAAGGGGTGGGAGGTGCACGACGGCATGCTCATCGTCGAAGCTTCAGAAGGACGTGAGGCAGCGAACGGCGGCGATATTGTGACAGTGGATGAATACAGTAGTTTTGATTTGATGGTGGATTTCAAACTCACCGAAGGCGCCAACAGCGGAATCAAGTACTTCGTTACCGAAAAACAGAAAAAGAGCCCTGGCTCCGCTATCGGCCTCGAGTACCAGCTGCTCGACGATGCCAGGCATCCGGACGCAAAACTTGGTATCAACGGCAACCGGACGCTCGCGTCATTGTACGACCTCTTTCCGGCAAGCAACAAACATCCGAATCCTATAGGTGCCTGGAACACCGCACGAATCGTCGTCAAGGGAATACATGTGGAGCATTGGCTCAATGGGGTAAAGGTTCTCGAATATGAGCGCGGCGGAAAGGAATTCCTGGCTCATAAAGCAGAAAGCAAATTCAAGGATATGCCGGATTTCGGCGTCGCCGAGAAGGGACACATCCTCCTTCAGGATCACGGGAATCAGGTATTCTTCCGCAACGTGAAGATCCGGATTCTGCAATGAATCAGTACTTGTGACATCTGAAAAATTGGCTCTCGCCAAGCCGCAAAGGCGCGAAGATTTTGTTATATGACCAATTTGCTACTTTGCGTCTTTGCGCGAGACGAATTTTTGGAATTATTCAGAAGTCTCTACTTCATACTCTGAGGTTTTAACATGGCAAAAAAATCACGACGCGAGTTCTTAGCGCTCGCCGGCGCCGGCGCACTGACCGGACTGCTCCACGATACAGCAATACCCCGCGGGAAGAACGTCGCGGACAGTCAACCTTCTCCGGTCTCATTCACCCTTGGCATTGCTTCGTACTCCTTCCGCGCATTCACGCTTGACCAGGCTATCGCAATGACAAAAAGGCTCGGGATCAAAAGGCTCGCGCTTAAGGACGTGCACATGCCTTTGAAGAGCAGCGACGAGGATATCCGGGCCACAGTCGACAAGTTGAAAGCTGAAGGGCTCGAACTCTCGTCGTGCGGGGTGATCTACATGACCAACGAAGACGAAGTCAACAATGCCTTCCGGTATGCCAGGGCCGCGGGGATTTCGTTCATGGTGGGATGCCCGGACGAACCTCTCTTGAAACTCGTCGAGCGCATGGTGAAGCAGACCGGCATCGCCCTCGCAATCCATAACCACGGTCCGACGGACAAGCGGTATCCAAGCCCGGAGAGCGCGTACCGGCTCGTCGACGGAATGGACAAACGGATGGGGCTCTGCATCGATGTCGGGCATACGCAGCGGCTGGGACTGGATCCAGCTCATGAAGTCGAGAGGTTTTCCGATCGCCTTCTCGACATCCATATGAAAGATGTCAGTTCCGCAGACGCCGGTGGGAAAGAAGTAGAAATTGGCCGGGGAGTGATTGACATCCCAAAACTCGTATCTACCCTTGCCAGAGTCAAGTATTCGAACACGATTCACTTTGAGCACGAGAAAGACGAAAAAGATCCTCTCCCGGGTGTTGCGGAGTCCGTTGGCTACGTGCGTGGTGTCATTGCAACGATGTAATCCACCTTCAAGAAGGAGATCATAGATGAGAACACGACGCGAGTTTCTTCGGGACACTGCCATTGTCGCAGCGGGATTGGCTTCCGGCTTGAATGCAAAAAGTTATTCCCGGATCATAGGCGCAAATGAGCGGGTAAATTTTGCCGTCATCGGCTTGCACGGCCGGGGATACGCGCACCTTGAGTCTCTCGCAGCGAACCGCAGCAATGCAACCATCAGCCACGTCTGCGATGTCGACCGCAGAGAGCTCGACAAATTCTCCGTTGCCGTACAGAACAAAACAGGCCGTGCCCCCACCCGGGTGCAAGATTTCCGAAAGCTCCTTGATTCCAACGATGTCGATGCGGTCTCGATTGCGACGCCGGATCACTGGCATACACCAATAGCGATTTTGGCTTTGGAGGCGGGGAAACACGTTTACGTCGAAAAGCCGTGCAGCCACAATCCGCACGAAGGGGAGCTGCTGGTCCGGGCGCAGAAAAAGTATGGGCGGCTTGTGCAAATGGGAAATCAACAGCGTTCGTCGCCGCACACCATTGAAATCATCAACCGCATCAAGAAAGGTCTTATCGGACGGCCGTATTTTGCAAAGGCATGGTACGCGAACACACGGAACTCCATCGGCGTCGGAAAAATCGTTCCTATCCCGGATGATCTGGACTGGCAATTGTGGCAGGGCCCGGCGCCCCGAAGGCCGTACAAAGACAACATCCATCCGTACAACTGGCATTGGTTCTGGAATTGGGGGACGGGTGAAGCGCTGAACAATGGTACGCATGAAGTCGACGTGTGCCGGTGGGCGCTTGGCGTTGACTTTCCGAAGACGGTGACTTCATCGGGAGGGCGGTATCACTTCAACGATGACTGGGAATTTTACGACACACTGGTCACGAGTTTTGAGTATGACGGAAAGATGATTTCGTGGGAGGGCCTCAGCTGCCAGGGGAAGCGGTCCTACGGCAGGGATCGCGGAGCGGCCATTGAGGGAACGGAAGGTACTGTCATCATTGACAGGAGTGGATACGAAGTCTTCGGTCTGGATGACAAGAAGATTGACGAATTCAAGACCGAGAACAAGAGCACGACCCAGGACCTCACGAGCGCGGACGACATGACCGATGCTCATTTTCGGAATTTCATCAACGGCATCCGGGTCGGAGAACAATTGCATTCGCCCGTAGAAGAGGCGAACATCAGTGTCACGACATTGCTCCTCTCGAACATCGCTTGGAAAATGAACCGGGCGATTAACCCTTGACGTGCAGACGGGGCATATTCTGAACGACACCAAGGCAATGGAAATGTGGGGGCGCGAGTATGAAAAAGGATGGGAGCCGCGGGTCTAACCGGTGCAAATAAAACGAGGCTTCCGAAAAATCCCCAAGCAATGTCATTCTGAGGATCCCGACGCTTTTCGTCGGGAGACGAAGAATCTATGACACTGCAGTTTGGCGACCCGTAAGTTTTTCTGATGGGACATCCTACCGTTACGGCAGTGCAGTGTCGTGGATCCTTCTCCCGCCATAAAGCGGCGGGATCAGGATGACAATGAAAAGGCAACAGTCTTTGTCATTCTGAGGAGCGTAGCGACGAAGAATCCATGGCACTGCAGTCTGGTGGCCCGTAAGTTTTTCTGATGGGACATCCTCCCGTTACGGCAGTGCAGTGTTGTGGATCCTTCTCCCGCCATAAAGCGGCGGGATCAGGATGACAATGAAAAGGATGGATGACAGAAAAAAATATGAGGGGAATGCAATGAGAAAATATTATTTCTATTTACTCGCCAGTCAAAAGCGGGGAACGTTATACGCAGGCATGACGAATAATCTTCGAAAGAGAATCATTCAGCATAAAGAAAAGAATATTCCCGGATTCACCAATCAATACCGAATATCGAGACTTGTGTACTTCGAAGAATACGGCGATGTTCGCGATGCAATAGCGCGGGAAAAACAAATTAAGGGCTGGGTAAGGGAAAAGAAAATCGCGCTGATCGAATCGGTCAATCCGGAATGGGAGGAGATTCGGCTGTAGGTTGCTTCGATGCGGCGGTGTGAATCACAGGGGTTCCGAGTCATGGATTCTTCTCCCCCTCGAAGAATCGTCGCTTTCCGACGATCAAAAGGCGGCGGTCGAAGACTCGACTCGTCGAGGATCAGAATGACAATTAAGCACTAATTTTTCAGAAACCTCAAAACCTCAATCTCTATGAAAAATCTACTCATCACCATCTTCCTCTGCTTATCTTTTTTGACACATGCTGTCATGAAAGGAGAGCAGACCCTGGCCGATCAGGCTGGGAACAATGACCGGGTTATCCACATGCAGGAAGTTTACAAAACAGTCGACACGACCAAACTTACGATCGATATTTTTTATTCAGAGCAATCGTTGAAAAGAGAGAATAATACAGCGATTGTCTTCTTTCATGGCGGCGGCTGGGCCTATGGAACCCCAAGTGAATTCTTTACAACCTGTGAACGCTATGCGAAAATGGGGATTGTGACCTTTTCGGTGGAGTATCGCTTGTCAATTGAAAATGGGGTAGTACCGCATAAATTGATCAGCCCGATCGAATGTGTCATGGATGCTAAATCGGCCATACGGTGGGTTCGGGAAAACGCAGGGAAATTTCACATTGACAAAAATAAAATCGTTGCCGCCGGTCAGTCTGCCGGAGGACACCTGGCATTATGCACAGCGATGATCGATGATTACAATGAAAAATCGGATAACCTCGGCATCAGCTGCCGCCCGGACGCAATTCTCCTCTTTTCATCATGCGTCAATACAGTCGAAGGCTGGTGCGACCGTTTGCTGGCTGACCGGCGGAATAAAATATGGAGCATCTCTCCGACCCATAATATAAAGGGAGGAATGCCTCCGATGATCGAGTTCCATGGCCAGTATGACGATCAGGTTCCTCTCTGGACGGTGCAATTTTTTGACAGCGCAATGACGAAGGAAGGCAATTATTTTGAGCAGCATACGTACAAGGGAATGAGGCACTATCTTGGAGAGGGAAATCCAAAATATTCACGCTACTATGACGATGACATACTCAAGCTTGCAGATGATTTTCTACGCAAATTTCATTTGCTGAATTAATTCTCTTTAAAATTTTTATTCAGCGACACGGATGGCTCATTAAAACATGAGCCATCGTCCGTTCAAGGATCGCGCGTGACAAAGGAACGAATAGTCAAATTCGGAATCGTCGGCTGCGGAATGATCAGCGAAATTCAGGCCGATGCCCTGACAAAGGTGCCGGGAGCGGAGATCGCTGCCTTCTGGGACCGCACGCTCGCCGCGGCAGAAAAGCGGGTTTCTCAGTTTGGGGGCACAGCATACTCCGATCTCGACGCCTTCCTGAAGAATCCCGAAATCGATGCAGTTTCAGTCTGCACCCCTTCCGGACTTCATATGGAAACGGCCATTGCTGCTGCCAGGGCTAAGAAACATCTCATCATCGAGAAACCTCTCGATGTCACCACAGAAAGAATCGATCGGGTCATTGCCGCCTGTCGGGAGAATGGAGTCAAACTCGGTGCAATGTTTCCGCGCAGATTTTCGGAATCGAGTCAAGTTTTGAAAAACGCGATCGGCACGGGTCGCTTCGGAACTATCGTCCTCGCGGACGTTTACATCAAATGGTATCGTACCCAAGAGTATTATGCGTCGAGCGGGTGGCGAGGTACGTATCGTTACGATGGCGGAGGCGCCTTGATGAATCAAGGAATCCACGGCATCGACCTTCTCCAGTGGCTTATGGGGGGAGTAGAGAAAGTAACAGCGTTTTCGGCTACCAGGGCTCATACCGGTATTGAAGTCGAAGATGTGGCCGTCGCCTCGCTTCTTTTCAAATCGGGCGCCTTGGGTGTCGTTGAAGGCACCACCGGGTCCTGGCCGGGAACAACGCTGCGCATCGAAATCTCCGGTACCGACGGATCCGTTGTTATGGAAGACGAAAGCTTTCAGTCGTGGCAATTCCGCCATGATTTGCCGGAGGATGAACAGATTCGATTACGTTTTGGAAAACGGAGCGATGCTCCGGACGGCGGTGCTTCATCCCCGGGCGCGATCAACAGTGAAGGGCACCGACGCCAGTTTGCAGATTTTGTTTCCGCCATCCGCGAGAACCGTCCGCCGAGCATCGACGGTGCCGAAGGCCGGGCGGCAGTTGCGATCATATCGGCAATCTATCGTTCCGCAAAAGAACAACGGGCCGTTCTCGTTGAGTAATTTCCATTCTCAGTTCTAACACCGGAAACATTAGCAGTGACTGAAAGCACAAAAGATGGTCCGAAGGAACCTGCGCAAGCAAGTTCACCGAAGAATGCCGGTGTTTTCGAAGGTGTAACAGTTTATCATCGGCTTTTCTTTTTCACAGCCGCTGCAGGATGGCTCTTCGATTGCATGGGGCAACGCTTTTTTGTCTTGTCGGCTGCTGAATTATCGACATCCGCCTACTTGATCAACATCAATTTCTTCGTGCTAACAAAACTCCCAGCACTAAGCCTGTAGAAATACACTCCGCTCGCTAACGTGCGCGCGTCGAACGTAACCGAGTGAGTGCCCGCAGTCTGACGATCGTTAACCAGAGTTTTCACCTCTCTACCTAACACATCATAAACTTTCAAGGTAACGTAACCGTTGACTGGAAGCTGATAGCTGATGACTGTGCTTGGATTGAACGGATTTGGATAATTTTGTAACAAAGCAAATTCCTTTGCAATAGTGTGTTGTGTTTTTACGTCAGTTGTCGAATTCATTGATCGAAAAACACCTCCCGCAGTTCCTGCAAAAATATACCCCGATGAATCGATCGCTAATGAATACACATTAGTGTTCGTCAAACCATTATTTACCTCTGTCCAACTACTCCCATTATTTGTTGAATGATATACTGCTCCTCCAGAAGCTCCTCCACTAGTAGTTCCTGCAAAAATGTCCCCCGATCTATTAATCGCCAATGCATATACAAACATGCTGTCCAAACTTGTTTGAGTCCAACTAGTACCATCATTTGTTGAAAGATAAACGCCTTCTCTATACTCTCCTGCAAAAATGTCCCCCGATGCATTGATCGCTAAAGAAAACACCTCCCCCGTGTTCGTCAAACCTATGTTAGTCCAACTACTTCCATTATTTGTCGAAAGATATACTCCTCCTTCAATTCCTGCAAAAATGTTTCCCGATGCATTGATCGCGAATGACAGCACATTCGCTGTCGTCCAACCGCTATCTACCCGAATCCAACTGCTGCCATTATTTGTTGACAGATAGGCGCCCCCATCATGAATGCCTGCAAGAATGTACCCCGATGAATTGATCGCTAATGCCTGCACATTCTTGTACGACAAATCAGAATAATTTACCTGTGTCCAACTGCTGCCATTATTTGTTGAAAAATATACTCCTTCTCCATAGGTTCCTGCAAAAATATACCCAGATGAATTCATCACTAAAGACCACACATCCGCATTCCCCAATCCGTTATTTACCTGAGTCCAACTACTCCCATTATTTGTTGAAAGATATATTCCTTCATCAGTTCCAGCAAAAATGTTCCCCGACGAATTGATCGCGAAAGACAAGACCTTCGCACCCCTCAGACCATTATTTGCTTCTGTCCAACTACTCCCATTATTCGTAGAAAGATAAATGCCTCCGCCAATTCCAGCAAAAATGTTCCCCGATGCATTGATCGCTAATGAATACACATTCGTGCTTGCCAAACCACTATCTACGCAGGTCCAGCTGTTGCCGTTACTTGTCAAAAGATAAACGCCTCTATCATAAGTTCCTGCAAAAACATTTCCCGATGCATTGATTGCTAATGAAAGCACCTCCGTGTTCGCCAAACCGCTATTTACCTGAGTCCAACTACTCCCATTATTTGTTGAAAGGTATATTCCTCCATCAGTTCCTGCAAAAACATTTCCCGATGAATTGATTGCTAAAGACAACACGTCCGTGTTCGTCAAACCATTATTTACCTCTGTCCAGCTACTCCCATTATTTGTTGAAAGGTATATTCCTCCGTCAGTTCCTGCAAAAATGTTTCCCGATGAATTTATCGCTAAAGACAACACATCCGTGTCCGTCAAACCATTATTTACCTCTGTCCAACCGCTTCCATTATTTGTTGAGAGATATACTCCTTCTCCATAAGTTCCTGCAAAAATGTCCCCCGATGCATTGCTCGCTAATGAATTCACGTACACGTCAGCCAAACCACTATCTACATAAGTCCAACTACTGCCATTATTTGTTGAAAGACAGACTGCTCCGCGAACTCCTGCAAAAATATATCCAGATGAATTGATCGCTAAAGATCTCACTGCCGGGTTAGTCAGACCATTATTTTCCTGTGCCCAACTACTCCCATTGTTAGTTGAAAGATATATTCCTCGATCAGTTCCTGCAAAAATGTTCCCGGATGAATTGATCACTATGGAAGTCACATCCACTCCATAAGGTCCATTGGCTTGTTGCCAATAAACCGAGCCGGTATCGGCTTCTGTCTTCAATGCTGTTGCAGCCCTGCTGCTAATGACTTTTGAAAGGGTCATTCGATCTTTATGTTCATGTTTTTGAAATACCCTTCTATCCGTGATCACTTTGGCGTCAATTGTATCTGATACCGGCGAGAAGGAGGGAGTGTCCGTATTTACCACGGGGTTCCATTGTCCCTTATTCTGAGTGAAGAGACGTTTGTTGGCCGTGTCTGGAGTTTGCTGTGGATTGCTTAATTGCTGCGCGCCTGCTATTGCGCAAAATAAAACGAGCAGAAGTAGTGACTTTCCCATTGTGATTGCTTCCTTTTCTTTTATCAACGAAGTTTAAGACACTCTTTATCTTTCGGGCAATTGCAATTAACTAATGTAAAAACGAAGTCAGTAATTTGCGAGTTCTAACGGAGCCGAGCAAAGCTGCGGCGACGTGCAGCCAAATCAATCGTAGACAATATGCGCGGCTGAGTCCATCATCAGTTGAATGCTGATGAAGCGACGATAATGAGTCCAACATGTCTTATTCAATAACATAAACTTGTTTCGGTGTCGGATAATAATCAGAATGTGGGAACAAAAGATAGCCTTCTTTAGAGAGACTCGGACCAGCTTCTTTAACATAGGCTCCCACAGTCACCGACCATTGTACGGTTCCTGTGCTGCTGATTGCCTGCACGTCGTAATTTTGAAAATCATCGGAGGTTTCTATAAAAATGGTTCCTTGAGCGTCGCACACAAGGTGCGTTATGAAATCAAGTGAACGCACTGGGACGCTCCAACGTTTTAGTCCGGCGTTATCTACCGAAGTTAAACTGTCATTCGATAAATATGCAATGTTGCCATTGGGATCAATTATCACATTCCAATTCGGTTCGGCAGCAATTCGCCAGCGCACAACCCCCGAGGGTGAAACGGACATCAGATAATTTCCAAAGTAAGAATAAATATTTCCGTCAACATCAACACTAATCGCTCCACCCTGGCTGGCGCCCAGTGAATCTGATTGCAGTATTTCACCGCTTGTGCTCAGCGCATATAAGGATTGTTGCGCTGTGCTTCCTCCGACATAAAAGCGGCTCCCATCGGGAGCAAAACTAATAGTTTCTCCAGCATCCCATTTGAATTGCCCCATTGGTGCGGTACGTTGCCAAAGAATTTTTCCTGATTGGTTAATCGCATACAGTGTCCCATTTTCTGAAGTGGTATAGATAGTCCCATCGAGACCGATAGCGCACGACTTAAGATATATTTCGCCATCGAGCTAAGCGTGCCAGATAAGAGCGCCATTGTTGCGAAATGCAGAGATACCATCATGTACGCCGACATAGATGATACCGTTCGCATCGGCCATTGGCGGGCTATCATTCGGCAGATAATTTCCTATAAAGATGTTCCAGAGATGCGTCCCATTGAGCGTGATCGCATACAAGGTAGAATCCGATGCAATATAGAACACGCTATCCGTGGCGGTCACCATATCAGTTGTATATTGACTCATCGGGATCGTGTATTTGACTTGCCCTTTTACGGGTCCAGGGAATGAACTTCTTCCTGTACATTGAGCATCGTGAAGGGCTTTGGGCCATGCCGATTGTGCCAAAGAACCCCACGGGATGTCGTGTTGAGGTCTGATTACATGTTGGACGGTATCTGTTGTTGGTACAGAGGGAGAGGTTATTCCATCACTCTTCTTAGCACATCCGAAAAAGCAACAGAGTGAAAAACAAAGGATAATATCTTTCGATTTCATAATCGAATAATTTTTTTGTTACGGAGAAAACTGTAGTACGACATTATTTGATTAGCATCAATTTCTTCGTCTGGACATAACTTCCCGCAGTAAGTCTATAGAAATAGACCCCGCTGGACAGGTTGCTCGCGTTAAAAGTAACCGAGTGAGTGCCGGCAGTCTGGCGTTCGTTGACCAATGTTTTTACTTGCCGGCCAAGTATGTCGAAGAGTTCCAATGTCACAAAACCGTTTGTCGGTAACTGGTAACTAATAATTGTTGAGGGATTGAATGGGTTGGGATAATTTTGATTCAATAAAAATTGCTTTGGAAGAGAGTGCACTATTTCTGCGCGAGTTGTTGCTGTGTTCATATATTCCACGACGAACGAGTCTCCTCCGACCCACAGATTCGAAACGTTGTTGTCACGAACTTCTGATATTGAAAACAAAGGCACACTTGAATTGTGACTATCTGATTGCCATGTCCAACCGCCATCGGTTGTGCTGAAGATTGAACCGTAGTATCCGACCGCAAATCCTTTTTTCAAGGATATGAAATGCACATCCTCGATTTCTTCCCCATACGGTAAGGGTGAAGAACTCCACGTGTTACCGCCGTCGGAAGTAAATCTTGCTTTATCGTTGACGTACCAACCATGAAGAGAGTCAACAAAATCAAATCCCCAGGGAATATAATACGTTGAATCCCAATATATCTTGGCCCATGTTTTTCCCGTATCGACCGTCCTCCAGACCCCGCCCTGCTCGACGAGCCATCCATGCTGGTAATCGGTGAACTGAACTTTTGAATACGAAGAGACAGACCCAGGCATCGTATATCCTGTCCAGGTTTTCCCGCTATCAACAGTAATATAGTTCGACGCATCGTTGTTATTGTTCCTGGCCTCGGCAATTACGCCGAGCCTTCCGTCGTAGAAATTGACTCCTCGATAGATTGAAATTCCCCGGCCAATGAAGCCCGCATTCCATGTTGAGCCCCCATCAGTTGTTTTGTATGCGGTATTGATGTCTGTGGCCCAGCCATAGAGTGAGTCAATCATGTCAAAGGAAATCATGTTTGAGAATCTGGCAGTGTCCAACCCCAGCCATGTTGATCCACCGTCCGATGTTTTAAACATTTTCCCTGAAGCAATGGCAAATCCACAAGTCAACGACACAAACTTAAGGTGTGAAATGGAGCCGGCAATATTTTGCACTTGCTCATTCCACGTCATCCCTCCATCAATCGTCTTCCATGGAAGGCCGGAGTTTGCAGTCAGGAATCCGGTGTATTTATCGATAAATACTGCTTTCGGAAAAAACCTGCTCAAATCTGCGGATCCGGCATTCCAGGATTTTCCACCGTCAGTTGAATTCAGGATCCTGTACCTGATCAGCCAGGGCAAAAATGTGGAGCGAATCGACGGCCGTAACATATCTCAGGTTTACGGATGAATCGCGATAGATCCTGCTCCAGCTGCGCCCGCCGTCATATGTTTTCATGATCGTGCCTAAGTCCCCCACCGCCCAACCTTTTAACGTGTCTGTAAAGCACATTGAGTAGAGCGGAACATCAGCTCCAACCCACAATGTGTCCCAGTGAGTACATGATGTGTCGGTCGTTAGAATAAGAGAGACAGAATCGGTGATCCCCATGTACCTTTGAAAATCGTACTTATTCGAGAGTGCCAGCATGCGACTATTTTGGAGCTTCACAAACGATGTTGTCACTGCAACCGGCTCTCCCACGTCTCCAGCAACAAACCCTCCAAATTTGAATACTTCGTCCCAATGGAACAGGTCGGCGCTAATTCTGATTCCCCCCGTGTATGATGACATCAACCATAGGCCCGGGTGAACTGAGAAAAGCCTATTTGTCGTTTGCGACATCGCAAACTCATTGAATACCGCAATAAATCGTTCGGTCCACGTTTCCCCGCCATCGGAAGTCTGCAATATGTTTAGTGTATCCCCAATATAGCTGTACGGCAGGACTGCAACGCCGTTCAGCGTGTCTGAAAATACAATGCTGTGAATACACTTCCTTTCTTTCCGGACAAGTTCCATCCATGTTACACCTCTATCTGTAGTTCTATAAATAGCAGCATCGATTGTCGAACAGAATCCGACTCTATCCGACACGAAGACAATATCTGTTATGCTCGACGGCGCAACTGATGGATACCGCAATTGCCACTGCGCACTCAACAGTGTTGGAATCAATATGAATTGGCCAAGGAGAGCCACATAAACCTTTTTCATGGTTGTATCTTTCTACTGTCTTTGATGCTGCTTTTTATTGTGTAAAGCCAAGAGTCGTCTGTAGCCGCAAGTCGTTTCAAGCGGTTAGTCATTTCAACAGCATCAATTTCTTCGTCTGGACATAACTTCCCGCAGTAAGTCTATAGAAATAGACCCCGCTGGACAGGTTGCTCGCGTTAAAAGTAACCGAGTGAGTGCCGGCGGTCTGACGATCATTGACTAATGTTCTTACAAGCCGTCCCAGTTCATCATACACTTTCAGTGTGACAAGAGTGTTCGCTGGCAATTGATAACTGATGACTGTCGATGGATTGAACGGGTTGGGGAAGTTCTGGTCAAGTTCAAAACTGCTGATCCTGTTTCCTCTATCTTTCACCTCTTGGCCTATATCGACAGCCACCAAACGGGAGTAAAGGTGAGACCTGCCGTCCCGGTTGCTTTCCCACACGAATGGCACCGCATATCCGCTGCCCTGTGGAAGATAGTACATAGTCGAACTGATGCATGCGTTCCGATTATAGCCGACACTCTTGATGCTATCGCTTGTGACGAAATCTCCTCGGAAGAATAAGAGGGAGTCTCCCCATCTGTTTTTCTCCATTGTAAATACATCGAATGCTATGGAAGACTCCTTGTTAAGGGTTTGGTCGGTTTTCCCGATTACCTTCGGCGAAATAAGGGCACGCGCATTTCGGCAGTCTGAAGCGGAATCCTGCGAGATATTTGTATCCGAGAAGCCATTCCAGAAATGAATCTGGTGCAGATTATTGACCGCCAAATCGTACAAAAAAAATGAGGAATAACCATCGCCCCCGACGAATTGCGGGTTGGAGATATTCCCCCTGATCGATAATGTTTCAGGTGGCGCAAGTGAAAAAATAGGATAGGTGTTGAATTGCCGTAAAAGGAATATTCTGCAACCGCTGCTGTCCCGTTCTGTCCAGACGGCGAATCCACTCGGACTGTATAAGCTGATATCATAGTCGAGCGAATCGTCATTAGAAATGGCAAGCGTGTCCGGCGTTGAGAATCTCATTGGGGAGGAGGAAGGTGAATGAGTTATGAACTCGAAAAGAACGGCGTTCCCTCTTTTCCAGGTTAGAATAAAAACGGAATCATTATACGCTACTACACGAGCATTCGTGCAACTAATCGAGTCATTCGTCAATGGAACAGCTGGGTCCCAGGCCAAGGAATCTCCTCGCTGAGCTGAACAATAGATATTCCAAACGAGATTCTTTTGTTGCTGCCATGCAACGACGGTGTACATGTTTGGATGTCCAAGGGACGGATAATAAGAGGCCGAAATATCTGGTAGCTGTTCGTCTTCCTCGATGGGGCTCGATGAGATGACGGCAACCGAAGTATCCCATGATGCCGACGGTTGCAGGCATTTCTTTGCGGCAATCATAGAGATAGAATCAGAGCGGCGTTCGAAGACAAGCCATTGATTCACAGTCATGCCGACCAAATACATGTTTCGATGCAATGCGGGATGGCAATCGTCGAAATTTCCCGCTGTAACCGTGTCATCGTTGAGAAATGGGTTGCCGGTTTGGGATAAAGATGGAGCGAAGGAAACAAAAATAAGGGCTGCCATAAGACTCTGAGTTTTCATATTTGCCCCTTACGATAAAAACTGAAGAAAAGAGATATCAGAGGTACAGCCGTGCATCTCCATCGGCCTGGATTCGTCGCTTTATAAAAATACAAAAACCCTCATCATCGCGTTCGCGAATCCGAGGGTTCTCCTCTCGTCATGTTCTCCCAGTTCCCCCGGGTAGGCTGAACACAAAAATGTACCGGTAAGCCGATCAACAATCAAGCTAAAAAAGAGCCATCGCAGGCTCTTTCAGTCCTGTGTGCGAGGAAGAGCAGGCTGGGCCCAATGGCCCGGGCATTCTCGGCTCGATCACTCATTGCTTATTACCGGGGGATGTTTAATACTCAATTATGCCTGATCAGAAAAAATAGATCCTCTCATACTCCCCTTGCGATGAGACATCAAAATCCTGGATATCAACGCGTAGAAGCTTTCGATAAAATGGTGAGATGCTAAATGATTTTTGGCAGTTGTGACTATCGTACAATCATTTAATAAAATAAACCTGCCCGATTTGCTTCAGGGCAGGTACGTTAGCTCATTGTAAATTGTTCTTCTTCATTAATTCGCTTATCGCCGTCCCCGCTTAAAAACTTTTACCCTCGAAAAATCCGCATCACTGAACTTTCTCACGCATAATGTGAAAAAGATAGCGCCCATTGCCACGATAAGTAAAACATCAATTGCCGGCGTCATAATAAAACCGTTTATATTGAATTCAACGCCCGATGCGACAAGCTCTGCTGTGGATTGATTTTCCAGGTGCAGAGAAACGTACCGGAATGCCGAAGTTGTATAGGTGAGTGGATTCAGATAAACAATAGGAGTCACAATTTTTGGAAGCGCCATTGTTGGAATATATGCGCCGGACAAAAAAGTCAACGGGAGGGCAAGCGCAGAAACAATCATTTGAAAGTTCGTCGATTCTTTTGTGATGGATGCCAGATACAAACCGAGTGAGCTGAATGTTAATCCTACCAAACACATCAACGCAATCATAAGAATGCCATGGATGAAGTCAACATCGAGCCCAATAAAGATTCCGACGACAATAATGATCAACCCTTGAAGCGTGGAGATGATCATGGATGAGAAGACTTGTCCCGTGGCAATGTGCCACCGCGCAATAGGAGCAACAAGAATTTCTCTCATAAAGCCGCTGGAAATATCTTCCAGAATACTCATGGAATTATTAAGTGACGTTTGAAACACCGTCATGATGATGATTCCCGAGATCAGATAATTCATCGGGTGAGCTAAATTAATCCCAATCGATTTGGTTGCGAAGGAAAAGATAAACAAAAAAAGGCCGGACATGAGAAGAGTAGCGAATAATCGTATCTTATCCCGTACAAACTTCATCAGGTTTCGCATAATAATCGCTTTAATTGAACGGATCATCCTCTAATCTCCTTGCCGGTAATCGCAATAAATACCTCATTCAAAGTTCCTTTATTGATCTCGATGTCTTCGATCGATTCTCTGAATAGTGACGTGATTTCAAAAACATCATCTATTGTTGTTACGCGAACGACAAAGGAGTCGTTCTCTCGTTGATATTTAAGTTTATGTTCTGTGATGTATTTTGCAAAATCATCTCCGTGAGATGTTTTGATCTTCATCGTTGTGGTCGTGTATTTCTTTTTAAGATTATATGGTGTGTCGTGAGCGACTATTTTCCCATGATCGATAATTGCTACCTTATTGCATATTTCAGCTTCATCCATGTAATGGGTCGTGAGAAAAATCGTGATCTGTTCCTGCTTTTGGAGTTTCAGAATATAATCCCAAACGTTTGCGCGTGTTTGCGGATCGAGGCCCGTTGTAGGTTCATCTAAAAAAAGAATCTTTGGGAAATGAACAACACCGCGGGCAATTTCTACTCTTCTTTTCATTCCACCTGAAAGGCTCTCGACCGGAGCTTTTTTCCAATCGGCAAGATCGACAAGGTTAAGCGCAAAATTGATTCGCTCATTAACCTTTTCTTTCGGTACTTTGTAAAAATCGCAATGCAATCTTAGGTTTTCATCAACTGTCAGCTTACCATCCAGCGTCGATTCCTGAAAGACAATACCGATATCCTTTCGAACGCTGTCTTTTTGATGTGTTACATCATTGCCGTTTATCCGTAATTCACCTTCTGTTTTTTCTTGTATTGTGCAAAGAGTGTTGATGGTTGTGCTTTTACCTGCGCCGTTGGGACCGAGAAAAGCGAAAACGGAACCTTCTTCAACATCAAATGAAATATTATCGACTGCGGTAAAAGTGCCAAACTTTTTTGTGAAATTGACTACTTCAATACTTTTATTACTCACCGTGGTCTCTCTTATTATTGATTATTAACTGCTATGTAACAGACGAAGATACCGATAAATTATTGCACGAGCTAGAGATACAATAAAAAAAATCTATCACGAAATCATTAGCTAATTCTTAACCGGCAGAACGATAAAATGTTTGCGGATTTACAAAGTGGACCAATTTATCCAGAACATGGCCCGGTCACAGGTCTCGCAAAAGGGGAGTCAATACATAAGACGGTACACTTGAAAGGTTTCACAAAGGACCACCTGAGATACCGATGTAATTGTTGTTGCCTAACCAGTCGCTCAATGTGACGGAAAGAGTCCTCAATGAATTTGCAGGAAAAACGGCTTAACTAAAAAGCAAAAGAATCACGCAACTAGTGCTGTTTCCAAAAACAAATATTGTATTTTTCAATAACTAATTCACCGCAAAGGTCGCCAAGGACGCAAGGTTTCTTAGCCTTTTTACAAAAACTTCTTTGTGATCTTAGCGTCCTCTGCGGTTATAATACAAGATTTAATATCGGAAACGGCACTAGTTGCAGTTAAACCACAAAAGGAAAAATCCCTACCGTCTTTCAACAGTAGGGATTTCTTCTTTAGACCTTGTAGCGGGGACCCCGACACAAAACGTCGGGGTAGACAGGATCCGCCATGAAGATGGCGGATTTCAGCGCATCGCCTTCGGCTCTGCACTTCAACTTGAACCTGTCCCGCCTTGCGGCGGGATGAGCCCGATAATCTGCCATCAAATAAAAAAGGTCCTGGTGTTAGCCAGAACCTTTTCATTGTAGCGGGGACAGGACTTGAACCTGTAACCTTCGGGTTATGAGCCCGACGAGCTACCAATTGCTCCACCCCGCGATCCTCTAATATAGATAATTGCTAACGGTAAGTCAAGGCGAAGAGGACGTGGCGCGGCGCGTTATACTTGTTCCAAGCCAGCAAAGTCCTTGATAGAAAAACCATCTTTGACTATATTCAAAAGGAAAATTTTCTCTCTTAATCAGGTCGATGAAGAAATTGCTGATCCTTATTTCAAACGACGATGGAATCCACGCCCCCGGCATCAATGCATTAGCGGAGGAAATTAGAAAGATCGGTGATGTTGTGATTGTTGCTCCCGATAAACAGCAAAGTGCCGTCGGACATGCTATTACGATGAACTCTCCTCTGCGAGTCCAGAAGGTGGAGAAACACGGTGCGTTCTTCGGTTATGCAGTCGCGGGGACTCCTGCGGACGCAGTAAAACTCGCGGTTCGCTCATTGCTCCCACATCCACCCGACCTCGTCATCTCAGGCATTAACCACGGTTCGAATACGGCGATCAGCGTGATCTATTCAGGAACCGTCTCTGCTGCTACTGAAGGAACGATTCTCGGAATTCCGTCTTTCGCCATTTCGCTAACGACCTACGATGAAGCAGATTTTTCATACGCCGCTGCCTTTGCCCGCAAGTTGGCTTTGAAAATTATGGAACAGGGGTTGCCGAAGGGAACACTTTTAAACGTGAATGTGCCGCCGGTCGCAGCATCGGAGATCAAAGGCATTGTTATCACGAAACAGGGAAAATCCGTTTGGAACGATGAGTTTGAATCGCGGCGAGATCCGAACGACAGAGAATATTTCTGGCTCAAAGGGGATCTTCTTGAACTTGACCACGATGACGATATCGACCAAAGGGCGGTGCTCAACAACAAAGTTTCCATTACACCTATCCACTACGATCTCACGGACTACGCGACATTTGAAGCGATGAAGAAGTGGGACATTAACTCTCTCAATTAACAGAAAACGTACAGGAGAATACTATGCGAATCGGAATATTAACGGGCGGCGGCGATGTGCCGGGATTGAATCCATGTATCAAATCGGTCGTCTACCTTGCGGCGGATGCAGGGGCAGAAGTCTACGGATTTCGCCGCGGCTGGGCCGGCCTCCTAAACTTCAACGCCGACGATAAGGAAAGCCAGCACAAGTGGGTGCTACCGCTGACGAAACAAAACACAAGAACGATCGATCGTTCCGGCGGAACGTTTATTCACACGTCACGGACCAATCCCGGAAAAGTGAAATGGTCGGACATTCCAAAATTTTTGCAGGATCCGAAACGTCCGCCAAAAGACGGCGATCCGATTTCCGATTTCACGCCGCACATTCTGCGAAATCTCGAACACCTCAAGATCGACGTGCTCATCACCATCGGCGGAGACGACACGCAAAGCTATGCCGTGCGTTTGCATCAAGAAGGATTCCCTGTTGTCGCAATTCCTAAGACGATGGACAACGACGTGTTCGGCACGGACTACTGCATCGGCTTTTCGACTGCCGTTACGCGGAGCGTTGAGTTTATCACGAACCTGAGAACATCTGCCGGTTCGCATGAGCGAATTGCGGTGATCGAACTCTTTGGAAGAAATTCCGGAGAGACGTCGTTGATCTCTGCGTACCTTGCGGGAGTGGATCGTGCGATTATCTCAGAAGTTCATTTCGATCCGGAGAAACTGGCCAAGCTCCTCGTTGAAGACAAGAAAAACAATCCGAGCAACTACGCGATCATGACGATTTCCGAAGGGGCGCAAATGATTGCAGGAAAGATCGTCGAGTATGGAGAACAGGATGCGTTCGGACACAAGAAGCTCGGAGGTATCGGACAGATCACCGGCGAAGCAATTCAGAAGATCACCGGGTCCCACATCATCTACCAGCAAGTTGCGTACTTGATGAGGAGCGGAGAGCCGGACGCGCTTGATCGCATGGTCGCGATCAGTTACGCGAACCTCGCAACCGATCTTGTGTTGAAAAAGAAAACCGGAAACATGGTCGCATTGCGCGAAGGAAAATATACCACGGTGCCGATCGACACATTGACGAAAGGTTTAAAACGGGTCGATGTTCTCCAGCTCTATGATGAGGACAAATATCTTCCGAAGGTCATCAACATGCTCGGCAAGCCGATGTTCTTGTATTGAAAATGGAGATGTCGGGCACTTTTCTGAAGAGAGTCTACAACGGACGAAAATCCTAGGTTATCCGCCCAAGGGAAGTGCCAGCATCTTTGGTGCATAGAGCTATAAATTCAACAAATCTTTAAAAAACTATCGAAAATATTCAAAAGTTTCTTGACATCTGGATTATTTGTTCGTATATTAAAAGCCCGTTCAGAAACGGGCTTTTAATTCTACAAGAAATTGTTCTTTGAAAAATAGTGTGCACAGCTTCTAAGTCAATTACAATCAAGGTTTTAACCTTGGCTAATTAATACAATAAGCCAAATCAATCATACTCGAAGTTGATAACTCAAGATATTGAATTACAACGGAGAGTTTGATCCTGGCTCAGGACGAACGCTGGCGGCGTGCCTAACACATGCAAGTCTGGGAGAATAAGGTAGCAATATCTTTAGTAAACCGGCGCACGGGTGAGTAATACGTAGGTAACCTGCCCTTTGGTCTGGGATAACCCCGCGAAAGCGGTGCTAATACCGGATGATGCAGCGGCTCCACATGGAGATGTTGTTAAACCCCGTAAGGGGGCCAATGGATGGGCCTGCGTCCCATTAGATAGTTGGTGAGGTAACGGCTCACCAAGTCTGCGATGGGTAGCTGATCTGAGAGGATGATCAGCCACACTGGAACTGAGACACGGTCCAGACTCCTACGGGAGGCAGCAGTGAGGAATATTGCGCAATGGACGAAAGTCTGACGCAGCGACGCCGCGTGAAGGATGAAGGCTCTTTGAGTCGTAAACTTCTGTAGAGAGGGAAGAATGTCCCGTTCTTCGGGATTGACGGTACCTCTAAAGTAAGGATCGGCCAACTACGTGCCAGCAGCCGCGGTAATACGTAGGATCCGAGCGTTGTCCGGAATCACTGGGTGTAAAGGGAGCGCAGGCGGGCTTTCAAGTCGGTGGTGAAATCTTACAGCTTAACTGTAAAACTGCCTCCGATACTGCAAGTCTTGAGTGTGGAAGAGGGCGATGGAATTCATGGTGTAGCGGTGAAATGCGTAGATATCATGAAGAACACCGGTCGCGAAGGCGGTCGCCTGGTCCATTACTGACGCTCATGCTCGAAAGTGTGGGGAGCAAACAGGATTAGATACCCTGGTAGTCCACACCTTAAACGATGAATACTTGGTGTCGGGTCGTAAGGCTCGGTGCCAAAGCTAACGCATTAAGTATTCCACCTGGGGAGTACGATCGCAAGGTTGAAACTCAAAGGAATTGACGGGGGCCCGCACAAGCAGTGGAGCATGTGGTTCAATTCGATGCAACGCGAAGAACCTTACCTGGGTTTGAAAAGCAAGATTCTAGTCCCTGAAAGGGGATTACCCGCAAGGGGTCTTGTACAGGTGCTGCATGGCTGTCGTCAGCTCGTGCCGTGAGGTGTTAGGTTAAGTCCTGCAACGAGCGCAACCCCTACATTTAGTTGCCATCAGGTAATGCTGGGCACTCTAAATGGACTGCCTACGCAAGTAGTGAGGAAGGTGGGGATGACGTCAAGTCCTCATGGCCCTTACACCCAGGGCCACACACGTGCTACAATGGCCACTACAAAGGGCTGCAATACCGCAAGGTGGAGCTAATCCCAAAAAAGTGGTCTCAGTTCGGATTGAGGGCTGCAACTCGCCCTCATGAAGCTGGAATTGCTAGTAATCGTAGATCAGCACGCTACGGTGAATACGTTCCCGGGCCTTGTACACACCGCCCGTCAAGCCATGGAAACTGGGGGTACCCGAAGTCGCTGTCCGAACCCGCAAGGGACGGAGGTGCCTAAGGTAAAACCAGCGACTGGGGCTAAGTCGTAACAAGGTAGCCGTATCGGAAGGTGCGGCTGGATCACCTCCTTTCTAAGGAGCATGTCTCCATCGAAAGATGGGACGATATCAACTTAGAATAATATTCCTTGACTGTTTTTCACTTGCTGCTGTGCACACATTTTTCTTTTAACCTTAACTGACCATGGGCCTATAGCTCAGTTGGTTAGAGCGCACGCCTGATAAGCGTGAGGTCAGTGGTTCAACTCCACTTAGGCCCACACTTGGCGTAAGCGAAAACCACGGATGCTATGGGGCTATAGCTCAATTGGGAGAGCGCCTGGTTTGCAACCAGGAGGTTACCGGTTCGATCCCGGTTAGCTCCACGAAGAAATTTTCAAGTTTCGATTTGCAATCTTTGATTGACAAGCAATTGAAAATCGAAAAATTTCTTTTTTTGTTCTTTGTTTAATTAAGGAGTTATTGCTCAGATTTTTGGAGAGCGCCCCGCCTAGGCGGGGAGGTTAGCGGTTCGATCCCGCTTAGCTCCACGAGGTTATCCTCCGAAGGAGGATTAGCTCCACGAGGAAATTTTCAATTTTCGATTTGCAAATTTCAATTGGTTGACGATTGAAAAATCGAAAATTGCAATTTGAAAATTTCTTGCTGTTCTTTGACAATCGAGAAGAAAAAATTTTATATTCGGACGAGTCGTTGTCTGCTGTCTTAGGATGGCGGGCGAACAAAAATCCGTCACAAAGATTTTTTCGAAACCAAAAGCATTATGTAACAAGCTTCATAGATCAACTTTCCATATAAGTTTATTGATGCACCGTCTCGTTCAGATTTTTGGGCGGGATTCTACGTTGTGTGTTCAATAAAAGATTTTTTGGTTAAGTTACTAAGAGCATGCGGAGGATGCCTTGGCACGAGAAGACGATGAAGGACGCGGCTACCTGCGATAAGCTTCGGATAGGCGGTAACAGCCTTTGACCCGGAGATGTCCGAATGGGGCAACCCACCCCGAGTAATGTCGGGATACAGCGTGCTGAATTCATAGGCGCGTATGAGTCAACTGGGAGAAGTGAAACATCTCAGTAACCCAAGGAAGAGAAAGAAAATCGATTTCCCAAGTAGCGGCGAGCGAAAAGGAAACAGTCTAAACCGTACGGCACATTAAAGGTTGCGACCGTTGTGCCGTTGGTGTTGCGGGACCTTTTGATTGGATCGCAAAACAGTCGAGGAGTCAGAAACCATTTTGTTAGCTGAATTTTCTGGAAAGCTAAACCATAGAAGGTGATAGTCCTGTAGGCGAAAACGAAATGGCTCCTAAAGGTATCCCAAGTAGTACGGAGTAAGTGAAATTCTGTACGAATCCGCCAGAACCATCTGGTAAGACTAAATACTCTCTCGTGACCGATAGAGAACAAGTACCGTGAGGGAAAGGTGAAAAGAACCCTTAAGAAGGGAGTGAAATAGTACCTGAAACCGCATGCTTACAAACGGTTGGAGCAATTCAGTTGGTGCTTGCACCGGCTGGAAAGTGACAGCGTGCCTTTTGCTTAATGAGCCTACGAGTTGCTCGTACGTTGCAAGGCTAATCTGCTCAGCAGAGAAGCCGTAGCGAAAGCAAGTCCTAACCAGGGCGAACTTTAGTAACGTGCGGCAGACGCGAACCCGTGTGATCTACCCTTGGTCAGGATGAAGTGGCGGTAAAACGCCATGGAGGTCCGAACTGATGTGGGTTGAAAACCGCTCGGATGAACTGAGGGTAGGAGCGAAAGACCAATCAAACTCGGAGATAGCTGGTACTCCCCGAAATAGCTCTAGGGCTAGCCTCATGTTATAGTATCACGAAGGTAGAGCACTGATTGGGCTAGGGTCGTCACAACGATACCAAACCCAGACAAACTCCGAATAGCGTAGATACGTTTCATGGGAGTCAGGCAGTGAGAGATAAGTTCCATTGCCAAAAGGGAAAAAACCCAGACCGTCGGCTAAGGTCCCCAAATCGAAGTTAACAGAGAAAGGATGTTAGGTTGCTCAGACAACTAGGATGTTTGCTTAGAAGCAGCAATCATTTAAAGAGTGCGTAATAGCTCACTAGTCAAGCGACCCAGCGTCGACAATTATCGGGACTTAAACTTCGTACCGAAGCCACGGACACCATCATTCGATGGTTGTGGTAGGGGAGCATTCCATCTGCATCGAAGGTGAGAGATAACTCTTGCTGGAGCGGATGGAAACGCAGATGTAGGCATAAGTAACGATAATCCAAGTGAAAAACTTGGACACCGAAAATCTAAGGTTTCCTGAGCAACGTTAATCGTCTCAGGGTTAGTCGAATCCTAAGGTGAGGCCGAAAGGCGTAACCGATGGAAAACAGGTTAAATATTCCTGTACCTGCTTGTAGTCGTTTGATCATAAGGAGTGACGCAGAAGTGAAATCCGGCCACCTGCTGGCTTAGGTGGTTTAACCGTGTAGGGAGGACGTGTTGGCAAATCCGCATGTCCGTTAATCCCGAGGCGGGAATAGGGTGCCCGCAAGGGCCACAACTGGATCTAACCACGCTGCCAAGAAAAACTTCGTATGAGAGACTGCAGACAGATCGTACCGCAAACCGACACAGGTAGATGAGAAGAATATTCTAAGGTGCTAGAGTGAGCCGTGGTTAAGGAACTCGGCAAACTGACCGCGTAACTTCGGGATAAGCGGTGCCCCTAGTAGGTGAGGGTGTACAACCCAAGCTGAATGGGGTCGCAGTGAAACGGGCCAAGCGACTGTTTAACAAAAACACATGTCTCTGCTAAGACTTTAAGTCGATGTATAGGGACTGACACCTGCCCGGTGCTGGAAGGTTAAGGAAGGGAGTTAGCCGCAAGGCAAAGCCCCCGACCGAAGCCCCAGTAAACGGCGGCCGTAACTATAACGGTCCTAAGGTAGCGAAATTCCTTGTCGGGTAAGTTCCGACCTGCACGAATGGTGTAACGACTTGGTCACTGTCTCAACCACGGGCTCTGTGAACTTGTGGTACCGGTGAAGACGCCGGTTACCCGCATATGGACGGAAAGACCCTATGCACCTTTACTGCACCCTACTATTGGGTTCGGACAAAGCATGTGTAGAATAGGTGGGAGGCTTTGAAGCCGGGGCGCTAGCCTCGGTGGAGCCAACAGTGAAATACCACCCTTGTTTTGTTGGAATTCTAACCTCGCTCCGTAATCCGGAGTAGGAACAGTGGTAGGCGGGTAGTTTGACTGGGGCGGTCGCCTCCTAAATTGTAACGGAGGCTCTCAATGGTTCCCTCAGCATGGTTGGTAATCATGCGCCGAGTGTAAAAGCACAAGGGAGCTTGACTGCGAGACCTACAAGTCGAGCAGGTAGGAAACTAGGATTTAGTGATCCGATGGTTGCGCGTGGAAGCGCCATCGCTCAAAGGATAAAAGGTACGCTAGGGATAACAGGCTGATCTTGCCCAAGAGTTCATATCGACGGCAAGGTTTGGCACCTCGATGTCGGTTCATCGCATCCTGGGGCTGGAGAAGGTCCCAAGGGTTTGGCTGTTCGCCAATTAAAGCGGTACGTGAACTGGGTTCAGAACGTCGTGAGACAGTTCGGTCCCTATCCTATGTGGGCGCAGGAAGCTTGAGAGGTGTCGTTCTTAGTACGAGAGGACCGGAATGAACGGACCGACGGTGTATCTGTTGTCACGCCAGTGGCATCGCAGAGTAGCCACGTCCGGATGGGATAAGCACTGAAAGCATCTAAGTGCGAAACCCGCCTCAAGATTAGGCTTCCCTCCCGTCGCAAGACGGGACTAAAGACTCCAAGGAGATGACTTGGTTGATAGGCTACAGATGTAAATCCGGTAACGGATGAGTCGAGTAGTACTAATAAGTCGTGCGGCTTGCCAATATTTTTTATTGTATACACAACGTTGTGCATCAATAAACTTAATTGGAAAGTGCGCTAAAGAAAAAAATCGGTGAAACAACCTTCCGAAGGGTTTTACATCGATGCAACACAACATGAAGTTTTTGTTACGCTTTCGCGGAAACCTTCGGAAGGTTTTAGCGGAATGCTCAGGTTTCGTTCCCGCTTTCGGCGGGAGTCTTCTCGGTTGCAATTTTTAAATTCAGGTGTCTATATCGCGGGTGTTACACCTCTTCCCATTCCGAACAGAGAAGTTAAGCCCCGCAGAGCCGATGGTACTATACGGGTAACTGTATGGGAGAGTAGGTCGATGCCTGATATATTTTTACATGCCCCGTGTCAAAAAGCACGGGGCATTTTTGTTTCCGGTCGATGCTCATTCCTTCCGTGAAATCGAAACACCTGCAAACGCGGTAACTTTCCAATGATTGGCTGACCTATTACATGGTTGCAGAAAGGCCAAGCTTTGACCAATTATTATTCGCTTGGAAAAATCATTTAGAATTTTTATCTTAACTCGATATATTGTCATTGAAAAAATGATAGCTATCCTTCGAGAAGTCAGCATCTCAAAGCTTTTGCATGGGGTCAATTTCCGTCAATTTCAACTAAACGTAAAATGAAGCAGCGGCATACATTTATTTTTCCGTTTTTGTTTCTCCTTCTTGCAACGGCAGCATGGACATCGAAAGGTTTCGGCCAGTCCAACGAACAGCTGAAAACTACCGCCGAGTCGGCCCTCCAGAATATGACGCCTGAAGAGATCGACCGTAAGCTCAATGAGCTAGGAATTTCACGCGACGAGGCTGTCCGCAAAGCAGCAGAGCTCAATATCAGCCTTGAAGATTATCTATCAACGAAAACCCAGCCGTCGGACACCACAACGGGTGTTCAACCGCCAGAAACACCGGTAACAGAGCCCGCCACCGGCAGGCAACCCCAGAATCAGAGAATTGTCCCAAGGAAAAGAGTGGTCATTCCGGGGTTCACGTCGCGCAAAGGAGTGGAAGACCTGCTTCCGTTTGGCTACGACATGTTCAGAAACCCGCCATCAACCTTTGAACCCGCGTTGAATGTAGCGACTCCGGAATCTTATCAAATGGGACCCGGAGACCAGGTTGTGATCACGGTATGGGGAGACACAAAGCTCTATTATCAGCTGACAGTGAATCGGGAAGGCAATATTCTTGTCCCCGATGTAGGACCCGTAAGTGCTTTTGGTTACACCCTGCAGCAATTTCGCGATAGGCTCTTAAAAAGAATGTCGCAAATCTATTCGGGGCTGAAAGAAGGATCAACAGGAGCAACTACATTCCTGGATGTTTCGATCGGAAAACTCAGGACGATACAAGTCTTCGTTCTTGGTGAAGTGGAAAAACCCGGAGGGTATCCTCTCTCATCCATGTCAACGACACTCCATGCCCTTTATCTTGCCGGTGGTCCGACGGTGAACGGGTCGATGAGAAATGTTCAGGTCGTCCGCTCCGGCAAGCCGCAATTTGTTTTTGATCTCTACGACTACATTATCAGAGGAAGTAAATCGAACGACACCCGATTGCAGAATGGCGATGTGGTGTTTGTTCCCCCGGCAGGGAAACGCGTGGCCATTGCAGGAAATGTGGTGCGTCCGGGAATTTACGAACTCGCAGGGGGTGAAACGCTGAGCCAATCAATCGAGCTAGCCGGCGGCCTCCGCTTCGACGCTTACTTCAACCGCGTCCACATTGAACGCGTTGTCCCGTTTGAAGAGCGCGAAAATTATAAAAAAAACCTGTTGGATCTTGACTATGAGTTCAAATCTATTGCAGAGTTTAGAAAAAGCTCGCAAGTGATGCAGGACGGCGACATCATTACCGTTCTTAAGATCTCCGATTTACCCGACAACAGGGTGACAATTGTTGGCAGCGTGAAGAAGCCAGGCGTATTCGAATTGCGCCCCGAGATGCGGGTCAAAGATCTCATCATGCAGGCTGATAGTCTCGCACGCAACAGCTTTGTCGAAAGAGGGAATTTATTACGTCTGCTTCCCACCCTTCGCCGGGAGCTCATGCCGTTCAGCCCAAAGCTTGCTTTGGCAGGAGATACCGCGAATAATATCCTCTTACAGAATGAGGATACAGTCATCATCTATAAAGAAAGCGAATTCTTCCCCGAGCATCGAGTAACGATCTCCGGGGCTGTGAGAAATCCGGGAAGTTTTCCCCGCAATGAAAACATGACCGCCGCGGACCTGGTCGTCTTGGCAGGGGGACTGAGAGAAGATGCTACAACAAATGGATGGGAGATTTCGCGAATTGATTCATCGAATCTCTCGACCTACAGCAAAGTGTACAAAGTCGATATGCCGGCTGATTATTGGAATAACAACAGCAACCAAAGATTTCTCCTTCAAGACTACGACCTCGTGTTTGTTCCTGCCAACCCTCGGTATGCGGAACAAAAAATTGTGAAGGTAAGCGGTTATGTCGTTTATCCCGGAGTTTACTCAATAAAAAATGAAGGCGAACGGCTCGCCGAAATTATAAAACGTGCCGGCGGGCTTCGGCCGGGTGCGTATCTTGAAGGTTCGAAATTTGTACGCAATTCAATTGATCCCAGTTGGTCCCCTGCAAAAGCAACCGAGGTAGCGATTTCAAGCACGTCGTTGCTCGATTCATCCAGAGCGAAACGAACGGCCCCTACCCCGGTGAATCAAGCTGCAACAACGGGCTGGATCCCGATCGATTTCAGAAAAGCGATGCAGGATACGGCTTCGCGTGATAATATTGCCGTGGAGGAGGGGGACTCAATTTATGTAGCTTATTTGGAAGACCTTGTGTACGTGAAAGGTGAGGTATTTGTCCCATCTCCCGTTGTCTACAATAGTGGTCAGAACGTCTATTATTACATTAAGCAAGCTGGTGGAATGAAGGAGGAGGCGGATGGAGGGAAGGTCGTTGTGTTTTTGCCTGGAGGCAAAAAATGGGAGCCCCGCATGTGGCCTTTTCCAGACCCGGAAATATTGCCCGGAAGCGTTATCTACGTTCCCCAGAAAATTGAAACAGAAGACAAGACGCTGCCAATTTTGAGCGCATGGGCGACGGTGATGGCAAGCATTGCCGCGATCACCATTGGCATCATACAGATAACGAAGTAGCCGAGAAAGAATGATGGAATATTGGAATGGTGAGATGGATTGGGAAAACGGCGTGATTCGAGAGACGGTTTAAGAGGAATGTAGTGCATGGAAGACAACAGTTCTATAGAACCTGCCGGCGAACATACTCCTTTTGATTTTGAGGAATTATTCACGGTTCTGTGGGGGTCTCGAAAGCTTATCGGCGTTATTACAGCGTCAGTGACGGTGGCAGCCGTCATCATCAGCTTCCTGCTCCCTCAATATTACAGCTCAACCGTCATCATTTTACCCGAAACGAATCCAAGTAAATTAGCTGGGCTTGGCGGTCTTTCCGACCTTGCATCATTGGCAGGGGTAAATGTAGGCGGTGAAGCGTCACTTTCCAAGCTCTATCCCATCATTGTCAAAAGCGAAGCGGTCCTTAAAAATGTTATCTATCAAAAATATGTGGTAAACTCGTTCGCAGACTCTGTAAATCTTATCAAGATATGGGGTATTGAGGAGGAAAAACCGCAGTTAGCGTACGAATCGATGCTTAGAGCACTGCGAGAAGAGTTGGAAGTTTCCCTCGATAATAAAACAAATGTTCTCTCGATTTCACTCATGACGAAAGAGCCCCAACTCTCTGCGGATATCGTTAATGCTGTTGCTTCCCAGCTTGATTTGTTCGTGCGAACGAAACGTACTACGAATGCTTCTGAACAGCGAAAATGGATTGAGGGAAGATTAAAAGAAGTGAAGGGTGACTTGGAATCCTCTGAGAACGCGTTAAAAGACTTTCGGGAAAACAACAGAAGAATTGCCGATTCCCCTCAGCTATTGTTGGAACAAGAGCGATTTATTCGCGAAGTGCAGATTAATTCAACGTTATATACGGAATTGAAAAGACAGTACGAGCTCACAAAGATAGAAGAAATAAAAAATATTCCCATCGTAAATATCATGGATACCGGCCGGGCGTCCGCAACGAGGGACAAACCCCAGAGAAAATTGATTGTCATTTTTTCCTTTTTCCTTTCTCTCCTTGCGGGAATCGGTTTTGTCTACGTCAAATTTACATATAGCGAAAGAATTGCATCTGTACAGTCTTTTTTAAAGCGTGAATTTCGAACCCCTTCAAACACTTGAAGATTCTTTTTTACTACCATGCTGGTTGATCTTCAATAAAAGACTAAAGGGTTTGAGTGATGAGGGAAGTTATCCGGTGGGTTGGCAAGAAGAATATTTTCATACCTGTTGTTATGGGATCCAAAGAACTTCGGTGTGGTTGAATGAATCCCGCGGACCATTGAAAAGGGACGTGGTCCTGAAGCCGTGCTCAACAGATGAAGTAAATATTTATGATCGACTAATTCACGCTGTCTCGATATATTCTCTCTTTGAATATTTTAGTGCTGGATAAAAAATAATGTTGACGGATAAAAGAATATTAATAACCGGTGGTACAGGTTCTTTTGGAAAACAATTCATTACAGCAGTCTTTAAAAACTATAACCCACAGAAAGTCGTTGTTTATAGTCGAGACGAACTCAAGCAATTTGAGATGCAACATACGGAACCCTTTAAATCACATGATCAATTGATGAGGTACTTCATCGGTGACGTGAGAGACCTCCCTCGTTTGATCACCGCGATGGAAGGCGTAGACGTTGTCGTGCATGCTGCTGCATTAAAACAGGTTCCAGCTGCGGAATATAACCCGTTCGAAGCAGTCAAAACAAACATCTTAGGCGGGCAAAATGTGATCGACGCGTCTCTCCATGCCGGAGTGAAAAAGGTTATCGCGCTCAGTACCGATAAGGCTGCCGCACCGATTAATCTGTACGGGGCAACAAAGTTAACTTCAGATAAACTTTTCATTGCCGCAAACAACTATAAAGGGAGCAAGGATATTAAATTCTCCGTCGTCCGCTACGGCAACGTTCTGGGTAGCCGGGGTTCGGTCATTCCATTTTTCTTGAAGATGAGGTCGGAAGGTGTATTTCCAATTACCGATGAGCGAATGACCCGCTTCAATATCACGCTTCAAGAGGGAGTCAATTTTGTACTGTTTTGTCTCGAGCATATGTGGGGAGGCGAACTCTTTGTTCCGAAGATTCCTTCGTACAGGATTCTGGATTTGGCCAAGGCCATCGCTCCCGAATCGAAAATCAAGATCGTCGGAATACGGCCGGGTGAAAAGCTCCATGAAGAAATGATCACTGAAACTGACGCGCTGAACACAATTGAATTTGAGAATTACTACGTCATTTTGCCTTCAACTCATCTGTGGGACATTGAGAAATTCAAGCTAACAAGCAACAAAAATCCGGGTAAGGCTTGTGAATACGGTTTCCGCTACAGCAGCGGTACCAACAAACACTTTCTCACCGTCGACGAACTTCGTGACCTAATAGCGGCCAATGTTCAATAAATACTATTCATACGGAAAACAATAAATTGACCAAGCCGATGTTCAAGCGGTAGTTGAGACTTTACAGGGCGATTGGCTAACACAATGTCCCAAAGTAAAGGAATTTGAGAACGCGTTGTATTGAGGAATTGGTACGTTACAGGCCTCTGCGGTCGCAAATAGTACTTCTGTCATTCATCTCGTAGTAATAGCTTTTGGTTGGAAGAAGGATGATCTCATTGTCACTGCTTGTCTCACATTTCTTGTCAATTCAAACTGTGCAGTGTTCGTAGGTGCTAATGTTGATGTTGTGGATATCGATAAAGTTACCCATATAATAGACCCGGCGGAATTAGAATTCAAGATAAAAGCTCCCGCACAAAAAGGAAATCGAGTTAAAGGGGTAGTGCGGAATTGGATTATGCAGGGCATCGATGTCTACGTTGGCGAACATGGTACCAAATAATCTTTGTGTAAGTCCAAAGTTGAGTTGTTCATCAGGATCGCCCTTTGTTCTGTTGTGGGTTGTTCTCAAGTATTCCCCTTTTATCTATTTTGTGTAACATCGGTGGATCACTTCAAAACGCAGGGAATAAACCGTGAGTTAGAAGTAATTTGGGAAAGAGCCGGCATCGGGTTGAGATTGAAGAAATGAGCAAATGAATTAAGAGACATTTCCTAATTTCAGAATTCTATTATGAAACCAATTCCTTATGGACGGCAAAATATTACCGATGAAGATATTCAGGCTGTCATAGATGTTCTTAAATCGGATTTTTTGACGCAAGGTCCGAAAATACAGGAATTTGAAAAGTCATTTGCAACTTACATCGGTTGCAAATATGCAGTGGTCGTTGCAAATGGCACCGCTGCATTACATCTTTGTGCGCTTGCCATAGGTGTAAAACCTGGAGATAAGGTTATTACGACACCGGTAACCTTTGCGGCCTCCGCAAACTGCGTTCGGTATGCAGGTGGCGAAGTTGTTTTTGCTGATATTGACCCCAACACCTATTTATTAGACATTAAAAAAGTAAAGGAATTATTAGGAGCATCTCCGAAAGGGACATACAAAGGAATTATTCCTGTTGATTTTGCCGGACACCCAATTGACCTAGAGGCTTTCCGTAAACTGGCCGATGAATTCGGTTGCTGGATTATCGAAGATGCCTGTCATGCCCCCGGCGGATACTTTACTGATTCGAAAGGCATCGGACATAACTGTGGCAATGGTGAATTTGCCGAATTGGCAATATTCTCTTTCCATCCGGTGAAACACATTACCTGTGGTGAAGGCGGTATGGTAACAACCAATGATGAAAAATTGTATAGGGAGCTACTCTTACTCCGTACCCATGGGATTACCAAGGACCGTGGTCTAATGCATGAAAACCAAGGCGGTTGGTATTATGAAATGCAGGAATTAGGATTTAATTATCGGATAACTGATTTTCAGGCAGCTCTCGGGCATAGTCAATTACAAAGAGCTGATAAGGGACTGCAAAGACGAAAGGAAATTGCAGCGATCTATGATCAGGCGTTTAAAGATAAACCGTATATAAAGGGGCAATCTGGCTTTGTCAAAGGGCATGCATATCATTTGTATATCATTGAAGTAGAAGATAGAAAGGGATTGTACGACTACTTACGGCAAGAAAATATTTTTGCACAGGTACATTATGTTCCCGTTCATATGATGCCTTACTACCGACAGTTTGGTTGGAAAGAGGGCGATTTACCCTGTGCCGAAAATTATTACAAACATTGCCTAAGCTTACCGATGTATCCTACCTTACCAAGGAAAGATCAAGATTTTGTTTGTAAGACGATCAATAATTACTTTATATGAAATGCGATTACACAAGCGACTTTATTTTAAAATTACTCTATAAGCAACTCTCTTTTTTTCTTATAAGTGATGAAGAGTTTAAGCTGATTGAAGGCATTTATACTGAAGTATTGAAGAGGACGGAGTATTGTTTTTCAGCAACACCCAATAAATATTACCATAACAATGGTGAAACTTATTTTAATCCTTTCCATTCAGGTCAGTGGTGCATTTTTTTGTATTTTTTAAGCAATGCACTTTACAGAAAATCTGCTCAATATTCCAAAACTTGCGATAAAATTTATTATCTCAATAGGCTGTTGAATAGCGTAGATTTGTTTTACGAAGTAACCCTTCCTGATATTTTTATGCTTGATCATCCGCTGGGTAGTGTTATAGGCAGAGGGACATTTGGAAATTACTTTTCATTTTCACAGGGTTGTACTATTGGAAACAATAAAGGTATTTATCCTGTTTTAGGCGAAAATGTAACAATGCTAGCAAACAGCGTTGTGATTGGAGATTCTCTTATTGGTAATAATGTAATTATTGCTGCTGATTCATTTATCAAGGATCAAAATATTGGTTGTAATGTTATCGTTTTTGGTTCGAGTCCTCATCTGATTCTAAAACCAAACAAAAATGCGTAACCTCGCCATCATACCTGCGCGCGGAGGTAGTAAACGTATACCGCGTAAGAATATCAAAGATTTTCTTGGGAAGCCAATTATTACGTATTCAATTGAAGCCGCATTGAGAAGTAAGTTATTTGATGAGGTTATGGTTTCGACCGATGATGAAGAAATAGCGAAAATTGCCGTGCAAAATGGAGCCAATGTTCCGTTTATGCGAAGCAAGAAAAATTCTGATGATTTTGCAACCACAGCAGAAGTGTTGATAGAAGTGATTGAATCCTACAGGTTAAACGGTAGACATTTCGATTATGTTTGCTGTTTATATCCTGCTGCACCATTAATTACACCAGTGAGACTTATTGAGGCATTTGAACTATTGAATAAAAAGAACTTCGATGCCGTGTTTCCATTGGTCCGGTTTAGTTATCCAATTTTGCGTAGTTTGAAAATGATTGAGGGCAAAGTTCAAATGAATTGGCCGGAATACCTTCTTTCACGATCGCAAGATCTTCCGCCCGCATTTCATGATTCCGGCCAATTTTATTGGATACAAGTTGACCAATTCTCCAAAACAAAAAATATTATTACGGATAATTGTGGTGGCATAGAAATTTCAGAGACAGAAGCGCAGGATATTGATAACGAGATGGACTGGAAACTCGCTGAAATGAAATACCAATTATTAGCGAAATAATGTAATTACTCCAAAGCCATTAACGCAGAAGTACATCGCAATAAGATTTTTTTAATATTAAATGAAGGCCATATTCATAACAGAAGGAGGTAGCATATATGGGATGGGGCATATTACACGCTGTCTTTCATTGTTTATGGCATTTAAGGAGCGGAATATAAATGGGGAGTTTATCATTAATGGTAATGCTGGGATTAAAGAGGCGCCCCATGTTTTTTATGATTGGAATGAAAACGTTCAGCGTTTGCATGATGAAATTATTACATCTGATATTGTAATTTTAGATTCCTATCATGCGAAAAACGAAGTTGTTACAGAGATTACCAAATACTCACGTTTACCGGTTTTTATTGACGATTATAGAAGATTAACTTATGATCGAGGTGTAATAATAAATTGGACACCTTTTGCAGAAAAAAAGTATACGACCTCATCAAACCCTCGATGCAGCTACCTTTTGGGATGTCAATATGTTTCATTACGAAAACCTTTCTGGAATATTGCTGAAAAAAAAATAAATGCCAATGTGTCTGAAATTTTAATAACCATGGGTGGAGGGGATATACGAAACATTTGTCCTAGGGTCTTAAATCTTTTATTAAAACATACTTCCGCTAATATTTTAAAAACGGTAGCAATAGGACAAAGTTTCTCCAGGGAAAATGTTAATGAGTTAAGGAATATCTCTGAAGGTAACTCCTCCATTGAGCTCGTGTTTTTTCCAGATGGAAATAAAATGCTGGAACTTTTCTTAAAGGCAGACATTGTAATTTCTGCCGGTGGACAAACTTTGTGTGAATTGGCCCGCGTGGGTGCGCCAACGGTTGCAGTATTAATTATTGATAATCAGATTACTGATATTGAGGGGTGGCTGTATGCCGGATTTATTGATGATGCAATATCCTGGGAAGGGGAATTCATCGATGATAAAATATTGATAGCTTTAAATAGATTAATCTCCGATCAGGAATTAAGACAAAGGAAAAGCATAATTGGAAGATCATGCGTCGATGGAATGGGAGCAAATAGAATTGTGGACCATGTATTATTCCAGATTGATAAATTGTGATAGTGTACCAACAAAGAACAACTACCATCCTTTATAGTGTCCTTACGTCAATAAATAGTGTTAAACCTTTTCTTATACCCTCAAACATTGATTCACTAGTTATTTATCTCTTTCCGGGCAAACAGGAAGTTTGATCTCATAGATATTTCAGAACATTCTTTATTGTTTTACCAGTATGGATGGGAGGTTGATCGGGTCGATGGTGATTGGAACAATAGAAGAAACTAATGCTAACTTGGATATTTACCAGACTAATCAATTAGTAGCAAATTCAGAGATCGTTATTTTTGGAGAATATAAATCGACACTCTGAAGCACAAGCGTATATGAAAAAGAAAAAGATAATGATACTTGGTGCCGGAGAAATGCAGGTTCCAATAATTAAGAAAGCCAAATCAAATGGGTTGTATATAATCATTGTTGATATTGATCCCAATGCTCCTGGTTTTGAATTTGCAGATGAGAAATTATGTATTAGCACCAATGATGTTGATGCAGTTTTAAAAGAAGCCGAAAGACTTCAAATTAATGGTATCCTAACAACATCCGACTATCCTATTAATACCGTTGCAAAGGTTTGTGGAGAACTTCATTTAAGAGCCATGACAATAGAAGTAGCACATATTTGTACAAATAAATATCTACAACGAGAGTTCTTAGCCAAAAACAGTATAAAGACACCTTTTTATAACTATTAAAATCAAATTCTGACTTAGAAAGCTTATGTGATTTCCCGATGATTATAAAACCGGTAGATTCATCGGCAAGTAGAGGAGTGAAACGAATAAACAACAAAGAAGGGCTTATGCAGCAATATCCTATCTCTGCAAAGTTTTCGAGAACTGGGGAGGTAATAGTTGAAGCCTTTATTGAAGGACGAGAATTTAGTGTTGAAACGTTTACTCAAAAAAACGTTACCACTGTCGTAGCAATTACTGAGAAAGTTATTGGAGATGAGAAATCAGGTTTTTTTGTTGAAGATTGTCATATTGTTCCTGCAAATATTCGCTCATCGGAGGAGGATGCCATCAAAAAGACTGTTATTACAGCCTTGCAAAAACTAGGTGTTAATAATTCTCCCACCCATACGGAAGTTAAAATAAATGACGAGGGTGTTTTTATTATCGAAATAGGATGTCGATTAGGGGGTGATTATATTACATCTGATTTAGTGCCTTTGGCTACCGGGGTTGATATGTTAACTAATTTAATCAAAGTTTCTTTGGGTGAAAGTATTGATTTGAATATTAAAGAAAGTAAGACAGCTGCCGTACAATTTCTCAATAATAAAAATTACCAAAAGTGTAAAGAATTTATCAATCACAATTTATCAAGCATAATCTCTTATGAAATTAAAGAATTTCATAAGAGGAATATCGAAAATTCCCTTGATAGAATGGGACATTTGATCTTGTGTGCTGATCATCGATCTGAAATAGATGCTTTATTAACTAGACTTAATTAAAAAATGTTTGATAAAAATAATCACGTCTTTATCATCGCCGAACTATCTGCTAACCACAATGGCAGTTTGAATACGGCGTTAGCAACCATTAAAGCGGCCAAGCGTTCAGGGGCCGATGCCATCAAACTGCAAACTTATACCGCGGATACCATTACGATTAACGCAAAAACAGATGACTTCAAAATAAAGCAAGGTACTGATATGGGATGGGAGGTATTTATACGATTTATACAAGGAGGCTTATACTCCATGGGAATGGCACCCGCAACTATTCGCAGCAGCGAAAGCTGAAGGTCTGGTTTGTTTTAGCAGCCCCTTCGATAAAACCGCGGTTGACCTATTGGAAGGACTAAATGCGCCTGCCTATAAAATAGCATCTTTTGAGATAACCGATATTCCCCTTATCGAATATGTTGCATCTAAAAGGAAGCCGGTCATCATCTCGACAGGAATAGCGGAAGAAGAAGATATTGAATTGGCAATAGCAGCTTGCAGAAATCAGGGGAACAATCGGATTGCTTTGCTAAAATGCACATCAAGCTATCCTGCTCCCATCGAAGAGGCCAATATGGTTATGGTGAAAGATTTAGCTGATAGATTTGGCGTAATCAGCGGTCTTTCGGATCATACCATGGGTATCGTGGCTCCAGTCGTCGCGACTGCGTTTGGGGCCAAAATTATTGAGAAGCATTTTATTCTTGATCACTCCATAGGCGGCCCAGATGCTTCATTTTCTCTAGACGAGAAAGAGTTTACCGAGATGGTTAAATCAGTGCGTTTGGCTGAAAAAGCAATCGGTGAAGTGAGCTATAAATTGACTGAAAAAATGAAATCCGGAAGAGAATTCTGTAGGTCTCTTTATGTGGTGAAAGACATCAAAGCAGGCGAAGTTATCACTGAAGAAAATGTACGATCTATACGGCCAGGTTTTGGGATGCATCCCAAGTATCAGCGTGAAATATTAGGGAAGAAAGCATTGATAAATTTGGACCGTGGGACTCCTTTGAAAATGGAGCAATTAATTAAATGAACTGTACATCATATTATGGTGAACTGATATTGCGGCAGCACAAATTCTTATTCTATCTGGTTGTTCTTCTATAGATATATTTATGAATCAAACGTTTTTGAAGTACTCAGACTGATTGTTCGACCAAACATAGCTCAAATCGTTTTTTTAATCTCTCAGGTTTCTTTCTACCTGGCTTCCTAGGTAGGTACGGCGACTGTCGGATTCTACAATATGGATGCCAACATATGTTAGCATTTCAACTGCCTCGTACCCTGCAGTGCAATTCATTTATTTAAGCGATAATTCATTTGTTTAAGAGCATTCTTCAATCAAGTGTTTACGTCCTCTTTTCAAATTTCCTAAGACTGGTTTCAAAGTTCTTAGCTGGAATAGTTTCGGCAAAATTATTAGGACCGACCAATTATGGATTTTTTTCTTTGATTGATTTGGTGAACAAATATGGGCCCATTTCGAACTTAGGGGTGTCTAGCGGCATCAGTCGGGAAATACCAATGAATTTGGGAAGGGATGATGAAAAGTATGCTTCTAAATTGAACGATGTGGGTTTTACTGGTCTTTTGATATCTACCGGCCTCACCGCCTTTCTCATCGTGACATTTTCCCTTGTTTTTTTGAGAGGTCTACCATTGTTTGCCGTGATTATGGCAGCGCTAGGAATTATAGTCAATGCTGTTTATGAATATCACATTATGTTCTCATATTCACACAGCCGTTTTCGGGCAGCATCGAGCATTATTACCTTCTATTCAATTGCGCTACTGTTCCTGACAGTCATACTAGTTTGGCGATTTAATATTTGGGGCCAACTAATTTCAATATTTTTGGTTCCCCTGGTTACGATCTCGTTTGTTTACATAAAGAAAAAGCATCTATTTTCTATTCGCTTTGATTCTCACGTCTATCTCCAGATTGTCAAGGTTGGTTTACCTTTGATTTTAATCGGAATGGGATATACGTTTTTAATAACTGTTGATAGATTATTAATTGTTCGGTTTTACGATATGACAACATTAGGCTACTATGGACTAGCCATAATGGCATTTGTTTTCTCTCAGCAGGTTCCAGACGCTATTAGTCAGGTAATTTATCCAAAACTAAATCTTGTATTTGGCCAATCAAGCAGGATTGACAAACTGGATAAAGTTTCAATTCTCCCTTCTATTTTGTTGTCGATAGCGATGCCTTTGTTAATTGGGACATTCATTTACATATTGCCATTCATCGTTAAGGCGTTTCTACCAGCTTATGTCAATGGCATTGTGCCTGCAGAGCTTATTATCATCCCAATAGCAATATATGGTATCAACATATTGAACACACTATTTAAAATAAAAATATTAATAATAGTTCTTCTATGCTCAATAATAGGAAAAGTCTTATGTGCCTATTTGTTCTATAAAATGGGGCTGGGTTTAGATGGCATTGCTCTTGCATCAAGCTTAGCGATTCTTGGTTATACTGTTTCCATTACGATCATAAGTTTGCTCCTTATGGACAAAAGCATGCGATATATTCTGAACTACTTTTGTTTCTACTTATTGTTGCCGCTGGCGACCGTGATAGTATGTTTTCTTTTTTTCAATGGCTATGTACAGAGTAAATTGGTATTTGTTATTCCTTTCTTGTATTACTCAGTGCTTCTTTACAAAATGAACAGGCATGGCTTCGATCTCAGCTATTTGATTGGCAACATCAGTTGACATGAATATACTCTTCGTATGCCATAGACCTTACCATGTTTTTCGAAGCTGTCAGATTATAGATCTGATTAATCAAAAACATAAAGGCACAAGAGCCTATGTTATTACGCTTAATGTTTTCAATTTTTCCGGGGGTGCTCGTGGGTCAAACTCGCAAATATTTAAGTCTTTCGACCATCTGTTTAATTATGATGTCTTTTTCCACAAACATCTTATGTTTGATCGAAATGGTGAAAAAAGGATATGGAACATTTTCGATTATGTAAAATATCATAAAGTAGAAATTGAAAGAATTAGGAAAATATTGCGTGATCTTGGTCCAATTGATAACGTATTTTTTTTTAGTGATAAAGAAAAGCCGGTAGAAATGTTCGTTGGCCTCTCGAAGGAGCTATATGGCAGTGTTGGTTTTTTAGTCGATGAGGGAATCGTTTCATATAATGCCTCCAAGGAGCGCAGTCCTTAACATTGTAAAAAAGATCGTTGTTAAACTGTTTAAGTTGGCCTATATCAGCGATAGTTTTAGTTATGGACGATCAACGATATTTGATTATTCGTTGGCAAGCTTTCCAGAAAAGAGTGTTATAGCCGGAAAGCCTGCTTTCAAGTTACCGGTAATTGATAACTCGAGGATAAAAGGAATACTTAGAGAAGAACTCGTATTGTCAGATCGCAAATATATGATATATGTTTCAAATGCATCAGTTGAAGCGTATGAATGCCAGTTGATCGATGAGATCAGATGCCTTGAACAACTTCGAAAGAAGCTGATTGAGTATCGACTGCTTATCAAGACGCATCCTATTGAGAATCCTTATAAATTCAACGGCTTAAAAGGTGCCGAAATTATAGACGATCCATTTTTGCCTGTTGAGGCCATGTATAGCCGTAATAGCATAGTGTTGTCGACTTATTCATCGGCATTAATCAATGCGAAGCTTGCAGGAATATGTGCCGTTAGCATGTCAAAGTTGATCAAAACGGAAAACAAAGAAGCGGATTCCATCATGAATTCACTAGGAATATTTTGTCCAACACATTGGAGCGAATTGGTAAAATATGTTCGAGAGTTTGTCGTGAATAATGAATTAACCATTGATAACCAAAACAATGAATTTGTCTCAGTCTTAAAGAATGCCAGCAATTACGAATGATGTATATTGCCATCTGCTACCTTACCTTTATCGTGTATTTGACAACATTTAGATATCCGGCTTTATCTGGATTGTATGCACTCTTCTCAATCCTATTATTTGTAAAGTATTATCCAACGAAGACGGATGGTAGGTTTGAAAGAAAAGAAGCTATTCTTGCGCTCATTGTCCTCCTCAACCTTATTCTTATTCCTCTATGGGGCGTAAATTGGAGGGAGATTTCTTTCTTAATCTACTTCTCATTTTTTTCCCTTGCCTTTGATCACATTGAAACCGATTTTTCATCGTATTTAAAATTCGTCAACGTAACCTATGTTGTTTATGTAATTTTATCCTATCTGGTGTATTTCAATTTTTTTAACGCAGGTTTTCGCTCAGCGGCGGATGTTGGTATCAACCAATTTGACGATCTTCTCTTTGAACAAAATATTACCACACTAATCGGATTTGACGGTTCAACAGGAGGGATTGATGCATACAGTATGCTGGTATTGATTCTCAATTTCGTTTTCAGAAAGGAAAGACGGGAAGCATTGTTCATCATTCTCTTAGCTTTAATTAATGTAATTTGGTCGTTGAGACTGACACCATGGGGCATGGCTGTTGTGCCTCTGCTGTACTTTGCCCTTCCTTCGTCCATTCAGAAAACAAAAAAGACGGTTTTTGTTTCGTTGATATTTCTCAGTTTTCTGGTTCCGATGATCATCGGTGACCTGATGAAGATTGACGACTTAGTTTTTGCTGCAATTACCCATGGAAGATCCGATATCTGGAACGAGTATTTCGATCTTTTAAAGGGATCATCGTTGCTGCGAATTCTGCTTGGCTTCAGAGATCACGATCTCCCCTTTGTAGAGGTTTGGGGGGGCACATCCTTGCTGAATAATCCTCACTCAAGTTACCTTAGAATACTCCTCTCTTTCGGGATTGTGATGTTCGTATGCTTCTTCATCGTCATTTATCGTTTGCTGCTACGGGTGAAAGACAGGAAATCCATTTACGTTGTGCTGGCAATTCTCGTCGCCGCAATTACTAGTGACACGATCTTTTATAATCATAATCCTGTATTTTTATTCACCCTCTTCGTCGTAGGTTCTTCCAAGACGAAATATGGTCAGTCCACAAAAGGGCTTTTTCAGGATTCCCGGCTTGGTGGAATTGAGGATCGCATGCTCACCACTTGATCTCTTGCGGGGGGCTCGTAGTTGATGCTGCATTGTAGCGGCTGAATTTTTGCTGAATGGAAAAAAGCCGGACAATAATGGATCGAGTGGTCAAAAAAATCGGGCTGCAAAAGATGGCCAGGCATAATGGGGCTATTTCCACTTATACCTTGCAGGAGCTGATGGATAGCAATGCGGAACCGGCAGTCGGAAAATGATGAAATACAGTTTTACAAATGCGTTGCGAGGCAATACCGAAACGGCGGCAATGGGCCAGAGATAATTGGTCCAGATATCAAATCTCAACACTTTTCGATTTCTGAATCTTCAAATGAATAGCCGTATTTTTTCTGACTAGCGCACACTTACCATGCCTGCTGACCGATGACAATAGTACCTCCCCGCATGAAGATCGATCGGAAGAAAGCACTATTCGTCATTTGTTACGGTGCCAGCGCGGCACTCCTTGTAGCCTCATTCTGGCTTTTTGGATCCTCGGAGAATTCCTTCATCTATCACTATGTGTCGGTTCATAGAGCGAGTCAAACCGTTGATGACAGTTCTCTGAGTTTTGTAAAATACTTATGGATAACGTTAGGGTTGCTCTCTCTGAACATCGCGCTCGTACCAACCCTTTATCACAAAAACCTCCGACTCGGAGGCTTGAGAGTTAAAAGCCCGGGAATTTTCCTGCTGATTTCTATTGCACTCTACAGCGCGGTATTCATCACAGTAACACTTTACAAATTTTACCAGCTGCACTATCATATCCAGGATTTAGGCATATTTTCTCAAATAGTATGGAATACCTCCAGAGGGGATCTCTTTCAAAACACGATCGACACTCCCAACTTTCTTGGCCGGCACGCTAATTTCATACTGCTTGTCTTTGCGCTTGGATATAAGATTTTCAATCAACAAATATTTCTCCTCGTTGTTCAGACTCTCTGGCTGGCCGTGGGGGCTATACCGGTGTACCTTATCGCACTACATTTCATTAAATCTCAGGAACGTTGCGCTTGTATTCTCAATTTCCTATTTGCTTTATGCTCCATTGCACGGGGCCAATCTTTTTGAATTCCATTTTGAACCATTGTGCATCGTTTTTATTCTTTTTGCCTTATTATTTTTGGTAAAGCGGAGAGATGGTCGCTCTTTCTGGGTCGTGATTCTTGTCGCCTTGTTAATCAAGGAAAATATTCCGCTCTATACTGCAGGAATCGGACTTTACATGATTCTTACTAATTTGAAAAAAAAACAAGGAGTTAGTGCTTTTTACCGTAATATCGATTGCATACTTTCATTTTTTTGATCGAATTCTTGATGCCGTTTTTCCGCGGCCCTGCTTGGCATGGTTTCAATAGCTGGAGCAACTATGCAGCGCTGGTCCCGAACGGAGGCGGCCTCAGGCGAAGCCCTCAAAACAATTTTCTTCCAACCGTTGACCGTTATTAAGAGTTCGTATTGGACGTCAAGAAGTTGTACTTTGTGATGGTTATCCTGACGCCGCTTTGTTTCTTACCTCTCTTCTCGAAGAGAGCTTTAATATTGTTACTGTTCCCTTTCTCAGTGAGTCTGCTTGCGAGCGATAGTGGTCTGTTTTCTGTGTATGTTCATAATGTCGGCTCAATCGTTCCCTTCGTGTATTTTGCCAGCATTGTTGGGTTTGCCAATCTGGAAACGTTAGGTCTATTTTCTGGCTTTCGGAGAATCATTATTGGTTAATCATTGTAACTTTAGGAATCATTATAACGTTTCAGATTGATTTTTTGAAAAATAAAGAATATTACCTTCTGGAATCTCTCAACCAGCTATTCTCGCATTTCATATTTGACCTGGCAGATAGAATTTCCTTTAAACGCGTCTGTGAGCGTTCAGAATGATTTAGGGACCCCCATTTGCTCAGAGGCAGCAGTATTATTTCTTTCCGGAAGTAATCAGGGAAAGTGATTATATTGTTTTCAACCCGCATTCTTTCTGGTATACTATGGCGTAGCAGGGACGCAAAATCAGATGCTGACAAGATCGTTGATTCGTTGTTGAATAATCGAGTGTATACCATAGCGTACAAATATAGAGACACAATTTTTGTCCTGGAGACGGAATTACTCCTCACTCAAATAGAAATAGGGCCATGAATCTGAAAAACAATGTTGACCTTTCTATTGTCCTTCCCGGTCTCAATGAAGAACATAATTTGCCGGAATTATACGAACGTCTCACCGACGGACTGGGAAAAAGAATCAGAATAAAATATGAAATTATCTTTGTTGATGATGGGAGCGAGAGACGGTTCGTGGGAGTGTTGTTGAAGAGATTGCACAAACAGAACAAAAATGTGAGGGGGATAAAACTATCGCAGAATTGTGGCCACGATCTGGCAATAAAATCGGGAGTCGATAACTGCAGGGGTCGGGTTGCTATTTGCATGGATGCTGATTTGCAGCATCCACCCGAGATTATCGAGGAAATCTACACAAGCATCGTAAAAGATGAGTGCGACATACTCTTTTTGAAACGCATCTCAAATGAAAATGAAAAAATTTCCAGAACAATAGTAAACAAGCTTTATTACTATTGCTTCAAAAAGATGACGGGAATTGAGATTTCGGACGGCGTTTCGGACTTCTTTGGCGTGAATGAAAAGGTACTAACCGTCTTACGGGAGTTTAGGGAAAAGAGTTATTTCAACAGAGGAATTCTCCTTTCGATCGGGTTCAGGAAAAAGTTCCTGGAATACAAGGCGGGAAAAAGATTTGCCGGGGAAAGTAAATATCGCATGAAAGATCTTTTTCACTTATCTGTAAAGAGTTTTGTTAACTTCTCAGCCATGCCTTTGAAACTGGTGACGTCGATAGGTCTTTGTCTTTCAATGGTAAGCTTTGCGTACGGTTTGTACTCTATCATAAAAACACTCCTCGTGGGATCGATCTCTGGCTGGGCTTCGATTATTGCGACCGTCTCGTTCCTGAACGGATTTGTCATTCTTCTTCTTGCCATCTTTTTTGAATACTTCGTTATTATGTTCAATGAAATTAAAAACAGACCTCCATACATCATCGATAAAATACTGTAAGGTAGCCTATGATTTCTTTCGAGCTGCATTCAATTGACGTTGATCGTGAGAATCCGAATGTCTAGAGCCTCTTTTCGATTATTTCTCCTGCTCTTAGCCGGATGCGTTGCTATCCGGTCAGCGGTCGCACAGACTTATTTCCTCAATGATTCCCTTAGAATTGTCGTCAATAACCCTTATTTCGGTAAAGATTCGACAGTAGGCAATTGGCATCCTTCTGTTGTCTACTTTCCCAATGGATGGGGGAAGTATCACGCGAAATATTGGATGGCGTGGACGCCCAACAAGATATCGGATCCGACATTTGAAAATCCGTGCATCGCCTATAGCAACGATGGAATATACTGGGATACCACTGGTTTATCGAATCCGATTGTTGGGCCTTCAGGTTTGCCCGGAGACTATAATGCCGACACTCAGCTTTTCTATAACCCGGTCAAAGACACGCTTTATATGGCGTATAAAGCGAGGATAGGATTACTCACCAGCATCAAGCAAAGCGGGAACGGGGTGGATTGGGGGTCCCATAAGTATGGGGCAGACACGAGAAATATTATCAAGAAATTTAATTATAAGGGAAACAACATTGAATTGATTTGTCCCGTCGTGACAGTTGAAGACAGCGCAAAAAAATATTATCTCTATGCACGTCTCGGACAAACGTATACTGAAAACTGGGGGTTTGTAAAATTTACCGTAGACGATCATTTTAGAGTGTTGGATACAACATATTTTGATTTTATCGGCAACACTGATAGTGTTAATGCTTGGCATTACGATGTGGTTAAAAATCCGAAGGATGATCATTATTATTTCTTTACTGATGGGGCTCTGCACAATGGCGCTGAATGGTGGGGGGGGTATATATGGCTGGCAAAGTCCCTGGATACATCAGGAACGATGTTTACATACTATCAGAAGCCGTTATTGAAGAAAGGGCTTTGGTACCGCGTGACGGCGCTTTTTATCGGGGACACGTTGGAATTGTGGTGGGGCTCGATAAACGGGTACATTCTTCACCAGGAAGTCAGTTTCAAGAAACTGCAAAATTGGTTGACGACCACCAGTTATGATTCGAGTTCTGGTAACTATCAGTCCCTGCCGGAAGATGTACCTGTACCAAAATTATCCCAATCCGTTCAACTCATCGACGATTATCTCGTTTAAACTCCCAGCCGCCGATGACGTAACCATAACAATATATAACTCGCTTGGCCAGGAAGTGAAAAGAATCAACCTGCCCACTCAGGGGGAGGGGGTGCACTCCGTTCGCTATGATGCAACAGGATTGAGCAGTGGAATGTATTTTTACAGTCTTCGGACGTCTTCGTTCGTAGAAACGAGGAAAATTATTTATCTCAAATGAAACTGACGCAGAGTCAACGTACAGCAACAGAGCCATTCTATCAACAAGCAGGAATGCGACAGAAATGAAGGACTTATCGACTATTATTCTCTTTTTGGGTTATGCGCTCTGCAGCGGGTCGGGGCTGGTTATTTTGAAAATTGCCATGAGTCATAAAGCGTTGAAACCGGTGAATGTGCTGGGCATTATTTTGCAGCGAGAATTTATTGCGGGCTTCGGTTTATATGCGTGCGGATTTCTTCTTTGGATGTTTATTCTCTCAAAGTATAAATTGAATGTCGCGTTTCCAACGGCAACCTCCTTGTTCTTTGTCGTCTCAGGATTAGGGAGCTATTTCGTTTTGAAGGAATCTTTTACGGCGACGCAGCTCATTGGCATTGTTCTTTGTTTGGCCGGAATTTTATTGATAAATATAAAATTTTGAAAACCGTTGCCATGAAACGCCCATGCATCGCATGTGTGTGACCGAGATGCCGCATTGTTTCCTTTGGTAGGATGAAGCATAACCGGTTTAGCTGAAAGGATTCCCAAATTGAAGGGGGGACATTTTGCAGCTTTGCTTGCGTTGACATGACTGTCAACAGCAGCATAACCACTTCGCTCATGAACCAGAGGATGCCCAAAGTGGTAAACAGAGTGCAGTGCTTCGGGACGATTATTCGAGCAGAGAAGGTGTGGAGTTGTTCACCGTGAACCGTTAGTATTTTTTAATGAGTCGTATAATTGGAGTAGCATGCGCATTGGCATCAGCGGATATATTGGAGTGAGGAAAACTGGAATAGGAAGGACTATTGAAAATATCTTGGTCCAAATGGCCAAAGCTCATCCAACCGATATATTTTACTTGTTTACGAATTATGACCAAAACGACTTCCTTGACATAGAGTGGCCGGAAAACGTTAAACTTGTTGCATATAAGATTTCCTGTACTTCCCCTATTTTCAACATCCTTTGGCATCAGTTTTTTTTTCAGTACCATCTTAAAAAACACAAATGTGATTGCTGTCTTATTCCGAATTTTTCACTGTTGACCTGGAAGGTCATCCCGGCGATTGTTGTTATCCATGACCTCATCGAATATAATGTTCCTGCAAAATTTAGCAAACTGAGAGTGTTGTACAGACGTGCGATCGTTCCTCTTATGGCACGCAAAAGCGATGGAATTATTACTATTTCCGAATCGTCGAAAGGCGATATTGTAAAGTTTCTTCGCGTCGATCCCCAAAAAATTACCGTTGCGTTGTGCAGCTACGATGCGCACATTTTTTTCGCAAGAAAGAAAGATGAAGTTCTCCTTTTTCTTGACAAATATGCATTAGCCCCCAAAACATATTTGCTTTACGTAGGGACTGTTGACCATCCGGGCAAAAACCTGTTTACATTATTGAGCGCTTATATAAGGCTCAAAAAAGAAAAAACGACAGATAAAAAACTTGTGATCATTGGCAGACCGGGTCATAACTATAAATTTATTCAACAAATCATCGAGAATTGTGATTACAAGGAAGATATTAGAATATTAGGATTTGTCGAAGATCACAGTCTGCCCTTCTTCTATTCCGGTGCTTCATTGTTCTGTTTTCTCTCACTGTATGAAGGGTTCGGTCTTCCGGTATTAGAGGCTATGGCATGCGGTTGTCCGGTGCTTGCATCGTCCAAGTCATCCATTCCAGAAGTGGCCGGAGATGCTGCGGTGCTTGTTGATCCGACGGATATCGACGAAGTTGCCCAAATGATACGTATGATCATCAATTCAATTGAAATGCAGGAACAATTAGTAGAAAAGGGACTCAACAGAGCGGCGCAGTTTGATTGGTCTATGAGTTCTCGTAAATATTATGAAGTGCTAAGAGATTCGGTTGATTCGCTGCATCAAAAAAATGTACATCAGACAAACGACCTTGGATGATCTTATGAAAAGAATATATATTGCCGGCTGTGGCGGGATGTTGGGAGAGGCCTTTTTCAAACAATTCTGCGAAACAAGTACACTCAAATGTACTGATATCGATGTCAATGAAGACTGGTTAAGTTATCTGGACTTTAGAGACTTTGAATCCTACCGAAAAGAAATCAAAGATTTCAAACCGGATATCCTATTTCATCTTGGGGCGCTCACAGACCTGGAATATTGTGAACTTCATCCCGATGAGACATATACGACCAATACCCTAGCAGTAGAAAATGCGGTCCACATTGTCAACGAGGTTAAAATCCCGCTTTTATATATAAGTACTGCTGGCATTTTTGACGGGAAGAAATCATTGTATGACGACTGGGATGACCCGAATCCGCTGGGTCATTATGCGAGATCGAAGTACGCAGGCGAAGTTTTTGTCCAAGAGAATGTTCGCCGGCATCTGATTTGTCGCGCCGGTTGGATGATGGGAGGGGGGCCTAAAAAGGACAAGAAGTTTGTCAACAAAATCATGAAGAAAATTAAACAGGGCGACAAAGAGCTCTTCATCGTGAATGATAAAGATGGAACTCCAACGTATACTCATGATTTTGCAAAAAATGTCCGAATGATTTTGGAGAAGGAATATTGGGGACTGTATAATATGGTGTGTGATGGCGAAACAAGCCGCTTTGAGGTGGCAAAGGAACTGCTCTCGATTCTCGATTTAACCGCCTCAGTGAAAATTACACCCGTGACATCTGAGTACTTTAAAAAAGAATATTTTGCGGCACGCCCCCCATCGGAACGCCTTTTAAACCGGAAACTTAGTTTAAGGGGATTGAATACAATGCGCAGTTGGCAAATTGCACTGCGTGAATATGTTGAGAATTATTATCATCATTATCTGTGATTGTGCTCCCAATGAAAATAGCAATTGTCGGTTCACGGGGGATCCCTGCATCCTACAGCGGCTTCGAAACGAGCGTCCAAGAGACGGCCGTCCGGTTTGTACAAAACGGGATTGAAACGCTCGTTTATTGCAGAAGCAATTATTTCAAAACCAAGCTGCAAACCTATAACGGTGTGAGACTTTTCTATCTGCCCTCAATCAAATCGAAACACCTTGACACCATTACACACACTTTCTTGTCCGTTATTTTTTCTCTTTTTTCAGGCGTTGATGCCGTTATCATGTACGGCGTGGGGAATTCGGTTTTCTTGCCCGTTTACAAAGTGTTTTCAATTCCTGTTATTTCGGTCGTAGATGGGGCGGATTGGGAAAGGGAAAAGTGGGGAACAATCGCACGGTGGTTCCTCAAAATGAGTAAGGGTTTCGCCGTTCGTTTTTCTGCTTCTTTCGTTGTCGATAACGAACTTCTTTGTCAACGGTACCGTGAACAGTACGGGAAAACACCGGTGTATATTCCTTATGGTGCAAACAGCGTCTTTCAATATTCATCCGCGCCGCTGTCCCGCTTTGGCTTGGAGGAGAGAAAGTTCATTATTTTTGTTGGAAGATTTGTTAAGGAAAAGGGGATCGATTTCCTTATTCAGAATTTTGAGAAGGTGCGAACGGACGTCAAACTTGTTATTGTCGGAGGCAATGAAATCGATAAGGAGTATGACGCATACTTGAGAAGCACGCAGGACAAACGAATAATTTTTACAGGATTTCTTTATGGAAACGAGTACGAATCTCTGTTGCACGATTCATTGTTCTATGTCTCTTGCTCTTTTCTGGAAGGAACATCGCCTTCACTTTTGAGCGCTATGGTCATCAACGGATTTGCCTTGGTCAGCGATCTGGAAGAAAATCGTGAGGTGTTAAAGAACACCTGTGCAACCTTCAAAACTGGCGACGGTGAAGATTTTCGTTCAACATTAGCGTATTATCTTGAAAATCAAAGCAGGATCGAGAGCCAAAGGATAGCAACGAGAGAAATCGTAGCGAAATACTACAACTGGGATGATATCGCTCGTCAATATATCGACATCTTGGAAAGTTTGTAAGCGATAAGTAGCATTATGTCTTAGGGCCGCCAGTGTTCGCTCTCAAACGTAATTGGAAAATATTCTTCTTTCCCATTTCTCAATTGGGTGACATACTCACACGCTTATGAAAGTTATCACTGCCGACATTCCGGGAATCATCGTCGTTCAGCCGTTAGTGTTTTCCGACGACCGGGGGTATTTTTTTGAATCGTACCAGGAAGAAAAATATCTTCAAAGTATAAAAGCCGCTTCTTTCGTTCAGGATAACATTTCCCGTTCGGTTCGTCATACCATTCGCGGTTTGCACTATCAGGTCGGGAGCTATGCCCAAGGAAAACTCTGCCAGGTTCTCCTTGGCCGGGTTCTGGATATTGCCGTCGATCTGCGGCAGGGCTCGCCTTTTTTCGGTAAACACGTTTCTGTTGAACTCTCCGATGAAAATAAGAATCAGCTCTATATTCCCATCGGTTTCGCGCATGGGTTCTGCGTCTTATCCGATGAGGCTATTTTTAGCTATAAGTGTACTCGAGTATTATAATAAAGACTCAGAGAGAACACTCCTCTACAACGATCCAGACTTGCACATTGATTGGAAAGTAGAACAACCGATTGTATCAAAGAAAGATCAACAAGGGACTCTTCTTAAAAATCTGGGGGGTGATTTTACCTACACCTGACTAATGTACTTACGGGTGAAAAGCAACTGCTTTCGTTAACACCGAATCCATTGCGCGGTGCCAATGGTTCATGGCTTTTTCTTTTTCAGACACGAGCCTTTCTTCGGGAGGGGAAAAAAATGGCAAATGTGTTCGCGGTTACATATTGTTTCATAAATCCATGATATTATGAGTAATCGAACGTTCCTTATCCTCGGTGCAAACGGCCAATTGGGCATGCAGTTCAAGAAAGAACTTGCAGCCCGGGGAGAGAAAGTTATTGCTCCCGAAGAGAAGGAATGCGACATCACGAGCTTCGATAAACTTGCCCGGTATGTCGAATCTTTAGCCCCGACGATCATCATCAACTGCGCGGCGTACAATGCCGTGGATCAAGCCGAACAACAACCGGAGAGGGCGTATTTAATTAATGGTACGGCGGTTGAACACATCGCCAAACTTTGTGCGCACCATGGTATCTTCTTCATCCATTATAGTTCGGATTATGTGTTTGACGGAAAGAAAGATGATCGGTACACTGAACACGATACTCCCAACCCGTTAAACGTATACGGGAAAAGCAAGCTGGCGGGCGAAGAGGCGGTGCAGAAGTACGGCGGCTCATACCTTCTTTTTAGAACCAGCTGGGTCTTCGGCAGCGGCACTCAAAATTTTATCTATAAGATGAAGCAATGGGCACAGAAAAATCCTGTTCTGAAATTAAGCTGCGATGAGGTTTCAGTGCCTACGAGCACGTTGGATTTGGTTTCTCTGTCATTGCTCTCGTTAGAAAAAGGGTTGAAAGGGTTGTACCATCTCACGAGTTCGGATTATGCCTCTCGGTATGAATGGGGAAGGTATGTTGTCCGTTTGCTCTCTCCGCAGACAATTATTATTCCTGTTCCGATGGCTACATTCCCGAGCGTTGCTCAACGTCCGCTTTTTTCCCCAATGTCTAATGCTGCTTTGCAAAGAGACCTTGGCGTTACGATAAATCACTGGCAGACAGCAACTGAGAAATTTTTAATGGAATACCCGATCGTGCTCAAGGACTCATAGGGGGAACCCTCATGGTCTCTGAGATTGCTATTTGATGATCAACCGTGTTCAGGCGTGGCCTATGAAGGTTGAGAGCCGTAAACTCCTCGTCAGGTGTCCATTGCTCAAAGAATGGGGCAAAAAAGGGGCATCTCCGACGGAAAATCTTCATAATGAGCGACTTTTTTAAAATTAATTTTTTATATTGTTGCTCCACTCTATGCTCAAACGCAACTGGAAAATATTGTTCGTCGCCATATCGCAATTGATTGATATTCTCGCGATGGCCGCCTCTGCCAGCCTCGTTGTATGGCTGAAGCGGTTTTCTCATCTCGGGACGCATACCGCGAACGATATCCTTCTCACATGTTTCCTCATTTTTATGGTGGTCTACATTACCATCGCGGTGATGATGGGATTGTACCGCGGCTCATTCCATCTCAGCCTCAGTCTGCAAAACCTGATCATGGTACGCGGGTACATTCTTTGCGCTCTTGTAACTTTGACGATCACCTCTCTCTTGAATGATCTTTATGTCGACCGGCACGCGTTGGTGGTTTTCCTCTTTTCCCTCCCATTCTTTTTTGTCCTGGGTAGGATTCTTCTTCGCCGTATCAATTTATTTTTTCAGAACCTCGGTTTTGGCGTTCATAATTCTTTGATCGTGGGTTATGAGCACAATGCCTTCACAATCTTTCGCCGGTTTACCTCATTGCCCGAGCTTGGGTACAGGGTGAGAGGTTTCGTGACGAAAACTATCAACCCTCAGAGCTCATTGCAGCCGCAATTTACGTTCGATCAAATTGAAGAAACGATAAAGAATTATTCAATCGATCGAATCTTCATTCCTACGTCGGAAATGGTTGTGAATGGTTACTCTCACCTTAAACGCATCAGCGAGAAACATAACATCAAACTGAAAATATTATCGCCGCAAGCCGAAGAGCTGCTCGAAATTGCGCGGATCTATGACATCGCGGGAATTACGCTTACGACTCCGCCGCGATATCATGTCGATGCTGTTAAATTATTTTTCAAGAGAGTGTTTGATATTGTTGGAGCTTCGATTGGAATAATTTTGTTCAGCCCGATTTTTTTCTTCACCTTTCTTGCCATCTATATAGAGAGCGGCCGACCTATTTTTTTTCTCCAACGACGGACAAGCATAAAAGGAGGGAAAGAATTCGACTTCATTAAATTCCGCAGCATGGTCGACAATGCGGAACAAATGAAAGAGGAGTTACTCGACAATAATGAAACTGACGGTGTGTTGTTTAAAATGAAAAACGACCCCCGCGTTACGAGGGTTGGCGGCATCATCCGCAAACTGAGCATCGATGAGCTTCCGCAATTGTTCAATGTGTTGAAGGGTGACATGAGTTTGGTGGGACCGAGGCCGTTACCGCTCTGCGATATCGAAAAATTCCATGAATCCGACGAATTTTGGGAAACAGTGCAGGATCGTGCCTGCGTTAAACCCGGCATGACAGGGTTGTGGCAGGTGTCGGGAAGAAGCGACGTGAAATTTAGAGAAATGATCCTTCTCGATTTATACTATGTTGAGAATCATTCGCTCATGTTTGACCTGGAAATCATCTTTGAGACGGTCCCGGTAGTGCTCTTCAGCAAAGGGGCGTATTGACGATGAACAATGAGCAGGATTCAGGAAACAGGTATCAGCGTATGGAATCGCGGAAGATTGGAATAATGGGAAAAACAAAAGCTTTACCTATATAATTTTGAAACCCATCGATGCGGTTTTCGTAAAGACCTGACTTTGTAATTTACTTATTTCTTTTCCTTCCTTTTTTCCCTACCTTTGTCAAGAAGGATTGAAGCCGCTCATATACCATAGCAGTAGCCGGAAGATAATGTTGACTACCCTTTACGAGGCTGTGAACCCTCAATAATGCTTGAAGGGGCAGGTTCTTTGTTCAATAAGAATTTTGGAGTAAGCAGCGAGAATCGTGGAAAGATGAAATGTTGGATTTGCAAGCGATAAGCATCGACCACGGACTTCGGACTACGAACTGAATACTAAAACTACGAACTAAAAAAAGATGGAAATATCGATTATAGGAACAGGGTACGTCGGGTTAGTGCAGGGTGCCTGTTTTGCCGACACCGGCAACTCCGTTATGTGCATGGACATCGACGAAAAGAAAATCTCGAACTTGAAAAAAGGGATCATCCCGATCTACGAACCGGGCCTTGAGGAGCTCGTACGGCGAAACGCCCAGGAGAAGCGGCTTGAGTTTACGACATCGCTCAAAGCGGCAGTCGAGCGTGGAAAAGTAATCTTTCTTTGTCTGCCGACGCCTCAGTCGGACGACGGCTCGGCTGATTTGACACGTGTGTTGGCGGTCGTCGATCAGATTGCAACTGTACGCCAACGAATATAAGATTCTTGTCAGCAAGAGCACAGTTCCGGTCGGGACGGTCGATAAAATTCGCCAGATTTTGAAAAAGAAAGGGAAACAAGAAGTTGATGTTGTCTCGAACCCTGAATTTTTAAAAGAGGGTTCGGCAATCGAGGATTCCCTCAAACCCGACAGAATTGTTATCGGCTCAAAAAGTAAGAAGGCCATTTCGGTGTTGATGGATGTGTATGCGCCGTTCGTACGGACGGGAAATCCAATTATGGTGATGGACGAATGGAGCGCCGAAATGACAAAATATGCGGCGAATTCATTCCTCGCGACGAAAATCTCGTTTATGAACGAGCTTGCAAATCTCTGTGATAAGTCCGGTGCTGACGTTGAGTGGGTGAGGAAGGGGATGGGAAGTGATCCGCGCATCGGCCAGCAGTTTCTTTTTGCCGGAGTCGGTTACGGCGGCTCTTGTTTTCCTAAAGATGTCAAAGCATTGATCAAAACTGCACAAGAGCATGAGTATGAATTCAAAATATTGCGGGCGGTCGATGAAGTTAATGAGAGGCAGAAACGGCTGATTGTCAAAAAAATGCTTCGCCATTTCAACAATCAGATTAAGCAAAAAGTCATCGCCATCTGGGGGCTCTCCTTTAAACCGCAAACCGATGACATACGAGAAGCGCCTGCGGTTGTCGTCATTAACAGCTTATTAGAGCTTGGCGCTAAAATACGAGCTCACGATCCGATTGCAATTTCAAAAATGAGGGGCTTGTTCGGCGGGAAAGTAGATTTCTTCGACAACAACTACGAGGCGTTGAAAGGCGCCGATGCGCTCGCCGTCATTACCGAGTGGAACGAGTTTCGACGTCCCGATTTTGAGAGGGTAAAATCGTTGATGAAGCACCCGGTCATTTTTGACGGGCGGAATATTTACGACCCGAAACTGATGCGGGAGAGAGGGTTTACCTATTTCGGAATCGGAAGGAATGGGGAATGAGTTGGGGGGACGGAATATTGGAATGGTGGAATTATGGAATGGGGGAATAGTGGAATAATGGAATTGGGGGTGTTTTATGGAGGAATATACAAGGCGCAGGAATGTAAACAGGGGATATATGAAGTTAGAGGTGTGGAATGAGGCGATGTATTTGTTTCGCTGGATTTGCAGCCTCATCCTGGAAGAGGGATTCGTCGATTTTAAATTACGATCTCAGCTTTTGAATGCTGCACAATCAGTTTCTTCAAACATTGCAGAAGGTTATTGTCGAAGGTCGATTCGAGAATATCTTCAATTTTTGAATATTGCCCTCGGATCCTCAGGAGAATTATTTACAAGGATGATTGGATTCAAAGAAATCGGAGTTATCTCAAAGACATCGTTTGAAGAATTCGATGTTTTGCATTATTCGGTCGAAAATAAATTGCTTGCGTTGAAGAAATCATTGCAGGCTAAGCAGAAAGAAGGAAGTTGGATAGAAGCCCTATGATTTCACCATTCCACCATTCCACTATTCCATTATTCCATCATTCCACTATTCGACTATAAATCGTGACTTCTTCTCCAACCAATAAAACCTCCGTCGTCACAGGCGGGGCTGGCTTTCTTGGATCGCATCTTTGCGACAGACTTCTTGCCGAAGGCCATTCCGTTATCTGTATCGATAATCTTATTACAGGCGACACCGCAAACATTGCACACTTGCTGGGCAATACCCACTTCAGCTTTTTTCATCATGATGTTACGGAGTACATCTTTCTCGACGGCAGGGTAGATTATGTGTTTCATTTTGCATCGCCGGCTAGTCCCATCGATTATTTAAAGCTTCCGATCCAGACCCTGAAGGTCGGTTCTCTCGGAACACACAAAGCACTGGGATTAGCGAAGGCCAAGAATGCCCGGTTCTTTCTCGCATCAACATCGGAAGTGTACGGCGACCCTGAAATTCATCCGCAGGTCGAAGAATACTGGGGGCATGTCAATCCGGTCGGGCCGCGCGGCGTGTATGACGAAGCGAAACGATTTGCCGAGGCGATGACGATGGCGTATCACCGCTATCATGGGGTAGAGACACGAATCATAAGAATTTTTAATACCTATGGTGAACGGATGAGGGTCGACGATGGCCGGGCTATTCCGGCTTTCATCTCACAAGCGCTGCGGGGAGAAGATATTACGGTCTTCGGCGACGGGAGCCAAACACGAAGCGTCTGTTATGTTTCTGATCTCATCGACGGCATTTTCAAATTAATGATGTCCGAGTACACTCTTCCGATGAACATCGGGAATCCCGCCGAGTTGACGATGCTTCAGCTCGCGAAAGAGATCGTTCAATTGACTCACAGCTCGAGCACAATCATTTTCAAAGAGCTTCCCCAGGACGACCCCAAGATTCGGCAGCCGGATATTTCAAAAGCGAAAAGCGTGCTCGGCTGGGAGCCGCAAATATCCCGTAAAGAAGGATTGTTGCGGACAATCGAGTACTTTAAAAAAAGGTTGAAGTTAGAAAATAGCTAACATCGCCCAATAATCTCTATTTTGTTTTAGCCCTCTTTTCCCGTTCATTCGCACACGCGTATCCAATCGTTGAAAAGGCTTGAGGGTTTATGTATATTGTGAGCATAGCCGAGCGTAAAGGGGATGCTCGTGGCAGGCGGTTTTACCGATTTCCTTACATATTATTGCCGTTTTAATGAAAGTACTCATTACCGGAGTAGGCGGTTTTGCCGGAAGCCACCTCGCGGACTATGTTATCAATAACAGCCTAGCAGATGTTTTTGGAGTAGTACGGGATCTTGAGAAGAATGACAACATTCGTTTTCATGAAAAAAGCATCCGTTTGTTTGAATGTGACATTGTCGACTTTCAATCGATTTTCAGGATTGTGAAGGAAGTCAAACCGGATATTATTTTTCATCTTGCCGGACAACCGTTCGTCCCAAGTTCGTTTGAACATACTGCCGAAACGTTTAAGGTCAACGTCATTGCCCCCATCAATATTTTTGAGGCGGTCAAAGCGCTCGACATTAAACCAAGGATCGTCGTTGTCACGTCGGGCGAGGTTTACGGTGAAACCGCAGGTCTTCCTTTGGTGCATACCGAACAATCGATCCCGCATCCGATGAATCCATACGCCGCCAGCAAAACGAGCATCGATTACATTGCACAAACGTACAAAACGTATGAAGGAATGAACATCGTTATCGCCCGCCCTTTCAATCATACGGGTCCGCGGCAGAAACCGTCCTTCATTTGCTCATCCCTTGCGCGGCAAATCTCGGCTGCCCTCAAGAGCCATGCCTCCCCCGTGATTCAAATTGGAAACGTCAAACCCCGGAGGGATTTTACCGACGTGCGCGATGTCGTGCAGGCATATTGGCTGATGGGAACGGTTTCCAATGATAAAGATTTTATTTTTAATGTCTGCTCGGGAAATGTATTTTCCATTGAGGAGATTATCCGGATGTACGAGGCAATAACCGGAGTACAATTCGAATTGAACGTTGAAGAGAAAAGATTGCGAGGCTACGATATCCAGCTTCTTGCAGGGTCGAATGAATTGCTGCGGCATGCAACGGGCTGGCAGCCGGAAATTCCAATGAAGCAGACTCTTACCGACCTGCTCGCTGCGTGGTTGGGAAAGTAAGAGATAAGAAATAAGAGATAAGAAATAGAGATAAGAGAAAAGATAAATTGACTCAGGACTACGGACTCAGGACTACGGACTTAGGACTACGGACTCAAGAATCGAAACCGAAACAACGACGAACTTACCATGACAAAAAAAGCACTTATCACCGGCATCACAGGGCAGGACGGGTCATATCTTGCTGAGCTGCTCCTCCAAAAGGGGTACGAAGTACACGGCATTATCCGCCGCAGCAGTTCGTTCAACACCGGAAGAATTGACCATCTCTATAACGACCCGGAAATTTTGGGGAAGAAACTCTTTCTCCATTATGGCGATGTGACCGACACGAGCAATTTGAACCGGATTCTGGAAAGGATCCATCCCGGCGAAATCTATAACCTTGCCGCGCAAAGTCATGTCAAGGTCTCCTTCGAGCTTCCTGAGTATACGGCCGAAGTCGATGCCATCGGAACAGTCCGCTTTCTGGATGCGATTCGTGAAGTCGGCATCAAACCAAAGTTCTATCAAGCATCGACGAGCGAGTTATTCGGCAAAGCCCAGCAAATTCCTCAAAATGAAAAGACACCGTTCTATCCTCGCAGCCCGTACGGAGTTGCAAAACTTTACGGTTATTGGATTATCATAAACTATCGGGAAGCGTACAATATTTTCGCCTGCAATGGAATTCTTTTCAACCATGAATCTCCCCGGAGGGGCGAAACGTTCGTCACCAAAAAAATTACGAGGGCTGCAGCGAAAATTAAACTGGGGTTGGAAGCGAAACTCTCCCTGGGAAACTTGAATGCGAAGCGCGACTGGGGCTACGCGCCGGAATATGTCGACGGCATGTGGAGAATGCTTCAATTGGACCAGCCGGAAGACTTTGTGTTGGCCACCGGCGAGACGCACACCGTTCGAGAATTTGCCGACCTCGCTTTCAAGGAGTTAGCAATGGAACTCGCATGGGAAGGCGAAGGGAAGGACGAAAAAGGTGTCGACAAGAAAACCGGAAAGACGATCGTCGAGGTCGATCCCCGTTATTACCGGCCGACGGAGGTAGAACTGTTGATCGGCGATCCGGCGAAGGCGAAAGAAAAGCTCGGATGGGTGCCGAAGACAAAGTTTCGAGGAATTAGTGAAAATTATGGTGAAGGCTGATTATGAAAAGATCTCGAAGAGGGGGTATTAGTCCGAAGTCCGTGGTCCGAAGTCCGTGTAGTCCTGAGTCCGTGGTCCGGAGTCAGCAGGTGGAGGTTCATAGCTAATAAAATATGGGGAGGGAATATGAAGATTGTGCGTTTCGAAGACATTGATTCATGGAAAAAAGGAAGGGAATTAACAAAGGCTGTCTATAGAATTACTGCTCAACAGAAGTTCTTTAAAGATTTCGGATTACGCGATCAAATACAGCGTGCCAGCGTTTCAATAATGTCTAATATCGCGGAAGGTTTTGACTCAGGATCCGATAAAGCATTCGTAAGCTTTTTGAGGTATTCGTATCGTTCAGCGTCTGAAGTCCAATCGTTATTGTATGTAGCATTGGATTCCGGATATATCGTTGAACCGGACTTTCAAAAATGTTTCGAACAAGCTTCGGAGGCTAAACGGATGATCGGCGGATTTATCAAGTATCTTAAGCAGTAAAGATAAAAAATTATAAATTTGAAATTCACAACTCCAGACCACGGACTCAGGACCACGAACTACGGACCACGGACTCCAGACCACGGACTAACCACTACGGACCATTCATCTAAAATATACGTTGCCGGTCATCGCGGACTTGTCGGCTCTTCGATTGTACGTGCGCTCCAATCCGCAGGATACGCGAACATTGTCATGCGCACTCACGGCGAGCTGGAACTTGAAAACCAGGGAGCAGTTCAAGATTTTTTTGAAAAGGAAAAGCCGGAATATGTTTTTTTGGCGGCTGCTAAAGTCGGAGGGATCCACGCGAACAGTACCTATCCCGCTGAGTTTATCTTCGACAATTTACAAATCCAGAACAACGTCATCCATTCCTCGTATTTGAACCGCGTGAAGAAGCTTTGTTTTCTGGGAAGCTCCTGCATCTATCCTAAATTCTCGCCTCAGCCGATCAAGGAAGAATACCTGCTCGACGGCAAGCTGGAGCCGACGAACGAAGCGTACGCCGTGGCAAAAATTGCCGGCATCAAAATGTGCCAGGCGTACAACAAGCAGTACGGAACGAATTCTATTTCGGTGATGCCCACGAACCTCTACGGGCCGAATGACAATTTCGATCTGCAGAATTCTCACGTGTTGCCGGCGTTGATACGTAAGTTCGTTGAAGCACGGAATGCGCAGTCCCCATCGGTGACATTATGGGGGACGGGAAAAGCGAAACGGGAGTTCCTCTATGCCGACGACATGGCGAACGCGTGTGTCTTTCTTATGGAACAGTATAATGAGAGTGATATCATTAATATTGGCATGGGGACAGATGTCTCGATTCTCGAACTGGCACAGTTGATCGGCGCAAGTGTAGGGTATCAAGGGAAAATCGTGTTTGATACTTCGAAGCCGGACGGTACGCCGAGAAAACTGCTGGATGTCGGCAAGATCAATGCGCTGGGATGGAAGGCAAAAGTTCCGCTGGCGGAAGGGGTGAAAAAGACGATTGAGTGGTACGAGGGGTGGTTAAGAAGTAAGAAGTAAGAAGTAAGAAGTAAGAAAGTAAGAAGATAAGAGATAAGAATGATGAATTAGGAATTTTAGGTTTGAGATGGTATAAACAGAACCCTTTACCACAGACTATGGACTCCGGACTCAGAACTCCGGACACAGGACTACGGACTCAGAACTCCGGACTCAGGACTCATACATGAAAACCGAACTGCTAGCAAAGCTTGAAAATAAATCATTCGTCGTCGGCGTTATCGGGCTGGGATATGTCGGGCTTCCGCTCCTCCATTGTTTTGTGGAGAAGGGATTCCGGTCGATCGGGTTCGACATCGACAAATCGAAAGTCGATTCCCTCGCGAAAGGGAAATCGTACATCAAACACATTTCCTCGGAGAGAATCCAGCGCGCTAACGCCTCCGGACGCTTCCATGTCACGACCGATTTTTCCCGCTTGAAAGAATGCGACGCCATCCTCATTGCGGTCCCGACGCCTCTCAACAAGAACAGAGAACCGGATATGTCGTTTATCGTCACAACCTGCGAAGCCATCGCACCGCATATCCGCAAAGGCCAGCTGGTTGTTCTCGAATCGACGACCTATCCCGGCACGACGGAAGAAGTGATGGTCCCGATCCTCGAAAAAAACGGCTTGAAGGTGGATAAAGATTTTTACGTCGCATTTTCTCCGGAACGGGAAGACCCCAACAACCCCAATTACACGACCGAAACGATTCCGAAAGTTGTCGGCTCGACCTCTCCCGACGGCCTTGCCGTTGCCGACCTCCTTTATAAGCAGATTGTTGTACGAACCGTCCCGGTTTCGAGCGTCAAGGTCGCCGAGGCAACGAAGCTCATGGAAAATATTTTCCGTGCCGTGAATATTGCCCTGGTCAACGAGCTGAAAGTGACCTTCATGAAAATGGGAATCGATGTGTGGGAGGTTGTAGAGGCAGCGAAGACTAAGCCGTTCGGCTTTATGCCGTTCTACCCGGGACCGGGGCTGGGAGGCCACTGCATTCCGATCGATCCTTTCTATCTTACATGGAAAGCGCGCGAGTACGGCGTGACGACAAAGTTCATTGAATTGGCTGGAGAAATCAATACGGCAATGCCCGATTTTGTCGTCAGCAGAGTTATGGAAGCATTAAACGAAGTCGGCAAGCCGCTGAAAGGTGCAAAAATTCTGATGCTCGGCCTCGCGTACAAAGCGAACGTCGACGACGACCGTGAATCCCCCTCGTATCACCTGATGGAGAAGCTCGAAGAAAAAGGGGCTGTGGTAAGTTACAACGATCCGTATATTCCCGCAATCAAACATACGAGGGAATTTCCAAAATTTGCAGGAAGAAAGTCAGTCGAAGTATCAAACGCCTTCGACCTCATTCTTGTTGCAACAGCCCACGATGAATACAAAAAAATCAATTTCGAGCAATTTACCGTACCGGTCGTCGATACAAGAAACATCGTCATGCGAAAAAGCGGCGGAGTGTTTAAGGCGTGAGTAGAAATAAGAATTAAGAAATTAAGAGATAAGAGATAAGAGAGGGACTTAAGACCCAGGACTCCGGACTCAGAACCCAGGACTCAAGACCCAGGACTAAGAGACTCGGACTCAGAACCCAGGACTCAGAACCCAGGACTCACAGGACTCAGGACTACGGACTAAGAACCAGGACCACATGAACATGATACGACGGTACGTTATTATTCTTCTTCTCGGCTGCTTTGCTGTCGCGCAATCGCCATCGCAGTCGGTGTATGTCCATCCTTCTCATGAAGTGTACGATTTTCTTAAGAGAATGGATGGCAAGCGCGTTATCACGGACTATCGAGATGCCGTGAAGCCGATAACGCGCCGGGACGTCGCGGCGTACCTCATTATTATCGACCAGCACTCCGATCAGCTGACCTCCGTTGAGAAACAGCAGCTCGAGTTCTTTAAGCAGGAATTTTATGTAGAGTTGAAACAGCTCAACTATGAAAAGGAACTGCCCGAGGAGCGCTGGCATTTGTACCCGTACCGGAATACCCCCGGTACATTCAATGTCGATCTCATCGGCGGCTATTCAGCGGAAGCAAATCCGACAAACACGAATACTAAGATATGGTCCAATGGGTTGATGGGCTACGGGTATGCGAAAGATTTTCTCGGAATGTATTTATACTTCAGAGACAACCACGAATCGGGGACGTACACGAGCATCCGCAATGACCTCACGCCAACCCAGGGACAGATCTATTCAGGAACCTACACGAAAAATGGTTTCGATTTCGACCTTGCGGACGCTCAGCTGAATTTCGATGTTGCCTCATTTCTCGTTCTTTCGATCGAAAAAATGCCGAACGTGTGGGGAGCCGGATACCATGGAAATATCATCCTATCGGACAAACCTCCGTCGTATCCTCAACTAAAACTTCGGGCAAAACTCGGAAAGGATGTCGACTTCACCTTCGTCCACAGCTGGCTCAGTTCCGACATTATCGATTCGGTCGACTCGTATTTTGTACCCGGCCTTCCCCCGAGCCAGAGTTTCCGTCCGATATACGCTCAAAAATATATGGCTGCCCAGATGCTTGAAGCCTCGGTGGCAAACGGTGTTAACATCGCGGTCGGTGAATCTGAAATATACGGAGGGAGAAACCCCGAGCTTATCTATCTGATTCCGGTCATGCTCTACTTTGCTGCGGAACATTATGACAACGACCAGGACAATAAGCAAGTGTTCGGGTCGGTCGATGTCACCAGCCTGAAAAATTTCGATTTCTACACGTCGTTATTTATCGATGAAATTTCAACCCCCGATATTTTTAACTCCGCCAGACAGCGAAATCAGATCGGGGTTACGGTCGGCACCAGGTCGTATGATCTCTTTTTCCCGAACACCGATATCCTGATCGAATATACACGGACAAATCCCTGGGTCTACAATCACAAATATCCCGACGCGACATACCAAAGCAGTGAATATGATTTAGGGGATTGGATCGGCCAAAACGCAGATGACTTATACCTTGAAGCCAATTACCGGCCTTACCGCGATTTGAAAGTCGGCCTGGCGTTTGAGTCCCTTCGCAAAGGAGGAATGGACTCGACGAAATATCAATACATGCTTCCCACGCCACCGTTTCTTTACGGACCGGTTATCAAAAAACAGTCGTATGGCGTTACCGCGCAGTATGAAATTGTGCGCGATATGTTCATCAATTGCCACATCCTCATCTCCCGGTATTCGCAAGATGCGAGCATCCCCGGTGTATTCCAATATGCGCGCGTGAGCGGCAATTATGACGACCGGATCGATGCGTTGCTTTCGATAGAATACAATTTTTATTGAGGATTTTTGAAGAGATAAAAGATAAGATATAAGAGATAAGAGATAAGAGATAAGAGATAAGACTCAGGACTACGGACCACGGACTCAGGACTACGGACCACGGACTCAGGACTACGGACCACGGACTCGAACTACGGACCACGGACTCAGAACTCCCTTGACAACTGCCGACGACAAACATCATGATTCTGAAAGTGTGCTGCCTTTTAAGTCGATGACGGCCGAGAAAAAGCTGCGCCTATCCTTGAACCTCTATCATGGAGCGAGGGAGCTGAAGCGGGCATGGCTGAAACTTCAACACCCGAAATGGGATGATGCGACGGTCGCGGAACATCTAAGAGAGATTTTTAAACATGCAGGAACCTAACCTCTTCGGCATTTTCGCCTCGAGGCTCAACAATCAGAAGTTGAACTACATGATCACCGGTTCGGTTGCGTCGATCGTGTACGGCGAACCGCGACTTACCCACGATATTGATATCATCCTCGATTTAAGCATTTCGGAAATTGCAAATTTTGTCGCCGCGTTTCCGGCGCGCGAGTTTTATGTGACTCCTGTTGAGGTCATCAGAGATGAGATCCTCCGCCCCGAACGAGGATATTTTAAGCTCATCCATCTCGAAACCGGATTCAAAGCCGACATTTTTTTAAGAGGGGAAAGCGAGCTTCATACATGGGCTCTGGAGCGGAAAAAGAGTATTGATTTCCAAGGAGTCACTCTCTTCATTGCCCCGCCGGAATACGTCATCATACGGAAACTTGAATATTTTCAAGAAGGCCATTCCGATAAGCATCTTGCCGATATCAAAAACATATTGACGAATTCCCCTGATATTATCGACCTTGAATTTATCACTGCCTATTCGGCTAAAAACGGATTAGCTGATTTGTGGGGGAGTTTAAGAGATGAGAATTAAGAGATAAGAGATAAGAGATAAGAGAAAAGACTCAGGACTACGGACTACGGACTACGGACTACGGACTACGGACTACGGACTACGGACTACGGACTACGGACTACGGACTACGGACTACGGACTACGGACTACGAACTACGGACTACGGACTCAAGGCCTTCTCTTGCGCTAAATCACTATTTTCTATATATTTTACTGCTATTCTTACACACCATTGCCATTAGTAAAAGGAAGATGCCTTTAAATCTGCCGACATTGAGTAAAGCGCTCTTATCTCTTAATTCTTATTTTTTAAAACCGCCATTAGAAAGCGAAAAATGTTCTTAAATCGACCAGTATTGATTAAAGCGAATCTTTTCTCTTATCTCTTATTTCTTATCTCTTAATTCTTATTTTTTTAAAACCGCCATTAGAATGCGAAAAATGTTCTTAAATCGTCCGATATTGAGTAAAGCGAATCTTATCTCTTATCTCTTATCTCTTATCTCTTTATTTCTTATCTCTTACTCTGGTTTCGCGCAAACCCAGACGCAAATAGATGCAGCGAAGGCCAAGCTCGGGACAATGACCCCCGATCAGATCCAGGCAAAAATCAGCCAGTACGGAATGACGATGGATCAAGCCATTGCAAAGGCGCAACAGTACGGCATCGACCTCTCAGAGCTATTTGAACAACCTCCCCTGTACCGGCACCGGTTCAATCAGCCCCGATAATCGATACGACGCATAAACTGCCGGCCGCGCTGTCGGCCCAAAGCACCGCGGCGCCCGAATCGACGACTGCCCAGCCGGTAGTGGACACTTCGAAATTTCTTGGTCCCGGAGGGAGGCACTATTTTGGTTATGATATTTTCGAGAAAATCCCGGCGGCATTCGAGCCGGCAGCCGGGCCTGTTGACCCCGAATACCTGATCGGGCCGGGCGATGTCATTCGCGTCAATGTTTGGGGGCAAGTCGAGCAGCGGAACGACCTTGAGGTCGACAACGAAGGCAGGGTCTTTATTCCGACAGTCGGCCCCGTGCTCGTTTCAGGGCTTACGCTCGAGGAGGCGCAGAAAGCAATTACGAAAGAAATGTCCCAATCGTTTAAGGGACTGGTCAACACACCGCGGAATGTTTGGCTCGACGTCACCATCGCCCGTCTCCGCCCGAAGTTCGTTTTTATCATGGGAGAGGTCAAAGCCCCTGGGGGATATGCGGTCAGCACGTACTCGAACGTCTTTAATTCTCTCTTCTGGGTCGGCGGCCCGACCGTGAAAGGAAGTTTGAGAGACATCCGGTTGATCCGCAACAACAAAGTGATCGCGCACGTCGATCTCTATAAATATCTCATGGGCTCGGAGAAGATCAACGACGTCCGTGTTCAGAGCAACGATATTATTTTTATCCCGACACGGGGGAAAACAGTAACGGTCGACGGCGAGATCCGCCGCCCCGGCATTTACGAGCTTCTGCCGGAAGAGAATTTGAAAAAAGTTGTCGATTACGCCGGCGGTCCTCTCCCCACAACGTACCTCGAGCGGGTGCAGTTGGACCATATCATCCCGTTTGAAAAACGAAAGAGGGGAGAATTTGAGCGGACCGTTGTTGATGCTAACCTCAGGGATATTCTGAATGAAGGCAAGGACCATACAGTGGCCGACGGCGATACCGTGACGTTTTTCTCCATCCAGGATATCCAAAAAAATTATGTTGTGATCGACGGGGCTGTCTACCGCCCGGACAGGTACCAGCTGGAAACAGGCGAGACGCTTCGGGACCTGATCATTCAAGCGGACAGCCTTTTGCCCGAAGCATACCTCAACCGAGCGGATATCACGCGAACATTTCCCGACAGCACCATCCAGACAATTCAGGTGGACCTGAAGAAAGTGATGGCGCAGGACCCGGATAATAACCTCAAGCTGCAGCCTCTCGATTCTGTTCGCGTTTATTCGAGGCTGGAGATTTCTCCACAGCGCACAGTTACGATCAGCGGACATGTGCGTCACCCCGGCACGTTCCCGTTCGCAGACAGCCTGACGTTGTACGACCTGATTTTTAAAGCGGGAGGGATGGAAGATTCGATCTACCGTGCGGAGACATACCTCACACGCGCCGATCTTATAAGACTCAACCCCGACCATCTGACAAAGAAGACGATTCCGTTCAATCTCGGTGCGCTTCTCGATACTCTCCCCGGCGTGAACATGCTCCTGAAGCCCGACGACGAGGTCGTGATCTATGAAATTGAAGTGGCGAAAGTCAGAGACGATACGATACAGGTTTTGGGAAGAGTCCGGAAGCCGGGGAAGTTTCATCTCACGAGCAACATGACGCTCAAAGATGCTATCCTCCTTGCCGGTGGATACACCGAAGACGCCTGGAGACTTGATGCTGAAGTTGCGCGCGTTGAACCCAAAGGCATGGGAGAAGATTCGCTGGTCTACATCCGCTTCTCTCATCTTCCAAATTTTGCAGACAGCGTAACCGATGGAGATGCTTTTAGCCAGGAGCAAAGGGCGAACAGCTTTCGTTTGCAGCGCTACGACATCGTCTTCGTCCGAACGAACCCGGAGTTCAAATTCCAGGAACTGGTGACAGTCATGGGAGAAGTCAGATACGAAGGGCAATATGCACTGCGTTCGCCGAACGAAAGGCTGTCCGACATTATTCTTCGCGCCGGCGGAGTAACGAAATCTGCCTTTCTCGGCGGGAGCAAAATGACACGGGAAGGGGAACGGATGAACGTCGATTTCCAACGGGCATTGGACAGGCCGGGAGGGGCGTATGATGTTGTCATGCACCAGGGAGACTCGATCGGTGTGCCGAAGAAACCCAACTCTGTGCGCGTCTCCGGCGAGGTCAATAATCCCGGCCTTCTCAGCTATATCGAAGGAGACAACATGTGGAATTATATCGACCGCGCAGGGGGTTTGACCGACAGCTCAAACTATGCCCTTGTTCAGTTTCCAAGCGGAAACGTTGAAAAACATGGATTCGGCTGGTTTCGTGGAAACCCGACAATCGACGACGGTTCGGCGATTATTGTGACAAAAGTACCTCCTCCTCCTCCGGCTCTACTTTACACCGGCTGTGGATCTGGGACAACGATCAAAGACATTTTAGCGATTGCGATGTCTGCAGCAACGGTGATCTACCTCGCGCATCAGATTAAGTAAGAGATAAGAGATAAGAGAGAAGAGATAAGAGTCTTGGATTTAAGACCGAGGACCAGGGACTCAGGACTCAGGACTAAGGACCAAGACCACGGACTCAGGACTACGGACTAAGGACCACGGACTCAAACTTGCAAACCGTCGGCATAACGAATTTTCCGCTTCATCTCCGTTCTACGTCATCACGCAGGATTCACCGTTACCGGGATCATCCATTCGCATGAAATACGGCTGGGATTTTCGCTTTATTATTTTACATGACAGGCCATGGCAGACGACAACAAATTCATAGTTTTTGGTCAACCTCTTATTGAAGAAGAAGAAATCAATGAGGTCGTTGATTCTCTCAAAAAGGCATGGTTGGGCACGGGACCGAAGGTTCATCAGTTTGAAACCGATTTCGCGCGCTACAAGGACATGCCCTATGCAGCAGCGCTTTTTTCATGCACTGCCGGGCTGCATCTTGCCTGCGTCGCCCTCGGTCTCAAAGAAGGGGACGAAGTCATCACAGTGGCAAACACTTTTTGCGCAACGGTCAATGCCATCATCCACAGCGGCGCGACTCCGGTGCTCGCCGATATCAATCCGGAAACGCTGAACATCGATCCCGCTGAGATCGAAAAGAAAATTACTTCGAAAACGAAAGCCATCATTCCGGTGCATTTCGCCGGCCGGCCGTGCGAGATGGATGCGATCATGGCGATCGCGAAGGCGCATCATTTATTTGTGATCGAAGATTGCGCTCATGCGATTGAAACTGAATACCATGGAAAGAAAGCCGGCTCGTTTGGAGACATGGGAGTCTTCAGTTTCTATGCAACAAAGAAGAACCTGGCAACGAGCCAAGGGGGAATGGTTTTAAGCCGCAACGAAGACTTTATTGCAAGGATCAAGATCCTTGCATTGCACGGAATGAGCCGCGACGCATGGGCCCGCTTTTCGGACACGGGATATAAACATTACCACGTTGAAGAAGCGGGATACAAATACAACATGATGGATTTGCAGGCCGCCATCGGCATTCACCAATTGCGGAAGATCGAAAGATTCTACGCCCGAAGAGTGGAGATCTGGAACTCATACCAAAAAGAACTTCGCGGGCTGCCGATCGGCTTGCCCGCCCCGTTGGATCCCGCGACTCGCCATGCTCTCCATCTGTTCATCATCCGGGTTGACAAGGACCGGTGCGGCGTTTCGCGCGACAAGTTCTTAGAGCGCATGACGAAGCGATCGGTCGGCGTGGGCGTGCACTATCAGGCGATCCCTGAGCATCCCTACTATCAGCGGACGTTCGGATGGAAAGCGGAAGAGTATCCGGCGCCGAACCCGATTCGGAAGGGAATGTGTCAGCCCTCCGATCTCGCCAGAAGCTGACACCTCGTGATGTCGAGCGCGTGATCGGCGCGGTGCGATCGATCCTCAAGCCGTGAAAAACTATCCCGTATCAATGTATTGTCATTGC
>CAVYWA010000021.1:0-249088 GCA_963772165.1 uncultured Bacteroidota bacterium | reverse complement strand
ATAATTGTTGTTGCTGTTTCCTTGCTTAGAATAAATTGCACGCCAAAAGAAGAACAACTTAATCAGGCTGAACGTTACTTGAAGATCAGGAGGTAAATCGCGCCGCCGACCTTTACAGAGAATATTTAGTGGCCAATCCTAACGATCTTCAAGCAAGATTAGAATATGTGGGAGTTCTAGGAAGCCAATCTGGTACCAAAAGCAAAGAGAGATTCTCGATGAATTGGAAAAGGAAAACCCTGAAGGAGATATGCGTTGGCGGACAAAATTAGATTCTGTGGAAGCGACTTACTATTTGACTATGGCAGAACTTGAGCGAAATCTTGGGAGAGAATACATGATTGCTCACGATTATGCAAAAGCGAAAAATAGCTTTGTAATTGCTTACTTAGATGCATCCCAACATGAGTGGTATTCGATGCGCGTCATCCCCAGACCCTTCCGTGGGCAAAGGTGTATTTCAGGAGTTACAATCTCGACATCGCTTATTCCTCCTGGTTTTTGGGAGAAAGGGCGGCTTTCTTGCTCTGTTCGAAGACACCGTCGGAATATTTCAGTACGGATAAAATAAATGAATTAGCAAGTACCTTATTCGACGAAAAGAAATTTGGTGAAGCCGCAGACGCATTTCGAGAAGCATGGAGCTACTACACAAGATATGGTAAACCAAAAGCGGACGAGGTAGTGGCGGAGATAAAATACAATATGGGCATGTCCATGATGAACCAAAGGTATTATAGAGAAGCAATGCAGATTCTAATGGAGTTGCGTGAAGAAGCACCCAATTATGAACATGAAAAACTGAATCGCATGATTCGTGACTTGAATGCACTATCACAACACTAGGCTTCCGTGACCTAAGGATATAAATCCTATGCTTCAATCCAGTTCGGTAATCACATCAATCAGTTGTGCCGTTCTCTCAAATTCCTAGTTGATTACCAACAATATTTTGTTCACTTCGCTGTGCAATTGATCGAGCCGTAGATGAGAGTAAACCTGTGTGGTTTTTACGTCCGAATGCCCAAGCAATTCCTTCACCGCATAAATCGAAACGCCATCCTGCACTAACCACGACGCAAAAGTATGACGTAATGAATGAAAATGCAAGCGGTCATCGTGCAGTCGGGCATCATACGTAGCTTTCTTAAACGCATGAGTTAGCCACCCCTCAGATACCTTCATACCGTTGAGAGTAAAAACATATTCTGTAGTGCCCTTCCCATTTCTTGCAGAAAGGATATAAAGGGCTGTATCGTTTAACGGTATAGTTCGCCTCTTTCCCCCTTTCGTTTTAAAAGTCGGGTTGCTTTGAATTGTAAGAAGCTTTCTGTTCAAGTCCACTTCCTGCCAGCGTAAGTTTGTGATCTCTCCTCTCCTCATCCCTGTTAGAACGGCAAAAACCACCAATTCCCTCAACCACCCTTCTTTGATAACGGACAGGAGTTTCTGAAAGTCTTGACGGCTGAAGAACGATGGCGCTCTTTTCCGGAACTGAGACAGGCTGAATTCCTTTTACTGGATTAACAGTTATCATATTCCAGCGCAAAGCAGTGTTAAAGGCAGCCTTCAATTTGCTGAGGCGCTCATTCACCGTCACAGGGCTCATTACGGGATCGAGATTTTCATCGACCTTTTGAATGAGTTCTGATTTGAGCTTATCGATGTGCTGAGGGCTAATTTCTCTTATAGGTAGGTTGCCAGCACTCTCCCGCAATTGACTGAGTGCCAATTCGTGAAGGTAGACAGTGCCTGAAGCAAATACCCCTTTCGCATAAGCCAAGTATTCGACCATGAATTCATCAAGCGGCCTGTTCTGTGTCCTTTGCTTTCGATTGTATTCGCTAATCTTGAATGATTGCAGGAATTTTGTTGCGTCGCATTTTAGGCGGGACCGAGTGGAAACCTTACATCTATTTCCATTGACATCATTGAAGAATAGGTAGTAGATACCCCTGGAAGTTTTGGAGAGAAACATCGGAAGGCTCACTCCTTTGCAAGTGAGGAGTGCTAGTTGAGTGCAGAATGAAACAGGAAGTGGCGAAACTCGGAGATATTTGCAGGAAACTACCTTTGACCTCTACCGTGTCAAGGTAGCGCTCTAAACCAACTGAGCTAAGAGCCCGTTTCTGCTTCCTGGCAGGGCTGAAGCGAAGTCCCGTTGGGACTGAGCTAAGAGCCCGGGGAAAAACGGGATATTTTAAACGATTTTAATTGCTCTTCCTTCTGTAAATATTGAACACCGAAAGACTTTGTTAACGGTCTTTTCATCTTTCTGGCCGCCTAACTGGAAACCTCTCGTGCTTTATCATATAACAAGATTAATATAATGATCAGCATCGATTGAATCTATAAGAAACTTCTTCTGACCTTACAGTTCTTGGATTACGATCAACGATACAAAACAAAATAACTACACATTTTTTTCTAGAAACCATCTCAAAAATGGTTTCGATGTAGAATGCATTTGTAAATGTCATATTCTTCTCCCGCTCGAAGAGTCGTCGCTTTCCGACGACCAGAAAACGGCGGGATCAGAAGGACATTTTTGGGGGTTTTTGAGATAGCTTCTAGTCTAATTCAACGGCCAGAGGAGCAAAGTTTTAAAGGACAAATACAAAACCAGCACTCAAGTCAAATGTAGAATTATTTTTATCTATCCCAAGAGATGGACTAATAGCAAAGATGGTTGATGGTCCTGTTTGAAACAACAATGAAAAACCCAAATCAAAAACTGCCGAATTATTGCTTAATGCGACAGCGTTACCGTAGTTATCTTTGACTTCAGCGTTTACTCTTATATAGGAAACGCTTACCTGAGGTTGAACCTTCATGATGGATGATGCTATGATATTCCGATAAATCGACGCTCCTATTGAAAATCCGGTGGGCTCCGTTGGTAATTTATTTTGGTCTAATGCGGAGGAGGTATACTTGTAACTAAGGTCTGTAGCATTAAACGAAAGTGAAATAGGATTTGTTTGGTCTTGTTTGACGGCGGTAAATGTGATAGACAGAGCAATAGCAGCAGCGTAGAGGTCCTGACCGTCGAGTTTTTGTGAAGGAGAGATATTTGATATAGAGAGACCGGCGTCGAGAACACCATTTATAGAATATCCCAGCGAACCTCCTGTCGCTGACGCACTCTGATTGGAAGAGAAGTTCCCTGAAATTCCTATGCCGCTCTGACCTTTTTCAAGATAAGAACTTTGAGAGTACATTTGCGATGCGAATGTCAGAATTAAAAACGAGAGAGAAATATATTGCGACACCTTCATTAACTGTCCTTTCTTTTTTGATAGGTCTGGCTGTAAATGCAGATATACTTGAGTTTTTTTCACGTCGGAGTTACCAGGTAGTTTCTTAACGGCGCATTTGGAAACCCCCGTCCTATATAAGCAATGTGGCCAATGTATGATGTAATGAACGAAAGTGCAAGCGGTTATCTTGCAATCGGGCATAGTATACACTGCCTTCTTAAAGAAATGAGTAAAGCCCCCTCCTGAAATCTTCCTGCCGCTGGCAACGCTCTTAACCCATTGAGCAAAGAGGCCTGAAAAAATTAGAAGCCATCTCAAAAATGGTTTCGATGTAGAATGCATTTGTAAATGTCATGCTTCTCCCGCTGCAAAGCAGCGGGAGAAGCATCCACGACACTGAAGCCTCGTAGATTCATGATGCATAATTGTCATGGATTCTTCACTCCGCTTCGCTCCGTTCAGAATGACATTTTTGGGGATTTTTGAGATGGCTTCTAGTTATTTTGATTGTTTCTTGACATCGAGTTTTTCTGCAAAAACCCAAAAGATACTCGATTCGCTTAACGGTCGAACCGACTTTCTCGTCGGTCGAGAATTACGCTTTTGATATAATAATCGGTTTCCTTTGAATCAATAAAAAAATTACCAATTCAAACTTCTCAAACAATTTCAAAGATTGATTCTATAATGCATTCTCTATCCCCTTCCAAAGCCGCAACCCGGCGATAAAAAAACTCCCCATGTACATACGCTTGAACAGCGTCCGAACAGCGTTACGGATTATCGATTGGACTCAAGAAATGAACAGAGGTTGAAACAAATAAGAAAAGTGTCAGATTTGTACACTGCCGATGAAAAATTTCCCTAAGAGTATTAACGGTTACTCGTCGTCTCCCTTTTTCGAGATGAACCCAATCCTTTGGGATACGCAGTAATTCGTGCGTGGTCAAGCCCCGCTGAAACATTTCTCTCTCATCTCCCGTATAGCTTGCGGGGGAAAATTCATAGGAGGTATTTCATGGGAAACAGAATTCTTGTGTTTTCAGCGGTCGTGCTCATGGCTGCATTTAATCAAGCTAATGCGCAGACAAAATGCATTTGGATTGTTAAGTCAGAAGACGGCGTGCAGGTTCAGAAAATCGGAGTTTCCCTCCCTATTGTAAAGCTTTTAAGCAGTTTTGGCGGAGACTTTGACATGAACGGAGTGAAAATGTCGTACGAATCGCTCTTGCAAGTATACCGTGATGGTTCAGTCAAACAAATACAGGACAGCGCCGATAACAGCGAGACGAAAATCTATGGGGGCAAGTTCGATCAGGAAATGAAAGAAAGTTCAGCAATGCAGGACCACCTCATTATTGAAAGCTCCGACAGCGGATCCGTTGCGAAAATCTCTAAAGTGCGTGTGAAATCAATTGAAGCGGTGGGCATCATACTGGCGATTATCGGTTCGAACAATCTCGACAATGACATTGATAAAATAGGATCCGCTCTTGAACAAGGCGGTGTGCTCTATATCCGCGACGAGCAGAAGGATTCCCGGCTATGGATGTACGTGAATTAATGGACATAAGGAAATTTTAAGATCTCAAGCTGCTCGCCACACCTTTTATAATTTTTATTATTTGATTTTAGTGCGAAGCAGAAACCCACCGCCTATGGCGGTGGCTATGTACAGTTGGCTTTGCCCGCCAAGGCGGTTCTTCGTCCCGCTTTCAGGCGGGACGAAGAACCGGAATCCAGATCCGTTGATTGACACTGGATTCCGCGTCAAGCGCGGAATGACATTCTTTTCCTTTTCAAAAACCACCGTCTTTGATGGTGGTAGTTTACTATGCAAGGATAGAAAATAATAATTTGTATGCACCCTGTAAAAGAGGCTAATTCGCCTTTGGCGAAGAAAGCAATGCAGCTCCCGACCAGGGCCAAATACAAAAAATGATTTGATCGAGCAAATCTTTGGTTCACATGCGTGGAATGATCCAACGCCAATCCTCATCGCATTTCCCATTCGACTGTTGATTTTGGATTTGAAATGCTGTAGCGTATACGATACAGCAGGACTTTTTCACTTTCTTATCGAGCATAACGAGGAGTGTCCGGGAACCTGCTGGCACGCTTCTGTTATCATTATTGCATACCGAAAATCATTATTTAACAATGCTGAGTATCACTTGAGCGGAATACCATCGATGATAAAGATAGTAAGAACCAATTCCGATAATCCCGATTTTATCGAACTTGTAAGATTGCTTGACGAGGATCTTGCGAAAAGAGACGGCGAAGAACATTCCTTTTATGCTCAGTTCAATACGATTGATAAGCTTAAGTTCGTCGTCTTGGCTTATGAAAATGATAAACCATTAGGCTGCGGAGCGATTAAAGAATACAGTGCGAAAGCAATGGAAGTTAAACGAATGTATGTATTACCGGGGAGCAGAAGCAAAGGAATTGCCACAAAAGTTTTATTTGAATTGGAAACATGGGCGAGCGAATTATCTTATACAAAATGTCTCCTGGAGACGGGTAAAAGGCAACCAGAAGCCATTGGGCTCTACAAGAAGAACGGGTATACATTGATTCCAAATTACGGACAGTATGCCGGAGTGGAAAACAGCGTATGCTTCGAGAAGGAACTAAAAAGAAGGTAAACGAGAAATAACATGAATGCGTTATTGGCTGGGTGAGCATTAACGCATGTAGTTCAGCTTTGATAGTATGGAGAATTTCCTATGCCAACACTGATCCGGCAACCGGCAATTATCAATGCCGCGGGGAATTTACATAAACGAATTGAAGAATACGCGGGCCGTGTAAATTCGGGACATACGGAAGTAAGTGTAGCAAGAATGGTCTCACCGCAAGGCTGGGCTGAACCCGGTCAGAGGCCCGAATTTGAAGAGATTACTGTTGTGCTGCGCGGCTGCTTAAAAGTAGAACACGAAGGCGGAGAGATCGAGGTAAAAGCCGGTCAAGCGATCGTTGCACGGCCCGGCGAGTGGGTACGCTACAGTTCGCCGTACGAAGGCGGGGCCGAGTATGTTGCCGTTTGTCTCCCGGCATTTTCTCCAACCACGGCCAATAGGGATGAATAGTTTTTTTGGGCGAAGCCGCCCCCTACCCCGGTTATTCAAGTGCCATTTGTTAAATTAGCGTATCAAGAAAGAGGGAGTACAAAAATTAAACCAGAAACTATCGGACACGCAGACTATGGTATCGATGCCCCTGCTGTCGTACGCAACTTATTCATCGTAGGTTCAGTGGGCGCGTTGATTTGGCTCACCGCAGCAATCGGTTTTTGGCCGGGACGCATATGCATTCCGGTCGCAGGCGTCATAATCACTATTGAATTATCCGGTGTGGGGCTCGGTTGTGCGATAGGATTTTTGCTGACGGGGAGTTGGATGGTCTGGAGCAGCAAGGTGGGTAAAGTGAAAAGCCGCGAACGCTTGTTGGACCTGATCTCCTGGAAAGGAAACGAACAAGTGCTGGACCTCGGTTGCGGCCGCGGCTTGATGTTGATTGGTGCAGCAAAACGTCTGACAACCGGAAAAGCTGTTGGCATCGATATCTGGCGCGCTGAAGATCTTTCAGGGAATAACTCTAAAGCTATTTTGGAAAATGCACGGCGCGAAAGTGTGGAAAGCCGGGTTGAAATTACAACCGCTGATATGCGTAACATGCCGTTCGCAGACGGGACCTTCAATGTTGTTGTTTCAAGGTTTGCTATCCACAATATTTATTCTACGGCTGAACGCGCTAAGGCAATTCGCGAAGTTGCTCGTGTTTTAAAACCGGGAGGGCACGCCATCATCGAGGACATCCGTTATCTTAATGAATATACGGCAACTTTTGCTGAAGATGGCTGTTCCGACATTCGGCCGGTTGGGTCACGTGCATCAGCTTTGCTGGCTGCAATAATCACACTAGGGGCGATTCGGTCGGGGACATTGATTGTGAGGAAGGCGCCATCGATATAACCCTGTACCTCGATGAAACTCTATGAGTCTCAGTGCCCCTCTGTGTAAAAAAATTAAGTTTCACAGAGAAACACAAAGGCGGCAGAGAATGCCTCCAGAGATAAATTCAAGGTCGGACGTTCGACGTTATGCTCTCCATCATCGCGAAGTCAGAAACTCCATCCCACCGAAAGATTAAAAATTGTCGGCAGTTGATAAACCACGCTCCCCGTAATATTGTTTATATAAAAAACATTTTTTTTGTCTAAGACATTAATCAATGTCCCCTGGATATTGCAATGTGTCCAGTTGAGATTCAGGTCGTATGATGCACTAAGGTCGAAACTCTCATACCCCGGAAGGCGTGCAGAATTCACCTTGCCGAATAGTGCCTGAGCGTACAGCGCCTGGTTTGCGTATGCCGGCAGGTTAGAAGGATCAAATTGAATCACACCAAAATATCCATTAATAGGAGTGTAAGGCAGGCCGCTAGTGAGTTTCAATCGCCCCCTGAGCCAAAGATTTTTTGCCAGCTGGAAACCGGAAGACGTATTCAATTGATTGCGCAAGTCATAACGCGGGAAATATGTGTTGCCGTTAAACGTCCGTGTTGTCCGGCTATAAGAATACCCCACCTGCCAGTATAAGTTCTCTCCCGCATCATACGTATAGCTGAGATCTACACCGTAGGCCTCTCCCGATCCGAAGATATAATCGTTTTCCCAATCATATACTTTTTCCAAATTCACCGCAGCAAGATTATTGAGTTTTTTGTAATAGACCTCGACCTTCGCTGTCATCAGGACATTCGGCTCCAATTTGCATCCGACGACGTACTGATTCGATTCCTCGTCCCCGTTGCTTTCTGGGATCGGCGCGATGACGTCAAAAGGCGTGAACACCAGATTTTCATCGTTCAAGTCCATGACATGTTGATGGTACATTCCATAGTTTACGTACAGGGCAACCGCATCTGCGGGTTTGTAAGAAAAAGTAAGCCGCGGATCCGGGGAATACCCGCCCGGCGTACCGGAAAGCCATTGAAATGTTCTCTGAAGATCTGCGCGCAGGCCAAGCTCGAATGAAAACTTGCCGTGCGGGTTGAACATGTATTTTGCCCATACATGCGGCTCTATGTCCGATTCTGATTCTTGGATTGTGCCTCCATACTTGTTCGTAAAAGTGTAGTTGTAGCCGGGAAAAGTGAAAAGCAGGCCCAGATCGAACTGATCCCCCGATGGGGTATACGAGATCACATCGCCATAGAACGAAGGAGTCGTGATTTCGTCCAGTTGGTAACCCAAATAATCCGATTGCTTGGGGATCTGCTCCGCACGATACGATGAATATGAAATTGAAAATCTCAAATCGAATTGATCGCCCACGAGGAAGCTTCCGGAAACTGCGCCGGAATTGTTGCTCCATGTGAAATCCGGGTCGGAGATATCTTGCTGGTGGATGCGGTCGGCACTCGTTAAAAATTCTGCGCTGATAAATCCTTCGCCGGGAATATCAATCGTGGCTTTCGCAAAACCGTCATCATAGTCAAACGGTAAACCGAGCGAGTAGAATTTCTGGAGGGCATTTTCAAAAAGCGGCCTGCGATAAAAGGCTACAAAGCTGCTGTTGCCGTCCGAAAAAAGCGGTCCGGTGATCATTGCGTCGGTGGATATCAAATCCAGATTCCCCTTCGCCTTAAATTCATTTTTATCACCATCAATCGTCTGGATATCGAAGACGGATGATAGTCTGCCGCCGTATTCGGCCTGGAAGCCGCCTACGCTAAAATCGGCTACTTTCACGATTAATGGGTCGACAAAGCTTAACAGTCCGAACGCATGGGACAAATTGTAGATCTGCATTCCATCCACTAAGACAAGGTTCTCATCGGGACCGCCGCCCCTCACGTAATACTGGCTCGATATTCCGCTCACTGTGACGACGCCCGGGAGCTGGGTCACATATTGAACGACGTCATTTTTAAAAATTCCTACATTATTCTGCAGCTGAGCAGGCGTTATCACCGTGCTGCCCGCAGTCCCGGCGATGGTTTTTCCCACAATCTCAACCGTCGGCAATGCCACCGTAGCTTCCGGAATTTTCATGTTCATGATGACGGGCTGTTCGCGATTAACCTCCACCCGAAAGTCTTTCGCCTCATAGCCGATTGCCGAAGCGCGCAATCGGGCACCATGGGGCGCGACATTGTGCAAAATAAAATAGCCGTTCACATCCGCGACGGTGCCGGCGGTAGTGCCGACGACAGATACTGTTGCATAGGGAATCCTCTCACCGCTTGCACTGTCGGCAACCGAGCCGGTAATCGTAATGGTTTCATCCTGCGCGAAAAGGGTTGCCGCCATCAAAAGAAGGGTTATAAACCAGAGTGTCTTCAAAACAAAAATATCCTTGTCGTGTCGATTGATGCACCTGCGACGACGCCTGTGCCCGCATGATTAAAAATATTACTAAAAACAATCTTATCGGTCCTCATGAGAAGAGGACTGGCAGAACGGGTGGACGTTATAAAGAACCTGTACAGGTTGTCGTCGATTTGCGTCACGATAATATCGACATAAAGATGCGAATGCGTGAGAGTCGTTGCGTATTGGTGCGCAAGGCTGAATGCGTTTTTATACTGTGAAATGTCAACGTTCGTTTCAAGAGTCGTAATCGCATCGGTTTCCGTGAAAGGGTTCAACGAGTCTACAGGAATGACATTGAAGGAGGCCACTTGAAAACTTCCGGAGCTGTCAAGGCCCCGGCATTCGACAAGCATTTGGACGAATTCGGCGCTCGCGAGCGCGGAGAGATGTATTTCCAGATTTATATCCGAGCTCACATTCTTTGGGTTTTGGAAAATAGAATAGGCATTCTGATCGGGTATCGTAGCATAACCGAACGGGACACTGACACTTGCGTACGTCGGGGGATACCCGTTCTGGACAACAGAAACCGTGTACGAACTTCCCGGGACAATATTAGCCTGCGCGTAGTAGAATGACACGGTGTTACCATCAACGGTTGCCGTGGTATCGTTCAAGGTAATACTTTGCCCTGCTATACCATTGATTTCGTTTCCCAGCAACTTGACCGAAGCGCCATGGATCGCCTGTGTCACGCCGGACGGGGATTGTTCAACGGGTGCCACTCTCACGTACACGGCTTGCGCATTGGCAAACAAGACGGAATAAACATTCAGCTCGGGCGTGTATTGCACTTCAGGCTGAAAGGGTTGGTTGCAGCTTAAAGAGATAAGAGATAAGAGATAAGAGAAAAGAAAAAAAAATAGGCTTTCGCAAAGCTATTCTCAAATTCTGACGGCGCGATGTGAAAATTATTTGATGAGGATCATTTTTTTAGTTTGCACATAACTTCCCGCTGCAAGCCGGTAAAAATAGACGCCGCTTGACAGGCTGCTCGCGTTGAATGTCACCGCGTGAACGCCCGCGGCCTGATGTTCTTCTATTAACGTAGTCACAAACCTTCCTAGGACGTCATACACTTTCAATGTTACCTTACTGCTCACTGATAATTGATAATTGATCACCGTCGACGGGTTAAAAGGATTTGGGTAATTCTGTGATAAAGAGAACGAAGCAGGGATCTCGTTCTTTTCTGCAATACGGGTTACAGCGCCGCTGCTGCTGAACAATCCTTTGCTCGTCCCAGCGTACAAATACCCTTGCTGATCGACGTTAAGCGAAAGGATGCTCGAATCCGTCAGGCCGTCATTCGCAGGATACCAGTTCAACCCTCGATCTGTCGATGCGAATGCCCCGCTATCAGAAGTCCCGGCAAAATACATTGCAGGATATTGTACTACAAAGCTGGTAATACTTTTTCCTCTTATTGATGGAATGTTTTTCCAGCTTATTCCATGATCATCCGAATAAAAAGCGCCTGACGTATCGGTCCCGGCAAATATTCTCCCTTCATCATCGACTTCGAGTGTTTTCACTGAATAAAATATGAGCGGAGAGGAGATGCCCGTTTGCGTCCAAAATGTACCGCCATCCGTGCTCATGAAAATGCCATTAACCGAGGTACCGGCGAATAGATCGCTTAACGAATCCAGCGCGAGACAATAAATACTTGTGCTCGGGATGCCAATCGTTTGTATGGGGGCCCAGATATCGTCTTCACCAACCGTCTCGAGAATCCCTCCGCTTGTACCTGCGTATTTATAGCTGTTAGGAGATTCTACAAGAGCGAACGTCTCTTGTTGCGTAAGATGATCCCAGTAATTTCCCCCTCCCGGCAAATAAAATAGCCCCGTCCCGGTTGATGCATAGAGTCTTTTGCTCGATGCCGAAAAGTAAAGTTGATTGACAGTCGCTTGACTCAAGCCGTCACTTACTCTCAGCCAGTCGCCGGCTTTTAGGTTTTTTTCAAAAACTCCATCCTCGGTCCCCGCAAGGAGATTATCCGAGCCGTCGAAGCCGATTGATGTGATGGGACGCGGGTCAATGCCGCACTGCACCCATGCCGATGAGGGACTTCGCATACAAAATACGCCGTTCTCATCCGTTCCTGCGTAGGTAGTCCCTTTTGGATTATAGAAAGCGGATGTGATGGATGCTAAAGAAACGCTAGGAGTAACATTAATCCAACTTGCCGCAGAGTCAATATAAACAAAGACGCCCATGTTTGTAACGGCAACTGCTTCTCCCAACGTTATCCGAAAGAAGCGTTTCAATGCTGATTCCCGTATATTGTATTCCTGCCTCATCTTCTGCCCATGTACTGCTTTTGGGAGCTGCTGAGTAAATGTATCTGTTCCCCTTGGGGTCAACGGTAATCGAGAAAACTTTTCCCGTTTTGTCCACGGCTATCGATAAGATTGAGTTTAACGACATTCCAAGTAACTTCCACGTACTGCCATTGTCGGAAGAAAAATAGACTCCTCCGCCATAAGGAGACGCTGGGGGACGCGGGATGTAAGCTATGAGTCCGGCATAGATGTTTCCTGAATTATTTTCGGCGATCGATAACACGTCCACGGGGTCGGTTGTTACCTGCAATGCAGACCAGGATTTTCCGCCATCACTAGAAACCGAAACAGTCTGGAGTCCGCCGACACAGATTCTGTTTCCTGAAAGGACTGCCGCAGCGTATACACCGCCAACCAGGCTCGACTTTGCCCACGATGTGCCATTGTCCGTGGATTCATACAGCCCTTCCGTGCCATTCCCGGTATAAACACCGTTAACCGAATCTACAACAAGAAACACTCCGCCATATTCCAGATTGAATCCCAGTGACTGCCAGCTTACACCTGAATCCAATGATCGGTACACCCCTTCCGAAGTCGAAACAAAAACGTTTCCTGATGGATTAACCGTGAGACATTGTATCGAACCTGAATACGGTCCCTCAATCTTCGACCATGAAATCGTTTGTGCGGTGAGCTGGACGGAGAAAATTCCTGAAACAAGAAGAACCACTTTACTGAAGAAATGTGTCCGTATCAACGTCGTTGCCTGCGATCCATTTTTTCGTGTACAACAGCCAAACATAAACAATATTGCGAAACATGGTAAAACTTGCAAGAAATTCATTCGATTGCGGTGTGATAGTTTGACAATCATTGCGAGAGGAGCGAAACGTACTTCGTGAATTTTGATGATTGCGTCGGCAAAGAACTTTTCGCGATACTTTTTTCCCAAAATATCCCACTGCGCATTGGAAAGGGGTGCCTGAAATTCAATATCCCTTCTCAGGCGAATTTAAGAAAAGATCGAAAAAGAGGATCATAGAGGTTTGATAAACCAAACGTGTGGTTAGAAAAGGAGTGTTATTTGGCTATTTTCTTTTGAAACCGGAGTATGCTCATTGTTAGAATGACGATACCGAAAGCAAGCAGGAGAGCGCTTTCGCCCCACAGTTCTCTGAGGCCGACTCCTTTCAGAAAAACGCCACGGATGATGACAAAGAAATATCTCAAAGGGATGATGTAGGTGAGAAGTTGAATGATGCCGGGCATGTTCTCAATCGGAAAGACGAAACCGGAGAGAAACATCATTGGTAGAATAACAAAGAAGACAGAGGTCAGCATCGCTTGCTGCTGCGTGCGGGAAACGGTGGAGACAAACAACCCGGCGCCAAGCGTCGTCATCTGAAAAACCATGCAAAGCGTGAAGATAAGCAGCACGCTTCCTCTTAGGGGGACGCCAAACCAGAGCGTTGCTACCAGCAGGACAAGGATGATGTCAATAATCCCAATCATAAAGAACGGGGCAAGTTTGCCGATAACAAGTTGGTATGGCTTGACCGGCGTGACGATCAATTGCTCCATTGTTCCTGCCTCAACTTCCTTGACGATTGCCAACGACGTGAGGATCATTGTCAACACCATGAGCAATAATGCAAGGACTCCAGGGACCATAAAATTGCGGCTCTTCAGTTCCGGGTTATACCATACCCGTACCTCGGGGTCAACGATTGCGGGTTTTGCCCCCTGCCCTTTCACCATTTCAAATTTTTTGATAATGATGTTCTGGGAATACTGCTCGACGATCATCGATGCATAATTCAATCCGATCGTTGCAGAGTTTGTTTCGGATCCGTCGGCAATGACCTGAAGCTGCACCTGGTCACCCGAAAGAAGATTGTCGCTAAAATCATAGGGAATAATGACCGCGATCGACGCCTCCCTCGTATCGATAGCGCGATCGACATCGGTGTATGAACCCGCATAACGAGTAAGCGTGAAGTACCCCGATTCGGTAAACTTCGTCGCAAATTCACGGCTCGTTTTGGAGTTGTCCATGTCGTACACAATCGTAGGAATATCCCGCACGTCCAACGACGCCGCATAGCCCAGGATGATCAACTGGAAGATGGGAGCGAAAAAATTTAGCGTGATCATTTTCGGGTCGCGCCGAAGTTGTTGAAATTCCTTGTGGATAAACGTAAGAATTGTTCTCATACTTCTACCAACTTTGCTTCTTCATTCTCGCTGCGCTGACGGAAATAACTATGACGGCGAATGCGATCAGAAAAAAAACATCCGTATAGATCGCGCCGATGCCGACGCCTTTCAAGATGATACTCCGCAGCACGACGAGAAAATATCGTGCAGGAATCAAATACGTAATTGCCTGAATAGCGATGGGCATATTTCTAATGGGAAAAACAAAGCCCGACAAAAGAAACGTGGGAAGCATGGTGAGAATGACGGCAAGCATGAAAGCGACCTGCTGGGTATCTGCGACCGTTGAAATGAGCAGGCCGAGCCCTAAGCAGCCTGTGAGAAAAATGAGTGTAATAGCAAGAAGAAGAGGCAAGCTTCCCTTGACGACAACATCAAAAAGGATAAAACTTACAACGAGGATAATGAGTGTGGCCGCAAATGAGATGATCATAAATGGAATTGTCTTCCCAAGGATGAACTCGAACGGCCGTGTTTGCGAGACAATGATCTGTTCCAGTGTGTTCCGTTCCTTTTCACGAACCACGGAAAGTGACGTGGAGATTACAGCAGTGACCATCAGGATGAACGCAATCAAACCGGGGACCAGGAACTTGGCGCTGCGGAGCTCCGGATTGTACCACACGCGCGGACGGTAATCGATCGGCATCGTAATATCCGTTCTTCCGGTACGCTGAAGGGATTGAAGAACGATTTTGGTGGAGTAATCCTGGCAGATGGTCATTACGTATCCGATAGCAGTGGTCGCCGCGTTTGAATTGGCCCCATCGACAATGATCTGAATCGGTGCAACGGCTCCCTCTTTGAGGTGATGAGAAAAATCGGTGGGAATCACGATGGCGATTCTGCATTGTTCCTTTCCTAAGAGGCCGTCGATTTCGTCTTTGTCTTTGAGTACGTATTTGAAATCGAAATATTCGGAATGAAGAAATTCTTCAGCGAATGCCCTGCTTTCACAGCTTTTTTCCTCGTCATAGATCGCGAGTGAGGTATGCTTCACGTCGAAATTCAGCGCATAGCCGAACATGACGATCATAAACGCAGGGATGACCACGAGTACGCCAAGCGTACGCCTGTCGCGTGCAACTTGTCTCAATTCTTTTTTTACGAACGCGAATACTCGCTGGAACATGGCTCTCTTCAAAAATTGGAGTTCTGACTACAAGCGAATCTCCCCACCAGAATTTTCTTCGTAATCTATCAATAACGTAAGCATTAAATCATCGGTTTGCACGCAACGAAAATAGCAAAGCCCCCGCCAGCTTTCGCCAACAGAGGCTTCTAAATTCTCTTCACAATCGTTCCCTGCACATAGGAGTCCCCATTGTCGCTGGGGTCACTGTGTCTGCGCAAATATGATATTATTTTTGCGGATTGTCAAACAGGTGCAGCATTTAGTAGTGGGGTCTTTTGAAGATTAATGTCATTGCGAGGAGCGAAGCGACGAAGCAATCTCCATTATACGAAGGGATTGCTTCGGCAAAAACCGCCTCGCAATGACTTCTTCTTAAAAAAGAAAGCAAACTGTAACAGTACCCAGCGTTTCCTGATGTTGCTTTTGTACTTGAATTGCCATAATTTTGCACACGTACAAAAATTGGGGGTGTGTGAAAATGTACCGGAAGGTCTCTCCAATATATTTTTATCCCGCAATGAGCTATTAAAGAAATCAAATGGATCGTCAATTATTGAACTCAATTCAATGTAAAGAACAACTTCCTACCATAAATGAATACTGGGATTTGTTCAATACGACCGGCTGGAATAATGAATATAAGTTTACGCCAATTGATTTAGAACGAGCGATCGAAAAAAGTTGGTATGCACTGTCGGCATTCGATTCCGGCAAACTCATCGGGTTCGGGAGAGTGCTCGCCGATGGGGTTCATCATGCATTAATTGTAGATTTAATTGTTCATCCACAGTATCAAGGCTATGGGATAGGCTCTCTCCTCCTAGAAAGGTTAGTAGCAAAATGCAAGGAAGAAAACATTCGGGATATTCAGTTATTCGCGGCAGCGGATAAATATGAGTTCTACGAAAAACACGGCTTTGAACAGAGGCCGCGCAACGCGCCTGGAATGCAATACAAGCAGAGCAGATAAACGGTATTTCCATGTTGAGGCAAAACAGGTTCGGTCAGGAGCGCTCAATTGAAGGTCATTGAAACTGAGCGGCTTATTCTCAGGACGTGGCGGGATTCAGATCTTCTTCCCTTCTCGCTGATGAACCAAGATCCTCTGGTAATGGAATATTTTCCCAAAACGCTTTCAAAAGAAGAGACTACCGATTCCTATAAGAAAATCACGGCGTTTATTGATCAGAAAGGTTTCGGTTTATTCGCAGCCGAAGAGAAGGAGTCAGGAGAATATCTTGGCTTCATCGGATTCAACCGACCGACGTTTTCCTCTTATTTCACTCCTTGCATAGAGATCGGCTGGCGGTTGGACCGACGTTTCTGGAACCGGGGATTTGCAACGGAAGGCGCAAAAGCTTGTTTGAAGTATGGATTTTCTTCCCTTGGATTCACAGAAATCGTTTCTTTTACTTCAACAATGAATACAAAATCGATAAACGTCATGAAAAAAATTGGAATGGTGTTCGATAGCGAATTTGAGCACCCGAATGTTGAACACGGTCATCCTTTGAGGAGGCATGTCCTCTATAAAATTTCCAGGGCATCATTGTAGAAGATTCAACCCCATCTTACGTCAAGGCAGAAAAGAGGAAAAACTATGAAGCTCTTTCATCATCACTGTATCATATTCTTTTCACTGTTTCTTGGAATAAATTTTCTCTCCGCACAGCAAATGCATTATGTGCAGGTGCGCACCGCGAACGGAGTGCTCGAAGGCGTTGTCAGCCCGGATGGAAAAGTGCGAACCTTCAAAGGCATTCCTTATGCCGCACCTCCCATCGCCTCGCTCCGGTGGAGGGCGCCGCAGCCGGCTCCATCGTGGACCGGTGTCCGCAAGGCAGTCGATTATCCGGAACGCGCTATGCAGGGACGTATTTACGATGATATGGTCTTCAAGGATAACGGGCCCAGTGAAGATTGCCTGTATCTTAATTTATGGATGCCGGAAAATCCTCCGGAGGCCAAACTTCCGGTCATGGTATGGATCCACGGGGGAGGCTTCGCTGCGGGATCGTCTTCCGAACCGCGGCAGGATGCAGGAAACCTTTGCAAGAAAGGTGTACTGGTTGTGAGCCTCAATTACCGCTTGGGGGTTTTTGGTTTCTTTGCGCATCCTGAACTCGCAAAGGAATCGGGGCACAACGCGTCGGGCAACTATGGCCTTTTGGATCAAGTCGCCGCGCTCGAGTGGGTTAAAAAGAATATTGCAACCTTCGGGGGCGATCCAGACAATGTCACAATTTTTGGCGAGTCCGCCGGTTCATCCTCGGTCTGCGGGTTGATAGCTTCGCCTTTGGCGAAAGGGCTTTTTCGACGCGCTATCGGTGAAAGCGGAGCGTTCTTCAGCAGAACTTCACCGATGAAGTCGCGCGCCGAGGCCGAAAAAGCGTGCATGAAGTTTGCGGATTCGGCGTTTGGGACGACTTCTCTCCAAACATTGCGTGCGATTCCTGCACAAAAAATTCTCGACGAAGCATTGAAGGTCCCAAGGGAAATATTTTCGCCCGATGTAGACGGATACTTTCTGCAAGAAGACTGCCCTTCAACATATGCAGCCGGGAAGCAAAACCACGTCCCCCTTCTTGCCGGATGGAATCAGGATGAAGGAAATTTTCAATCCTTTTTTGCAACGGATATGCCGACTGTCGAAAATTATGTTGCGCATGCTCAAACTCGGTTCGGCGACAACGCAAAGGAGTTTTTAAGACTGTATCCCGCACTGACCGATTTACAGGCGAAGCGGGCGGCTCAGGATTTCGACGGAGATAAGTTCAGTGCATTCTCAACCTGGAAGTGGCTCGATATGCAGCTCACGACGGGCGAGTCTCCGGTCTTCCGCTATGAGTTCGATCAAACTCTTCCACTCCCGACAGATGCGAAGCCGGGGGTCGAACCTCGTGCATCACACGCGTGGGAAATTGAATACCTATTCTGCGTCCTTTCATCAAAAAATCTCCCGTGGAGAGAGGAGGACTATCAGGTGTCAGAACTCATCTCTTCCTACTGGACAAACTTTGCAAAGACGGGCGACCCGAACGGCCCAGGCTTGCCGCCGTGGCCTGCGTATACCAAAGACGGGTATCAAGTGATGCATATCAAAGCGAAACCGGAGTCCGGTCCGGATACGCATCGAACGCGTTACGAATTTTTGGATCAGTTCGGTTTTGGCCAATAATTGTTATCGCCAGCTATTCGAGTGCTTTTGCTTTTTTATTCGAATGCCCTGAGCACTCAGTTCATGCCTGTTGTTGCTTAAGAGAAATGTCATGCCCTTTTTATTTATTGACTTTCCCGTCGAATCCTCCTACATTTTCGCAACGGGATTGTGGCGGGGGCACGCGGAGAAGACAAGAGGGGGAAACTTCAAAATGGATAAATACTTTGCAGAGCATGGCAATTGAGCAGCGTAAAAAAATTCTCATTGTCGACGATGAGCGTCTTACGAGAGCGGTTTTGCAGCACGATGTCATTCTGGCCGGGTACGACGTTATGGTCGCCTCGAACGGCAAGGAAGCGATGCAAAAGATACGGGAAGTGACACCCGATCTGATCGTCGTCGATTTGGTGATGCCCGATATGAATGGATTTGAAATGTGCCGCCAGATCAGAAGCAATGAGCAAACAAAAAAAACGCCGGTCATCGTTGTCAGTGCGCTGCAAAGTCAGGCGGATATCCAAGAAGCAAAAGCGTCAGGTGCCGACGTTTACTTAACGAAGCCCATCAAACCTGAAGAATTCATCATGCACGTAAAAAAATATCTGGGATCGCCGTTTAAAGCCGCTCTCTGAAACCCCGCGATCCCTTTCCCCTCTCCCGCCACTCAACCTCGCATTGGCCGCCGTACCGCACTCGATGAAGATCAGTAGCATCATGATCGGGAAATTCCACGGCGAAGAAACGATTCTTCGGATCCAAGAGTTTTATTTACACTTTGAGGCTCATTGCTGTTTTCCCCAATCCGAATTGGGCTTAGGCCCCATCTCGAAAATAAGCTCTCCCCCATTGACTAAATCGCTGTTGAATAAAAGAGGTTTGCTTAGCGGCGTACCATTCAATTGTGCCGATTGGATATAGATGTTCTTTTCGGAATTGTTGATCGTCGTTATGACGAATGTTTTGCCGCTATAGTATTCCGGGTCGAGGTGAATGGTGATTTTCTTGAACAACGGACCGCTGACATCGTAGTACGGCTTAATGGAACAGCCGCCGTCCATTTCAAATAAGCCCATGGACAGCAAAACAAAGTATGCGCTCAATTGGCCTTCGTCCTCTTCGCCGGCCCATCCGGTGTACGGTGAGGTATCATAAAAATTATCTAAGACATACCGCGAATATTTTTGGGTAAGCCACGGTTCACCTGAATAATTAAAAAGAAAAGGGGTTTCGAGGCTCGGTTCATTGCCTAGGTCGACATAACGTTGTTGAAATCCTTCTTCAAGCCTGGAATTGAATCTGTCTCTTCCAATCAAATGAATCAATCCGGAAACGTCATGCGGAACAAAAGCTGAATAAATCCAGGCGTTCCCTTCCATAAAACCGGCGCCATTCCAGCCGCCTTGAGTGCCGGATGCAAAAAGATCGAACGGCTCGACCCATCGTCCGTCTTTATGTTTTCTTCTTACGTAACCGGTTGAAGAGTCGAAGACATTGCGGTAGTTCTGCGATCGTTCGTTAAAATATTTGTACTCGGCAGTTTTGTTTAGTGCCAATGCCAATTGCCCGGCACACCAATCATCATACGCATACTCCATCGTATTGGATACCGGGCCGTCTTCATCCGGCACAAAACCGTACTCCATATAGGCTCCCATTTGCCTATTGCCGGCATAACCGCCGCACGGATGATTGATGCCTTGGGTTGTGAGGTCGTGTTTAATGTCGTTGAACGCTTTTTCAACATCAAAGTCTCTTATTCCTTTTTGATAGCAGCTAATAATCAATGAGTTATGGTGTTGGGCACCCATGATCGGCGCGTACTTGAGACCGGTCGGCGCTTCCGGAATCCAACCCCCTTTGTCGGCAAGTTCGAGCCAGGATTTCGTCCATGAGCTTGCGTATTTTGGAGTCAGTAACGTCCACAGCGGTGCGAGATCCCATTGCCCTCCCCAAAACCCGTCGGCGCTGTAGACGGCATCAGTGTTTTTGGGAAGAGTTTGAATCTTCCCGCACATGTCTGGATACTCTCCATTAACATCATTGAAAATGCTTTTACCGGTGAACGACCGGTATAAACATGTGTAGAATTTTTCTTTATTCACTTCGCTGCTGTCGCTTATTTCGACTTTGCCGAGCAATTCGCTCCACAGCCTTTGGGCATCTTTTACGCATGCGTCGAAATCCCAGCCGAACGGTTTCGTTTCAGTCAAAAGATTTTCCCTGGCGTTCTCGATACTAACAAAAGAAATTCCGGTTTTCACAATTATTGCCTCACCGTCGGCAGTTTCGAAATTCAGAATGATGCCGGAACTGCTTGAATCTTTGAACTCCTTGACATCGGAAAAAAATGTCCGCGGTCTCTGCCATTCGGTTCCGTAGATGCTTTGCAGCGCCTTCTTATCATTCGTTACCCACGCGTCCATCGAAGTAAACGGTGTACTCACTTCTATAACATAATACACAGTGTAATGGCCTGCATACTGATTCGATTGCTTAACATAACCCTCAATCTCTGCCTGGCTGACTTTTCGCGTATACGATTCAAATATTGTCGAACGTTCTTCGGTAGGAAAATTGTTGTTCAAGATCAGGTGCGCTTGACGAGATTCCGGATACGTGAGCCGCATCATTCCGCATCGCATTGTAGAAGTAAGTTCAACTTTTATCCCATAATCGAAAAGTTGAACGGTGTAATAACCCGGCTTTCCATGTTCGGTCGTTTTGTCGAAACGAGAACGATAGCCGGCAGTCCACATACCGGCAAAGGGGCCATCCGGTTCGCCGGGAAATACTTTTACAAAATCCGGGTAGAGGTCCAGCTTTCCGGTGACAGGCATAAGGCTTACTCCGCTGAGGCTCATACCGTGTAAATGGCTGAATCCCGATATGCTGCTGACGGTATATTCATATCCACCGTTCCAGACATTGTTTTGATTGTCCGGGCTGAGTTTGACCATCCCAAAAGGCAAAGTCGCACCTGGAAAAAGCATCCATCGCGAATTTGATGTTCCTGTAAAAACATTAACGTAGTCCAGAGGTACCCTTGTTTGTTGAGCATTGACAATTGCTGCAAGGAGTAAAACAAGAAAAAGAGATTTATTCATCATTATTGCGGCACATTCATTAGTATTCCGTTTTCTGTTATGGCGACGCGCATGTATAAAGTTCGCGCCAGGAGCGTCACAGGCAAAGTACCATTGTCGTGATTCAAATGGACTCTGTTATGCAATCCCTCTCGCTTTCGCTTCTTCCAGTATTTCAATTGTTGCAGTTGCGCCGATACGGGTAACACCGAGCGAACGAACCCGAAGGACATCATCCAGCGTACGGACACCCCCGGCGGCTTTTATTTGCACAGCCTCAGAGCTGTGTTCTCTCATTAATGTCAGGTGATGGTCGGTTGCCCCTTTGTACGAGTACATTCCGTTCGGCTGTTTGACAAATCCGTAACCGGTAGAAGTTTTTACGAAAGCGACTGAATGCAGTGAGCATAGTTCGCACAGCTTTGTGATATGTCGGTCGGAGAGATAATCGTTTTCGAATATCACCTTGAGAATGGCGTTTTGCGATGTTACAGTATCGTTCACTCGTTTAATTTCATCCGAGACATACGCCCAATCCCCTCCTAAGACTTTTCCAATGTTGACGACCATATCAATTTCAGTCGCCCCACGCTCAAGTGCATCCTGTGTTTCTTTTACCTTCATTGCCGTCGTGCTGTTGCCGTGGGGAAATGTCACGACCGAGCAAATGCCGACCTGACTTCCGTAAAGATTTTTTTTGCAGAGATCAATCGCGTACGGCTTTATACACACGGTTGCAACGTCATATTTTTTGGCAATTTCGCACCCTCGTACAATTTCCGCATCCGTCATCGTCGGATGCAGGAGCGAATGATCGATCATCTTTGCCAGAGATTTAAGACTTAGTTCCTGATGCATAAATTCTCCTCTGTACTCTTTCCAATATTCTAATGCGCATATCTAGTTTTCAGTGAAAAAAATCTTTGCATTCCATTATTTCTATCAACACAGTCCGTGCATATACTTAAGCCGCCATAAGACGGGCGAAATATGTAACTATTTTGCAGGATTGTCAACAATACGGGCTGGAAGACATAATGACGGAAACTGAAACGCACTCCTTTCCCCTTGACTCTTCCCACTCTTCCACCTACATTTATACCGTCAAATCATTGATGTGTAAAATGCCAAATGAAGATGAGGCCCGATCAAGCCGATAACAGCAAGGACGTTCTTTTGTGTTTTTAAAATCACTTGGATGGCTGTCAACGATGTTCGAGTAAACAGGAACAATGTTAACGTGCAATTCCTCACTTCATTTCTTAGCTTGTTTTTTCCCATGAATCTTAGCGCGAGTATCAGTCAATGCGGGACATCCGCTCCGAAATAGACGAAATCAACGAAATTGTTCCCTTCCCCGCCGTCATAACGGAGATTCTTTCCGCCCTTAGCAGCGACGACGTTTCGACAGTGAAGATCACACGGCTTATCGAATCCGACCCGGCCCTTACGACGAATATTCTACGCGCCGCAAACGCGCCGTATTACGGTATCCGGGGATATGTAAAAAATGTGAACAGTGCAATAGCTCTTGTCGGCTTGGATGAGACGAGCCGGCTTTTGCTCGCCTATCACATGAAACAGCGCCTGATCTTCCTCAATATGCAACAATGGGGAAACCTCGAAGCGTTATGGAAGCATTCCATTTCAACGGCAACGCTGTCACGCGTTATCGCCTCCCATTTCAAACTGAAAACCGGCGATAAGGAATTCACTGCGGGCCTTCTCCACGATATGGGGAAGCTCGTGTTGATTCAGTATTTTCCAGATTCGCTGACTGTGATAGAACAGATGATCAAAGAGTTGTCGATGCGCGATGTCGAAGCTGAGCGGCAGACACTGGCAATCTCTCACACTGAAATCGGGGGCCATCTCGGCAGCAAGTGGGCGCTTCCTCCTGATTTTGTCGAGGTCATGCAATGTCATCACGATGCCGGCGAGGCAACAGTCGACCCTCTGTTGACGGCGGTCGTAAGGTATGCGGATCTCTTGTGTGAACAATGGGGACACGGCATCGGCGAACAACCGCAAGGGTTTTTGATTGAGGATGATGCATGCTGGAAAATACTGACAGCAGCCGCTCCTGCATTCAGCGGACGAACTTCAGTTGACGTAGGGCAGGAATTAAAGGCGGAATTCGAAAAGAACGAAGGGCTCATCCAACTTCTTACATGAGCCGGCCGCTCCGACCGACCGGCATCGCGATGGTTTGTCTATCCTTCCAAAAGAGCAACGATCTCTTAATCTTCTTCTTCGCGCAGTTCATGTTCCACGAATCGTTCCCGTTCGTGCTGCAGTTGCCGAAATTGCTCTTTTTGCTTCGCATTCAAGAGCGCTTCAATTTTCTTATTTGTCTCCTCCAAGAACGTTTCCCTCCGTTTACGGGCAGCATCAGAGTTTTCCATCCCGGGTTTGGCTTGCTTCATAATTCTATCATGTGATACGCGGATAAGAAGGAGCAGGTTCTCAGTCTGAGCGCTGTCCAGGTCGAGTTCCCTCTGCAACCTCTCCGCATACTCGTAAGAAAACGCCATCGATATTCCCAGTTTCTCATGTGAACTGTCGCCCGGCTGCGCAAAGGTGAGTTCATGTTCCAAACGCCGTTGCTGCTCGGGGCGAAGGACCGCGGAAAGATCGCGCTTCATTGAATCGACAATGACTCCCATCTCAGCCTGATGGCGGTCGAAAAGTATCTCAATTTTTTGCGCCGTTATTTTTGCAATCTCTTGGACTTTGGGTTTCTGTAAAGAATCGGGTTCTACTATTTCATTGACGCGGGATAAAAAGAACTCAGTACAGTTCTATGGAGTCAAGCTTCTGGTTGTGTCGTTTCAGGAATACTCCTCTTCCCACGGCTCCGAGGAGTATACCGATAACGAGCGTTGCAACGATGATGATCGTCACTTTAAATTTTGTTATCATTCGAATGGCGTCTCCAAGGCGAAAATTTGTTCAAGCGTTTGATGATGAATGCCGAATGCCGAGTCGAGCGTAATTGAATCTTCGCGGCTGATGTTGTATGCGCTGCAGATGACGACAAGGACGGCAGCGCCGATCGCCACATTGCGAAAGACCGAAACGAAGTATTCGTCCATGGAGAGCTGTTGATTATTCAAGCGCTCGACCACCCGTTCGGCAAAGAATGGTTTGAACTTTTCCTCTTTGACGCCTTGAAGCCCAAAGCGCAGAGCAGCGATTTCATCTCGTGCCGTCCGAAGTTCGTCCGAGGACGCGAGAGCATTTTCAAGCTGCCGCTCTTCGCTTTCGGCCAGCGGAGCGTCAAAAGAACGAAGCAGCAAATTGTAGAGTTTGTTATCCATCAAAAATCCTTCCTGTAGTTCTTCAAAACCGATTGTAATTTTTTTTGTGCCCGCTGCAATCGGGATAACACCGTACCAACCGGAATGCTCAATAGTTCGGCTGTTTCTTCGGTGGAATATCCCTCCACGAGACGTAAATGAACAACAGCCAGGAATTTTGGGCTGAGCGTCTCCAATGCCCGGCGAATGATTTCCTTTTGCTCAAAGTGTTCTCCTCCATTTTCGCCGGCAGGGTCCTCCGTTTCTTTCTCCGTGTCGATTCTTTTAAAAAAGAATCTATGGCGTTCGCGGCGCCGTATTTCATTCAACGATAGGTTCATCGCAATTCTGGTGATATATGTCCCGAGAGAGGAGTCGCCGCGGAAGCTCTTCAATGCGTGGTAAAACCGTATGAACGTTTCTTGTCCAATATCGTCTGCCTCATCGCATTTTCCGAGCATGCCAATCACCGTGGCGGCGACTTTCGATTCATAGCGCCTTACCAATTCCCCAAAGGCCGCAACGTCGCCCACACGGGAGGACTTCAGCAGCTCTTCGTCCGACTCAAATTTCAGGTTCTTGACCACGAGATTAGACAGTTTAAATAACCGCTCTATTCCGTTTTGGGCAACTGAAAGCGGAATCTTTTTCAATAAAAAAAGATGCAACAATGGAATAAATAAGACACCTCAAATGTCTAACAAACAACGCAAAGATGCACTGCGAATATTACACGGCATCCGCGTAAATTTCGTGATAGGCCGACCAAGAATCAAGCAATTTGTTTTCCATATAAAGAGTTGCCCTTCCCATTTCCATCATATGAGGAGCACAGAATCATTCTGAATTGATACGATAATTCTCATTTCGAATGATGTCGAGCGAGAGCTTTGTGCCTTCATATAGCTTTTGTGCTATTCCTTCACATGCCGTACGCTATGCTGGCGTTTGTCGTTTCTGTGCTCCAGGCGCGGAATTACCCCATCCTATAACAAATCCTATGAGGATCCATGAACAGAAAGGAATTTTTATCAACGCTCGGCCTCGGCGCCGCCGCTGTTGCCTGCAGTTATTGTCTTAACGCGTGCAAACCTCTGGATAGTCCAATAACAGCTCCGACGAATGTGGATTTCACCCTTGATCTTACGGCTTCTGCGAATGCCTCCCTTAAAACAAACGGTGGATATATTTATAATGGAGGGGTGATCGTAGCGCGAACCATGAACGGAACGTACGTTGCGCTGAGCCAGCTTTGCACCCATGCCGGCGGTACCGTTCAATACGTATTGAACACAAACACTTTCTATTGCCCGAATCATGGCTCAAGTTTCTCGGCAAACGGCTCGGTGATCAACGGCCCGGCAACAAGTCCGCTGGCAACGTACCATACATCGTTAAGTGGCACATCATTGAGAGTCTATTCGTAATCTACTCGATAAGAATAATCCAGCTTTTCTTTAAAAAACCCATCACAACAAAAAGACAAAATCACCATGAAGCATTTCTTATTGATCGTCGTGGCGACAACGCTCGCCACCTCGGCAGCGAGGGCGCAAGAAGTCCCCTCGCAGGTTGATCTTCGGAACCAATTGTTTACCGATCCGGAAAGTCCTCCTGCCCTCGATTCGGCAGTATCAGAGCAGGCTCAAGAAACCCCTCCACAAATTAGTTTCGAGAACCAATTATATGCCGATTCGGGAGAACCTCTTCCGCTCGATTCTGTCGCGACGGCGCCAAAGCAACGATTGATGCCGAATAATTTAAGCATTATGGAAAAATGGCTGTGGGGTGAAGATGGAGTCGTTCGCGGTATCGGTTTGGAGCCGCCGCTAACACCCAACGAGCGAAGAAGTGAACTTAGCCTGCGGCGAACAATGTTGACAGCGCACCAAATTGGAGGTTTTGTGACTCTTGGTTTAATGCTCAGCGCAGCCTATTTCGGCCAACAGATCATTGACGGGCACCCCGAATACCGCCGCAACCATCAGTACGCTGTGACCGCCACGATTATTTCGTACTCGGCAACAGGGCTGCTTGCAATTCTTTCTCCTCCTCCCTTGATTCGTCGTAATGAAGTCAGTACGACAACAATACACAAAACTCTTGCATGGATCCATGTCGCGGGAATGATTGTTACCCCGATTCTCGGGGGAATGATCCAGCGCCGCTCACGTTCAGCCATGGAAAGCGAACATATTCATCAAATATCCGGCTATCTCACAACGGCAACGTTTGCCGCTTCGATGATCGTCGTAACCTTCTAACGGGAGAACTATGACAACAAAATTGAGTGTCCTTGCCTTGTGTTTTTTTATCTCCAATACTATAACCCGGGCACAGACCAAACAAGTTGAATTATTGAAGGACGAATCATCGATCACGTACCGGATCGTCCACCCTCTTCACGAAATCGAGGCGACGAGTAAAGATGCTACGTACCAGCTGGAAGTCGACCCGGTGAAGAAGGCGATTGTGAGGGTTTCGGCAACGGTCGATGTCACGACATTCGACAGCGGCAATTCAAACCGTGATTCACACGCAATGGAAGTGATCGATGCAATCAGCTATCCGGAAGTGTCTTTTGTCAGCTCGTCGATAACGGAAGCCGGCGACAGCCTCAAAGTAGAGGGCAAACTGACGTTTCACGGCGTCACAAAGGACATCGTGGCGATGGCTACTTCGCAATGGACAGCCGATAAAATAGAAGTGCGGGGAAGTTTCGTCTTGAGCCTGACCGAATTTAACATTGAAAGACCTTCGCTCCTGATGATTCCTGTCGAAGATGCGTTGCGGTTTACCTTCGCCGCTGCCTGGAAATTATGAAACATGAAAAGCAACGAAGAGCGGTTATTCTCTGGCGAACATAATGCTCGAACGATACGCGGCTTATTTTGCGCTCGTTGTCTTCCGGCTTGCCCCCGATCCGGCAAGCTCCTTCTCGTTCTTTAATGCTTTCTCGAACAGCGAGAGGCTGATTCCTTTCACATAAAGAACCACAGAATTGGAGCGTTCGACAGAAGTTTCGCCGAAGGTATTCACCCTTTCGTAGTACAGCGAATGGTTGATCCGGCTGTTCGTTTCATCGGCCGGAACCGTTGCTTCGAACTCCAGTTCGTTCTTCCCTTTTTTCACGAAAGGCGTAATGGAAGACGAGAAGACGCCGTTGAATTGCGCCGCAGAGATGATTGGAATTTCGTTCAATGTCAGTGATTCATTGCCGATGGAAATTCCTCGGGCCGTAGAATCGATAATGTTGGCTGCAAGGACCGAAGCCGAAGGGTTGGAGAAAAGCGTATACTTGAAGACGAGTTCATCACCGGGCACGACATACAATGAATCGCTGAAATCTTTTTCTGAACGAGGCGTTGTCCTAATGAATGAAATTGGCGAAAGGCTGGATCCCGTATCGCGCGCCACGAGGCCATTCGCGAAATAATCTTGTACGCGAACTTCCAAATGGCGGGGTTGAACTTTTCCTGCAGACTTGTTCTTCATCAACACAGAGAGAATATCCTTGCTTGAGTCGCAACGGAAGACGCTGCACGCGGTAATTCGTATCGAGTCGAGTTTGATCCTCCTCGATAAGAAATCGACTGCTGTATTTGCACGCTCCTCGGACAGCTTCTGCAAGGTAGCCATTGAGGTGTTTTGTTTAACGGGGATATCGGGATAACCGACGATGATGATATCTGCAAAATGATATTTCTTAATAATATTGATGATCGGTTGGAACACTTTTAGAGCATCTTTTCGGAGCGTAGATTCCCCGGGATTAAAGACAAGCTTCTCGATTGGAAAAGATGTTTCAACAAAAGGAATTTTTTCGACAACGGTTGATGTCCTCAGCGTATCGGTGTGAATCGTTGCGCTGTCGGAACTCATGAGTTCGACGTACGACCGGGACTCCAAGCCTGTCTGTTGTGCAACTGAGCGATCCACGTCGGCGCTGTAGCGGAGCATTCCTTCAAAGAGAGAAGATCCCCGTCCTAAGTTCCACGTCAATTCTTGACCTGTAACAGCCGGAACGACTTTTTTCCCATTAAACGTTGCGGAACCATCGATATACGTGAATCCGTCGGGGAGCTCGTCAAAAACCTGAATTCGCTGCAGCCATGTCGCTCCGGAATAATTTATGTGGACACCGAACTCTACCGTATTTGATTGATTCTTCGCATCGACGAGGTTGCGTAAATAGAGAACCCGGGGCGAACTGGTTCTCATTGCTGCGGCTTTTTTCACCTTCCCGACTTTTTGGTTCACGCTGTCTTTCAGCACTCTTTTGACAAAAAAGTTTGCCCGAGCAATTCCTCCTTCTGTGAGGCGCACAAAACGGGAACTGGCATCGCCCGCGAAATCGCGCCCGCCTTTGATCAATTCGGTTCTGGGAGGCAGCGATCTTTCGTTGACACGCAAAACGTGCTGCCCGGGTTTCACATTAGGCAGCGAAAATTTTCCATCGTCCCCCGTTACGATACGAGTTCCCTCCTCCATCCATAGTTCCACGCCTTTAACTCCAACCTCGCCTTCGCTCTGGTATCCGTTGCGGTCATCGTCGTAGAAAACTTTGCCGATGATCACCCCATTATCCGTGAAAACGCCAGGCTCAACCGTTATTTGCTTTTGCGACGGAACCGAAACAAACACCGTTCCGACGGTATCTTTAGCCGTAGCGTAGACCGTGTTCAACCCCTGGCTTTCCATCGCATCGGATCCGAGAACAAGTTGGTAGACCAGAAGTCCAGTACTTCCCGCTTTCAGCGTATCCCTCGAAGCAGAAGCGAGCTGCCATTGCAGGACCGTTCCGTTCGAAAGTGACTGGGGCTCCACCGGCCATCCGATATAGCGCGCAGACTTTGCGTAATATTTAAAAGCATGTGGAAGCTGGTCGATGATCTTCAGCTCTTTCATCAACCCGGGGCTGTTGTTTGTAATCGCCACCTGGTATGTTACGACGTCTCCTATTTCTGCGATATTCTTGTCTGCAGATTTAACGACCTGAAGAAATGTCGAGAATTGAGAGTTGCTCTTAAGAATGACCGAAGCAGAGGAAGATTCTACCGAGAGCCCCTTCTGAACAATCGACGCCGTCGTTTGTATCTTTTTTCCGGTCGCAAGTGTATAGTCCGTTCTCATGTACAGAATGAGCGAATCAATCTTGCCCGGCGGCATGCTTCCGATATTCCATACAGCAATGCTGTCAACCGTTGTCGTGTCGTTGCCGGCGCCATTAGCGGTCCAAAGCTTGTACTTAAGAACGCTCCTGCCGGCATTATAGATTGAATCGACAATCTTCACGTTGCGAAGAGAATCGGTTCCGGCATTCCGGTACCAGATTTCAAATTGAACGCTGTCGCCGGCCACGACGGAATCTTTATTCTGGAGGACAAAATTTTCAAACGTTATCAACGGAGCCGAACGGACAAGCGTCACCGTTTGGCTGCTTTGCGCTGCAAGCTGACTCGAACTGAACCAGGAGCGGTTCACGATCGACGTACTGTCGGGAATATTTCTTGTAACCGCGGCCGTCAATCCCACTGAATCCGATACTCCTACCGCAAGGCTGTCCATCGTCCATCGAACGATCCGCTGTGCTGTATCGAACGTCACTGTTTTGAACAACCCCCTTTGACTTGCAATAAACGAGGTATATCGGGGAAGCGTGTCGAGGATGACCGCGCTCGTATGAGGAACATTCCCCTGATTTTGATATTTGATCGAATAGTTAATTGTATCGCCGGCTGATGCCGTAGGCTGAGCCGATACCGCGAGATTGAGCGAAATATTCGGGCGAACGAGGATGTTGAGATTGATCGTAAATGTTCCGTTGAGAGTATCGTACACGGTCGTTCCGCCGGAATAATCCGGGAACTTTGTGCTGTCGACGCTGACTTGATAGATCGCCGGCTCAAGATTCTGGAACTTAAATCTTCCGAGCGCATCAGTCGTTGTCGTTTGAATCCGGGTGGTAACAAGCGGCGCAGAGATTCGCTGGGGCTTCATCGACGCCGGTTTACCTGCCGAACCCGAAGAGAGGGAATTCAGATAGACAGTTACTCCTCCAACTGAAATCGGCGTATTGCTCGTTGTATATTGCAGACGCCCGGAAATCGTATTGAGGATCATGACTTCCTTCCGGTTGAATAATGTATCCGATGACATTCCCGTTGACGTTGACAACGTATCGCCAAATTGGTCAATGACGAAGATCTTCAGAGTGTACATCATCGTCTCTTTATTCAACGCGATGAAGAAGACGCCGTCGCTTCCCGTTGTATCGCTTCCGACGATCTGCTGGGCATTATCGAAGACTTCGGCAACAGCTCCTTTATACGGAACCTGTTGAGTATTCGGCCCCACATTAACAGAGGCACGCACAACACCCGTCACAGCTCCAGGGTACATTATTAACGACGTGGATCCTGTGATTGTCCCGGATTGGGCAACCCCTGCAACGACGGTGATCACAGCGGTTTTTATGACGTTGTTGACGTTTTCTGAAACCAGATAGACTTCCGCTGTGCCGCCGCTTGTGAGCGTGGTGATAGTTTTTGTACCGTTGTCAAAGAATCCAAGGTTGGTCGAAAAAGTCACGGGAACTCCATCAGGAATTGCCGCGCCAAGAGAGTCAGAGATAACGGCAATAATTCCGGAGCTGTCCCGGTTGGCCGTACCCCAAACGTATTTTTGTGTCTCCGATAAACTCATTGAAGCCGGTCGCACCGGAACAATCGGGGTCACAATTTCGGCGGCCGATACCGTGGAAACGCTCGATGAGTGGACATTTACGTCATTTTTCAGCTGGCTGGGACCGAGGTCCGGTAACGTTTGAACAGTAAGCGATATATTCTTAACGCCTGTTGTCGCTGAGAGGGTGCCGAGATTCCATACAACGATCTGTTTGTTTGCACTAACGGAACTCGGCGTAATACTCGCATGGTAAAAGATGCCGTTGGCGGAAATCGTATCAATCAATATAGTCGAATCAGATTTTACGTTTCCAGTGTTCGCAACCTGCAATTGATAGCTCATTGTCCGGCCGGACCCGACAAAAGCGGCTGACGGGATATTTGTTAAAGTGAGCCGTGCAAAGTTCGCTACGATGAGATTCTGTGCCGCGGTAACCGTTTTTCCCTGCCAGGAAAGAACGGCGCCTAATGGGAGAACCGCCTGCCCTGCAGTTGTTGTGTCGATCTTCAGCTGAATGAGGAAGGAATCTTGTTTTGCGGATGTAAAACTAAATTCTTTCCAAGAGATTGTATTGCCGCTGATAATGCCGCCGTTTGAAACACTCACGATATTTAATCCCGAGGAAGGCAGTATGCTCTGAATGGTAACAGTGTCGGCGGCAGCGTTGCCGATATTCCTGAAAGTGAGCCACACTTTTACAACATCATTAAAAATGACGTTTGAATCGCTTACCGAATAATGGACGTCGAAATTCGGCAGGCTTCCCACGCTGACGGTAACGACCGGGCTCGATACGGCAAATGCCTTCTTCTTATAGGTGTAATTTCCCGTCGCTTGAACCGAAATCTGCGTACCCGCAGGCGACTGCGCATAAGCGAAATCACTCCCCGAAACGGCCAGAGCAAGTCCACCCAGTACGGCAAGTGCGACATTTCGATATGATCGGATGAAATAGTTCATCAATAATTTATACCTGCACATATCGGCCATTGTTATTTAATTTTCACTTTAAATTCCACGGTTCCTGCTGTCGATTGTTTCAATCCGGCCGTTTTTATAGAAACGGTACCGTTTTGAACTGCAGTAGAATCGGGCAACGATAGCGTTCCCAATTTTGCACTTCCCTGAACAAAAGAAGTGCTGTCAGGAATTCGGGCAGTAACAGTGTATGAAGTGTCGATATCGGCATGCCCGTTGTTCGCATATGAGATCGTGTATGTCAATACTCCCCCCGGCGGCTGAGGCTGGCTCGGCAGAGGGGAAACGGAAATTGCTACCGAGACTACCGGGATGTTGATTGTCGTCGTTGCAACTGCATTTTGAAACTTCAGCGCGCTTCCCGACGACGTCGCTGTAAATGTTGTAACATCCTTTGCCTGATCCTGTTGTACCATCGGAATGATCGCGATTGCGAAGACATGGACACTGTCTCCGGCTGACACAGAATCGACATCAACACCGGCCTTGCCGTTCGTGTTTGTCAGCGGAACGTCTGCGGCATCAAGCACACGGTTGTTATTGACGTCTTTGATGAATGTCCATGCAAGCGTTTGTGAAGACGTTGCAGACAATTCAATCACATCTTTGATGGTTCCCGTGTTTTTTACTGTCAAATAATATTTTACCGTATCATAGGGTTCTTTAGACGATGCCGCGCTGTCGGGAGTTAGTGAGACACCGAAGTTATTTCCGATGTTCACGTTAACAGTGTTGGAAATTTTGTTTCTCAACAGGGCGCCATCGTTGTACACAATGTTCATGGTATTTGGAATGACGGTGCCAGGCGGCACAGTTGTTTGGATGCTGACCGTCAAAGTAACGCTCGCAGACCCGCCGGGCGCAATGGATGTAAATACCCACTGGACTGAATCCGCAGAGACATGCACACCGCCGTTCGTCGAGCTGACATATGAGAATCTCGAGTCGAACATATCAGCAATAGTAACGTTTGTCGCTGCCGATTGTCCGTTGTTGGTGATAGATAATGTAAACGTTATCGGGCCAGGTGGATTTGGTGCCGCGTTGTCAACACTCAAAGCTGCTGTCGTGGCGATAACGGCTGCTTGTACGTTGGTTTTAAGAATGGAAGCGGCGCTTTTTGTCGCATCGAATTGAGAAGCCGCCGTTATTACCGTCGAATCGCTCTGACCGTTTAACGTTTCATTGTTCGGAACCACAACGCGGGCTATGATCTTGTAGCTTGAATCGGCCTTGACCGAATCGGTCGCCGCGATCGAACCTGCGCTGGAATCGGAAGCGTCCAATATTCCGTTACCGTTAATATCGTGATAAAGGAGCACCTGCCAGCCATGCGACGAAAAATGCGTCAGCGTAAATTTATCCGTTCCGTTGCCCGAGTTGAGAATTGTAAGAGCGTAATCCACGTTGAGGCCGTCCCCGGAAGTTTTCGTGAGAGAAGGCAATTGAATGTTGACAACTGCCCCCTGCTTCACCGTGAAGACGACGAATGACGAATAGGCGGTGTCAACATTCGCCCCGGAAATTGTAGTGTAAGTTGCGACTGCCCGGCTCGAGATGACAGTTCCGGCCGGAGTTCCCGCCCCGTACACGCTCCTCGCTCCAGCAAAAAGCAGCATTGCAACAAGGAGCGTGTTCTTTAGATAACCGATTCCATTCTTCATTGACGTCTCACAGGCCTCATCGAGGTGCATTTAGTTCACAGTAATTTTGAAAGCAACTGTCCCGGTCGCAGAGGCATTCAGCGTACCGATTATGACAGTAATGGTTTTGCCAGAGTTTGTCACGGTCACTGCATCGCCATCCGCAGCATCGGTCATTGCCACGCCGTTTAACGTCACCGAGCCGGGTACGTACGTCGTGCTATCGGGGGCGCCGTCGACGATCTTAAAATTGTACGCTTTTCCGTGGCCGTTGTTGGCATAGTTGACGGTGTAAGTCATCTGGGTTCCGGGCGGTTCGTTGCCGAGCGGGGCAACAACCTTGCTCAGGCTGATGACTGCTATATTGATTGTTGTCGTTGCAATCGAACTCTGGAATTTGGTATTGTCTCCCTTTGACGTGACCGTAAATGTCGTAACGTCTTGGGTCTGATCTGTCCCGACAACCGGCGTAATTGCAATCGCAATCACATGAAGGCTGTCACTGAAATTAACAGAATCTGTGACTGCCAATTGTGTATCGCCAGCGTCATAAATGCCGTTGTTGTTCACGTCCTTGTAAAACTTCCATGTGAGTGACAGGCTTGAACTGTACGACATTAACAGCACATCCTTCGCGTTGCCGGTATTCTTCAATGTGAAATAGTACTTGATTGAGTCTTCCGGTTCATGTGTCGATGCTATTGACGTAGGGCTGATCGAAACGCCGCGCGTTACTCCGACGGTTACAGAGCGCCCGTTGCTCGTCGATGTAAAAGTATTGGACCCTGCAGTGTACGTAACATTCATTGCATTGTTGTACACAGTTCCCAAGGTTGCTCCGCTCGGAACGTTCAGCGTGAGTGTCACTGTCACCGAAGCTCCTGCTGCGATTGTTCCGACGTTAAATAGAACAGGATTCCCTGACGAATTGATCGTCCCCTCCGTGGTCGTCGATGAGACATACGTTAATCCCGAGAGCGCATCCGAGAACGAGACTCCCGTCGCCGGCACGGAGCCGTTATTCGTCAGCGTAAAAGTGTATGTGACATTTTGCCCGGCGTTCGGGCTTGCGTTATTGACCGAAAGGCCTGAACTGATGTTGCTGAAATTGACAGTATTCACAGTCGTGACGAAAACACTGCTCGTGGTCTTCGTATTATCGAAAGCAGAGGTTGCCGTCACGGTGGTGGTATCGGACTGCCCGTTCAACGAAGCATTGTGCGGCACAAAAATCCTCACCATGATCTTGTACGCGGCATCTTCCAAGAGCGAAGGAGTTGCAGTGATGGCTCCGGCAGAGACTTCACTGGGCTCAAGAATACCATCCCCATTCGCGTCGTAATAACACGTCACTGTCCAGCCCTTCGTAGAGTTCGTCGTAACGTTAAAATGGTCCGTGCCGTTGCCGGAGTTTGTTATTGTAAGAGCGTAATCAACGTTGACGCTGTCGCTTGAGGTGGTCGTCGCGTTCGTTGCCGGTGTTCGGTTCACCGCGGCAATTTGTGCAACCGTAAAGCTGACAGTATTTGAATACAACGTGTCACTCGTCGCACCGCTTGCCGTTGTGTAAACAACTTTCGAACGAGAGCTAACGACAGTCCCGGCGGGTGTTCCCATTGCAAAAGCATTTTCGACGAGTGTTACCGTTCCGATCATGCTTATTAATAGAGCGAGCAAAATATTTTTCATGGATGAATCTCCGTTAATAGGTAATGTAGGTTATTGAACAATTACTTTGAAAGTCACTATTTGTTCTTTCCCGCCCTTGAGTGCATCTTTTAGTTTCCATCTCACCAATGTCACAGCGCCCGACTGGGGCGTTGCGGATGTTTCTCTGTCAAAACTCATATCCGTCCCTTCACCGCTTGCCGAGCCTTCAAGGTAGATTGTGCCGTTCGGTATTGGATTTGATAACAGAACGTTGGTCGCGTCACCTGCACCAATATTCTTGCAAATAAGCGTGTACATCACGGTATCACCCGGCTGAGCATTGGGTTTGGTAACCGTATTCACGACGACAATATTCGGATCGCCTTTCGTTTTTCCTGACGCTGTGACGATGTCGGCGGCAAGAGCTTTCGAAGCACTTTGTGAGGCGCCGTTTGCGCCGCGCACAACAAGCCACACCATCGGTGTCTCACCGGGAAGAGCATTCAGAGGACTTTTGATCGAAAGGATATTCTTTTGTATCGAGATAGTTTCAGCACCCGGCATCACAGAGAGCGCGATCGCAGACGATGACGTCTTTCCCGTTAAGATCACTCCATCTTTTACCGCTTCAGAAGATCCTTCGAGAGGAAGTAAGAGGCGAAGCGAAACATTGGGTGCATTGTCGCTTGCGAGCGAAAATGTCACGACAAGCTGTTCGGGGGTTTTTGTATTGTCCTTGTCTCCCGATAATAAAGCTCGCGTAATCAATTTTGCCGTTCCCGTCGGCAGTTCCAGTTCATGGATTGTTTCAGCTCTATGGTTGTCGCTCGAAATGGTGTTGGAAAGAAGTTTTACTCCATCCGAAGTAGGTTTCCCTAGAAAGTCATTCAGCGTCACTGTTTTAATCGTGCTACCCGTTCCATTCAGAATTTCAATAACCGGGCTTGTCCCTTGCGATGTTCGAAAAAGAATTCCAAACCGCTCTTTCGACCCGCCCAACGACCTTCCTTCGATAAAGGGCACCACTCCGGCCTCGCCCTGTTGTTGTGTGTTGTATGAAATATTAAATTGCCCGGATGTTATCGTGAGCCCTTGCCGATTTTTTTGTGCAACAAGCAATGAGGACGCAACGACGACAAACAATATTATGCGCATGAGATATTTCATAATAACTCCTATGAGAAATGGATGAATATGTTCAATTAATAATCACTCTATACGTTATTGTACCATTTGCACCGGGCGTAATGGTTCCAACAACCGTCGCAAGATTTACTGCAATATTTCCTGACGAGACTGTTACGCCATCCGAATCTGCCGCATCGGTTTTAGAAACGGAATTTACCGTTACACTATTGGCGACATACGATGTATGAAGAGGCGTGCTTGCTGAAACTACGGTGTTCGTTGCACTGCCGTCTCCTGTGTTTGAGTAGGCAATAGTATAGGTGACTGTGTCGCCAGGAACCGGATTGACCGCGCTTGCCGTGAGCGTAAGAACGATATTGGGAACGGTTGTGCTCGATAAACTCCATGTTCCAACGGTTGTCACTCCACTATATTGGACCCAATCATTTACCGTTGAATCGGCTGCTGTTATGCCCAGTCGCGCCCACACGTCCGGTCCGGTTGATGTCCGCTGCCAAATTTTTAGCGAGGAGTTCATATTCGGCGAGATCACCTCAGTGTTTCTATAGTGCAGTTGTAATGTATATGTAAACCCTGATCCGCCGGTTTGTGAAATCACATAGTAACGATTAATCGGCGTCATATAAGTATTTGCACCGGGAGAAACCGTATCAACAAATACTGTTATCGAGGAGGGCAATGTTCCGCTCGCGCTGAAGTTGAGTGTTGTGTAAGGTCCTTCAAACGCATACGACGTTCCGGCACTAAATACCTGAGTTCTGGTCACTGTCCCAAGGATGATACCATTTCCTGTTCGGGTGCCTGTGATGGTCACTGCGTTCGACGGCCCCGTCCCCATCGAACCGGATGCCATCGAAACGTTGACGGCCTGGATGCTATTATTCAATGCGACATTTACCGTAGAAGAACTCTTGTTGATTGTCAGGTTGTTGAAACTTGTCGCTCCCGAAATGCTTGAATTCGACGGCCCGGCAAAAACAATTTCGGACGTTGTCGGAGTAAATGTACCATTATTTATCCAATTACCATAGAGGGTATCAATGGTCGATGAGCCGTCAACTGTCGAAGAAGAGCCGATTATCATACTCCCATAGATGACCAAAGCTCCACCGGCGGTTTTTGTTCCCCCCGTCGATGCCTGCAAATTATTGTAGCGGAATGACGGAATCGTTTGAGCCCCGCTCCCATTGAAGTTTATGGTGCTTCCCGTCCTCACATAATCGCCGCCGGTAAAGGTGGCAGCAGGAGAAAACGTACTTGCCACGCGGATTGTATCGCTGGAGGCAAGGGTAACATAGTTGGCCGTGCGCGTTCCGCTGATCGTCAGGTTATTGTACCAGAATGCAATGACCGTTTGGGCACCCGTCCCATTGTAATTAATAGTGCTTCCCGTAGTAACGTACCCTCCGCTTGCGAATGTTGCAGTTATCGTCAGCGTTCCTGCTATGCCGACCGTCCCGGAGTTTGCGATCGTTACGTTGTTGGTTGTTCTCGCGCCGCTGATGAGCAGATTATTATAGTTAAAGGCTGCGACTGTCTGCGCTCCGGTACCGTTGTAGTCAAATACCGAACCGGACGATTGGTACCCGCCGCTGGAAAAAGTCGCGGCCGGATTGAATACACTCGCAACATGAATGGTATCGGTTGAAGAAAGCGTTACGGTATTTGTTGTCCTGGCTCCTGTAATAATAAGAGAATTGTACGGCAGGCACGGTATTGTCTGTGCACCGGTGCCGGTGTAATCGAAAATCGTTCCGGTGAGGATATACCCATATCCGCTGTTAAAAGTTGCCGACATCGTCGGTGTTCCGGCAATGTGAAGCGTGTCCGTGCTGGAGAATGTAATATTGTTCGCCCCTCGTGCATTGAGGATCGAGAGACTGTTATACCGGATCGCGCCGATGAGCTGGCCTGCCGAACCACTGTACGTAAAAGTATTTCCGGTATTAACCCATGTTCCCGTCGTAAACGTCGCCGTGGTTATAAAACTATCTGCCACCGAGATCGTCCCCGGCGCAAGCGTAATATTATTTGTTGTGTGCGCTCCACTCACGGACAAATCATAGTAATTGTACGCGGGAATCGTCTGGGCGACCGTTCCATTAAACCCGATTTTTCCACCCGATATGGATACCGTGCCCGGCACTGTCGGAAATGCAGATTGAGTGTTGAAAACACCGGCTGACATCGTCAAGTTGCCTGATATCGAAAGCACTCCTGTTGTCACAGAAAGCTGGATGCCACTATTCGTGATCGTCAAACTTCGGCATGAATCGACCGTGCTAACGCTGTTGATAACGGCGGTGGTGTCGAGAACAACATCGTTCATGGCCGTAGGAACACTATTCAAACTCCAATTGCTTGCTGTACTCCATTTGCTGTCCCCTCCGATTCCGGTCCAGCGGAAATACCCTTGCAGCTGGCCGACAGCAAAGTCGCCGAATTCTGTGGAACCCAGGCCGATCGACTCAGTGCTCGACGAAGTTCGCGCAGTCGTGTTTGTCCCATACCAAAGAGGCGAACTAAATCGCCGGATGAAGAAGTATGATGTGTTTGCCGTTGGGTCCAAATCAGCGGCGGCAAAATTCAGCGTCAACGAGTAGGTCGTGAACGTTACGCCCAAATTATTGATTCTCCAAAAACGATTTGCATCATTTGTTTGGTCGATGCCCGATACCTTTATCGCTGGATGTTCACTCCCCGCGGTTGAGGAGACGACATAGCCTGCTCCAGTGACAGAAGCAAAAGTGACTCCAACCGGAGCGTAGTTGGTCGCATCACCAATTTGGAATGTAAGGGAAACCGGTCCGCCGGTGGCCACATACATTTTCATATTCCCATAGATATGTCTCGGCAATCCGCTGACGGCGCGATTAACCGATCCACCGGAGAGAATAACAACGGTATCGCTCGCGGTGGTAATTATTCCGCGGGTCAACGTCAAAATGCCTCCGACGTTCACATTCCCTGATGTTGTGATGCCTGTGCCGTCGTTCAACTCGACGTTTGCGAATGTGCCGCCGCCCGAAACCACATGTGCGCTTGCTCCCCCGTTCAAATATATCTCGCCCGTTCCGCTTTTGTGCACTCCAGTGTTCGCGATATTTCCATTCACCGTAAGAAGAAAACTACTATCGGAAAGGACGCCGGATGTAATCGTCAGATTGCCGAGAACCGTTGTAGCGCCGGCGATGCCTTTCCATCCATTGCTCGTCATCAAGTTGTTGTACGCAAATGCCGGAATAACCTGACTCGTTGTTCCGTTAAACGAAACCGTGCTTCCTGTAAAAACATGACCTGTCCCTGTTCCCTGCGTGAAAGTGCCGGCGATGGATAAAATGCCCGACGATGGGAAGACTTTTGGATAGTTGCTGAAGGTAAGATTTCCGTAACTTCCCAGGATTAAATTTTGACCATTCGACGGCTTACTATAGTTTACCGTTCCGGTAACGGCGCTCGTGAGTGAACCGGAGGCGATAGTAACCAGATTATCTATCGTGAGGGTAACGGCGGCATTGACATTGAAAACCCCCGCGGTCAAGTACAATGAGTCGGTCTGAACCGAGTTCGTAAGATTAACTCCCGCGCTGTTGTTGATCGTCAACTGATTCACAATGCTTGGGAGGCCGTTTCCGGTACTTTGAACCGCGGTTCCATTGTAGATGTAATGTCCTCCCGCGTTGTACGACCTTCCAGTGGTTTGGATGTTTCCCGTGGCGCCACTCGTTGCGATTCCGCCAGTCGAACCGATGCCGAGCGTTGCACCGCTGGAAAGTGTAAATGTTCCCCCGCCGACAATAGTACTGGTGCCCGTATAAAGTGTTGCCCCGGAGTTCACCGTGAAGCCTATGCTGTCTGTGGTCGCGATGGTTCCACCGGAGGTGTATGTTTGAACGCCGGTGCCGTTAAAAACAATCAATCCTTTCCCTCCGGTGTTTGTAGATTTTCTGCTGATCGTTCCTGCGGTAAAATAAAAATTCCCGCCAACATTCATCGTGGAGACGCCGCTATAGTTGCCGGCAGTCGCAGGTCCCTTCATGCGGAGCGTTCCGCCGGTAATCGTATCATTTCCAGCGATGCTGAGCGTCGGTGTGCCGTTCCCCGTTGACAAACCAAACGTACCACCAGTCTGAGTATAGTTTCCTCCGACCGTTGTCGTTTGGCTTTGGGTTGCAGCCAGATCCAATTCACCCGTTCCGGTTGAAGTGATCCTGAAATTCCCAGCTATCGTTGTAAGAACGCCGGCGATGCTGAGAATAGCAGTTTGACTTGCACAATTCCATGCGAAATGGCCGAAGGTCTGGGCTAAATTTGCCGGCAGCGCGGTCGTCACGCCGGTAAACTGACAAGTTGAATTTGGATCCCACGTCGCTCAAGATTGGCTGTATTGTTCGTATTGTGGATATATATTCCTCCGCTTGAAACAGATGCAGTGACAGTTCCCCCCTGACTCAAAGTTCCGTTGTTTGTGAATGTTCCGCAAGATTAAAACATCCGTTCCGGATGTGCCGTGCTAAGCGTAAATGTCACGCCGCCTTGATGACGAATGCCTGCTCCGCTTTGTACACTTGGAGTTGACTCGGCGGTAACATTTGCTGTGATCAGTTACGGTGTGGGAGCTTTGCAGATGTTGTGGTGTAGCTGTCCGTTTGTCGGATACACACCTGTTCCAGCTTCTCCCATGTCGATGCCGACTGTTCCAGACTTGCCACGTTGTATTATCGTGCCATCGCCCGGTCGCGCGGAGCGGAACGCACTATTGGCATAAGCGTCGAATTCGCCGACAGCGAAAGATGTCCGCCGGAGGTGAAGCTTTTATCCCTGTTGCCTGCGTGCTTGTGCCCGTTCGCGTTCCCGGGTCGGATAGGTCCATGCCGCTCCGTCACTTTCCAACTACGAAAGTAGCGGTTGCGGCTCCTGCATCGATATCGCCGGCAACAAAATCAAATGTTGCATTGTATGTCATGAACTGAAACGTGCCGCTGTTCGCACATAGTCCAATATCGATTGACATCTGTGTTCGGGTGCTGATTTTTGCGGAATTTGCAATGTCGCGGATTCTCTCCGGCGGTACGGAGGAAATTAGATTGCCTCCTGTTGTTACCGATGCAAAGGTCACTGTATCGGGCGAGAAGGTTGTTGCATCGCCGATTTCAAAAATTCGAAGGACATTACTTCCTGTCGAAATATATTTTTCCAGATTGCCGTTAACATGTCCGCTCGTTCGGCTGACGCTTCCGGTCGACGCAATGATTACTGTATCGGCTGACGAAGTAGTGATAATGCCGTTTGTAAATGTCAATACGCCACCAATTTTAAGATTGTTGGACAACGTTGCACCGTTTGTTGCGTCACTCATAACGAGGTTCGTGTATGATCCCGTCCCCGAGAGAACATGTGCAGCACCCCCCGCGATGAAGGTGACGTTCCCAGTTCCTGTATGTGCGCCGTTGTTCGTGGAATTCTTGGCTACCCGAAGGCTAAACCCTCCATCCGCGAAAGTCACTCCAGAGTTGATCGTGAAGTTACCTTGTACCGTGTCTGCTGCAGACACGGCAAGCGTTTTCGTCCCGCCTGTGCTGACGTTGAGATTGTTAAATAAGAACGATGGAATTGTTTGTGAGCCCGAGCCGTTGAAGTCCACCGTACTTCCCGTGATGGTGTGTCCGATTGCAGTGCCTGGAGTAAATGTTGATGCGACACCGACGGTTCCGGTAGCCGGCAGAGTCTTTGTGAAATTACTGAATGATCAAATTCCCATAGCTTGCAGCGAGGACTGTTTGCCCTGCCGAACTCTTATTGTACGACACGGTACCGGTGGCTGCAGAAGTCAATGTCCCGCTGCTTGCGACACCGCCGTTTAACGTTAGGGTATTCGTGCCGACCGCGAATGTTCCCTGCAAAATCTGGAACGAATCCGCGACCGTTGCGTTCGTGCTCGACCCAAGCGAGACCGAGGTTGAATTATTTATCGTAAGCTTGTTGAAGGTCTCGGCGCTTGACGTCTTCGTGATGGTCTGTGCGCTCGTTCCGTTAAATACGGCCGTTGTAGTCGTTGGCGTAAATGAGCCGGCATCACTCCACTGGCCGTCCACAGTGATGTTGCAGACATTAGCGTTGAGGACATTCCCCGAATTGATCGTCATGTTATTTTTAACGAGGAGATTGGTGTCAAGCCGAGCCGTAACTGTGGGTGTTGTCCCTGCTACCAGGAAATTGTAAACCGGTGTGAACGTCTTCACGGCGATGATGGAGCCGCCCGGTGTCGATGCGTCGCCAATCTGAACCGTGCCGCCTGTGACCGAATATTCGGCTGAACCGGTGTTGAGGAACCCGAGGTTTGAGCCGCCAGGCTGCTTGATGGTGATTGTCCCGCCGGTCATCTCGAAAAAGGAACCGGCGACAGTCATCGAGAATGGAGCATCAGTCGTGCTTGTCGAACCGATCGTCGGAACGTTGAAAGTACCTCCCGACATCGTAAAGTTTGTTGTCGTAAATCCATTGTAAGGAGCGAATCTTCCGGCAACATTGACCGTACCTCCTTCGATCGTGAATGTTCCGCCGTTAGACATCAATCGCCCGTCGGCAGCACTCCCGACCGTTAACACTCCGCTGCTTACTCTCAGGGATCCTGCTACGATGAGACTGTCGGGAATTGTTACTGTTGGCGAATTATCGTAGAGCCACAGTCCACCAGATAATGGGATCGTAGCATTTCCAACAAAAGGTATTACGGTGGCGCCAGTGGAAAGCCTGAACGTTCCGTTGGAAAGGGTCAGAAAATTTGCCACGGTGTCGATAAAGTTCGTAGCGGAAACGTCGAGAATGATTGGAGCTCGAAGACCCCATGTTCAGCGTGATTTTTCCAAAGCGCGAGGTTCCTGAGCCTTCAATATTTTGCGGGCCGTTCCTGTTGAAAGTTACAACACACCGGCTTGTTGTGCCCGCCTCCATGTTGAATGTCCCCGAATTCACAATATCGCCGGCAACATTTATTGCGTGTGCTGTTTGAGAGTATGAAGAATTTACCGTAACGGCCGCACCCGGTATTGACCGTGATGGCACCGTTAACGGTCAATGTCCGTGCGCGGTAGCGCTATTGCCAATCACTAAATTTGCACCGCTCCTCCCTGCCCTACAGTTACGCTGTTAGCAGTGTCGCTGCCGTCCAGCGTAACTGTGGTATTGTCGGCGATCGTCACATTTGCAGTCGAGGCGGGAACAATTCCGCCAATCCAGGTTGCACCGAGTGTTCCACGGCCCGGTTTGCGCGGAGATGACATTAGGGGCAGGGCTGGTTGCCTGACTTCCAGCAAGAGCAGCGCTAAGTCTCCCTTCGGACACTGCATAAACTTTCCAGTAATAGGTTGTTCCTGCAAGCAGCCCCGTCTCATTTGAGGAAGTTGAATTTGCGGCGATCTGATGGATGAAATTGTACGTCGCTCCGCCATCGTCCGAACGATAGATTACGTATCCAACCTCGTTGGTTGCATTGTCCGTCCAATTTAACTGCATCGATGTCAATTGTATATTGCTGAATGTTAAATTCGTCGGGTTGGCCGGCGTGGGGGGCGTAAACGTAAGCATTGAGTTCGCCGCCGGTATCGTTGCCAGGCTGTTTTGAACTGTATTGTTGAATGTTGTTGTGTTCTGTATCTGTTGGATAAGAAGCTCCGATGCCGCAGGCGTTGCACTCAACGAAGGCCCATTGATACCGAGCGTGTATGACCAGGTAAATCCGCTTCCCGGATTCATTGAGCCATAGAGGAATTCTATCACGCCCGTCGATTCAAACAGCTTCACTTGAAAATTCGTGTTCGAGGTGTGATTCGGCCATTCCGACATGTCGAGCCATTCCACTGTCAAGACTCTGTAAGGAGCTACACCGGTGGTGAGGTACTTGATGCTATTCCCAAGCGGATCAATTTCGCCCTGCGTGGTCATATCATAATAGAGAGGGGCTAGCGCCAGTACCGTTCCGCCGGAATATGCATTCGTGCTCAGATCGGCGTCGTAAGGTCCGAATGGCCGTGAATTCGGGCCGCCGTCGAATGTGGCTGACGAGAAATCCATGAATCCATTTGTCTGAAACGCTGAATTGCGTATACCGAACGCCATCATACCAAAAATCAAATCCTATGTTGACCGGATAGCTTCTGTTGTCATCCTCATTGGAATTATTGGGAGTGTTATTACGCCATGCCGGCATCGCATTGCCTGTCGTTGAGTCCGACGAGTAGATAATGCTCGTCGTAAGAGTCACGGGAGCGTAGTTCGCAATGCTTTGCCCGCGGAGAGACGAACTGGCAAGCATCATCAACCCTGCCATGAACGACGACTTTCCGGGAATGCCTGCCATTCCCAATCCATCGATAGAAGCGAGCTGATCGATTCATAATTGCTTTCACCATTGATGTCAAACCATTTTCAGTAAACGACATTCTCATCAAAAGCCATTCAGAATTTTTTCTGTGAACTTTACTCCCATGGTCACGTACGGCCCCTTTGACCAATAGGTGTAATCTATCAAATCGATGTCTTTGTTTCCAATGAAATTATAGCCGACGGCAACATGAACGTTCTGAAGCAGAACGTAGCCTACTTCAGCGCTGTAGCCGATCTTCTCGTCGTTCGCTTCACGCTGGCTGAGGATTCTGTATTCTCCTGCAACATCTAAATTGTGCCAGTTTAAGTCATACTCTGCATGGAGCAGATAGAAATCCGTAAGGGTCTTAGCATCCAGGCCGTACGATGTCTGGTCATCAATTTTCAATGCATATTTCATTCCCAATTCCAACCTGCGGAATGGCTCTACGAACGTATGAAGAGAAACGATGGACGCATCATCGTATGTCTCAGGCGATACCATTCCATTGTAATCCATTTTTTGCTCAAACTTGCCGATGGCATTAAGCCAGTCCCACGCGACCGGTCGATAAGCGATACCGATAGTGTTGTGGAAGCTCTTCAATACTCCGTCGGAAAGCTGCGACCCTATCAGATTCATCCGGGTCCGCAGTTAACGTTCCGCCGACAAAGCTGTTTGTCTCGATCCTGAGTTTGCGATCTCACTTCTTCATAATACGTTAGTTTGTCGATAAGAGTGAAATCTCTCGCTAACCGCAGGTCGCCGCCGAACGTAAGGTCACGTTTCGTGCTCTGTCCGTCGCTGGCGATCTCACCTTTGATCGTGGCTTTGTAGGAAGCTTTGGGCAAATACTCGAAACCGAGAGAGAAGGCATTGTGGTCGGGTGTTGAGGTCTCGAGCACGTTTTGATTGAGTTCTTTCGTTTTTTCGTACGACAGCTCCGACGTCAGGTCGTCCGTAATCTTCGTGGTGTTTTTTAAGCCGATGCTTGCCTCATTGCGCCTTCCGCTGATCCCGTTTCCGATTTCATATTTTCCGGTCACGGTCGTTCCAAATCCTACTGAAGAGCTCAACCCGACGATGGACGAGTTGCCCGCTCCCTGGTAAATTTTCTCTTGCAACGATAACGTGATCGGGTCTAAGATGCGATAGTCAGTACCGAGTGTGCCAACGGAAGGCTGAATTTCATCTTGGCTTGAAGAACTGATATTGTCTACGTATTCTCCCGTCAAAGTAAGGCGGCTTGTTGCCTTCACGTCTGTTTTAGCGTCGATGAGGGTCGACTGACGTTTTTCCTCGGGGAGCGTATCGGCTGAAATGCTTTCATACTGCGCATTTTCAACTTTCAAAGAAGAGTTTACAATATTGGCAAAGGTGTGTTCAATCCCGCCGGAAACTGCGTCCGTCGTTACCGTTGCATCTCCCGATTGCTCTATCGTATGGTAGTACTCACTCGTTAACTTCGTCGAAGCAACGGGGCTGTAGGATCCTCCGATGCCATACCGCTCGGTGCTGGTTCCGCCCAATCCGTCGCTGAGCCCGCCGCTGCCGACGGTGGGGTTTAAGAATCCTGCTTCGACTTTTCGGAAATAGGACTTCAGGTTAAGCTGTTCAACCGGTGAACCGCTGACTTCGACGTCCCATGCAGCACCTCGCTGTTCCGCATCCTGCCCCTGTGCAATTTCTCCGAGAGCCTTCAGCGAGTTTCCGATCGTGTATCCGGTATTGAAGCCGAGGAGCGTATAATTTTTGGGGTCGCGCTGTTCCGTCACCGCCGATGCGCCAACGGTAAGACCCTTTGCAATTTCTTTTTCACCTTGCGCGCCGGCGACATAATTATCCGCAACGCCGGATTGTGCTTCATATGCTACGACGATATAGACGGGATTCCCAGCGTCGTCGATGCTCGGCACTGGCTGTGTGAAAAACAACGTCCCCTGCACATAATCGATTTCATAATCGTTGATTCTTGCCTTGTCGACGCGGCTTAAAACAACTTCGGAGTGCAGTTTATCACGGACTTCAATACGAACTTTCTCCGAGCCTTGAACAACGTTGCTATTGTTGAGGAAGTAGAATCCTGAAATACCTTCGCCGCGTATATCAAGTTGAACTACTTTTCGGTCGGTGACTGTCCCGAACGCGTCGACTTTGTCTGTTTTTGTTTCGTAGTGGGCTTTCACACCTGTGAAGCTGCGATCGTACCGGGCCAGTTCGTTCATGGCAAAGGCCGTATTGAAATCGCCGAACATCAAATAGGAACGATTTCGTTCCAGCTTCACATACAGAGGGCTGTTCGTTTGTGCCGTGTAGTCGACATTGCTATTGTCTCCGTAAACCGAGTAGAGAATGTCGGGGTCCAGGTCTTTGAAGAGTCGATCTTGCGGGGTTCGTTGATTGTCGTACGATGCGGTCAACAAATAATTGCTCCAGATAGAACCGCGCCCGTAGAATGCCAGCCTGCCGTCAGTGTGCGTTCCATCGGAGATCGTGTTTGCGTTCTGGAGAAGCGAGAAAGAACTGTCTGATAAATTTCCTCCGGTGTGGAGCGAACTTAACGTCCCGTTGGCAGATCCGACAAGCATTAAAGGTTCAATTGGAGTCGTAAATTCTTTAGAGACTGTTGTCGTAATATTGGAAGTTGAAACTTTAAGCGTGTACGACCCTGCATCTTTTGGAGCGTGCAATGGAATGGTGACCTCTCCATTTTTTAACCGGAGTTGAATACCGGGGGTATTCGGGTCGACGTCTTGAACGTCCATTTCCATGCTGTCGGCTTCGACGGTAACGAAATATCCGTCGCCGACCTTCACTCCCCACTTATCGACAACACTCGCCGTTACATTCATGATTGTGCGGCCATCGGCGCCGACTTCGTTCTCCGGCATCCTCACGATAATCGAGTCGGGAGCACCGACACGATGAATCTGCCGATTGACGGTGACATTGGTCCCGTTCGGCATGCGAACTGTGACGGTGTACGTTATCGGACCTTCGGGGGTCGGAACTCCTAAAAATTCAAATACGCCGTCAATACGCACGGAACCAGAATCGACCAGTCTTCCATTCACTCTTAATTGGATAGGCAACCCGGCAGGAGCTTGGCCCGCAACATACTGATTCTGGAAAACAGTTACCGTTCCCTCTTTCGGCTCGTTGATGACCACTTGTGCTTCAACGAGAGAAACGGCGAGAACCGTAAGTCCCAAGATCAGAAGAGCGTATTTTTTAATTATTGCGAGCATTTGCTATTTTTGTGTTTCTCATCTCTTTCATTGCGGGCTTACCAGGTTTCACTCCTGGTAAGCCCGGAACAGCTTGTATTAGTTTACCGCTACACGATATTTAACGACTTTTGTTCCGCCGAGGCCGTTCACAGGCGCCGGACCAACCGTAACCGTGTTTGCGCTAAATGAAGCTCCGCCACTTGTTCCATCATTCTTTTTAGCAATCCCATCAACTAAAATTCCATAACCCACTCCGTAGGAATTCGGGCCGAATGTCGTATTGCTTGGAATTGCGTTCGATGTGGTAAGATTTGTTGCATTCCCGCTGCCGCTGTTTGTAATCGTAAGCGTATACTCAATCGTATCGCCGGGGGCCGGGTTTGCGATAGTTCCTACACCCGAAATCCATGCCTGGGTGAGAACAATGCTCAAATTCGGCGCCGTAACAGTAGTAGTAATAGTGATGGACGGATTGTAATTACTTGCGCCCGTGGGTTGTGCGCCGGCAGTTCCCGGAGTCGCAGTGAGCAGGCGAATAATCGTGTTCCCGTTTTGGCCGGTCACATTAACTATTAAATAGACATAGAGTGAAAGCGAGTCGCCGGCATTGATGGAGGCAGTCGTGAAAGGCTGACTTCCTGCGACACCTGACGTCGCCGTGAAGAGATGCACCGTATCCAGATTCCCACCCGATTGAGCCTGGCCGAGAGTGAAGGTCATTGCAGCATTGCCGCGATTCTTTACCCTGAACTGGTAAACAACGGAATCGCCCGGATTTCCATTTTGATTCGCCGTCAATTGTGAAACATAAGCACCGGACGCCTGGCCGACATTAAACGGCGATGTTGATGCTACATTTTGATTGTAGTGATTCACTCCGTCGTAGTAGTTTACATTCGAACCGGTTGTACCATTTGTAATAAGAGTATTGTACGGTACGCCCGTTCCGTTGTGTGAGATTTGTTCAATGACTGCAGTTAAATTCACTGTTTGTGTCCCGCCCAACCCAGCCAACGAACCGATTGTCCACGTTGCAGAACCTGCTGAAGCACTGCCTCCTGTTGCAACCACGCTGGTCAAATTGGTATTATCGTACTTCCATGTTACAGTCGAGTTTCCGTTCGTCGCTAAATGGCCGGTATTGGTAACTGTGAGCGCATAAGATTCCGTTTCACCCGGAATCTTATTCGCGCCGTACGTAGGAGTAACGGTAAAACTGAGAACCGGTTTTGCTATGGTTACATAAGCTGCAAAGGTCTGGAGGCCTGCACCGCCGACGCGCACGACGCCGCCGGGACCGGAACCGTACGATTGCACGCCTACTGTTACTGAATCGGAGTGATTATCAGCGACCGACGGGATGGTGATTTTGAGAATTATTGAAAGACGATTGGCATACGTTGTATCGGTATAATGGTATCCGCCAGAAGTGATTGCAGAATCGCCGGCATCTAATATTCCGTTATGGTTTTTATCGTAGAAGATGGTGTCGATCCAGCCTGTCGGCAAATGGCTGACGGTGAATTGAATATTATCCCCGTAATTGCCGGCATTGTATGCGTAAAATGGTTCGTAGATTGTTGTGCTATCAACAGTCGTTGTCGTTGCCGTTGGGTTGACCAAGTTGAGAGACACTTTGTATCCAACAGTCATCGTGACTGGATTGGATGTTGCATTGCGAACGTTGGAACCGGCGTTGTATTGCACGCTCGCCTGGTTGGTAATGACCGTGCCTGCCAATGTTCCGTAGGCATACACGCGTTGCATTGAGGAAAGCAACAGTATTGCTACCATCGCTAATCCGAATCGAGAGAACAGATTGTGCGTTCTCATGTTTGTATCTCCTATATTAGGGTTGTGGTTGATTATTGTGTTGTTTGTTTTATTTCTTTTTCCTGTTTTCATCTTGATACCTTTAATTTCTTGTTAGAAGTTTTAGTAGAAAATCGTTTGACCGGGATTCACATCTAAGGAGGCAAGGTATCCATGGTCAGGTCTCCTTTATGATTGTTGGTATGTATCTGTTTGTTTTCCATTTTGATAATCTAATTTTTTTTGTCAGCGTTTGTTGACGCTTGCGCTTGGATCGGTTCATGTTGAACGTCGGCAAAATCTTTGAACGTTGCGCAATGCTTATCGTAAGTGATCGCATGTTCCGCAGGATAGTTCTTTATCGTGTACGCATTGCCGCTAACAATGAGCTTTGCTCCGCACGCCTTTGCTGTTTCTGAAATCTTTGCATGATGCGCGGTGAACGATGCGTTGTCGGAAACGTAGAACGCAAAAAGAAAAATATACTGTGGTCGACGGCTCGCTATCAGTTGATTGATAGTGTCTGTCGTTGCCCCGACGCCGAGGTTGAGAACCTCGTACCCCTCGCTCTCAAGAAGAATGGCGAGTGCTTTTAATTCGATGTCACGTGTCTCCCCTTCAATCACTGCACAGATAGCTCGCTTGCCGCTCAACGAAGGCTTCACGATAATGTCGGATAATAAAACGATCGCATTCGAGAGTGCGTTATAGGCCAGCTGCATTTCGCCGGTGGAAAGCTTTCCGGAGATATTGAGGTCGCGGATTCGTTTTAAAGTCGGGCAAAGGATTTCATCAAAAAGCGGTGGAAGGGTCAGACCATTTTTGTACACTTCGGTAAAGAGTTTTACGAGCTCGTCCTTCCTTCCATTGATCGCTGCGGAGAAACAAACGTTTGCCAAGACGTTAAATTCTTTTTTTGCAATGATGCGGCGGACGATGGCTTCATCTGTGGCAAATTGCGGATACAAGTTAATCGGAGAAATGCCGTAGTTGTAGTCGGACATGAATTGATAAAGATCTTCAGCACGAAATTTTCTGTGCCCGCCTGGAGTACGAAAGCATTTCAATTTGCCTTCGTCCGTCCATCGCTTCACCGTCGATTTGTCGACCTGGAGCATCTTCGAAACATCCATGGTGTTGAAGAGTATTTCAGTCATGACTTGTTTCTCCTGCTTTGTGAATCGAAAAACTCTTTTTGAACGAAATTCTCACATTAAACTGAATGAGCGTTTTACCCTTTTTCCACTACTAAAGTAGTATTTGAAGATTTAAGAAACAAGCATTTTTTTGAATTTCATGCTGATTTACACCGTATTTTTAATATACGGTGAACACCTGACTATATTGGAAGCGATTCCTATTGAATATTATTTTTATAATATGATTAATTCATATACAAAGATTGGTAACAAAGAAGGGATAATATTTCCGGCGGTCGTAGATTATAAACAAAAAATGCCAGCTACTGCCGGCATTTTTTGTGATCTTCATTTATCAGCGGAGTACCGAGGGCCGGACTTGAACCGGCACGGAGCTTGCGCCCCTCAGGATTTTAAGTCCTGTGCGTCTACCAATTCCGCCACCCCGGCACGTTCACACCCCTGCAAAACCGAAACAATTCTAACTTCCGAGGCGCCGGGCGGATTCGAACCGTCGCATAAAGGTTTTGCAGACCTCTCCCTTACCACTTGGGTACGGCGCCAAATATTTTACATACTTAAAAAAAACAAGCCCTAAAAAGCAGGGCGACCCGCTACACCAACAATAATCAAGAGACACAGACACCGTTTCTCTCAATGTTTCTATGAGAGCGGGAAACGGGACTCGAACCCGCGACATCAACCTTGGCAAGGTTGCGCTCTACCAACTGAGCTATTCCCGCTTTGGATATAGAAATATAACCTTTCAATCTCTGCAAGTCAAGAAAAAACGCCCTTAACCTGAGGAGGAGCCGTTAGATAAGAAAAAATTTTAACCCCCGACAATGAATCTTATCTCCGGAACTGTCTGTGGCGTATCTGCTCGCCTCCGCCAAACCCAACCTTTGCATACAGTACGGCACGCAGATTTACAGACTTTTGCAAAGGTACAAGTATCGAGAGACTAATTCAGTTTTTTCACTCCACGCTGGGCCCGGATGAGGTCAGCATATGAGCAACGAATGACATTCTTCCTTTCTATTCCAAAGATGTCTATTAGCTTCCTATAGAGAAGTATGGCCTTTTTCGTATCTCTTTTACGTACCACTTCAAATTCAATAAATAGTCCAAGCCCCTTCACTCTGTCGAGATGCACTCGAGCTTGTCTTTTATAAAGATAGACATGCCTGGTTTTTCTTACAACGACATCTACTCCAAAAATTTCTTCCAGAAAGACCCTCACCTTCTTAGTATCTGAGACATTAAGGATGCTATAATCGCTCCACCTCCTCCCCTTCTTTTCATTGCGGCGATAGAAGATCAATTCAGACCTTCCATCCCCAGACTCACGCAGCTTCAAACGCCCGCTCTCAACACGGAAATAGGTATCCGTTTGCACGAGTATCTCCGCTGGGCCTCCAATTTTCCGTAATGTCTGAATTGTTCGTGAAGGGGAAGTAATCTTGGCTTTTAACTCGAGATTGACCGGCATTTCGAATTTTTATCTAACGAAGAAGAGGAACGGAGCGATGAGAGCATGAGTAGCCATACGATGAAAGAAAAGAAGCTTAACGAGAGATATCAATTATTTGATACGACAATTCACCGGCGGGAACAGATATCTTTACGACATCGTCGACTTTCTTACCGATGAGTCCTTTGCCAATCGGCGATGTAACGGAAATTTTATTATCATCGAAATTTGCCTCTTCGGGAGAGACAAGTTTGTATTTGAGGATCTTTTTTGTCTTTACATCTTTAAGAGTAACATTGGAGAGGATATAGACCTTATCATTGGGCAGGTCTTTGCTTTCAATAATTCTCGCACGGGCAAGCGTCTGTTCCAGTTTTGCAATTTTCAACTCAAGATGTTGTTGGGCTTCTTTCGCAGCATCATACTCTGCATTCTCGCTCAGGTCTCCATGACCGCGCGCTTCGGCAATCTTAGCGGCAATTTCAGCGCGCCCGTGCACTTTAAGTTGACGCAATTCTTGTTCCAGTTCGACCAGTCGCTCGCGCGTCAAGTACACAACTCCGTTGTTAGCCGGTTCATTCATACACACATCCCAAATAAATCTAGCATTGTTGAATAGGGCAAAAATAAAAGCCATCGTTCGAATGAACAATGGCTATTGAATCTCTCTTTACAAATGTAGACCAAATTCCTGCTAGATGCAAGAAAAAAGATTACTCAACCAGGCGTCGGAATTCATTATTTTTTCCCTGCCTGATCTATGAGAATAAGGTGCCCCAGTTTATCACGTTTTGTTTTTAAATAGCGTTCATTGTTTGAATTTGCGGCGATCTCCAACGGAACACGTTCAACAATGGTCAAACCGTACGCGTCAAGGCCTACCACTTTTTTCGGATTGTTGGTCATGAGCCGCATTTTTGTCACTCCGAGGTCTCTGAGAATCTGTGCTCCAATTCCATAATCCCGAAGGTCGGCACGAAAACCCAACGCTTCGTTCGCTTCAACGGTATCCTTCCCTTCGTCTTGAAGTTTATACGCTTTTAGCTTGTTCATCAGGCCAATACCGCGTCCCTCCTGCCGCATATATAGAACGATGCCGTTCCCTTCCTTCTCGACCAATTTCATGGCGGAAATCAACTGATCGTTGCAATCGCACCGCAAGGAGCCAAAAACATCGCCGGTCAGGCATTCTGAGTGAACTCGCACAAGCGTCGGTTTCGTATCATCGATCGTGCCTTTAACGAGGGCAATGTGTTCTTTCTGATCGGTCTCTGATTTGTACAAATGGACGAGAAACGTACCGTGCCGTGTCGGCAGTATAGTGCTGACGACGCGGGAAACGAGCTTCTCGCGGTGCATGCGGTACTCAATCACCGATTTTACGGTGATCATCTTAAGACCATGGGATTTAGCAATGTGCTCTAACTGGGGAACACGCGCCATGGTTCCATCATCGTTCATGATTTCCACCAATGCGCCAACCGGATGCAAACCGGCAAGAATACATAAGTCGGTTACCGCTTCCGTGTGTCCTGCCCGGCGGAGAACGCCTCCCTGAGAGGATTTCAACGGAAAGATATGTCCGGGACGGGCCAAGTCGCTCGGTTTTGTTGCATGATCCACAAGTGACTTTACCGTTGCTGCGCGGTCTGCGGCAGACACGCCCGTTGTTGTGCCGTGGATGTAATCGATGGAAACCGTGAACGGAGTTTCGTGAAGTGACGTATTCGAATCTACCATCAAATCAAGGCCGAGGTCTCTGGCACGATCGCCTGTAATGGGAGTACAAAGAATTCCGCGCCCGGCTTTTGTGAAAAAATTTATAATTTCGGGCGTGATAAATTGCGCAGCAACGACGAAGTCGCCTTCATTTTCCCTGTCTTCGTCGTCGACGACAATAATGACTTTCCCCGCCTTAAGGTCGGCAATGGCTTCTTCTACTGAATTGAATTTACTCATACATCACTTTTCGCTTATGTATTCGGCGCCTCAATTTCACCTACTTTATTCACAACGGAAATCGAGCTTCGCTCAACTTTCACTTTCACGTTGTCCGCAATTTGCAATAAAAGAGTCTTATCTTCAATACCCATGATCGTGCCGTGAAGTCCTCCTGCCGTGATAACTTTATCCCCCTTTTTCATAGAGTCGAGGAGCTTTTGCCGTTCCTTTTGTCTCTTTTGCTGTGGGCGCATGATCATGAAATAAAAAATTCCGATGATGACGGCAAACATTAAAATGGTGGTTGTAAAATTCCCTCCGTCCTGCCCTCCTTGCGACGGTGCCATGGCCAGTAATAATGATTTCATACGACAATTCTCCGATAAATAACTATGAATTTAATTATTGATTTATGTGTGAACGCTATCCGGTTGCAATCGAAAAATGAATTCTTCCTTCCATCTGAAAAAATCGTTTTCCAGAATATGCTGGCGTGCTTCTTTTACGAGCCATAAATAAAAGGAGAGGTTGTGGAGCGATGCCAGTTGTAATGCAAGAATTTCTTTTGCATGAAACAAATGTCGCAAATACGCTCGAGAGAAATTTCTGCAGCAATAGCACGAGCATTCTATGTCGACGGGGCCGTTGTCGCTTTTGAACTGCGCATTTGTCATGTTCAACTTCCCTCGGCGCGTAAACATCGTTGCATTCCTGCCGTTCCGCGTCGGAATAACACAGTCGAACATATCGACTCCGCGTTCTATACATTCCAGAAGGTTTTCCGGAGTTCCTACGCCCATCAGGTAACGCGGTTTATCCATCGGCAGCAGCGAAGCGGTGAATTCTGCAAATTCGTACATCGTCTCGATCGGCTCTCCCACTGCCAATCCACCAATTGCGTAGCCGTCAAAATCCAATGCCGTCAATGCGCTGGCGCTCTCAGCCCGAACATCTCTGTAGGTGCTTCCCTGGACTATCCCGAACATCGATTGTTGATGCCCGTACAAGGGCGGCTGATTTTTCAACGCCTCCCGGCATTTTTTTGCCCAGCGGACTGTCAGCTGGTTGGAGCGCCGTGCATACTCTTCAGTGCACGGATACGGAGTGCATTCATCGAGCACCATAATGATGTCTGAACCGATGGCGCGCTGGATTTCAACAACTTTTTCAGGAGTAAATAAATGCGTCGATCCATCAAGGTGAGATTTAAAAATTACGCCTTCTTCAGAAATTTTCCGAAGCTCCGAAAGGCTGAACACCTGGTATCCGCCGCTGTCAGAGAGGATCGGCTTTTTCCAATTCATGAACCTATGCAGACCGCCCATCGCAGTTAAAATATCTGTTCCCGGCCGCAGATACAAATGATACGTATTGCCGAGAATGATCTGGGCGCCCAACTCATCGAGCTCGCGCTGTTCAAGAGCTTTGACGCTTCCTTGCGTACCGACGGGCATAAAAATTGGCGTTTCGATAACGCCATGGTCCGTTACGATGCTCCCGGCTCGTGCCGAGGAGTCTGTTTTCTCTATAGTAAATCTCACGTGTCATAAAGATACGAAATTTACAAAGGCAAGTCAACGCGGGAGATTTCGAGGCAGTGGGCTAATGAGCATGAAAGGTCATTGCAAGGCGTTCCTTAGCCGCGCTATGCAAAGAGCAGGTTATCCACATAACGGGCAATTGCAGGAGAAGCAGTTAGTCCGGGAGACTCTATGCCTATTAAATTTACAAATCCTTCAAGCCCACTTTCTTTTTCGTGGACGATGATGAAATCCTGTCCCAGGCCGCTTTCCAATTGCAGCTTCGGGCGTATCCCGCACATATCAGGCATAATGTCTTCATCGCAAACGGTTGGAAGAATTTTTTGAATGGATTGCAAGAAGAGGGATCGTTTTTCGTTGGAAACCGAGTAGTCCAACTCATTCCGATCAAGATATTCTACGTCCGGACCGAACCTCAATCTGCCGCCGAGGTCAAGCAGCGCGTGAACGCCAAGGCTGTCTTTCGTTGGGACAGGATATACAAGCCGGGAGATTAATTTTGCTTTCGAAGAGGAGATGCTGAAGTAAGAACCTTTGCAATAGTGCAGACGGTAACCCGCTTTGTCAATGTCAATTCCGGCCATAGCGGCTATTCGGTCTGAAGACAAACCTGCGGCGTTTACCACTTTCTCAGCCGAAAATGTATTGGTCAACCCCGATTCATTTACGGTGATGACATATTCCCCCGGTCTCCGGTCGATTGCAACTACTTCACATTGATGTTGGAGCGTTGCGCCGCGGTTTTCCGCACTGTGAAAAAAATAATCCATCAAGGCGTGGGCGCTGATGATTCCTGTCCGGGGTGAAAAAAGAGAGCCATAGGTCTTTATGTTTGGCTCCAGACTCTGAGTCTCGCGAGAATCGAGTATCCGTAACTCAACTCCATTTTTTGCTGCATTGGCAAGAATCTCCTCTAACTTCGGCAACTCTTCCGGCGAGCCGGCACTTATAATCTTTGTAATTTGAGTGTGGGGAATTCCATAGTTCTTACAGAGATGGTAAAGCTCTTCGCGGCCTTCAACGCACAACGTTGCCTTGAGGCTTCCCGGCCTATAATAAATTCCTGCATGAATCACTTCGCTGTTGCGGCTCGAGGTCTCCATTCCATATTTTTTATTCTTTTCGAGAACGACAATGTTAGGATGCCGTTCCGACAAGCGTGCGGCGATGGCCAAGCCTACAACCCCGGCGCCAATAATCGCTAATTCAAAATCAGTAGAGGGCAATGTGGTAACTAGTGAGAAATTTTTGAAATGGGTTCAAAATTTTGAACGTCAGATTTAAAATCACTCATATTTATCTTCCTGCATTCTGTCTCCTGTCTCCCCGATTTCCGTCTTTTTTACGGAGAAAGTCTTTCTATTTTCCAGGCTTTATTTTTTTTGCGGGAGTAGCGAAGGCGGTCGTGCAATCGGCTAGGCCTCCCCTGCCAGAATTCGAATTCCGCAGGGGCCACTCTGTAGCCTCCCCAAGCTGGCGGAAGCGGAATTTTTCCTTTTCGATATTTAATCGTTAGATCCTCGATTTGCCTATCGAGAACGCTGCGATTCGAAATAACATTGCTCTGCTTCGATGCCCACGCAGCAAGCTGACTTCCGGTAGGGCGAGCCTGAAAATATTCTTCCGATTCTCTGCGCGACACTTTGGTGACAGAGCCAACGATACGAACTTGCCGTTCCAGGGAAACCCAATGAAATACTATCGCCGCAAAAGGATTCGCCGACAATTCCTTCCCTTTGTGGCTTTTGTAATTAGAAAAAAAAACAAATCCTTTTTCATCAAACTGTTTTAAAAGTACAATCCGCGCTGACGGCCTTCCAGTTTTTGTCGCTGTCGCCAGCGTCATTGCCGTCGGTTCCGGAAGGTTCGCTTTTATCGCCTCGTTAAACCATTTTCCGAATTGCTCAAAAGGGCTCGGTTCAAGATCAGCTTCCGCCAGCCCCGAAAGGGTATACTCTTTTCGAAGCTCGGAGATTGCCATTGTTGCCGTTGCATTCTTTTTCATTACTTCTGCCTTGGCACCTTTTTCGAATTTCGTGTGGAGAATTGATGACGTTAGTATGGTAAGCCACGAGACAAATCACGATAAAGTAAAATTGATGCTGCTCAAACGGCTATTCCCGCCAATTTATTTTAAACGATGTTGGATTTTTTTATTTTCCAGTTCTCGCAACGCGTCTTTGGCAATCCAGCGTGCCGTTGATGATTCAAGAAGTGCAATTCTATGCGCCGCCTTTATTGCTTCTTTATTTAATAGTTTATTCCGTTTTCCGATTTGCCTTAAAGTCCAGTTGACAGCTTTTCTAACAAAATTCCGTTCATCATGGCTTTCTTTCTGGATGTAAGGAAAAAACTTTACGAACTCATTATCGCTCGCATGCTTATCGTGAACAGCTAACGACGCCATGAGGACAAATCCGGCACGTTTAACGAATTCTTCTTTTCGTTTGCTCCATTGAAGTGCTTTTTTATATGCATAGTTTGTTCTATCGAACAGGTTTCCGCAACATTGATCACAAATATCCCACGAGTTAAAATCTTTCGCCCAGTGTTCCATTTGTGCCTTGGTGACTTTTCCCGGGTCATCGATGAAACTTGCCAGCAATCTAGCTTCGTGAATTCCACTTTCCCACAATTTCAACGCCAGCGCATGGCTCGTTCCAATTTCTTTACCTAATTTACGAAGCACCGGAATTGAAATGCCGTATGCATTTTTTACCTCGATTCCAAATCGTGCCATACCGGCACGATTTCTTTCGTTTTTTAAAGACTTTAATTTTTTAAGTATCGTTCCAGCGTCTTTCATGACCAATATTCTTATCCCAGCATCGCCTTAAACTACCAACTGAAAGATAGAAAGTCAATGAAGACACTACTGGACGATAGAAACATCGATTGCCGCCGCACATAAAAAAAGAGGAAATCCTTTTTCTTCGGATTGCCTCTTTGATGAGATTCTCTAGTATAAATTTTACTATGCCTTCTTATTTTGAAAATACTTTTTTAAAAGAGTCCAGTAATGATCTTTCCAGCCCGTTGCAAAAGAAGAAGCTAATGCCGCGGGAACGTTGGAATGGATCATCGTCAATTCAGTTGCGTTTCCTTTTTTGGTAAAGGACAGGTCAAGGATTGAAGCAGGATACCCATCGATCCAGTTAGTGGTAATCCATTCTTGTTGAATTCGCTTTCCTTTGACGAGCTTAAGATTCTTACCACTGATATAACCGTCCCATGCAGAAATTTTGCCGCCCACCTTTGGGTTGCACGTTGCTTTTCCGCCCGTAAAAGCTGAATGCTTTCGGGCATCCATAAAAGCTTCATAGACTTCTGCCGGCGAGGCTGGAATAACGACTTTTTGTTTTATTGTTTTGGTTTTTAGTGTGGTTTTTTTTGCTGCCGGACTCTTCATCAGTGTGTGCTCCTTAAATTAATGCTATGGGCCACGCGCATTGAATTAGTCGCCAGGCTTTCTCCAAAAAACACTCAATACCACGAGAATGAGCAATGGTTTTTGGGATGATGAACCTCACTGGCTGGTGTTGTAACACCTTTTGTATCGACACAAGTTCCGCTCAAGACGAACTCATTGCCATCGGCCGGCAATAGCTGTACCACATTTAAAACATTTCCCCTCAACGATGTAGTTAAAACGAACTCGAAATCCCCTGCGTTCAACCAGCGTTATATTGCACGATGGACAAAAAGTGTTTTCAGAATCCCTCACCTCTCCCGGCCTGTTTCCGGCATAGACAAAATGCAATCCTGCTTTGTAACCAATCTCTCTGGCGCGAAGGAGTGTGTCAGCATCCGTATTTTCATAGCCAGTCATCTTATAGTCTTGGTGGAAAGCTGTAACATGCCAAGGAATATCGCGCGAGACGGAAACGAGGTAGTTGGCGATATCTTTCAATTCTTCTTCCGAATCATTGAAACCGGGCACGATCAACGTCACCACTTCAAGCCAGATGTTCCGGTCGTGAATCGTTTTAATAGTATCGAGAACATTCTGCAGAACTCCTCCCAATTGACCGTATGCTTTTTGCCGGAATCCTTTCAGGTCAACTTTATAGAGGTCGATGTACGGTTGGATGTAGTCGATCACCTCCCGCGTTCCGTTTCCGTTGGAGACATAGGAAGTGATGAGGCCTGATTTCTTTGCAAGCGAGAATATTTCCATTGCCCATTCGCTTGTGATGAGGGGCTCGTTGTAAGTACTCGTCACGACCTTCGCACCTCGTCTGAGCGCAAGGCCGACAAATTCTTCCGGGGTCATATATTCAGGGTTCGACTCGGCAAGAGGGTCGCGTAATGCCTGCGACGTTATCCAATTTTGGCAGTAGCCGCAATGGTAATCACATCCGAGCATCCCAAAACTCAATGCTTTGGAACCGGGAAAGGCGTGGAAAAAAGGTTTTTTTTCTATGGGGTCGAGCTGGAGTGCTCCTACGTAACCGGTTGGAACAAAAAGTTTGCCTTCGCGATTGAAGCGCACGCGGCAAATCCCATCTTTGCCGGGAGGGATTTTGCATCGATGGCCGCAGGCAAAACAACGAACCCAGTTGGACGGCATAGCTCGGTAGAGCTCCCCTTCTTTCGTATGAGCCGCCAGGATTTCTTTTAGAACCTTTGCCTCAGCCATTCACACTCCTGATTGCAAATATACAAGAGTACCATCGTGTTTGCAAGCATCCCCCCTCCAAAAATCTGATTGCAAAAAAGGGAAAAATACCTTATGTTGGTCTACTTCATTTTGAAAACGCAGGCAGAATTTAATCGGTTGTACCTGCTTTGGATTATTGAGGGGGAGTCAATGACGCAGGTGACATGTCTGCCTTTTGAGTAAAAGAGACCGGGCAGAGATAATTCTCGCTTTCGTGCTTTCCGCTATCGCACTTTTTTCGTTTCATAATTCCGAAGCAGTGTTAGATAGTCACCTAAAAATGATGGAAAGCTCTTTCTTGATTGTTGCTATACTAAGAATGATGTGACGATGGCATGACCGGACAGCATGAATTCAAACGAGCGCTGAATCTTCTCGATTCAACGACGATCGTTGTCGGATCGATGATCGGCTCGGGCATCTTCATTGTCTCTTCCGATATTGCACGCACCGTCGGTTCCCCCGGCTGGCTTCTCGTTACCTGGGTGCTCACAGGAATTATCACGCTCATCGCCGCATTAAGTTACGGCGAACTCGCAGCGATGATGCCCAACGCCGGCGGACAGTACGTCTACTTACGGGAATCATACGGCTCTCTCGTGGGATTCCTTTATGGATGGACGTTATTCCTTGTCATTCAGACCGGCACGATTGCGGCTGTAGCAATCGCGTTTTCAAAATTTTCAGGCGTTTTTTTCCCCGAAATATCATCGTCGTACTGGATTTTTAAGGTCGGTACATTTGGCCCCTACCAAATGCCGTTCGGTTCGATGGGGCCATACAATGTCGGCTTGCACACACAAAACTTGTTGGCGATTGTTTCTATTTGTCTTTTGACATGGATAAACACGAGAGGTATTCAAGGGGGAAAAATTGTCCAAAATATTTTTACCTTTACAAAAACGGCAGCCCTTCTCGCTCTGATCGTCCTCGGATTTATTATCGGAAAGAATGCATCCGCGATCAGTGCAAACCTTTCCAATTTTTGGAGCGCTTCTATCTCGGTGGTACAGAACGGGCAACTTTCCCTCCGCCCGCTTGTCGGTGTAGGGCTTTATAGTACGCTGGGTGCAGCAATGGTTGGTTCTCTTTTTTCTGCGGACGCATGGAATAACATCACGTTCACTGCAGGAGAGGTGATCAATCCCAAACGAAACGTTCCGCTTAGCCTCGCACTCGGGACGGGAATTGTTTTAGTCCTCTATCTCCTGGCAAACATTGTTTACTTATCCGTGTTACCGCTGCAAGGCATGCCGAACGGTTCAACGGTCGCGGAACGTGGAATCCAATTTGCCACCTCAGACAGGGTTGGAACAGCCGCAGCTCAAGTAATCTTCGGCACCAGCGGTGCGTTCGTTATGGCGGGCTTTATTATGGTATCGACGTTCGGATGCAATAACGGACTGATTTTGTCCGGGGCGCGCGTCTATTATGCGATGGCCAAAGATAAACTCTTTTTCAAGAACGTTGCCGCGTTGAATGTTCAAGGCGTACCGTCGAAGGGGCTTGTGACGCAAGGGCTTTGGGCGAGTATTCTTTGTCTGTCGGGGACATACAGCGACCTTCTGGATTACGTTGTTTTCGCAGTTCTGATATTCTACGTTCTCACAATTTCAGGAATATTCGTTCTTAGAAAGAGGATGCCCGACGCCGAGCGGCCGTATAAGGCATTTGGCTACCCGGTTGTTCCATCGATCTATTTGGTCATTGCAAGCCTGATTTGCGTCGATTTGCTCTTCGTCAGGCCGAATTTTACATGGCCCGGACTCATTATCGTGCTGCTGGGTATCCCGGTATACTATTTGTGGCATAATGCACGGCAGAATTTTGATCCATCAATCTAACGACACACTATCACAGGGAGTCATTTCGTCATCCTCGCAACTAAAGAAAGGATAATTTCAGAAGCATGGAACTCACTCTAATTTTTGGAATAAGCATCCTCGGACTTTTGTTTGCATTATACCTCGTTCGCAACGTATTGAAGCGCGACACGGGAAATGAAAAAATGCAGGAAATTTCCAATGCAATAAAGACGGGCGCGGAGGCATTTCTCCGGCGCCAAAATAGGACCATTGCATATCTTGCGGTGGCTCTCGCTGCGCTCATCTACATCCTCTATGCATTTGTGCGCGCGCACAACGCGAACGACCCCGCAAGCACTGCTAATCTTGCTTTATGGACAACGCTCTCTTTTGTGCTGGGCGCGGCATGCTCAGTGGCAGCCGGCTACATGGGAATGTGGGTTGCGATTCGGTCGAATATTCGCACGGCGGCCGGAGCGACAAAAAACATGAACAGTGCTTTGCAAACTGCCTTACGCGGCGGCGCGGTTTCTGGTTTTTTTGTCGTCTGCATGAGCTTGCTCGGCGTTGCGGGACTCTTCAGTATTGTAAAGTATCTTGATATCGCAAGCGATGTGTCGCATATCCCGTTGATGATTGTGGGTTACGGATTTGGGGCAAGCTTCGTCGCATTATTCGCCCAGCTCGGCGGAGGAATCTATACGAAAGCAGCAGATGTCGGTGCAGACCTCGTCGGCAAAGTCGAAGCTGGAATTCCGGAAGACGATCCGCGCAACCCGGCAGTGATCGCAGACCTCGTCGGCGATAATGTCGGCGACTGTGCAGGCCGTGGAGCAGATCTTTTTGAATCGACAGCGGCAGAAAACATCGGAGCGATGATTCTGGCGGCAGGGTTATACAATTCAAATACCGCCGTGTTCCAGGCCCAGGGCTTATCGCTGCTCGGCGTGCTCATGTTCCCGCTTGTCGCTCGTGCATTTGGAATTATCGCCTGCGCGATCGGTATTTTGACCGTGAAGACCAATGAAAAAGAAGATCCGATGAATGCTCTCAATCGCGGTTATTACCTCGCTGCTGGGCTTGCCATGGTCGGTTTTTATATCGCGTCACGATGGCTTCTTGGACCTGATTATTATTTCAATTTCTTCCTTTGCGGCGTCGTGGGCGTCCTAACGTCCGTCGCATTCGTTTTTATTACTCAATATTATACTGATTCCCGCTACCGTCCCGTTCTCTCCATTGCAGAAGCATCACAAACCGGCCCGGCAACGAACATCATTGCCGGTATCGCGGTAGGCATGGAATCGACCGGTTTCCCAATCTTCGTTATCGCAATAGCCATTATCAGCGCGTATCTTCTTGGCGAATACTCAGGATTGCAGCACGCCGGACTTTTCGGAACTGCGGTCGCAACAATGGGTATGCTCGGAACGGCAGCATACATTCTCGCGATGGATACGTTCGGACCCATCACCGACAATGCGGGCGGAATTGTCGAAATGAGTCAGCAGCCGAAAGAAGTCCGTGATAAGACCGACCGCCTTGATTCAGTCGGCAATACGACCAAGGCGTTGACAAAAGGGTACGCCGTCGGTTCAGCGGCTCTCGCAGCATTCCTTCTTTTCGGTGCTTACATCGACGAAGTACGAAATTATATGCCTTCGTTCCAGGGAGTGATCAATCTTGACAAGCCCGAAGTGTTTGTTGGAGCGATGCTCGGAGCGGTGCTCGTATTTCTTTTCTCATCGCTTGCAATCAAAGCCGTGGGTAAAGCCGCCTACGCTATCATTAATAACGTTCGGGATCAATTCAAAAAGGATCCGGGCATCATGCTTGGTACATCGAAGCCCGATTACGGACAGTGCGTCGATATTGCAACGAAAGCCGCATTGCAGAAAATGGTGCTGCCCGGGTTGCTTATTGTTGGAATGACCGTTGGTGTCGGACTTGTTTTCAAGTGGCTTTACTATGCCGGAGGACAAGCTGTGGGTGCGGCGAGCGGTGCTGAAGTGATCGGTGGATTTCTGATGGTCGGCACAATTACCGGCATCCTGATGGCTCTCTTCCTGAACAACGGCGGCGGCGCATGGGACAACGCGAAGAAATATATCGAGACCGGCGCCTTAGGAGGCAAGAAATCCGAACCGCACAAAGCTTCGGTTGTCGGAGATACCGTCGGCGACCCGTTCAAAGACACAGCAGGTCCGTCACTGCATGTCCTTATAAAATTGCTCTCGACGCTTACGCTTGTGTTAGCTCCGCTGTTTATATAATTAGGAATTATGGATTGTAAATTAGGAATTCACTAAAACGATTAGGAAGGATGAGAAGGAATCAACCCTTTTTCATCCTTCCTAATTCATAATTCTTAATTCAAAATTTCTTCAGTTCTGCTAAAAATCCCTTTTAAAAGAAAATTATTTTTCATATATTAATTGCTAACGCAGTTCATTACCGGACAGGTAGCTCAGTCGGTAGAGCAACGGCCTGAAAAGCCGTGTGTCGCCAGTTCGATTCTGGCCCTGTCCACTTATTTGTCTCCTCGCCATGTGTGTCGCCAGCTCTCCCGTTTCGGCCCTCGGCCTCAACGGGGTCTTCGAGATTCTGCCCCTGTCCACTTATTTGTCTCCTCGCCATGTGTGTCGCCATCTCTCCCGTTTCGGCCCTCGGCCTCAACGGGGTCTTCGAGATTCTGGCCCTGTCCATCTTCGTTTTATGCAAGTAGTGTGTACCCCTCGACGTTTAAGCCAAGATGTTTTTCCCCATTTTTGACTCTTCTGTGCGACTCCGCAATCCCACTATTTCTCGTAAATCATTTTTATTGATTCAGCATAGTTCTCCGCTTGCATTCGGCAGACATAAACGCCGCTGGCCAAACCCGTTGCACTCCAATTCAAGTCATGTTGTCCTGCCGGAACAATGCCTTCCACCAGAGTTTCAATTTCCTGGCCCGTTATAGAAAAGACTTTGATAGTAACATGTTCTGCCTTCGGCATGTAGAATATGATTCTCGTCGACGGATTGAACGGGTTAGGAAAATTCGGGAGTAGCTGAAAACCATTCGGCTGCCGTATTTCGTTGTTCGGTCGCACGGACGTTATCAAATTTGCTCCGTCACCGAGAACTTCAATTTCACTCAATTGATTTGTGCCTATACTATCCTTGTTGAGCAAATAAAGATAATTGTCGCACGCCCCTCCTCCCGGCAAAGGGAGAGTCGTCGCTTCACAATCGAGCCCCATAAGATAGGCTCCAATACTGTCGGTTGCCACGGGATCTTTTCCCGCAAGCAACACATGGCTTTCATTGAGCGCAAAAGTCGAAATCCACACGCCTTCGCCCCCTTTTGCATTTTTTATCCCGTCGACGACGGCAAGGTTGACGGGGCGTGCGGCATTTAAATCGCAAATGGATTCTGGAAGATACGAAACTGATGACCCGCCCGTCGGATTATGAAGCTTCTGTCGGCGGCTCGTGTCGCTTGTTATCGTGTAAAGCGATTTAGGAACAGTGCCGACTTGATTTTTGAGCGAACAGGTCAAACCTGCTTCGGCATGTTGTTTTAATTTTGGAATAGAAACATACACATCAACGTCGGATAGAATCTGGTTCATGGTGAACGATTGAAAATTACGGGATGTCGACCCTACATTTTTGGTAATAAATGCCGAATACGGAGCCGGGTTATTCAAATCCACCATGTTGCATCCCAAAGTTTTCTGTACAGCGGCATATCCGAAACTGTCGCTTGCGCCAAACGGTGCCGTAGGCCCCGTGTCCCAAAGAGAATCGACAATATAGATGTCGCTTCCATTAACGCCGGCGTCAATGAGCAATTCACCTACTGCCTGAAGGACCGAGGGATGTGTCCACATGGCTTCGGTAATTGGGGTTCCGTTAAGCAAAGAGCTTGTCGCATTCCCGGATCCCCCGGTCAAATTAATCTTTATCGCAACCTTGCTCCCCTTTTTTACGACGTCGCTAATTCCGCCGAGGGTGTCAAAAAGGTATTGCACCTTACTTTTGACGGAAGCGGGATCATAATTGTCGGCTAAAGTATTTGTTGTGTTGGTAATTGCAACCTGAGCAAGGTATGATGAGGTATTCTTGTATCCGTATGCGAAAACTCCAGATGGCTTTAAATATGGAACGACAAACGCACCGGCTGTCGCGGCACCCAACCTCTTCAAAAATACTCGCCGGGAAGAATTTGTTTCTGATACTTTCCGATTATCGTTATCTGTCATAATAACTCCTGACCGTTTTGAAATTGGTTTGAAGAGTTCTGCTGAAGGTTCCTAATATCCCACATGCGAAACTGCATTCTGCCCCTTCGCCAGTTCTAAGAGTGAACGTCCTCAAATGATAAGCCTGGAATCGACTAGCGGGTGTGATGCATACGCCGGTTCATTCAACGGAAAAACACATTGATGAATTTCCACAAAAATTATGCCTTCTAAAACACGCATTCTGAGTTGAATTTACCGATAGGCTTATCGGATTTGAGAAGAATTTTTGTGAAATTCACCGGCGCAGTAAAATCACAATGAGTGAAATCTGTTGGAGCATTAATTAGAGAGGGGGCGATGCGGAGATGTTAAGTTTAAAAATACGGAAATTGTATTCGATCCATAGTTCGTCACAGACAGATCGGGCCTGGAATGCCCGGTGAAATTGCCGGCAGAGATAGATGATGGAGCAGTCCCTGCTATAAAATCTTTCTTACCTGAAAAGGACGGGATTGCAGCCCCCCGAACAGTCGTATTCAAGAACACGGAAATGGTACTTGAATTATAATTCGCCACTGCAAGGTCCAACTTCCCATCCCCATCTAAATCAACGATGCAAACATATTGCGGGTTGGTCCCTGTTATGAAATCCGTTTTCTCTGCGAATGAAGGCACCATCGCTCCTCCGCTCGTTGTATTCAGCAGTACCTGATACTGAATTGGACCCGTGGTTCCCTACGACAATATCCGGCCTCGCGTCTCCATTCAGGTCGCCAATAGAAACGGCCATTGGACGTTCCCCCGTTGAAAAATCCGTTTTGGCTGAGAAAGAAGGAATATTAGCCTCCGGAGCGGTTGTGTTCAGGAATACTGATACGGTATTGGACCTATAATTTGCAACAGCAAAGTCGGGCAGACCGTCCGCGTTAAGATCACCAATGGCAATGGAGACTGGCCGCACGCCAGCCGTGAAATCATACTTGGTTGAGAATGTGGGAATCGCACCCCCATGAATTGTTGTGTTCAAAAATATTGAAATGGTGTTGGACTTATAGTTCACCACGGCGAGATCCGGCTTACCATCCCCATTAAAATCGCCGATAGAAACAGAGATCGGGCGTTCACCTGTTGAGAAATCTGTCCGGGCTGAAAACGAAGGAGTCGCAGACCCCGGGTTCGTTGTGTTCAGGAATAACGAAACGGTATTGGAAATATAGTTGGCAACAGCAATATCCGGTTTACCGTCACCGTTGAAATCTCCAATGGAGACGGACATAGGATTTTCTCCAGTTCTTAATTCTGTTCTTGAAGAAAAAGAAAGTGTTGCAGAATCAGGGGCTGTTGTGTTCAAAAATATTAATACGGTGTTGGATTTATAGTTCACCACAGCAATATCCAACTTACCATCGTCATTAAAATCGGCAACAGCTAAAGAAATAGGCCCTTCCGCTGTCGTAAAATCTGCTTTCGGCGAGAATGAAATTTGTGCAAAGAGGGATTGTCACTGCAAAAAAAAAGAGTATGAAAATATCTTTCTGAAGGCGAGTTACCATACTTCCTTTGGAAGAAACAATCAAATGATCAACGTTCTGAAAATGTTTACACGAGTGAAAGCTTTACTTGCATTTTTGAACGTCCCTTTTGGGGATTTATTATCTCGGATGTCGCTGTTGTAAAACTACCGTATTTCATAGTCAAATGCAAAGCTACCCATTCCGGAATCATTTCAGTCACATATCAACCGTTTTTGTAAAGACTTTGAGCAATGAATACTCGCGTCACATAGACTGATTATTCGTATCGGTCCATGTCCTGCAAATAAAGATGGTGGAAGTATTGTTTTTTTTTGCTATCTTAATAAGAAATTTTCGGTAATCTAAGACTTGATAAATAAGAACCAGAAGCGGACTGAAATCCATGTCTGCAAACAATGCAGATAAAATCGCCCCTTTTTATGAAAGCTTCACGCGTTACAGCATACGGGTCTCGCAGATCAGAGGATCCGCCCCTGTCGCAATTGAATTGCCTACTTATTCCATCAGCGCTATTGATTCGATCTGCATGCCTCCTGCCTCGATCTAATCAATGAAACAAACATTCATTCAAGTACCCGGCCCAGCTGATTCATCGGACTCTAAACGAATCCGTGTCGTAATTATTACGACCGTAATGTTGTCGTTTATTTCGTTCTGGCGAGCCTCGGCGATTGTTTTGGCAGACCTTGCCTCAAGCGCATACTATGCGCTCGGGATCGCGGAAAAAGCCGTGGGAGCGTCGGCTCCATGGTTTATTATGTTCGTCATGCTGTTCGCATACGGGATCCGGGCCGTATATATAGAATCGTCCGGAATGTTCGTTCGGGGAGGTGTGTACCGCGTTGTCCATGAGGCCCTCGGTGAAACAGCTGCAAAATTCTCGGTCTCTGCCCTCATCTTCGACTATCTCATCACAGCTCCGATCAGTGCAGTTTCAGCCGGGCAATACATCGCCGGACTCCTTAATGCGCTTCTGCATTATGCTGGCATCCCAATTGTGTTGCCAGTAGCCTATGTTTCAGTTGGAACAGCCCTCGTGATCCAGTTCTACTTCTGGCGGAAGAATATTATCGGCATCGAGGAATCGAGCGAGAAAGCATTGCGGATTTTCCAGGTCACAACAGTTCTAGCAGTCATCCTTTTCGTATGGTCGCTTGTCACGCTCGGAGTGCGGGGGGGGCATCTCCCTCCGTTCTCGATCCACCTTTCGGACGAATCGCTCGGCTGGCTCAAACACGTTGATTGGCTGAAGACGGTCGGGGCTGTCGGCGTTCTCGTCGGCATGGGTCATGCAATCCTTGCCGTCAGCGGCGAAGAAACTCTCGCGCAGGTCTACCGCGAACTTGAAGCCCCCAAGTTAAAGAACCTGAAACGAGTGGGGATGATTATCTTTATCTTTGCCCTCATTTTCACCGGTGTCAATTCGTTGTTTGCCTCGATGATCGTGCCGCAGAGTGAGCTCATCGGCGAGTACAACGAAAACGCACTAAGCGGCCTTGCCATGCATCTCGTTGGTTCCAAAAGCATGCTGCTGGGGCTCCAGGCTTTTGTGGTGTTCACAGGATTTCTTATCCTCGCTGGAGCCGTCAACACTGCCATCATCGGCGCCAACAGTGTATTGAACCGTGTAGCCGAAGACGGAGTCCTCCATGATTGGTTCAGGAGGCCGCATCCAAAATATGGCACATCTTACCGCACCCTTAACACCCTCTGTCTTCTGCAAACCGTCATTATCATCGCCAGTCGCGGAGATGTTTTTCTTCTTGGAGAGGCGTATGCCTTCGGCGTCGTCTGGAGCTTCATCATGAAAGCGTATTCTATGATCGTGCTCCGCTATAAGAACAAATCTCCTCGCGAGTGGAAAGTTCCGCCGAATATCACTATAAGGGGGGTTGAGATTCCAATCGGGCTTGGTTTAATTTTTCTGGTCTTGCTTCTTCTCGGCATTGTAAATTTGTTCACAAAGCCGACTGCAACAAAAGGAGGAATTGCTTTTACGATCTTTCTTTATATTGTGTTCGGTATTTCGGAACACTTGAATAAAAGAGGATCGGTACATAAAGACCACAACCTTGAAAAATTCAACGTCCTCGCCCAGAGCAAACTGACGGCCGAAGCGATCGGATGCACTCACACCATCCGCAAATTGGTTACGGTCAGAAATCCGGGACGCCTGGACCAATTAAAAAAAGTCCTTGATGAGACAGACCCAGAAACCACCGACATTGTCGTGATGACCGCCCGCGTTCTTGCAGGGCAAGAGAGTTCAGAGGTTGAAGAATCGATGAGCAGTCACGGAGTAGAGCTTTTCTCCGCGGTTATTAAGATGGCTGAAAAAGAAGGGAAACCCGTTCTACCAATCGTCGTTCCGACGAACAACGTATCGTACGCGGTCGCACACACTGCAGCCCAGCTGGGAGCGCAAGAGGTTGTGTTTGGCACTCCGGCGGCATTTCCAGCAGATTATCTCTTCGAGCAATTTGCACTCCATTGGGGGATGGTCGAGTCGGATGAAGGCCACAAAGTCATTCTTCGCTCCATCGGGCCAAAGGTTGAACTCCGCGGTGAGTTATAAACCGTGAACGACAGATCGCTCCAATGAAGGCAACTCAGCCCTGAATTCTATTTTTCGCCAACCGGCCTTTTATTTTATCCATCCGTTCTCTCTCATCCAATTCAGCATCGGCGGCATCCATTTTTCCGGCGGAACATTCGCGGCAAATCCATGCCCTCCTTTCGGAATAATCACAAGCTCTGCCGGTACTTCATTACGACGAAGCGCTTCGAAGAATTCGATGCTGTTGTCCGGATCGACCCCTTTATCGTCTTCAGCATGAATCAGGAAGGCTGGCGGAGTATTATGGGTAACATTTTTCTCACCTGAAAAAAAATTAATAAGTGAGTCGGACGGATGATCTCCGAGAAGCAAATTCCTGGAACCAGTATGGCCCAGCCTATTTGTCATACTTATTACCGGATACACAAGAATCATGAAATCGGGACGCAGGCTGGTGTTTTCTTTGTTGGGAATAATGGCTCTCTCAAAATGAGTGCCGGCCGTCGACGCTAAATGCCCGCCGGCAGAAAATCCCATGATCCCAATTTTATTGGAATCGATTCTCCACAATCCGGCGCGCTCCCTCACCACTTTGATAGCTTCCTGGGCATCCTGCAAAGGACCGATAGCTTTATCAACCATTGTCGAGTCGGTGGGGAGCCTGTATTTGACGACAAACGCAGCAACTCCGTACTTCACCAGCGCTTCAGCGATTTGGATCCCTTCGATTTCATAGGCTTCAAGATAATAACCTCCGCCAGGGAAAATGATGACCGCCGATCCATTTGATAGATTCTTGTCCGGGAGATAAACAGACATCGAAGGGATGCTGACGTTTCTCACCGACTTTATTCCGCCGCCGTCCCCCAATATCTCTCCCGATTTGATACCGATTGAATTCGGTACCTTGCCCGAATAAAGTGGCACCACTTCCTGAGCGAAGCCTCGATCGGCCGATAAAAAAGAGAAAATACCAAGCGCTAATAATACAAAAACGATATTTTTCAATGCAACCGCCTTTCTGTTCTTGAAAGATTACGGAATTATCCAAAGCCCTACGCCAATCCGACATTTACTCATCACGGGTTCCAACGATCAGTCCTGAATGTCGATGCCGGCAGCCCTTCCTTGTTGAACAGAGTTGCCACCGCTTCGTTCGTCCAGGCGTATCTGACTGCGATCGGCTCTTTCACTTCGTTACTGGATACAATAAGTCTCTTCCCGTCGACTTCAACATTGGCTCTTACAAATATGCTGTCTTTTCCGGAAATGAGGAAATTTGATTCTCCATTGTTCTCTTTAAAGACGAGGCCTTTGCCGGCATAATCGAATGAGAGAATGATTTTTTCTTTCCGGGTTTTCATCGATTTGTAAAGCGGTCCCGAACAAATCACATTTCTGTGATAGCTTTTGGCAAGCGCCCACAATGCGAGTCTTAGACCAACATCCTGTTTATCCGAAGGATGAATAGCGGTAATACTGGCGATATCCAGAGTTACAGCCATTCCAGTATTGGGTTCAGCAAGCGTGAGGCGTTGCGCGTCTCTGATAACATGCGATTTGGTATTCATGCCGTATGAATATGGAGCGATCTGCACGTAATAGAAAGGAAAATTTCCTTCTCCCCAGCCGCTCCTCCAGTTCTTGATCATCAATGAGAAGAGATCCTTGTAATCGTCGGGAGACCCGGAATTCGATTCCCCCTGATACCATATCGCGCCTTTAATGCAATAAGGAATCAACGGGGCGATCATGCCGTTGTAGAGCATTGTTGGAGAGCTCGATCCGATGCTCAGCGTAGCTTTTGGCCGACCATAGAATTCTTCTCCCAACACTTTGTACATGTAGAAATTGCTTCCCATGTATTCAGCGACGGGGAGATAATTCCATTCTCCTGAGAGAGCAACGGCGTCTGTAGTGTCGTGGGCAATTTCGGGGTGAATTCGCATTTTCATTCCGCCTCCCCAGATTCCGCCTGCTCCATCATTATGAATAACTCTTAAAGCGATTGTTACAGTCGTATCGCGGACAAATTCTTTTGGAAGCGGGTAAATGCGAGGAGTTCGGCCGAATCCTCCGTTTTCCATCGCTCCGATACGAATGCCATTCGCATAACACGCATCCATATCGTCGATCGGTCCTAACTCTATTACCAGCTTCTCGCTCTGCCATCTTCGCGGTATCTCTACTTTTTTCCTGAACCAGACTGTGCCGTGAAAATCTCCTATTGCTGTTGATTCCCATCGTGCCGGCAGTGCCATTTTTCTCCACGCCCTGTCGTTGAAATCCATTGTTGAGCAGGCGCTGTCGCCGAAGTCCAGGTTTTCGTATTGATGCGCGGCATCCTTCATGCTGATATCCACCGCAGGATGACTCCGTATCCAAGCATTCAACTTTTTAACCTCGCCGGTATCGCTGGAAATTTTATCCACGGTTGATTTGTAGCCGGCAATTTCTCTCAAGTATGCTCCGCTGATCCATGATTGTATTTTAGTTCCGCCCCAACTGGAGAAGATCAAGCCGATAGGAACTTTCAATTCTGCATGCAATTTTCGCCCGAAGAAATACGCTGCCGCGCTGAACTTTGCTGCCGTCTTTGAATTACATTCGATCCATCTTCCTGCACAATCGAATTCCGGCGAAATAGAAACAGCTCTTGTCACCGTGAACAGCCTGATATCCGGATAGTTTGCTTGCTCGATTTCCGCCTCAGAATTTTGGATCGGATTCCCCGGCGGCCATCCTTCAAGAGGAATTTCCATATTAGATTGGCCGGAGCAAAGCCACACTTCACCGAGCATGACGTTTTTATAAGTGACAACTGAATCGCCAACAATGATTGTTACTTCAAAGGGACCGCCGGCCTTCAATGTTGCCAAGCGGACATTCCATAAGCTGTCAGCCTTCACGACCGTTCTAGCAATCTTCCCCCAACTGGTTTTCACGGTGACTTTGGTCCCAGGCACAGCCTTACCCCAGAAAGGAACATTTGCATTCTGTTGCAGTACCATATTGTCGGAAAATACGACAGGAATGATAACAGCGCTGTGCCGCAATTCAGCCTGAGCAACTGTTACCAGCAAAAAGAGAATCACGATATTCTTCATAATATATCCGTTCGAATGGTGGTTGTTCCGGTGCGATGGACACAAGGCGGGCTTTTCAGATGTTAAGTATCTTAAATAACACAACAGCGATCGTCTTCTCATTGATCAACCGATGTTTCAGTATCGCTCAGATATTTCCTCTTGCCAACCGATGAACTGAACCCGAGAATGTATGAGGAATCAGCAGGAGAAGCAAGGTAAAAAACTCATAGCATCACTGCATCATCTTTGTGAAGTTGACATTATTTTGAGAATTGCCCATACTAACGATTGACGGCAACAATCGGCTTCTCACCAATTGAGGCGGCTTGCGTGAATACAACATCACATTGTCAATACGCGAAAGTAATTCTCCTTCTTCCCCGCTCTTAACTTTCTCTGACGAGTGCCGGAGCCAGCAGCTCTTGGACTCCCTCATTCAGAATGCATTGAACGTATCATACGAACATCTTGAAATAAGTGTGCTGGAAGTGAAAGACAGCACACGATTTCCTTCATATGCTTCCCATGATCTTCAGTACCGGCGGAATGATATCTTTAAATATCGTGAAGAGTAAAAACTCCTTGACAGCTGGACAGTTCCCTTACACGCAATCCAATCTTAATCTCCGGGCTCGAAAAACCGCAAACCATCGAATCTTTACAACCCTTTGTGCGTAAACTTATGGGAGATAACTTCTAATCATAATACGATGCACCCATGGATAGACCTTCACGAGCGCAATACTTCGAGACCACCGTACACCGATTAACGGAAAAGTACGTCGCTTTATGGCATGACCTTCCTGATGTTGAACCTGAATTCAGCCGCCGCTTTACGCCGTGGCAACAACGTGAAAACGAAAGACAGCTACAAATCCAGATGAAACGATATCCAATCGCGTTCGGCACGAATGGGGATCTCGAGAATCTCGAAACCACCCCCGTTTCGTTCGATCTCATAAAAACTGTTGTCGGATCATCTTTGATTTCTCGTGAGGGGATAAACGAAAAGTACTTTGAAGAGTCTGAGAAAGTGACCAGGAGGTTCATGAAAGAGGCGAAGGCTTTCGATCCTTCTCTTTCACAAGGCGACATCCACCAAGCGCTCAGAAATCTCTGGGTGTTCAACAGCATCCAGATGATCGCCGGGCGGGAGATTCATTTGACTCCATCCTCGTTTGCCTACAGCCTATTATACCCTTACACCGACAACGGCCTGGACAGCGGTGAACATACATCGGACGAAAAACAGGCTTACATCCGTTGGCTCAACCGATGGTTGCTGGGGAACAAGTGCGGGCCGATAGATGATTGGACGGGAAAAACTGCAGAGCTATTGGCGATGATAGAAAAAGAATATCCGCCGTTGGAATTCAGCGATGTGTATTTTAGCCTCGCGGCAATTCATCGTGCTCAAACAAATAGCCTTCTTCTCCACAGCGTCCATCCCGGCTACGATGAAGAAAACTTGACAGCAATAACCATTGAAAAAGGCGGAACTTCAGTCCTCGCAGACGGCTATTTAGCCGCAGGCCATCTCAATAACGAAGAGGCGGATTCCTTTTTTGCATACGGCGTTCTGCTTCAGCTGGTCGACGATCTCCGGGATATTGACGAGGATGGGATCAATGCCCATTCAACCCCTTTTTTGCGGATCGCAGAAAGAGACGATCTTGATGGCGCTGCCCGGCGGCTTCTCTTTTTTGCCAAACACTGTGCGGGGCAATTGTCGCGCCTCAATCGCAGATATGCACGTCAAATAAAAGAAATGGTAGAACAAAGCTGCTCTTTTCTGATTCTGGAGACGGCCGCGCGTCATCGTGAATTCTATTCCGCCGGTTTCTTGCAGAGTATTGAGTGCGGGATGCCTTTGCGTCCTGCATTTTTAAATGACCTGCATCGTGAAATTGAGGCACGGCAGAACCAGACCGAAGCCTATGTGCGGGGGGGCCTATAAGTTCAAACTGGGGACATTTGAAGCACGGAAATACCAACCGTCATTTCATCTCGATCCACTCACAGAAACAGCGCTACTTTTGAATCACACCCGAGCCCCCGAATACAATAACAGAGTGAAGCTGATTAACGGTTGACATTGACATCACTCAGTGAAAAGTGTCTCTCGGCAAACTCGATAAATTTTTCCGTATCGTAATCGATGAGACCATGTCTGCCTTTGCGCATGTGATATCCGATAAAATCACCGACGGGCATTTCTACCGCCGGCATTTCGGTCACGCCTAAACCGGATTTTCCGAATAATTCATACACGGGTCCTGCAGCTTTTGCTGCGAGGAATGTTCCGCGAGGATCGCCCCATAAATCTTCTTCAGCCGTCGATACGTACACTGGCCTCGGTGCCATCAAAGCGATAAGCATGTGCCAATCGACGGGAAGGTCGTTCACACGTTCATTGAAGTTTTTAAAATTCCCGTCGAACCAATGCGGAAATTGATCGTTGATCAGCTTCACTGTCTCACCAATACCGCGGCGAATAATCGTCGCCCCACCGCATCCGGACTCGCACGAAAAGATTATCGCAAATCGTTCGTCTTGAGCACCGGCCCACATTGCAGCTTTGCCGAACCGAGAAAAACCGAGAAGGCACACTTTTCGAGTATCAATTGCAGTGTCTGTTTCCACGTAGTCCATGACTCTCCGCATCGTCCAAGACCAAGCGGCAATCGTCCCCCATTCATCCTGCCTTGCTGCCTTCCTGTCGGGTGGATCGAAGAACTTCCTGATTCCCTTGACGTATGCATTGTCTTTGTCGTCCGGTTCGATCTCCCGGGCGTCGAATGTCACAAGGCCAAACCCTTTTCTGATGACGAGCTCGGCATCAGGAACCCAGGTCGACGCAACGAAAACAGGCGCAGCCTTTCCGAGTTTCGGTAAAATGACATCAAGCTCAAGCTTAGGCCAGCCGTTCGTCTTAGAAAAATAAATTGTCACTTTCTTTTTTACAGCAGAGCCATTCAGGGCGTCCCTATCCTCTGCTGTTGTTTCCCAATGCATTCCTTCCGGCCTGTTGACGGGCGCTTTTCCGTAAACATTCTCCTCGAACATTCTTAGAATTTCCGGCCTACGCTTCATCCTCCAAACGCTTGAATCGCCCACCCTCTCGCCATTCAACATGAGGAGCGGGTCGGGTAGCGTATACGGCGGCACCTTCAATTCATCGTATTGACCGGGTGGAATTTCCTGCGGGACTTTTTTTTCTTGTGCGAAGATTGCAGAAACAGGAAGCAAGCCAATGGCAAGCAACAATAAAGACAAGGGTTCTTTCATTTCATAGCCTCAAAAGAAATATTCATTTCAACAGTTTTCTAAAGAATGGATGACGGGGCATTCATCATACGAACTATGCCGGCGACGCGTTCCCTCTTGCTTCATGGATGCTTCCGAATACGCTCTTTTCACTTCCCCAACCTCACGTGAACTCGAAGTATCGCTTCGCGTTGTTGTAACAGATGTCTCTCACAAACCCGCCGACAAGTCCCATATCATCCGGCAACATTCCTTGCTCCATTTCCATGCCGAGAATATTGCAAATTAGCCGTCGGAAGTATTCATGACGTGAATATGAGAGAAAACTCCGGGAATCCGTAATCATTCCGATGAATTGGCCTAATACCCCCATGGTCGAAAGAGCTTCGAGTTGGCGCGTCATGCCATCCTTCTGATCAAGAAACCACCATGCCGCGCCGTATTGCATTTTTCCGGGAACGGAGCCATCCTGAAAGTTTCCGATCATCGTCGCATACAATTCGTTGTCACGAGGATTAATATTGTACAGGATGGTCTTTGTGAGTTTGTTTTCATTATCAAGCCGGTCAAAATACTTCGCCATTGGCTTTGCGACAGGCTCATCGCCAATAGAGTCGAAACCGGTGTCCGGACCGATGGTGCGCAGCATGCGGGTATTATTATTCCTTAATGGGCCGACGTGAAATTGCTGAACCCATTTGTGTTCCCAGTTCATGATGCCCAATTCATACAACATTGCCGACTTAAATATCTTGACTTCGATAGGGCTCAGCCTTTTTTTCTGCAGTAATTTCTTGAAGATGGCCTTAGCCTGCGACTCCGTGTAATCTTCGGCATACATCGTCTCGACGCCATGGTCGGAAACCCTGCACCCATGCTTTGCGAAATGATCGTACCGCAGCCGGAGCGCGTCGAGAAAGCGATCAAACGAAGTGATGGTAATGCCGGCAGCATGCGATAGAGATTTCACATAACGAACGAATGATTCGGCGTCTTCGACGGCGAGAGCCTTGTCGGGACGGAGTGCGGGGAACATCTTAGTGCGGCTGGATTTTTTTGCATGTTGCTGATGAAATTCGAGTGAATCGACGGGATCGTCCGTCGTACAAACTACATCAACGTTCATTTGTTTAAGAATACCTTGCGCAGAGAATTCAGGCGTTGCAAGTCTATCGTTGCATTCATCCCATATCCCTTTCGCCGTCGAAGCGTCGAGGAGGCGGTCGATTCCAAACGGACGTTTCAATTCAAGGTGGGTCCAATGGTAGAGAGGGTTCCGAAGTGTCTTTGGCGCCGTTTCGGCCCATTTTGCAAACTTCTCCCAATCACTCGCATTTCCGGTTATAAAGCGCTCGTCCACACCACATGTTCTCATTGCGCGCCACTTATAGTGGTCCCCGTTTAACCATACCTGAGTTAAGTTCTGAAACTGCCGATTTTCAGCGATCTCTCGCGGCGAAAGGTGGCAGTGATAGTCAATGATCGGCATTGCTTCAGCGTAGTCGTGGTATAATGTTTCCGCACGTTTCGTCTGAAGAAGAAAATTCTTGTCAGCGATTTTGTTTTTCATCAGTAAAGTCTTTCATGTCTTGCCTGGCCTATCAATAATTGATTTCGCATCAAGGTAAGAATTTTTATATTAGGGGTCAAAAGTCAGTTACGACGGGTAATGGTCGTATAGAATCCGGGGTCAACAGGATTTTCTTCCTTGCCGAAGGTCCGAAGAGCTCATTTGGAGGATCCGATACAACGGGACAATCTCCATCTCCGTGATGATCATTTCTAAAAGAATACGGCTGGTAGAAGATATTCTAAATCGGTACATTCCCTGATTATGAAAAACAGCAACGTTCACGGTGAAAAATCTTCGAAGGTGCGGCTTTCTATCGTTGCGGGAACAACATTTTTACCACCCAAGCAATGTTTATGAAAATTCCAGAAATACTCCCATTGAAGCCAAACAGAGTTTGGAGAACATACTCCGGAGGCAAATATTTAGACATGCTGGAAGGTAAATCATCTCCAGTGGATAGCCATTTTCCAGAAGACTGGATTGCCTCAACAATCAGGGCAACAAACATTGGCCGCGAAGATATTCCCGATGAAGGATATTCAAAAGTCGAAATTGACGGGCAAGCATTCACCCTCAAAGCCCTATTCCAACAATTCCCTCAAGAGTTCTTAGGAGTCGACCACTTTGACAAGTTCGGACCTCACACACAAGTTCTGACAAAGCTGCTTGATTCTGCCGTTCGTTTGCACATTCAGGCCCATCCGACAATTTCTTTTTCAAAAAAATATTTAAACAGCAATTCGGGAAAAACAGAGGCATACGTCATTTTAAGCGTTAGAGAAGAAATTAAAGACCCGTATGTTTTCATCGGTTTTCAGCATCCATTGCCCAGGGAGACATTTTGCGAAGTTGTTCAACATCAGGATATTCCCCGGCTGCAGTCGTGTTTCGATAAAATCGCCGTTGCACCCGGTGATGTTTTCATGGTCCCCGGCGGTCTGCCGCATGCAATCGGCGAAGGCATCTTGATGATTGAAATAATGGAACCCACGGATTTTACTGTGCGGTTTGAATTCAACCGGGGAGGATATGTCTTGCCCGAACAATCGCGGTTCATGGGAAGAAACATTGATTTTGCGGCCGAGATGATAAGCTTCGATAAGCTATCCTCCGACGAAATCAAACGGAAGCTGTTTTGCTCTCCAGAAATTATTGCCGTTCAAGAAAAAAGCATCGAGTACCAATTGATTGATTTTGAAAAAACCCCCTGCTTTTCCGTGAACAAACTTGATGTTCGGAGACAGTATAAGAAAAAAGCCGATTCATTTTATATCGGGGTTGTCGCTAAAGGAAACGGGCGCATAGAGTCAGTCTCACAACAAATTGAAGTAAAGGCCGGGGATAAATTTTTTGTCCCGTATAAGACGGAAGAATTGCAGTATAATACGGACACTGAACTGCAACTTTTCTTTGTTTTCCCTCCGTTGACACTATGAATGATCGGCAGAATCGGATTGACAAAAAAACTGTTTAACATGCATTCACCATTCAAGGAGGTTGTATGGAGTTCATGGATTTTTTGAGCGTCATTTTTCGATGGTTCCACGTTGTTGCGGGAATATTTTTCATCGGGTTGAATTGGTGGTTCAACCTCGTGTTTACTCCGTTTATTCAAACAGCCGAAGAAGGGGTTCGAAAAAGGAACCTTCTAGAACTCATTCCACGTGCACTTTACTGGTTCAAGTGGTCAGCTGTTTGGACAGGCTTACTTGGCGTGTTTCTTTTGATCATGATTTTTTATGCCGGCGGGCTCACCATTGAGTTGCAGCAGCAATGGACAGCGGGAAGCTATGTTATGGCTATCCTCGTAGTTCTTATGTATAGAGTATATGTGTTGCTCGCAAACAGCTCTCTTGGAAAAGACATCCGCATTGTTGGGGCGATCGGTTTTGTTATCATTGCAGCGATGGTCTATGGCATGATCCAATTCGGAAATTTCAGCTACCGGGGATACGTGATGCACCTTGGAGTGATGTTTGGAGTGATTATGATAGGAAATGTTTTCGAGACGATGTTGCCCGCTCAAAGGAAAATTTTGGAAGCTGTCAAAGCGGGAACTGCACCCGACCCGCTCCTCGTGCCCCGTGTGTCCCAACGCGGACAGCACAACATGTACCTTTCTGTTCCGCTTCTCTGGACGATGATCGAAGCGCACACTGCCGTTCCTGCCGCAGATAGCTGGCTCTATTTACTCGCTGTGGTAATTTTAGGATGGCTTGTCGTTTGGCTTGCGCTAAAGAAAACGGGAAAAATTCAGAATTGGTAAGCGTGACGACGGAGAATGACACCGTCAAGCTTTTCGTGAATAGAGAGGCAGGGACAATTTTTTAGCAATGCTTTCTGCCAAGCTTTTTCCTTCTTGGCTGAAGCCCCAATAGAAAAGATATTTGACCGGGTGGTTTTTCTTAATCGACTGAATGGATTGAATGAGGAGACGAGTTGCCAGTCCTTTGACTCTCTCCTCCGGAAGGACAAGAGCTGAACAGAGGTACACTGCATCGTACTGTAACCCCAGAGGTGTGTTGTGCAATAGTTGATCTTCGTTGATTTTTTTAGAAATAAATTCTTCCATCAGCTCGTGTGTCGTAGGAATGACAAGAACCCATGCGATCGGCCCATCACTGTTGGCTACCTCTCCCATTGTGTTCGGATGAATTCTCTTAAGCACTTCCATCGTCTCGTCATTGACGGAAATTTGCATCGGGTCGTTTTTCGCCTCAAAGAACTCATCGGCAAGCTTGATCATTCTAACAAGGTTCTTATTTTCCATGCGCTAACTACGTTTATACGCTACCACTCAGTTGCAGCAGAAGAATGAAGCGTGTAAAGCACCCGCCTATTTTCTAAGTACCGCAAACTTCCCTTTGATGGATTGACCCTGGGTTTGAATAAAGTAAATGTAGATTCCCGAGGACGCCAGTTCATTGTTATTCTTGATGCCATTCCATTGCAACACTTGCCCGCCGAGAAGCGCAGATAATTGAGAGCTGACGGTCCCGGAATAGACAAGTTTCATGTCTGATGAAAAAATAGAAAGCGTACCCGCTATGGAATTTGTGACATTCACGGGAAAGCTGATCTCGTTTGAACCGTTCGGACGAAAAGGGTCTGGAAATGCATTACGAAGTAGATTTCCGCCGCCGAGAATTTTGCTGTACCAGTTTGAAGGATCGGAAACAATGAGGTTCGATGAGAGATTGGAATTCTGTTCTTCTACTAAAGAATACGAGTATGGAAAAGCCGAAGAGTATCCCTCAATTGCAGAGTCGAGGTCGATGTTGGAAATTAGCAATGGTGATGCCTCTGCACCATAAGTAATATTATAGTAGGCAGAAGAGAGAACGAAAAGACTTCCGCCCAATGATTGTGATGGGGGAGCGAAAGCAATCGATGTTGAAGCAATCTCCGGGTACAGTGCACCCTCCGGATAGTAGAGCACAGAATCGCTTCTTGCGCCGGTATAATAGTTCCAGACGGTCCATTCGGCAAAAGCATTTTTAAAGCCTGAATTGTACGGCGGATTGCTTAATGCCAGATCGACGGCCTGAAGCGGCGGCGCCTCCCTGATCTCCTCCCATGATCGCAGCATCGCATCTCTGCCGAACCTCTTTGCAACGAAGTGGGCCCAAATTGCTCTGCTGTACATGATGAAATCGTCCGAGTTAAACGGGACCTGAGGGTTTGCGAAATGGCCATCACTCGAACTTGTGTATTGAAGGTAATCCTTCACCTGCGGGAACACAACATCCTCCATCCAAACAGAAGTGATTTCGTAGAAAAAAATATCGTTCGACCAGTACCCGTAGTTACCGATTTGAATACTGTGGTGAAGCTCATGAGCAAGCGTTACGCGAAGGCCCGGCATTCCTTTGTTGCTTGGAGGATCGACAAACTGAAATGCATTATCGATCGTAGTGAAGGAAGTCCATGTTTCGCCGTCTCCGCCATCGGGCTTGGAGATAAGAACGCTGTCGGGGGTCGTATAGCCGTAGTCGCCGAGGTCGGTCACGTAAATGTCGTGCTCTGGTCCTCCCCCTGCCTCCCCATCGGACGGTATGGGAAGATACCCCAGCACCTGGGTCTCATATGTTTCGCAATAGTTTGCAATTGCCGCTACCGAGTCGGCGTATTGGTCAGCCGTGCCAGGAATTTTCTGGTAGAGCGAATCGAGCATCGCGGGGGCGTTGTCACCTGTTGTATCGTAATGCACTCTCATGTTTCCGACCAGAATGTTTTTTTGGTTTGCCGGACGCTGTAAAACAATTTCCAAGGCCGAGCGTACTTCCGGACTAAGCCGGACCCGATTTTTTATCGCATACGAAATTGCGGGCAATCCACACTTTTCATGCGCCGCGGCCACTTTTCCGTTTCCCATGTATTGTTTTAAAACTTGGTAACTTTGCGCGCGAAGTGTCTGACTGGACATCAACGGCATTGCACTCTGGCATACCGCCGTTGCTCCAATACAGAAAAGAGTAGCTGCAATAGACAGGCTAGAACACATTTTTAATTTCGTTGCACGCATACGATATTTTAACGAATGTATCAACGGAATTCAAGTAAGAAGTGATTTTCATGCTACTGCCGTTTCCGATATTAAATCTTGTATTATAACCGCAGAGGACGCTAAGATCGCAAAGAAGTTTTTGTAAAAAGGCTAAGAAACCTTGCGTCCTTGGCGACCTTTGCGGTGAATTAGTTATTGAAAAATACAATACTTGTTTTTGGAAACAGCACTAGGTAACAATCCTGACTCAAGATCAATCGCTATCCTGCCAAGAATTGGCTCGGGCGGGCGATACAATAAAAACAATCAATGCCCGGCGTGTGACCCGATGCAAAATTTTCTAAGCTTTGATAAATCAGCATGGTTTCTGGCAAAACGACAACATTTTTTATTTCATCCGCTATAGACCGTATCCGTAAAAATACGATTAAGTACCTATTGCAATTGCTTCGAGCGAGATTAACTTACGCCTAATCAGTGTGCCACTAGGAGACACTTACGGCAGGAAGCCCGACAAATTCGAGGGGTAAACATGGGAACTTCAAAGATCCTTGTAGGTTTTGGCGCATATTTTATGATCGGAATGTACACGTTGCTGTTTACGAACACCGACCAGGCTATTTCTAATGTTGCACAATCTCAAGCGTTTCACGACCAGGCAAGACAAATTTCCAATGCCGGTGTAAAGTTTGCATTAGGCAGTGTTGGAGGTGACTCGGGTGTGGCCTATCCTTCGAATACGGTCACTTTCAGCGGCGGGAGCGTGACATACGTTGGCGATCGACCGGCCGGACTTTCGGGGACTCAGATGAGGGTAACGTCGACCGGGACTTACAACGGATTCCAGGTGACCATGGTCGCGATCTTGCAGTATAACGGCGTAAAGTGGGCGCTCCAACGAATTTACCAGCTTCCTGATGCTACGGAGTATTCAAAACTAAGCTAGGCTTTTTTAAAAAATAAAAATTTATCGACAATGCGAGGCAGAAAACGTGCATCGCATTTTTTTTGACCGGCCGCCACTCTCCCACTGATATTTAAAAAGAGAGCATTCTCCCCGCTCATATTTTCACCGCTAAGGCTGAACGACGCCGTCGACGAGCGTAATAACTCTGTCGGCCATGGCAGAAAATTCTTTATTATGGGTTACGATGACAAACGTTTGACGATGTTTTTGCCGAAGTTGGAGTATCATCGAATGGAGTGATTTGGCATTTTCGGAATCAAGGTTGCCGGATGGTTCATCGGCAAGAATCAATTGAGGCGAATTCATCAGAGCGCGTGCGACCGCTACACGTTGTTGCTCGCCGCCTGAAAGCTCGCTCGGTTTATGGTGAAGGCGCTCTTGGAGGCCGACGTCGGCAAGCAGGATTTTCGCTCTTTCCAACGAGGGAGCAAGGCGGTGACCGGCAATAAGTGCGGGGATGGCAACATTTTCCGCGGCGGTGAACTCGGGGAGCAAATGATGAAATTGAAAGACGAAGCCGATTTCTTTATTGCGGATTGAGGCAAGGGCTTCGTCTTTGACGTCGAAAACTCTCCTCCCATTCAACAACACTTCGCCTTCATTCGGGCGGTCAATCATGCCAAGGATATGCAGCAGCGTACTTTTCCCGGCCCCCGACGGACCGACGATGGCTACGATTTCTCCGGAGTCGATCTCCATCGAAACACCCTTAAGAACTGAGAGGTGTTTACCACCTCCAATTTCAAACCGTCGATGAATATTGATCACTGAAAGAAGCATCATCACTCCTAGCTATTCCCAACGAATCGCTTCAGCGGGAAGAAGAGCCGCAGCGCGCCTTGCAGGATATAAAGTTGCAGCATAGCTCAACCCGAGAGCCGCGGCAGCGACCGAAAGAAAATCCAGCGGATGGACTTCAACCGGTATTGCCGGAATAATATAGACCGTCGGGTCTAACGCGAACAAATGATAGTGTAGTTGTAAATAACAGACCATCAGCCCCAATAGGCTTCCCGCCACTGTGCCAATGAAGCCGATAAGCAATCCTTCAAATTGGAAGATGGAAATAACGTCGCGATTCGTCGCACCCATCGCTTTCAGAATACCGATGTCGCGGGTCTTCTCAATAACCGACATGGTGAGCGAACCAAGGAGGTTGAATGTTGCGACACCAATAATTAAGCAGAGAATAATATAGGCCAGCCAGCGTTCAATCTTCATCACCGAATAGAGATCCTTGTGCAAATCGTACCATGTCATCACGTGAAAGGCGGAAGGAAAAGCCTCCTCAACCTTCATTTTTATCGGCTCAGCATCGTTGATGTCTTTACAGCGAACTTCGTAACCCTGGATATTATTTCCCGCTTGAAATAATTGCTGCGCAGAAGGTAACGACATATATCCATACAGCGCATCGTAATCTTTGTTGTTCGATTCGTAGATGGCAGCCACGCGAAACGATCGAACGATCGGCGCGCCAAAACCGAGAAGTGCGCGCTGGGAACCGGCCGGGCTTATCATCAGCACGCTGTCCCCCGTGACGATGCCAAGCCTGTCGGCAAGCGTCATACCGATAATCATATCATGGGACGCAGAATCCTGAAAATTGATTTTGCCCAATACAATATCTTTCTCTACACCCGTAACTTTATCGATGCTGGCCGCCTCAAGTCCCCGGACGAAAACAACTTTACTCTGGCTTCTCGACACGATCATAGCCTTGCCGCTCACAAAAGCTCCTACTCCGCTGACCGTTGGATCGCCGTGAAGCATTTCCGAAAGCCGCTCAAAATCTCGCGCTGTAGTATGCTCAGTCTGTTGGACGCGAAGATGGGGGTCGAAGCCGATTAAAATAGAAGTCACGAGCCCATTGAAGCCGTTAAAGACAGAAAGAACCACGATAAGCGCCGCAACGCCGATGGTAATTCCGATGATTGAAATCATTGAAATGACGGTAATAAAACCCGCTTCCTTTTTGGAAATCAGATACCGTTTCGCTATGAATGCTTTGAACGACATTAATGAAACCGTATGGAACGAATTGGGTCCAGCCGGGCGGCGATCGCCGACGGGATGTACGCCGCAAGAAGACATAACAGAAATGCGATACAGGAGACCAGAGCAAAATTCTGCCAATGAAAAAGAATCGGAACCTGAGTCATAAAATAAATCGATGAATTGAGCGAGAAGTAATGAAACGTCTGTTGAGTCCAGCACACAACGAATGCAAAAAGATCGCCGAGAATGGTTCCCGTCAATCCGATAAACAATCCCTCAAAAAGAAATATTTTTTTTATATCGGCGTTCGATGCCCCCATGGACTTAAGGATTCCTATTTGATTCGTTTTTTCCATTACAACCATCAGCAACGTACCGATGATATTCACGGTCGCGACAAGAATGATCAGGCCGAGAATAATCGGAACCGGTTGTTTCTGAAGTTCAATCCATGTAAACAGGTTTCGATAAAGTTGAAATAGAGTTCGCGGATAATAGGGATAGCCCATCAAGTCCTGGATCTTTTCAGCAACATCCGGCGCGGTATCGATGTTTTTCAAGAGGACATCAAAACCAGTGGCAGCGGGGCCGACCATAAACAACTCTTGTGCCGTGGAAATGTCCGTGAAGAGATAAACATCGTCGTACTCCGACATCCCCGACTCGTACACAGCAACAATCACAAACGGGAGAATCTTCGGCTGACGCATTTCAGCGTAACTGCCGGTCAGGCCGAAAACTGCGATCGTATCTCCGCAATGGGCATGTAATTTTACAAGCAGTTTCTTGCCGATGGCGCATGCTGCAATGTGATCCTCGTGGCGACGGAGGTCGTATGTCCCTTCAATGATATAATTCTTTGCCGCTGTAATATCATGTGCCGGTTCAACCCCTTTCACAAGAACGCCCTCAACGTCGCTGCCATAACTGACCATTCCTTCTTTTGAAACAAACGGGGCGACGGCTACAATTTCGCCAATGGAATCCTGCATTTGTGCGGCAGCACTGTCGTAGTTTTTAAAGGTCTGGTTCTGAAATCCCGTTACTTGAATATGGGTTGTGAACCCGGCAACTTTAGACTTGATCTCATGTTCAAAGCCGGCGAGGATGGTAAGGGTAATGATGAGGGCCGCAACACCGAGCGTAATGCCGGCGATGGCGATAAAGGTGAGAAACGAAATAAAATCCTTTTTCCCCGAGCCGCGCCGGAATTTTAAATAGCGCCGTGCTATGAATGAAGTGTACGGCATCGGATCGTTCGATTCCCTGTTTGTTGGTGTTATTTTCCGCCGAACATCATAAGATACCCCTTGATGAATTTATCGAGGTCGCCGTCCATGACGCCATGGACGTCGCTCGTCTCGACGTCCGTGCGATGGTCTTTCACCATGTTATATGGATGGAAGACGTACGAACGAATCTGGCTGCCCCATTCAATTTTCTTTTTTGTTCCTTCGATGGCCGCAAGGCGGGCTTCTTCCTCTTCACGGCGTATCTGGTAAAGACGCGACTTGAGCATCTTCATCGCCCGTTCCCTGTTTTGAAATTGTGAACGTTCTTCCTGGCAGGCAACAATCACGCCGCTCGGGATGTGCCGCAAACGAACTGCGGTTTCAACTTTATTGACGTTCTGCCCCCCCTTTCCGCCGGCGCGGTATGTATCCATTTCAACATCGGAAGGATTGATCTCAATTTCAACGTCGTCGTCGATTTCGGGATAGACGAAAACGGAGGCGAATGACGTGTGGCGCCGTTTGTTCGCATCAAACGGAGAAATCCTCACGAGCCTGTGGACCCCGATTTCCGCCTTAAGGTACCCAAAAGCGTGGTCGCCCAGTATTTCCAGCGTCGCACTTTTGATCCCTGCACCGTCGCCGTCAAGTCGGTCCACAAGCGACACCTTGTATTTCTTCGTTTCACACCATCGTGTATACATGCGGAGAAGCATGTCGGCCCAATCTTGAGACTCGGTTCCCCCTGCCCCCGAATGGATAGTGAGAATCGCGTTGCGATGGTCGTCGGTGCCGCTCAGCATATTTTTGAATTCAAGGTCGGCGAGGGCTTGTTCAATGACTGAAATTTCAGCCGAAATATCTTTCTGGTAAGATTCATCTTTTGATTCTTCGGCAAGTTCGATCAACGCCTGGGCATCGTCAATTGTCAATTTGATTTTCGTCCATTGGTCAACCCATTGCTTGTGCTGGTTGATCTCTTGAAGCACTTTCTGAGCAGCAACATTGTCGTTCCAAAATCCGGTCGCGGAAGATTGCCCCTGCAGTTCTGCGACTTTTTTTTCTTTCGTATCAAGGTCAAAGAAACCCCCTGAGTTTGCCGAGACGTTCGGCGGACTTTTTCAGTTGAGCTTTTGATTCTTCAAACATCGGTTGTCCTGAGTTTAAATAGTTTCGGTGATTTCCAATTCCATGCGGAGCATAACGCTGCTCAGCGTTTTCCCCTGTGCGTCGTTTTTGAGCGATCGAGTTCCGCCGCCGCCGAGCGATTCGTGCAGAAGGAAATTCAACGCTCCTAAATTGGGAAGTTCGTAGCGTTCGACTTTTCCCCTGCAGATTCCGGCAAAATGACGCTGCACTCTTTCAACCGTCAAATATTTGTCAAGGAGAACATAATATTCCGGTTTGCGTGCTATCACTCCGACGTTTCCCGTATCTCCCTTGTCGCCCGACCGAGCGTGTGCGATTTGAATAAGTTGAATTTTCAATGCTGTTCAACGATGACTTTTGGCGTTACCGCCGACTTCGGGATTAACGCCGGCCAATAGGCAATCACCTCGCTTGGCTTCGGCCTTCCGGCTGCAAAACCGGTCACCGATGGCGGGCCGGTGAGAATCAACGGCGCAATTTCTTTTGAAAACCGATCGACGGCTTCTTTGTCCCGGCTCCGTACACCCACTCTCATGACCACCTCGTTCATCGCTTGTGAATTTTTTGAAAGCGGGCCGAAGCAGGAATCATAGCCGAGAAATTCAGTCCTGATTTCATCGAACGTTAAATGCAAATCAGAAAGCCTGATGCGGAGAATTTCGTCCGCCTTCGATGCCTTCTCCAGAGCATCGGGCCAGGCATAGGTTAACGTCCCAAACGCCGTATACCCATCGAAATAAGACATCGAGACTTTATAGAACCCGGTTGCAGGTTTTCCCTTCACGCCGCGAACTTCAACCCGGTTAATGGCAGTGCCTTTTAATTGGATCGTCGTGAAGTCGGCAATACAGTCGGGAGTGATGTAGTTCTTTGGATCGCCGATCTCGTACACCAATTGTTCTTTGACGGTCGCACTCGAGACAAGACCGCCGGTCCGGTCGTGTTTGGTGATGATGACCGTCCCATCCGGATGCGCTTCAGCAATGGGAAATCCAATGTGTGCCAGATCGGGCACCGATTTCCAGTCCGCAAAAAAATTTCCGCCGCTCGCTTGGCCGCCGCATTCGAGGATATGCCCTGCAACTGTCCCGGCGGCAAGCTTGTCCCAATCGTTTTCTGCCCAGCCGAATTCGTACATCATCGGCGCCAGCGTCAATCCGGTGTCTGTGGTTCTGCCGGTAATCACAATCTGCGCTCCCTGCTTCAATGCCTCAACAATGGGGAACGCGCCAAAGTAGACATTCGCGCTGATAACCTTCGTTCGAATGGAATCGAGGGGCTCCTTCGTTTCCATATTATCAAGCATGATTCCTTGATCTCTGAGGGCATCAATGTCTCCAAGGATGTCATCCCCGAGAACAATGCCGACTTTGAGGTTCTTGATCTTCAGCCTTTCGGCGACGGCGAAAATCGCTTCACGGCATGCGATCGGGTTTACACCGCCTGCGTTTGTAATCACCCTGATATTTTTTTTTACAATATCAGGAAGAATTTCCTCAAACAACGGCACGACATCTTTCGCGTAACCGAGGCCCGGGTTCTTCAACTTTTGTTTCTGCATGATGGACATCGTCACTTCTGCGAGGTAGTCCATCATCATATAATCGACGGGGCCGTTTCTCACCTGACCGATGGGAGCCGTCTGAAGATCTCCCCAAAAGCCCTGCCCGCTTGCTATGCGAATTGATTGCTTCATAGAATATGAACTGGACTGCAAAGACATCACGAGAAAGCTCGTTCGCTTTGCGTCGTTACTTCAAAAGATCATTTCAAGCGGATATGGAGTTCATCCAATTGTTTTTTATCAACCTCCGAAGGGGAGTCATCCATCAAAGACATGCCGCTGCTCGTTTTCGGAAACGCGATGACATCGCGAATAGATTTTGCCCCGGTCAGAAGCATCGTGATGCGGTCGAGCCCGAATGCAATACCGCCGTGCGGCGGCGCACCGTAGCGAAAAGCGTCCAGCATAAATCCGAATTTTGATCTCGCTTCATCCGGTCCGATACCGAGCAAGCCAAAGACTTTGCTTTGCAATTCCGGTGTGTGGATGCGGATGGATCCGCCGGCGATTTCGTTTCCATTCAACACCAGGTCGTATGCGCGGGCGCGTGCCTTCGACGGATCGGAGTCCAGGAAGTTCACGTCTTCTCCCTTCGGCGCTGTGAACGGATGATGCATGGCAACATACCGTTTCTCTTCTTCAGAATATTCAAACATCGGGAAATCGACAACCCACAGAAGGCTGTTTTTCGACTCATCGATGAGGTTCAGTCTTTTCGCCATTTCAACCCGCAGCGTTCCGAGCACGGCATACGTTTTCAACCATGAATCGGAGACAATCAACACCAGATCGCCCGGCTTTGCACCCGCTCGTTCGCATATTTTTGCCAGCAATTCTTTCCCGAGGAATTTTTCAATCGCCGACTCAGCCCCTTTTTCCGTCACTTTGATATACGCCAGACCGCCAACGCCCAACGCTTTAGTGAAGTCGACAAGGTTGTCCATCTGATTTCTGGTATAGCTCGCTCCCCCGGGCACTGTAAATCCTGCGACGACTCCACCTTTCGCGACATTTTCAGCAAACACTTTGAACCCGGATCCGGCAACAATATCGCTGAAGCACGCAAACTTTAATACAAAGCGTAAATCCGGCTTATCGCTTCCGTAGCCTTCCATTGCCTCTTTGTAAGTCATACGGAGGAATGGAGGAGCAACATCGATGCCTTTAATCTCGGAGAAAAAGGTTTTGATAACGCCTTCGGTAATAGCTTGGATATCGGCCTCGTCGACAAACGACATCTCCACATCGATTTGCGTGAACTCGGGCTGACGGTCTGCGCGCAAATCTTCATCTCTAAAACATTTGACGATTTGAAAATACCGGTCAAAGCCGGCGACCATCAGTATCTGTTTGTATGTTTGCGGAGATTGCGGAAGGGCATAAAACTTTCCCGGATGAACACGGCTTGGCACGAGATAATCTCGCGCGCCTTCGGGCGTGCTTCTCATCAAGACCGGAGTTTCGACTTCGATAAATTTATTTTCATCAAAGTAACGACGGGCGATCTGATACAATTTGTGCCGCGTGATGAGAGCTTGCTGCATCGGCGGGCGGCGAAGGTCGAGATATCGGTATTTGAGGCGTAGGTCTTCGCTTGCTTCAACCCTTTCTTCAATGGGAAACGGCGGAGTCTCAGCCTTACTTAAAATCGTGAGTTCATTTGTAAGGATGTCTATTTCACCTGTTGATAGTTCTGCGTTGCTTGTCCCTTCGGGCCGGCGCTCCACTTTCCCGGTCACCGAAATGACATATTCGCTCCGCAGATCTTTTGCAAGCTGGTAGACTTCCTGATTGTGCTGGGGGCCGAACACCACTTGCGTTTTGCCGTACCTGTCCCTCAGGTCGATGAAGATGACGCCTCCCAAATCGCGCCTGCGGTCAACCCACCCTGTAAGGGTAACGGTTCGGCCGATTTGTTCCGCGCTTAATTCGCCGCATGTATGTGTTCGCTTCTTGTACGTCATGGAATCTTTCTTTTCCTTGAATGATATCTTTAATTTCTGAACAAAAAAAATCCCGTTCTCGGGATTACATTGTTCATTTTTGCTTAATTCTCTTCCGTAATATAGATAAATTCACAGGAAGTTTCAATTGTTTTAACCGACCGATGGCGGGTTATTTCAATTCCAGCAAGTATGATGATGAATCAACATCTTTTTTACGCGGGGATTGCTTCCCGCCGCTTGCTTTTGCTTCTTTAATTAAGCGTGGGTATATTCATACACGAGTTCACACCATTCTTTATTTCTTAATTTTCATTGAAATAGGCCGCAATGCCTTTCACAACGAAAGAACTGACCCCTGAACTTTGGCCCCAGCTTGAACGGCTTTTTGGTTCGAACGGTGCTTGCGGGGGATGCTGGTGCCAGGCGTGGAGAATTGAGAAAGGTGAACACTGGGCGGAAGTAAAAGGTGTGAAGGCAAAGACACGGCTCCGCAAAGGTGTAAGGAACGGAACAGTGCATGGAATTCTTGCCTTTGACAAGGAAACGCCTGCCGGCTGGTGCACATTCGGACCGCGAAATTCTTTTTCTCGACTTAATCGCGCACCAACACTGCAGTGTAACGATTCGTCCCGGGTTTGGTCTCTCCCCTGTTTTTTTGTTCCCCGCGCCTATCGCGGCAAAGGAGTAGCATCGGCTCTGCTCGCCCATGCCCTCAAGGCAATGAAAAAACGGGGAGCTGAAATCGCTGAAGGGTATCCGACTAAGCCGGACAAAAACGGCCTCTACATCGCGGCTTTTTCATGGACCGGAACGCGGTCGATGTTCAAAAATGCCGGGTTCACTGTCGCAGGAAATCCCGATGGGAGCAAGCAGCGGGTCCGAAGAATTTTAAACGGAAAAAGAACAAAGAGGTCAGTGTAAAGATCAAAGGCCAAAAAAACCACGTCTCAAATAAACGATCCGCTATCAAATGAGGATCCAATGGAACAAAGAGAATTTGGCAACACCGGAATTAAAGTGTCTGCGTTGGGATTTGGTGCGGGGCATATCGGGAGTGAAAATTTCCCGGAAAACGAAGTAGAGTCGCTGCTTAATCAGGTTCTCGATTCGGGAATCACGCTCATCGATACAGCGCGGGCGTACGGCTTGTCGGAAGAAAGAATCGGAAAATATCTTAGCCGGCGGCGAAGCGAATTTATCCTCTCAACAAAAGTCGGCTATGGGATTGATGGCTATGAAAATTGGACTTATGATTGCGTTCGTGCCGGCATCGATCAGGCACTTCGTTTACTGCAGACGGATTACATAGACATCGTTCATTTGCATTCGTGTCCAATTGGTACTTTGCAATGGGGGGAGCCCCTTCGTGCGCTTGAAGATGCCGTCCGTGAGCACAAAGTACGGGTTGCGGCTTACTCCGGCGAGAACGAAGCACTCGAATGGTCCGTTGAAAGCGGACGATTCGGGAGTGTAGAACATTCAATCAACATTTGCGACCAGAGAGCCATCGAGAATATTTTAGGGACGGAAAAAGCCAAGGGGCTGGGTGTCATCGCTAAACGCCCGGTGGCGAATGCACCATGGCGTTTCACAGAATGCCCTGTGAGCCATTATGCCGAAGAATATTGGTGGCGCTGGAAAACCATGGATGTCGACCCATCCGGTCTTGAATGGCAGGAAATTGCCCTCCGGTTTGCGGCATTTACCCGCGGTGTTGATTCGTGCATAGTCGGGACAACGAGCCCAGAACACCTAAAGAAAAATCTGGCAATTATTGAAAAGGGTCCGCTTCCACAAAAACTTTACGAGGCGCTGCGAACGGCATTCAAAGCAAACGACCCTGGCTGGTGGGTCGGACAAGTCTGAACGAGAAAAACATATCCTGATAAACTTTTTATATCGGTGACACGGTGACTCTCGAAGAAAAAAAAATATACAGTCAAATACACCCCGTTAAACTTCTTACGGACGTCGTCACTGGATTCGGAGCCGTCTATCTGCTCTGGTATCATGACCTCATCGCCGCAGTCTGCCTTGCGTTTATCCCATCGACGGTGGTTTCGCTGATCCTCATCGCTAAAACAGATTTGGAAAAGTACAAAGAGTCTGCCTTCGGAACGTACCTCAGAAAGCACATGGCATCGAAATCCTCCGATTGGATCCGGTTCGCGGGATTTGTCGTCATGCTTACCGGGGGCTGGATCAACATGCTGTGGCTGGCTGCTGTGGGGTTTCTCGTCATTCTTTTTGTTTGGATGAAGGGATTGATCTTCGGAAAGCCCGGCACCCCAAAAACGCATCGATAAACAGGAAAATAAAAAGCCTGTTCTGCTCAGCAGGACAGGCTTTTTTTCCCCTCTGAACTTGCCGCCTTACACCATGTGGCGGCTTACTTTTTCAACAAGATTTTTTTTCGGCATCGCTCCAACGATCTGTTCAACGACCTTCCCTCCTTTAAAAACCAACAACGTTGGGATACTCCGAATTCCATACTGCATGGAAACGGCAGGGTTGGCATCGACATCAAGTTTTCCGACCTTAAGTTTGCCGTCGTACTCCGTCGCCATTTCTTCCACATACGGGGCGATCATTTTACACGGGCCGCACCATGTCGCCCAAAAATCAACGAGAACCGGCGTTGTAGAGTCGATCACTTCGGTTTGGAAATTACCATCGTTTACTTCAACTGCCTTCATAGACTTCTCCTTTGTGAATGATTACGCTGACACTTTTACAGCATTTTTTCCAAGAATCGACCTCACACTCTCTATAAATTGATCGGTCGGGCTTACTGCATATTTCCGAGAAACGTACACCTGCTGTTCCGCGAATTCTTTGCCTATAACATTAAAATAGCAATTGCAGTTCCCTTTGTTTTTATCCATCACCTGCCGCAGCGTTGCCATTTTCCCTTCATCGATTTCATCGGCATTGAGAAGGAAAAAAACCCTTTTCGCAAACTTTTCGCGAACCTTATCCATGGCAATGATGTCGGTTGCCACTATTTTAATCACGTCGCCGCTGACCTCACCGTTTCCTTCAACAAAGACCATAGACTCCGGTTTGAGTAATTCCTCGTGCTTTTTATATAGACTCGAGAAGACAACGCACTCGGCTTTCCCGGTGAAATCTTCCAGCGTCATAAACGCCATCGTTCTATTATTCTTGTCAATTTTCTTTTTCACCGTGGCGATGATGCCGCCTGCACGCACAGTCCCGTTTTTTACTCCTTCAACGTCACCCAGATGAAGCGTTGCAAATGAATTGATTTCGTTTTCGTATTTGAGCAGCGGATGTCCGGAGACATAAAAACCGAGAACGGCTTTTTCGTTGGACAATTTCTCCGATTCAGACCACATCGGCATAGCCGGCAGCGGCGGGGCAGTGAGCGGCGAATCTTTTAACTCGCTGCCGTCAAAGAGATTCGATTGCCCCCGTTCAGAATGTGTCTGAATATTTTGCGCTGCCGCGATGGTCTGCTCCACGGCATTTAACATCTGCGCCCGGTTTTTGTTCAATGAATCGAAGGCTCCGGCGAGAATTAAGCTCTCAATGGTTTTTTTGTTCACGACACGGAGGTCGACGCTTTTACAGAAATCAAACAGAGAAGAAAACTTCTTTCCCTCCGCGCGGGCATGGATCATTGCCTCGACAGCGTTGACGCCGACGTTTTTGATGCCAGCCATTCCGAACCGGATTCCATTTTTTGAGACTGAAAAATTCGGCTCGCTTTCATTGACGTCCGGCGGAAGCACTTCTATTCCCATTTTGCGGCAATCGTCGATGAGCAACACAATTTTGTCGGTGTTTCCGATTTCCGAGGTGAGTGTCGCCGCCATGTATTCGGCAGGATAATGCGCTTTCAGGTAGGCGGTCTGGTATGCGACCACCGAATACGCAACGCTGTGCGATTTGTTGAACCCGTAGGACGCGAATTTCTCTATCAAATCGTATATTTCTTCCGCGAGCTTTTGCGAAATAGCGTTTGTTTTTTTGGCCCCGTCGATAAATTTGTTCTTCTGGGCGGCCATTGCGGCTTTATCTTTTTTCCCCATCGCCCTCCTCATCAAGTCCGCTTCGGCAAGAGTGAACCCCGCAATGTCGCTCGCGATCCTCATCACTTGTTCCTGATAGACAATAACACCGTAAGTTTCCCTCAACGTCTCTTCCATCCTCGGATGGAGATAATCGATTTTTTGCTGGCCGTGTTTTCGCTTGATGAAATCGCCGATATTTTCCATCGGCCCGGGACGGTAGAGCGCGTTCATCGCAACGAGGTCGCTGATCGAGGTCGGCCGCAACTTCCGAAGCCAGTCCTGCATTCCCGAACTTTCAAACTGAAATACGGCGACGGTCTGCCCTTTGTGAAACAGTTCAAATGTTTTTTGATCACTCTCCGGCAACGCATCGAGGTCGAGTATGACACTATGGTTCTTCGCGATCAATTCAAGGGCATTTTCCAACACCGTCAATGTTCTCAATCCCAAAAAGTCCATCTTCAGCAAACCGGCATCTTCCAAATCCTTCATGGTGTACTGTGTCATGAGTTCGGTGGAAGGAGACTTATACATCGGCACAAAATTGCTGATGGCTGCCGGCGCAATGACAACGCCCGCAGCATGGGTCGAAGCGTTGCGGTTCATTCCTTCGAGCACTTTCGAGACCTGAATGAGCATCTGGATCTTCGGGTCTTTGCTGTCGCGAAACGATTTTAATTCCGGTACCGTTTCAAGCGCCTCAGCGATAGGCATCACTTTCCCCTGAGTAACCGGGATTTGTTTTGTGACAGGTTCGACGACGGAAAGCGGGATGCCGAGTACGCGGGCGACGTCCTTCAAGACCGCACGGGACGAGAGCGTCCCAAAGGTGATGATCTGCGAAACGGATTCTTCGCCGTATTTCTTTCGGACATAGTCGATAACCTTCTCCCGCTTATTGTCGGAGAAATCAACGTCGATATCCGGCATGCTGATGCGGTCAGGATTAAGAAATCTCTCGAAAAGCAAATCGTACTTCAGCGGATCGACGCTTGTGATTCCCAGCGAATAGGAAACAATGCTCCCGGCGGCGCTCCCCCGCCCCGGTCCGACCATCACGCCCATTTCCCGGGCTGCACGAATGAAGTCGGCGACAATTAAAAAATATCCGGCATACCCCATTTTTCGGATGACCCCGAGCTCATGCTTAATTCGTGAATCGATAGCGGGAGTGATCTCGGAAAACCGCTTTCGCAATCCCTCCATTGCAAGTTTATCCAGATAATCCTCAAGCGTTGACACTCCCGCATCCGGGGGAATCGGAAACTTGGGCATGAAGTTCGTCTTGAGGTCCAGCTCTAAGTTGCACTTCTCTGCAACTTCAAGCGTATGCTCTATCGCCTCCGGATATTCTTTGAAGAGCGCAACCATCTCTTCTGCCGATTTAAAATAGATTTGATCCGTGCCGTAACGGAGTTGTGAAATGTCCGGAATATTTGTGCTGCTGGCATCGGGGATGAGGAGCATAATATTATGTGCGACGGCATGTTCCGGCTTGATATAATGCACGTCGTTGGTGGCAATAAGTTTTATCCCGAGTTCTTTCGATAATCGCGGCATCCCTTCCAAAACATTCTTTTCCACATCGGAATGATGGTTCTGAATCTCAAGATAAAAATCATCGCCCAAAAGCCCCTTATACATCATCGCAATGTTGCTCGCCTCCGCATAATTGTTATTGACAAGATGCGCAGCAACCACTCCGTTTGCACATGCGGAGAGCGCGACAATTCCTTCATGATATTGTGTGAGGAGTTCGAAATCTATTCTTGGTTTGTAATAAAATCCTTCCGTGTGGGCAAGCGTCGTAAGTTTGAGAAGATTTCTGTACCCTTTTTCGTTTTTTGCCAACAGGACGAGATGGTGATAAACGCCCCTTCCCTTTGATTTTCCCTCGCCCCGCAATGTGTCCGATTGCGCCATCTGCCCTCTGTCGAACCGGCTTCCTTTTGTGACGATGTAAAACTCCGACCCGATAATTGGCTTGATGCCCTTCTTCTTGGCTTTCTTGTAAAATTCAATTGCCCCCGACATAACGCCATGATCAGTAAGCGCGACAGCAGGCATTTTATGTTCCAGGGCAGCGTTCAACAGAGACTCGACCGTTGTCGCACCGTCGAGCAGGCTGTAGTGAGTATGGTTATGAAGATGAATAAACTGAGGCACGGGATGAGCTTTTAATTTTTACGTTTTAAGTTTTCAACCTTGTAGCATAGGTCTTATGCTTGGCTTTTAGCTTCTTTGCATTTTAGAATTCCATAACAAGCGGCTTCGGTTCTGTCATTTCCTGAATTGCATAGCGTTTATGATGGAATGCACATCAATGGAAAAGATACCGGCTTAAAGTGCCTTGTCATTTATACTCTGGTAAGAGGAATGATGTTTAAAGAGTAAAAGACTCATGTGAACGTCTTTCACATCGTCGATAAGTCGGCTTTCCTTTATCCCTTATGAAGAAAGTCGGATATCTCATCGAGAAGAGTATCGACAGGCACCGTCCAACGCTTCCCTGTCGAACGATCTTTCAATTCAATCTGCCCATTCTTCAAGTTCTTTTCGCCGACAATAACTTGCAGGGGCATACCGAGCAAATCGGCGTCGTTGAACTTGAATCCCGGTGTAACATTGGTCCTGTCGTCGTACACCACGGCAATCTTCTTTTCCGTCAACCGGCCGTACACTTCTTCCGATTTCGCCATCACCGATTCCGAATTTGCATTAACGCAGATGAGATGGACATCGTACGGAGCGATAGCATTGCTCCAAATAATCCCTTTCTCGTCGTGATGCTGCTCGATGTGGCAGGCAATAATTCGGTCAACACCGATGCCGTAACTCCCCATGATGATCGGCTGTTCCTTCCCCCCGACGTCCAGAAAATTCGCCTTCAAGCTCGCAGAATATTTCGTTCCCAATTTGAAAATATGCCCGGCTTCAATTCCTTTGACAATCCGGAGAGGCTTCGAGCAATGAGGGCACGGTTCACCGTTCTCCACCGTCCGGACATCGCAATAATTTTCAATCGTCACGTCACGATTAAAGTCGATATTGGTTATGTGATAGTCATTCTTATTCGCCCCGCTGATCAAGCCGTTCGCTCCTTCCAGCCGTTTGTCGGCAAGGATTCTGAATTTTGCTTTTAACCCAATCGGGCCGATAGAGCCCGCATCCGCGCCGGTCAGGGCAGATAACTCGCCCGGCTCGGCTGCGCGTACGTCGGCGTTCAGAATAGCGCGAAGCTTGGTTTCATTGAGCTGGTCGTTTCCCATCATGAAGATGAGGATCGGTTTCCCTTCGCTGATGTACACGAGCGATTTGGCACATTGTCTCGTGTCGACATTTAGAAACTTCGCGAGTTCGTCGATGGTCTTGATATTCGGCGTATAAATTTCTTGGATTGGATTGCTTTCCGGCAACCGGGTTGCTTTTGCAGCCCCCGAGATCGCGACTTCAACATTCGCTGCATACCGGCAATGATCGCATAGTGCGACAGTATCCTCGCCTGCATCGGACTCTATCATGAACTCTTGCGAACCGCTTCCCCCCATCGCACCGCTCGACGCGCCGACAATAAAGAAGTTTAACCCGCATCGGGAATAAATATTCTTGTATGCCTTTGCATGAAGATCATAGCTCGCATCCAAACCTTCCCATGAAGAATCGAGGCTGTATGAATCTTTCATGAGGAACTGCCTTCCTCGCAACACGCCCGATTTCGGCCTCGGTTCATTCCGGAATTTGGTTTGGATCTGATACCAGATCTGGGGAAGGTCCTTATAAGACCTGATATGATTCCTGGCGATTGAGGTAATGACTTCCTCATGTGTGGGGGCAAGAACAAGCGGGCGGTTCTTGACATGAAACATCGTATCGCCGAATGCTTTTACACGGCCAGTCTCTTCCCACAGCTCGATAGGGTTCAATGCGGGAAGTAAAAATTCCTGCCCCCCTATCGCATCCATTTCTTCCCGAATAATTTGGATGACCTTTTTCATCACCGCATAGCCAAGCGGAAGAAAAGAATAAATTCCAGCGCCCAGCGGACGCATCAATCCGGCACGAAGCATCAATTGATGGCTTGGAATGACGGCATCGGCTGGAACTTCTTTTACCGTTGGGAAAAAGCCCTTAGAAAAACGCATAGCGTAAAGTGTGCTTTAGTGATATCGAAGTGAGAATTCAGGAAATACTGAACAAAAAAATTAACGCGGTATGCCCGGATTCTTCTGGAAAAATGATTAGAGGCCACATCAAGAATTTTAGATCTGATATGCCTGGAATGAAAGATACAAAAGTCGACATCGCTAATCAAGTGATTGAAAGCAAATTGAAAACTCAAAATGGGGCGGCAACGTGAATCTGTATTCAGCATCTCTTGAGTTACTATTCGCAGCTGCGAATTTTTTTCTCGTGTGCGGAATCAAAAAAATAATCGAGCTGTATTGACTCCCCAAGTGCCTTCAAGATTGATTGATAGAATAAAGCGAGCCCTGAATTTGTGTACTATAAATCTTTTGATAAAACATGTATTTACGGCCGGCAAAGAAATAAGGAAAGCATAGTTGGCCAGACGGGCAAAACCTGTAACACAGGTGCTGTTACAGTTTGGCTTCCGTTCTCAAGAAGAAGTCATTGCGAGGCGCTCTTTGCCGAAGTCCCGAAGGGATCCCGTACAGCGGGACAATTCCCATTTATTTAGGAGATTGCTTCGCTCCGCTCGCAATGACCTTCAAACTGTAACATCACCTTAATACAACCTCACTTGCAACTCATAGAATTATTTGCTATATAATCCACGCCAACCGGAGATTTGGAGTATTCATAGCAAAAGCACCCACCTCCCTCCAATTCTCCCCAATCGGAACATGCCGAATCTCAAGACTGACTGAACTTGCTCATTTGTAAAACTGTATTCCCTAAGCAAATCGTAAACAATGCTTCAAACCTTAATCAAAAGCCGCAATTAACGTCATCCGCTTTAGAATAATTGAAGGGAGAGAAATGGCTTCAAGATTTTTTTTATTATGCACGAGACTTTCGTTTGCCTTGTTGCTTCTTTGTCCACAATTGACACCCGCACAAACGCAACAATCATCCATAACTCTTACCGTCGATGCAACGGATGCGCCGAGAAAAATATTGCACGCGCGGGAGTCGATGGCAGTCCTCCCGGGCCATTTAACGCTCTTTTATCCAAAATGGATTCCCGGGGAGCATGGGCCGACCGGACCGGTCATTGATATGGCGGGTTTAAAAATTACCGGCAACGGAAAGCAGGTTCAGTGGAGACGTGACCTTGAAGAAATGTTTGCCATCCATTGTGAAGTTCCAACCGGCGTCGGCCGGATCGACGTTTCTTTTGACTTCATTCTCCCGCCGCAGGAGGAGGGCTTTTCTTCCGGTGCATCTTCAACCGCCCAGCTTCTGGTGTTAAGCTGGAATCAAGTCGTTGTCTATCCTCTTTCAGCGAGGCCCGACGATATCACCGTTACTCCAAGCTTGATTGTCCCCGCCGGATGGAAATATATTTCTGCACTCACGGTAAAAAGTGAAACGAATACTTCCATCAGTTTTGCCCCGGTTTCGCTGACGATGCTTATCGATTCGCCTCTCCTCACCGGCGCTCACCTGCGCCGCGTTGATTTGACGCCGGCGTCGGGCGTTCCCCACTTTCTCGACATTCTCAGCGACAATGAAGCCGCGCTCGCCATCCGCCCGGAAGAGGTCGCCGCCTACAAACATTTGGTCACCGAAGCAAACGCACTCTTCGGGACGCACCATTACAACCATTATGATTTCCTGTACACGCTCAGCGACCAAGTTGCCCACTTCGGCCTTGAACATCATCAAAGCAGCGACGACCGGGTTGCGGAACGGTCCTTGATTGACGACGATCTTCGCAGGGTGCGAGCGGGATTGTTGCCGCACGAATTTGTGCACTCGTGGAACGGCAAGTATCGACGCCCGTTAGGGCTTGCAACAGGCGATTATTCCAGTCCGATGAAAGATGACCTTCTTTGGGTCTATGAAGGACTCACGGAATATCTGGGGGCAATTCTGACTGCTCGTTCCGGCCTTTTCTCCCCCGAAGAATTTCGCGATGACCTCGCGCTTGTTGCAGCCATCATGGACAATCGCCCCGGCCGGTCATGGCGTCCTTTGCAGGATGCAAACGACGAAGCCCAGCTGTTATACAATACCAGGCCGGATTGGAATTCCTGGCGCAGGGATGTAGATTTCTATGACGAAGGATACCTCATCTGGCTGGAAGCAGACGTAAAGATCAGACAGCTTACGAGCGGTACTAAGTCGCTTGACGATTTCTGCAGAATTTTCCACGGCGGAAAAAATAACGGCCCGGAGGTAAAACCGTATATGTTCGAAGATGTCGTGACAGTGATGAACGAAGTCGCTCCGTATGATTGGAAAACGTTTTTTAACAATCGGCTGCAATCCCTCAACCCTCGCGCCCCGCTGGACGGAATCGAAAAAGGCGGCTGGAAATTGGTGTATAGGGATACGATGAATGAAATGCAGAAATCCATTGAGGAAGTAAGGAAGACTACTGACCTTCGTTTCTCTCTCGGGATCCTTGTCGAAGAAGACGGGACGATCGTGGATGTTATTCCCGAGACGCCTGCGTTTAAAGCAGGCCTCGGTCCGGGCATGAAGCTGATTGCTGTGAACGGGCGGAAATATTCGAAGGATATTATTCGAGATGCCTTGAAACTCGGCAAAGCTTTTTCCGCGCCGCTCGACCTTCTTGCCGCAAACGGCGAATTCTTTAAAACGTACCCGGTGAATTATCATGGCGGCGAACGATACCCCTATTTGGAACGAGAGACTTCACTTCCCGATCTCCTTGGCTCCATCATCAGCCCGATCGCAGAAATTCAATCACCCGCAAAGGTGCGGAAGTGAGAATCATGGGAGAAGAAAAAACTCCTGGAAAAGTTTTTTTTAAAAAAGAGCCCAATGATTAACCATTGAAAGGAATTCTCCATGAGCGACGTCGCACGATATGAAATAAAGGACACGACCGGCAACCCGGCACCACTTGGATTGCTGGCGTTTGGGATGACAACGGTCCTGTTAAATATTCATAACGCGGGATTCTATGAATTCAATTCAATGATCTTATCGATGGGGATATTCTATGGAGGATTGGCTCAGATCGTCGCGGGAATCATGGAATGGAAGAAAAATAATACCTTTGGAATGACCGCATTTTCTTCCTACGGATTTTTTTGGCTCATTTTGGTCGCGCTCATCGTCATGCCGAAATTGGGTTTGGGGGAAGCCACTTCAAAAACGGGGATGATCTGCTTTCTCTCTTCGTGGGGAGTTTTCACTCTGCTGATGTTCGCCGGCACGCTTAAATTGTCCCACGCACTACAAGTCGTCTTTGGAACCCTGACAATCCTCTTTTTTCTCCTTGCGATCGGCGATGCGACAGACAGCATACCGCTTAAACAATTCACAGGCTTTGAAGGAATCTTCTGCGGGCTTTCAGCAGCATATACCGGAATAGCACAAGTATTGAACGAAGTGTACGGGAGAGCGCTTCTCCCCTTAGGAACTGTAAAAAAGTAAATATTGCAGCACCAACGGCGGAACAATATTAATGAGTGTGGTGACGAGAAAACTTTGAAGTGTTGTGCCCTCGCGCAGACTCGAACTGCGATTAGAAGTTTAGGAAACTCCCGTTCTATCCTGTTGAACTACAAGGGCGGGGAAATAGTATTTTTTGCTGAGGATTAATAAATCAAAACAAATCCGCATCCGGTTAGTTAGTACTTTAGTCACCACACTCCGATTCTCTTATTGCATAGGAAGTGCCCCCCCCTACTACCAGCATCCAGACAACCAGTTTTGCAATTGAAATTATTTATTGATGCCGGCATGTCAATTAAGCCGTATCAATTTACGAAAGACCGTTGCCCAAATCAAGAGACATCTATTGCCAAGTTCTGTACGTTATTGTAAATGATCCATCCTTCGGCCAAACACGAATAATCGGTTCTATCTTGCTCACTTTTATTCCTGCCACTAGCTCATCCCCACAAAAAATTGTAACGGAGATTTCGAGCGGTCGGTCTTCATTGCTTACAAAAAAATCTCTCCTCACCAGCCTCGAAATTGATTCCCCGACTTTTCCAGATAGGACCCAACGAGGACTCTCACATAGAATCACGCGTTGCAGGCTCATTGGGCCCCATATTTCGGATCCACTCACTTTGAGGATTGTAAAGAAAAGCGCGCACGCGCTCTCCTTCTGCCGTCTATAGGTAAGCTACGGCCTTCTGTTGGGTGGATGTGTGCAGGGATTGAAAGCGGATGTTCGTGATGCTATGACTTCAGAAGATTTCTTTTCGTTTAAGACCTTTGTGCTATTACTTAATTAATCCCCCTAAAATTCTGACCATCGCGCTCAGCCCAGACTCTTCCTCTAGGTTGTTGGCAGTAGAATCTTTTGATGAATAAAGTCATTGTGATCCCACTCTTCGAGCGGGATCGCAATGACCTTTGATTCAAAAGACCTCACTATTGGGCTGTTGCATTTTTATTCGATTAGCAGTAGTTTGCAAAAGAGGGGCGATCTTCAACCTACCGCCCATCTCTCATATTATTATCCGGCGGGGCCAGCATCTCTCATGACAAAATCCAATGCATATCTACTGAAATGAATCTGAGCCGGTTACCTTACACTAATTATTTTGTTTTGAAGCAATGCAGTTTTTACAACTGCTCGATTACATTGGCTCGGAGATCTTATGAATAGGGCAGCTTTAAATTTACCCCTATTGATTTGTATTATCATTTTTCCTTTCTCAGAATCGTACAGCCAACAATGGCAGCAGGTCAACGGTTATTCCGGCCCTTCGGTCAATGCTTTTGCTGTAAATCCCCAAGGATCAGGCGGAGTAAATATCTTCGCCGGAACCGCCGACAGCGGGGTCTATTTATCTACTGACAACGGCAAAAGCTGGGTTCCGGTCAACTCAGGCCTGGGAACGACCGAGGTAAGCACCCTTGCTGCCTCCGGAACGAATATCTATTCTGGAATCGCAGGAGGCATATTTCTTTCCACGAACAACGGGACAGATTGGACTTCTCTTATTAGTGGTTTGACTTTCGATGATGTCGAGGCCATTGCCGTTTCCGGCGCGAATCTTTTTGCCGGGACAAATGCAGGAATTTTTCTCTCGACCGACAACGGTACAAGTTGGAAGGCGGTGAACACTAATTATACATACGCTCTTGCCGTCTCCGGCTCGCAAATCTTTGCCTTTACCGCCACCGGTATTATTCTTTCCACCGACAACGGCACCAGTTGGAAAGCGGCCAATAATGGCCTACCGGCAAATTCATTTGTCACCGCTCTTGCAGCGTCCGGGACAAATATTTTTGCCGGGACTTATGGGGACGGCATCTATCGTTCTACCGACAACGGTACAAGCTGGGTTTCGGTTGAGAGCGACTCAACGGACTATGACTATTGTCTTGCTGTGAGCGGTACGAATCTTTTTGTCGGAACTGAAAATTTCGGCGTGTTTCTTTCCACCAACAACGGTGCAAGCTGGAATGGCACCAGCCTCACGAACACCGATATTCAAGCACTCAGCACTTTCGGTACGAATATTTTTGCAGGAGCTCCAGATGCCATTTACGTTTCCACCGACAACGGCACCAGCTGGACTGCGGCCAATGATGGCTCGACAGGATTGCCAAACGATTCTGTGAAGTCTCTTGCTTTTTGCGGCACGAACCTTTTTGCCGGTTCGTTTGACGGCGTTTTTCTTTCCACGAACGAAGGTACAAGCTGGACTGCAGCCAATTCGGGATTGCCGGGTAATGTGCAGAGTTTCGCCGTTTTGGATACGAATGTCTTTGCAGGGACAAATGGCGGCGTCTTTGTTTCTTCCAATAACGGAACAAGCTGGGCATCTATCAATTCAGGGCTGACAAACCTTAGCATCCAGACTCTTATAGTGTCAGGCGCCAATCTATACGCAGGAACCCTGGGCGGCGGGGTCTATCTCTCTGTTAACAACGGCACAAATTGGACTGCGGTGAACTCAGGATTGACGGACCTCCACGTCACAGGGCTTGCTCTGGGAGGCACGTATCTCTATGCCGCAACTTCGAGTAGCGGCGTTTTTCAATCCCCCGCCAATGTGATACAATGGACTCCGTGTAATTCCGGGCTCACAAATTCTGAAATCAAGGCTATTGCGGCTGCCGATACGAATGTCTTTGCCGCAACGGATAGCAGCGTCTATCTTTCGACGAACGACGGTACGAATTGGAGCACTGCGGATACGGGATTGCCTTCGAGTTCCTCCGTGCTCTGTTTTGCAATTGACTCTATCGGTGGGGCCAGCAACAATATCTTTGCTGGGACTAATGGGAAGGGAGTCTTTCTTTCTACTGACGGCGGTACGCACTGGCAAGACATTAATACGGGTATGTCGAACACTACTGTCCTGTCCCTGACAATCAACGGGACGACTCTCTTCGCCGGGACCGACCGGGGTGTGTGGACTCTTACGGTGGCCGGTTTGGTTACTGCTGTAAAGCGAAGCGCGAGAGAAATACCCAACAGATTCTCGCTTTCACAAAACTACCCCAACCCATTCAATCCATCAACAAAGATCGTCTATCAAATCCCGGTAAAGGCTCTTGTAACGTTGAAGGTCTATGATATTCTCGGCAGAGAAGTTACAACACTCGTGGACGCACAACAGAACGCAGGCCAGTATCATGTCACCTTCGACGGAAGCCGTCTGGCAAGCGGAGTATATTTCTATCGCATACAAGCTGGGAGCTTTATCCAAACGAAAAAATTGATGCTGTTGAAATGAGCGGCCAACCTGTAATCCCATAATGCACGTTGCCGCATATGAATTGTGAGAAGAACGGTTTGCGTTAGCTTTAGGAGAAAGGAGTATGGTATGAAAAATGCACTATTTCTGGCTCTTATTTTAGTCGTTTTCACAAGCTCAATAACAGGCTGTCGAACAAATGCCACCGGACCGTCAGACGGCCAGCCAATTGTCGGTCAACTTAACACATTGGAAAAAGCTATTGCCGCATCGGACAATTCATTCGGCTTCAAACTCTTTGCCCAAATCAACAAAAATGAACAAAACACGAACGTCTTCATCTCTCCCTTCAGCGTTTCAATGGCGTTTGGTATGCTGCTCAATGGCGCCAATGGTCCGACATTGGATTCATTGGAACAGGCGCTTGGCGACGGAGGAATGTCATTGAATGATATCAACACTGCGTATGAAAATAGCTCCACCTTCTTAACAGCTCTTGACGCCCATGTCACATTCCAAAATGCTAATTCGATCTGGTATAGAAACGGATTTTCTGTCCTGCCGGCTTTCTTGAGCGTCAATAAAACTTATTTCGACGCAGACGTGGACGCCCTCGATTTTACTCAGCCCAGCGCAGTGCAAACCATCAACAATTGGGTGAACACCAAAACAAATGGCAAAATCCCTACGATCATCGACAGCGCTATTCCACCCGCTGTCGTGATGTATCTCATCAATGCCATTTATTTTAAAGGGACATGGACATACGCATTCGACACATCGAACACCAGAGAAGCCTCTTTTACACGCGGGGATGGAAGCCTTACAACATGCAATTTTATGAGCCAGGAAAACACGTATGCGTATTATGGAGATAATACTTTGCAGGCAATAGATTTACCGTACGGTGACCGGTCATTCAGCATGACGGTCGTATTGCCTGCTGTTGGGACTTCTATCGACCAATTTGCAGCGGCATTAACGCAACAGCAATGGAATGCCATCATAAACAAATTGGATTCAGCGAAGGTCGATCTCTATCTGCCTAAATTCACACTGAATTTCTCTAAATCACTGAAAGATGACTTGACAGCGCTTGGCATGGGAATAGTGTTTGATCCTTCGAGAGCGGACCTTAGTCATATAAGTCAGACAGAGGGATTAAGTGTTTCGGACGTATTGCACAAAACGTATGTTGATGTTAATGAAGAAGGGACAGAAGCTGCAGCAGTGACATCCATCACTGTAGTTGTGACTGTCGTGGCTGAACTCCCTGAGATGCGTATTAATCATCCCTTTATCTTTGCTATTCGTGAACATCAATCTGGAACAATTCTATTTATCGGTAAGGTAGATTCTCCTGCTGGCTCGTAAGCGAAACCGATGATCCGTTGGGCGGTGAAAATAATTAACGCAAAGAGAACTTCAATGACGACGGCTATATCCGACTTTCCTAAAACGGCACTTAAATGAAAGCAGGCTTTTTTCTTACCTGCCTATCAATTGTCTCTTTCTCGATAATGAGCTTTGGACAATCGAATATTGAAGGAGTGAAAGTCGGACTTAACTTTGCTGATGTTAGCGGTAGGAGTATAGCAAATTTCCTAAACAATCAGTCTATTATAACCTTTAACGCTGGAATGTTCGCTAACTTGAACATCGCGGGTTTGCTTGCTCTCCAACCCGAATTGCTTACACCTTGCAAGGCTACAAACTGACTGATAAAGTGATAGCCAACTTTGGGTTCACTCCAGTACCTAACATTTTTTAGTAGTGGCTCAGTTTGAGTAAGAAATTGTCATGCCCCGCCTCGGCGGGGCATCCATTGAAGAATAACGACCCACCGCCCATTTTCCCTCGCCGTAGCTTTCCCCCTTCTCGTATACTATATTGGATGCCAACAATGGTAATTCGATCTCGGCTGTGCGGGATGGATATATTCCTCAAGCCTCATTCGAGCAGCGGGTTTAATTTCGGCGGATATATAATCCCAAGGACAATGGTCGTATTTTTCCCGCACGGTTGCACCGTCTCCGGTGCAACGACAATTACCGACTATATCGGGTTTCAACTTACGATTTAATTTTACACTAATTGATTTGCGCAAAAGGCTGGAAAAAGATGTGCGACCATATGCTGTAATTCTCGATGCCATCGAAAAATCATTGATTCTGCAAACTACAACAGCTTGACGTATTGAAAAAGGAACGCTAACGTTCATGCCGATTTGGAAGAGGAATTTAATCGTTTGTTGGTTTGGGATGTTTGTAACCGGTGTAGGGATGAGCCAGGTTGCTCCTGTGTTGCCTCTCTTTATTAAACATCTTGGGGTTGATAGCACAGAGTTAATTGAACAATATTCAGGAATTGCCTTTGGTATCACTTTTGTATTGTCAGCTGTTTTCTCGCCAATCTGGGGGTATGCCGCCGACAGATTCGGACGGAAACCAATGCTTTTGAGGGCAAGCCTCGGTATGGCGGTCATCGTCTTCAGCATGGGGTTTGCGCAAAATGTATTCGAGCTGATAGGATTACGATTATTGCAAGGAGCGATTACAGGATATAGTACGGCGTGCATTACATTGATCGCAACTCAAACGGATAGAGAGCACGCCGGATGGGCTTTGGGAACGCTGTCAACATCAAGTATCGCGGGTTCGTTGCTTGGTCCGATGATGGGTGGTTATATAGCGGAGGGGATTGGATTACAAAGCGTATTTTTCATAACAGGCGGGTTAATGTTCATTGCATTTATAACAACCCTTTTCTTTGTGAAAGAACATTTCAGGCGTCCAAACATAAAAACGCTCGGCATGAAGGAAATATGGAATAATGTTCCCGAGAGAAGTTTGACAATTACAATCTTTGTGACTTTTTTTGTGATGACCCTGGGATTATATTCTATAGAACCAATTATCACGGTATACGTTGCTCAATTATCCAACAATGCTCGCCATGTTGCGCTCTTAGCTGGAATGGTGTTCTCGGCCTCAGGCCTGGCAAATATTATTGCAGCTCCTCGCTTAGGAAAACTTTCTGATAGGATTGGGCCTCAGAAAGTGATGTTGGTTGCGCTTATTGTCGCAGGAATTATTTTTATCCCCCAGGCCTTTGTATCGAACCCGTGGCAACTGCTGGCGCTGCGGTTCTTATTAGGATTAGCAACTGCGGGATTGAATCCTTCTGTAAATACTTTGATCAAGAGAATTACACCGGATCATCTTACAGGAAGAGTGTTTGGTTTTAGTATGTCGGCGGGATATTTAGGCGGCTTCGGAGGTTCGGTTCTAGGCGGGCAAGTGGCAGCCTACCTAGGGATCAGATATGTATTTTTCATTACAAGTGCGTTGATGCTGATGAATGCGATATGGGTTTATTTTAAAGTTTATAAAAAACTGAGCCCATGAATTTAATCGAATAACCATCATTTAAACTTCAGCTTTTCGGTAGCTGTTATTCTGCAAAACTTCTTTGCTTTTATTACCTCAATGTTGTTGACTTGCACATCCTTCACTTTTTAATACAAGAATCGCTCCGTATTCAAAACTTTTTTTTATCCCGATCACGAAGAAACTTATATAAGCGAATAACTCAATCGTCTTTTCAAGCTAAGCCATCTCTAATCTGCGCAGGGAATCGCCCCTGCATAGGATCCCTTTGCGCCAACGTCGGCAATGACTTTGTTATAAAGGAAACCAAACCGTATGACAACGGAACGAAGCGATACATTGACAAAAATTCTTTTTGCTTTTTAATTTTGATTTCAGCAAAAGTGGAGTATTTTACATCGAGTGGAAAGTTTTCTCTACTTGTTGAGAAACTCACGAACATTAAAACCATAGCGTGAATTTTCCGGTAAAGCCCAGTCCAGGGAATACGGCTGCTAAAATTTGACACACTGCATTGACCTCATTGGTCCTTATCATCGTTCGAAACGCAACCCAGACTAGAAATAGCTTATAGAAAGTCTGCCCCTCTTGTTTTTACCGCGCCAGCGAATCCAACGCAAATTCTTCTCATTTCTGATAAGCTCAATTACGAATTTCGCCCAAAATGCTTGTTTTGAGGGCATAATTATTGTGGAATTCTAACCATAAAAGGATTTTTTTCATCTCCCCGGCAGGTATTGTTCTAAAAGCTTGGCGGGTCGACGAGGATAAAGGCATCCCTTAACCTCATGCCTCGTATAGATGAAAGTAGTTTTGCTCTTTATTCAAAGTCAACGCAAAAAAGAGCTCGAGGTGATAACTAATACTGGCTTGATCCACATTGCTCGACCAATTCGGAGAAGATTAATGCAAGTTTTGCCGATATACTTAAAGGCGGATTGTTTTTGCTCCCTTGGAATGAACAAAACCAAGCCGGGAGTTACTAGAAGCCATCTCAAAAATGGTTTCGATGTAGAATGCATTTGTAAATGTCATGCTGAGCGTAGCGAAGCATCCACGACACTGAAGCCTCGTAGATTCACGATGCATAATTGTCATGGATTCTTCTCCCGCTCGAAGAGTCGTCGCTTTCCGACGACCAGAAAACGGCGGGATCAGAATGACATTTTTGAGGGTTTTTGAGATAGCTTCTAGCCCAAAAAAGATGACCCCGAAACACCACGGTCTCTGATTTACAAGTGAGGGAAATTTACGACACGGGCCTTTCGGGACTTTCGATGTTTGGAAATTGCAGCCTATAAGGAAGAACCTCTTGAAAACCGATGGACAGAATGTTTATATTTCTGTTGAATCATTACGACATCGAATGACGAGCCGACTCATACCTCTTTTTTTTGTTGCCCTTCTTATTAACGTTTTCCTTTCTCTCGCGAGAATTCCAACGATGGGATTTCGCCCTTTTATGGTCTTGCACATTTCTTTTTTTTGCATAATTGCGGCCCTTTATTTTTCAAGAAGACGTTTCCGCTCTGACATATCCGCTTTCATCCTGGTTGGAATACTTTCCTTATTCTTCATTTCCGGTGTAGCGACTTTAGGCCTTCTATCGGCAACGTTCGTGGCAGCACCAACAGTTGCTCTGTATTTGATGCTCCTCGGCCACAGAAAATCTGCTTACATAAGTATCGTTGCCATCTTCATCTATTTGTCGATCATGGCTGCTCTCTTCGTCTCCGGGACTTTGATCTCTGCAGCGTCTCCCGACTTGTATGCTAGGTCATCTATTGCCTGGATGTTGATGATCATTGCCGTTGTCGGAGCTTCACTAGCATTTGTTGCTCCCTTAGAATTGGTCCCGGGCGCCATCAAGGAAAGCGAAGAACGGTTCCGTCTTGCATTTGAAAACGCTAACGTAGGAATTTGTGTCACCAGCCTTGAAGGCCGATTTTTAAAAGTAAATGATGCGCTCTGTGAGATGTTAGGCTACAATCGTAACGAGCTTGAAGGGATGAGTATTTCAGATATAACGTACCAGGATGATCGGGATGAGGGCCTAAGCTCTATCAAGCACGTACCATGTGACAAAATTAATCTGGAAAAAAGATATGTTCATAAGCGAGGCGACATTTTATGGGCCAATGTCTCGAGTTCCCTCATCCATGACCCAAACCATATCCCTGAGTACTTCATTACTCAGGTTCGAAACATTACTGGGAGTAAGCACGCGGAAGAAAGGTTGAAACAAGCCCTGGAATGGCAGGAAGCCATCTTTGAAGGTTCACGCGATTCCGTTTTTATCTCAGACCGCGATTCCCGGTTTGTTGCGGTGAATATGGCTGCTTGTGAACTCACCGGCTATTCTCGAGAAGAACTTCTTGGCATGAGAATTCCGGACCTCCACGATCAGCCCGACTTGCACGCCTATAAAACTTACAGCCAAAAAATTTTCGATGGAGAAGATATCCTCAGCGAGGCAAAAGTCCTGCGGCGTGACGGCACAAAGATAGATGTGGAATTCAACAATAAACGCGTCTCAATCGCAGGGAAGTTTTACATGCACACCACGGCCCGTGACATCACCGGGCGAAGGCAAGCCGAAGCGGCATTGATTGAGAGTGAGACGAAATTCAGGAGTATTTTCGAAAACATCCACGACGTCTATTTCGAAACGACTCTTGACGGGAAGATATTAGAAATCAGCCCATCAATTGAACTTCTTTCCAAAGGGGAGTATTCCAGAAACGACGTTCTCGGAAAACCATTTATCAACTTTTATCAAGACCCGGGAGCTAGGGAACAATTACTTACTTCGCTTGGCAAATACGGACATGTTTCGGATTTTGAAATCGCCCTTAAAAATCGTGACGGTTCCATTGTTCAGTGTTCGGTTTCGGCGAAGCTGCAAAAGCAGGCCAGTACGGACTCTGATTTAATCTCCGGAACGATTCGCGACATTACCGAGCGTAAACAAGCGGAAATGGGACTGCAGGCCAGTGAATTACAGTTCAGGGAATTGTGGGAGTCGACTGTTGAAGGAATTGCCATCCATAAGAGGGGGACAATCCTTGAAGTGAATAAAGCTATGTGCCGTATGTTCGATATAACACGGGAACAGGCTGTTGGTAAATCCTTACTCGAATTCGCCCCGGCTGAACTTAAGCATCTTCTGCTTAAACATATCGACTCGGGGGAAGAAGGCCGCTTCGAGACTTCAGCCTTGCGGCCAAACGGCGGAAAGCTGATCCTTGAAGTGTTCTCTAAGCATATTGTATACCATGGTGAGATCGTGACGATGGCGGCAGTGGACGACATCACCGAACGCAAACAGTCGGAGGATGCACTTCGGGAGAGCGAGGAGCGATATCAGAGGATCACTAAAGCAATTACAGATTATATTTACACTGTGCGTGTGGAAGACGGGCGTGCTACAGAAACTTCGCACGGCCTGGGGTGCGTGACAGTCACTGGCTACCAGTCGGATGAGTTCAAAAAAAATCCCTTCCTCTGGTTTGATATGGTAATTCCGGATGACCGTTCGAGGGTCGAGGAACAGGCGCGACTGGTTCTGGCCGGCGAAGACCCTCCCCCCCTCGAACATCGCATCATCCACAAAGATGGATCAGTGCGATGGGTGAGAAATACTTTTGTTCTCCATCGGAATGAAGACGGCGAAATCATAGCGTACGACGGCTTAGTCCAAGACATCACCGAACGAAAACAAGCGGAGGAAGCACTCCAGGAAAGTGAACTCAAATATCGTCAACTTGTTGAAGGTTTCCCCGACGCCATCGCGATCTATGCGGACGGAAAGATTGTCTTTGCAAACAGTGCAAGTGTGAGGTTGCTGAGAGCGCCGAACATGGGGGAATTGATCGGAAAGCCGATTCTTGACCTTGTCCATCCCAAGTACCGGGAAATGATCACTGCAAGAATGGAAGAAGCCCTTTCGTCATCAAAACCGCTTCCTCTTCTGGAAGAAAAATTCTTGAGACTTGACGGATCAGAAGTTGACGTCGAAGTTACATCGCTGCCGTTGACTTTCGGCAAAAAACCTGCTGTTCAAATTGTCATTCGGGATATCACCGAAAAAAAGATAGCTCAACAAGCGCTGCAAGAAAGCCAGCAGCGCTATCGTGCTACCGTCGAGCAGAGTAATGAGGGCATTACTATTGCTGATCCGGATGGGCGGTACATCATGGTGAATCCGGCATATTGCACGATGACGGGATACACCGAAGAAGAACTGCTGAAAATGACGATCGCCGATCTCATGCCGAAACAATCCTCGCTAAAACTATTCCTACAAGTTGCCAAAGAACACACAGCCGGATACCGAGAAATAGAACTCATGCGGAAGGACGGATCGAGGTTTATCGCTCTTATCACCGGTTCATCGTTGGAGATCGGGAACGGTCGATATGTACAAGGTATTGTTCAGGATATCACCGAACGCAAGCGTGCAGAAGAAGTCCTGAGGGAGAGCGAAGAACGATTTCACAGTATGTTCGAAATGCACGACTCGGTCATGCTCCTCATTGAACCTGTCTCCGGAAAGATCAACGATGCCAATCCGGCAGCGGAAAAATTTTATGGATATTCCGTTGATCAGCTTCGGGGAATGTTTATACAGGATATCAATATGATGTCATCGGGAGAAACTGCCACAGAGCGGTTACGGGCAGGTATGAGCGAAAAAAGCTTTTTCGTTTTTTCTCATCGTCTCGCGAACGGTAAGCTGCGTACCGTAGAAGTGCATTCCTCGCCAATTAAACTCGGGGGTACACAAAGCCTTTTTTCAATCATCCATGATATCACGGAGCGCAAAGAAGCGGAAGAACAGCTTCGCAAACTTTCGCTCGCCATTGAACAAAGCCCCGCTTCCATTGTCATCACAGACACACAGGGCAACATTGAATATGTCAACCCCAAGTTTACGCAAGTATCAGGTTACACGCTGGAAGAAGCTCGCGGGAAAAAACCCAGCATTTTGAAATCGGGCGAAACTTCACCCGAAGAATATAAGAAATTATGGGAAGCGATCACCAATGGCAACGACTGGCGGGGCGAATTTCACAACAAAAAAAAGAACGGTGAGCTCTTTTGGGAGATCGCCTCCATCTCGCCTGTCAAAGATACAAATAGCGTTATTACCAATTTCGTCGCAGTGAAAGAGGACATCACCGAGCGCAAACGCGCGGAAGAAGCCCTGCGGCATGCACAAAAGCTGGAGAGCATCGGAACATTAGCGGGAGGCATTGCCCATGACTTCAACAATCTCCTTAATGCCATCATGGGACAATCTTCTTTGGCGCTCGGCAGGCTGCCGAAAGAAAGCCCCGCTGGCAGCAACATCGCGAAAGCTCTTAAGGCCGCCGAGCGCGCGGCCGACCTTACGCGGCAACTCCTTGCCTATTCCGGCAAAGGAAAATTTCTTAACGATGATTTCGACCTTAACCGCTTAGTGGAAGAAAATGCGCAACTATTGGAAGTCTCTGTGCCCAAATCAACCCATTTACGCTATGAACTAGATTCAGCGACTCTATGCATGCGCGGCGATGTAGGACAGGTACAGCAAGTTGTCATGAACCTCATCATCAATGCCGGCGAAGCACTCGGCGCAAATCCGGGCACCATCACCGTTCGTACGAGGCAGGTCGAAGTCACAAAGCATGACACGGAATTCTGGAAGTACACTAACAACCCTCTTTCACCCGGCATGTATGTTTCATTCCAGGTAAACGACACCGGTGATGGAATAAAGCCGGAGGCATTGGCCCGCATCTTCGACCCATTCTTCACCACGAAATTCACGGGACGCGGGCTGGGGCTCGCTGCCGTGCTGGGCATTATACGAGGACACCGCGGAGGCATCCGCATTCAAAGCGAAAGAGGAAAAGGGACAGAGTTTGAGGTTGTGTTCCCGATGGTCGACGCTTCCGCGAAAGCCAAAATGCAGGAAATGAAAGGGCTTCCGATTATCAACGGAGAAGGAAAAACTATTCTTGTGATCGACGATGAGCCTTCCGTGCTGGAATTATTGACGGATGTGTTCACCGATGCGAAGTACAAAGTGATTGAAGCGCTGAATCCTATCGACGGAATCGAACTCTATCGCGAGCATCAGCACAGCATCCTGATGGTTATTCTGGATTACTCCATGCCGGGCATGGACGGTAAGGCTGCCTTCCAGGAGCTCTTAAAGATCAACCACGAGGTTAAAGTTATACTCTGCTCCGGCTACACGGAAGAGGAAATAAAATCGGTGTTCGGCGACACTGTCCCGCAAGCGTTCATTCAAAAACCTTACAAGCCGAGTTCGCTTTTGGAGAAAGCGTCCGCGATGCTCGCACAGGAGAATGCTGGAGTCTGAACATTCATGGCGATCAAGAAAGTGTGCCGGATATCGTAAGGCAGAGCGACGGTCATAGTCCGAGATTGCATCACGGACATTCAAAAACGTCAGCCGGTGTTGTGCGAGTTATCTGTTTTTTTGTTTCCTTAATTAACGTTCACAGACACAAAATATGGAGCACGAACGACAATGGACCCTCTACTTTTATCACGCCTCCAGTTTGCAATCACCGTCGGGTTTCATTTTATTTTTCCCCCAATTACCATCGGTCTTGCCTGGCTGCTCGTGATTGTCGAATTACTGGGATGGAAAAGAAATGACGAAACCTACGTCCGGATTGGAAAATTTTTCGCCCGGATTCTCGCCCTCAACTTTGCCGTCGGCGTCGCTACCGGGATCGTCATGGAATTTCAGTTTGGCACGAACTGGGCCGAGTATTCAAAGTTCGTCGGCGATATTTTTGGAGCACCGCTCGCCGCCGAAGGTGTGTTCGCTTTCTTTCTTGAATCCACGTTCTTAGGCCTTTTCCTTTTCGGGCGGAATAAAGTTTCAAAAGGCGTGCATTGGTTTTCCGCTCTCATGGTTGCAGTGGGATCGACCATTTCCGCTTTTTGGATTCTGGTGGCAAGCTCATGGATGCAAACCCCGGCAGGGTTCCATATCCAAGGAGGACGGGCCGAACTCACCAATTTCTGGGAAGCAGTGTTTAATCCATCAACGCTCCCTCGGTTCTTCCACACGGTGGATGCTGCATTGATCGCCGGGGCGTTCATCATGGCCGGTGTCTCCGCCTATTTAATCCTGAAAAACAAAGAAGCCGATACCGCAAAGAGGTCGCTGGCTCTCGCGCTTACCTTCGGGCTGATTGTTTCACTCATGGAAGTTTTCCCGTTCGGCCACATTCATGGACAACAAGTGGCAAGAACACAGCCGGAAAAATTTGCGGCTATCCAAGGATTATACAGCACGCAAAAAGGAGCGCCCCTCGTCTTCTTCGCATACCCAACCTTACCTCCTCCTCAGCTCCGGGCGCCGGTTGAAATTCCCGGTCTGCTCAGTTGGCTGGCGTTCGGCGACATCGGTGCGTCGATCAAAGGGATTAATGAATTTCCGGCTGACGAAATTCCTCCGCTCTGGCCCACGTTTGTCTCGTACCACAATATGGTGCTGCTGGGAATGTATTTCATCGCTGTCATGGGCCTCGGGATAGGTACAGCTTCGTAGAAAGAAACTCTGGGAAAGCCGCAAGCTCTTGAAAATTTTCGTCTGGTCCATGCCCCTTCCGATTATAGCGTGTCAATTAGGATGGATCACCACAGAGGTCGGCAGGCAGCCGTGGATCGTTTACCATATTATGAAGACCGGTGATGCAATTTCCAAGACGGTCAGTGCAGGGGAAATCCTATTTTCTGTCATCCTTTTCAGCGCAATCTACCTCCTGCTCGGTTCGCTTTACGTCTATCTCTTCGTTCAAGAGATGAAGCATGGGCCTGAGCCTGTATCCGGTATTTCGTTTTCTCATGAAGCAAAGGAGGTGTTAAGCTAATGGACCTGAACGCAATTTGGTTCTTACTCATTGGGGTACTCTTCATCGGTTATGCAATTCTGGATGGTTTCGACTTCGGAGTTGGCGTCTTGCACTTGTTCACGACGGGCGAAGAACGCCGGCGCATCAATATCAATGCAATTGGCCCCGTGTGGGACGGCAATGAAGTATGGCTTCTCACTGGAGGGGGTGCGCTTTTTGCCGCATTTCCAAACGTGTACGCAACTGTCTTCAGCGGATTTTATCTCGCCTTGATGCTCTTGTTATTCGCTCTGATCCTCCGAGCGGTCTCTTTAGAATTTCGCGGTAAAATCGAGTCACCGGCATGGCGCGCCGTTTGCGATTGGGCGTTTGGCATCGGAAGCCTTCTGCCTTCCATCCTCCTCGGTGTTGCTTTTGGAAATATCCTCCGGGGTATTCCGATCGATGCGACGGGTGCATTTACAGGGTCGTTCCTCGGATTGTTGAATCCGTATTCTATTACGGTCGGTGTTCTCACACTCGTGCTGTTTGTCATGCACGGAGCGATCTACATGACAATGAAGACCAGCGACAGTCAACGGGAGTGGATGTTGAAGTGGATTACTCCCTCTTGGGTTGCGTTCATCGTTTTGTACTCCCTCGCAACCGTAGCCACTTTCTTTGAAGCGGGCTTCCTCTTCCAGGGATTGCTGACGAACCCATTATTTTGGCTTCTCATTCTTTTGCTGTTCGGTTCGGTGTTGTATGTTCCGGTCGCAGTTAAGGGGAAAAAATACTTCAGCGCATTTATGGCTTCTTCAACCATTATCGCATCGGTGATCGGACTCCCAGCTATAAGCTTATTCCCCCGGCTTGTTCCTTCGAGCATAGACCTGGCGTATAGTCTGACGATCTACAATGCCTCTTCAACTTCGGGAACGCTCAGTGCGATGCTCATCATCGCTCTTATTGGAATGCCGATTGTCATTGGATACACGATATTCATTTACCACGTGTTCAAAGGAAAGGTCGTATTGTCGAAAGAGAGTTATTGACGAGAAACATTTTTGTAAAGCAATATCGGCTACTATAACATCGCCTATTTTTTTTTGCTGCGATTTGTGAAGCTGCCCGTTCGCCGCTGAAAAGCGGCGGGCGGGTAAAACGGATAGTTTGCAGGCAATGCGTAGCCAAGCGATCGCTATACTAAAAATTCGCGAAGCACCTCTTCGATTTTCGGATCTTTTCCGAGCGATGAGCCGGATCCTCGTTTTTCAGACAGTTGGCTGAAAGTAGACAGAACGCAGCCGCGGCAAACCTAAAAATCCGTTTGTCCATCCCACCCCAATCAATTTCTTCTATTTTCGCCCCTTTCAATGCTTCCTTCCCATCCTAGCGTGGCATGTCTGTTGCTCTTATGTTACGGGAGGTGATCCATCATCACGAATGGAGAGTTATATCAATAACCACCTATCATTCGCAAATCTAAAAGAGTAAATCATTCGAGGCTCGCATGGGAAAAATTGGCGTCGATCAACTTAGCGAAGGAATGATCGTGGACGATCCGGTCAGTGATCTTCGCGGTACCATTCTAATGCAAAAAGGAACCGCCATTACTCGAACTGGCATTAAGATTTTAAAAATGTGGGGTGTGCTTGAAGTGAGCGTTGATGATGCGAGCGCACATGAACACAACGTACCGCTGCCCCAGATCGATCCCCGGTCTCTGGAGGAAGCAGAAAACGAAGTGCACACGCTCTTCCAGCATACAAATCCTGATAACATCTTCGTGAAAGAATTGATGCGTTTGGCGACAAATCGAATTGCAGAAACGCGATCGGAAAGAACTTAAGTATGTATCGCAACGCCAGGGATATTTTGGACGGAACCGAGAGACTCTCTTCGGTATCAGCAGTCCATGAACGGCTGAACGAAGCAATTTTCAGCCGGCGAACCACCGTCGGACAAATTACTTCGATTATCATGCAAGACCCGGGTCTTTCGGCGCGGCTGTTGCGCATCGTCAACAGTGCGTATTTCGGTTTTCCACGCAAGATTGATACCATCTCCCGCGCGGTCATGGTGGTCGGCACACAGCAGCTTCACGACCTCACCGTCGCAACGTCCATCGTAAAACTTTTTCATAATATTCCCGAACGCTTTGTCTCTATGGAATCGTTCTGGAAACACAGTGTCGCATGCGGCTTGGCTGCCAGAGTGATTGCCGGGATCAATCGGGAATCGAACGTTGAACGTTTCTTTGTTGCCGGCCTTTTGCACGATATCGGGCGGCTGATCATGTATGATAGAATCCCCGACCTCATGGATAAAGCGTTTTCCCACGCCATGAGGTGGCCGGCACCGATGTTTAAAATAGAGCAGGAAATCATCGGCTTCGACCATGCCTCGGTAGGCGGCGCATTGATCGAGGCATGGCGGCTTCCCGGGAGTTTAGAAGAAGTAGTTCGATACCATCATGCTCCCCAAAATGCAAATCGCTATCACCTCGAGTCCTCCGTCGTTCATGTCGCGGACATCATCGCCCACGCAATGCAATTCGGCAGCAGTGGAGAATTATTTGTTCCACCAAACAATGAAGATGCGTGGAAGCTCGTGGGGATGAACCCAGGTTTTCTTCCGCAGATATTCGACCTCGTCGACCGGCAACTCGAAGGCGTTTTAAAGATGTTTCATTCGGATGAACCATGAAAGAAGAAAGCAACAATAGCGCACCGAGCATTGAAACCTTGCTGGAGCGAGTGAGCTACCTGGAGGCCACCAACCAATGGATGCTCGATTCTTTCGAGAAAGTATCGACTATCGACGAAGAACGGTCTTTCGTCAACACACATTGGAATAAAGATTCAATTTACACCACCGCACGTGAACATCTTAGCCGTCTTATCGAATTTGATTCATTCGCATTCTTTAGACCCGACGATGCAAGTAACGAGTTTTTACTCGAAGCGATTGATCCCCCGGGCGAACGAGAGTGCATTCTCAGAGAAGTTGAGCACCTTATTGATGAAGGGCTATTCGGCTGGGCTCTGCACCAAAACCGGCCGATCCCTCTACCCTCTTCCAATGACTCACGTGTCTTTGTGCTGCATGGGCTTGAAACTCAAAGAAAAGTTATCGGGATGTTTGTGGGGATCGCGAAAAGCGCCGAATCGATTCCGAATAAGATGGCGCTCAACATGATGTCGATTGTTCTTTTCAAAACCGCAGTAGGCCTGGAACAACTCGAACTCTACCAGCGCATCAACAACCAGAACAGGATCCTCGAACAAAAAGTAGAAGAACGGACGAAAGAGCTGATGGCTGCAAAAGATGTTGCGCTTGGCGCCTCTCGTTTAAAATCGGAGTTTGTTGCTAACATGAGCCATGAATTACGGACTCCGTTGAGCGGTATCATCGGCATGGCGGAACTTCTTTTAGAATCTAAGCTCGGAAACGAAGACCGCAGATACGCGAAGATTATCCGTAACTCGGGCGATACGCTTCTTGCAATTATCAACGATATTCTTGATTTTTCCAAGATCGAAGCCGGCAAGCTCATGATCGAACAAATCCCTTTCGACCTCGTCCAAGTGATTGATGAGGTTGTCGCGATTCTCGAAGGCAAAGCGGATACAAAGGGACTGAAAATCAAACGCGAGTATTTGCTGGGAGACGTGTCAAATCTTTATGGCGATCCGCTCCGCGTCCGCCAAATTGTAATGAACCTCGTCGGCAATGCAGTTAAATTCACCGATCACGGCTGTATTACCGTGCGTGCCGTCATCGAGGAGCAAGGTGCGGAAACGTTCATAAAGATCTCGGTGATAGACTCAGGCATCGGCATTGCCGAAGAGATGCAAGCGAACTTGTTCCAGAGCTTTACTCAAGGTGACGGATCGGTGACCCGAAAGTATGGAGGGACGGGACTTGGACTCGCCATTTCCAAACAGCTTGCAGAATTAATGGGGGGAATGATCGGTGTGCAGAGTTCCTTGGGCCGGGGGAGTACATTCTGGTTTACGATTCCGCTACGAAACCGGCAACAAAACCAAGAATCAAATCGCGCTTCACCGAATGAACAAGAAACTTTCCGAAACGATTTTGGAGTTACCGAGATTTCGCCCGCGGATGATACTTGCAACACAAAAAGACCTTTCAACGAGGAAGTTCGAGTTCTCATTGCTGAAGATAATCAAATCAATGAGGAAATATCCAGAATGATGCTCACCAAACTCGGGTGTCAAGTAACCGTCGCTCCCGATGGACTCCGGGCAATACAAGAAAATAGTCGTTCCCCGTTCGATATCATATTCATGGACTGTCAGATGCCGGTATTGGATGGGTATGAGGCCACACGTCAAATCCGCCAACGTGAAGGCTCAGAAAGGCGATCAATAATTATTGCAATGACGGCGAATGCCCTTCAAGGCGACCGGGAAAACTGCATTCGAGCTGGAATGGACGATTATATCGCAAAGCCCTTTAAGCAAGCGGACCTCATTGAAATGCTCTATAAATGGACTACTCGCCTCCGGGACAGCCGAGGAAACATCAAAGAAACTAAGCAGGCCGCAATATCGCCGCTACCGCCCCTTAAGCAAATTATTGATAGAGAACGAATCGATGAAATCAAAAGCATCAGAACGCAATCACAGCCGAGTCTTTTGACCAGAATTATTATGCATTTTCAAAAGGATTTCCCTGTGAAAATTGCAACGATGCGCGAGGGCGTCCGCGCTGGAAACGCTCTTCAAGTGCGAAGAGCTGCACATGCATTGCGCGGAAGCAGTACACAGGTCGGAGCTGTTGTCGTAGCCGGGGTGTGCGAGCAAATAGAACTCCTTGCCATCGACGAGTCTCTCGAAGGAACAAACCACTTGGTCGATGCCCTTGAAGATTTTCTCAAAGAGGCTGTCGCACATCTTGTCACACTAATCCCGAAAGAAGAACTGCAATGAAAATTCTTGTTGTCGATGACGATATTGTTTCCCAGGTGTTGTTAACCGAACAGCTGCAAGACCTGGGCCACGATGTTTCCGTTGCGAGCGATGGTAAAGAAGGATGGAGCATCTACCGGGCGAAGAACCCGCGCATTGTCGTTACGGACTGGATGATGCCCAACGTGGATGGTCTGGAACTCACTCGCATGATACGGGCGGATGACAGGGATTCATACACATTTATCATTTTTCTAACAATCCTTCGTGGTAAAGGGAGCTTTCTTGAAGCGATGAACGCCGGGGCCGACGATGTCATCACAAAGCCGTTTGATTCGGAACAACTCGCGGCACGTTTACGGGTTGCGGAACGCATCCTAGGGATGCAACATGAGATACGACAGCTCCACGCGATTTTACCAATCTGTTCATATTGCCGGAGAATTCGACAAGATGATGACACATGGATTTCTATTGAGAAACATATAAAGCAAAAAACCGACACAGCATTCTCACACGGGATTTGTCCCGAATGCTACGAGAGCCATGTAAAACCGGCGATTGTTAAATTGCGAAACAGAGAAAAGATTTAATAACTTACTAGAGCAGCCATCTTTACGTTGAATTGGCATAGTGCCAACTGGATGCGCGGGGTAAAAGGCGATGATGCTCCCTCTCTTGGATGAAGCTTTCGCTCAACGCTCTCAACCTCGCCTTCCGGATTTTCAGCAATCCAGTGTACATTCATAGACACCGCGGCTTTAGCCAAGGAAGAAAAACATTCACTAAAAAACAAGGGATGCGCTATGTGGATGAGAATGCCGGGAAGATCAACTTTCAAGCTGCTCATATTGCTGAGCGGGTCGATCTTTGTGAGCGAGACATTTATTTTGCAGGTGCTCCCTCGATTGGTCAATTCTGTAGGTTGGGCATCTGCTATCGTTGATGCATCTTTACTCACTCTTGTCACATTTCCACTCCTCTACTTTCTTCTCGTTTCGTCCAATGAAACAGTTCCAATCGGGGCTACAGGAAAGTATAGAACAATATCGGATGCTCTTCGACCAAATGATTAGCGGACTTCTGGTCTGTGAGGTTATCTGCGACGATTCAGGCAAACCATATGACCACCGTTTTCTGGGGGCAAACCCTGCTTTTGAGAAAATGACGGGAATCGTTGTGAAAGACCAGGTCGGGAAAACGAACAAAGAGTTAGTAAACGGTTGGCCCCCGGAAGTGACGCAGCGCTTATACAATGTCGCTATGACGGGCGAGCCGATTGAGTATGAGCGCTATAATGAAACGACTGGCCAATTTTATGAAACACGGGTCTTCTCTCCCAAGCATGGGCAGTTCGCCCATGTATTCACAGACATCACGAAGCGCAAGCAAGCAGAAGAAGCGCTGCGCGAAAGCGAGGAACGATATCGATCAATCATTCATGCCTCTCCCGATGACATTACCATCACAGACCTGGAAGGCCGCATTATAATGGTCTCACCTATTGCTTTCTCTATGTTCGGTCTTGAACGGGAAGAGCAGGTCCGCGGGCTTTCAATTTTCGATTTTATCGTCCCCGAGGATCGGAGCCGCGCGCAGTCCAATATGACCCTTAAACTTCAAGGCCTTTCGAATCGTTCGAATGAATACCGAGCGCTGCACAAGGACGGCAGTACTTTTGACATCGAGGTGAACAGCGATTTTATTCGGGACATCGACGGACGACCGACTAAAATAGTAATAATTATCCGCGACATTACCAGCCGCAAGCAAGCAGAAGCGGCGCTGCGCGAGACTGATAAGAAATTTCGCACTCTCTATGAGAACTCCCGTGATGCTTTAATGACGTTAACTCCGCCTTCCTGGTCCTACACTTCCTGTAACAAAGCAACGGCAGAGATGTTTCGGGCGAAAAGCGTCGAAGAATTAATTTCCTATGGACCGGCAACGGTCTCACCAGAGCGCCAACCGGATGGCCGCCTGTCGGTAGAAAAAGCCGATGAGATACTCAAAATAGCTATGCGCGAAGGATCGTATTACTTCGAATGGACGCACAAGCGGTTTGATGGCGAAGAGTTCCCCGCCACCGTACTTCTCACGCGAATGGAATTGGAAGGGAAACAATTTCTCCAAGCAACGGTAAGAGATATTTCCGAGCAAAAGCGAGCAGAAGCGGCGATGTTAAAAAGCAAACATCAATATGAAAATTTAGCCGCCAATGTCCCCGTGGGGATATACATCTTGCGCACTTCACGGAATGGATCGATGTCATTTGACTATCTTAGCCCAAAAATAGCGGAAATGTTCAGCGTGGATATAGGAAGCCTTTTGGCAGATGCAAAAGGTATATTCCAAATGATACACCCGGATGACCTGGGCGCTACGGCTAAACTGAACCAAGAGATGATCCAAGAGCCGCGTTCTTTTGATTGGGAAGGACGGATTGTGATCAAGGGAACGGTTAAATGGATACGCATTGAGTCTACTTTTGAATTGATGGGCAAAGGGGATGCTTTATGGCATGGCGTTATTGCCGACATTACGGAGCGGAAGCGGGCAGAACATCTCCTGCGACAGAGTGAAGAAAAATTCAGGACTGCTTTTTTGACAAGCCCTGATTCCATCAACATCAACAGGATGAAAGATGGAATGTACGTTTCGATCAATGAGGGGTTCACACGAATCACGGGGTATACTGAGGAAGACGTAATCGGAAAGACCTCTCTCGAGTTAAACATTTGGGATATCCCGGAAGATCGACAGAGACTCGTTGCGGGGCTGAAAGAACACGGGAAAGTCGAAAACCTGGAAACTCGGTTTCGAAAGAAAAATGGGACAACCCTTTTCGGGCTGATGTCTGCGTCACTCATACAAGTGGAGGGCGAGCCGCACCTTCTTTCGATTACAAGAGACATTACAGAATTAAGGCAAGCCGAAGAAAAAAAGATGGATCTGGAACGCCAGCTTCTTCATGCACAGAAGCTGGAAAGCATCGGAACCCTTGCGGGGGGTATCGCACATGATTTCAATAATGTGCTGGGGGGGATCATGGGATATACCGAAATGTCTCTTCAGTACGCCGAGAAAAATTCCAAACTAGAGAGAAACCTGGTTAAAATCTTGAAAGCCACGGACAGGGCGAAACATCTGATAGAGCAGATACTGACATTCAGCAGAAAGACTAACCCGCAGAAGTCGATCACGTCCATCCGGCCAATTATTAAAGAAGTGTTGGACCTGCTCAGAGCTTCGATCCCTTCGTCGATCATCATCGAGTCCGACTTGGAGAAAAACACAAAATCTGTTCTTGCAGACCCCACAAAAATTCACGAGGCGATCCTTAACCTTGCAACCAATGCGGTTCACGCAATGAACGGGAAAGGGACGTTGACGATTAAGTGCCGCGTTGAGTCTCTTGATCGAAAGCTGTCAGGCCAAACCGGAGAAATCGCTCCGGGCGAATACATCGTGATCGAAGTTGCCGATACCGGCTGCGGTATGGACGCAACGACTCTTTCAAAAGCGTTTGAACCGTTTTTTACGACAAAAGCCGTGGGTGAGGGAACCGGCATGGGGCTTAGCGTCGTGCTCGGGGTGGTTCAGTCGCTTGGAGGCGATATCCAAGTAGAAAGCACCGTAGGAAAAGGTACTATTTTTTTGCTCTACTTACCCGTCGTCGAAGACCAGGTTCCCGGCCATGACGTTGATGATGATCTTCTTCAATTACGAGGAACCGAACGAATACTTTTCGTCGATGACGAACAGATGTTGGTTGAATTAGCAAAAGATATGCTGACGCCGCTTGGCTATTCGGTAGTCGGCGTTTCCGAGAGTAGTGATGCCCTAAAGCTCATAGAAGACGAGAGGAACGGTTTTGACATCCTCATCACCGACCAGACAATGCCACGCATGACCGGAATTGAGTTGGCGAAAGAAGTCCTGAAAATCAGAAATGGCCTCCCGGTCATCCTTTGCACAGGATTCAGTAACGAGCTAAACCCGGATAGGGCCGTCGCAATCGGTATCAACGAAATCCTCATGAAACCTTTCAGGGTAAACGAAATAGGCGCGGCGATCCGAAAAATATTTGACAATAGAAACAAAGGTTAACATATGGCAAAAATACTGGTCATCGATGACGACGAGATTATGAACAGCATGACAGTACAACTGCTGTCGGAGGCTGGCTATGAAGCGGAGGGGGCGCAAGACGGGAGCCGCGGTTTGAAACTCCTGGCTGTGAAACATTTTGACCTGGTTGTCACCGACATCGTCATGCCCGAAAAGGAAGGGATAGAAACGATCATCGCAATACGCAATAAAGACAAGACCATGCCAATTATTGCTATTTCAGGAGGTGGAAAAATAGATCCGGAAGAATACCTGCGGATGGCACAGCACTTTGGTGCAGATTATACGTTCCAAAAACCTTTTGATAGAGAACATTTTTTGGCGGCAATTAAAGAATGCCTTTCAGGAATATACTAGCGCACATTTTATTAAAGACCGCCGTATTAAGGAGCACGCCGGACGAGAGGGATGTAATATTGCCCATCATCCACAGATATCGCGTGACAGGGCTGGGAAAAATCAGGGTGATTTGACTGGAAGCTTGCTAAGAAATCAACAGGACAGACATCCTGTCTTTAAGGAGTTCTGGTTTTAAGCGAACTTTTATTTTTATCTTGACTCTCTTTTCAGATACTCCTACATTCCCCGGTTAAGGATACCCGGGGGAAGAGGTGGGAGATGAAGAGAATGGTGAACCCTCGGATTCGCAAAAGCGAATATGGGGGTTTTTCGTTTTGTTACAGAACATCTTACCTTCCCAAAACTTACTATTGCCTGTAATGGAACGACATAGAAAATACCTGAAGCACGGTATTGCCTGTTGAATCGGTATGAAGTATACTAAATCGGTTTTTAGCGGAACATAACATGCGTTCTCCAAAAAAGACCACACCCATCACCTCGCGTTCGAGTTGTTAATGACCGACACATATAGCAATATTTTGGATATCCCCGTCATCAATTCAACTGCGGCAAACCGCAGCAGCTGCTCACCGAACATGACTTCTTACAAGGTTTTTCCATGGGGCAACAACAAATTCTTCTTATTATTTTGGGCGTCATTGTTGCAGGGATTGCCGTGATCGTCGGCATCGCAATGTTTCAAGACAACGCTGTCGACCACAATAGGGCTGCGGTTATCGGTGATTTAAAAAAACTCGCGATCAAAGCAGAACAATATTATACAAAGCCGACAACGTTAGGAGGCGGGGGCAACACGTTTATCGCACTTACTGCAGATGCAACAGGGCTGGCACAACTTGCAACAACAGCATTTACGAATAACGCAAACGGAACATATTCGATCAAAACAGCCGGAACTGCCACATCGATCGTTTTTGAAGGTGTTGGTAAAACAGCGCTCAGCGACGGAACATTTCCAACATACGATATGACAGTGACTGCTTCAACGCAAACGCTGAATAAAATTAATTGAAGCAAAGTCCCTGGGGGATCGTTTATTGAGTGTTGCCGAATTTCATTCTATAAGACCCCCATCTATGTGCCGACAGCCAGCACGGCATTTTCGGCCAGGCAATCCATTCCAGAGTATTAATTCCTACTGAAATTCCTGCTTTTCTGATTCGTTGCACAAAATTCTACGACAAATTAAACTCTAGGAGAGTGCAGATAGGGAGAAAACTTTTTCAGCGGTCTTTTTCCAGCGGGGTCCGGGAAGGGGTTTTTGGAATTTCTTCAAGTTGATGACGAATGTATGCCAGCTCTTTTTTCAGTATTTCTTCCATGGTCTGGAACTCAAGTGCGCGCATTTCATCTGTCTTTACATGCAGTTGTTGGAGCATTAATTCGGATTTGAGACTGACCTGGTAATCGAGGTCTGCTTTCAAGCGATCCTGTTTCTGCGCGCGGTTCTGGCTCATCATAATCAACGGGGCTTGAAGAGAAGCAACGACCGCGAGTACGAGGTTGAGAAACACGAAAGGGTACGCATCGAATGGTCTGAAGATCCATTCGACAACATTGAGCAAAATCCAAATGAGGAGCGCTACAAAAAAATAAATAACGAAGGTCCAGCTGCCGACAAAATCGGCAACCTTGTCGGCGAGCCTATCGCCGAAGCTCAATTGCTCCTCCATCTCGACATTCACATTCTTGGAGGCGAGCGACGTTACAAGGTCGTTGGTAGCCCGAAGCCGTTTGCCCATTTCGCTGATCATGGAGATTGCCACCGTCGGGCGTCCCGTGACAAATTGTATGAAATGATCCCGCATCATTTCCAGTACCTTGCTGTCGCTGATGGCAGTCGCTTTTGCGGTCCTCGGCAAACCATCGACAAGAGAAAGTTCGCCGAAAAACTCCCCTTGGCTCAGCAAAGAAACCCGGATATCTTTCTTTTCCAATTCTGCGGGGACAGAGATCTCTATGGTTCCCTCTTCGATGATGTACATCGAAGAACCGCTCTCCCCTTTCCGAAATAAAACCTCATTCTGCTTCAAGTCCCGCGGATGCCAGAGCGTGCACAATACTTCCAGGTCTGCAGAAGAAAGCTTCTCGAAGATTGGTATCTTAGACAGAAACTCTTGAGATATCATAGTCGGCAAATATCTTTATTTATGTCCGGTGTCGTTTGCAATCGAAAATAGGAAGATCAGGCCACAAGTTGGCTGCCGCACTCTTTGCAAAATTTGCTCCCGACCGGATTCATGGTATTGCACTTCAGGCAGGTTATTCCCACGAGGGATTTCCCGCATGTCGGACAGAATTTTGCGCCTTCAATGACCGGAGAGTTGCAGGATGGGCATTTTTTCCCTTCGATCGTCTTTGACTCTTCAACGGCAATATCTTCCTGAATCTCTTTGCTTGCTTTTCGAAATTCCCGGATCCCTTTGCCAAACCCCTGGGCGATTTCCGGTATTTTCTTTGCGCCGAAAAAGACAACGATAACAAGAAGGATCAGTATTAATTCAGGTGCACCAAGATTACCCATTTTCTTCCTTTCATTTAATTTAACCCTCGCCTCCTAATTGTGTGAACTTCCGATTCCTCATTTCTAACAATCTATAGTTTCAAAGAAAAGGCAATAAGCCATTGAACGTGTGCGGAGGGCGCGGTTTTTTGACTGCATAATATACATAAAATCTAAACATTACTCAATCTTCAAACATGAATTTCAGGCCGCTTGGTAACTGTCCCTTTCCGCTCTTAGGAAATTGCAATTTCTCGATAAAACCATTCCGGAGAGAGCCATTTCCCTTTTTAGGATGATGGCATGATCAGCATTGCTGATAAACGAAAATTAAAGTAATGGCTCAGTTTGGTGTCATGCCCGTCCCGTATCAAGCACAGGATAAACTCCAGTGGGCATCTCTTATGGAGCAAAAAAGAATTATTTGGATTCTCAACGAGACCCTACGGGACTATCGACTCGAAGGGTCGTTGACGAGTCTTCGACCCGCTTCGCGCGAATGACGCACTGAGCCAGTACCGATATTAAATCGTTGTTGAATTCGAGGAAATAATGCCATATAATATAGGGTTAAACGGCAGAATAGATATCCAGGTTAATCCACCATGAAAAGGATCGACTTTCGATTCCACAAAGAGTTCTTGTTCAAACTCTTGAACTTGACCCTTACCGTCATTGGACTATGGGTTGTTGCTATTCTGATCGAGCGATCAGACGCTGCAATAATGGAGCACAGATGCAAATATCAACTCTCCTTCATTGCTCCCATCGACCTCACAAATGATTTCAGCAACGACGAGCAGCGGATTGCAAAGCGTTTTGTTACTGATACCATGCCGGGCCTGATGCAAAAAGGGTTGATTAAAAAGTACGAACGTCACGAGTTCGGAACTTCTTTGTTGGTATCTGGTAAGCTATGGAAAAAACGTTCGCTGTTTTTTAAGCAGAGCTTACTTACAGAAATACTTATTTACAACGAAGTCAACGGTTATGAAGTGTGGACGCAGATCGTAGACAGCCAATCAAGAAAACTATACGCACAAATCTCACCGTCTACAAAAATAAAGTTTTATGACTAGCAGTAAGGCTGCCTGACCAGCGGCTCCGGCCGGCGGGAAAGTATAGCGTGTCATTTCGCCGCGTTGCCGCTCCATGGGTCTATGACCTGTCAAGTCGAAGGCAGTGAAGCTTAAACCTGTTTTTATCATTTTTTACTCACATACGTATTGGACATGGGACATATTAAAACAAACCGAATCGTTGCACTCATAGTTTTTGCTGTCACCCTTTTAACGTATTTGTACAGCCTTCCGCCGACCGTCGTTTTTTGGGACGTGCCCGAGCATTGTGCGGCATCGTATCTTCTTCAGGTACAACATCCGCCAGGCTCTCCCCTGCTGGTTATCGTGATGCGCGTCGCATCGATGATTCCGCTATTCTCCGACATCGCCGTGCGCATGCATTTCATCAACGCATTGGCAAGTGCGTTTGTTGTGACACTCCTCTACCTCATTACGGTGCGGGTGATCTTGCTGCGCCATGCCTTGCCGGAAGCGCCATTCGACCGGATAGCGGTGTACGGGTCCGCAGCAATCGGAGCGCTGGCGCTCACGTTTAGCACAACATTCTGGTTCAATGCCATCGAAACCGAAACTCGAAACACCAGCCTTCTTTTTACGGCTCTCATTATTTGGCTTGCCCTTCGGTGGCATGAGGAGTATGAAGAGCCGCACAGCGACGCCTATTTGCTGCTGATTACATTTCTCGTTGGCCTGACGACGGGGATTCATATCCACGGACTTATGGGCTTTTCAGTAGCCATCCTCGTTGTGTATTTCCGTTTTTACAAACACTCGTTGAAAAGGTTTGTTTTCTCAACCGACATCATAAAATTCGGGGTGGTTGCTTCTTTGATTTTTTTCAGCGCATATCCGGGCATCGTGAAGTGGTATCCTTCCATGATGGACGGCGAGGTATTCGGCATAACGACCGACTTATGGGTTGTCGTCGCAGTTGTCTTGCCTCTCGGCGCATTCTTTTTACTCTATTACTCCATCAAGAATCAACGAAGAATTCTTAACATTGCCGCGCTCTCATTCCTCTTCATCCTCCTCGGCTATTCAACTTATGCGGTTGTCTATATACGGTCGAACACGAACCCGCCGATAAACGAGGACGATCCGAGCACACTCAAACGCCTCGTGATGTACCTTGAACGCGAGCAATACGGCGAAACGCCGCTCCTCCAACGGCGATGGTCGAACGAACCGGATAAAATGGAGTACTTCAAGAATTATACGAGCGACGGCGATTACTTCTGGCGCTACCAGATCAACCACATGTATCTCCGGTATTTCGGATGGAATTTCATCGGCAAAGAAGACGATTGGCAGGGTGCCCCAGTTCGTTTTGCCCAACTATTTGGAATACCGCTCCTCATCGGCCTGATCGGGTTTATCTACCATTGGAAAATTGACCCGAAGATGGCCTTCATCATGACGATCTATTTTGTGCTTACTGGATTTGCGCTCGCCGTCTATTTTAACATGCAGCAAGAACAGCCGCGCGAACGAGACTATTTCTTTGTTTATTCGTTTTTCGGTTTCTGTCTGTGGATCGGCATGGGAACGCTGGCAATCGTCAACTATCTTGAGCAAAAACTTAAAGAACAGTACGCCCGCGTCGCGGGGTATTGCGTGCTTGCTGCCGCATTTATTTTTGTCCCGGCCAATATGCTGCGGACGAATATCCATCCGTCGAGCCGTTACGGACATTACCTGGCATGGGACTATGCTTATAATCTGCTACAGAGCACGGAAAAAGATGCGATCCTCATCACCAACGGGGACAACGACACTTTTCCACTGTGGTACCTCCAGGACGTCGAAGGTGTCCGCAGAGATGTTCGCGTTATTTGCCTGAGCCTCGCCAATACTGATTGGTATATTAAACAATTGAAAAACACAGAACCGTTCGGCGCCAAGAAGGTGCCGATCAGCATGACTGACGATCAGATCACGGGAATCCAGCCTGTTCAGTATGAACCGCAGATGTTTGCTCTCCCTGTCCCGCGCAGTGCAGAGGAAGGCTGGGATTCATCAAACGCAAATCCCGGTGGGTCGGATGTCGCCCTTCAGTACTCGCGCGGCTCGGAAATCGTCGATACGGTGAAGTTCGTTATGCCGGCAACGCTTCAGTTCGGCAACATTAAGGCTCTTCGCGTACAAGACATTCTTGTTTTCGATATTGTTCGTACCAACCGTTGGCAGCGCCCAATCTATTTCGCAACGACAGGAGGCGATGACAGCAAAATTGGACTCCAAGACCATATGGAAATGCGCGGACTTGCAATGAAGCTCGTTCCGCGCAAAATCCGCACATTCTGGGAGGGTGTTAATGAAGAAGCTCTCCGGAAACAGCTCATGACCGACATTCAAACTCCGGTACAAACACCTTCGTTCGGTTTCCGATGGAGAGGGTTACAGGATCCAACCGTACACTTCGACGAGAACCAACGGCGTCTGATCATGAACTACCGGCAGGCATTTCTCTCGCTGACAGTCTACCTCACCAACATTAAACATGACGCGGCGGGCGCTATCGCGACGCTAAACAGAATGGAACAAGTCATTCCGCATTCCATCATCGCGCTCGACTATCGCTCTAAATCGGACATTGCACAAATCTACAAGATGTCTGGTGATACTCTTCATGCCCGTCAATATGCGTCAGAACTTGTGACGGAATTAAGCCCGTACATGAATGCACAAATGACTGAGCCATTGGACCAGTATAATCCTCTTTTCGTTTTGTCGCAGTCGTACGAACTCCTGAAGGATTACGACAAAGCAATTGCCACAATGCACCATATCGCCGAGGCATACTCAAGAGTACCTGGAATCGGCACAATGGTTGAAGGTCGCGTATCTGAACTCGAATTCGAAAAGAATCGAGCAGACAGCACCTTCCTTGTGCCGAGGCTGACGAAGTAATAGGCCTCCGCCGGATCAAAGGGAAATCAAAAACCCCCGTCGATCGCGGGGGTTTTTGATTTCCTAGAGATGGCGGTGCCGATTATCTATAAAGTTTGTGCCGTTCAATGTACTGAAGGACTGCTTGAGGTACAAGGTATCTGATCGACATATGCCGGCGGACCATCGCCCTAATTTCCGTCGACGAGATTTCAACACCGGGCACTGAGGCGAACCGCGTTCGTCTATAAAATTTCTTCCTTGCATTGCGTGATTTGTGAGACGGCCTATTCATGACAACAAGCGAAGCGGCGTTGACGATTCGTCCCGGGTTCTTCCATGTATGAAACTCGGCAAAATTGTCGGCGCCAATGATTAAGAACAGTTTGCTGTCGGGATAATTCCGGCAGAACGCTTCGACTGTCTCATACGTAAAAGACATTCCTTTTCTCTTCACTTCAATATCGGAGAAATCAAAATGCGGGTTAGACTTGATTGCGAGCCGAACCATGCGCGCCCGGTGGAGCGCAAATTGATCCTCCCCCTTTTTCTTATGGGGGGAAATGTATGACGGTACGAAGAACAGCTTGTCGAGTTTCAACTCTTCATAAACGTGTTCGGCGACAATAAGATGCCCGGAGTGCGGGGGATTAAACGTTCCCCCAAATATGCCGATGCGCTTCATTTTCCTTTTAGCCATACAGCCTCACATAGTTTTCTCATAAACTTCCAGCGTCTTCCGAGCAGTCGCCTGCCATGAGAAGCCTGCAGAATGTTTCTTCCCTTTTTCGATCAATTCGTTTTTGAGATTTGAATTTCGGAGCACGTTCATGATCGCCTCTGCAAACATGCCATAATTTCCCGAATCGCAAATGATCGCTGCATTGCCGACCACTTCGGGAAGTGAGCCCGCATCGGAGACAATAACAGGGGTGCCGGATGCCATCGCCTCTAATGCGGGAAGCCCGAATCCCTCATATCGCGAAGGGAGGATAAACATTTCTGCCCCATTATATGCAAGAATCAATTCCTCATTTGAAATCCTTCCCAGCGATTTTACTCTTCTCGATAGAACTGGACTATTCATTAATACCTGCACCGATTTGTCGGTATCGAGAATGCCCCCGCAAATGACCAAATCAACTTCAGGAAACGAAGCGAGAACATTTTTAAACGCTTTCAAAAGGACATCAACGCCCTTGTGCGGTTTAGTATTTCCAACAAAAAGGATATAAGGATATTTAAGCTTGAACCTTAATTTAAAATCCTCCACTGCCGAAAAAGTAGCTCTTTGATGAAATTGGCCCGAGACACCGAGGGGTATGGGAATGACCCTCTCTTCACGCACGTTAAATGAACTAAGAATATCTAATTTTGTAAACTCAGAATCCGTAATAACGAAACGCGAGTCGTGAATTGCGTGCCAGATCATTCCGTACCGAGTACGATCGCTGGAGTACAGAAAAGTACTGCGGAAAACGCAAATGAATAAGGTCATGAATGGTGACGACGGCTCTCCCTTTGAGTCCAAAAGGAAGAGTGTAATGGGGTGCATGGAACACTGAAACGCCCTTCGCACGCGCTTTGCCAGCAAAAAAAATGATCTCGCTCAAGGAGTACTTGCCATAGTGAACGGGGAAAACTTCCCATGTATCGGGAAACGATTCAGATTTTTCATCGCCTGGAGCCACAAAGAGAAGGAATTTGTGAGCAGGGTTTAACGCCGCAAGCTGTTGAACAAGATTTCTAAGATACGTGCCGATGCCGTAATCACTGTATTTACGTGCATCGAGAGCGATTAGTGCCATTGCAGGTAATGCTCAAATATTCTATTAGATGATAATCCAAACCAACCGACATAGTGCCAAATCCGGTGGTCTACAGCCATTTCTTAACGGCAGCAAATACTTCATCCACTGTGATAATGTCCATGCACAGATGACCCTCTTTCTTATTCACGCAGACTTCCGATTCGCACGGGCCACAATACACATTTTTCGAAAAAGCGATAAAATCCTCTTCTCGCACTTTTGGTTTCCATCGGAGGTAGTTGACGGTGTCGCCATAAATAACGCAGGTCTTTTTTCCCGAATATGCCGCTATGTATTGCGGCCCTGAATCGTTTCCGATAAATACATCCGCTTTTTCTATTAAGGATAGCGTTCCTGCAAAACTCAGCTTTCCAGTGCAATCGATCAATTGAGTATCCCATTCAAATTCTCTCACGGACCTCGATTCGTCAGAAGAGCCCACAATGAATATTGTTATCACAGTTGAAATTTTTTTTATCCGACCGATCAACTCCTTATATCGGTTTATTCCCCACATCTTTGACGCAGCGCGCGTAAATGGGTGCACCACTACTTTTTTCCCGTTACCCGCAACATTAAAAATGAGGTCGGCCTCATGCTCGGCATACTCGTTTGCCCCAAAAGCAATTGTTATGTTCGCATGGGATTTTTCGCCGATCAGCTTAAGGTTCTTGTCAACTTCGTGTTCCTCTCTCTGATACTCAAATTCCTTCGCTAACAAGAATCCCCCACCCGTGCATCCGTAACCATGTATTCTTTTTATGCCTGAAAAAAAAAGAAACAGAATGTTTCGCATATCACCCCGTAATTCAAAGGCCAGGTCGGCTTTTGTGGCCTTTATCTCCCTGGAAACTCGCAAAAGCTCTTGCAACGTCACTTTTTTTTCTCGATAGAACCACGATAATTCCAGTGCAATGATGCTGTCGACCCAAGGAGAACGCTCAAGCAAGAACTTTGTTGGCTTTGCGCACAGAACCGTTATTCTGGCCCGGGGATATTTTTGTCTCAACACGTTAAAAAACGGTAAAGCCTGGATCATATCTCCAACCTGGTCAAGCCGCGCAACAAGAATGGATTTAGGCTCGTCGACAATTTTATGGAATTTTAACGGGAAAAAAATGATCCCGCCGAGAACGTCGATGACATGCACAACTCCCGATTTCCATTTTTTTTTGAATATATATTTTCTCACTGCACTTCCCTATGTGATAAATGGCTTACATATAGGCTCTCCACTTGCGAAGCGAGAAACCCATTGGCAACGACTTATAGGGTTCGTTTTTCCCGAATCTTCTTTTCTCATTTAGCTCGTCCGGTCGCCAATTGCATGATTTCTCCAACCAATACCCGGACAATCTCAACCTTCATAAGTGTGCAAAGAACAATATATACAATCCCTCCTAATAACAATGGAACTGCAAGCTCGATCAACTTTTCGCCCAGGCCTGAAAACAATGTAAGGGTATTCAAGGATGTATATGTATAAGCAACCATCACACTAAAGCCGACTGTTGCTAAGCAGATTTTTAAAATTGTCCGGGAAAGATCCCCGATATCGATTTTGACCGATGAGCGAAGATTAACGAAGAGGATCAGCGAGAAGATCGTGGCCGTAAGGGACGTAGCACCGGCGACACCGATAAAACCAAAAAAATGAGATAGCAGCAGCATCGCTCCGACGTTAAAAACAATGGCAACACTACCCATTTTAAGGAGGGAAGTATTTTTCCTGAATGCTTGATAAAAGCGGGGAAGGCTTGCGACGCACGCTTGTCCCGTAAGACCGATAGCATAAAAGCTCAACGCACTGCTTGTCAGCAAGGTCGAATGAGCATCGAAGGAGCCTCGCTCGAAGACGAGGTGAACGAGCGGCTTCCCCAGTAGAATAAACGCCATGGTCGTCGGTATGATAATTGCCGCTAACCCTTTCATCAGCATATCAAAAATCGAGCTGATTCTTTGGTGATTGTTCGAGGCAAAACTTTCCGACAAAGTCGGAAATAGCACGGTATTGATTCCCACGACAAGAAAATTAATAAAAAAAGCAGAGAGCTTAAATGCAAAATCGAGAGCGGAGAGGCTCCCCGGCTCAAAACCGGAGACAATACGTTTTTCGACCAGAACGCTCAATTGATTGAGAAGAGAATTAAAAATGAGGGGGGCCGCCAAAATGACCATACTCTTGATAACGGGATGTGACGGGTTGAAGGTAAATGAGTAGGTCATTTTTTTTAAAACAACAACCAGTTGAACGATAACGAATAAACCGATGCCTACAACGAACCCCAACGCAGCTGCGGTGATACCATACCAACGTCCGATGAAAAATAGAAACGTGAGTGTACCGGCATACAGGAACATTCTCTGAAATGCGGGGAGGGCAAAATACCCCTGGAGATTGAGAACATTTGATAAGAAAAGAGAAATAAGAGAGAAGAATATACTCAGGGAAAACACGCGCAGCAAAAACGCCGCCATCGCGCGCGTTTCCTGCGAAAATCCGCCTGCGATGGCGTTCATAACAAAAGGAGCAAACACAAAAACAACTGCCGCAATGCTAAAGCCAATGATCCCTACGAAATTCAGGCCAACACTGAATATTTCGGAAAGTGTCCGCGATTTGCGCTGTTCGTGGAAAACGGGAATCACAATTGCACCCACTATCGTCGTCAGTTCGAGAGCCAGCATTATCGGAATGACAAGAGCCATTTTATAGGCATCGGTGGATGCACTTGTGCCAAATTTTGCGGCAATAACCATCTCCTGCGCCACGTTGAGAAGTTGACCCACGATGGTGACCAGAGCGACTGCCCCGACAGCTTGTGATAAACCTCTTTTAAGCCCCACCGGAAACTTTCCTTCCGTATGCGATGACGATGTATTTTCTTATCCCAATCCCTGAGATCAATCGACACACCGTGTATGCGGCACAATAATCTGTTTTTTTAATCGAAGGACAATGGTCGTGAGGGCATGAACCACAAACCGGAAATTCCATTTTAGGCGCGAGACCGAAAATGTGCGAGCGCTGACTGAAGGTCTTTGTCTCCCCGCCCTGAAAGATTGACGATGAGGATGTCATCGCTTTTCATGAGGGGGGAAATTTTTATCGCATGTGCGATGGCGTGAGCCGATTCCAATGCAGGAATAATTCCTTCTATTCGTGAAAGGAGGAGCATCGCATCGAGCGCCTCTGTATCGGTAATTGAAACATAGTCGACAAATTTTTTATCTTTGAGATAACAATGTTCAGGCCCGACTCCGGGATAGTCCAGCCCTGCGGAGATTGAATGCGCCAATTGCACCTGGCCATTTTCATCCTGCAACAAATATTGCATCGCACCATGGAGCACTCCGCGCTGACCCATAGCAAGAGCCGCTGCATGTTTTCCCGTTTCAAGCCCTAGGCCGGCAGCCTCGACGCCAATAAGCTTGACACCGGGAACATCGTTTAAGAAGGGATAGAAAATTCCCATCGAATTGCTCCCTCCGCCGACACAGGCAACGATCACATCCGGCAGCCTCCCCTCAGCTTCGATAATCTGCCGCCTCGTTTCCTCGCCGATGACGGACTGGAAATCTCTTACCATCATAGGATACGGATGCATCCCAACCACTGACCCGATGATGTAAAAAGTCGTTTCAACATTCGTTACCCAATCCCGAATTGCTTCGCTCGTCGCATCTTTTAACGTTTTGCTTCCCGATGTAACCGGACGCACTTCGGCACCGAGCAATTTCATCCGGTCAACATTCGGGGCCTGCCGTTCTATATCCTCTTCCCCCATATACACAACGCACTGAAGCCCAAACAGCGCACAAACAGTTGCCGCCGCAACCCCGTGCTGACCCGCCCCTGTCTCGGCAATGATTCGCTTCTTCCCCATCCTCTTCGCAATAAGAATTTGACCTATGGTGTTATTGATTTTGTGTGCACCGGTATGGCAAAGGTCTTCACGCTTGAGATAAATTTTTGCCCCTTTTGCATGCGAAGTCAAACGCTCAGCAAAATACAACGGCGTTTCGCGACCGACAAAATTTTTCAAATAGTAGCGAAATTCTTTTTGAAATTCTGCGTCATTGCGGAGTTGCAAATACTGTGCGGTCAATTCCTCGACTGCGGGCAAGAGCGTCTCGGGGATGTAACGACCGCCGTAGATTCCAAAGTGCCCCGACTTGTCGGGAAGGTTATCGGGATAAATAGTGTTCCGGGGATTTTGCATAGTCTTATTCAGATGTGTTCGCTTCTCGGGCACGCAGAATGAAATCTTTGATTTTCTTATGATCTTTTACGCCGGGACGCTGCTCAACGCCGCTGCTAACATCTACGCCATGCGGCTTGACCTTTCGAACCGCATCTGCAACATTCTCAGGAGTGAGTCCCCCGGCCACGATTACTCTCCCAAACCTCTTCGCTGTCACTGCAATGTCCCAATCAAACAATTTTCCAGTGCCTCCATAACCATCCCTGCGAAATGTATCTACTAAAAAGCTATCCACATGAAACAACTTCATCTCAGTAAGTGATTCCACATTTGCGATATGGATCGCTTTGATAACCGGGAGACGATAACCGGAAACGGTTTCGGGCAATTCATTTCCTGAGAACTGGAGGCCGCTTATTCCGCTTTTCATCGCTGTTTTCACATCTTCACGAGCCGCGTTGACAAACACTCCAATCTTAAGAATATTACCCGGCAGACGGTCTATAATTTGAGCGGCGGCATCGGGCGAAATATAGCGCTTGCTCTGACGGTAAAAATTAAATCCTATGGCATCCGCCCCATGTTCAATAGCCGACAACGCATCGTCCAGGGTTGTTACGCCGCAGATTTTGACAAAGAGTTCTCCCATTTTAATGTGTCATATCCACTTGAAGGAGATCGCGAAGAGCTTTTGTTCGGTTTTGTTGCAGCATCAAATGCTCTCCAACAAGAATCGCATCGAATCCGGACTGCCGAAGCACATCGACATGATGCGGGTTGCGGATTCCGCTTTCACTGACCGCCACGGTAGAATTCGGTATAAAACGTTTTAACATCAATGAGGTTTCAACATTGACCTCAAATGTTTCAAGGTCCCTATTGTTGATTCCGATCAGCGTTGCCCCGCAGTTCACGGCGCGGTCAATTTCACTCTTTGTATGGCATTCAACCAAACAATCGAGATCCAGGTCACGCGCCAAAGTCTGAAATTTTAAAAGTTCCGACTCCTTGAGGGCAGCGACGATGAGCAGGATCGCATCCGCCCCGATAATGCGCGACTCGTAGATTTGATATTCATCAATAATGAAATCCTTCCGAAGCACTGGAAGCTTAACATGATCTTTCACAAGCTTGATAAACGCCGTCGAACCCTGAAAATATTTCTGGTCCGTCAGGACGGAAAGGGCCTTTGCCCCTCCCACTTCATATTCACGCGCGATCTTTTCCGGGCGAAAGGTTTTTGCAATAACGCCTTTTGACGGAGATGCTTTTTTAATCTCTGCAATACAAGCCAGTTCGTCCGTTTCGCGGGAACGAATGGCTTCGATAAAGCCTGCCGTAGGGGAAGCGCTCTCAAGCCGTTCGACGATGCCGTACAGAGGGACTCGCATTTTTCTCTCTGCCACTTCAACACGCTTGTGCTCAAGAATGTCTTTCAGCTTATTCATCACGCTGCTCACTCTCCGCACCTTCGACAATTTTGACCTTGACCTGGCGAATCCGCCTTTCGTTCTTTTTCACAACAACAAAAATTAAATTTTCGAACGGAATCTCTTCAAGGAGCTCCGGTATTCTCCCCGTCTGTTTGTGGAGAAAACCGCTGATCGTTTCGTAGTCGGCATCATCGGGAATAGCAGAACGAAATTTCGCATTAAAATCATGAATGCTCATTCCAGCATTGACAATAACAGATCCGTCGAGTGAAGTCTCAACATCGCGATGGTCTTCGTCATACTCATCTCGAATCTCTCCAACAATTTCTTCCAGGATATCTTCCATGGTAATAATGCCCTCGGTACCCCCAAACTCATCGATAACGATCGCCATGTGCTGTTTTTTTGTTTGAAGTTCCCGCATCAGCACGCTTATTTTCTTTGACTCCGGAACAAAATACGGGGGACGGATAATATCCTGGAGGAGAATAATGTCCCGATGTTCGAACATGCTCAACAAGTCTTTTGTATAAACAATCCCGATAATATTGTCAATCGTCCCTTGATAGACGGGAACTCTCGAATATCCTTCATCGATGACTACGCGAATAAGCTTATCCCGCGGCACGGAAAGTTCAACCGCCACGACGTCGGTACGGGGAACCATGATTTCTTTCACTGTCGTGTCGGTAAATTCCAGAACGCTCTCGATCAACTCCCGTTCCGTTGCATCGATGACGCCGCTTTTCTTTCCCTCTTCCAGAAGCTGCTTGACATCGTCTTCAGAGTATTTCTGGCGCTTCTTTTTTGAAGCACTCAGCAGGCGCGCAATGAAGGAACTAAGGTACGGATGCGATTTCGAATCTCGCTCTATTTTTTTTTCTTCCTTCATGTAGCTCCAGGGCAATGTAAAAACTTCTTAACCGGCGTTTCGGAAAAATTCTGCCGTTTATTATTCCAGGAAAGCCGGTTTATCGAGGGTTCAATATTTTTGATTCTGCCTTTCCTGGCATTGAGTATTCCATAGCTTAATTCGTTGCATCAATCAATTCTTGAAGCTTTTTCTTCGCATTTTGTGAATCGATAGATTCTTCCGCGAGCTTTATACCGTCGAGAAATGTTCGCCGCTTTTCCCGATATATATATCGCAGCTCCAGCATTGAGCAACGTAATGTTCCGTTGCGAGTTCTTTTTCCCATCGAGGATATTTCGAATAATGCCGGCATTCAACTCCGCGTCCCCGCCGACAACATCCGCAAGTGTATCCGATGGTATTCCGACCGATGAATGATGAAATTCATAGGACGAAACCACACCGTCTTTTAATTCGCTGATGACGGTTTTTCCAAGCGACGAGATTTCATCCAATCCCCCCTCGCCGTGGACAACCATTGCTCGTTCTGTCCCTAAATCCAAAAGGACGCGGGCGAGGAGTTCCGTAAGCCGCCCGTCAAAAACACCGATGACCTGGCGCCGTGCCCCCGCGGGATTCGTGAGAGGCCCCAACACATTGAAGACAGTACGGATGCCCAGTTCGCGCCGTACGGGGGCGGCATATTTCATCGCTCCATGCATGAGAGGGGCAAAGAGGAACGCAATGCCGACGTCATCGAGACATTTTTCTACTTTCTCTTTCGGGATTTCAATATTCACTCCTAACGCCTTTAGCACATCGGCGCTGCCGCACCGGCTGGAAATTGCACGGTTGCCGTGCTTTGCTACAACGGCTCCCGCACCGGATGCAACAATCGCAGCCGCGGTCGAGATATTGAATGTTCCGAGTGAATCTCCGCCCGTCCCGCATGTATCAATCACATTGGTGCGTTTCGTCTCAATTTTCGTCGACTTTTCCCTCATCGCTTGAGCGCATCCGGCAATCTCATTGACAACCTCGCCTTTCATCCTCAGTGCCGTCAAAAACGATGCTATGAGCGGTTCAGAGGCATTCCCGGACATTATTTCCGTCATCGCATCGTAGGCTTCCTGTCTCGAAAGGTCCCTTTTTTCAATCAATTTACGGATCGATTCTCGTATCATTTATCACAATGTAAGGTATGCGGGCCTGATAATCAATTTAACAAAAATGAGGCAAGTAATGAGATCACTCTTCAAATATCGTCTTCTCAGTACACCACTTCCTCCAAAAATAAACCTTGAGGGGGGGCGGCCATTCCGGCTCTTCGCCGGTCCTTTGCATTAATGATCGCTTCAAACTCTTCAATGCCGATATGCTCTCTTCCAACGTCTACAATCGTACCGACAAGGGTGCGAACCATGCCGTGTAAGTATCTGTTCGAGCGGATCGAGAAGATTAATTCCCTTGTTGATTTCGCGGTCCACTCAGCCTCGACAATTGTACATACATAATTGTCTACACCGGAATTGACTTTGCAAAACGACTGGAAGTCGTTCGTTTGACGAACAATGCTGCTCGCCCGATTCATTAATTCGATATTTAAAGGATAAGACAGCTGCCAGCAGAATTTCCGGTCAATGGCCGTCGGTGTCCTTGAGATGAAATAACGGTAAAACCTCTCACGCGCGCTGTATCTCGCTGAAAATTTTTCCGGAACTTCTTCTGCAGAATGAACGACGATCTCATCTGACAGGAGGCCGTTCAATGCCCGTTGAAGGTCGTTCAGAGAGATCGACGACTCAATTTTGAAATTTGCCACCTGCCCCCTCGCATGAACGCCAGCGTCGGTTCTTCCAGCACCCGTAATGGTAACAATTTCATCCGTCAACATTCGGAGAACGGTCTCGATCTCCTCCTGTACCTGAACGCCCATTCGCCTGACGCTGCCATCCTACGAAATCGCTTCCATCATATTCAAGAACAATTTTAATGTTTCGCATACGTTCCTCTCTAAAAAAAAAGCCCCGGTCTCTGCGGGGCTTGCGATCCTTGGAAGGTATTACGCTCGAATCAGAACCTTTGAGTGTACGTGAGCCGCATCCCGTCGATCTGTCCAGTTCCGCCGATCAGATTAGGCTCGAGCTGCCAGGAACCGAGGCCTGCGCCGGCGTTTTTGTTGTAATTCCTGACAAGCCGTGCAGCGTCCACTGCACTGATAATGTGATTCAGAATCACCGCACCAATAACGAATTTTGAATTATTGAATATCTCATCCCCCGAAACACGCATCGCTCTGAATCGCGCCCGGTCGCCATCGGTGTCCCAGCTCCAAAAATATCCTGCAGCAGGGTCATACACATCTGTAAGGTCCCGTTCCCGGAGCTTTTGGTCGTTATAGTCGTACACGTTATCGAAGTTCCCTATATTAACAAAAAACTGGTCGTTCTTTCCGCCTAATGACGCCCCCGAATGAACCGCGGCAAATTGCCGAGCATCACTTTGGAACCACGCACCGTACTGCTGGAACGATGCATACGTCAACCACAGCGTAGCTTCAGCGATAAGGGAATATCTCCCGGTTCCAAAATCACCTGCATACCATTCCCCCATTCCCGGCAGGATGAGAGAAAAAAGAACTGCCGTCGTTTGGCTTTTCTTCTTGAGCGCTGCACTGTTGTCCGGAAATGCAGTCGGAGCAGTCGATTCTCCTCCGGAGATCGTGCTGAAGTCATACCGAAGGGAATGAGAAGCCGTCTGGCCCTGAGATGGAAGAGTCAAAACGGCCGTCACGATGAAAAAAAAGAATATTGATTTCACGGTGTCCTCTCTTGAAGTACTATAGTGAAAAGTGCCTGCTACATTACAGCTATCACTTGTACCAAGGTTTGCGGTTCCTCCGTTAATGGACCGTGAATTATCGAACAACGACTTGCGCGACAGGGCTCATGGATGCCCCGGATACGCTCAATGCTGAGCTTGTCACTGTTCCAACGCATCCTTCAGACACACGTTGGTGCAAAAGAACTTCTGCGAACGAATTCTCCAGTGAAGGACGATAAGGAACAAACACACGCACATAATTTTCTGTGTAGCCCGACAGCATATTGTTCTCGACTGAACTTTCTAGTAATACTCTCTGAATCGTCTGAAGCTGGGAGAGGTAAAAGGACTGTTTTTTTTGCCGGCCTAGAATTCTCAGCATCTCGCTTCGCCTGAATCGAATGCGCGGTTCTACACGCCCCTCTAATTCCAACGAGGGTGTATGCGGACGTTCGGAGTATGTGAACACATGAAGGTAGCTTACGGGAAGTTCTTGCAAAAAATCATAGGACTTCTTAAACAAACCGTCGGTTTCCCCGGGAAAGCCGACAATGACATCGGCTCCGATTCCGGCATCCGGCGCTTCTTTTAGAATCGCATTGACGAGCTTTCGGTAATCTGCAGCAGTATACCGGCGGCGCATTTTCTTAAGGACCTCGTCGCTCCCGCTTTGAAGGGGGATGTGAAAGTGATTACAGATTTTTTTCGACGACACCCAAAAATTTAGAAGTTCCTCCGTTAAAAGGTTCGGTTCAATTGAACTTATACGAATTCTCTCCAGGCCGTCAATCGCCTCCAACGGCTTCAGCAATTCCATGAGCGACGTCGCATCATGGTTGCCATAGTCTCCAACGTTGACACCCGTAAGGACAATTTCCCGGTATCCCTGGTCAACGAGGTGGGCTGCCTGTAAAACACAATCTTCAATCGACTGGCTTCTGCTTTTTCCCCTCGCCAGCGGAATTGTGCAAAATGAACAATTGAAATCGCAACCATCCTGCACTTTCAGAAATGCCCGCGTCCGTTCATCGACACCGCCGGAGTATGCAGGCCCAAAGTCTGAAGCGTTGCTGATCGGGGAAACGAACACACGCGGCGAATTGAATTTCTGGAAGGCACCGGAATAATTGAAAAGGTGAAACTTCTCGCTTGCCCCCAGAACGAGGTCGACACCGTCGATTGACGCGATTTCTTCGGGTTGAAGCTGTGCGTAGCAACCGAGGACGACGATAAACGCTTCTGGTGAAGTACGCCCCGCTCGCCGCACAAGCTGCCGACATTCGCGGTCCGCTCGTTCCGTCACGCTGCATGTGTTGATAACGCAAACGTCCGACTGCTCGCTGAACGGAACGATGGAGAACCCCTGATCGACAAATTGCTTTTCTAAACTTGCCGTTTCGGCGTAATTGAGTTTACACCCTAACGTATGAAAGGATACCTTTTTCATCCATCGATAAAGAATATCAACATATAAAAAAAGAGTCCCGATGCCGGGACTCTTCGTAACGCAACGACCGGTTATTAATGGAGCGACGCTTCCGCCGCTGCAGCCCGCTCATCCGGCGACGGCGCGACAGGCACTGCATCTTTCAGCGTGATCGGTGGAAGCTTGTGCTGCGAGACATAATCATCGACGAGTTTCTGCTCTTTCCCTCGCAGGTATTCGACTACCGAAAGCACGATTTTTTTGCTGTCGCGGTCGAATTCGATGACGGTCAACGGCAACAGATCGCCCATTTGGAATGCTTCGGCGATATTCTTGATCGACGTTTGCGAGAGTTGCGAGAGCGGAACAAAACCGTCGACCCCGAGAGGAAGTTCGACAATGACGCCTTTTTCGATAATGCGAACGACCTTCCCCTCGACTTCAGTCCCGACCTTGTATGACGTCGAGAACGTTTCCCACGGATTGTCGTTCAATTGTTTGTGCCCGAGCGAAATTCTTCGCTGATCGACATCCACACCAAGGATGACAACGTCGATGGAATCGCCTTTTTTGACAACTTCGCCGGGATGACGAATCTTTTTGGTCCATGAAAGATCTGAAATATGGATCAACCCGTCTACACCCTGCTCCAATTCCACAAATACGCCAAAATTCGTCAGGTTCCGCACAATACCCGTATGTTTCGAACCGACGGGATATTTTTGAAGAAGTGATAGCCACGGATCCGGTTCGAGTTGTTTGATGCCGAGCGAAATCTTTTTGGCATCCTTATCGAGGGAGAGAATAACCGCATCGATCATCTGTCCCATGGAAACAATCTGGGAAGGATGCTTGACATGCTGGGTCCAGCTCATCTCCGAGATATGAATAAGACCTTCAATGCCCTTCTCGATCTCGATGAATGCGCCGTAATCTGTGAGCGAGACAACCTTACCGTTGACTTTTGTTCCCACCGGATATTTATTCTGGATGTTTTCCCACGGATGCGGTTGAAGCTGCTTGTATCCGAGTGAAATCCTTTTCTTCTCTTCGTCGAAATCGAGCACGACGACGTTGATAATCTGGTCCAGCTTCACAATCTCTGAAGGATGGTTGACGCGGCCCCACGATAAGTCCGTAATGTGCACAAGGCCGTCGACACCGCCGAGATCGATGAAAACGCCGAAATCGGAAATCGCCTTCACCGATCCTTCGAGGATTTGCCCCTTCTCAAGGCTGCTGAGAATTGCCTTGCGTTGGTCGGCCATCTCTTCTTCGACGAGAATCTTATGGCTTACGACGACATTTTCCGACGGATGGTTTATTTTCACAACGCGGAAATCCATTTCCCTCCCGATCAGTGCGTCAAAATCGCGGATAGGCCGAACGTCGATTTGAGAACCCGGAAGAAAAGCGTCAATCCCCATAAGGTCGACGACAATGCCGCCTTTGATTCGTCGGAGGCATCGGCCCTTGAGCACTTCGCCGCTTTCGAATGAACGCGTGACACGTTCCCAGATGCGCATGAAATCGGCGCGCTTTCGTGAGAGCACCAACTGCCCGTCTTTATCTTCAATGCTTTCGAGGAAGACTTCTACTTCGTCCCCAATTTTTACATCGTTAATATTCGGGAATTCGTTTACCGGAACCGTTCCCTCGGACTTGAAACCGATGTCGAGAGCCACTTCATTGTCGCCGATATGGACAACACGGCCTTTGACGATTTCGCCCTGCGATATTTTGCCAAGGGTCTTTTCATAAATCGCCGCTAATTCCTTGAACTCCGATTCCGTATATCCTTTTTCTTCTTCGAATACGGGGGGTGCTGCGTTTATTCCTTTAGACATTACATCTCCTTTAGATCCTCACTGCTGAGAACTGCTTGCCGGACGTTTTTGCACCGAACAGTCATCGGATTCGTTTCAAAAATGAGCGACAAGATACTTGATTAAGTGAATGAAAATAGTAATTAAGATGACTATTAAAATTTATACCGGCAACGAAACCAGTGCTTCAATCGATGTTTTTATCCTTTCCATCAGCCATTGCGGCGTTGATGTCGCGCCGCTGACCCCGACTGTCTCCGCTCCGCTAAACCACTCCGGCTGTAATTCCTTTTCGTCTTCCACAAAATACGTATTCGGGTTTTCCGATTTCGCGATCTCGAACAGAACTTTTCCGTTTGAACTTTTTCTTCCGGCGACAAAGATCATCACGTCATTCAATCGAGAGAACTCCCGAAGTTTCTTGTCACGGCCGGAAACCTGGCCGCAAATCGTGTCTTTCGCATGGAAATCTATCGCCATCTCTTCAAACGTTCCGACCTCGAATTCAGCCTGGATGCGCGACTTGATCTCATCACGAATGAGGTAGAACGTCGCTTTGTCCATCGTCGTTTGAGAAAAGAGCACCGTCTTCTTTGTCAAGTCGAGCTTGCTGATTTCTTCTCTCGACTTGATGACGATCGCCGTTCCGTTTGTGTGGCCGACGAGCCCGATGACTTCCGCATGATCTTTTTTCCCGAAGATGGCAATCTGGTAGCCATTATCGTAGAATTTTCGTATACGTTCCTGGACTTTCGTCACCACCGGACACGTCGCATCGATCAATTCAATGCCGAGTTCTTTTGCCCGGCGAAATGTCTCGGGGGGTTCTCCGTGCGCCCGAATGAGAACTTTCGCGTCCTTGACATCCTTCAGATTTTCGACCGATATCGTTTCAAGACCTTTTTCCTGCAGCCGTTCAATCTCGATCGGGTTATGGATAATGTCACCCAGAGAATAAAGCTTTTTCGATTCATGCAATTCCTGCTCGGCGATGTCAATAGTTCGAACAACACCCCAGCAAAAACCGGAATTCTGATCCACCGTAACTTTCAATGCAACTTCTCCTTCGCCTTCTTCACGATAAATTCCACTTGCTCTTCAATAGTCAGATTCGTTGTATCGAGGAGGATCGCATCGTCGGACTTTGTCAATGGACTAATCGCCCGATTTGTATCTTTGGTATCCCGCTCGGCAATCTCTCTCTCCAATTCATCAATTTTTGTCGTAATGCCTTTTGAGGCCAATTCTTTGCTGCGCCGAACGGCGCGCTCACGAGGATGCGCCAGCATAAAAATTTTTAGATCAGCTTCAGGAAAAACCACACTCCCGATATCTCTTCCTTCAAGAACGATCGCTCCCTGCTTTCCCATTGCTCTCTGCTCCTGAACCATGAGATGCCGTACTTCAGGAACCATGCTCACCGCGCTTGCAGCGTTCGTCACCTCCGGCATCCTAATTTTCTCCGAGACATCAACGCCGTCCAATTCGACTCTGAATCCTCCGTCTTTTGGAACTAAACGAATCCTCGTCGAACCCGCCAGAGATGCTATCGCTTTCGCATCCTGGGGATCGATTCCCTTCTCGATAACCTTGAGCGTCATTGCCCGGTACATCGCCCCCGTATCGACGTGTAAATACCCGAGACGCGACGCAACAAGCTTTGCCGTCGTGCTCTTACCGGAAGCCGCCGGTCCATCAATAGCAATGATGAGTCGCTTCAAAGTCTCAAAAATATATTTGAGTATGAAATATACTAATTTTCTAAAAAGGAGGCAACTTATTTTTGGCAGGAAATCCGCGATAAACTGCTTGTTTCAAAAGCTTTTCCCGTTTACCTTGCAATGGCCATGAGAAAGTTGACACATGAAGAAATTTCCTTGAAACGGACATCCCTGTCGGATATCCCTTCCCGTTCGCGACTGCCGCTCTATGGAATGGTGGACAATGTCCGAAGCCTGTATAATGTCGGATCGATATTCCGGAGTTCGGACGGAGCACTCATTCAAAAGCTCTTTCTTGTCGGTTTCACTCCTCATCCGCCCAGAAAAGAAATCGACAAGACGGCCCTCGGAGCAACCAGAACCGTCCCCTGGGAATTCCACAAAGACCCGGCGGAAGCCGTCGCATGGCTCAAAAAAGAGAAAATAAAGATATGTGCCCTGGAATTGGCGACCGAGAGCAAACCGTATTTCCATTTGAAGAAAGAAGATTTTCCCCTCTGCCTTGTCGTAGGGAACGAGATAACCGGCGTCTCAAAAGAGATCATGCAGGAAGCCGATATGGCGATCGAAATCCCTATGTTCGGGAATAAACAATCACTCAATGTCGCCGTTGCGTATGGTATCGTCGTCTACGATTGCGTCCGCATCCTCACGACGCCGCCCTGATCCTATGCCAGCGTAAAAAAATCTGTTTTCTCCAGCGTATGGATTCTTACAACACCCGTCCTCACCAGCGTCGTCAGGATCCGCGACGCCCTGCGATCTGAAACATTGATCAGACGCGCATACTCCTTTACCGTAATTCGTTCGCACTTTTCAAAATACTCGAACAATCGCTTTTCATTTTCTCCGATAGAAATCTTTAACGGGGGCTGGTCCGGTCTTTCGTTCCGAAGAACTTTGATAACTTCCCTGCTGGCGAGAACTGTTTTGTCGTTCACCCGGATGAAGACCTTGTTCTCTTCTCCGTCATCGCTGCTCAAGAAATAATGAGGTTTATCGTCGCTTTCATCAACAGAAGCTGCGATCACGTCTCTACTATTGAACGGGATGATGGCGATGCTGGGGGCAATCGGCGGGTCGCAAAAATGATTCCCGGCAAGTTCGATAAGGTCAAGTTCTGTTTTTTCACTTTCCACTCCCACGATAGACCCATCGTCATCGACCCCGAAAAGAATCGTCCCTCCTTTCGTGTTTGCGAATGCAATGAGCGCGCGGGCGATCTTCTCCGGCGACGAAATTTTTCTCTTGAATTCGACCTGAGAACCCTCTCCCGCGTCGATCAACTCCTTAATGTCACTTGCCTGCATTTAATATCCTCTCGCGGTCATGCGTTCCAGTATGAGGGATGTTCGTCTCTCAACATACTGCGACGGTTGATTTGGCTGATGTCTCAATGGGCTCGGAATGACTGCGGCCAGTTGTGCAGCCTCTTCGCGGGTGATGGCCGATGCCGATTTGCCAAAGTATTTTCTTGCAGCGGCTTCCGCCCCAAACACGCCATTGCCCCATTCGATAACATTCAAGTAAATTTCCAAAATTCTTTCTTTCGAAAGAATCCTTTCCATTCGCAGCGTAATGACAAGCTCTTTGAGCTTGCGAAGCGGGTCTTTCGAGGTAGATAAGAAAAGGTTTTTGGCAAGTTGCTGGGAGATGGTGCTCGCACCGCGGGCCGCCTTTCCTTCTTCTATATTTTTTTCAATCGATTCTTCAACTTCATACCAATCGACACCCCCATTTTCATAGAACGTTCCGTCTTCGGAAACAATAACTGCATGGGCAAGATGTGGGGAAATTCGATAAAGCGGAACCCATTGTTGTTGTTCGTGAAAAGGCTTTCCCGCTTCCATTGCTTCCTGTTCCCGCTGCTGCATGAGGGCCGTCCGGCGCGGGTTTGTTTTTTCAAGTTCCTGCAGACGAATATTCGGAAGCGACAAATATTCCAGCGCAAGCACTACACACACGCCGTACATCAACGCGCGCACCGGATGCGCACGAAACCATTCGGCAATCGAGCCAATTGTTCTCCTCAAGGAATCACGAAATTGGCCGGCGTTCTTTTCTAAAAGGGGTCTCAACATCCGATAGAATGCTTTGTCTGATCGAGAAAACTTTGCAGGATGAGTGCAGACGCCATGGCATCGATCTTACCTTTGTTGGTACGGCGTTGTTTCTTTGTGGTTCCCATTTGAACTAAAGTCTGCCTGGCAATGCGCGAAGTGAAGCGTTCATCCCAAGAAACAATATCAACGTCAAGTTTCTCTTTTAAGCGGCTGATAAATTTGTCGACTTCGTCTGCTTTCATTCCCTTCTCGCCCTTCAACGTGTACGGCATTCCGATGACAACGAGACCCACGTCATAGCGGCGAGCGATATCGCCCACCGTATCGAAAATTCCTGCATTATTGGTAAACGTTCCTATGCTCTGAGCAATAATGCGAAGCGGATCGCTGACCGCCACGCCGACCCTCACAGTCCCAAAATCGATCCCTAAAACCCTTTTATCCATTCGTTTCCTCAAACCGCTCAACCTTTGTAATCCCCTTCAATCGCTTCAACCGCTCAACAATCCCAGTGAGATGTTCGGTGTTTTTCACGTACAGAATAAACTGCCCGTCAAAAAGTGAATCCTTTGTTGCAATGTTGACGCTGCGAATATTCGTGTTATTGTAGGTTGAGATCGCATGCGTAATTTCGTTGAGCAATCCGGAGCGATCCTGGCCGGAAAGTTTGACGCCGACAATAAAGTCGACATCGTCCGTGGGAGGCCAAGAGACCTCGACGATCCGCTCCTCATCGTTTAACCGCATCGAAGCTACATTTCTGCAATCCTTTCGGTGGATCTTCAATCCTTCGCCCGTCGTAATAAATCCCACAATTTCATCGCCGGGAATAGGGTTGCAGCACTTGGCATAATTATGCATAAAATTGTCGTGCGTGCCGAAAAGGGATATTCCGCTTGTAATACTGCGCGCACTTTTGACAAACCGGTTGAAAAGCAGCGAGGCACCATTCTCATCCTTTTGGTCTTGCTCGGAGGCCGGGCGTTTTGTCTTTTCAAGCAGAATACCGATCATGGCATCGGGGTCGATTGCCTGGGTCGTGATGCCGAGATAAAAATCCTGAGTATTGTTTATTCGCTGGAGATGGACAAATTTCGTCAATTCGTCGTCATTGATATGAAGTTTTGCCTTTTTGATTTTCTTGTCCCACAGTTCTTTTCCCTCTTCGATGTGTTTCCGCTCTTCCTCTTTGATCCAGTGACGAACCGCAGATTTTGCCTTGTGGGTGACTGCAAATTTTTCCCAATCAGCATTCGGCGTTTGTTTCTTGGAGGTGATGATCTCAACCTGATCGCCGCTCTGAAGAATGGTGTTCAGAGGAACGATGCGCCCGTTCACTTTTGCTCCGATGGTGTGCGATCCGACATTGGAATGGATTTCGAAGCCAAAATCGATCGGCGTGGCGCCTTTCGGCAGAATTTTTAAATCGCCTTTTGGAGTGAAGACGTAGATTTCATCCTGGTATAAATTCAGCTTGAAGCTTTCCATCAGCTCTTTCGGAGTATCATCGGTCCGCTGGTCGAAGATTTCCCGTACCCAGTTCACCCAGTTCTCCAGCTCTTTGTCGAGCGTCCCGACATTTTCTTTATACATCCAGTGGGCCGCAACACCGCGCTCAGCAATTTCGTGCATCGCCTTTGTCCGAATCTGCACTTCGACCATTTTTCCTTCGGGTCCGATCACCGTCGTATGCAGCGATTGATAGCCGTTCTTTTTGGGGATGGAAATATAGTTTTTAAATCGTTCGGCAACCGGTTTGTAGATTTCTGAAACAATGCCGTACACGGAAAAACATTTGTTATCGTCCGTGGTATCCAGCACAATCCGAACTGCAAACATATCGTAGATCTCATCGAGAGGTTTGTTTCTCTTTACCATCTTATTATAGATGCTGTAAAGATGCTTCGGACGCCCCTCGATTTCAAACGCATAGCCCCCCTCTTTGAGATGGCTTTCAATCGGCACGGTAAATTTGCGTATGTAATGTTCGCGTTCACGGCGCTTGGCTTTAATCGCATGGACAATTTCCTCATACTCCTTGCGATGAAGATGTTTGAACGCCAGATCTTCAAGCTCCCATTTGATTTTTGCGAGCCCAAACCGATGAGCAAATGGAGCGTAAATATCAAGCGTCTCCTTGGCCAACCGCTGCTGTTTCTCGAGCGGAAGATATTCGAGCGTCCGCATATTGTGAAGCCTGTCGGCAAACTTCACAATCATCACGCGGATGTCGTTGACCATGGAAAGAAGGAGCTTGCGGTAACTTTCTGCCTGGGTGATTTCGTGGCTGCGGAAGATATCGGTGATTTTCGTCGTCCCATCGACAATATCGGCAATGGTATCGCCGAATTCTTCCCGAATGTCTTTAATGCTGAAATCCGTATCCTCGGCGACGTCGTGCAGCAGAGCACAAGCAACGGAAACATCATCAAGCGCGATTTCTTTTGCAACAACGGTAGCAACTTCGTAGGGATGATAGAAGTATGGCTCTCCAGAGGCGCGGATATCGTGTTTATGCGCTTCAAGGCTTAACTCGAAGGCTCGTGTAATAAGGTCTTCATTGACCGAGCGAAGATTCTTCCTGCAAATTGCGAGCAGGTCATCGAGCTTCTTTTTGTATTTTGCCTGAACCATGTGTTTTTATTGCTCACACTTTCGCAATGCTAAGGAATTGTCACTTTTCGCTATATTGAGTTATAAATGAAAAGTTAAAAGAAAAAAAACCTTGCTGATTATTCTCCACTTTTGACTTTTAACTTTTCACTGTCTACAGCTTCTCTCGCCTGCTCCATCAACTCTTTTGCTGCTTGTATTTTCTTCCCTATATCCCTTTTTGTTTTTCCTTCCAGGCTTTCGTATTGAAGAATTGCGTTGCACTCATCGATGACCACAGTGTACCGCCGATTTTCCATGGCAAACTGTGCAAGCTTCAACCGGCAGGCTGCTTCACAATATGGATTCCGGACCGGTGCTTTCATCACGCTCGCCAGCATTCGGAACACCGCCGACTTGATCGCGGCGGTATCCCTTTGCGGCATACGCTCAACAATGCCCATCAGGCACCAGAGAAAGGAACGGTTTTCAGGATACAGCGCTAGTCCCTTTTGTACAATCGTTAATGCTTCATCGTATTGTTTTTCTTCGATAAATACCGTAGCAAGGCTGTTCATCGCGATAAATCTATCGAATGTCCCCTTTTCGACGACGGTTGAGAGGAGCTTTATTCCTTCCTTCTCTTTGTTGTTGATGAACGGAAGCCATGAAAGAAATTCCGTTTTCCTGCTCCGCCAGTAATAGTATGTCCCCAGGCCGTTCATCGCGTCGTAAAACTGCGGATTAAGTTCCAGGCATCGTTCGAACATTTTTGCGGCATTCATTCCATCGATGATCACACTCGGCCAGCTCCCATTTTCCGATTCAGAAAATGCACGATACGAAAGTGCAGTTCCGGCGTAATAATATCCCCAGTCTGCTGAGTCTTTATTTTCTAGGAGACGCTCTGCAAGCGCTTCACCTTTTGCAAGGAGGGAATCGTAGAGATGCTGGTCGAAGACATTTTCATAATCCGAATACTCTGCCTGCATCACACCGGCAAGATATAAGTAACCCGCCGGATTATCCGGATTGTCTCTTGCCACAGATTCAAAGATGGCTTTCGCGCCGGGGTAATCCTGTTTCAGAGTCAGGTCAATTCCCTGAAGCAGGATATCCTGCACTTTTTGATCCTGCAATGGGCGAGCTGACGCCACACCCGGTTTTCCAGCCATCAGGGTAAAAATCAGCAACGCAATAATCCGATAGCTGAAGCAGTCCAAATCATTTTGTGCCCGAGGATTCATCGTCTTTATTCCGTCCCAAAGATCCTATCTCCAGCATCCCCAAGTCCCGGAAGAATATACCCCTTATGATTGAGCGCGCGGTCAAGGCTTGCGCAAAATATTTGTACATCCGGATGGTGCCTGGTAACCAGTCTGACTCCACTCGGAGCGGCGACCAGGCATGCAATGCGGATATTCTTTGCTCCTTTCTTCTTGAGAAATGAGATGGCCGCCGTCGCACTTCCTCCGGTAGCCAGCATCGGATCAATGAGGATGACTAAAGCTTTCGAAATCTGTCGCGGGAACTTAGAATAATAATCGACCGGCTGAAGAGTTTCTTCGTTGCGATAGAGTCCAACATGTCCGACCCGCGCTTCCGGGAGGACATTAAGAAATCCTTCGACCATTCCAAGCCCGGCGCGAAGGACAGGAACAACAACGATGGGATGCTTCAATGAAAATCCTTTGGTGCGTTCCAGCGGAGTCTGAACTGTAAACTCTTTCAAAGCAAAGTCTTTCGTCACCTGAAACGCCATCATCCCGGCTATTCTCGAAAGGATATGGCGGAACTGATCGTTCGATGTCTTCGCATCGCGTAAATAAGTGACATCTCTTTGAATAAGCGGATGTTTAACAATAATGAGGTTTTTCATAGATTTGAAAGCGTAGTTAGCTTTTAGGTATTACTCTTTGGGCTTTAGCGATTCGGTATTCTCAATTATGTATTCTGGATCTTTATTTAAACTTTTCACTTCTAACTTTTAACTCTTTGCCTAATTGTTCCGCCGCAATTGCCATTCCATCCCACAGCGGCGCGTAAGGCGGCGTGTAAATTAAGTCAAACTGCTCCACTTCGTCAATTGACATTCCATGCCGAATCGCTACAGCCAGTGTATTTGCACGAAGAACTGCCCCTTCCTCGCCGATCACGTTAGCGCCGAGAAGCCTCCGCGTTTTCCGATCGGCAATAAGAGTAAAAAGTATTTCTTTTGCTCCGGGCATTATTCCGACACGCGATTGAGAGCGAATCGTATGAGCGACGCCATCGTAATTCGAATCCTTCGTTTCCTTCAGACTTAGTCCAACGTGAGCAACTTCCTTGTCGAAGACACGCACACCGATCGCACGGATGGCTCCTTTGAAAGCAGCATTTCCTCCGGCAGCATTCTCGCCTGCAACCCGCCCTGTTTTGCTTGCCGTTGTCGCCAATGAAATGACCATCGGCTTGTTTGTCACCATATTCCGAAGCTCGCAGCAATCCCCGGCAGCAAAAATATTTTCTGCGTCGAGCACTTTCATTTTGTCGTCCACACGTATGCCGCCAAGACCCCCGATTTGAATTCCAGCCTCCTCTGCGAGTTTTATGCTGGGCTTAACTCCGACGGCTACAACAACAAAGTCGGTTTCGATGGTCGTGTCGGGAGTCCCTACCGCAACGACTGTGCCTTTTGCACCGACGCCAAGCCAATCCACCTTTGTGTTCGGAAGAAATGTCACGCCATGTTTCTGGATTTCTTCCAATACCAGCTTTTTCCCATCTTCTTCAAGCTTCGACATCGGCAACGGGCCGTTATGAACCATCGTCACTTCGATTCCCCGCCGAACAAACGCATCCGCCATTTCCAAGCCGATGAATCCGGCCCCGACAATAACAGCTCGGCGTGGTCTTTCTTCATCAATGAATTTTTTCAGCGCATAGGCTTCTTGAAGGCCCTTGACCGCAAAAACATTTCTACAGTTTTCTCCTTCGATGTTCAGAGTCTTGGGGTTCGAGCCGGTCGCAATGATTAACTTGTCGTACCGTTCATTCTGCGTTGTCCCGTCGTTAAAATTGCGAATATGTATTTCTTTTTTCGACGGCAGAATTTTTTCTACGGTCTGGAGAACGTTAGCCGTAACTCCTTTTTCTTTTTCTAATCTTACAGGGGTGAAGACAACCAATTTCCTCGCGTCCCCGATTTCATTGCTCACGAAGTACGGAATTTCACAGATACCGTACGAGATATATTCTCCCTGCTCAAAGAGGACGACCTCGGCCTCCGGGTCAACCCGCTTCGCTTTCGCAGCCGCGCTCGGTCCGGCTGCTAATCCTCCGATAACAAGGATGCGGCGTTTCATCCGTGCTTCCTTCTGAATTGAAGGGTGAGCGGAACCCCGACGAAGCCCCAGTGCTCACGGATCTTATTTTCGAGAAAACGCTTGTAGCTGTCGCTGATTAATTTCGGTTCGCTCGCAAAGAAAGTAAAAATCGGCGGCAGCGTCTTTACCTGCGTAACATAATTCAGCTTCACATCCTTCCCCGTTTTTGTCGAGGGGGGATAATGCTGGATATCGGCGAGAAGGATCTTATTGAGCTCACTTGTGCCGATACGCTTCGAGCGCTCCGCATGGACAAGCTTAGCCATCTCGATGACTTTGAAAATTCTTTGTTTCGTCTTGGCAGAAATGAAAACGAGCGGAATATAATCGTACGTGCGGAGCTTTTCGCGAATCGCTTTCTCGAAATTCTTGACTGTCGAGTTGTCTTTATCGGCGACCAGGTCCCATTTATTTACTGCAATGACGGCCCCCCTGTTCCGATCGATCACTGACTGAATGATCATGAGGTCCTGTTTCTCGATTTTCTCGCTGGCGTCGAACAGCACGACCGCGACGTTGCACCGCTCAATACTTTTCAGCGTGCGGACCGTGGAATAGAACTCTATGCTCTCGCGAATGCGTTTCTTTTTAATGAGACCCGCAGTGTCGATCAAAACAATCTCTTCTCCGTAATGCTTCAATACCGTATCGATAGGGTCTCGTGTTGTGCCTGCGATAGGAGTAACGATCGTCCGGTCTTCGCCGATGATCGCATTAACCAGAGACGATTTGCCGACATTCGGTTTTCCGATGACTGCAAGTTTCAGGCGTGCATCGTCCAATTCGTCTTTGCCGTTCGGCGAGATGCTTTTCGTGATAATGTCGAGGAAGTCGCCGATCTGCCTTCCGCCGAGGGCAGAGATGGATGTCGGATCACCAAGTCCGAGCGAATGAAATTCTGCCGCTTCATACTCCGATGCAGCATTATCGATCTTATTCGCGACGAGAATAACCTGTTTGTTGGTTTTCCGGAGAATAGAGGCGATATCCTTGTCGATATGTGTGATCCCCTCCTTCGCGTCGACAACGAAAATAATCTCATCCGCTTCTTCGATGGCAATATGCGACTGCTCGCGGATCGCCTTCTCAAACAATTCTTCCGATTTGGGGACAAAACCACCCGTGTCGATCAACGTAAAAGACTTTCCGCACCATTGTGCGGATGCATAATGACGGTCGCGCGTCACCCCTGGCTGGTCGTGCACGATGGCATCCTGAGAGCCGACAATGCGATTAAATAACGTTGACTTACCGACATTAGGGCGACCGATAATAGCGATGAGATAGTTCGACATTGTGAGGCCGGTTTACTTTAGCAAAGCTTTCAAGAGGAAGAAACCTTTGATTCTTTATACATAATAGATAAAAACCGTGAGACTTTCAATTGACGCAAACTATCACAATACTAACGTTTAGCAGCGTGTGTGGTTATCACTGCGTTCTCTATGACGTCGTTGGTAGTGGGGGCTTTTGAATCAACGGTCATTGCAAGTCCTCGCCGAGTCGAGTCTTCGACCGATGTTCCTTATCGGGACGAAGTCCCGAAGGGATCCCGTACAGCGGGACAATCCCCATTAAACAAAAGAATTGCTTCGTCGCTCCCCTCCTCGTATGACTTTATTCTTCAAAAGATCCCATTACCACGTCGTTTGCATATTCCTCAAAAGGTTTTTAAATTAAAATAAATTGAATAGATTTTTCTTCGAGGGAACAGATTCACCCCTTCCCTTCATCGGGCAGCGCAACCCGAATTCCAAAGATTCGTTAAAGAAATTCATCGGTGCAGCATTGATCTCCCCCAACGCAACTGCAACCGAAAGATTAATTTTTTAAGAAAGCCGTGGCAGGCAAAGTTACCGGAATATTTATTGCGAAAAAAAAGAACGGCTTCTGGATTCAGTCAGCTCGATTGAGGTGATCGCACATCGCGGCCTTGCAGGCGACCGCTATTTTATAAATTCCGGCACATTCTCAGGAGCAGAACTTCTCGGCCCCGACCGAGAGCTAACGCTCATTGAAGAAGAATAATATCAATTTCTTGAGCGAGAAACTTCATCAAGCGACCATTCCTGCTCAACTTCGCAGGAATGTGATGACACAGCTAAAGGAGAGAGGAGGCTCAGGGGCCTGTTATCTTAGATAACGGATGGCTGCATGTGAACCACACAGTGAACGTGCAACCGGACTTGCCGGTACCGACAAACCACTAACTTATCGTTTTTTTTTGAATATTATTGCCTGTCATTCGATGAAGATTTGAAAGTAAGATTTTCTTTCCATGAAAAATATTTTTATTACATTTTTCGTTCTAACCTTGCGTTTCACATCTCTGTACTCTCAGCAGATTAAAGTCATAGTAAACGCGTCCGGCAATCCCATCGCCGGCGCAACTGTCCGCCTTTTAGAGCTCGACCGGAGCAACCGCACCGATGCCCAGGGACAGGTTGTTTTCGCAAACGTCCCAAAGGGAACGTACAGAATATTTGTCCATGTCATCGGGTATGCATCTGCGACAAACACTATTCAGGTCGACAGACCGTTCGCTGAAACGACCTTTGCGCTTCACGAATCGGCGATTGGGATAGAAGAAGTTGTCGTTTCCGCGTCTCCTTACGCTCGCACGGCGGACGACCAATATCAATCGGCTGAATCAAAGTCGATGGTGGAATTGCACGACAGCCCCGGTTCAAGCTTTGCAGAACAAATTTCAGACTTGCCGGGTGTTACGGTCCGGGGCAACGGATCTGCCCCGTCGCGTCCTATCCTTCGCGGACTTTCGGACAATCGCGTGTTAATCTTAGAGAACGGCCTCCGCACCGGCGATATTTCTACTTACGACCCGGCGCATGCTGTGCCGATCGATGCGTTAAGCATTTCACAAATCGATGTTGTGCGAGGTCCGGCTAGTATCCTGTACGGTCCCAGCACGATCGGCGGATTAGTCAATGCGATCACAAACACGATTCCGACTTTTTCGACGAACCCGGTATCAGGAAGAGTATCGCTCGCGGGAAACTCGGTGAGCGATGAGTACGCCGGCTACTTCGACGGAGTGTACAGCGACGGCGGGCATGCCCTCGGCATTTCCGCAGGCGGAGTTCATTCTCAAGACATCCGCATTCCGGCGGGCGAGTATGCCGACCCCGCAAGCGGCCAGGAATTTAATCTTGACCGCATGCCTCAATCGTTCGACCATACGCAGGAAGGAAGCATCGGCTATTCGTATCAAAGCGATTTTGGAATGATCGGCATCGGCGGAAAGCATTATGAAATGAACTATGGTATTCCGGGCATACCGCCGAATCCTAATTGGGTGAATGTGCCGCCATCAACCTCGCGCATCACTCAGTATAAAAATTCCCTGGAGATGAACAGTCTGTTCATTGTCGACGGCTCGCTCATCAAACAGGGTAAGTTCAATGCAAACTATGTCGATTACAAACATTCGGAATACCCCACGACAGAAGATTCGACAGGCGTTTCCGACCCGCAGGCTAATGAATTTCACAAACAGGCGTTCAACGCAATATTACAACTCGAGCATCAACAGTTTGGAAAATTTCAAGGTGTCATCGGATTGTGGACGAACGTTGAAAATCTCACTATCGAAGGAGATATGCCCTTAGGGCCGAATTCTGTTACGACAGGGATCGCAGGCTACGTGTACGAAGAATATCTTGCCGATGAAAATATGCGTCTCCAAGTTGGTGTCCGGTACGATTTCAACCGCATACAAACAAAGCCGTACACCGCATCGACTGATTCCGTTTTCCAGGTGTTGGACGTCGCCCGAGAGTCGAATGCCGTAACGGCATCATTCGGGGCAATTGAGAAGGTTTCTCAGGAATTGACGGCGTCTCTCAGCCTCGCACGCTCATTTCGCCCGCCCACCGTTCAAGAACTTTTTGCAAACGGGCTCGACGCGGCAAGCGCCACATATTCCATAGGCGATGCGGACCTTACTGCCGAGACCGGGTTCGGCATTGATGCGTCGCTTAAAGGGAACTTCAGCAATTTCTCATTCGAGCTTTCGCCGTACGTGAACTTTATCAACAATTACATTTATGCCTTCCTTACTGGCGACACCCTGCAGGCTTTCCCGGTCCGTCAATTCTCCTCCACGGATGCCCGCTTAGAAGGGTTTGAGGCTTTAGTGCTGGTTCAACTCGCGCAAAAATTTGCCGTGAGAGCGAGTGTTGATTTTGTCAATGCCGAAGATACAAAGAACAACGTTCCACTCCCCTTCACGCCGCCCATGCGCGGACTATTAAGAACGAGCTACGAGGGAGAAATGTATTCCGGCATGATGGAATGGCGCCTGGCTGCCCGACAGACGCGTCTCGGCGACGGTGATACACCGACAGCGGGGTACGGCGTTGTTAATCTCGGCGCGGGAATTCGATTTGCAGGCGCAGGGATAGAGCATACTATCAGCATACACTGCGATAATCTTTTCAATCAAGTATATCGCGACAATCTCTCGGTTATTAAAGACTTCGTACCGCAGCCTGCACGAGGCGTTCGACTCAATTATGATCTTGTGTTCTAAGCCCTCGTTATCAGTAATATTTAAGCAGTAAAAAGTTATGAAGAATTTATTTCCCTTACTCATTTTTTTTGTTGCCGCGTTATTAGAAATTAGCGGGGACGCCTTAATTCGCAAAGGGCTGCGCAGTTCGGGCATTCTTTTTATTGCTAGTGGTATTGTTACGCTTGGATGCTATGGCCTCATTGTCAACAGTGTAAAGTGGGATTTCTCGAAACTCATGGGAGTATACATAGCAGTTTTTGCAATCATCAGCATTCTTTTCGGCCGCCTTGTGTTTAAGGAAAGCGTGCAATTGTCCACATGGATTGGATTATGTGTCATAGTTTTAGGCGGCATGATTATTCAGTTTGGACAAAGATAACACATCCCCATTTCATTCTGAGTTCAAACTAGCTTTCATTTGCGGTCGGGATCTCAATTGATGATAGGATGAATCGTCACACGGCTCATTCTCTTGTTGTCCCGCCGGTGCAGTGGAAATCTTCACAAAAGGAAAATCATGACTGATCTCCTTGACACTTTAAAAACAGAACTTGAAGAATTTGGCAAGGCGAATGATGCAGTGCACAACGAGTACTCTCAACGCATGCTTAATATTACGCGTGAAACCGGCGAATTCTTGTCTGTTCTTGTTCGCGCAACGTCCGCCCGCCGTGTGCTTGAGATCGGTACTTCCAACGGTTACTCGACACTCTGGCTCGCGGAAGCTGCAGGGGATATTGGCGGCTCAGTCACTTCCGTCGACTTTTCAGAATTTAAACTCAAGCTCGCTTCGGCCAACTTCGTTCGCGCGGGGCTTTCGTCGGTCATCAAGCTCATCCATGAAGAAGCCGGACTCGTCCTTGAACGGCTTAAGCCAAGCGCATTCGACCTAATATTTCTTGATTCTGAGCGGAACGAATATCCTCGATGGTGGCCGCTCATTCGCCGCACGCTCAGGCCCGGAGGGCTACTCATCGTCGATAATGCGACTTCTCATCCGGAACAGATGGCCCCATTCATCGCTCTCGTAAATGCCGATGCCAAATTTACGACAAGCATGGTGCCTGTGGGTAATGGAGAATTTCTTGCCGTAAAACAACTCGGCTGAGTTTACTACGGAATCGGACTATACGATAAGCGCTTGGTAATGTTATAGGTCGGCATTCATCACGAGTGGAGCGAAATAATCTCCGCTGGTGTAAGAGCTTGCTTCGACGAAGAATGCCTCGCAATGACTTTCTCTTAAGAAGAGGAACCTAACTGTTAAAAGGCTTACAATTAGCATCCAATATAAACGGGAGGCGTTATGAAAAAAGCGTTGATGATACTTTTGCTTCTTGCTCCAATAATCGGGTTCGCAGGGGAAGCATCTCCAAAAACAATTGCAGAACAATTTTTAAGCTCTCTCCCAAGGCAAAGATTCGATGCCTCGTATGACCAGTTGTTAGATGGCTCATTCATTTCCAATAATAATCCGCAGGCAGTTGCAAATTTAAGGAGTCAGACAGAGAAACTCCTTCCTCTCTATGGCAGCATTCTCGGCTATGAGTTGATTCAGGAAGAAAATTTCGGGACGTCAATTGTCCGCCTCGTTTATATACTCAAACAGGAAAAGCATCCGACCGTCTGGGAATTTTACTTCTATAAACCTCGGTCATTTTGGTTCCTTGCCAACATAAGATTTAACGACCAATTCAATTTCATAGAATCAAAAGAATAATTGATGACAAAGAAATCGCCGGAATTTATTGTAAGATGCTCGAATGGGAATATCCATGTTAAGGCGGAAAACAAATGACTAAAGGACGCTTGGAGGCATTCAGCGATGGCGTTATTGCTATCATTATTACAATCATGGTTCTTGAGTTGAAAATACCCCATGGAGCAGATCTATCTGCGCTCTTCCCGTTGGCCCCGGTTTTTCTGAGCTATGCCCTTAGCTTCGTCTTTCTCGGAATATATTGGAACAACCATCACCACTTGTTTCAGGCAGTCAAACATGTTAACGGCCGGGTCCTTTGGGCAAATCTGCATTTGCTTTTTTGGTTGTCCCTGACGCCGTTCGTCACAGGGTGGATGGGCGAGAACAAATTTGCTTCTGGTCCTGTTGCGCTGTACGGCGTCGTGCTCTTGTTTTCCGCGATCGCTTATTTTATTCTTACACGGGCGCTCCTCGCAATTCACAGCAAAGATTCTATCCTGACGACGGCTCTCGGAAATGATTTCAAAGGGAAAATTTCTGTCATCATTTACGCCGTAGCCATTGGCCTTTCCTTTGTCAGCTCATGGTTCGCCGGGGCATTGTATGTTTCCGTCGCAATCATGTGGCTCATCCCGGACCGTCGTATTGAAAAGACTCTTGTCCAATAATAAAATGAACCGCCAAATGCATCCATCAATCCAAATCAGGCAGGCTCTGCCCGTTGATGTCGAAGCAATCACAGCAATTTACAACGAGGCGATTCTCACTACGACCGCAACATTCGACACGGAGCCCAAGACGACGGCCGAACGCCTGGAATGGTTCAACGCTCATGATGAGAGGCATCCTGTTTTGGTCGCAGTCGTCGAAGGAACAATAGTCGGATGGGCATCTTTGAGCAAATGGTCCGACCGTCCCGCTTACGATGGCACTGCAGAAACCTCTTTTTATGTACAGTCGAAGTATCGAGGCCGGGGAATTGGACGAATGCTCAAAGAAGCAATTATTGAAGAAGCCCGACGGCTGCATTTCCACACACTCATCGCGCGCGTGGCAGAAGGAAGCCAAGAGAGCCTCCATTTAAATGAAAGCGCAGGCTTTGTCCATATCGGAACGATGAAACAGGTCGGACGGAAGTTTGGGAAATTACTGGACGTTCATATTTTGCAAAAAATGCTGGAATAATAAGCGGTTATTTCTAAAGTGCGTCTTGCCCAGGCGGTAACAATTGAAAATTCAATCGGCATTTCCACGTATCGCATCGATGATTCTACCGGACTTCCCCCAGAAATTCTCCGACAAATTTTCCTAGCTGTTCAAATTCTATAAGAAATGCATCATGGCCGAACGGCGAAGTTATTTCTCGGTAACGTGCGCGAGGAAGAGCCGATGCGAGTTTCTTTTGTTCGTGGACGGGATAGAGTATATCGGAATCAATTCCAACACACAATGCCGGAATATTTACAGAGGATAAAATATCCTCAATGTTCCCCCTCCCGTATCCCACATCATGAAGATCCATTGCGCGAGAGATGTAAATATATGTGTTCGCATCGAACCGGTCGACAAGTTTCTTGCCCTGATAACGAAGATAGCTCTCAATTTGGAAAAGATTTGTAGAATCAAATCGCGTCCGTGTGCCGTTTCCGTTTGACTTTACTCTGTCCCTGTGGAACCGGTCGAGAAACGATGCCTCGCTGCGGTATGAAACCATTGCAACCTGCCGTGCCAGCGATAATCCCCGTTCCGGCTGGCCGTGGCTATAATAATCGCCGTTGCGCCAATCGGGATCGTTCATGATGGCTTGGCGTGCAATATCGTTTAAGCCAATGCACCATGGCGAGTGCGCGCTGGCCGTTGCGATGGGAATGATCGATCTGACAATCTCCGGAAACATCACTCCCCACTCTAACGCTTGCATACCGCCAAGCGACCCGCCGATGACCGTCCTCACCTGTTTCACGCCAAGAAAATCGATCAGTTCTTTCTGAACGCGAACCATGTCACGAATGGTCATCTGGGGGAACGAAACTCCGTACGGCTTGCCCGTGAGGGGACTCAAAGAAACCGGTCCGGTTGTTCCATAACATCCACCAAGAAAATTTGAACAGACGACAAAATATTTTCTTGTATCGAGAGCCTTCCCATCACCGATAAATGAATTCCACCAGCCGGCGCTTTTTGTGTCGTTTGAAAGAAAACCCGCTGCATGGGCGCTCCCCGTCAGCGCATGGCAGACGAGGATTGCATTGTCGGCGGCGTCATTCAATTCTCCGTACGTCTCATACGTAACGGTGACCGGAGAAAGCTTCTCCCCGCAATCCATTTCAAGAGGATGCGTTTCGGAGAAAAGCCGAGCATCCTTTGTTTCTACTGTATTTTCAATCAGTGTTGTCATACTTTTCTTGCCATCCCGTTTCCCCTCCTCAAAGAGGAGGGGAACGAACAAAGCGTCCGGGGTGGGCATTGCAATTTACGCATGAACAGCGGTCTTCACAGCACGAAGCGCTTCATCGAAGTCTTCGAGAATGTCATCGATGTGTTCGATACCGACAGAGATTCGGATCAACTCGGGCGAAACACCCGAATCATGCTGTTCCTTTTCCGAGAGCTGTTGATGCGTTGTTGATGAAGGATGGATCACGAGCGTTTTTGCATCGCCGACATTGGCGAGCAGACTTGAAAGCTTAACGTTATTGATGAACGCTTTGCCCGCGTCGACGCCTCCTTTGATCCCAAACACAACGATCGATCCGAACAGACCAGCCCGCAAATATTTTTTGGCATTCGCATGCGAGGGATGATTTGGAAGCCCAGGATACGAAACCCATTCGACCTGCGGATGCCGCTCAAGCCATTGTGCTACCTTCAATGCATTTTCGTTATGACGATCGACGCGAAGCGACAGAGTTTCCAATCCCTGCAAAAACAGGAACGAATTAAACGGGCTTTGGCAGGGGCCGATGTCCCGCAGGCCTTCAACACGTGCCCGTATTGCAAACGCAATGTTGCCGAACGGACCGCCGGAACCGAAAACATCCCAGAATTTCAACCCGTGGTATCCCGGGCTCGGCTCGGTGAAGATGGGAAACTTGCCGTTACCCCAATTGAATTTCCCCGAATCGACAATCACCCCGCCAATCGATGTGCCGTGCCCGCCGATCCACTTTGTTGCTGAATGCACAATGATGTCCGCGCCATGCTTGAACGGCTGAATCAGGTACCCTCCGGCTCCGAACGTATTATCCACCACGAGGGGTATATTATTCTCATGTGCTATCTTTGCGATTGCCTCGAAGTCGGGAATATTTAACCGTGGATTGCCAATAGATTCGATGTAGATCGCCTTGGTCTTATTGTCGATCAGTTTCCGAAAATCTTCCGGCTTGTCCCCTTCGACGAACTTCACGTTGATGCCGAGCCGGGGGAACGTTACCTTAAATTGATTATACGTCCCTCCATACAGGTTGCTCGTCGAGATAATATTCTCGCCCGCTTGTGCGATTGTTGCAATCGCCAGAAACTGTGCCGCTTGCCCGGATGACGTCGCAACCGCTGCCACGCCCCCTTCAAGGGCTGCGATGCGTTCTTCAAACACCGCCGTCGTCGGGTTCATGATGCGGGTATAAATGTTGCCGAATTCCTGCAAACCAAATAACGCAGCAGCATGTCCCGCATCGTTGAAGTTATAGGATGTTGTTTGATAAATCGGCACTGCCCGTGACTTTGTCGTCGGGTCGGGTGCCTGACCGGCGTGCAGTTGAAGCGTTTCGAAGCGGTAATGTCGTGCTTTTCCGTTTGTCGCCATGCTAATCTCCGTGAAATAAATGAAGTATGTGTGAGTCCCAAAAAGCTGAATGCTCTCCGGACTAGTGAATTTTCAATGCAATGTAAACCTAACGAGATTTATACAACGGACGGGCGACAACAGAGGAAGTTACCGACGAAGTAGGCAGACAAATGCTCGAGCACGGGCCTGCACGCGTAGAAAAGATGTAAGCTGAAAATATTCATGGATTAGATAAAATGAAAAAACCTCTTTTGAAGATGATCAAAAGAGGTCTCAAACGCTGTTTGCTCTTAAGTTCATCTTTCTTTCCGGAATTTTCCGGAAACAGAAATTAGCACCTGACGTGACGTTTTTTGCGTAACCGGTTGCTGTGGCTTCACAGGGTCTGTCCCTCCACCACTCTTGATGAAAACGACTGTGTCAAAGAAGAAACTATTATTAATATACGATAATTCTGAAAGTTGTCAAGGGGAATGAGCAACTTTTTTAATGGAGCTCCTTTTCCAAGTCGATTTTGCGCATTTTCTTCAGCTCACCTCTTTCCTTTTTCCATGCAAGCCTGGCGTTCTTTGAGCTCTTTGTTGCTGAGGTTGGTGATCGATGTTTCACCGGCCGAGTGGCTTTCTCCAAGAGGAAAATGAACTTCCCGATAGTATCCTGCTTATTTTTCCACTGGCTGCGCGATTCCTGGGAAGCGATGCGAAGGCACCCCGTTGAATCTAATTTCGACGCAAGCAACGTCTGCAAAATTTCTTTTGTTTTGCGGTCCAGGGAAGAAAGGCGGACGTTAAAAATCAATTCAACACGAGTCGAGACTTTATTAACGTTCTGCCCTCCCGGTCCCCCGCTCCGCGAGTACCCGAAATCGGAGGTCCGAAAAAGGAATTTGCATCCTATCATTAATAAAGATGGTATTCATCGGTCAAGGCAAATAAAAAATCCGCTGGCGAAAATCCACGTTCAGCGGAGAATGGTCCTTATGGTGCAAAGCACAAGCGTTGCTCTCGGCGGCAACCCGACAATTATTCCAGAGTCAGTGCGTCTTTCTGTCCGATGTAACTCACCACATCCTCGCCGCCATCAACTCCGATAACATTGCCAGAGATAAAATACGCGTCATCGTGGCTCAAAAGCGCGATGGCTTTTGCCACGTCTCCCGGAGTGGTATTCCTCATCGCCGGACTCTTTGCCTGTGCGACCTTCAACATCATCAGGGCACCGGGTATTTTTCGCAACGCGGCCGTGTCCGTAACACCGGCCATAATTGCATTGCAGGTAATGCCGTATGGTCCGAGGTCAAGCGTCAATTGACGAATATACGATTCCAACGCTGACTTGGCGGCAGAGACTGCGCCGTAATTCGGCAGCTGAGAGTGTCCGCCGGAGCTTGTCATCGCATAGACGTGCCCTCCATTTTTTAGTAACCCCGCATTAAATACAACTTGCGTCCAGTACACCAGCGAGTTCGCCATCACGTCCATCGTCATCTCGACTTGGGCTTGCGTCATCTGTTCCTTTTCATCTTTCGATACCAGCGGGCGGAGCGTACCAAAGGCAAGGCTGTGCATCAGAACTCTGACGTTTGACTCAGGACTTTTATGGAATTCCTTTTTTAACCCGTCGACGACCTCTTTTCTTTTTTCCGGATCGGATGCGTTGACGTTAAAGAATAACGATTGCACTCCCTGGGCATCGACATCTTTCTTCACCTTCTCGGCGTTGGGGAGCGTTAGGGCACGGTCGAAATGTACCCCGCAGATGTTCATTCCATGGCGTGCAAGTTCAACAGCGGTTGCTCCGCCGAATCCACTTGAAGCTCCGAGAATAAGTGCCCAATCGGTTTTCTTGAAACGATAATCACTTCCCACGTTCACACCTTGCCTGATTGTTGATAGGATTTAGTTCCGCGAGTAACGAGGGCTCTTGGCGCCCTCTGCTGTTTCCTTTTAACCGTCAAGAACACAAAGCAACTTAAATGCCCCGCTCTCCAACTTCTTTACGTTTGGCTATTCAACAGTAACACTCTTTGCCAGGTTCCGCGGTTGGTCGATATTACAGCCGCGCTTAACGGCGATATAATACGCCAGCAATTGCAAAGGGATAACATTCAATATTGGAGAGAGAAAGTCAACCGTATGCGGTACGCGGATCACGTGTTCGGCCAAAGATTCGATGGCCGTATCGTCCTCGTTCACGACAGCGATCACTTTTCCTCTTCTTGCTTTGACTTCCTGAATGTTCGAAATGATCTTTTCATACGTACTGTCTTTTGATGCAATGACGATGACCGGCATGTTTTCGTCTATCAGCGCAATCGGCCCGTGCTTCATTTCGGCGGCCGGGTAGCCTTCGGCATGAATGTACGAAATCTCTTTGAGTTTTAGTGCACCCTCCAGTGCGGCCGGAAAATTGTATCCCCTTCCGAGATACAGAACGTTAACGTTGTCCTTCAGTTCCTCGGCGATCAATTCGATCTCGCTGGTATCCTGGAGAATCGTTTCAACTTTATGCGGGATGTCGAGGAGTGCCTGTCCGATTTTCCTTCCTTCGGTCTCCGACATCCCCCGCTGCCGCGCAATCATGAGCGTGATGAGCGAAAGAACGACGAGCTGAGAAGTAAACGCTTTTGTCGATGCCACACCTATCTCGGGCCCCGCGTGGATATACACGCCCCCCTGGCTTTCGCGTGCGATAGTGCTTCCGACAACATTGCATATCCCGAATACTGCGGCACCTTTTTGCTTTGCCTCGCGAAGGGCGGCAAGCGTATCCGCTGTTTCGCCGCTTTGGCTGATCAGAAAAACGACATCCCCCTTTTTGATGATAGGGTTTCGATAACGGAACTCCGAGGCGTACTCCACCTCGACGGGAATTTTTCCGTACTGCTCCAGCATGTATTCGCCCACCAGCCCGGCATGCCATGACGTGCCGCACGCGGTGATAATAATCCGCTGCGCATTCTCGAGGATCGGCATCACTTCGCCAAGCCCGCTAAGCTTTGCATTCCCTTCATCGAGCAGCACCCGTCCGCGCATTGAGTTCCGCAAGGTTTCAGGCTGCTCCATAATTTCCTTGAGCATAAAATGCTCAAAGCCGCCTTTTTCAATCTCTTCGATATCGATCGTCACCTGGTGGACTTCTTTTTCGATGTCGACGTTATCGATCGTCCTCGTCTCAAAAGAGTCTTTCGTGATCACCGCAATCTCTCCGTCTTCGAGGTAAACCACGTTGCGGGTATATTGCACGATCGCGGCGGCATCGGATGCGACGTAATGTTCATGGACACCAACACCGAGCAAGAGGGGGCTCCCTTTTCTCGCCGCAACGATCTTACCGGGTTCAAGTGCTGAAACTACTGCAATGCCGTACGTCCCCTCCACCTGCCGAAGAGCAAGCCGGACTGCCGTCGGTAAGTCGCCGCTGAACTTCTTCATTTCTTCGACGAGGTGGACCAGCACTTCAGTGTCCGTCGCGGAAACAAATACGTGCCCGGTGCTCTCGAGCTTTTTACGGATAGAAAGATAATTTTCGATGATGCCGTTGTGAATGAGCGCAATTTCGTTCTTGCAGTCGGTGTGGGGATGGGCATTAACGTCGTTCGGAACGCCGTGCGTCGCCCAACGAGTGTGTCCAATTCCGGCTGTCGTGTTCAAATGCAATGAGGGAATTGATTTTTCTAAATCGGCAACCTTCCCGACTTTTTTGTAGACGAGAAGCGAATGATCGGCCAGCAGGGCAGCCCCCGCAGAATCATATCCACGGTATTCAAGCCGCTTCAACCCATCCAGCAAAATTGGAAGCGGATTTGCCTCGCCGGCATAACCAATTATTCCACACATATATTTTTCTCGAAGTTATCGAACAATGCCCACCACCCCCATCATCCTGCCCGACGTTGTGCCGTCACGCCGATACGAATGAAATTTTTCCGATTCATGAATTGTACAACCTTCATGGATTTCAATGTTTTTCGAAAGTACGCCTTCAGTGTCAAGCTGCTGACGATTTGCGCCTTTCAAATCGACCTTCCATTTTCCCGATTCACTCCTCGCGACGAAAGCACGGTCGAACGACTCTGCGACCTCTTCTCCGACCTCGTAACAACACTTCCCGGCGGCAGGACCCACAAACGCAACAAGGTTTTTAGGGTCTGTTCCAAACTTGTTCTTCATCTGCAGGACGGCATTCTTGACGATGCCCGAACTCGTGCCGCGCCATCCCGCATGGATGCCCGCCACTGCCCTGTTGGTTGGGTCGAAAAGAAAAATCGGAACACAATCCGCAACACTGATGACAATAAAAACGCCTAATTCATTTGTGATTAACCCGTCACAGTCCTCGTATCCTCCCCATGTCTGTATCACACGAACCGTATTTGAATGGCACTGCATCGGAAAAGCAAGTTCATCCAAACCGATATGAAGAGTGCCGAAAAAGAGCCTCCGGTTTTCGATAACGTTTACTTTGTCATCTCCGACATTGAAACTCAAATTCATCCCCAACCCGCCGGGACTCCGTCCCCCCGTACGGGTGCTCATCCCAAAAACTATTTGTCGGTACCGGGAAAGGGCTTCGGAGCGAATAATCTCCATACGCTAAACATTATCGTCAAAATTGAAATGAAAATCAAATTCAGAATTTGAGTGATGGTATGACTTCGCCGACAAGAGACAGCATAACATCATTTTCTTCACACGAGGAGCAGTTCGCCACGGTTGAAAATGCCGACCGCTCTTCCTTTCAGCATCTTTCCATCAAAAGGCGAATTCTTGGATTTAGATTTAAAGCGGCTCACTTCCACCTTCCACTGAATATCCGGGTCGACGAAAGTAAAATTGGCTGAAGTCCCTTCACGAATGTCTATCGTCCTTTTGATGATCTTGCGAGGGTTTGTCGAGAACTTTTCAACCAATTGGGAAAATGTGATGACATTCGGCACGACCAGCTCGGTGATTGCAAGACCAATGGCCGTTTCTAAACCTACGATGCCGAACGGCGCTTGCAAATAATCAACCTCCTTCTCGTCTAGCGAGTGTGGAGCATGGTCGCTCGCGATGACATCGACAATTCCTTCCCGGATGCCTTGTTTTATGGCTTCAACATCATCCCGGGTTCGCAGCGGCGGGTTCATTTTCGTATTGGTATCGAACGACCGGACAACGTCGTCGGTCAACGTAAAGTGATGCGGTGTCACTTCACAAGTAATGGCTGTTCCTTTCCGTTTAGCCTCCCTGACAAGCTTCACCGAACCGGCAGTGCTCATGTGTGCTACGTGGTAGCGCGAGTTGGTGTATTCTGTCAGAAGAATATCGCGAGCGATCATGATCTCTTCGGCAACCGAGGGAATCCCCGGCAGCCCCAATTCCGTCGCGACAAACCCCTCGTTCATCACCCCGCCACGGACAAGCGATGGTTCCTCGCAATGTTGGATGACGGGAACATCGAACATGCCGGCATATTCCAATACGCGGCGCATAATTTCCGCATCAAAAACAGGAGCGCCGTCATCGCTCAAACCGACGGCTCCTGCCTGGACAAGCTCGGCAATAGAGGACAATTCTTTACCCGCTCTTCCTTTTGTCACTGCACCAATCGGATACACATCGACGATTCCTTTATTGACCAGCTTCCCCTGCGAATGAACAAAGCGGACTATCGATTCGTCGTCAATCGCAGGGTTTGTGTTCGGCATGCAGCAGACGGCCGTGAAGCCGCCATACGCAGCAGAAAGGGTTCCCGTCTCGATTGTCTCTTTGTGTTCGAAGCCCGGCTCTCTCAAGTGAACGTGCATATCCACAAAACCGGGAGCGACAATTTTTCCGCGGAGATCGATCACTTCACAATCAGGCGGAGAAGCTATTGAAGGTTTCATCGACGCAATAATCCCATCAACGATTAAAATGTCAATGACCGCATCCGAATTTGTCGACGGGTCGATATATCGCCCGCCTTTCAAAAGATATTTCTTTGCCATGGAAATCCTATGCTCTCGTATGAATTGATCGATTCTAATTTACCGTTCCCAGAAGATACAACACCGACATTCTGACGGCAACGCCATTTAACACTTGTTCAAGAATTACAGAGTGAGGTCCATCCGCAACATCGGCAGAAAGTTCCACGTCCCGGTTGATGGGGCCAGGGTGCATAATGGTGATCGGGTGGTCTATCCTATCGAGGCGTTCCTTTGTCACTCCGAAGAAACGATGATATTCGCGAAGCGAGGGGAAAAGACCGCCGGATTGCCGTTCCATCTGGATACGGAGAACGTTGAGCGCGTCAATATTCGGAAGCACATCGTCGATGCGGTGGTAGACTTCAACTCCGAGCTTCTCGATCTCTTTGGGAATAAGCGTTGCCGGGCCGCAGACTGAAACCTTCGCTCCCATCGTCCGCAGTCCGTAGATATTCGACCGAGCCACCCTGCTGTGGGAAATATCGCCGACGATGCACACGCGCAAGCCTTCGAGCGATCCGAACTTTTCTTTTAACGTATACATATCCAGTAATGCTTGCGTCGGATGTTCATGGCAGCCATCCCCGGCATTGAGCACGGCCGATTGGACGACGCGAGTCAAAAAATGGGGAGTGCCCGCTGAGTTGTGGCGAATCACGACCATGTCGATTTTCATGGCTTCGATATTCCGGGCGGTATCTTTCAGTGTCTCTCCTTTAGTGACGCTTGACCCCGAGGCGGAAAAATTAACCACGTCCGCAGAAAGCCTCCGCTCAGCCAGTTCAAAGGAAATCCGAGTACGGGTGGAATTCTCGAAAAACAGGTTCACGATCGTTTTGCCCTGAAGCGTCGGCACCTTTTTGATGGGACGGTTCAGGATCTCTTTGAACGAAACAGCCGTATTGAGAATCAATTCAATGTCGGTTTTCAGTGCTCCGTCGAGGCCAAGCAAATGCCGCGATGATAGTCCCATGTCATATCCTTCCTATGATTGTAGTTTCACCGGAATGAGAAAAACAGCGTCTTCTCCGTCCGACTCGGTCATTCGCACTTGAATCTCCTCGTCAATCGACGTCGGGACGTTCTTACCCACGAAATCTGCTTTGATAGGGAGTTCGCGATGCCCCCGGTCCACAAGAACCGCAAGCTGAATCGAAGCCGGCCTGCCGATATCCATAAGAGCATTGAGCGCAGCGCGCACGGTCCTTCCTGTAAACAAAACATCATCGACAAGAATAATATCTTTGCCGGTGATATCATAAAGGATATCTGTTGTGTTCAACCGTGGCTGCGAAAGCCTCCCGCGGAGGTCATCCCTGTACAGAGTGATGTCGAGGGTTCCGATCGGCGGGGCGACTTTTTCCATTTCGAGTACGGCTGCTGCGATCCGGCGGGCAAGGTGTTCTCCCCTCGTCCTGATGCCAACGATGCCGAGAGTATCGGCACCGTGGTTTCGCTCAACGACTTCATGTGAAAGGCGATTGACGGTCCGGATGAAATTTTGAGCGTCGAGAATTATTCGTCGGTCGTTCATAGGCACCCAGTTCTTAGAAGGATGTACAATAAAAAACCTCCGTCCACAACTGAACGGAGGTTCTCTCGTATTGCTAAAAAAATCGGGACATTCAATTTTATCATTTCCTTTCCTACCTCTCCGGATAGAATTAAAGGATCATTGTCTACATAAAATATACGTCATTATTCCGGCCAAAGCAATAGCCGTAGTGGGCTACTTTGAATTTTAAGCGAAAGTACGGATATGAAAAATAAGAAATTGATGTTTCAGGTAAGTGGAAGTCTTTCAGAAATGGAAGCGATTGATTTCGCACGAACGCTCAAGAAGGATGAGGAGTACTATCTTCTAAAAATTTTTGAGAATCCAAACGCCCGACACTACTCCAAGCGGGAGAGGTTCGTTGTGTTGAGAGATTTAAGAGAAGGAGAGAAAGTTTACGGGACATGGGGAAGGATTGTAGAGCCTAAAGAACTTGTGCCCATTTCCCCCTATTTTAAGGGTGTTTGATTCTGAGAAAGTTTAAAAAATTCATTGACACTCAAGCTCTTAATCGGTACCTTTCTAATGAACAAATAATGCCCCGATTATCAGTCAGGGCATTATTAAAACCGGATGGTTTTAAGCTATTATTTTTAGCTGCTTACTCATACATCCGTCCTTTCTCAAAGTGCTGGTAACACTTTGCTTAGGGTTAGCGGTTACAGTTTACTTGAAGCGGCCACACCTAAAGTGTGGCTGTTTCATTTATAATATACCAGAATTCGCTATGGCAGGCAAGGGAAAGTTCTCAACAGGTTAAGCACCTACATATCCACAAGTTATTCAATTGAAAAGCATCAAATTTATTGGGGATTTTTAATTTTTTGGATATATGACTATGGAAAAACACTTAGAGGAAAATGAAATTGCGGCTTGTTTGGATGCACTTCGAGTGGATCGGTACGAAGAACTACCGAGGGAAATTTTAGATCATGTTGAGGAATGTTTGGAGTGTAAGAGAAAGATTGTGGGGGCTTGGGAAATAATCAGAGAAGGCCAACCATCTTGAAAAATATAGCATTTATTCTCTCAAATTCAGTACAGTCAGGCGGAACGTGGCCTATTTTGTGTTTTAACAATTTTTTAAGAATTGGTTGAATGAGATTCACGAATACCACTCCTCCTTGTGGCAAGGTTGGAACATATATTTTCGGAACTACAATGGTATAATCTGTATTTCGTCCTTTAGATGTAATCGGAACTATGAGAACGGATTTTAGAGTGGAATCTTGATTTGGCGTTTCGCCTTGAACTATTAGAACAAATCTATCATCGTGGAAGGTTCTTATTGTAGTGGGGTCGTTATCGGTGGGGAATTTAACGACAGGGCTTGAGGGGTCATCATCGACAGTGAAAACATCTCCCTTTGAAAATTTCGTATCAGATATTATAAATCCCCCCGCCGATATAACAGCGGGACTAACTACCGGCGGCTTGTTCATTCGTTGATTTCAGGATAGATTGAAAATTAGAAAGAACTTGTGCTGAAATTTCGGCATCCTCCTCCGAATATTTTTCTGCCGTCTTCATGTGTTCACGATAGGCTCTTCGCATTTTAGCCATTGGGTCAATATCTGTATCTATGAAAAACGGAGGAACCAATAATTCACCCCCAATATGATCGCCATTTACCTTTTCATTTTCGAGGTAACGAACCATTGGCTTGGTAGCGTAGGCTTTGTTTTTTACAATTGTGGTAGCGTCATAGGGATATTCACCCATAATCGACTTGACCTCAGAGATAATTGGAGAAAAAATATCTAACTCAAAATCACTTATATCAATTTTGAAAGCATTTTTCCTGTTGGGGTAGAAATTCTGTCCCTTGTGAAAAAGTGATTTATCTATCGTGATAACTCCAGCTCTCTCCATAGATGTAAAATACACATCATAGTCTTGGGGAATTGGCCCCTTAGTAATGCGAACAATTGGAATCTCACTGAATTTTTCTCCAAAACGTATTAGATATTCTAATTCAAGAAGATAAATTGTCTTAACCAAAAGCATTGTTTGAATCGACGGAATTTTTTCTATGACGTACCTAACCAATGAGGTAAACTTTGGAGGGGAGTCTAAATATAGATTAATCTTGCTCAAGGTCGGCTGGATGTGTGAAACAAATATACTCCAATATATTTTTACTGTCAACATTGTTTTCCGTTCATGTACCTTCACACATAGGTAACAAATATTTTTCTGATAGTCAAGCCTATGCCGCTATTTTCTGAGAACTATATGAGAACAAATCTTCCCATTTCCATAGTCTACTTGTGATTCTCGCCTCTATTGCCGGTGTTACTCTTAAAGACGAATGAATCCGCATGAAATTGTAGTGATAAAAATGTAGGGCTGTTGCCGCTTTAAGGTTCTCTAACTTTTTGGAGAACGCATTTGTTAAACGAGTGAATCGGCGCATCTGCATTCTCATTGTTAAGTTTTGCCGTTCAATATGACTCGTTGAAATGTTTTTTCTTTTCGGGGTTCCAAGTAACGGGTTTATTATTACCCTCACAATCTGAGCAGGGGAATATCTCCGTTCGCCTTTATTGTCCTCCCGATACTCTTTGTGGATTTGTCCATAGTCAACATCTTCCCCGAAGACAGAATCAACGGCGTTAAAATATGGTTTGAATGAATCGGTAGTAAGTTGGAAACGGTTTGTAATCCTGTATTGCAATTCCTTCATAATGGCAACGCAATTGATTTGATTGCGCTTTCCTACTAAGAATGAAGGCACGAGTTTTGTTTCTGCATCCATCGCGACGAAAACGTATTGATCGCCATATTCTTCACTTTCAAACGGAACCGTTTGCTTTTGCTTTTTTTGAACGTACGTCCAAATTTCATCGACTTGGATAAAATTGGATTGAATGTTTACTAACTCACGGTCGAGAATAGCTTGAGCGCGGTACCCCGCCTCAACAAGTAATCGCATAACGGTTTTCTTGTTCACGCCAGTTAGTCTAACGGTAGATCGGATTGAATTGCCTTCGATGAGGGAATTAAGAACGAGGGCTTTCTTTTCGAGTGGTAGTGCGTTCATTGCGGTATCTCCTATCTTGATTTTTAACCCGCAATGAACTACATTTACTTTGTAGAGTTGATGTCCGTTCATTCGGGCATTGATTTGAAAGGGCTTGTAGGTGCTTCAACACTTGCAAGCTCGTTTATTTGTTATTCTAAGTTGATAATGTATAACATATACACTAAGAGGACAAAAAAAATCAGCGTTTACGTTGATGGTCTTTCCATCGCTTTACTTCGTCAGCCTTCAATAGGGTCAAGCTTTTTATCTTGTAGGTTATCAATCTTCCAAGAGACAAATAGTTTCTGATGGCGGATTCCTTAATTCCTAAAATCTTTGCCGCCTCCTCAACGGTGTAGTATTCGTCGGCGTTAAACTGTTTTATTTCTCTCGTTGTCATGGGTATAATATAAGGTATAAATTATACTTTGTCAAGTCTTTTTTTATTTATTTTTTGTGCTTTCCAGTGTCTTGCAGTTTCCCTTGATTTAGAGCATTAATTCTGAGATTTTTGGGGCATGAAAAAGACGAAAAAAAACACCCTTCCCCCAGAGAAAGAGGTCGAACTCTCCCTTGAGTGCCTTAAATTAGCGAGCCAAATTGAATCAAATTCGGAAAAGGTTACCGTCGCGGCGGCTCGGTTTCGAGAATTTTGTTTAAATCGTAGCTGTGAATAGCCTTGTGGCATTGAAGGAAAAGGGTAAAGAAATATTTTCTATCCTTTGCTCCTTGTTCATTAGCGGCTATAACATTCATTAAGTCAAACATTACTCTCTCTTTTGAATCGTTTTCAACTCTAACGCTCTGGTCTGCCATAAAGATTTCCTTTCAAATAGCGAGGTGAAAAGATGAGTGAAGAACAAAAAAAGGAATTGGAGCGGATACAGTCCACTCTTATATCAGGCGATTGCACAGAAAAGCAATGGCGCGAACTGCATGCCGCTCAACAAGCCATTTTGTGGACGAACGATCCGAGTTCCGCAAAATCTCCATTCTCCACGGTAATGCGAGGATTGGTTATTTCTCCTCAAGAATGGGAAAAACCATTTATGGAGAACACTCAGGCAACGAAAGAAGGTTGTCCTTGTGTGTAGCATCCTCTTTAGTCTTTAGATATTTGTTACCATTGTGGAGGGCGATGATGACATCTGCGGTATATCCTGCCACGTGAGTGTAAAATGAGAATTTTCCATCTTCAATGCTTTTTATGGCATTGGCTTGACTCAGTTTCCATCTTGAGTTATCTGGATTTACTCCGCCAATGTTAATTATTCTTTCGTGCGGATTGAAATGTTCACGTTTATTAATGCAAGATACCCTTACTCGTGCCGCCATAGTTTACCCCGTGTATTTGTGATTGAATGTTTTGAGGTGGGAATCCCCCGCCCCGATTGAAGCTAAGAAAGTGTTTTGCCAATATCAATCCCCATGCCAACCAACCCTAAATTACCATAAACACACTCAATCAAGATTCCAAAGTAGCCCACTACCCAATAGCCCATGCTATAATTTTTCGGAGGCTGACGATAAGGTCTCTTCCAGTTGGAAGAACATTTCGCATCGCCTTTTCGTTGAAGATTTTCTGCACAAGCGAACAGGCATCCGTTATAAAAAAACTCCGGCAAATAACGCCGGAGTCTTCAATCGCAAAGGCATACGTGAACCCTCTATTGAACCTGTAATTGGTTCATCCAATTTTCATTTTGCAACTCATCTCGATGGGTCGAATGGAGTAAATCGTAGTCCGACAATCCTGATCTATCGCCGAACACAAATATCACTCCACCCTGGATCGAGTTGTAGGTCCAGATTTCGTACGGCTTCGTATTTACTTCGTTCGTATGCCGTTCAACTTCGTCGGGAGGGCCATAAACGATAAAGACTCTGCCGCGGTCGGTCTTCCATCCGTCTCTGAAGCCGGCTCTAAAATGTTCGTTGGCATAGTCGACACGTTTGAAATACTCAGTTTTCTGGATTGCGTTTGGATCCGATTGATCGTTATTGCGCCTATTCCAGAAATCATACAGTACTTTACGCTTTGCCTCAACACCCTTGACATTTTTGTATTCCGCCTGTTCGGCGCGAGTGGAAATGTACTTCAGCTGCGCGAATTCAAGGTCGAGTTCGTCCTCAGTCATCGCAGCGTACTCACTTGCAAGCACTGACCCTTCTGTCCCGGTGGTCAACGAATCCATCGGAAGCTGTGGATTGTAAATGAACAGCCTCTTCGAAGACGTGTAGTTTGAGTTGTCCACCGAGTCAATAATGCTGAAATTAAACGTGTAGGCACCTGTCCTCAAAGTGTTAATTTGCACCGCCCCAACTTCAACGTTCGATTCATTCACCCTGTTTTTTGTCCGCGCACGAGTGATTACTTCTCTTCCAAGCGAATTCGTCACAGTCACTTTTGTAAAGTAATTCGGCGATGTATTCTTCAGTAAATTGTATGCCTCAACATAATAATACACCACCGGCTGCTCGCCCCCATAAATTCTGGAAGGATTCGGTTTTACTTCGTACGTATTCTTGATAAACCGTCCGACCGAATCCTTGCCTACTGAAACTATTGAGGAGCACAGTTCGATATCGCTCAGGGTAACGTGTTTACGCTCGATCGGCTGAATATCCAGTGGGACGGAAAAACTGTCCCGCTTCGCCCAGTCGTTGCTCCCTCCGCCCACAACGTACAATCGGTACACGTCCGGAGCCAGAAAGAAGCCGAGAACGTCTGCATAAGTACGGGAGGAGCCAAGCAATGAAGAATCATTCGCTGCAAAAGGAATTCTCCATATCTGGTGTGCAACCATAGAATCATTTGCCGAACGTTTGAAATAGATCTCCATCACGGCTTCAGCTTTCAACGTGGTATCAACTTTGACAAATTTCAACTTCGACACATCGAACGAGTAATACACTTCAACGTATTCTTTTGTTGAATCGCCCCGATACCTGGCGACATCGATTCCAACCCGGAAGCGGGACTGGGCTTCAACGGGGGGAGTACACACCGGGAGGCAGGAGACGGCAAGCATAAGCGACACAAAGAGAACGACAAATTTCATTAGAGGCCTTTCTGTTTTTCAGAAGGGAATATATACAAAAATAGATTCTTTTCCAACGTAAGAATACCTTAACCCGCCAGCTGCCAATTTTACATTTTCGTTTCTATTTTCTTCGCCGAATATTTCTCCAAACAATCGCTCAATAAAACAATTACCGCTTCGACAAAGATCAGGCGTCAACATCCTTCACCCAAAGGACAAGAACCCCGCCAATGATCATTGAGACTCCGCCCAGAACGAGCGCATAAATTGCTTCGTTTCCCAAAAACGTACGCATAACGAATCCGAGAATTCCCGCCGCCATAATCTGCGGGATAACGATGAAAAAGTTGAAGATTCCCATATAGACCCCCATCCTTGCGGGGGGAAGAGAGCCGGCGAGAATTGCATACGGCATGGAAAGGATGCTGGCCCACGCTAATCCTATTCCAACCATAGAGATCAAAAGAATGGCCGGACTGTGAATGACCAAAAACGAGATGAGACCCAATCCACCGCAGAAAAGGCTGAGCATGTGAACGGTTTTTCTGCTCGTCTTCTTTGCGACCACGGGAAGCAAGAATGCAGCAACAGCCGCAAAGCCGTTGTACGCTGCAAAAAGAACACCGACCCAATCCGCACCTTCATTAAAGAGCGGCGTTGTCGGGTCCGTGGCGCCATAGATATGACTCGTCACAGCCGATGTCGTGTAGATCCACATTGCAAACAGGGCGAACCAAGAGAAGAACTGGACAACGGCAAGTTGAACCATCGTCCGCGGCATCTCTTTCAGACTTAGGAATATCCCTTTTACTACTTCGAGCCATCCCTCATGTTCCTTTTTTTGGCGGCTGAATTCTTCCAGGTTCTCCGGGGGGTATTCTTTCGTTCGAAAGACGGTCCAGCTTACCGCCGTGATGAACGCAATTGCTCCCGCGTAAAAAGAATAAAGGACCGAACTCGGGATTTCACCTTTTGGTGCAGTATTGCTGACGCCGATCCAGTTTGTAAAAATGTACGGGAGAGCAGACGCTACCACTGCCCCCGTGCCGATGAAGAAACTTTGCACGGCGAACCCTGTGGTCCGTTGTTCCGATGGAAGCAAGTCCGCTACGAGCGCCCGGAAAGGCTCCATCGAAATATTTATTGAAGCATCCAGAATCCAGAGCATCGTTGCCGCAACCCACAGCGCAGGGGAATTCGGCATGACAATAAGCGCCGCCGTCGCTAAAATTGCACCCGTAAGGAAATATGGTCTCCTCCGCCCGAGACGATTCCACGTGCGATCGCTCAGGTAACCGATGATGGGTTGAACAAGAAGTCCTGTCGTCGGCGCAGCGATCCAGAGAATCGGAATATCCGCCAGGTTTGCTCCCAGCGTCTCAAAAATTCTGCTGACGTTCGCATTCTGCAAAGCAAACCCGAATTGAATGCCGAGAAATCCAAAGCTCATATTCCAGACTTGCCAAAAACTCAGTTTAGGCTTTTCCATTTTAATTTTTTCGTTTTTGATGAATGTCTCCAGTGCGAAGGTCTCACCGGAGTACAGCAGTGCTAATGTTTAACCAACTGTCGGACACCTGATAGTTCCAGCAAAAAGATTATCCTTTGACGCTCCCGAGTGTCAAGCCTGATACAAGCCATTTGCTCAGTGAAAGGAAGAGAACAACAACAGGAATCGTGACGATCATTGATGCCGCGCCGTACAGTCCCCACTCGGACCCCATGTTGGACTCGAACGACTTCAACCCCAATGGGAGGGTCCACATCTGCGTGTCTTGAAGAATCTGGGCGGCAACAATGTACTCGGTCCACGCAGACATAAACGAGAAAAGGGCCGTAATAACCAACGCCGGGGAAGCGAGCGGTAAAATAATCTTGTAGAAAGTTTGAAATCGGTTGCATCCGTCGATTCGCCCTGCCTCTTCAAGACTTGTCGGGATCGTATCATAATACCCCTTCATCTGCCAGACGCAGAACGGGAGTGCTGTAGCGGAGTACATAATGATGATCCCCAAATACGAATTAATGAGATGGAGCTTGACAAGCATGATATACATCGGGAGCAACAGCATTGTGGCAGGAAACATCTGCGTCACAAGGAGGCTCAGGAGGCCTATTTTTTTCCCGATGAAGCTGAAGCGTGAGAAAGCGTACCCCGCTGTCGAGGCGAGAGCAACGCCCGTGAGGGTCACGACAAATGCCACGAACGTGCTGTTCATCAGCCAGAGGCCGAACGGGCGTTCCGTAAAGAGTGCTTTGTAATTTCTCAGTGAAGCTTCTTTCGGGATGATCTCCAACGAAGTCGACATCAGCCTGTCGGCCGGACGCAGGGAGATGGTGAGGATCTGAGAGACAGGATACAGCGCAATCAAACAAAAGAGCACCAAGACGAGATATGTTCCGGCAATTCTCAGGTACGTTTTTTTCTTCGCATCAATCATGAGATCATCGATAAGATTAGTATGCCGCCTCTGTTGCTTTCGTCCTGCGCATAAATGTCAAACTGAAAATTAAAAGGATGAAGAAGATCACCATCGACAACGCTGCGCCATACCCATAGCGATAGAAATTGAAAGCAGCTTTGTAGACGAACGAAACGAGCAGGTGCGTCTGGTCCGACGGCTCTCCGGCGTTGCTCACAAGCCAAACAATATTCAAATTGTTGAATGTCCAGATCGTTCCAAGCGTGATCGCTGGCACCATGACGGGGCGGATGAGCGGAATCGTGATATTCTTCAGCTTGTGAAACCACGATGCCCCATCCATGTCGGCAGCCTCGTAGAGCTCGTGCGGAATGCTCTGCAATGCACCGAGAGCGATAATCATCATGAAAGGAAACCCGAGCCAAACATTCGTAATAATCACGGCGATGAACGTCTCAACCGGGCTTTTCAACCACTGGACTGCGGGGAGTCCGAACCACTGCGTGAGCATGAGATTGATGGAGCCATACTCATAATTAAACATGCCCCGCCATGTCAACGCGACGATAAGTTGAGGGACAGCCCAGGGCAGAACTAAGATGGTTCTGAAGATCGCTTTCCCTCGAATTTCTTTTTGGTTGAGGAGGAGTGCAAGAAATACTCCGATAACGACGTGGAAAACGAGGTTCACCACGGTCCAGATTATCGTCTTAAGAAAAACATTGTAGAAATTGGGCTTTGACTCCTCCGTAAACACCTTCACATATTGTTTGAAACCGACGAAGTGCCAATCTTTGATGTGGGTAAGGCTCATGTTCGAAAACGATATAACAATGTTGAAGATGAAGGGATAAATGACCACACCGATGAGCACGAGAAACGCCGGTGCAACCAGGAAGTAGACAAACGTTTTTGTCTTTAATTTTTCGCTTGTCATTCGTTCATCTCTTTGATTTTCCTCAACGCATCATTCTGCATATCCATTGCCGCCTGCTCTGCCGACTTGTAGCCTCCCAACACCGCCTGGTAGCTCGGCCGCATCGCATCCCAAATCGCCCTCAACTCCGGGACAACCGGCATTGCGCGGCCATGCTCGATGGCAATTTGCGAATTCCTCATGATGTCATTGTTCTTCACGAAATCGCTTGCAAGAACAGATTTCTTTGTCGGCATCGTGTGAAGGATTGTCGCGGCCTCAAGCTCGTTCTCGTCGGAAGTAAGAAACTTAATCAATTCAATCGACCATTTCTTCTTTTCTTCCGAGACGTTTGCGTTGATCGAAAACCCCTTGGGAGAAACCATCGTTCCACACCAGATCCCCGTTTTTGTGATTTTTGGAAGAGGTGCAACGCCAAAATCGATGCCCGCTTTTTCATACCCGGACCAGGACCAATCGCCGTTGATGATCATCCCCACTTTCCCGTCCTTGAAAAGAATATCGGCGATTTCGTAATCGGCCTCGCTCGGGATGATCTGGTATTTATCGCGAAGGTCCTTGATGAACTTCAGCCCGTCAATTGTTCCCTGATTATTCAACGTCGGCCTGCCGCTGTCATCCATGATCCACCCGCCGAATCCCGTCATAAATGGAATGAAGAAGAAAGGCTCGGTGTAGTTCCATGCTAAACCGTACTGATCCGGTCTTCCGTCACCGTCGAGATCGCGGGTGAGGTTTTTGCCGATGTCGATGAGTTCCTTCTCGGTGGTTGGCGGCTTAGGAACCAGCTTCTTATTGTACACGAGCGTCAGATGATTGCCGAGTTTGTCTGCGATCTGGTAGAGATGGCCTTTATAGTATGTCAGCGCTTTGGGGTCAAACTGGTCAAGGTATGCCTTGTCAAAGAGACTATCGAGCGGAAGGATGATATCCATCACCTGAAACGGCCCAATTTGATCTGCCGGGCCGTACACAATTTCGGGCCCCTGCCCTGCGATTGCAGCGATGATGAAGCCTGAACGGAGCGCCTCGGTCTCTTTGAAAAGCTGCTCTACTTCCACTTCAGGATGAAGCTTCATGAATTTTTGAAGTTGTGCCTCAAGGACAACGCGGATGTCGATTCTATCTTGATGCCAGATCGTGATCCGTATCTTCTCCCCTTTTTTTGGCCCGCATCCGGAAAGCCCGCAGAGCACAACCCACATCGCACAGAAAGAAAAAAAAACGACGTGAAGAGTCCTTCGATGAATGCTTCGGAATATTCGATTGCCCGGCCCGATCACGGTGCACCCTGAACATCGATTGAGGCAGCTCTATCGCGTTTTTCCTCTTTAACGAAGTACCAGAAGAACGCAGAGAGGCCAAGGCTGACTCCGCTGATAAGAAAAATAATATTTTTATCGGCGGCACGTTGGATAAGGACGCCGAGCCCGAGGCTCACGAAAAGCTGGGGCAAAACCACCGAGAGGTTAAAGATGCCCATAAAAAATCCCATGCGGTTTTTATCGACATTTTCGGACATGATGGCAAAAGGCAAGCTCACGATCGCCCCCCATCCTACACCGACAACGGCCATGAGTGCGTACAAGGCTAATGGAGTCTTTCCAAAAAAAGCGATGAGGAAATAACCGATTGCCATAATTGCGACGCAGCTCAAATGAGTCTTCACGCGACCTATTTTTTCTGCGATCGGTTCGAGGACAAAACCCGGCAGGATGAAGCCGACGGTATTCAACACGGCAAAAGAAATCGAGATAATTTGCCCTGAGAAAATAGCTGAGGAATTAAGATCCACAGCTAATTTTTGTTGGATGTAAGCGATGATATACACAAACATTGTCTGGACGCCGATCCACGAAAGTGCATGTGCAATGTAGAGACGAAAAAGCTGCCCCCACTTTGTAGGAGATTTTACCTTCTCCCCATTGCCTACAGATTCCGATGTCGCTGTCTCTCCCAGCGTCCGGTTTTCGGCGATAAAAAATACCGGCAGAATGGAAAAAACCAAAACAATGAACACTCCGCAATAGATAAGGACATAGTTGCCGAAAACCGCACCGATAATGTATGCGAGAACTCCGAAGAATCCGGAAATCGTTTGCATCCAGGTATACCCCTTCGTGCGCGGATTGCCTTCAGGTGTCACATCGGCGATCACAGAGCGTGTCGGGTTGAAGCTAATGTTGATTGCGAGGTCGAGCGTGAGCGCGACAAAAATTGCGACTCCGAGCAAACCCTCTATGCCAAAGAACGAACGTATGCTATCGATGTTCGGCAAGGCGAGCAACATCGACGACGCCAAAACGCCCCCGATAAGTATGAAAGGACGCCTCCGCCCTCCCCAAAACCACACCTTGTCGCTGATGAGGCCGATAATGACCTGTCCGAAAATTCCGGCAAGCGGCCCCGCTGCCCACACAATTCCAACCTCATGGATGTCAAGATGATATTTAGTCGTGAGAATCCAGCTGAGCGCTGAAATCTGGATGGAGAGCGCAAAGCCCATTGCGGTCGACGGCAGGCTGATAATCGCGTAGAAGGGTCTGGAAAGATTTTTCTGAATCTGAAGCATGGTCGCGTGTACCGAGTCTGAAAACGTTAAACTGAGTCTTTTGAATAATCCTAAAAATGGACTTCACGCAAAGACGCAAAGGGGGAAATGGCTCTAAAAAAATCTCTGTGTCTTTGCGGGAAAATTTCCTACGTCGCTTCACATTATCGAGGCCGATGACAACATCACTTCACCGCCTGTTCACATCTTGCCAAACGTGTCGGTGAGAACGACTCTATCAGTCGACCCGTCGAGAAAGACTCTTCGATTGCCGCTTGGAAATTCTTCGCCCGGATTCCATTCACCGCTCGGGCCGCTGTTGGTGAATTTGTATTGGATGTCAGTCCCGGCCGGGAACCGAAGCTCGATGGTCCACACGCTGTCATTTTGTTGACGGTCTCCATGGGTTCCATCGTCGTACATTTTCACGGCGTTGGGTTTCCAATTTCCCAGTAGCTCTTGATTCCCCGTAATGTAAATCCCCTTACGCACGTACATGTTGCGGGCATCGCATTGAAACACCACTAAGACGGAGTCCCTCTTACTGCTTTGTGCCATCGTACTTTGCGAAGGAAGCGGTACAATTTTCTTCTTAACATCGATCCCTTTAAACTCTCTTTGAGGCATCGTGCCACCCGCCTGAAGGGCAAACGTATAGATATTTCTCAGGTGTGTGGTATATGCAACATCAAATGGTTTATCCCCGGCCGGCGCTGTTTGAGCCGTGGCATACCACCAGAACCAATCCGAACCTTCCGCGGCGTACATTTCTTCCCACGCCTTATATGCCAGGTCCTCCTTCGTCCCCGTTTTCGGTTCCGGAGATTTTGGATCGGGCTGCTGCAAACCCGAATGTTCTAAATCTTGCCTGGCAGTCAGCAGATAGTTCCACGCACGGTTCTGCCCTTCTTCACCGATCCAGGTATCGAAATTTGCATTGATCCACGACCCGGGATAAAGCCGGTCGAGCTTTCGCATCGAAGAAATCGGATGTGGAAGGATTCCACGCTTCGGATTGCCTTGCATGTATTCCGTCATCGTCACGGAAATAATCTGTTTTGTATCATACAGAGCGCTCAATTTTCTGTAGAGCGCATGGAGAAATTCCTTCCCATCATTATCCTGGCGATACCATTCCCATGCGTTCTCTCCGTCAAGAATAACCGTAAGCAATCGGTCCGGTTCTCCCTCATGCGGCGCGTACATCAAAATACTTTTGATAAAATCATCGGCAGCGTCTTCGCCGCGAAAATTCTGATATGTGAAGCCGATTTTGTCGGATAATTCTGTATCGCGGAAAACAACGACGACCGAATCCATTTCATCCCCATCCGTATACACGCCGTACGGATAGAACTTCGGCTGACCCTGCGGTGTGGAGCGGGCAAGTATTTTCTCATCCGTCGCGATCCAGTGGATCCCATTTCTTCCAAATATCGGAATAATCTCCTGTGCAACGGACCCTTCTGCCGGCCACATCCCGGACGGCGCTTGTCCGAATTTTTCCGTGTAAGCTTTAATAGCTTTCACAACCTGCGCATTCGCATCCTGCGGATATTGAAAGCGGTTCGGCATCGGATCGTTCGGCTGGCATACCTTTGCGATATCCGAGTTAAAAATTAAAGGAAGGATTGGGTGAAAATACGGAGTTGTGGCAACCTCGATTTGCCCTTCGTAGGTTGAAGGATGATACATCAATTTTTTGTGGATGGGAACGATGTTTGAGAGAACTTTGAAGGTCTCGGCAACGATGCGATTACAATCCGCTTCGCCTATTTTCCCTTTCAGATAGTATTTTCCGTCGGGACGTTTTTCGACCAGATCGGTCAGGTCGATCACGGTTCCGTCTGCAAGCTGGATTCTCTCCTCCAGAAAATCAGGATCAAAATGTGCGAGGTAGAACCAAAATTTGAGGTCGCGCATTTCCTGTTCGGAAAATTTTTGCTTACGCACAAATTTTTCCTTCAACGCTGCATATTCCGGAAACCGAAGTATCTGCACATCGCTGATGCCGAAGGCATTCCAAATATTATACAAAAGGAAATTTAAATCGCGGCCATCGAAATCCTTCGTCGGCTTCAACGCCAGGTCGATCCATGGATCGGTTTTCCCTTTCCAACGGGCAAAAAAGCCTGCCGTATCAACGCGATTTTTATTAACATCGACGAATGGCCGCAGCCGGTCGACATAATATTTCTCGAGCTGGAATAAGAGAGAAGACGTGAGATTGACATTGTAGTGCACGTTTGGGTACTTCTCGAGAATGGACGCCATATCGTAATAATCTTTAGTGCCGTGGGTACGAACCCAGGGACCCTGAAGCTGGTCGCTTTGCGGGTCGAGATACAGCGGTTGATGCTGGTGCCAAATAAGATTGAGATAAAGTGTTCCGCCGGAATGAGGATACGTGTCGTTCATAGAGGTTGGTGAGAGTGATGAAAAACCGCGGTACTCAACAAAATTATTTTCTGTCAGAGTAAAAACGGAGTTAATCGAGCCGTTGTCGTGATTTTGAACCTTTGCCGGATTGCTCTCGTCCAGCGTCCAGGCGCCGTCAACGATGAACCTGTATTGATAGATGCCGGGCTTCAGACGCTTTACAACGGAAAAAGAATCTTCTGCAGGCGACACTCCCCTGGACATGACATCTGCTGTCCGCGACCATCCGTTAAAATCGCCGGCTAGCACCGCCGAGGCTGCTTTTCCATGGAAAATAAATTTAACGCCCCCCTCTACTTCCCTCGGCTGCGCCGAAAGCGAGGATAATATACAAAAAACTGCAATGATAATTCTCATCGCAAAGCCGTTTGGCAACAGGCCGGTTCGATGGTCGGAGCTAAACCGTCCGAAGACGTTCTTTAAAAAATGATCCAACCTCGCTGCGTTTAAAGATTCTAAGAAAAGAACCTTCAGAAGGTTTCTCAGATTAGCCTCATTTCAAAAGTAGCATCCGTTTTACGTCAGAATTGTTGTTCGACGTCAGGCGATAATAATAGACACCGGATGACAATGCCTTGCCGTCGAATTCGACGCTATAGGCTCCGGCATTTTTTTGCTCGTCGACCAGAGCTGAAACAACGCGTCCGAGAACATCATACACCTTTAAAGTGACTTTGGATGCATGGGGTATCGAGTATTGTATCGTTGTCGACGGGTTAAATGGATTGGGAAAATTTTGGTTTAGCGTAAACGTAAACGGGGCTGACGGCTGTTTTTGAACGGCAACAGATGTTAACGTCGGCACGGCCATATGAATTTCCGAATCTGCCAAAATATAGACGGCAGAACCGTACGCCGGGAGCGTTGTGGTAAAATTTAACGTGTCACTGTAAAAGCTCACTTGATATGCTGTGTCGTGATACACATCGTTCAACCAATAGGTCTTGCCATTTGTGGGCCCGTTCGAAATAAAGACATTGCTTGGCTTGAGTGTTATAGACGCCGTCGCCGCAAAGCTGTTAAAATTTTCTATTGCAATTCCATTTTGATCAAGAAAAGGGCGCGTATAAGAGTATATGCTCCCCGCTGCCGGTGCTGTGGGAAGAACGATCATCGATTGAGTTGAGAAGGCTGGAAACGTTGCGCGGATCCACGCCAATCGCTGGTAATGGGGAGTGAGCAAACTTTTTCCAGCACTGTTCCAATCGATAACACTCCGCCGAGTATCAATGCTATTATTTGTGTTCCCCAATCCATAACCAACCTCTTGCCCTGAATAAATCATCGGGATTCCCGGCACGGTGAAAATCATCGTTCCCATCGGCATCGTTTTGGCGTATGAACCGTAAAGAGCAGCGATGCGAGTCTCGTCGTGGTTTTCAAGAAAACGCATGAAGAGAGCGTTGGGACCCGGAACGAATCCCATTGTATCATCTACGCCATAATTTGTAACGTTATTATTCAGGGTCGGAGATGAAACATTATACGGCTGGATGACATTGTGAAGCAGGTTCCAGTCGTATGCCGCATCGAGTCCGCCATTGTCATCCCCATAATAGGTTTCTGTTCCAACGCCAGTAGCGTAGGTCTCGCCTAAAATAAAAACATCGGGCTTGATGTGTTTAATCGCTCCCCTTACCGGTACACCCATCTCCTGCTCACCGCCGTTCCCGCCGTTAGTGCGATCGTGCGGACCCCAATAGACGTCGAACCGGTAACCATCTACCCCCATTTGCTTCACCCACCATGTATAGACGCCGATCATGTAGGCGCGCGCATCTGCATCACTCCAATTATAATTCAAGAGATCGTCGGAAAAAGATGAGTAATACACAAACCCATCACTTGTAATTGCCTCCGTGATGAGCGGCTGATAATTTGGATTGGTGACCTCCTGATGCTGATAAAAAGGCCAATAAAAGGAATTTGTCGTAAACAAGCGCGCATCTTCTACAAAGGGATGGTCGGAGCTTGTATGATTCGGCGTGACATCAAGAATAACTTTCAATCCCCGTTGGTGCGCCTGCTGGACAAAATTTTGAAAGTCGGCATTCGTTCCATATTGAGGAGCCACGGTATAGAAATCGACAATATTGTATCCCGGACCCGGGCCGTTATCAATCGGATCGGCATTGGTCATCACAGGCATGATCCACAAAATATTGACGCCTAAGTTTTTCAGGTAATCTAACTGTTGTGTTGCTGCGTTGATGGTCTTTTCCGGGGTGAATGAATTAAAGAACAATTCGTAGATGCGCCCCATTCTTGCCCATTGGGGATTTGAGTTGATCGCTGGAATTGTTACCGAGCCGTCGGCGTTCACGGTAAAATATGCTCTCGTCGTATCTTTGTTCCCTTTAGCATCAGCCGCGACGAGGCCAACATAATACTCGCCAACCGTTTTTGGCGTATTGATGTCGATAGATTTTGCCGTTGAACCGGCGACTCCGGAGATCGCTGCAGGGTTGTTCGGATCAACGCTCCATAAAAATGTTAATGATGCTGTCTGCGCAGAATCGGGATCGCTGCTGTTAGCTGAAGACAACGTCACCGAACCGCTGCCCGGCAAAAAACTGATAACCGCTGTAGGCAAATGGTTGATGAACCGGGTAATGACATACAGTGAAGAAATGATTGTTGCACCGGTGCTGTCTTTGGTCACAGCGCGGAAGGTATTGGCCGAGTCGGACAAGGCATAGCTCTTCGAAAATTTTCCGGAAGCAATGCTCACCGTTTGAGAATCGGTTTCGTTGTGCACTATTTGCGCAGACGTGATTCGAATGTCCTCCACCGAGCCGTTGATCACGACGGAATCTTTCACGGTGGTGTATCCGCTTTGGTTTAAAATCTGAATCGGGCCCGCCAGCACGGTAAATGTTGCGCTGTCGGTGACAACCGAACCCGCAATATTTTTAACGGAAATTTTGATCTTTCGGCTTCCATTCTCTAACGGTGCGGTCGGCGTAAAAGAGACTAAGCTTGTTGTATGGTTGTAATCCGACGGCGGCACAGCGTACGCGGTTGAGTCGACCCAGATCTCTATGGAATTGGTGTCGACCGGCGAATTCAGCGATGGGAAGAGATACGCACTGATGGTTGGATGCTGTTGGCCAAGAACGCCGGAGGTCACATTCGGCAGCAGGTATTCAATTGTCGGACTTTTGATGTAGAGAATGGAATTATTATTGTCGGAGGTGTTCTGGCGCGGATTCACAGGATCGGACAGCCAGGATGTTCCGTTCTCGTTGAACTTGTATTGGTAGGCGCCGGGAATTCCCCCTCCCGTCATTCCGCCGACCTGCAATCGAACCGTCTTCCACCAGATTCCCGTCGATGCATCCTTTGTCATCATAGAAGCGGCGCCAGAAGAAATCACTCCATTCGCATTGGGTCCCCAATTATTGAATTCGCCCGGGAGAAATACGCTGGTGGGATTGTCGATCGGTTTAAAATAGAAAGTTACATCGACGCTGTCCGTTGTCTGCGCCATCATTGTGAAAGCGCTAACAACAGTCATGGCAAGCATGAACACTGTCTTCTTCATCACAGACCCTTCTATAAAGTTATTCATTATTCACTGCAGTTTACGTGTACAAAATGTTCCTCGAGATTACTTGACCACCTCTTGAAGCTTCGATCGAAGTGCCAATGCATCCGCATAGTGAGGGCTCAGCGCTAAGGCCTTGTCGACCATTTCAAGGGCTTTTGGATAATTTTTTTCTTCGACATAAACGCCCGCAAAGTCATACCACACTTGCGAATCGTTGCGGTTGAATGCTATGCTTTGGTTCAAATATTTTTCTGCCGCTGCCGTTTGATGCTTAAAGAGATTTATGATTCCCATCCATTTAGTCGAAAAAGCCCCGGGCTCAATTTCATTTCTTCTCGACAAGTAGGAATAGGCTTTGTCGTACGCTTGCTTTTTAAGAAGCACGTTCGCCGCATCATCGTAGTATTCGACAACGATCGGATACTGACTGATGAGGACATCCATTTCACGGAGAAATGAGGCGATATCATTTCCCAAGAGATACCACTGAGCGGCTCTTCGATGAGCCATATCCCAGTTGATTTTATCTTCGACCAGTTCAAAAGCGATTGAATCGATATAGTCGCGGGGTTGAAGCACGACGGCATCGGGAAGCTTATTTTTTTTGTCGATATACGGCCAATCATTTTTTAAAAGTTTGATCCTGTATCTGCCGATGACGCTGTCAATTCTCGCGAAAGGAAAATTAACAACGGTCATGCTGTCTTGCTGCCGGTCGTCCAGGGTAAGCGGCTTTGAGGAAGGCATGATGCCTGTTTTCTCCATCTCGCCATAAAAGAGGTTTCCCATGAATTGATACCCTTGCAGCGTTGGATGAAGATGATCGGTCATGAGATTGTCACCGACGACGCCGCCGGGGCTGACGGCTTCAAATGCTGAGTCGATGTTGACCACAGGGCTGTGAAATTCCTTTGCGAGGCCCTCGATGACTGTGTTAAGTTCCGTCGGTGCTCTAAACCGCAGCGCATCAAGGTCTTTAGCATACCTGAAAAGTGAATCTGCGCTCTGCCATTCTTTTTTTTCAAATGCCTGTTGAGCCTGTGCAAAGATTTTTCCTGCCGGCGGAAGTCCATGTTCTTCGACCGAAACAAAAGGAAATTGATCCTTCAAATTGCACGCGAGGGTCCCGAGAATAACCGGGACATGATCCTCACTCGCCATTTCCATAATATCGTGCATATTCCCTTTAAACTGTTCGACCCCGTTTTTATAGATACTGGAGTTCAATCCGATATATTGGTCTTGAGCTATGCGGGACATAAGAGTCCCGGAGGGAAGCTGTTTGCTTCCGCCGAATAATCCTGCAGCGCTTCCGATCAGATTCCGTAACAGTTGGAATGTTTTAAACTGCTCGAGGTCAATGACGAGATTGATGAGCGTTCGAGAATGACCAAATGATTCGAGCGACCCAACGCCGAGAGCTCCGTAGTACTCATTGTGCCCTGCATAGATGAGTATCACATCGGGTTTTTCACGAAGGATGCCAGGCGTTAAATCTCTTAACGTATAGCTGTTGATCGCAGTCATGCTGCAGTTCACCACTTCGATCTTCGATTCCGGATATGCAAGGCTTAATCGCTGCTGCAAATAGCGCGAAAAGGAACCGATGGGCAAATACGGATAGCCTGCGCCGCTGCTCTCACCGAGAACAAAAACCCTGAATGCGTTCGGTTTCTTTATTTCATCAAAAATGTCGCCGTCAGAGTACGGGACGCCCTGGATGTCATGAAAATATTTATGGGCGATATCCGGATTAAGGACATACAAGCCTTTCGCCGGATTGACCCATTGCGCATAATCATACCCGTAATTGAAGATTCGAAGGCCTGCCTCGAGAAGGAGGAAGAAAAAAAACGGAATGAGAAGTGTAATGACGTAGAATATCCTTGCGGGCGGCTTCACAGTACGAGGGGAAGCATTTTTTCCACTGTCGGATATTTTTATCTTTTTCGTCATTGCGGCGTTGGCGATTTTAACCGGTCGTTTGTGTCAGCCCTTTTACCATCCGGAAAACGCAGTTGTCTTTCATCTTCAACGTATCCGATTCTGATCCCTTACTGCAAAATCATAATTTCGTATGGCTTCAACTCAACGGTAAACTTATTGTTTTCGTTCACAATCTTTCTGCCATCAAGCAGATTCACAAAAGCATTTTTATCTTTCGCGGCTGCCGGTATTGTCGTTACGACGGATTTTTTCTCGCTGCTGTTATTTACGACGATGATGATCGTTTCATCGCCAAGGGTTCTGCTGTAACCGACCACGTGTTCTTCGTCGTTCAGGAGGAAGAAATTCATATCTCCGCGCGAGAGGGCTTTATGCTGACGCCTGAGGCCGATCAGGCTTTTATACCAATGGAAAAGATCGGTATTAAAGCTTACCGAATCCGGGTCGCGCCATCGGCCCAAAGGGTCCGAGACTTCGATTTCGTATTTTTTATCAGGCCACACCATCGGCTTCCGGCAATCCGGGTCATCCCCACCCCACATCCCGGCTTCATCGCCGTAATAAATCATCGGCGCGCCCGGCACCGTCATCTGAATCCCCGCAATTAATTTCTGTTTTGTGATTTCAGTCTCCGTCGGCTTCCGCACTTTGTACGCCTTGTTATCTGCCGGGTTGCCATAGTGATCGTACCACCTGTCCGAGTTCACCAGTTGAGAGCCGATGCGGTCGACGTCGTGGCTGTCGACAAGGTTCTGGAGTGCGTAAAGATTATCCGGATGGTATTCCTTCTGCAGCATCGTCATGCTGTCGGCAAACGCTTTTACTGAAATTTGATCTTTGCGGTCCGCGACAAATTTCTTTACCGCTTGTGCAAACCTGTAATTCATCACCCCGTCAAACGCGTCTCCTTGCAGCCAGGGAGACGCAATAAACATTCGGTTGATCGGCCAGTTCTCCCACCAGATTTCGCCGGTAATGTACGCGTTAGGGTTAATCTCTTTGACCCATGAACGGAACTGCCTCCAAAACGGGATCCCAACTTTTTCTGCGACGTCGAGTCTCCAGCCGTCAACGCCGTCGGAAGGATTTCCGTTTGGTTCCATCCATCGTTTAATAATCGCATGAATATGCTCGCCAAAGCCGGGTGCAAGTCTCCCCTCGTCATCCTTTTTAATTTCTGGAAGGTCCTTGACACCGCTCCACCCTTCGTAGTCGAATTCATTTTCGGGGGTGTCCGGATTGTCCCACGCACGTATTCTGAACCAATCTTTAAAAGCGGATTTTTGCTGATTCTTGACAACATCTTGAAATGCCCAGAACGAAGTTCCCACATGGTTAAAAACTCCGTCGAGGATTATTTTCATCCCCCGTTTGTGGACTTCTTGAATGAGTTTCAAGAATAATTTATCCGCAGATGTCCATTTCCACGTTGCGGGGTCGGCTGGATTTTCGGTCGACCAGATTTTTTCGTCCTCTACGGGATTCGGTCCAAAGTTATTATCGACATGATGATACATTCGTGTATCATACTTATGGGAGGAGGGTGATTCAAAAATCGGCGTAAGATAGATTGCCGTTATGCCGAGTTCCTGAAGATAATCGAGATGGTCAATGATTCCTTGAATATCTCCGCCGTACCGCCTGACGCCGGCATTCCAGTAAAAGTCATGCCCGGTTGCTTTTTCCCACGGCTGAAGTTTATACCAGTCTGATGTCCATGGTGATATCTGCCATCCATCGGGAATTTTGTATGGCCATGCTCCCTGCATATCGTGAGGAGTCGGGTCATTAGCTGCTGTCGCCGTTTGCAAATCTCTCAGGGAAAATCTGGTACCAAACGGCATCTTTGGCCCAGTCCGGGACGCGCGGAATTTCTCTTGTGTTTTGCGACATACTCATATCGACAAGAAGCATGCAGCCGCATGCGATGAGAAAAAGTTTCTGTTTCATTATTCGGTCTTTCGCTAAGTCTGCCGTATGCAAAAATTGCCGCGGGCCAACGATCTATTGTCGGGGCATTGTTCGAGCAATGTTAGGAGATGGATGAACTTGATAAGGCGCCATCCCGCAAAGGTACAAATGTATCATTTCTCTAAGGATTCTCTTGATATGAACATTGCGAGGAATCTCGAAGGTCAAAGAAGTGAATGAGGGGAGATTCTTCGATTTAAATCAACAACCTGTATTTTTAATATGAACGAGTAAACAAAACCCAATCCTGATATTCTCAGGATTGGGTTTTGAATGATCCTTGCCGAGGTTCTCCATCAGTGCATTGACGTTTATCCTCGACATTGCAGCTCCGCCTTACTTCAACAACATCATCTTCTTTGCCTGAACGAAGTCACCCGCATGTATCGTATAGAAATAAACGCCGCTGCTTAATCGCGATGCATCAAACACCGACGAGTAAGTCCCGGGTTTCAATTCATAATTCACAAGCGTTGCAACTTCCTGTCCAAGAATATTATAGATTTTTAACGTCACCAAACTCGCCTTCTGAATGGAGAAATTAATTTTCGTTGAAGGGTTGAACGGGTTCGGATAGTTCTGAGACAAGCTATACGTGGCCGGGTTTTGACTAACGGTCTTAACGCCGGTCAACGATATATAAGGATTCGTCTCTTGATCTGTCTTAGTGTCGTTGTTCGTCCATGTATCCTTCGGCATAACCCAAGGATTCTTGGGGAAATGGTTCGGTGCATCTTGCCCAGCGAATCTCACTCTCGACTCGACACCAAAACTGATAGGTTCGGGCGTCCAGGTAGAACCGCTCTTGAATTCATAGATATACTGGAATGCATTAAAGGACGGATCTTTCAGGGTCAATGTCCCACTGTAGAGGCCGCCTCCAACAGCAGTCAACGGGAAGTAATTCAGCGTATCGGTTCCACCTTCCCACCATCCTTGAGTACGTCTGAATGTCGGTTGTTCCGATTCGAAGTAGACGACATCAGTTGCGGGGTTGAATGGAATCGCTTGCAACGCAGAATTCATTGCCGGATTCATATCCACCGTGAATGTAACTCTTAGATTGGTTCCTTTTGGAACGATCCAATCGGGCTGGACATCGTCGTAATACGCCGTCGTATCTTGGTTTGCAAGGCCGTGGAAAGTGGTTTCCCTATTGCCGCCCATCCAGTGCAACGGTCTCTCATACCCGTCTGTCCATAGAGTGTCAAGGCCGGTAGGAGCGTGTTTCTTTACATAATACTTATATGGATTATCCCCATATGGAGCATTTGAAAATGCTTGAGTAAAGAAATATTCACTATCGTTGATCGGATTCTGGGTCATCCATGCATTAGCAGCATTCGTGGTCCAGCCATTAAATCCGGCGCTCATCAGGACGCTGTCGACTGCAGGATTAAATATTCCTATTGCTGTCATGACGCCCATATCGCACGTAAAGTTAATATTTCCGGTGCCGAGCTGAATATTAGGATTTTGATCATTCCAGTAGGCCGAAAATACCGAGGAATCCTGTTCGGGTACGAAATACGTCCGATTACCGTTTACAACATTTTGGGTGGGGCTTTCCCAAGTAAGTGTTCCGCCCGCTATGTAGATATATTTGAAATTAATCGTTCGGCCTGAAGCTAAGCTATCAACGATGCCGGCGTAGACGGAGTCATTTGCATCCTTCGTCAATATTACGTAGCCGGTGCCGGTATCCGGTCGCATCCCCAAATTATGCCCGGTGCCCCAGTTGGTAAAATCACCTGTTACAGCGACAGTATCTCCATTGGGAACTATTGCACTGGTTTTTAACGGGAGCGTCATGTCAGCCTTAAACCATACATGATACATTTTGCCGGTGATATTGTTGAACTGAACCGTAGGCAGCGTTGTATCATTGGCACCAATCGTGGCCGTTCTATTGGAAATGCTCTCCCAAGTGGTCACACCCTTGTCATTAAATAGATATTTGTATTGAACGGCACCAGACGTGATACTGATCTGCGATGAATAGATACCCGTGTCTGCGCCCGTCCCTCGTGTGAGAGGGTTGGCCGACGTGCTCCAATTGTTGACGGCATCCCCTGCAATCCACACGGTATCTGTGGCGGGATTAAAATAGCCGTTCTTCTGATAGATCGACATATCGACTGAGAAGGTGACATTCACCGTCCCGCCGTATGCGACCAATCCCATCGAAAAAAATGCCAATAGTAAGAGGCTTTTTTTCATATATGGTACTCCTTTTATGTTGATTGTTAATAATTTCTCTCCGTAAAATTGCTGCGGGGAGAGTTGTTTAGTGTTAGAAATTTAAAATCACACCGAAGCTGTTCACATTCCCCAAATAAGTATACTGCTGGTACGAATAATCAATTCCGATGTCAATATAACCGGCTCTTTGATATTTGATACCTACCCCGAGGGTCAGTCCTTCTTGTGAGTTTTTCAGGAATAACGATTTGTACCCTCCCCGAAGAAACACCACATTGTCGAACAATGCCAATTCGCCCCCCACATTGACCGATTCATCGTTGTCGTTGGGGACAACCCCGTCAACAGCAAGGGTGAATCTCTCGTTGCCCAGAAAAAGAAAATCCCGAGCTAAGCCTATCTGAAGCCTCAGAGGTAAGTCGAACTGATCGGTCGCAATATTTGCATCAGTTGTATTGTTGCTTCCTGCTCGCGCAGCATCAACATCATAGCGGATCAGCAGGTCGCTCCCCGACATCTGCATTTTCGTCCCAAAATTTGTTATGCTGCTCGCGAATTTGACGCCGTAAAACGGAGTCGTAAATTTTGTGCCGATATCAAACGCAAAGCCGGTAGCATTTGAGTTATAAATATTTTCCGTGATTAATTTCGCGGTAGCGCCGACGGCAAAATCCTGCGTGATATTTCTGGCATACGTAATTCCGAATTCATAGCTGGCAGGAGTGAATGTTTCACCGGTCCCGTCGGGCTGCTCTTCCGTCGTCACACCGATCGAACCGTAATTCACGGCTGTAAAGTTCAATGCGAAATCCCCCGCCTCCCCCGAGGGTATGACCAGCCCGAAATAATCAAGATTAATTCCTGCAAACAAGTTGGTGAAGGTAAACAGAGCCTCAAACTGATCGATGGATGCAATCCCCGCAGGATTCCAATAGAGAGCGTACGGGTCATCCGCGACTGCGGTATACGCTCCTCCCATTGCATCCGCTCTGGGGCCAATGCCAAGGCTTAAGAACTTAGCTGCCGTAGTCCCAGTTTTCGTTATTGTCTGCGCGTTTGAAGCGAGGGACAGCAGGAAAAGCGCAGCTGCCATAGTCCAAATAATTTTTTTTAGCACGTTAGGCTCCCAAAATAAATTTCATCCGGTGTAATTCGATTGAGGACCATACTCTCTACTTAATCACAGCAAATTTACCCATCGTTTTGCCGATACCGGGGGCGTCGACGTAATAGATATAGACTCCGTACGATATAGACAAATTATCTTGCGAAAGCATGTTCCAATCTTCCGTTCCGTCGTCGATTGGAGTGCTATGCACGATCGTATTGACAAGTTCACCGTCAACGGTAAAGATCCTGATTGTGCACTGGGCAGGAAGATGGGTAAAATGCAGCGACCTTGTTCCCCTGCCTGTAGCGTAAGGGTTCTTAACTTCCCACTGGGCAGCCCCGAGATAAGGATTTGGAACGACCTTAATGTTGCCGAGCTGCGCTTTAGCAAGGCTAGGATCAATGTGCTCAGTTGCCGACATAAAGCTAAATACGTCATCCGATAAAAACGGTTTGATCAGTTTAATATACGCGGTGTCGCCGGGCATCGGTATTGTTTGATGCTGGGTTGTGTCAGGGCCGGCGGAAAGATAGAACCACCATGTTGTCACTAAGGAATCCTTCGAGTTTGGCTCAAGGAAAATAATTCTGTCTTTGCTGGAACCATTGGCTGATAGCTTTCCTGGCGCGGTTGTTTTATTGAGATCGATGAATCCAAAAGTGACGTATGTATTGGTGGTCGTGTTAAGCACTTTAAAATTTACAGGTTCGGCAGGAAAATTGGTGCCGGCATAAGTAAACCCAACCGATGTATCGTATCCCACATTGCCGAAGAAAACCTTGTAGTCGTCAGGACGAAGTTCTCCGCTGATTCCTCCCGGCGCGACAAACTTCGTGAAAACGAACGCTGGGACATTCGGATCGTTCCATCTGGAATGAGCAGTATCTAACTGGACAGAAGTGGCATTGTTGAATTGCAACCTGAAACCGTCCAATACCGGCTGTTCGTAGGTAGTGTCAAAATTGGAATTCCGATACTCGAGCATTCTGTTGCCCGTGGAATCATACAGTGTATAATTCTTCGTTGTCAGAGTGTCCGGGTAACCGGGTGTGGTGATCAGAGTGTCCTGGAATGTTATATAGTATTTGTGGCCGCTTTTTACTGCGGTCGGATCAACGATATTATAGCTTACCGTGCTTGTCGTTGCACCTTGAACCAAACTAATATTACCAAGCGTTGAATTGACGTACCCGGCCGCCGTTGCTTCCGGAGTTACTCGTGCAACGTTCTTTCCTAATGTCACGCTTCCGTCAGATGCAAGATTGACCCTAATCGGACTTTCCGCAGGAAGTATTCCGCCTGAAGCAAAGCCTTTGCTGTACGAAACGACTGCATAATAATACGTAAACCCGTTGACCGCAGTTGAATCGACAAAAGAATGCTGAAGGCCGGAATCGTCGCCTAAATAATAATGGATGCCATCTATTCCAACGGAATCGTATCCCATAATTCCGTCTTTCAGGTCATAAACGACAAGGGGCGACATGAATTGGGGAGTGCCCGCTCCATTCGTTATCGTAAGTGCATCTTGGAATGCGGGATCGGAAGCGCGATAAACTCTGTAGCCTTCGAAGGCATGGCCATCGCCTCCGATATTCGCAGTAAACTGGTCAAAGAAACTTTCAGCTGAGTTGTCCCAATACAGCGTTACTTTGTTATTGCCCGGTACTGCCGTAAGGAGAGGGGCAGGAGGCGCCATCGCAAACCGGTAATTATTCTCGTACGTCTGCTGAGCTCTCCCTCTTTTTAAGAGTATCTGACTTTTTCTGATTGCCCACCCCGGATCGTTCACCGGTCCATTAGCCAAAATGATAGCCATCGAGAATGGTTGAACATCTCCGGCCGGCATCGGGAAAAGACAGGAAGAAGCAAACACATCATAGTCGCCCGAAACCACTGAAGCGGGGTCGAAATACTTTCCGGGCTGCATAAAATCGAACCACATCGTTGCGTCGCTGTTAATGGGCGTTGAGCCAGCCGCAAGTCTAAACGCACTGGTAATTCCAATCTGGTCGGTTTCTTTGACGTCAGTGAGATCAATGTGCGGCTCACCGGGCTCACCGGTCCCAACACCCGATGTCGGTTTCCCATCCCCTTCGCCAAAGTCATGCGTACCTGCTACACCGTCAATACCAACGTCATCTGTCGCAGGATTCCAGTCGCCGTCATTATCCACCTTATCGGTTCGAGATTCATCGATCATTTCATCGATATTTTCGTCGACACCCCCGCTCCGCAATCCATCCTTATTTAAGTACGGCTTGCCCAAGTACCGATGAATCAAGGCTGTAGAGAATCACATGTGTTCCAGGCACTTTGTAGCGATGCCATATATCATGCGACGCTGTATCGATCATCCCCTGCGTGATCCTCGGCAAATTATTGTAGCTAATGCTGCTATCATTGTTATTATTATCAACGTTGTCCTTGTATTTTTTACCAAGGTCCGATTGTACTACCCCAATAAGCCATATCTGACCTTGCTGGATAGAATCGCTCTGAGGATTCGGCGGCCAGCGGTGCCAATGATGTACATTTCCTGAGCTATCAACGTTGGAATCGGTTGCTGCTGCATCGATCATTGCCTGGGTAATAACAGGGCTTCCTGCTTCACCGTTGTTGTTGTCATCGATCCCGTTGGCATACGTAGTACCTACCTGAGTTCCGAAAGCAACATCGGTCTCACTCTCGTCAATCAACCCGTTGCCATTATCGTCAATACCGTTGCCGGGAATTTCACCGAGAAGCATGTCTTCTGTAATGGGGGGACCGCCCGACTCGCCATCACCATCATTGTCAATTCTATCCACAGAGTTGCCGGGTGTCTCCAAAAAACATAAAGCAACCGCACCGACCGGATCGTTGCCGAACGTAGGAGCTCTATTATCGGCATCCTTTAGACCAAAGGAATCTATTGAGGATGTCGAAGTCCGCAATATCATCCTGTGAATCGCCATTTCCACCGACAAAATCTGCAAACCAAATTGTCACGCCCAGCTTAGGAATGTCCTTTGTCCCGTCATTTCTCAGCGTATAGAGAAGGAAGATATCGTCTTGGATTAAGATCTGCGACCATGCCAGACTTCGCTGGTCAATAATAATCCCTAAACCTTTTCTCGTAAGATCTGTAGTATCCGGATAATAGTCGGTATACCGATCGTAGCGATCATCAGAAGCTTTTGCAAACAATTCCTGGTCGGCGTTGAAAATATTCTTGCCGAAATATCCGTTCCATTCACCTTTCCAACCCGGATCTGTCGGATCGGTTAACTTATCGGGCCACGTTGCGGGCCATGTCGTCGGGTCGAGACTATTTGCTAAACTATTTGAATTGGGGTTAGCATATCCCGGAATCGGTTCCAAATTCCATGAAGTTCCTGCGGGGGATGTGCGATAATCTGGTACTTCAATGACATGCTGTACCACTCCTTTATTATCAGTAACTTCAGCGCCAAGGATCAGACCGGTCAAAGCAAGATATACTTCTCCGGTATTTTTTGGCCATTCGTACGGTGTTTCTACGCTAATTGGAAAGTTTCCGTTTTCTCTTCCTGTGAGCGTAAAATTAAATATAGAGGTTCTAACTCTGTTGCCTTCCAACTGGGTATGGGCATGAATCGCCGGATCGCCTCTCTCTTTACTTGGAACATGTCCCGCAACCGGGATCCCGTATTGAGACAATAGCTCGCTTTGAAACAATAAAAGTACGGCTACGAGTTGAAGAAGAAGGTTCTGGATTCTATTCATTACGTTCATCCTCCGAAGCAAAAAACTCAAAATGAAAGCTCAATTCCTGTCTGGATTAACCTTGGAGCTGCATAATACCATGGATACTGGATATATTCCGCCACAGTGTTGGGCCGTGCCGGATCGTAGCCTACATTTTCAACCGACGTTGTAAAATTCGGCTCTCCGGTATCACCAAAAACATTTAGCACATTACGCGCATCGAATACGTTAAAAACTTTAAGATACGCCGTAAAATTAGAATTCAATACTGTGAACGTTTTATTCACATAAACATCGTTATCGAACTGAGGGGGAAGATTCCTGATATTCGGCAAGAAGCCGGTACTGAGTCCGCGGTCCGCAGTAGCTTGAGTTATTGAAGGAGTATATGGCAGACCGGTCCCGTACTTTGTCAGCAAGCTTATGCTCCATCCTTTGTCGCCTACCATGATGTTCAAATTGAGATTATGCCGCTGATCCCAATCCAGAGGAGATAAGAATATTACCGGCGCCTGATTATTCAGCGCCGCGTTAAATGCATCGTCGGGATTAGAATTGCTTCCCTCTGCAACCTGATAGGTATAATTCAAATCGATGGAGTAATGATTTGAAAATCTCTTGGCCAGATTAATTGTTACACCACGAACATTGGAATAATCTTTATTCGTATATACCGAGTATAACACTCCATTTGACGTAGAGACAGGAACGCCTGCGGTGATCCAATCCCTGATATCTCGATAAAAGCCCGTCGCATCGACAACAAATTCATCCATAAATTGCTGCCTGAATCCAATTTCATACATGATTGTCCTTTGTGGCTCCAAGTCAGGATTTCCAAAAGGACCGGCCGTGGAGCCCGACGTTTCAGGAACTTTATAATCTCCCAAATTATACAAATACTGAAACGTCGGAATTTGGAGGAAGTGCCCGTAGGAAAAATGTACAACGCCGTTCACGCTGATCGGATACGATATACCGAACCGCGGGCTAAGTTGCGATTTCGGCGTTGCATCCTTGTAAAAATACGGTTCACGTTGAGCTAACGTTAAAGAATCCAACCCCGCCCGCAACGGAACATTGATGTTTGGATCTGCCGGATCGACGAGCACTTGCCCCTCTGAGTTAAAATAATCGAAACGCAATCCGATGTTGATAATTACGTCTTTGTACTCGATTTTATCCTGGATGTAGCTGGAGAACTCATTCGGTTTTGCATCGTAGAGGTTTCTATTGATCGACGTCGGATCCGGAATTGAAGGAACGAACGGCACCACGGTGACCCCGTTCACCGTAAGAGGCTGCAGGGTATAATCGTCGAATTGGAGGCGGTGCATTTTCCCCTCGGCTCCGAACTGAAGCAAATGGCTTTCGCTCACCTGGCTCGAAAAATCCAACTTCGCAGTATACGATTGTGTTTCTCTAAAGAAACGCTCAAGGTCAGTCCCTGTTTTGTGAAAAGCATACGAGACGGTATTCAAAGAATCCGGTGATAAATATCTCGGGTCGGTTGCATCCGGAAAAAGGTATTGATTGAAAGTCTTATAGAAATAATTGGCCCTGAAAGTATAAAAAGTTCCGGAGGATAAAACATGGTTCACAGTAAAAGTTCCATCATAACTTTCCGCATATTTGAAAGGATTCCCTCCCGGTTCAAGCTTCCAGCCATAGGTAGAACCGTTAAAATCCTGGTAATTATCCTTTGAATACAATAACTCCGTATTGATTTTTACGTTCTTAAAAAATTGATAAGCGATGTTCGCTTGGCCGAGCCATCGCTTACTCCAGTTCATAGCAACCGGTTGTCCGTTCCCCGCCGAGCCGTCGATATTGTAATCATCATAACCGTACAAATAACCCGGGTCATAGACGTACCTGCCGTTAGCGAAGAACGTGATCATATCGCCGGTGAAAGGCAGAGGGCCGCTTAAACTTCCCTGATAATTATGGCCCGGATTGTAATGATCGACGTTCGGGAAGTACGACGTGAAATCACTAAGATAATCACTTCCATAGACGTTTAGAGAACCGTGGTAATCTCTCCCTCCCTCTTTTGTCACCGTGTTGACAATGCCCGACATCGCATTTCCGTATTCGGCATTAAAAGTACCGCTGATAACCTGGAGTTCCTGGATGCTGCTGTTATCGATGTCAAGCCCGCGGCTGTTGTCGTACGGATCGGTAATAGAAACACCGTTGACTTGATACGCAATTTCGGTGGTTCGTCCGCCGCGGATATGGAACCCTCCTCCTGCATCTTTCGTAATGCCGGCCTGAAGCCCCAAAACATCGTCAAATTCGGTAACCGGAAGAGCGTTGATCTGCTCCGCAGAGACCATCGTCTGAGAAGAAGTAATGTCCTTTTTCACCGCGTCCATCTTTCCCTCAATCACGACGGCTTGAAGCTCGACAGCGCTCTGATTCAACGCAAAATCGATGTTCGATGTAAGGTCAATAGACACAGAAACATTCTCTGTCACAACGGGTTGGTACCCCACAAACTGAGCCCGCACGGAATAATTGCCCGGGGGAATATTCAATATCACGTAGTTACCGTCGAGGTCAGCGACGGTTCCGATTGAAGTGCCCACAACGGTAATGTTGCAGAACGGTAAAGGCTCTTTTGTGCTGGCATCCATTACCTTGCCAGCCAATTTGCCGGTCGTGCCTCCAAAAGTGTTGTGAGAGGTAAAAAGTAATAAGAGAAAAAGAAGTGGTAAAAGTTTTCTCATAAATTTCTCCAGAAATTTTCAAACAAAATGCTACCCGGGCAAATTCATGGTATAGTTTTTAACAAGATCATCGTCTACTTTAATCGTTGTGAGTTTCGCAAGATTCTCTAAGCGTTTTTTCATGTAAGGGAATCCTTTTTCATTCTCAATAGCTTTCACGATCTGCGGCCGCACTGCATTGATGTCAATTGCCTCGCCATTTTTCTTGTTTAAAACGCGAAAAATTCCAAAATACTTGTCAAAGGCAAGAGGGCCGACAACCTTCCCGGTGTCGGAATTCCACAACGTATCCTTCAATTCTCCGAAGTTAGAAAGAGGAGAAAGCCCCATGATGCCTTCATTTTTCGCGCTCCAATTTCTTAGAGAGTACTGAGCGGCAAGCGAGCCGAAATCTCCGCCGTGTGCGATTTGTTCCCTGATTGAGGAAGCAAGGGAATCGCTCCCAACGACAATCTCTTGCACATTCATTTCCGGTTCATTCGAATAGTACGCGATATTTTTCGTATAGTACCGTGCAACCTCGGAATCCGCGACCGGAACCAGAGCGAGAACTTCATTCCTCTTATAGTTCAAGTAAATATTGTTGGCCAGGTTATCAAAAGTTTCAGCGACGTAGGAGGTGGTGTCATACCCCTTGTCTTTCGCGATGCCCAAAAGGACATCCTGCATCAATAATCCGAGCACGGCAGCTTTAAGGCGCTGCACGTTTGTCACGATTTTACGGTGATACTCTGGCACCTCAAGGAGCCTGTTTTCTATTTCCTTCGCTGAATATTTCTTGCCTTTGTACAGTGCACAGTATTGAAAACTCTTCAACGAATGTTGATTTGATTCAATATTATTGTCCCCTGCTTTGTTTAAATCGTTGCAAACAGCTTCCAGCGCCTTCTCATTGAATTTTACTTTGCTCGTATCAAAAACTCTTTCGAGATAAGCCTTTTCGTAAGGAAGTTTCTTGTCTATTTTCAACGTCCGTTCCAGCTTGTGTTTTCGGTTCAGAAATTCGGTTTCGGTCGGGAACGGGTCCTCGATTCTATCATCGACCTTAATGATACTGTACCCTTGGGCTGTTTTAACCGGTCGGGACACTTCGCCGACCTTCAACGAATAGGCAACGCTTTCAAAGTTGGGGTCCGTATCTCCCCACGTTATGTACCCGAGAGAGCCCCCGTTGTTCTGTAACGCCGTATCCGTAAATACCTGCTTCGCCAATTCCTTGAAACTGACTCCGATCTTTACCAGCTTGTAGAGGTTTTCTGCTTCACTTTCTGTCGGCGCGTATAAATGGCGTACCGCAATCTTCACCTTCGAACGTTCGTACGCCGTTCGTAATTCTTGATCTGTCACCGTTATTTTTGCATAAACTTCCTGATCTTTGAGAAACGCCAAAATCGACTCTTTCCGTGCCCACGAAATCTCTTTCTTGTATTCCGGATCATTATAGACATGCGAATTATCATCATACTGGCGCAACAATATTTCATCGATCATATTATTCAGCACTGCATACCGCGCCCGTTTGTTATCCTTGACGCCTGTATAGACCAAATAATTTTCGTATCTGTCGGTAAACTGCTTATAGGCGATCTGAGTGTTGCCGACGGTGGCGACAATTTGGGATTTGTTTGTCGTGCTGTCTGGAAGGGCAAAAACGGTAGCAGGCAGAAGGAGCGCAAGAACGATCGCTTCGAGGGGGGAATGTCTCACTAAGTGAAATCTCGTCAGTAACAAATTATTCACTGCTGAGGCTCCATCAAACGGGGTTCGTGAAATTGTAGGATAGACATGTCAATCTTTTGCATGGACAAAATCTTCAACGGGAGAATACATTTTATTCATACCGCATGTTGCGCGCACTACTAATTTCGGTAAAAAATTTATCTGCGACGGCGGAGCGGAAGGATGCTCCATGCGATAAATTAATTTTTCGACGGCAAGTTCTCCCATTTCGTACATCGGCTGTCTCATTGTCGTCAGGCCGAATTGCTCGGCGAGTTCGATATCGTCAAAACTTACCACGGCGACATCGCGAGGCACCTTAACTCCGTTCTGCCGAAGAGCGCTCATCGCGCCAATCGCCTGAATATCGCTCGAAATAAAAATGGCTGTCGGCAAGGTTGACCCATTACTTACCATTTCTTTCATCGATTGATACCCGGCCTCTCTGCTGAACCCGTCCTGCTTCGTCAACTTGCTCACGATAATGTTCTCGGGATGGACTTCCAATCCTGCGGATGTGATCGCATCCTTAAACCCTGCGATACGCTCCCGCGCCGGAACGCTGTTGATGTTCGCGCTGATCATGCCGATATTCTTGTGGCCAAGAGAGATCAAATGATTTGTCGCGACCATCGCGCCTTGAAAATTCTCGACGGCTAGTGAGTCAAACTGCTCATGAAACGTATCCACGAGGACAACCGGTTTTGAATGGTCCTTGAACTTATCGACAAACGAGATCGGCAGTTTCATCGAAAAGAATAAAATGCCGTCCACTCTCCCGCGTTGAACGCTTTTGCGCAAATACTCATCTATCTGATCGGGATGGTTGATGCCGTATAGAATCAGATCGTAGCCGAGGCTCGAGATCTTGTCCTGAACTCCGTGAAGTACTTCTATAAAAAAGTAATTTGTAAAAAAAGGAATGATCGCTGCGAGAGTGTTTGTCCGTTTCCGGGCCAGGGCCTGAGCGTACGCATGTGGGTGATAGTTTAATCTTTTCGCGACAGAAAGAATCTTATCGCGCGTCTTCGCAGTAACGTTCGGATGGTTGTTGAACACACGAGAGACGGTCCCTATTCCAACCTGGGCTTCTCTCGCTATGTCATATATTGTAACAGCCAATCTGCACCAGTAGTTTCGTACAGTTTTATGGAAGGGCTTCCAAAAAATGTATACCTTTTTGCCCTTATTGTCAAGAGAAAAATTGATTTTTTTTCTGAAGGCTGTAAAGAAGCTTTTCTCTTCCAAGAAATTGGAAGAGAAAGATTAACCTGCGGGGCTTAAAGCTATGCAAGAATACGGCTTAGCTTTAGAACAAAGTATAAATAAAGGGCGCAAGAGCGCTCCCTTTTGTGATAACAATAAGCAATCCGAAAAGGAGCAAGGCGAATACGATAGGCATCAGCCACCACTTTTTATTCTCTTTCAGGAACTCAATATACTCAGCGATGATCTTGACCTTAGCCATGTGAACCTCCATTAGAACATTTTTTCGTAATTGATCTTTTTTGAGTTCCCTCTTGAAATCCAATAAGACTCACTTGCGTGCGAAAAAGTTGTATCGATAAATTTTTTCCCGAAGAGGCGCGCGACCATCCCGATCGGCGTAATAATAAAATAAAACAAAAGAATCAATATTGATCGTGAGACGACCCATCCGAGAGCAAACGCGATCCCCATCCAGGCCGCGTAGACCTTTTCCAACGACGTTGGGTTTAATAATCCTGCAAGCAAGAGCATCACTCCTGCAGCCCAGAGAACTGCATCAACAAAAACATTCCAATGTTTGAATACCCCGGCACACCCGACGAGAATAAAAACTGAGCCGACAAGATATGCAAACTTCCGGATTTCCATCGGCGTTCGTTGCAGGCGGCGCATTTCACCGCGCACATCGCTAATCCAGCTCATACACTTCCTTCCAGTGAATATCATCGTGGTACGCCGGCTGGTTTTGCTTGTGCAGAATAAATCGTCCGGCGACGAGCACATCGATATCGGTTCGCATAAAGCATTTGTATGCATCGAGGGGCGTTGCAACAATCGGTTCGCCCCGGACGTTGAACGATGTGTTCACGACAACGGGGCATCCGGTCTTTTTGTAAAACGCATTGATGAGGTCATAGTACAAACGGTTATCGTTCTTGTTGACTGTTTGGATTCTCGCGGAATAGTCAACATGTGTAACCGCCGGAATCTCGGAGCGTAAGACGTTCAGCTTGTCGATCCCCCATAATTTCTCTTCAGCATCCGTCATCGGCTTTTGCTTTTCTTTTTTTACATCAGCGACAAGAAGCATGTACGGGCTTTCACGGTCGAGCTCAAACCATTCGCTTGCTTTTTCCGCGAGCACCGAAGGAGCAAACGGCCTGAATCCTTCTCTGAATTTTATTTTGATGTTCATCTTTTTCTGCATGTTGGGCGACCGGGCATCCCCGATGATAGAGCGGTTGCCTAACGCACGCGGACCGAACTCCATTCTCCCCTGGAACCAGCCTACGATCTTCTCTTGCGTGAGGTACTCAGCCACTTTGTCGCAGAGTGCATCCGAATGATCGATTCGTTCGAAGGGCAAATGATGCTCTTCAAGAAATGCAGCAATCGTTTCGTCGTCATACGACGGCCCGAGGTATGACCCGAATTGCCGGTCCCTGCCATTTTTCTCTTTGACGGGATTCTTTAAATAGTGATGGTGTACAACATATGCCGCTCCGACGGCACCGCCGGCATCTCCCGCGGCGGGTTGTATCCATATATCGTCGAACAACCCCGAACGGAGTATCTTTCCGTTTGCAACGCAGTTCAAAGCAACGCCGCCGGCAAGGCATAAATATTTCTCACCAGTCATTTTTTTTGCATGTGTCGCCATCCGCAGCATGATTTCTTCAGTCACGTCCTGAATTGAGCGCGCAAGGTCCAATTCTCGTTGGGTCAGCAATGATTCAGGAGTCCGCGGCCTTCCGCCGAACAGGGCTTCAAAGTTGTGGTTCGTCATCGTCAAACCGGCACAATAATCAAAAAATTCCATGTTCATCGCAAGCGAGCCGTCGTCCTTGAGATCGATCAGATGGTCGTATATACGCTGGACGTATTTCGGCTCGCCGTACGGCGCCAATCCCATAACTTTGTACTCTCCCGAATTCACTTTGAACCCGGTAAAATAGGTGAACGCGGAGTATAACAATCCCAGTGAATTTGGAAAATGAAGCTCGGAGAGAATTTCGACGGTATTATCCCGCCCGACTCCAAGCGACGACGTCGCCATTTCTCCAACCCCGTCGACAGTCAGGATCGCGGCGTGTTGAAACGGCGATGGAAAGAAGGCGGATGCTGCGTGAGACTCATGATGTTCAGGAAATAGAACTTTCCCGCCAAAGTGGATTTCTTTTTCGATGAGGTCTGGAATCCAAAGTTTTTCCTGGAGCCACAACGGCATCGCCATCATAAAGGACTGAATCCCCTTTGGTGAGAATGTGAGGTACGTTTCAAGAAGGCGGTTAAACTTCAACAGAGGCTTGTCGTAGAAGGCAACGCATGCAAGCCGGTCCGCGGTGATTCCTGCTTCTTTCAGACAATACGCAACGGCGTGCCGGGGGAAATCGTGATCGTGCTTTTTTCGTGTGAACCGCTCTTCCTGGGCTGCCGCAAGGATTTCTCCGTCGGCGAGAAGGCACGCTGCGGAATCATGGTAGTAAGCGGAAATTCCAAGGATATACATTTTTCACTCTATCAAATAAGCAACTAACACAGGAAAGAAATCACTTCGTGTAAAAGTCGATCATCCTATTGATCGCTCTCGCACAGACCGGGTCAAAATCCGTAAGGCTGAGCGAAAACATACGGCAGTCAAGGGAGGGGCGGTATAAACCGGTAGAGCTGTATCCTGCTCCCTCAAACGCACCAACAACTCCGGACACTTGCGTTTCGTTCAAGACGGCGCGTTCGGAGTCCAAGATGGATTGCCTTTTTTCTGCATAGCCCGGCGTATCGCGCTTCAATTTTCCGCGCTCGGTTTCCATGCTGTCATACAAAGATTTATTCCATGGAGTGGGCAACGGCGTTGCGGGTTTCACAAGATCTTTCCATTTCAGACTCTGCCGGGAAATATTCGCTGCAAGATTTGGTTCCCATGGTTCAATCCCCTTTTGATAAAAATCATTGTAGGCGACGGACGACGAATAATACTCATCACCGAGTCCCGCAAATGAATGCCCGAACTCATGGACGAAAACATAATCAGCCTGCCACGCCGTCGCTGGAGTCTCCCCGGTCGCAAAGCACACCGCATAGAGTTGAAATATTCCGCCACCGCCGTAACGATTGGCGTTTACGAGAATAAAGAGAAAATCGTATGGTGCAGATGATGCTTGATCCCTCACAGCTTTGTTCGCGTCCGTCAGAACATACCTGGCAGAACCGAAAGAGTCATAGGTCGTTCCGAGAGCGTGGTCGGTCCAGATGTTTTGATCCGGCTGGTCGATGCCCGATTCCCGGGATTCTACTTCGACCGCCCGAACGTTGAAATCTCCTTTGCGGTGCTTGAACGGTTCGGTAGAAAACAAGACATCGGTAAAGTGGCGTGCATCATTCAAGAATTTTTGTGTCTCACTCTTTGTATAGCCGTCTCCCAGAATGGCGATATCAACTTTTGAATGAATATCTCCGTTTATCATAAGCTCAACGACTCCGGAACCATTATGAATTTTTCCGCGATGGACGTCCGTCGCGTTCGGGTCGATCACTGTCGAGAACACTTCATTGAACACCATTTGCTTCGAACGCCGCAAGATCGTCAGCTGGAAGTTATTGCGCGGTCGAGGAAATCGAACCGTTTCGTGAAATGCTCTGTACGTCCCCGATGCCGCTTCGTCGGTGGTTTGCCATTCGTTGAACAACGAGCTGTATCCCCGCGAATATATCGTCCGGTTGCTGGCAACGTCGGTGATCCGGAAAAAATATTCTCCTAAATTCAACGTATCGATGAGATTTGTTTCACTCCCCGGCCATTCACCTTCGATGTACATTTTATCGGTGGCGATTCGTTCTTCCCCCTTCGTTCCGGTATGGTAATAATCGAACCGGAACGTCGTGTCAGTAAAATATCGTTCAAATCGATCCGAGCTCTCTGCCCGGCTTGATGCCATTGAAAGAATGAACAGTACAATGACGGCTCGTGACATTTTCATCGCTTCACCTTGACTATCGTAGATTGAAGAATTTTGTGGGTTGCATCGTCCTGGACGAATGCGACGATGTATAATTGCTTGGGATCGATCTCAGATTTTTTTTCTTTAAACGCCGTCCCCGGCTTCTGTATTTTCTCTTCGTATGTCGAAAGATATTTTTCCAATTGATCTTCTATTGCCGATACCGCGAAAGCATCTTTGACTGTTGCCTTTCCATTTTGATTGAATGATGTTCCACCCGCACCGCGAATCATTTTTCTTACCACGTAGCGATGTTCCGATATCCCGTTCGCGCCTTGGTATCGCATCCCGTCCTCAGCCAGCACAACCCGGAGCCTGTACGATTTACGTGTGTTCGCCACGTTCGCTGAGACGACGAACGAAACTTTGCTCCGGCGGATTTTTGCCGAAATTTTTACAGAAGCCTTTGCCGGCGTGGTCAAAAGATGGTCAATCGCGTCAGCATACACGGCAAATTTTGAACGAGCCGCAATTGCTGGCCCGCCCGAATTTATAACGTTCGTCCCTTCGATGATCGACGTTGGAGTACTGTTGACTCCGTAATATTCCGACCGTAATTCCGTGTCCGTATTCGTCATCGGATCGGGATGGGGTATGTGAAGATGGTATTCCAGGACCGCCAGGTCCGAGCGATCGTAACGTTCGAGCAGCTTATTGTAGGCGATATCGGCAGCCTGGCATGGGCGGCACTCGGACCCGGTGAATAATTCAGCGAGAACCGTTTTCTGATTCGGTTGACCATCAAGAGAATCGGGCCGCTGATACTTCTCCGGGAAAAAGTCCACCCACTTTCGTTGAGCTAACGCAATCAAGGAATCGATCGACGCATGCGGATACAGCTCTTTTTGCAGCGCTTGCAGCGGCTTCATGAGCACCGCTGGCCGGCTCATCGTTACGCCCGCCAAATACGTGTCGAATGCCTCGTTGTTCTTTCCCAAGCTTTCTTGCACGGAACCGAGCGCAAGGAACAGTTCGGTTGCAGATGGCAAGGCGGTTTGCAGCGCTTCGTGAAGGAATTTTTCAGCTTCGCCGTTACTGCCGGCGTTGAAGAGCACGATTCCGAGGGACGCAGCAGCATCGCAACGTTCTTGAAAAGACCTCGCCGCCGCTTCGCGGTACGCCTCGCGTGCAAATTGAAGGGCCCGCCCGGTAAATACTCGATTCCGAGAAAAGCTCTCTGCGATAAAACTCTTTGCCCGAGAACTATCATTCGAAATGTGAAGATACTCGTTCGCTGTACGTTCGAAAAGACTGTCGCGGACACGAATGACCGATGTTGAATCCTTCACCCGCGAATGGAATAACGAGTCGAGGTTCGCATAGTCCGTTGATGGCTGTGGCGAAGCAAAACTGGCGTGAACATATTGCTGCAGGCCTTCAACCCCGGGGGATGTTTCAAGCTGGATCATCCCGAGCTGGGCAAAATAATTGCTGTAGCGTGGGTCAAACGTAGCAGATGCGGGCAGCAATGCGATGGCCTCATGCTGGGTGGATTCGGCTTCCGCAAGTCTCTTCAGGAGAAAAAGACTTGTTGCTCGCGTGTACAATAACACGGGAGTAAGCCTGCGGTGTTTTTCTCGATACAAGGATATCGCTGAGTCCATCAACTTTAGCGCGCTGTCGGGGTATTGTTTCCTGAACGCGAGTTCCATCGCGATATTTTGGAGCGCCCCCGGCAAACTCTGTGAATCTTTTGCGGCAAGGTAATTGTGCGCTGCAAAGAATGCCGCGCTGTCCCTGCGTAAAGACATGAGAACGCTGAACTGCGCACCGTACGCATCCCCTACGAACTTGCTCTGAGGATACGTCGCAATCAGCCTATTCAGTCCTGCTAACTTCGCGCTGTCGGAAGACGCACTAATCGCCGCATGAAACAACTGATCATCCCCCGATTGACCGTAAAAGCGTAAAGGCAACAACATGCAGCATATGAATAACCGTCGGAATGATTTCATAAATATTTTTTTAAGTTAAGGACGTTCATTTTTTTTCATGATTCGATACATGACGCTCCCGGTAACACCGCACACACAAGCCCCTCCCGCGATGGCAAGCCGAACGCCGGCAAGATCGGCCAACACTCCAAGGCCTAAGCTTCCGAACGGGAAAAAGCCTTGGAAGACGAGGGCATAGAGTCCCATCACTCTTCCGCGCAAATGGTCGGGAGTACGCATTTGCAAAGAAGCATTTGCCGTTGCGAAAAACGCAATAAGCCCCACGCCGACGCCGACCATGCAGGCCATCGAAAGAAGCGGCGACGACGAAGCTGTAAAAACCAAGATAGAAAAAATAAAAATAGATAAGCCGGAATAAATGAATGTGTTTGGGTGAACCTTATGTCCGAACGACGCAACGGTCAACGCGCTGATAAGCGCTCCAATGCCGTTTGCCGTAAGAAGATTCCCGAGCCCTATAGCTCCGATATTGAGTATCCTATCGGCAAAGATCGGAAGCATCACGGAGTACGACCATCCGAAAATTGTCACCACGGCTACGAGCATCATGATTGTTCTCAATGTAACTTCGGAACGGATATACGCCACGCTTTCCTTGATCGATTGGAAAACGGAAGATACGCTTTTGCTGACGGCTCTTTCTTCAACATTCATCAGCAGTAAGCCGATGATGACGGCGATGAACGAAATACCGTTCAGAAAAAAGCACCAACCGACTCCAAGCATGCCGATCACGATGCCGCCAATGGCCGGCCCAAACATTCTTGCACTGTTGAAGACTGCGGAATTGAGCGCGATGGCGTTCGGCAGATCTTCTTTCCCGACCATTTCCACGACAAACGATTGCCTCCCCGGCATGTCAAATGCATTGATCGTCCCCAGGGTGAAGGCCAACACTCCGACAATCGTGGGTGTGATCAAATCAGCCCATATAAGGAGTGCAAGGACAAATGCTTGCACCATCGCTGCGGTTTGGGTTGCTATGATCAGCCGTTTTTTTGAAATTTTGTCTGCAACCGTTCCTCCGAACATAGAGAATAAAAGAACGGGAACAGACGTAAGAAAGCCGATCGCTCCCAGCCACACCGCAGAATGTGTCAACTGATAAATGAGCCATGCCTGCCCGATATTCTGCATCCATGTCCCGATCAGGGAAACGAGCTGCCCGAAGAAAAAAAGGCGATAGTTCCGATGACGCAACGAGCGAAACATGGGAAGCGTGGTCAGCCACCGCACAATGGAATGCACCATCCTCATGGCAGTTGCTGCACACGGATCTTGAGCATTTCAATTTTTGTTTTTGTCGCTCGTATGATCTGGATGAACATCGGGCCGATCCTGACCTCTTCCTTTTCAGACGGAATCCGGCCGAGGGCATGCATGACGAAACCCGCAATCGTATCGTAGGGGCCGTCGGGTATTTGCAGCCCGGAAACACGCTGCAGCTTCTGAACTTCCGTTTTTCCACTTACGAGAAACGCCCCATCGGGCAAACGCTTCACTTGTTGATCGTCTTCCTGCTGGTCGTCGGAAATTTCTCCGAGAAATTCTTCAAGAATGTCTTCCGAGGTAACCACACCGGCCGTTCCGCCGAACTCATCAACGACAACGGCAAGGGAAATTTTCTTAAGCCGAAAATCACGAAACAGGTCGGAACAGTTTTTCGTTTCGGGAACAAAAACCGTTTCACGTAAAATTTGAGAGAGCGTCCGCGGCCTTGAGAAAAAATCGCGGGCAAAAACGACTCCGATAATATTGTCGATCGTTTGGTCATACACGAGCAATTTTGAATAACCTCGCTCGACCAACACCTGGCACGCTTGTTTCACGGGGGTTTTCACGTCAACGCCGACGACGTTCGCTCTTGCCTTCATAACGTCTTTCGCAAGAACATCGCTCAGCGTAATAACCTTGATGATTTTTTTCCCCTCCTCCTTCCCGACTTCCCCCACTTCCTCACTCTCCTTTAAAAGGATCTCGACATCTTTCTTGTGCAAGAACCTCCCGACGTTCGATTTCTCAAACCCGAGCGTCGATACAATAACCTTTGACGTTTGTTGCGTCAGCCATATCAACGGAAAAAAAAGAACCCGGCATGCTTGAAGAAACGATGAAGCGTACGGTATCACCGCATCTGCCACAATGCGCAGAAGAGATTTAGGGAATAGCTCTCCAAAGACCAGGATCACGAGGGCAACAAGAATCGTGATGGCCGTATTGGAAAGATGGAAACGTTCCTGCAGAAGGATTGCCGCAATCGAAGAAAAAGCGATATTCGCGATATTGTTGCCGACGAGAACAGTGGTAAGGTATTCTTCGGGCGCGTTTACAAACGACAATGCCTGTGCTGCGCCAAATTTTTTCCTGCGGGCCCGAACTTCCATCTTCGCTTTATTCGCCACAATGAAGACAATCTCGGAAGAGGCGAACATTCCGCTGAAAACGATCAAGACAAATAACAGGAGACTTTGAAGTGCCATAGCTTTTAACTACACGTGGGTCAATTTGTTTGATTCCTCCTAGCCGATCGCCGGATTTTAACGAGCGCTGCTTTTCTTGTCTTGCATTTTTTTAAGAACGCCGGGAATCCGATTCATGATATCGCCTGCCAGCATTCCCATCTCTCCAATTTCGTCGCGGGCAACATCCCCTGCTGCGCCATGAACGTACACGCCGTTGATCGCCGCCTGAACAGGGGTGTTATGCTGTCCGACGAGAGCGGCAATGACCCCGGCGAGAACATCTCCGGACCCCGCAGTGGCCATCCCTGCATTTCCTGTCGGATTGACAAAGACCTTTCCGTCTGGAGCTGCAATCATTGTCGGTGCGCCTTTCAACACAAGCACAACACCATTCTTTCGAGCGAATGACCGGGCGATCTCAATTTTATTTTTTTCGATGTCTTCAACGGAAAGTGAAATCAGCCTGGAAAATTCCCCAAGATGAGGTGTAAGAATAACAGCCTTGCATTTTCTTTTTTTGAGAAGAGAGATGTTTTTCGACAATGCATTTAATCCATCGGCGTCCACCACCAGTGTTTTTTCCGACATGGAAATCACCCTTTGGATCAGTTCCGTCGTTTCGGGATTTTGCGATAAGCCGGGGCCGATCAGAAGCACATCCGCCCATTTCATTTTTGGCCCGATCGACCCCATGGCTGAGGTGGCCACTGAACCTTCGGAGGTCGATGGCAGTTCATACGGCATCACTTCCAGGGTTCGCCGCGCTACAGCCGAAAAGACCGCTGATGGAATTCCAAGCACAACAGCGCCCGCACCAGCTTTCATCGCCGACTGCGAACAAAGCAGCGCTGCACCCGTCAATCCCCTCGACCCGGCAAGGACAAAAATCTTTCCCACACTTTGTTTATGCGCTGTGATTGAACGAATAGGCAACCCGTTTTGGATGTCCTTTCTCTCGGTGAGAAATAATTGAAATTTGTTTTTCCCCATCAAACGACCGGGCATTTGAATATCGGCAATGACGACCGACCCTGTGACCTCTCTTCCCCTCCCAAGGTACAGGCCAATTTTCGGGAACGCCATCGTTACCGTCAAGCAGGCTTTGACAGCAGGTGAAGAATACTCCCCCGTCGATGTATCAAGTCCTGAAGGGACATCGACGGAAATAATCTTCGAATGATGCTGACGATTGATCCATTCTACGGCTGCGCCAAATTTTCCTCTCATCACGCCGTGGAATGAAGTTCCAAAAATCGCATCGACGATGAAATCAAATCGTTGCTGCGTAAATTCCTTTTCTTTGAACGAGCGGCAAAGGGTTAATCGAACGTCGCCCATGTCTTTCAGAATTTTAAAATTCGTTTTCACATCTCCCTGCACTTCTGTTTCGTCGCCGATGAAAAGCACCGTCACCGATGCCCCACGTTGCAGGGCGTGTCGCGCAGCGACAAACCCGTCCCCCCCATTCTTCCCTTTCCCAGCAACGACAAGAACGCTCTTTCCTGCAATCGAACCAAAACGATGTTCAATCTCCTCGACGACCGAGCGTCCGGCGTTTTCCATCAGAAGAAGCGAAGGCATTCCGAACTGGCGAACCGCCAGATCGTCTATCTCTTTCATTTGTTGCGCATCGGCCAGAGAGAGCACGAATACTCCAAAAAAGAAAACCGCCCATTCAACAGCAGCAAAAATGGACGGTACAAATTCCCGAATGAATATTAAAAGAGCAATTGCGTGACATTAAGAATGAGTGATGGAAGAATACCGAGGACGACAATTCCGGCTGCCGAAATAATAATGGAATACAGCGCAAGCCGGGGGACACGAATCTCAGAAGTATCTTTTGCATCGCGAAAATACATATACACAACAACGCGCAGATAGTAATATGCCGATATGAGGCTCGTCACGACCCCAAGAATAGCGAGCCATGTCATCTGCGATTGCACGGCGCTCGTAAAGAGATAGTATTTTCCGACAAAGCCGGCAAACGGCGGAATGCCTGTCAGCGAAAACAAAAATGCGGATAACAATGCTGCGACGACAGGCCTGCGTGTGCCGAGCCCCGCGTAATCTTCGTATGAAATATTTTTTCCGGATTCCTTCTCAAGAATCGATATAACACCAAAAGCGCCAAGGTTGGTAAAGGTATATGATACAAGGTAAAAAAGAATCCCTTGCTGTCCAAGCGGCTCCCCGGATGCGAGGCCGACAAGGATATATCCGGCGTGAGCAACGCTCGAATACGCCAGCATACGTTTGAGGTTGGTCTGTGCGAGTCCGAAGAGATTGCCGACAATCATCGAACCTGCCGCAAGCACGGCGAGTATTAATTTGAAATGCTCATCATGCTGGGCCATCGGAATCGAAAAAACCAGCACCGCTGCGGCAAACGCCGCGGATTTTCCTCCGGTAGACATCAATCCCGCGACTGTCGTTGGCGAACCTTCATACACGTCCGGTGCCCACATGTGGAACGGAACAGCGGCTACTTTGAACGCCAGCCCTATGAGCAGCAACCCAAACCCCACGGTATACCACAACCGCAGAGATTCATTCGTACGTTCGGATGCGATACGCAATAAGTTTGTTGTTCCGGTCGTCCCGTAAACAAGCGCAATCCCGTAGAGAAGAAACCCCGTGGCAAACGCTCCAAGAAGAAGATATTTCAGCGCCGCTTCGTTGGAGCTGATCCGTGTCCTCATGAATCCTGCAAGAACGTAAAAACAGACCGACATCAATTCGACACCCAGGAACAACGTGATCAAATCCGCGGACGATCCCATCAGCATCATTCCGGCAACAGCGAGAAGAACGAGCACATAAAACTCCCCGAAATTGGTCTCCTCTTTCTTCAGGTACGATTCAGAAAGGAGAAAGGTCAGCAACCCGGCGGCGAGAAAAAGAAGATCGAAGAAGCTTGCGTAGCCGCCAACGAGCACCATGTCGTTGAAAGCGGTGGTGTTCAGGGAAAACGTCAATACGCTGAAACCCATGCTGATGAGAATCCCAACAATCCCGATCATCAGGATTGCAGTTTCGCTCTTTTGCTTCGCGGATTTGACGATCAGAGCAATGATCGCCGCGATCGAAACCGAAAGTACGGGTGAGACTCCGTACACATCTGAAAATGAAAAAACCATATTCTCAACCTCTGCAAGAATCTATAAACGAAAAAACAAATACCAAATCAGGGCGAACGTCGGAAGTAATACCGGAAGAGTGTACCGGCCAATATATCCGAAGAATGAAGGCATTGGTACGCCGGCTTGTTCTGCAATGGACTTCACCATAAAATTTGGACCGTTGCCGATATACGTGCATGCGCCGAAAAACACTGCACCAATCGATATTGCTTTAAGATAGACATCATGGTTGCCAATTAAGTACGATACCTGGATAACGGAAAGAGGTACGCTCCTTGCTGCGACAAGGCCCGGATGGAAATTTGCCAGCACGTTAAGAGTGTTCCTGATTTCATCTGTAGTATGGGCATTGCCGATTACCGCAATGGCTGAACCGTGGGACACAATGAGGCCATGCACCTGAGTAACGACATTCCGGTCGACGAAAAGACCTATCGACGCGCTGAGTGAATTCAGATACGTCGGGGCATTGTCCAGCACACTTGATAACACGCCCGTCCCCCAGAAAAATTGTCCCGGGGTAGTGACGCCGGTTGACGCTGCGTGCAGTTCCAGCCAATCGAGCGCGGGCACCATGGTTGCGAAAATTCCAGCGAACAGAATTGCGACTTCTTTTAACGGGATAAAATTGAAATCGTTCTTTCTGTAAATTTCATTCCTCGTTGTGAAATATGACCCCGCAGCCGCAGCGATCATGAGAAACTCGCGGAGAAACTGCGGGTGCTCCACAAACACCGCCGCGAGGATAACGGCCAAGAAAAAAACATTATGCACTCCGCTCATGCCAACGTCTTCATGCAACTCAGACTCCGGAACACGCTCTTCGCTTGCTTCGAACTTCCGGAAACTGAAGTAATCGATGGCAAAAAAAAAGCGAGCACTATTCCGATACTGAGAAGCCAGATATGCCACACAGATGACAGCATCCAGAAGAACGGAACTCCCTTCAAATAGCCGAGGAACAAGGGGGGGTCGCCGACCGGCGTCAGCGCGCCTCCTATATTGCTGACAGCAAAAATAAAAAAAATGACATGAAAACTGCGCAAGCGGTACTTATTCGCACGAAGAAAAGGTCTGATCAAAATCATCGAGGCGCCGGTCGTACCGAGAAAATTTGCCGCAACTGCACCGACCGCGAGCAACGAGACGTTTGCAAACGGCGTCGCTTTCCCTGCGATGCGGAGATGAATGCCGCCCGACACAACAAACAACGATCCGATGAGGACAACAAAACTGATATACTCCATACCGGTCTGCAACATTCTTGCTCCATTCCCGAGGACAACAAGGTAATACGCAACGGTGAGAAGCCCCAACCCCGCCGCAACATAAGGATAATATTTCTTCCACCAATGCCGGTTGATGAAAGGTCCCATAGCAATCGCAATGAGGAGAGCGACAAAAGGCAATATCAGAATCGGCGGAACCTGGACGGCATTCGCCTGATCTCCGCAAAACGCCGGCGAAGAAAATACAAAGAGAGACAACACTATTTTTCCTGCCGTCCGAATGAAAGGCATAGTCATCGAGGTTCCTGGCCTGCATGTACGATGGCCGAATGAATTTCTCCGCTTCTTGTTTGTTCCAGCATTTTTACAGTTTGCCTCGTTGAAGCCGCAGAAGATTTCAGAAACGTTGACGGGTAAACTCCAATCCACAGGATGAACACGACAATCGGAACCAACACCGCAATCTCTCGCATCGACAAATCGCGCAGAGATTGATTCGCGGGGTTTGTCGATTTCCCGAACATCACGCGCTGAAACATCCACAACATATAGACCGCGGCGAAAATAACTCCCGTCGCTGCGACGACGGTGTAGGCATGCGAACCCAAAAATGTCGACCTAAACGATCCAAGCAGAATAAGAAACTCGCCGACGAAGCCGTTCATTCCGGGAAGTCCGATCGACGATAGCATGACGATCATAAAAAAAGCTGCAAAGACAGGCATTTGTTTGGACAATCCCCCGAACTGCGAAATGTCCCGTGTGTGCCTCCGGTCGTACAGCATCCCGACAATCAAAAAAAGGGCACCTGTGGAGAGCCCATGGTTGATCATTTGAATCATCGCTCCCTGGATCCCCTCCTCCGTCATGGAAAATATTCCGAGCACGACGAACCCGAGGTGACTCACTGAAGAATACGCAACCAGTTTTTTGATGTCCGTCTGCACCATGGCGACGAGTGCACCGTACACAATACCGATGACCGCAAGCGTTGAAAGCAACGGAGTAAATTCGAACGATGCTTGCGGAAACAACGGCAAGCAGAACCGAAGCAGCCCGTACGTTCCCATCTTCAAGAGCACCGCCGCAAGGATCACACTCCCCGCCGTCGGCGCCTGGACGTGCGCATCGGGAAGCCACGTGTGAAACGGAAACAGCGGAATCTTTATTGCAAACGAAAGCGTAAACGCGAGAAACATCCAGACTTGGATGCTGCGGGGAATCGACGGCGCAATTTGATACAGTGTTGCCAGGTTTGTTGTGAAATGCCCGCCGGGAATCGTCGAAGCATAATAGCCGAGCGACAAAATCGCGATCAGCATCAGGAGGCTGCCGGCCATCGTATAAAGAAAAAATTTAACTGCTGCGTAAATTTTATCCTGGCCTCCCCAGATCCCAATGATGAAGTACATCGGGATCAGCATCGCTTCCCAAAAGACATAGAACAAAAATAAATCCGCGGCGAGAAACACGCCGAGCATGCCGATCTCCAACAGCAGGATAAAAATGACGTATTCCTTCAGCCGAACGGAGATAGATTCCCAGGAAGAAAGAAGCGCAATCGGCGTAAGGAATGTTGTGAGGAGGGTGAGCAGCAGCGATAATCCGTCGACGCCGATAGTATAGCTGATATCCAATCCCCGAATCCACAATGCCTGGTTCACAAATTGCAACTGCACGCTTGACGAGTCGAACCGAAAGTAGACGACAAGGGAGAGCAGGAACGTCAGCAACGAAGTCCCGATTCCCACGGATTTGATCAGAACGGATTTCTCTTTATCGACGAAGAGAAGGATCGCAATTCCTACAAAGGGCGAGAATAATACAAACGAGAGAATATAATTCATTGTTGACGTGGGGATTTCATATTATCGAATGACGAGCCAGCCGATAATAAACAAGATGCCGGCTACAAAAACTACAGCATAGCTTTGCACAACTCCGGTTTGCAGACGCCTGAAAAACTGGCTCGCATATTCCGTGGCTTTGGCCGTAAAATTTATCAGACCGTCGATGATTCCTATATCGAAACGTTTCCAGAGTAATTTTTCAGAACCTTTCACAATCGGCGTCACAATCGTTGCGTCGTAAAATTCATCGACAAAATATTTGCCGAGGAGAAGGGTATAGATTCGGGCAAATCTAGCAGCCGCCCGTTCTGCAAGTTCCTTCCTTTCCAAGTATATCTTTCTTGCAAAGAATATTCCGGCGGCAGCAATCGCAACCGAAACAGCCATCAGGACATATTCCATTGCAGAAACTTCGTGGTATGGCATGAGCATTTTTGAGTTTGCGCGGTCAAAAACGGGGGCCAAGAAATGTTCGAACCAATTTCCCCCGCCGAGGCTTTCAGGGATGCCGATGAATCCGCCGACCGCGGAGAGTGCTGCGAGGATGATCAACGGGACAGTCATCGTTTTCGGTGCTTCGTGCGGGTGGATATGATGTTCATCGAACCGGGGCGAGCCGTCGAAGGTCAACGACACAAGCCTGAACATATAGAACGCCGTCAATCCGGCAGCGGCCGCTCCAACGAGCCACAAGACAGGCGAGCCGTCTGAAAAAGCTTTCCACAAAATTTCATCTTTGCTGAAAAAGCCTGCGAGGGGCGGAATTCCCGAGATTGCAATTGCTCCAATAAGGAATGTCTTGTAGGTCGTCGGGAGATATTGCTTGAGCCCTCCCATCTTTTGAATGTCCTGCTCATCGTGCATTGCATGGATGACTGCGCCCGATCCGAGGAACAAGAGCGCTTTGAAAAACGCATGGGTCATCACGTGAAATATTCCGGAAGCAAACGCACCCACACCCAGACCGAGAAACATATAGCCAAGCTGGCTGATCGTTGAATACGCCAATACTTTCTTAATGTCATTTTGCACAAGCCCGATTGTCGCTGCATAGAAAGCCGTCATCACGCCGATGATGGCAACCGCGTCCATCGTCACGGGCGCTAACGCAAATAAGATTGAACTCCGGGCAACCATGTAGACTCCGGCCGTGACCATTGTTGCAGCATGGATCAAAGCGCTGACCGGCGTCGGGCCCGCCATTGCATCCGGCAGCCACACGTAAAGAGGAATTTGCGCCGACTTCCCCGTCGCTCCGACAAAAAGTAAAAGCGTAATCCACGTGATGGTGGAATCGCCGCGGCTCAACACCGATGCGGCGGAAAAGACGGTTTCGAAGTGCAGCGATCCGAACGTTGTGAAGATGAGAAACATGCCGAGGAGAAACCCGAAATCGCCGATGCGGTTGACGATAAAAGCTTTTTTTGCCGCATCTCCGGTCGTCCCTTTTTCAAAATCTTTCTCGTACCAGAACCCGATCAAAAGATAGGAACAGAGGCCGACGCCTTCCCATCCGACGAACATGAGCAAAAAGTTGTCGGCAAGGACGAGAGTAAGCATCGCAAAGATAAAAAGATTCAGGTAAGCGAAGAATCTCCAGAATCCCCTGTCGCCATGCATGTATCCGATTGAATAAACATGAATGAGGCTGCCCACGCCGGTAACGATCAGCGTCATGATGATTGACAGCTGGTCGACCTGAAAAGCAACATTGACCGAAAACGTACCGGCGCTTATCCATTCAAACTGGTTTACAATGTGCTGACGTTCGCCCGCCGGAAACGACAGCATTTCAACAAAAATCGATACCGCGATGAGGAATGGTATCCCGACTGCCGCCGAGCCGATGGTGCCAATGAGTTTCTCCGATTTTATCTTCGAACCGAAAAGTCCGATAAAAAGAAATCCGAGAAGCGGGATGAGAACGATAAAACCGACGTACTGAACCATAGCTACCATTTCAGAATATTAATCTCATCGACATTGACGGTCTGTTTATTGCGGAAAAGCGCAATAATGATAGCCAGCCCTACCGCCGCCTCCGCAGCAGCAACCGTCATCACAAAAAAGACGAGCATTTGTCCTGTCGGATCTCCGAGGAACGAAGAGAAAGCAACAAGCGTCAGGTTCACCGAATTAAGCATCAACTCGATGGACATAAAAACAATAATGGCATCGCGGCGGATTAAAACGCCCAGCACACCGACGCAAAACATGAACGCTGAAAGAAGCAGGTAATAATCTATTGGTATCATTCTGAAATTTTCTTTTTTGCGAGGATCACTGCGCCGATGATCGCAGCCAACAACAACAGCGAAGTAATTTCAAAAGGAAAAATGAATTTCGTGAAGAGAACTTTGCCAATGTATTCAACCGTTCCGATTTCGACTGAATTGGAAGACTGCTGTACCATCGTATTCCCCGAACGATAGGCGAATATATAGAGCAGTTCCAGGACCAGGGCTACACTGAACCCAATGCCCAAATACGTCCTGACTCCGAGATGTTCCCGAAGACGTTTATCATCTCCAAGATTCAGGAGCATGATCACGAAAAGAAAAAGCACCATGATTGCCCCGGCATACACCAGAACCTGCACCATTGCAATAAATTGTGCATTAAGCGTTAGGTACAAGCCGCTGAGGCAAAAAAAGTTAAGGATAAGGTAAAGGGCGCTGTTGACCGGGTTTCGTTGAAGGATGACCATGACCGCTGAAAATGCCGCAACGGCAGCCAGAACGAAAAAAACAACTTGCTCAAATGTCATAGCACCAATATCGGGGTAAGTTTCGGTGGATAAACGGTGTAAATATACGAAGTGTTGAGAAGAGAATCAATAAAATCATGGAGGAAGAAAAGCCGGGAGATATCGTCAGCGGAACGGTTTTTCAAAATCATATCGAACACCGGTAGCCCTTATCCGCCGATCTGGCTCATTGTGCGCTCGGGCTTTACGAACGCGGGTTGGTTGATGAGATGCCCTTCCTCTTTCTTCCACACAGCGGCAACAACGGCGTTCGAAATTGTTTCATCCGTCATTCCGCCGCGGAGCATCGATTTCAAGTCGGTTTCATGGAGCGAAAAAAGGCACGTCCGAATCTTTCCATCGGAGGTGATACGAATGCGGTTGCAATGTGAACAGAACGGTTCGCTCACTGAACTGATGAATCCCAGTTCGCCTATCCCATCTTCAAATTTGAACCTGTCTGCAGGCTGCGAGCCGTGGTATTCAACCGGCACAAGTTTCGGGAATTGCCTTTCAATCCTTTTGATGATCTCCCTCGTCGGCACCACCTTCGAGTAATTCCACGTATCACCCGCGCCGATTGGCATATATTCGATGAACCGTATAATGAACGGTGTTGCCCTGGCAAGCCCGGCAAATTTTTCGATCTCATTGTCGTTCACTCCGCGCATCAACACGACATTGATTTTGATCGGAGAGAATTGAAGTGCCTGAAGGATATCCAATCCTTCCCATACCTTATCAAAATAATCGCGCCGTGTAACTTCGGCAAATGTGAGAGCATCGAGCGAATCCATGCTTACGGTAATCCGTTTCAAACCCGCTTCGCGTAACGCTGCTGCCTGTTCTTTAAGAAAATATCCATTGGTCGTCATAGCAATGTCATGAATGCCGTCGATGCGGGAAATTTGTTTTACGAGCACATAGAGGTCTTTGCGCATGAGCGGTTCGCCGCCGGTCAGTCGAACCTTATTAACTCCCAGCCGCGCCACAATTCCGGCAATGCGCGCGATCTCTTCAAAAGTCAGCAACTCGTCTTTCTTCATCCATGCCATGCCTTCTTCCGGCATACAATAATGGCATCGGAAATTGCAGCGGTCGGTCACCGAAATGCGCATGTTGTCGACCGTGCGGCCGAAGGAATCTTTCAGCTGAGGGGATGGTGTCATTAGCATCAAGAAAAAACTATTTCTTCTTGTGTCTTGTCGGATGAAGGTCTGATAAATTTTTCGAAGCTCAGAGGTGTATGCGCCGAATTCAAGCCGTACTTTTTACAGCTGACGCGGAAGAGCTGTTCGATGGAATGTGCAATTTCACCGGTCCCCTTCATTCGCGTCGAAAAACCGGAATCATTCATTTTTCCGTTTCTGACATCCATGATCCGGTTGATTATTCTTTCCGATCTCTCGGGAAACTCACGCTTCAGCCAATCGACAAAGAGTTCCTTTACCGAATAGGGCAAGCGAAGCAACGTGTACCCAGCCCACCTCGCTCCGCGTATTGATGCCTCGCGAAGAATCGATGGAAGCTCTTCATCATTAAGGCCGGGGATCACCGGCGCCGCATTCACGCTCACCGGAATACCCGCTTTTGCCAATGCTTCGATCGCATGCAATCTTTGTTCCGGCGTTGAGGTCCTCGGCTCCATTCGCCGCGCCAGATCCCGGTCAAGCGTCGTTATGGACAAACAGACTGAGACAAGATTGAGCGAAGCTAATTGGGAAAGCACGTCGAGGTCGCGAAGGACGAGGGCATTTTTTGTGATCATTGCAACAGGATTGCGATACCGGAGGAATACTTCGAGGCACTGGCGCGTGATTTTCAGCTTGCGTTCAACCGGTTGGTAACAATCGACATTTCCAGAAAGCATCACAACGTCGGGCCTCCACGATTTTTTCCGAAATTCTTGTTCCAAAAGCGCGGCAGCATCTTCCTTGACCATTATTTTCGTTTCAAAATCGAGCCCCGAAGAGAATCCGAGATACTCATGCGTTGGACGAGCGTAACAATAGATGCAGCCATGTTCGCATCCGCGGTAAGGATTAAGGCCGAAGGTGAAACCGAGATCCGGGCTCTCGTTTTTTGTGAGGATCGTCTTCGAGACGTCGCGGAAATATTGTGTCGGAATATGCCGCTCATCTTCTCCGCTCGCCCAGTCATCGCCGAACGCCTCGCGCGTAAACGCCTCGAACCTGATCCGCGGGTTTGCTCCGGTTCCTCTTCCTTTCATTCTCCACCATTCACGCTATTTTCGACTCGACATTTTCAACCCACACTTCTCCGTCTTCGAAGATTTCTTTCTTCCACATTGGGACTCTTTTCTTAAGTTCATCAATTGCATACCTGCATGCTTCGAACGCCTCTTTCCGATGCGCCGCAGAAACTCCGATTGCCACGCTCGCTTCCATCACCGGCACAACACCGATCCGGTGAACCATAGAAATTTTATGGATATTCCAGCGTTTCCCGATCTCCGTTTCAATTTCGCTCATTATTTTTAACGCCATCGGTGAGTACGCCTCGTATTCTAATCTTATAACCTTCTTCCCTTTCGAATGATTCCGTGTCGTCCCAAGGAACAAATCAATTCCTCCAGCCTCGGGTACAAAAACAGAAGCCAACAATTCTGCAGTATCAATCTTTTTGTCGACGATTTGTATCATTCGTCACCCGCCGCTTACAGGTGGAATAATTGCAACTTCATCGCCGTCATGCAATTGAAAGGTGGAGTCAACGTATGTCTCGTTCACAGCGATGCGAATGTAAGAATGGAAACGCTGCATTTCAGGATATTGAGTTGTTAAGTATGACAGCGCATCGTCGGCAACTGATGCGCGAGGAAGTTCTACGGTAATTTCAGACAGCTTTGCAATGTCTTTGACGGACGCAAAGAGTCGTATTGTAATAGAAATCGTTGATGAGGGCACGGCCTCAATATAGAGAAATGCTTCATTGTTTTCAAATTATGGAAAGCGATGGCGCGGCAGTTTGGAGGGTAGCTAAAATTAGATTTGCGATGGCTTATTCAAGAACATCATAATGTCACTTTGCCGCCAGCGAATTATTCCTTGAGGTTTTTTCGATCGTACATTTTCTTGTTAAAAAATGGAGCAAGCGCGTTAAGTGTTGCCAGTTCGAACGAATCTTCGCGGGTAATGAGATCTGCGGTAAGAATTCCCCATGTCCCTTGATTGCTCCGGACATCATTCTGCTCAGCAAAAACGTCGATCACTTTTCCCAAATCGGCGCCGTCGCGGACAACGGCATCGGAGAGTGCCTGCGGAATTTCTATAGCTCCAGAACTTCCGAATGAACGTCGCTTTCCGTCATAGACACAAGCCCAGCTTTGGAGAAACACATGCTTTTGGGAAACGTCACAATCCTCCCTCCACTCCCACCGAAAGGATTATTTCGGAATTTTTGGAGTCCCCGATCGCGAAAGCAGCTTCAGCCCGCTGCCGGGCGCCTGTCATAAGCTCGTCGATCGAGAGAGGCGTTGCTTGCACACCGCTCTCGATCTGCAGAGGCTCAAAAACAAGATTATTGAACGGAGAAATATGCGAGATTTTTTGGAACGCTCGCTGCACGCCGTTGACTTTCGGCGCGCGCATGCTGGCGATGAGGATTTTCATCTTTTGGACTTTTTGATGAAGCGGGAAAGTTTCTTGAGGTCCGGAGGGATCGGAAAAAGTTTATCGAGCGTCGTCACTTTCCTTTTCCCTGCTCCATTGGTGAGAATGATCTCCAACCGGGGAGCGAACTCGGCAAGCACTTGGCGGCATGCCCCGCAAGGCGTAATAAATCCTGCATCGTCGGATGAAATGGCGATCGCGCGAAAGTGAGTTTTTCCTTCCGCAACAGCTTGAAAAACGGCGTTTCGCTCCGCGCAGATTGTGAGACCGTACGACGCGTTCTCAACATTGCATCCTTCGAAAATATCTCCCTTATCAGTCAGCAGCGCCGCCCCGACCCGGAAGTTAGAGTATGCGGCGTAGGCGCGGTGCTTTACTCGTATTGCTGCTGCAATAAGTTCAATCTTTTCTTTGTTGGATGTTGCCACATCTTCTCCAGGTGATTATTGTTGGCAGAATCGTTGCTCAGCCATTCTACATCCGCTGCGCAAATTATGATCAAACATCCGAAAAAGAAGGAACAGAATCAAGACGAGTGCCGTGTTACAGTTTGAAGGTCATTGCGAGCGGAGCAAAGCAATTGCCGTTTACGAGGGGGATTGTCCCGCTGTACGGGATCCCTTCGGGACTTCGGCAAAGAGGGCTGCAATGGCTTCTCAATAAAAACCGGTATTGCCTCATTAATTTCTTTTTTCCGTGCAGTCATCGCATTGGCAAATAGATCGTAGATACTCCCAGGCGTAGAGGCCGGTATCGTGCCCGTCACCCCATACAATCTGAATGGCATAACTGCCGACAGGGGAAATCGATTTCAGGTCATAGCGGCCGGGCAATTCAGGCCGGGGCGAGGGTTGAAACGTATGCAACAGCACGGTTTCCCCTTTGCATCCGGCGCACGGACATTCATCGCGGAGATACTGAAGAGTAAACGGGCTGACATGGCCGTCATCCCATGTCATCGTTAAAATATCCGCGCTTGTCTGCTTTATCGAAGTGAGACGCATCCGATCGCCTACAACATCGTTGTAAAAATTTGTTTCAGATAATTCGCCCACTTTTCGTACGCCCGCAGCGTCAAATGAATTCCATCCTCGCTGAATTCTTCCGCAAGTTCTCCCTCTGCGTTCACGAACAACGAATAAATATCCAAAAACTTGACGCCGTATTTCATTGCAAGCTTCTGTATTTCAACATTGAGAAGTTGAATCCGTTCCGACGGACGGTTCTCGATCCCGCGCGTCGGAAGAATTGATTCGATGAAGAATTTTGTACCCGGAGCTTTCTTAATGATTCTGAGAATCATCCGTTCATAATTTACCAGCAGCGTATTGTTCGAGAAACCCGCGCCGATGTCGTTGATTCCGATAAGAATAAATACAGCCGAAGGAGCAAGTTCTAGTACATCTTTGTTCAACCTTTCCAGTACATGATCGGTCCTGTCGCCGGCAACTCCCTTATTCACGACAGAAAATTCTTTCAAAAGCGTCTCGGTGGGAAATCCGGCAGTAATCGAATCTCCTAATAATATAATAGCAGCCAATGTTTTCCTTTCAATACTAACAACGTAGTAATAAAAAATCACGGTCTGTTACAACTCAGCCGGTATCGGCCACCCTCATCCTCTTTTCGACACGGGGATCGTGCACGAAAAAATAGAGCCATACCACAGCGAAGAACCCGATAAGAGCCGCCATGGCAAACATGATGGGGAATCCGTACGCTCGTGCAATCCAGCCGAATAAAATTCCGATCGCAACCGTCGGCGCAGTGATCGTATTCGTTAACGCAATGTACGTCTGCCGATCAGTTTCCGAACAGAGCTCGACAACAAACGACAACCGCGAAATGCCTTGTAACCCAACCGTCCACGACATAAAGAAAAAAGTAAATCCATAGATGAGGATGTTTCCCGCAAAAATAGCGACTACACTTGCCATCACAGAAGACATCGCAAGAGCAACCAAATTCATCTTGTGTCCGAGCGAGTCTGCGAGGTAGCCAAAGACGCTGTTGCCCGCAACCATTCCTGCCATAACAATGACGGTAAATGTCCCGGCATACGAGGCCGGTACATCGAATTTTTCAATTGCATACACCGCATAAAATGCCGATGCGGACATCGACATTAGAGTGAACGCATCCGCCAGCAAAAAGTTTCTAAAATTCTTATTTTCCCTCAGAATTGCCCTTCCATCCGCAAATGTACTTGGCGACGACGCCGGATCAGCGTGCTGCCTATCGGCAGGCGGTTCCTTCAATTTGCGCAGATACAGATACGACGCCATCGAAAGCACATACGCTATGATAAATAATAGAGCGAAATTATTCGGAAACGCGAAGGCTGCAAGAACGAACGTCACCACGGATCCGCCAAGTATTCCGAGTGATGAACTGAGAAGCTGACGAATTGCCAGGAGCTTTCCGCGAAGCTTCATTGGGGTCGTTTTCGTGAAGAGATGGAACCATACTGGAGCTCCGAAACTTCCAGTCACAGCGGTGAAGAAGATCAACGTCAACAATAAGGGGACGGAAATTGTGATCGGCAGGTCTTTAACAAAAAAAAACGTGAACACGCCTACTGCAAGAAATGAATGCCTGTTGAGCAGCCCGAAGTTCAAGACCAACGGCTTCATCCGGTTTTTGGAATTCGTCAGGCGAACAACAATGACTTGGGGAAAATTCAAGCCGATGGTCCAGAGCACCGGAACGCTTCCAATGGCCACATCACTTCCGCCCACCTGCTGAATAAAGACCGGAAGAATTGTGTTAAATGAAACGAAACTCATGGCGAGGCCGAACAAAGCGCCATCCATGATGTGCGCGCGCAGATTGGAACGAAGCGTTGGAGAATCGAGGGCCGGATATTTTGAAAGTTGGAATACTTGCGTCAACATTATCGGACCAAAATACAAGGAAATACTCTTTCGCGCAAGTTTCAGGATGATGCGTCGTGTTACAGTTTGCTTTCCTTCCTCAAGAAGAAGTCATTGCGAAGCGTTTTTTGCCGGAGCAATCCCCCAAATAAATGGGATTGCTTCTCCCGCTCTTCGAGCGGGATCGCAATGACTTTGAGACTGTAATACTACCGACGATGCGATCATGGGGCAGATTCAACTTCCGCCGTTCGGCCTCCGCGGAACCGTGACTCTCCGCAATAATATTTGGTAGCGTTGCCTCCGTGGGAGTTTTTCCGTACCTTTATCTCATCTGAAAAACGCGCCGGCCAATGTTGTTCGATCAGTTGAAATCCACGATGCAGGACGGTAAAACAGATACCAAAGGATGACAATGAAAGAACATCAGCAAGTGTACAAACGGCGGATCATTCGCGAGAGAGTGATGCAAGCGCTCTATGCCTTCGAAATCTCCAAAGACCCGATTGACCATATTATAGAAAACATCTTTGAGGAGCTTCGCGACCACGCTGACGAGTTTGCCTTCGCCCAAAGCCTCCTGCATACCACCATTGAACACCAGCCGGCTATCGATGTGATCATTAAAAAGAAAGCCACAAATTGGAACTTCGACCGGATTGCATTAATTGATAAACTCCTCTTGCGGATGGGAATCTGCGAACTCTATTATTGTGAAGATATCCCGCCAAAAGTAACGATCAACGAAACGATTGAAATAGCGAAGCACTTCAGCACGGAAAAAAGCGGACAGTTCGTCAACGGCATCCTCGACTCGATTTTGCACGATATGAAGGCGGACGGAACGCTGGAAAAGCGCGGGCGGGGACTCATTGATTCGTCGGAGCACAAACAGAAAACACCGCTGAAAAGAAAAGCCGGAAGCGATAAATAAGATGACGAGCTTCCACTCCCCGCCACATCGAAAAGCATCACGGTTTCAAATTTTCGTCTGGACGTTATTCGACTTTGCCAACACGTCGTTTTCCGTGATCATTATCGCCGTCGGCTACTCGCTTTATTTCAAAGACATCGTTGCAGGCGGAAAAGGACGGGGAGATTTCCTCTGGGGCATTGCCGTGAGCATCTCGATGTTCATCACGGCGGTGATCGCCCCCGTCCTCGGTGCAGCGGCAGATTTTTCGAGCAGAAGGAAGAGATTCCTTTTCGGTTTTACAGTCGTGAGCGTCATTTGCACGTCCCTCCTTTATTTTGTGAACGAGGGGATGATTGTCGCCGGCATGGCTTTATTTATCGTCGCCAACATCGGTTTTGAAGGGGGAATTGTTTTCTACGATGCGTTTTTGCCGAACATCACAACCGAACGCAGTTACGGAAGGGTCTCCGGCTACGGCTACGCAATGGGGTATATCGGGTCGCTGACCACTCTCCTCCTTGTGATGCCCCTGTACGCAAACGGCTTTGTCGCATCGAATCTCGGAAATGTCAAATTCAGCTTTGTTCTCGCTGCGATAATTTTTTTTGTTTTTGCCTCGCCGCTTTTTCTTTTTTTCCGGGATCACAAAGTGACGTTCCAGAAAAAGCCTTCGTACGTCCGAGCGGGGTGGCAGCGAGTTATGGAAACCATCAGCCATTTGAAAAACTACCGGCAGGTTGCACGATTCATGCTGGCGTTTTTTATTTATAATGACGGTATTCTCACCGTCATTTCATTCGCGTCGATTTTCGCGCAACAATCGCTCAATTTTTCCTTGCGGGAAATCATCGCCCTTTTTGCCGTGGTGCAGGCCTCAGGCATCGTGGGGTCGCTCATTTTCGGCTTTGTGACCGACAAAATCGGGCCGAAAAAGACTATCGACATCAACCTCGTTTTCTGGCTGGTGGTCGTTACTGCAGCATACTTTGTGCAGTCGAAAACAATGTTTTTTTGCATCGCCATTCTGGCAGGAAGTTCTCTCGGTGCCGCCCAATCGGCAAGCAGAAGCTTGATGGCGCTGCTTACGCCGAAAGAACGGGAGGCGGAGTTCTTCGGGTTCTACGACGGGCTATGCGGAAAAGCTTCGGCAGTGATCGGTACTTTTTTATTCGGATTGATTTCGTATCTTACAAATAACCAACGGCTTTCCATTCTTTCCGTCGGGGCCTTTTTCATTATTGGTTTGGCGCTGCTGCAACGGGTTGACGATACCCGTGCGGCACAAACCGCCTAACGTTTTGGAGTGAGTTTTATGCGCACCCTTTCTGTGCTTCTACTTTTGCTGGTCCTCTGTTCGGCTCCTCTGCCATCGAACAGTGAAGAGTTTCGACAAGTCAAATGTGATATTCATCTGACATCGGCAAGTTTGAAACCCGGTGCAACGGGTGAAATCGTCGTCTCCTTCACTCCGGAGGAAGGCATCCATATCAACACTGACCCGGCAGTCGAATTCGAATTTGAAAAAGATCCGCTCGTCCATTTTACCGGCGTCACGTCCATGCCCAAGATGGCAAAAACGGGCTACCTCGATACAAAGAGGCCCATCAAGTATTCCTTTATACTGGACAGCAAGATGAAGAAGGGAAAGCACACCCTGAAGGGGACCATCCATTACTTTTTCTGTTCGGATGCCGAAGGCTGGTGCAATCGATCTTCTCAACCGATACAACTGACATTCACGGTAACGCAATAATCGATGAAAAGTATTTTCTTCATTTCAGATGTGCATTTAGGCTTACACGATCGGGATCGGGAAAAGGAAAAGGAAAAGCGCCTGCTGTCATTTCTCTCGCATGTAGAAGAACATGGCGAACAGCTTTTTATCGTCGGGGATCTCTTCGATTACTGGTTTGAATACAAGTACGTCATTCCGCGCGGCTACCATCACACGCTCTCAAAACTCGCCAGGCTTGTCGAAAAAGGGATCGCCGTTCATTACGTCGCCGGCAATCACGATTTTTGGCTGAAGGATTTTTTTCCGGATGATCTCGGCATTCCGGTCTACAAAAACCCTTTCGCCATGATGCTGCGAGGGAAGAAATTCTATTTTCACCACGGCGACGGGCTGGCGTTGAAGGATACCGGATACCGGATTCTCAAAAAGATACTCAGGAACAGGTTTAGCATTTTTTTATTTTCGATGATGCATCCCGACGTCACTGCGCCGATTGCAAAAGGGACTTCGCGGAGCAGCCGGGAGTATACTGCAAACAAGGATTACGGCGAGACCGACGGCATGCTGCAGTTCGCAACAAAAAAAATTAAAGAGGGATGCGACGTTGTCATCATGGGGCATCGGCATAGACCGTCGTTCCAAAAGATCGGCGACGGAATCTATATTAACCTCGGCGATTGGATCTCGTATTCCACCTATGCTGAGTTCGACGGAAACACTGTAGAATTAAAAACCTGGAAAAAAGAATAGCGTATGGGAAAGACACCGCCAAACGAGCCACGCAAGCAGCACCCGACGGGGGGGGTACAGCTCCGAGCAAATGCGCCGGTATTTTACCGAGCCGAAGTACCGCGACGAGATGTATCTGCGAAGCAAAAATTTCTTCAAGAAATATTGGTACGCCTTTGCCGGCGGCGGCATCGTCCTGCTCCTCCTGCTCGTTATTTTCATGAAACTGGTCTTTGCCGGACTTCCCTCTCTTGAACAGCTGGAAAATCCGAAACCGGAGCTTGCGACAAAAGTCTTTTCGTACGACGGAGAGGTCCTCGGCCAATTCTATTTAAAGAACCGGACGTATATTTCGTACGATAAGATTCCCCAGAGTACCGATCGACGCCTTGATTTGCACGGAAGATAAGGATTTCTACAGCCACTGGGGAGTAGTCATCTGGCGAATTCCTCTGGCATTCGTCAGGAATCAAGGGGCGAGCACCATCACGATGCAGCTGTCGCGCAACCTGTACAATTGGAAAAGTGCACAGGAAAATGCTTTTGACAAAGCAACAAGAAAGATCCGCGAGTTCATCACTGCCGTTCAGATCGAACGTACGTATACAAAAAAAGAGATCCTCGAGATGTATCTCAATTATATTTATCTCGGGCGCGGTGCCTACGGTATTTCGGCAGCCGCATCGATCTACTTCGATAAATCGGCACAAGAGTTGACCCTCGCAGAGTCGTCCCTCCTTATCGGCATGGCGAAGGGGCCGTTTTATTATGACCCGATCAAACACCCCGAGCGGGCTTTTCTCCGGCGGGAAATCGTACTCTCCCAGATGGTCAAGTACGGCAAGCTCACGCAGGCAGAAGCGGATTCCGTCGGACGGGATTCACTCCAGTTCAACAGCAGCGATGCATTGACACCCACCGGGATCGCTCCCCACTTTGTCGAATACGTTCGACAGCAGCTTCTCCAAAAAGCCGACAAGTATGGTTTCGATATTTACAAAGACGGACTTTCCGTCTACACGACGCTCGACAGCCGGATGCAACGGTACGCAAACCGTGCCGTGGAAGAACATCTGGCGGACATCCAGCCGGCCTTCGATTCGACATGGGACTGGAAAGCAAACACCGAAATTCTCAACAAGGCAATTGACAAAAGCGTTGAAGATGTTCTCTCCGCCCGAAAAACAACGAGCCGCGTTGAACGCGACAGCATCTATGCGGCGCTTCGAAGCAACCGGGCCTTCGTCGATTCGATAAAAAGAGTTTGGCAAACGATCGAAGTAGGACTCATCATTATCGACCCGCACTCAGGGAATATCTGTGCGATGGTCGGAGGGGCGGATTTTCGTTCCTTCAAATATGGGCTCAACCATACGACGCAGATCGTGCGTCAACCGGGCTCCGCATTTAAGCCGTTCGTTTATACCGTTGCTATCGACAACGGATATCCGCCAACATTTGAGTTGTTGAACCAGCCGGTGACATTAATGATGGAAGACGGCTCACGATGGACGCCGGGGAACTTCGACGGCACGATCGGAGGAAAATATACTTTACGAGAAGGCTTGCGCGAGTCGATCAACCTCATTGCAGTCCGCGCTATCATGGAAATTGCGCCGAAAAATCAAGTTATCGAACTGGCGCATCGACATGGGAATTACGACCCCGATACCCCCTTTTGAATCTATTGCGCTTGGCACCGCGACAGTCAGGCCGATCGAATTAACGGCCGCGTTTGGCGTTTTCGCCAACGAAGGCGTGTATGTCCAACCGACGAGTATTTTAAGGATTGAAGACAAAGATGGCAATGTGATTGAAGAAAATGTACCCGAGAAGAGAGAAGTGATGAGCAAAGAAACGGCGTATATCATGACATCGATGCTCCAAGATGTTGTCGACCACGGCAGCGGCGGACGGGTGCGGCACTTTTTTCATCTCCCAGCAGCAGGAAAAACAGGAACGACACAAGACTTTGCCGATGCTTGGTTCGTCGGATTTACGCCGGAGTTTGCGGCTGGTGTGTGGCTCGGCTTTGATGACCAGGCTGTGAAGTTTACTTCTTCAGACGGGCAGGGCGGGCGCACAGCGGCTCCGTTATGGGGGCGAGTCATGAAATATATTTACGAGGATCAAACGATCCCGATTACCAACGAGTATTTTAATATGCCGGACGGCGTTGTGGTGGACACCATCTGCGCGGAAACTCATAAACTTGCGACCCCATTCTGCCCAAAAACGATGACCGAAGTGTTCAACGTGAAGTACCAGCCAGGAACTTGCGACAAACATGCGACGGCGAATTGGAAAGAAGGGGAAGAAAATCCCAACGATATAAAGTTTTAGGATGGGCACGTTTGCCGCAGCGCGCTACAGCTGGGCGACTTTTTCAAAAACCATCTCAGCTGAAATTCTAACCATACACTCAAACGTTCCAATCGGACATTTGCCGCCGCCGTGAATGCTGCACGGCCGGCATGGCAACCCTTCTACTTGAACGACAATATCCTTTTCCCCGTACGGCGCAAATCCAAAAGAAGGTACGGTCGCTCCAAAGAGTGCTACGACAGGAGTGAGCACGGCAACAGCAAGGTGCGCCGGCGCGCTGTCGTTCGACACCAGAACTGTACAGCGGCGTAAAAGTTCGGCAGACTGAAGAATGGAAAACCTGCCCGCCGACAAGTAGACCTCTGTCCCTTGAGCATCGGACGCAATTTTTTCACACAAACTTTCATCTTCTTTCCCGCCGATAAGAACCACTTTCATCCCCGCGGTTAAAAACTTCTTCACGAGCTCCGAGAAGCGTTCGGGGGGCCATCGTTTGGTATTCCATACCGAACCGGGGGCGACGGCGATCAGATTATCGTTCGGCTTAATTTTTGTTTCCGAGAGAAACCCATCAACTGCAATTTTGTCTTCAGCGGAAGGGTACACTGAAGGAAGTTCTTTTTTCGGATTACCGATGTTGAACGCTTTCAAAAAACAGAGATTACGCTCGACCTCATGAGCGTTTTTTTCATAATGAACCGTTTTTGTAAAAAGAATTCTGCCGGCACTCAGATCAAAACCGATGCGCACAGGAATCCTGCTCAATGAAACAACGACAGCGCTGCGAAGAGACCTATGCGGAACCAGCGCAACGTCGTACAATCGTGTCTTGAGAGTCCGAGAGATTGAAAACATTCCCATCAAGCCCTGCTGACCGCCTCGCTTGTCATATTCAATCACTGAATGGATGGCCGGATGATTACGAAGAATTGCCGCAGCTTTTGGAGTCGTGAGGAAATCTATTTGTGCTTCTGGAAACTCCCGGTGAAGCACTTGTACAAGAGGCAGGGTCAGGATCACATCACCGAGAAAGGCTGTTTGAAAAACGAGGATGCTAGTTGGCGGCTGCATGAACTTTTTCGTCGGTGAGAGAATTGATGGGAGGCGAATGTTTCCAGCGTTTGTGCATCCACAACCAGTGGTCGGGATATCGCGAGGCATATTTTTCCAGCATCGCGACATGGCGGGCGGTAATCTGTTCTACTTTTTCATCGTCCGTGCCGTTCACATTGTGCGTATCGATTTCCTCGAATTCGACCTTGTAGAGTCCGTCGGCTCCGCGAATGATAAACGCCATAATAATTGGGGCGCCCGTTCGCACACTGAAAACAGCGGGTCCCCGATGAGTGGAGGCGGGGCGCCCGAAAAAGTTTACGAACAGTCCTTCCTGCGGACCGCTTTGGTCTGCAAGGATCGCTACGACGCCGTTATTCCGAAGCGCCGCAATGATTTCCCGGGGGGCTCTTTCCATTTCCACGACTTTGTTGCCGAACAGCATACGATTTTTATTCATGAATGCATCGACAAATCTATTCCGTTGTCGCTGCACAATAATCGTCAACGGATGACGGCTTATGAGCCCGACGGCGATTGCTATCAATTCCCAATTACCAAAGTGGCCGCCGAGCATGATCAGGCCCCTTCCTTCTTTCAACCGTGCGTCCATGATACTTGTATCCGGCATGCTGACAATTTTTTTTATCTTGTCTGCCGTCAGATGCGAGAACCAGAAAACTTCGAGAAGGGAGATGACAAGATTGCGGTACGCTGCTACAGCGATTTTTTTAATTTCCGTCGAAGATTTTTGGGGAAAAGCTTTGCGGAGATGGTCGAGCGTCAGCGAGCGACGTATCGGGATCAGATAAAATACAACCGTGCCCAATATTTTTCCCAACCGATAGACGGCTTCCCACGGCATCAATCGTACCAGCCACCCGATGAATATGTAGCCGATGTATTCCAGTCTGTCTCGCATGACCACAAAAATACGAAATGATTGGTGAGAATCAAAGAATCAGGCAATTGTGTATTGTTACAGTCTGGTTTGGCTTCTTAAGAAAAAGTCGTCGTGAGGATCCCGACGTTTTCCGCCGGGAAACGAAATGCCGATTTACGGCAGCCCGTACAGCGGGATAATCTCGGCTAAACCAAGGGATTGCCACGTTGTACGTGGTGGCGTAAAGCGCCACTTCGCTCCGCCCACAATGACCTTCAAACTGTAGCGCTATTAAAGATTCAATTAGGAATTAACGATAAATATGTTTATATTAAATGTACCAAAAACAGTACACCGTCTTTATCTCCCGGTTGGGAGCTTTTAGAATCCTGCTGATGAACCGAACGAATCCTTCCAAGGTCGAAACGCCATCAATGAGTGCTATAAGAGACAGTATTTTCGGCGTACACCTTGCCCAACGGTAGTTTGGGTTACACATATTCACGAAAGGATGTGTTCCATGGAAAAAGGAACAGTCAAATGGTTCAACGCAACAAAAGGATTCGGATTCATCTCCCGCGGCTCCGGAGCTGAAGACGTGTTCGTCCACTTCAACGCTATTACCGGCAACGGCTATAAGAGCTTGAATGAAGGCGACAAGGTCGAATTCGAAGTTGAAAAGGGTCCGAAAGGATTCCAAGCGACAAACGTAACGGTTGTCTAATTAGAAACCGGCAACGAGCATTAAAAAAGTCCCGCCTCTTCGGCGGGATTTTTTTTGCCAGCGTCAAACGGATTACGTGTTCTCTTTAACGAAGATGGCAATAAATTGCCGGTAGAACTGGACGCTTCCGATAAGGAGAATGCCTCCCATTGCAAAGTATGGAATCGTCAGGTAGTATTTCGGGATTGAAGAATTGCGAAGGGTGATTCCGATTGTCATCATGAGCGCGATCATGACGTAACCCCGCACCGCCGTAAACGCAAAAATGTTTGCACGCTCGGGCATTTGATGAATGCGCGTGATGTTTTTTACCACGATCTTCGAAAATCCTAAAACATACCCACCCCCCGCACAGACAACGCTTACCAAAGCAATAACAGACGCCGCTCCGGGGGATAGCATTCCCATCCAGATCGCCGCCCGCGCACAAAGAATGCTCCCCGCAACGGTCCAAAAAATTCCCGCGAGCACAAAAAGGTAATGACGTCGGATGACAGGGATGAATCGTTGCATTAAAAATGTTTATATAGTTTGATGAATCCGAGTTTGAGAAGGCAAAGACTTTTATCGCGCTGCGCTCTTCAAAAAGTCTCTCACTAAAGGGAAAAATCTATCGCCCGCTTCGATATATGGGAAATGCCCGCAATCGGTAAGGAGGATATACTGCGAGCCGCGAATATGATCACGGATCTGTTCGTTCGTACCGGGAACAACCGCATCGTCAGATCCTCCGATGATAAGAGCGGGGCATTGAATCGTATTGAGCCTGGCATGAATGTCGTATGAATGAAGCGTGCTGTCTCTGCTCAACTGCTGCACCATCGCACTCTTCGCAGCATACGAGGAATCAAAAATGAGCGTCAGGCTGTCGCCATATTGTCTATTGTGAAATGACCCGTGAAAAAGAAGCCGAAAAAATTTCGCCATGGTCGCCGGCTCTCTTTTTTTGAATCCCTCCGTTTCTGCAATCTGCAACTGTGCGATACTGTCTTCTTTCGTTGTCTTCAGCGACATGACGGCGAAAGATAAATTCCGCAGCACCGAACTCGCCGGCGTAGTATTGACGAGGATCAGGGACTGTAAATGTGAAGGATATTTTATCGCGTAGAACATCGACACCAGCCCTCCCCACGAATGGCCCATGAGATTCATTTTTTCCAGACCGAAGGCCTTTCGAATTCCTTCAAGGTCGTCAACGAAGCTGTTCATTGTCATCTGGCTCGTGTCAAAATCCGCCGACGATTTCCCCATCGCTCTCTGGTCGTAAAAAATGAGCTTATAGCCTTTTGCGAGTTCACCCATTTGCGGAAGCAAGTAGCTGTGGCTCAAGCCGGGTCCCCCGTGGACGACAACAACGGGAACTCCTTCGCCGATCGTTTCATAATAGAGGCTGACTCCGTTAACGATTTTATACCCTTGTTCAATCGGCTGGTCGGCCCGGAGGATGACCCCATTCCCCAAGAGCACGATGATCATCAAACAGAAATGTTTAGCACTGCCGGAGGCGGCCGAGCGCCAGAACGTGTTGGACATAATGAAGAGCGATCTCATAGGATTACTTTTCCCATACCAGGCGAAGGGGATGCGCCTCCGTGTTGAAAATAACCCTCCCAAAATTCAGCGTCTCAGGCGGAGAGAATAAGAGGAACAAATATTTGAGCGTCTCGGCAAAAAAGAAACTTTCCATCTCGTCCGACTTGCTCTTCGTCGTCACGTCGCTCAACATCGCATACGCATCATCAGTCCTGCAGTATTTTACGATGTCGTTAAAATACGTGTATCCCATTTTCCTGTATTGGGGATCTCCAGTGAGCCGAAAGAGATAGTACGCGGATTCAATAATTTCCGGGCGCAGATGGTATTGCTTTGCCGTTACTTTCATGGTCGCGTAATCGAGCTCTTCCGGTTCAATATGGCAAAGAGTCCACATCCTGAAACATGATTCTTCAAGTGCTTTCGCCCTTTTTACATCCCCTGAAAGAGCGAGAAGAGCAGGAAAGAATGCTTCGAGGGAACCGAATGAAGTTCCCGTTCGCTTTCCACTGAACATATTGACTTCACCATACCACAATCCGCCGAAAGTCGTATCGGCAACATATTTATTGACGGCCTTAAAACTCTCATCCGCCATTCTCTTGCAATCCTCGTCGCCGAATATGCACCAGGCTTTGAAAAGATACTCGTAGTACGAATCTATTCCTCCGCCGATATGACTCGTGCTGTCCACCCAACTCCCCGTTTGAACATTGATCCATTCGCCTACAAGGCCTATTGGAGAACGGCGATTGTATAATGCGACCAGGGCGCTTTTGGCTTTTTGATAATACACGGGATTTCCTGTAAGCCTGCTCAGCGTTCCGAATTCAAGAAGAGACGTTCCTATCTCGGCCGGATTATTCAGCGAGTCCCGTATTTTGCCCGTTTGGAGATTGACATAGCGATACGGCATTCCCGTCGGTGTATTGAAGACCGGAAGGAGGCGATTGCCCAGGTCTTCGGCGAGATCAAGGAAGCGTTTGTCTCCGTCAAGTTCGTAGGCGCTAAGCAGTCCCCCCAGTAATCGAATCGTGATTTCAAAACTCTGGACCTCGATGTTCTTATTGAACGATAAGCTGTCGAGGATGAGTTGCTTCGTAGTACGGGCCTCTGAAGAGAGCCCCATCAACACCATGACATCATAGGCATCAACCGGAGTCATACAGAGTGATGTTCCATACCAATCACGGGGCTTTTTGGTCAGCGGGCGTAAAGCATCATGGCCCCAGGCATATTGTTTATACCCGTTCCATGCATGAAGGAATTCCGATCGCACCGAGTCTGCCATGAGTTCTTGAGAAACTGCACGCGCAGGAAAAACCGCCGCCACCGCCGCGAAAATTCCTATAAAAAAAACTACTCTGTTCAAACCATGACCTTTCGTTTACACAATGCTCATCTATGCCCGAAGCAGGTTTATTCAATTCTCTTTCAACTTATCGTTGAACACCTTCTTGAATTTTTCAACTTTCGGCTTGATGACGAAGAGACAATACGGTTGTGCGCCGTGCTCATTAAAATAATTCTGGTGATAGTTTTCCGCCTTGTAGAATTTCGTAAACGGAACAATTTCCGTAACGATCGGCGCATCGAATGCACCGGAAGAATCGAGTTCCCTTTTGTAATGCTCGGCGAGTTTTTTCTGCGCTTCCGTATGATAAAAAATTGCAGAGCGATATTGCGTACCGGAATCGTTTCCCTGACGATTCAACGTCGTCGGGTCGTGTGTTTTCCAAAAAACCTCCAGCAATTCCGGGTATGAAATTATTTTTGGGTCGTACGCAATCTGGCAGGCTTCTGCATGGCCGGTCGAGCCGGAGCAAACTTCTTCGTAGCTGGGATTTGCTATCGAGCCTCCTGTGTAGCCCGACACCACGGATTGAACGCCCTTCAGTTCTTGAAATACCGCTTCAACACACCAGAAGCAGCCCGCAGCGAATGTTGCAGTATCCAACGCAGCCGTTGCCATTGATTTTTCCTCTCCTTGCTGTTCTATCGGATTCCGGTCGGCTCCTTTGCCTGCCAGGAAGAAAATCAGGCCGACCGCCGCGATTCCAATAATCAACAAAAACATTTTCATCATTTCCTCCTCGCTTGAATTCTTATTCTAAAACCATTTTCTGCTTAAAAGATTCCCGCGGGAGTGCATGGGACGGATGTTATCCGCCTTTACTTTTTTTTAATCCTTCATGCAGCACGTAGGCAAATACCCCGAATGCCCGCATCGCCTGCGATTGGGGATGGACGGTTCCGATCTGATCGACACCATATCCTTCCTCGCCCCCGGAAGGGTTCCATCCATTCCGGATGCCGTCGTCGCCCAGCCTGTGCAGGAGGACATAAGAGGCGCCGTGATGGTTCGACCAGACATGTTCCAGCATCCGTTCTACTTTCAGCGGGATATCGGGAAGCAATTCCGGTGCGACAAGGTAAGCATCCAACACGAAGTGAACGAACGCTCCGTTTCCATCCATCCGCAACTGATAAAAATCTGTCGAATCGACCCAGCCATTCGCCGGATCCATGATTCGTTTCGCCGATGCAGCGGCAATCATTTTGTACTTCGGGTTTCCGGTCATTCGATACATCGCTGCAACGACCGACAAGTATGACGCTCCCTCCCACGGAAGTTGCTTGCCGAAGGCAGCTCTTCCCCCTTTTCCTTCCCACTGACCATCGCCCCGGTAAAATGTTTTTTCAATTCCAGGATAGTTACGATCTCCCTCCCACACCATCATTGCATCGTTATAGAAGCGCCGTTCGTGCGTCGCTCCGTACAACATGCAAGCGACAGTGACCATCTGATTTGTATTGCTGTTCGTGATGATCATATCGTTGATTCGCGCATTCGGAGGCCAGCTGTACCAACTCCAGAATCCTTCCTGATTTGAAAGACGCCCTTCGTTTCTTGCTTCGATGTACCGCTTCTCCGCATCTTTCACCCATGCTTCGTTCTTTCTGCCGGAGAATTGCCACCAATACAATTCCGCCAGACAAATCCATGCGCGGTCGTCGACCCAGGTTCCGTTGAACATGTCGGTCAGTTTACGATCACTTAAATACCTCTTCAACAGATTTGAATCGCCGGTCGCAGCATAGAGAAACGCTTCTCCAATCGCTCCGTTCGCTGCTTCCCAGCCAGCGTTATAGACTTCCTGAAATTTTACGTCAATGGCGTACGCGCGTTGAACAGTTATTGCGAAAGCCTCGTCAGGCTTCAGTTCCTTCGGCTCTTCCCGCGGGACGACTCTTGTCATCGACGTCTTGGGGTCGAAACCACGCAGCGTAAAGAAAAAGTACGCTATTGCCGCTAGTGCAATTCCAGCGGAAGCAATAATCCAATACCTTGAATGTCGCGAATGGGCAATCTCCCCGGCGTCCTTTTGGATCTTGTTTTTTCTACGCTTCATGAAAACAAAAGTGGCAAAGTCTTCCTATTGAAAAACGGCCTATCTGTTTACCAGCGGCATTGCCGATTCGGCATAACGCGTGCCCGACGCGGCACCGCGAGGTACGACTTCATTGATGCGGCCAAGCTCTTCCTTCGTCAGAGTAATGTCTACAGCCGCAGCATTTTCTTCTAAATATTTGCGCCTCTTCGTTCCGGGAATTGGAACAATGTCCTCTCCTTGCGCCATAACCCATGCCAATGCAAGCTGCGAGGGAGTGCACCCTTTTTGTGATGCAATGTCCTCAACTCGTTTCACGAGGTCAAGATTACGCCGAAAATTTTCTCCTTGAAAACGAGGCGAGTGACGACGGAAGTCATCCTGCGCCAAATCCTCGATGCGTTTAATTTCCCCTGTGAGAAATCCGCGCCCAAGCGGACTGTAGGCAACGAACCCGATTCCAAGCTCGCGGCACGTGGCAAGGATGTCTTCTTCAGGATCGCGTGTCCAGAGTGAATACTCCGTTTGAAGTGCGGTAATCGGATAAACCTTGTATGCACGCCGAAGAGTCTTTGCACTTGCCTCAGACAGTCCTATAAAACGGACTTTTCCTTTTTTTACCAACTCACTCATCGCACCGACTGTTTCTTCGATCGGCGTTTCCGGGTCGACGCGATGAAGGTAATATAAGTCGATCACGTCTACGCCAAGCCGGCGGAGGCTTGCATCGCACGATGTGCGAACATATTCCGGCTTGCCGTTGACACCACGGAGCGTCGGGTTCGAGGGATTCCGCACAATGCCGAATTTTGTTGCGAGAAATACTTTATCCCGCCTGTCCTTGATCGCCTTTCCAACCAGCTCTTCATTTTTGAAGGGACCTTACATATCCGCGGTATCAAGCAAGGTCACTCCGAGTTCCAGTGCGCGGTGAATTGTCGCAGTCGACTCTTTATCGTCGCCGGGTCCGTAAAACTCCGACATTCCCATACACCCTAACCCGATAGCCGAGACCCTGGGACCTTTACTGCCAAGCGTTCTCATTTTCATAGTAGGTTTCTTTTGACCTTAAATTTTAGTTGAGAATTTATTCTTTTGGAACGTATCCGAGCTCTCGCAGCTTCTCCTTTACT
>CAVYWA010000020.1:0-39220 GCA_963772165.1 uncultured Bacteroidota bacterium | reverse complement strand
AAGGCTGGTGCTCTATCCAGTTGAGCTACGGGCACAATTGTAACCGCGTATAATATAGCGAAAAAGTGTTTCGCTCTCAACGTGGAAAATTTTTTCTTGACGGTACAAATTTGTTTGTCTGTACCATCGAACAAGAAACCCTTTGTTCTATTGGGCTTTCTTACCAGCTCTGACATATGATGATCTATTCGGCCGTATGCTTTTATCTGCTTATCGCTGACTCTATTGATCGAAAAATGAAATCTTCTGACGCTATAATGGATGGGTTTTTGGGGGCTGGCCACGTAACCTATATATAGAGAGGAAAGCAATGCCGCGGAGTACATGATCACCCATGGAATAATGGGGAAGTGATAACGTGGAGAGCCATAGTACACAAGATATATGCTAACGAAGTAAACGATCATGGCAATCCCCATTAGCGGCCAGCCATTGCCCTTGCCATTTTGTAGTCTTTTCCAGCATCCGAAGATGAGAGAGGCAATAAGAAAAACAATCATCAGGAATTCATAGTTCGTATTGAGTTTATCGACCCCCCGCAAGACACGTCTTGCCGATTTCAATTTCATATCTGTCCCCAGATTGTTCCAATACACGCCATCACCATGGGAAAACAGGGAGACAAGCTTTGCCGGCATGAGCATCAATGTCTGCAGCGGATGAGCCCTGATATAGCTGATCGCTTCGTCTCTCGCGCGTTGATTGATTTTGTATTCATCCAACGTATTCTTTTCGACACCAAACCAGGCTCACCGAAACCCATGTCCCGTTTGCGTCTGGGCCATTGCCAACGTAGAGGTTCACGCCGTCATTGTTTGAAAGAACAAAGTCATTGTACAGGATGTAATTTCGAATCACCCAGGGACTTAATACTGCAATCAAGACAACATAAAGAATTCCTATTTTCTTCACTCGATCAATCAGACCGCTCCTGTCCCATGAGAATTGAGGAAACAGCAGGAGAAGAAACGCAGGCAGCAAAAGAGTCTGCATTTTGACAAGCGTCGCCAACCCAAACACCAATCCTGCCGTCAGCAAGCGCCAGGCGTCCGCGCCTCCTTTAATTGACATGCTTGGCAAAAGAAGCGCTATACCAAGAAACAGCAAAAACAAATGAACAGTCTCCACTCCGACAAGAGACGTGTATGCTATATTGTTGGGATAAGCGGCGAGAAGCAAGAGGAACAACCTTCCCGTTATTTCTGATCTGAAAAGCTCTCGTGCTATCCAGTAGGCAAGCACAAGCGACACAACAGAAAAGACAAGATTCGCTGTTAGGGCCACGGTAATCGAGACACCGGAGACCCAGAAAAGCAATGCCAGAAACAATGGATATCCGATGGGGAAGTACGCAGTGACGAAACGACCAAAATGAGTATAACCATGGCCTCTCACAATCGACTCTGCACCTCGGAAGTAGAAAGCAAAATCGCTGACGGGTTTGGGATGGAAATACAGTATCCAGCAAAGGCGAATTGCAAAAGCGAGCGCAATGACGGTTGGAAGGTACCATGGAGAGAGGAGAATCGAGTGAAACGAACGATGTTCAGTCCTTATTGTTTGTGGATCATCTCCTTGCGCTTCAGCGAGATGGGTCATTGATTAATCCTAAGGTTTGGTCAGCCAGTTGGGCATCATTCGATGTTTCCTTTCGAAGCTCCTTTTGGGTAAGCGCCCTTGTGAAAATGGAGTTTCTTCCTTCCGTGTCTAATGCGAATTGAGCATGTCGTTATCCAGAGATTTGAAAACCTTTCTACGGGAAATTGGACTCGATTCTTTGAGCCGCACGATCTGAGCATTGTAATATTTCTTCCGCTGCATTGTTCACTCGTAGATCCATCCGGGGCTAATAATTTGGTAATGACACTTTGCCTGAATTCATTATGAATACAAAGTTAACATTCCAATCAGGCATTGGCAAGATAATGCATTGGCAGATCAATTTCCTCGGTCAAGGAATTATAGGCATTCGATGGCATTGCGTACGACCTGCCTTCGAACTTGACTGCTCAAAGGGCACATAGATCAGACTATACGTTATTGTCTTTATCTGTACAAGTCAAGACATCATCTGACATTTTTTATTTAGGCGGCTGTGTTGATGTCAGCCGAGTGTAAGCTATCGAGCATTTTGTTCTTTGCCATATCGAGTGATTCATAAAACGTCTGCATGGGAGTACGACCACAACATATTTTTCCAGAATGAGGTCTGTCGGCGTTGTAATAATTGATCCAGGTATCAAGATCACTTTGGAGCTGCTCCAGCGTCGAGTAAATCTTCTTCCTGAATGCCGTTTGATAAAACTCTTGCTGGACTGTTTTGTGGAATCGTTCACAGATACCGTTGCTCTGAGGGTGACGTACTTTTGTCCGTGAGTGGTCGATATCCTCAAGGGCCAGATAGAGCTGGTATTCGTGTGTTTCTTGCGTCCACAGAACTCTGTGCCACGGTCTGTTAGTATGCGCAACAACGGGATCTGGTGTTCTTCGAAGAACGGCACAACACGATCATTGAGCATCTCTGCTGCCACAAGAGCATTCTTTCGATCGTAGAGCTTCGCAAAGGCGACCTTGGAATAGGTATCGATGAACGTTTGCTGATAGATCCGGCCTATGCCTTTGATCGTTCCGACGTAATAGGTGTCTTGAGCGCCAAGATAGCCCGGGTGTTCGGTTTCAATCTCACCATGGGCTTCTTGTTCTTCTTTCTTGCGCTCCAGAGCTTTAAGTTGGTCCTCGGTCAGGATCAAGTTCTCCTGAGCCATTTTGGCTTCTAAGGCACCCAGACGCTTCTTGAATGTCTCAAGGTTGTTGCGTTTCCAGATATTGCGGATCGTCGCTGGACAAACGCTGATAGCACGTTTCCTGAGTTCGTTTGATACTCGAACTTGACCATGGGCCGGCTGTTCGATGACATACTCCAGGATAGCCTGTTCAATATCTGATCCTATCCGGTTTTTCAAGTTCGGCTTACGCCGGGAGATCTCCTGGAGCGCTTGTTCTCCTCCGGATTCATACAGTTCTCTGAACCGATAAAAGCTGTCCCGAGAATATCCGAATATCTTACACGCATCGGAGACGCTTCCGAGCGTTTGGGCCAGGTTCAACAGCCCCAGTTTGTTCTTTATAATCTGAGACATCTGAAATATTCTTCTTTTTGTAGAAATTATAGTACCAAGTCTTTTCTCGATGTGGTATATTAGAGCATCACAAAAGAGAAAGGACTCGTAATGAAAAAAGTACACGCAGTGAAACGAACAAACAAAATCGATAATGCTGATTTATTCACCGATGCTGCGACCCATCATTACGAGAAGCATATTAAGACACAAAGCAAACAGACGTTGAAATTCATCGATGCAAAGATCAATTGGTTAGACTTGCTCAGGCCAATCGAACGAACCCTCTCCCGTTACAAATCCGGTCTTTCATCGGCTGGTCGCCCGACGCATGAGTTACTGGTGATCGTCAAATGTTTCCTTCTCCAAACGATTTACAATCTGTCCGATCCACGTTTGGAAGAAGAGATTGCCGACCGGCGGAGCTTTCAACTCTTTCTTGGCCTCAACAGTGGGGATGCTATTCCTGATGAGACAACCATCTGTCGCTACCGGGAACTCTTCTCCCGTCTTGGACTAGACAGAAAGCTCTTTACAACCTTTACCCGTCAACTGGAGAAGCACGGACTTATTATCGGCAAAGGCACAATCGTTGATGCAACACTCAAAGAAGCCCAAGCCAACAAATACAGTGAACGGGATGGCGATGCTCGTGGTACCAGTCGTAAAGGCAAGGCCATTTACGGATATAAAGGGCATGTCGGAGTCGATGCCGACACCAACGTGATCCACAGTCTTGAGTTTACTCCGGCCAATGTTCACGATACGGAGAAATTTGATGATCTCCTGCGTGGGTCAGAGAAACGAGTCTATGCCGATAAAGGGTATGCACAGCGCCAACGGCGAAGACTCCTGAAGATGAACGGAATCCGTTGTGGTATTCTGCATAAGGCATATCGGAATCGACCATTGACCAAGAAACAACTGGAACAAAACAAGGCTTTCGCCAAGATTAGGAGTGCCGTCGAAAGGCCATTCTCGTACATGACGACAGTCTTAGACTACACACGGTGCCGATACTACGACATCCGCAGGAATACGTTCCAATTTATCTTCGCTGCCATGGTCTATAATATGCGTCGGCTGATTACTCTGAGTTCTCGGCTCTAACCACGGAAACTGCCCATCGACAAAGAGAGATCGAGCATGAGAGCAAACAGGATCGTGACAATTTCAAAGAACACTCAGCGAAACTAAACCTGAAAAAATCGACTCAAATCAAAAGACGTGGTAAACTAAGTATTTTTCAGATGTCTCAATCTTTTGATCTTGGGTCATCTGACACCTCCTGTGTCTTGTTAATTTAATAATGTGTCAGATGATATTCTAACTAATACACTTTTATCGCTAAGCGGTTGAGTCGTAATTGCATACCGGGGTTTCCATCAAATCTAGAGGCAGCTTATTCCACAGGTCGTCATCGATACGAGGCGAAAAGAATTCCGGTACTCTATCAAGATCCCTGTCTGGGGTCTATTCAGGAGAGAGTTAGCTCACCCCCCCATGATTACCCCGTCCCGAGCCTGTGGTCATATCGGGAAATTGCGAAACTCGCACACTGCTTTTACTAAAGTCTTTTTCACTATTAATATTTCGAAAACAAACATAAGCATACACAAGGATATGATGTAAGAAACATATAAATGGAAGCAAAACGCGAAGTATCGTCTTAAATCCGCGACAGACATTGAAAAACATCAAAACATTCAATATTGCATGGATTTTTAAGCGAAAAAAAGTAAAATAAGCCTTGACAAAACACCATCAACCAGGTATCTTACGAAAGTAAACGTAAGTATTCACAATAAAATGAAATCATAAGCACATTAGTAAAAGTGAGTGTAAAATAATTCCATCAACAGTTGGAAAGAGGTGAAGAGAAGTGAAACAACATGCTACAGAGAAGTTCTTTCAGGAAGAGCGGCTCCAAGGGATATTGGACTTGCTCGAAGCGAAAAAACGCGTGTTCATTAATGATCTTTGCAAGACTTTTGACACGTCTGCGGTCACAATCCGAAAGGATCTCGACCTCATGGAAAAAAGGGGACTTCTCAGGAGAACGCACGGTGGAGCGATTCAGTCTAAGCCGCTCTTTCAAGGACTGCCCCTGAGCGAAAAGGAAAAGCTGCATGCGGAAGAAAAGGAACGAATAGCGAGCGAGGCAGTTAAACTGATGCATAAAGGAAACGTGGTCATACTGGATTCCGGATCGACGACTACACAGTTAGCAAGAAAGTTGAAGAATCTGAAGGGGATCAAAGTAATAACAAATGCTGTGAACATAGCTTTAGAATTAGCGGGCAGCGATTTGGAAGTAATATTAACAGGGGGGGCATTGCAAAAAGATTCTTCGACCTTGATTGGTCCGCTCGCGGAGGATGTTCTGAGAAGGATATCAGCTGATACACTATTTCATGGGGTGGATGGAATTGACTATGAGATAGGTCTTACCACACCTGATGTCGCCGAAGCAAATACGAGCCAGGTAATGATGCAACGAGCAGGCGAGAACATTCTTCTCGTTGATTCCTCCAAGTTTGGCAGAAGGAGTTTGGGAGTAATTTGTCAGATGAAAGATATTGATAAGATCATAACCACAAAAAAGATGGATAAAGCCGAAATACAAAAACTTAATGAGCTGGGAGTTGAAGTAGTAATAGTTTAATACATCGTTAAGATAACAAGTAAGGGCAAAACAGATGAACAAGATATCCATCCTAATTATTGTGGGAACCGTATCTCTATTTTTTCTCACCGGAGTTATCTATGCAGAGGGAGAGAAATATCCGACGCTCTCAGAAGACACAGTAGTAATACTCGGCGACAGCGGCAAATGGGATTACAACAAGGCACACACGCTTTCAGTGGTTGAAGCTAATAACGGCGGCTATAAATATTGGGGTTACTACGGTCTTTCTTATTACGACACGAATCCCGCTTTTCGAAAAGCTGGTTTGGCAAGAAGCAATGACCTGGTTCATTGGGATAAATACGAGGGGAATCCGATTATCAAGAGCGACTGCAGATGGCCAAATGTCATTTTGCATCATTCCGTGTACTATATGTTTTATGCAGAGTATGATGCAGATAATGATAGCCGCATCGTGATGGTTACGAGCAAGGATGGAATCAATTTTGGCAACAAGGTGGTTGTTGTGGAGCGGGAGCTCTTCAAACAAAACCAAAACCCTTTCATCTTTTTCAATAAGCGCGATGGCTGTTTCTATTTGGCATATTACAGTGGCGTAGAGAAAAGCAAGGATTCAACCAAAAACGTGTGGCAAATAAAGCTGAGAAAGAGCAAGACCATTGGAAAATTGAAAGATGCGCCATCAAAAACGCTTTTGAGTTCACCGCATACAATTGCCGCCCCTTCAATTACGTATTTTAACAAGAGATATTATCTCTTAATAGAAGCGATCACGATCGGGAAATGGAATAATCAATGGGCGACCTTGGCCTATGAGAGCAAAAAAATTGATGGTAACTACAAAGAAGTAAGTAATAATCCTGTTCTCTCCAATAATGATGCATGTGCTTTTCAATATATTTTTGATAATCGAACATACGTTTTTTACTCTCATTGTTTGGACACATCCGAAAAAACCCGGCTTTAATGTTGGATTTGTGGGAAATAAAAATGGTGAAGGCGATAAAGTGAACAAATTCTTAAATGAAATCATCGGGCAGCCTGAGGCTATTGATGCCACATTAAGCTATTACATCACCGATGAAGGGGTCGAGAAGCTGAAGAACTTTCGTCGGTTAGTTCGCAATGAACACATCGACCATATAGTCTTCACCGGCATGGGTAGTTCCTATTTTGTGTCATACGCTGCATCATGTCTGTTTAATAGTCTGGGACTTCGATCCTACGCGATCAACACCAGCGAACTCTTGTACTATCACTTCCCGATAATTGATAAGAAGACTGTGGTGGTGCACGTATCCCAATCTGGTGAAAGTGTTGAGGTGGTGAGGTTGTTAGGAAAACTTCCTAAGGATGTGCTCTGCATCGGGGTCAGTAATGAAGAGCACAGCTCTCTAACAAAGAAGGCAAAAGAAGTATTGTTGAGCTAGGCCGGCAAGGAGGAGATGACTTCGACGAAGACCTACACTTCGATTGACCCTTGTCATGTTCATCCTCGGATGGTACCTCGCGAATCTCTGGGGAGAGGAAAAAATTCTGGAAATTCGGAATCTAAAGTCAGGCATGGAAAAAATTTTTGCAACCCAGAATGATCTGGTGGCTGACGTATCGGATTTCCTCGGAGATATAGAATTCATGCAGTTCATCGGGCGCGGGCCATCATTCTCAACAGCACTGCAATGCGAACTGATGTTCAAAGAGGCGGCCAAGAAGGCCGCGGCTGGAACTTTAGGTGGCGAGTTTCGTCACGGTCCGATGGAGATGGTCGGCCCTGGATTTAAATCATTACTGTTCGCAGCGGAAGGAGCGACGTATACCCAGAGTATTATGATGGCCATGGATATTGCGAAATATGAGGGGAAGGTTGTACTTATCACGAACAAGAATCCTCATGAGGCATTCCGACAGGAATATCAAAGTGATCACAATAGATCAACCTGACGAATATCTCTTTTCAATTCAAAGCATTATCCCCGTTCAACTCGTAGTTAATCTTTTAGCATCGATGGATGGAAACCCTCCAGGCGCATTCGTGCACGGTTCCAAAGTGACCCTGAAGGAATAAATCGATATGAATCAATCGCATAGAAGCCGCTACTTGTTGGTTATTACTATTTTGATGTACGTAGCCTTTGGGCTGGTTACATCGGTGATAGGGGTTATTATCGATAAGTTTCAATCCGAGTACAATCTTCCTCTTCGAAATTGCCGCCCTCCTTCCTTTTGCCTTCTATCTATCATACGGTCTCTTCTCTATCCCGTTTGGTATTGCGATGGACAGAATTGGCGCAAGGGCTGTCCTTTTACTCGGAATGGCGCTTATGACCCTGGGCAGTCTATTTTTTTACTTCAGCAATAACTACGAAGTTGTCATCGTCATGATTTTCATGATAGGCGTTGGAGTTACGGCAATCCAAACCGCGGGTAATCCATTTATCCGCAGCCTGGATGCGCCTTCGCGCTATACAGCGAACTTGACGGCCATCATCGGTATCGGAGCTCTCGGTTATGCATTTAGCCCGTTATTGGTTCCGATCGTCGAGAGTAACGGCTTTTCCTGGAATTCAGTGTACCTGATTTTCGGATTGATGAATGCAATACTGTTTGTGCTTTTGTATTTCGCAAACTTCCCGGAAGTGCGTATGCTAGAGGAAGAAAAGATCAACGTTGCCCAGGTTAAATCTCTCCTACAGAATCCTCTGATCTTGCTATACACTCTCGGAATTTTCCTCTACGTCGGAGCTGAAGTTGGGACATCTTCCTACATCATGATCTTCATGAATCAAATCCATGGTGTTGGTTTTCATGAATCATTTTGGAAAGAAGGGACTCTTTGGTATGCAGCCTTTCCCTCGAAGTCCGCGCTGGCATTAGCCTTGTTCTGGCTATTCCAAGCCGTCGGACGGCTGATTATAGCACCTTTAATGAAACACATCGGTGAAAGAAAGATTTTCATCTTCCATTCTTTTGGAACAGTTGCGGCTTTGGCGGTTGCAATCCTTGGCAGTAAAGATGTTTCATTGGTCGCTTTTGCTTTAGTAGGATACTTTACGTGCGCGTCATTTACCTCAATATTTAGTGCTGCGATCAATAGTTTTGATTCCAATCTGGGGACGATATCCGGGATTTTGGGAACCGCGATTGTAGGAGGAGCCGTCCTGGGCTGGCTGGTCGGTGCCGTTGGCGGCATGCTGACCATGAAGTGGGCAATGGGAATCAATATGCTTGCTTTCGCCTATGTTTTCGCATTGGCTGTTTGGGGAAGGGGAAAGTTAGATGTCAGATAACATATCAAGAGGGAATAAATTGGAGAATCAAATATTGATTGGCGTGGATTTCGGAGGGACAAAAATCCTGACCGGTGCAATGACAGAAAAAGGTCAAATTCTTTGTGAACCGATTAAAGTCCCTACAAACGGCCATGAAGCAGCGGACAGAATCATCAAGAGACTTACAGATTCAATCGATGAAGTGCTTCAAAAAATCGCGACATCTGTCGACGATGTCAGAGGAATTGGATTGGGTGTCACCGGCCCGCTTGATATAAAGAATGGTATTATCCTTGAGTGCCCGCAACTGCCGACGCTGCATCATTTTCCATTGAAAAAAACGGTAGAAAAATATTTCGAGCAGGCCCGTTTTCATGAATAACGATGCGAATTGTCTCATATATGGTGAGACACTTTTTGGAAGCGGGATCGGGAAGAATAACGTCGTGGGTTTTACTCTCGGAACGGGCTTAGGGTGCGCAACGATTCTTGATAGGAAAATCTTTGCCGGCTCCACAGAGTCCGCCGGAGAAGTATGGCCTTCTCCTTATGGAGATGGAACAATTGAAGACCTGGTTTGCGGCGCCGGTGTTTCAAAAATCTATAAGCAGATCTCCGGGGAAGAAAAATCTGCATTCGACATTGCTTCATTGGCCGAAAAGGGGAATGTCAATGCGTTATCGACATGGCAAGAATTCGGCAGGCATTTATCGGTAGCGATAGCATGGACGATCAATGTCATTGATCCGGAAATTGTAATACTCGGCGGTTCGATATCCAACGCCTTCAAGTTCTTTGCTCCTTCAATGGAAAGCAATTTGCGCAGACACGTCTGTCCAACCCCAGCCGAAAAGACGAAGGTGGTTTGTGCAAGACTCGGTTCAAACGCAGGCTTCATAGGAGCCGCCTCTTTGGCTATAGGGCGAGGATGAAAAAATTCATAAGAATATTCTAAAAGGAAGACTGATGAGCACACTAACGCGAATGCTTGCCGTATCGATTCTCCTGTGGGTAGCACAGAATGCGTTTGGGCAGGACGGTAAAGAACCCGAGAACAAAACTTTCGTTCTGTCCGAGTGGCAGCTCGAATCGACAGTCTTGCAAACAGCAAGTGGTGAGGAAATATCTACCGGACATTGGGCGAACTCGCATTGGTATCCAGTCCATGTGCCGACGACTGTGCTGAATGGACTAGTCAAGAACGGTGTCTATCCAGACCCGCGTTTGGATATGAATAACTATTTAATACCTGATCTATCGGATAGTTTTAATGCCGAGCACAGGTTGGCGAACTACAGCTATTTGCCAAATCACGTGAACCCGTGGAAAGATCCGTATTGGTTTAGAACTGAGTTCAAAATACCCGAGCAACGACAAGGGAAAGCACGTCTGGCTCCACTTTGATGGAATAAACTATAGAGCTGATGTGTGGTTCAACGGACAGAAGATAGCCGACTCAAGTAACATGGCTGGTATGTTTAAACGTTTCAGTTACAATATCACCAATGCGATAGATGAAGAAGGTCCGAATTACCTGGCCGTGAAGATATATCCGGTCGACCATCCCTGGAAAACCAGGCTCGCAATTGAAGGTATTTGGAAACAACCGCGGAAATGCCGAAGATTTTTCAAGGATGAAACGCTCAAAATGTCCGGCGGTTGGGATTGTGCATTGCCGGCCCGCGATAGGAATATGGGAATATATCAACCTGTATATCTGACCTTCACCGGTGATGTGGACATAATCGATCCCTTATGTTGTAACGGAGTTTAAGCTTGCCCGACACAACAATTGCAAATGTGACGATTACGGCAACACTGTCAAATACGAGCAATGAGAAACAATCCGGATTATTGAAGGGACAAATTGACTTCCTGACAGATGTGGATATGGGAGACTATATAAAACACTTCCCAGGGACGATGAAGAGTATAACGTTTGAAAAAGAAGTGGAGATACCTGCGAACGGCAAGTCAACTGCGACTCTGAGCTATAAGGATTTTCCTCAGCTAACGATTAAGAATCCGCATTTGTGGTGGCCCAACGGATACGGGGAGCAGAATCTGCACAATTTGACATTGAGTTACTCGATCGGCGGGAAAGTCTCGGCGGCGAGTAAAATGTAATGTTTGGAATAAGGGAGGTTGCCAGCAAATTACGGGAACTCAACGGAGAGTATGGGAGAGTATTCTACGTAAACGGACAAAGAATATTTTGCAAAGGTGCATGGATTCAGCCAGACATGCTGCTTGACAATAGCAGGAAGAACTTCTATGACCAAGCCAGGCTAATGACGGAGGCAAATCTAAACATTGTATCCAGCGAAGATATGACCGGCTCCCTCCGAAGAATTTTATGGAAGTATTGAACAAATATGGATTGATGTGGTGGGAGGTGTTCTATCAATGTTATGTCGCAGTGCCGGGAACAAACACGTCCGATAATCCTTTAGACCACCGTCTGGCAAAAGAAAGCACGCGGGATATGATCCTGAGATATAGAAACAACCCCAGCGTTATCGCCTGGTGTGGTGCAAATGAGTCGCTGCCGGACAGTGATTTATATTTTGCTCTGAAAGATCAAATTGCAGAAGTACGACACAACCAGAATATTCCTCGCTTCCACTGCCATCTGGTGGGATTGGGAAAAGCTAAGTCCATACGTAAAATATGATGTTCCTGTCGGAACGACTGATAATGGTTCTCCGGATTACACGTGGTATCCCTTACCATATTACTTCAACATGATAGATTCCGTAACGGATCAGATGTTCCATAATGAACTTGGAATGGACGCGATTCCCACTTTGAGCAGTTGAAAAAGTTCATTTTCAATCTGGGAAAAGACACATGCTAATACATTATTTCCCTTGGACAGCGTCTGGGCAGAACATGGGGCATGGGATGCCGGCGGCTATGCGTTTAAGAGCGTATCACAATGCAATTAAAAATTATTACGGGTTTAAAGCTAATGATATCGGAGATTATGTCCGCGCGGCACAGTTGGTGAATGCAGACAATTACCGTGCAATGTTTGAAGCGGCAGACTCCCGCATGTGGGATATCACGAGTGGTGTGATGATATGGAAAGCAAACGCAAGCTATCCCGACTTTGCGTGGGAAATGTATGATTGGTTCTTAAATCCCAACGCGGGCTACTATTATGTCAAGAAGGCATGCGAGCCATTGCATATTCAAATGAACGCGAATGATCATGAAGTGTCTGTCATCAACACATCTCATAAGCCGATAGATAACGCGACCGTTGAAGTCGGGTTATATGATTCCGACTTGAAAGTACAGTGGGAGCAGACGGCAGAAATAAATGTAGGGCCGGACCGCTACCATGAAGTCTTTAGTGTGCCTCAGCAGTCAAAAATAACGCCGGTCTATTTTGTGAGGCTGCAACTAAAAAGTCAAACCGGCAAAGTGTTGTCAAATAATCTTTACTGGGAATCCTCGGAGAATCCTCAGTGGTGGTCAAGCATCTCTAATCTCTCAGATGTTGAAAAAGCAAAATCGTACTGGGACTCATCAGCTGCTTCGCCGGCTTTTTCTGAACTGTCAAAACTTGCAAATGTAAAACTGGATGTTGTCTTACAAGGTTGAACAGACAAAGGGAGAATATCGGGTATATGTAACAGTAAGGAATCCGACACAAGGCTGTCGATTATGAACCGCCTTGCAGTCATAAAAAGGAGTGATAACGAAGAAGTGCTCCCGACATTCTGGGAAGATAATTTCATTACGCTGTTTCCAGGAGAAGAGAGGATTATAGAAGCGAGATTTGCAAAGCAGGATTTAGCGGCTCTGAATTTTCTGTTGTCATTGATAATAATAGGTAACTGAGAAACTGAATGTGAAGACGTGAATCAAATACCGAACGAGAGGAGTGGCAAATGCTTAGAGTTATTGCCTTTGCGAGTCTCATTGTATTGGGAGTGGCATTCACTGACGCTGCAGTTTTTGCAGAACATGTAAGCGTGCAAGGTTATGTAAGGGATGCGAAAACGGGTGAGCCGCTGCTTGGCGCTACGGTGATGTTTGTTGGCACAAGCATGGGTGCGGCAACGGACATGAAGGGGAAATATATCATTCCAAACGTTCCCCCGGGTAATTATACCATAAAGGTTATTTACATAGGTTACGAAGAATGGAAATCCGCTATCACAGTTGCCGGCGAAAACTTTCAGCAGGACTTCAAATTGGACCCTGTGGGAGTGATGGGGACTGAAGTTGTCGTCACGGCTCAAGCAGCGGGGCAAAATGCCGCAATCAACCAGCAGCTCTCGTCAACTCAGATAGTCAATGTGGTATCTGCAGCGAAGATTCAAGAGCTCCCAGATGCGAATGCTGCCGAATCGGTAGGCAGGCTTCCTGGAGTATTTGTGCTCAGAAGCGGCGGTGAAGGATATGAAGTAGCTATTCGTGGGCTCCAGCCAAAGTACAATGAAGTCACAATTGATGGCATTAAAATGGGCGCATCGGATGCAATGACCGAAGTCCGATTTGAGTATGATTTCATCGGATATGCTGGAAGGCATTGAGGTTAAGAAGACCGTAACGGCTGATATGGACGCCGATGTCATTGGCGGGGTGTGAATTTCGACATGCGGGAAGCGAAGGTCAAAGAGCCCGGAATCGCGGAGTTTGGGCTTCTTGGACAGGGGGGATATAACAACCTCTCCGATGCTTCTAACAAACATAACAACTATAAGTACGTTGGAAATGTGGAGGATAGGTTCTTTGAAGACAAGTTTGGGGTCTTTGCGCAAATTGATGTAGAAAGGAAAAACCTTTCGTCCAATGAACTGGGTGCTGCATATACAAATGCAGGAAACAGCACGACTCAGTATCTCACCACGGGTCTCAATCTTTATGATATTCCCAGGGACAGACAACGATACAATGGTGCAGTTGTGATGGACTATGTCCTTCCAGAAGGCAAAATCAAACTTACAAATTTCATTAGCTCCGGCAATACCAACGTTCAAAATCGTAATGAGAACTTCGGCATTTCGGCTAATACAACTCAGTATGGGCTCTCAAGTTCAAACAGCACTTTAAACACTATTACCAATGCTCTCGATTATGAGCAGCAGTTGTCCATCTTCCATGTAGATGCGAAACTATCTCATACCTATTCTGAAACTAAAGACCCTAATGACTGGACAGCAAGTTTTCTGCAAACATCATCAGGTCTTAATCAATTCCTTAATGAGGCAAATATTAATCCGGAGGATATTCCAAAGGCCGCTAACTACAATTTCGCCAATACGTACCTGAATACCATTGAAAGCAGCAGTAGCTTTTCCAGGGAGCGCGCATTAACTGCATCTCTTGACTTGAAAGCCGTTACAAGCACCTCGGATTTAATTAGCACAGAAATAGACTTCGGAGGCAAGTATCGGTATCAGACGAGATCATATGTTAATGATGTGTCTGATGGACAATCGCTTATAGGAGGCAGCGCAGTATTTGTTGATAATCTTATTAATTCCTATTTCTCGTTCCCAAAAAGTATCACAATACCTATGAGCAATTTTGCAGACCCAGGTTTCAATTATGGCCAATTTCTAGGAGGTGCCTATAAAATGGTTTCCCCATTGAATATTGGGATGCTGTCGCAACTCGCAAACATGCTGAAAAGTAACATTCAATATATAGCCGAGAATAATGGTGCTGTCTCTTTTGGACACGACAATTTATATTCGACAACGAACAATTATTCCGGGGACGAAAATCAGTCGGCTTTTTATATAATGCCCGTTATCAATATTGGTTCGCAGGTAAATATCATTACTGGGGTCCGGTACCAAGACCTTCAAACAACTTATACCGGTGCCCGTGGCATCGAGAGTGTGGAATCATGGTATGCATACAACCACTATGATACTACGGTTACCCAAAACCATGGCTATTGGTTGCCCGATGTGGCGTTGAGGTATAAACCAAATTCGTGGCTTGATATTCGGTTGTCATATACGAACACCTTAGCATATCCGGACTATAATGCAATCATACCACGAATCGACGTATCATCAACTTCAATCTCGTGGCTAAATTATAAGTTACTTCCTTCACGTTCGGAGAACTACGACGCATATTTTTCTTTTTATAATAACTCGATTGGGCTGTTTACTGTAGGTGGCTTCTTGAAACAAATTGACAACCTGATCTATCCCTGGGAATTCTATGTTTCGGGAGCAAATGCTTTACCGTATTATCCCCCTGGTCTGTTAAACGGTAACACGAGCCTTCCTGGCAATACGGCAGTTTCCACTTTTGTGAACGACACTTATAGGATCAACGACTATGGAATGGAACTTGACTGGCAGACCCACTTTTGGTACCTGCCCAGTGTGTTGTCCGGATTAGTGTTCAATGCTAATTACACTCATATTTTTTCAAAGGCTCAGTATCCTTACACGTACGTAATGTCAACCGGCCGTTCTATCTCTTACATTGACACATCGTTTACGGACCGGCTACTTGATCAACCGGATGATGTCCTCAATCTTTCGCTTGGTTTTGACTATAAGGCATTTTCAATTCGTGTGGCAATGCTCTATCAGAGTGATATTTTCACAGGACCCAATTTCTGGCCGCAACTAAGGGCTCAAACTTCTGCTTACAGACGGTGGGACCTTGCCGCTAAGCAGGATTTACATTGGCTCGGTCTCCAATTGTACGGAGATGTCGGGAATATCAATGGAGCAAGCGACATCAGTGTAATCCAGGGTGGAGGCGTTCCAATATCAGAACAAGACTACGGTTTAACTGCTGACATAGGACTTCGTTGGAGTCTATAAGTTATACAGAATGCAGAACCATCAATATTTGGAATAAAGAAAGGTGGGCGAAGGAATTGATTTATCTGGTAGTATTTCATCCTGACCCATGCGACGAAACCGATTCAACTGAAGATAAAACTAAACCACGAAAAGGTAGAATTGAAGTGTGCAAAAGGAGGTGAAATGGAATGCACAGGCTTGGTATGATGTTCTCTGATGTGTCTCTTTTTTGACTAATTAAACGTCTATTAACAAAAGGAGTAGAGTCATGAAAACAGTATTAACTTTGGTATTGTCCTTAGTGGTGATATCATTATTTATCTCCCCAGGCACAACGTGGGCTGCAGCAAACGATACGCTTGTAGTGTATGCGAGCGGACCAAGTTTGGATGTAGTCTTTGGAAAAGATACGACTCAAAGCGGCCTACAGGCTCACAGCGTATACAAACTCGTTTCACTGGATACGACCTATATCTATCTAGGAGCGGTGTCGGTTAATAGCAGCATAACAGTCATTGGAGTCCTGGGTTCCAATGGCCGCCCGCCCTGCATACAACCCGGTGTTCTAAGCGACAATTCAGTGCCTACCGTTTTATTCAACTTGAACGGACAAGCAACAACAGGCGTATTCCAGAATCTTTATATCACGGACTTGTCCATAAGCAATACTTGGACCGGCGCCAAAGACTTTTTTGTCTCGGCGAATTACGTAAAACTCTACCTTGATAATGTTATCGTCGACGAAAATCATTATGAAGTCATAGCGTTCAACGGAATCGGGGACGATATCTTTGTTACAAATTGCAAGTTCAGAAACGGCATCGACCCGACAAACTGGTTCGGTTCATCAATTGTAGCCGTTGATTATCCCTCAAATACTCCCGCCGATTCGATTGTCATGAGATACAATACATTCCTCTGTGTGAATTCGCGTGCCATTACAACAGGCAATAATGGGCCAGTGAATTATTGCGAGTTTACGCATAACAGCTATGTCTACAATTTTACAGAAGATCTGCGCATGTTTAGCGTCGTCAAGGGAAAATTTGATGACAATATTTTTTATTCGTTGTATGCAGGTGCGCAACCCGTTGCCGAATATTCGTTTTGGTTTGAACCGTTCTCACCCGAAACTAATTCAATTATTGACTTCGATACCCTCACGGTATCAATGGATTCTGTTGTTGATCCCGCCGATGTCGCCAACGCAAATTTGAGATTGTTGGCAGAAGGCAAGAGAAATATTGAGGTCAAGAATAACGTCTATTTCTGGGCCACAAAACTCACGAACTTCTGGACTGCATGGGATGACACGGCTCGTGGTGCCGACTCGCTCTACACGGCTCCTTGGATGAATAACCGAACCACCAACATGTTCAGCGACAAAACCCATTGGCCCAATCTTACACAATCAGGTAATCAGATGGCAGATCCTGGATTCGGATCTTCAGTTCTTAATGTCATTGATAATGCCAACGCAACTCCCGGCGTAGTTGGCCTGACTAAGTATGTCACTGAGATCAGATCCGGAACAGAAACAACAGATGTTTGGGGCTATGAACCGCAAACAGTGTCCGGTACTAATTGGATCCCTGTTTGGCCTCTTCCCGAACAGACCACAGCTGATTTGAAATATTCTGCATCGTTAACAGCCCCGGATGGATTGCCATATGGAGATCCATACTGGTTTACTTTGACGCAAACCGCCGTCAAGGAAAAGCCCGCAGAGGTCGCTACAGTTTTCAGCCTTGCACAGAATTATCCGAATCCGTTCAACCCGTCAACGCAGATCGACTTCTCAATTCCGCAACAGTCGAATGTTCAGTTGAAGGTTTACAACACGCTCGGACAGGTAGTGGCGACGCTGGTCAACGGAAACCTCTCCGCCGGCTCGCATAGCGTAAACTTTGATGCCCGAAATCTCGCCAGCGGCATGTACATCTATCGCCTTTCCGCCGGCAACTACACGAGCGTGAAAAAGATGATGTTGCTGAAGTAAAATGCCGGGATTTAAGCATGACGAGAATTGTCAGATCAATGAAGAGTCTGATTTTCTCCTCAGGCACGAATCTCAGTGTATGATACGCAAGGTACACTTTTCTCCTAAAGTTAGTGGTGCCCGCTTCAAGTGTGGGATTTGAGGCGGGCTCCTTGCGCTTTTTTATACAGATAGAGAGGGCATTGGCGTTAAGCGGCAAATAAGTGATCAACTCGAAATATCGGTACTTTGATTCGTTGTGCAAGGTACCATCAGGAGCAACTACCGAGGGGAAGGCTTGCTACACACCTTTCAAGGAACCCCTCGATTCAAAATGAGTCCGTATGGGTCGAACTTTGCGGCTATTGCACTGCGTGATGATCCCGTGCCATCGAACCCAGTGATCTTCAAAGACTGAATGACGTGTGTCTTCAATCATTTTGATCCGGATGGATGATATATGATTGTCATGTTAATAGAATGAGCGACAGCACCGAACACTGTCTGCAGAGGTCCTAAGATGAATCGTAAGCAATTTATGACCGCTTCCTTTGGCAGCATTCTTCTGGCAAAATATACTAACCCTGAAAGCTCGCGAAATGGAAATTATCCTATCAGATCAAGTGTATTTTCTGACGATGCTCCAATAAAATTCGGTGATTTATCACTCAAAGATCTCCGCGATGAATACCATCGGTATCTTTTTGATGATTTCCTTCCATTTATGGACAATTATGTTATTGATAATAAATACGGCGGATTTATGTGCAATACAGACCGCAAGGGAACAAACATCGACACAAATAAGAACACGTGGACAGAAGGCAGAGGTATTTGGGTTTATTCATTTCTGTACAGAAATTTCGGGAAAGAAGAAAAGTATTTGAAGATAGCCCGCAATTCATTGAATCTGATTTTAAAGACAAAGCCCACGGGTAACGACTTATGGCCCGACAGCATTTCGCGGGAAGGCAAGGCGATCACGCCTCCTTCAAGTATAATTTCGGGCGATGTTTTAGTTGCGGAAGGACTTTCTGAATACGCACACGCTTCCGGGGAGTCGGAATATTGGGATATGGCAAAAGACATAATTCTAAAATGCTGGAACATTTACAATGATCCGAAATATTATCCTAATATCATCGCAGATTATACGGGCCCTGAGGCTTTCCCTTTTCCTGGTGCAAAAATTCAAGCTGTTTGCATGCTGATGATTATAACTATCAATGGAATGCTTAAATTCCATAGTGATCCGGACCTTGAGAAAATAATTTTCGAATGCACAGATGCCGTTATTAATAAATTTTATAATCCCGAATTTCAGCTTAACAATGAACTTTTAAACCACGATTATTCGCGGCCCGATCATGACCTCGCACAATTTGTTTATACCGGGATCTCAATTGAAACTCTTTGGCCCGTGATGGAAAGAGCAGTCACGCTCAAAGATGTTGCTCTCTTTCAAATTGCAGCTGAAAGGATTAAACGGCATATCGAAGTAGCGTGGGATAATGTGTACGGTGGAGTCTTTCGCAGTCTGAATAATGTTGATAAGAATGTTTGGGAAATTGAAAGAGTGCCAAAAGTTCTCTGGGCCCAGCAGGAGGTATTAAATGGAATTATGGTATTTATGGAACAAACCGGCGACGAATGGGCAAAAAACCGCTGGTTTGAAAAAGTTCATGCCTATGTGGTAAATAACTACTTATTAAAGCAATATGGATACCCGCTTTGGATTTTTTACGCTGATAGAAAAGTGACATTTGAGCACGAACAACAGAATAAGACCATAGAAAATTACCATCTTCCGCGTAATTTGATGCTGACGTATTTAGCCCTGGACAGAATAATACAACATAACGGCAGCCCGGTCTGGCCGGCAGCAATGAATATAAAAGATAGGAATTGATTTTCAGATCTTTCGACCAAACGAAATTAGTTTAACAGTAGAAATCATGCAAAGAATTCGGTTCGAAGGCATCTTCCAATCGCAGATTACTTTGGCAATGATGTGATGACAAATTGTCTAAAAACTACAAGCGCTGAAAGCGCCAGATAAGGAGTGAACACACAGTGAACAAGAACCTACTATTTGCCACAGTAGTATCTGCGCTGGGCAGTTTTTTATTCGGATTTGATACTGCCGTTATCTCGGGCACTACGAAATACATATCAGAATTTTTCAGTCTGACAGACACCACACTCGGAGTTACTGTGTCGATAGCACTTTGGGGAACAGTTCGTCGGGTCGATCGTCATCGGCAAGCCGGGAGATCTATGGGGAAGACGCATCATGCTTCTGCTGTGTGCGGCAACGTATTTCATTTCAGCGTTGGGAAGCGCCATCGCAGGCGGTTGGTATACACTCCTGGCGTTCAGGTTCTTGGGGGGAATTGCGATCGGTGTCTCTTCTGTTATGGCGCCGATGTATATCGCGGAAATTGCGCCGGCACGGTTGCGGGGCAGATTAGTGGCAGTATCGCAGCTTAATATCGTTGTCGGAATTCTTGTCGCTTTTTTCACAAACTATCTGCTTGTCAACGTTGGGCGGACAATTGGCGTTGGATGTTCGGAGTCATGGCGATTCCGGCCGCCATCTTCTTTGTTTTAATGTTTGTCGTTCCTGAGAGCCCTAGATGGCTTGTAAAGATGAAACAACCTAACAAAGCGAGGTCCGTCCTGGAAAACGTCGGCGCCGAGAATGTTCAAGGGGAACTCGATGATATAATCCGGTCGCTGGAGGGCGAGCATGGAACGACAAAACTACTGCAAAAGAAATATAGCTTTGCGATTTTGTGTGCAGTGCTCCTTCCTTTTTTTGGCATACTCAGTGGGATCAATGTCATCATGTATTATGCTCCTATGATATTCGAGAAAGCCGGGGCAAGCGCAAGTGCGGCATTGCTGCAGGCCGTCGTTGTCGGCGTCACCAATCTGGTGTTCACCGTCCTGGCAATGTTCTTCATAGACAAAATCGGCCGCAGGCCGCTGTTGATGATTGGTGCAGTTGGAATGGGTCTGTCGCTTGCGGGTGCCGCGTTACACTATTACAATGAAAATCTTTTAGGCAATGTGGCGATGGTCGTGTGTATTATCGTCTTTGTGGCGTTCTTCGCGTTCTCCCAGGGAGCGGTCATTTGGGTGTTCCTGTCTGAGATTTTCCCGAATAAGGTCAGATCGAAAGGACAAGCATTGGGGACATTCGTGGATTGGACTGTCAACGCGATAATCGGCCTTGTGTTTCCGCTGGCTTTTACCTACTTCGGCGGTGGAAACGTTTTCATTTTTTTTGCCGTATTGGAGATACCGTTTTTCTTCTTTGTGTTGAAAATCATGCCGGAGACCAAGGGAAAGTCGCTGGAGGAATTGGAAAAAATTGTTATTCTCCAAGATTAATAACATTTATTTATCAAGGGTACCCATCAAATGAGTCAAATATTTTTCCAGCAATAGTTTCAACGTTGTGCCTCAAAAAAGGCGGCAATTTCGATTGACCTAGGCGGCACCAATCTTAGGATGGGCGTGGTCGATGGCAAAGTGGAATGTCATCCATTGGCAAGAAGAGAAGACTCCCGCAAGCAAACAGAGAATTATTGACTCGATTATTAGTAAGGCGAGCAACGGCTTGACGCTGGCCCAACGTGATGGTCTGGAAGTGATCGGAGTCGGCATAAGCAGCGGAGGAAGGGTCAACTATAAAAGCGGGATCATCGTGGACTCAACATCCTTGCTGCCCGACTGGAAAGAGGTTCATATAAAGGAAGCGATTGAGGAGTACCTTGACATCCCGGTCGCGTCGATAACGATGGTAATTGCTCTGCGGTTGCGGAAAAAATTTTTGGAAAAGCGAAATCTATCGATAACTTCATCTCGATTGCTTTAGGTACCGGCATTGGCGGAGGGATATATGTCGACGGCAAATTGTTGAGAGGAGAAAACAACTATGCTGCGGAGATTGGACATGTCACCGTCAATGCATACGGACCGAATTGTTCTTGCGGCGGTTGCGGCTGTGTCGAGCTTTATGCATCAGGTGCCGGACTGGTCAGATGGGCGAAAGAAGAATTTCCATTATTGACTGATGTCGTGAAGGAGCAGGAATTATCAGCAAAGTCTATCGGCGATTCCGCCCGTTCGGGGATACGGCTGCAATGAAACTTCTGAATAGGGCTGGCATGATGCTAGGAGCCGCCGCAGCAGGTTGGCTTAACATCTTCAATCCTTCCATGTTAGTTCTTTCCGGTAGTTTGGTTGACCTTGGGGAGCCGTATTTTGGCCCGTTTAAAAAAACAATGCTTGAACATGCAATTGAAACCAACGGCAGATTATCTGGAAATAATATTTTCAGACTTTCACGGAAAGGCCGGCATCATCGGAGCGGCCAGCCTCGCCTTTCAGGATACCGTAGATGAATAGTCCGATGGCGTGGCGTTATCAAGAAGAACGTAGAGAAATAAATCCACAATACCGATGCCAAGAGTGGGTCGGCTTTCCAACGGAGGAACAATGAGTGAGTTGCGCAAAGGACTGATTGTCTCTTGCCAGGCAGAGGAAGGGAGTCCTTTTAACTCTTCGCGGTTCATCGCAGCTTTTGCGGAGGCCGCAGAAATCGGAGGAGCTGTTGGAGTCAGGGTAAGAGATCCTGAGAATGTAAGGGCAGTGGCGGAAGTCATTGATCTTCCAATAGTTGGCTTAACAAAAGGAAAGTTTGAATCGGGCGGAGTACTGATCACTCCTACGATTGATGATGTGCTGAGACTTGTGGATAGCGGAGCAGACATTATTGCAGTCGACGCAACCGATCGCCGAAGGCTCAACGGAATGTCAGGAAATGAATTCCTCCGATTGGTCAAGTCTAGAACATCTTGTCCGGTCGTTGCAGACATTTCCAATGTTCACGAAGGACTGGCCGCAGCCGAAGAGGGGGCGGATTTTATCGCCACAACCTTGTCGGGGTATGTGGGGACAGCGGTCCAGTCTAAAGACGAACCGGACTATAACCTTATTCAGGAAATTGCATCAAGAACGAAGACACGTATCATTGCGGAAGGGAGGATCTGGTCCCCTCAGCAAGCGAGGAATGCTATCAGTCACGGGGCGTTTGCAGTATGTATTGGTTCGGCAATCACAAGGCCTGTAGAGATTGTGAGGAAATTTGTTGATTCGCTGTCTGGCGATAATTGGATACAGGGGCAAATAAACTAAGAGGTGGTTCTAGTCGTTCTCCGTAATGTATCGTACAAAAACTTAACAAGGAGGAAATCACCATGCTAGTAATCGTAAAGGACAATTATGATCTGTTAAGCAAGGAAGCGGCGAGACTCGTCGCTGACCGTCTCCGTAAGAAGCCAAACCTTGTTTTGGGACTGGCCACAGGAAGTTCGCCGCTCGGTCTTTACAAGGAGCTCATTCGCATGCACAAAGATGAAGGACTGGACTTTTCGAAGGTAACAACGTTCAATCTCGACGAGTACGTTGGATTGCCGCCGACGCACGATCAGAGCTATCATTATTTCATGCACGAAAACCTATTCAAGGATATTAACCTTGACGCACGCCACATCCATGTCCCTCAAGGAATGGCCAAGGATATCGATGCTTTTTGTGCTTGGTATGAGAAACGCATGATTGATTGCGGCGGAATCGATTTACAGGTTCTTGGCATCGGAGGCAACGGTCATATCGCCTTCAATGAGCCCGGATCGTCGCTCGGTTCGCGCACGCGGATCAAAACACTCACGGGAACAACCCGTGTGGACAATGCACGGTTCTTTAAATCAAAGGAAGAGGTGCCAAAGTATGCCATTACCATGGGAGTAGGAACGATTATGGACGCAAAAGAGCTTCTACTGGTGGCAAATAAGGCAAACAAATCCGATGCAGTAAAATCTGCCGTGGAGGGACCGATCACAGCGATGTGCCCGGCTTCAATTATCCAAATGCACCGATCTGCGTTTGTTTTCGTCGACAAGGATGCGGCGTCGAAACTGACCGGAACATATAACGATACATGGGAATCGAAGATATTCAACTAAGGCTCATTCTCACACAGTGCAATGCGATTCTTGCGAGGGACATTAATCTATGATAAACAGAATATGCATTTTTGAAGATCAATTTTATCGCCACCTGTTACCGCTCGTATATACACGGCCGGTCTATGAGCTCCGTTGCGGGATTCTGACTCTCGGGCAGAAAATCCGTCGCCAGTATCCAAATGTCGAAACGATTTTCCATGTTCGAAAGTATCTTTCCGAGCTTGTCCGCGAGCGAAACCCCCAACTACAGGTGAACGCAGTTGATGAAAAGGGATGCCTCTTTCTTAACGGCCGTCTCCTCGCGTCAAATAATCTCATGAGTCAAATACCGCTAAAGGGCGAAGATGCTTTGTATGTCCAGGGGGAGACGCTCGTTGCTGCTCGGATCAATGCGGCGTTGCCCGAAGGCATGAGGGGTGTACTTCCTGAGACAATCATGATTTCCACTTTTGGCGGTCTTCCAAGTACAGAGATCAAGGTTAAAATGATTAATTATCCATGGGACCTGATCAATAACAATGGCCAGGAGATAGTGTCCGACTTTGTCTCGGTCGCTCCTAATCCGGAAGGCCGGATTCGGGGGGTGGTGTACGAAGGTGCGCATCTCTTGAATCGGGAGAAGATCGTTATCGGCGAAGGATCCAAGGTCAAGCCGAGTGTTGTCCTTGATGCGGAAAACGGTCCAATCTTCATCGGCAATAATGTTACAGTGTTTCCAACCGCGGTGATCGAAGGGCCTGCTTTCGTAGGGGACGGCTCGCTCATCAAGATCGGTGCAAAAATATATGAGAACACGAGTATCGGAGAGGTTTGCAAGGTTGGTGGGGAAGTCGAGGCTTCCATTATACACTCGTACTCGAACAAGCAGCATGATGGTTTTCTTGGGCATGCCTATCTCGGCCAATGGGTCAACCTGGGGGCATGCACGAACAACAGCGACCTTAAAAACAACTATGGCAGTGTCAAACTTGTGCTCGACGGCGAAGAAATCGAAAGTGGGTCAATGTTTATGGGGCTCATCATGGGCGACCATTCAAAGAGCTCCATCAATATGATGTTTAATACTGGGACCGTTGTCGGCGTATCGAGCAATATCTTCGGCAGCGGATTTCCCCCGAAATCAGTGCCATCCTTTGCCTGGGGAGGAGCTAATGGCATGGAAACGTACGATCTCGAACGTGCACTTGGTGTTGCCAGGCGTGTCATGGGGCGGAGAAAATTAGATCTGTCGAGTTCCGAGGAATCTGTTCTCCGATTGGTTTTTGAATTGACCAAAAAAGATCGAAAAGCGGAAGGGACAAACGTTCGCTAAATCCGCATTCGGTACGTTGTGCTCATGATGTAAAAAACCTGGATTACATAATTCGAGACTTCTGAATAATCCAGGAAGTACGTCTCGTGCAGAGACGCAAAGTCGCAAAATGATTCTAAATCACAACCTAAGCGCCTTTTCCCAAAGGGATGGCTTTGCCAGCGGCTTGGCGTGAAAGATTTTTTCAGATGTCTTAATTCATATTAGGAGGAGAACGTCGAGGAATGATGAGAGCATATGATGGAAGTTCTTCAGTCGAGACCATTGAACTGAAGAGGAGCGGAAGAGAATATAGCTATTCACCGACAGAAAAAATTGATATCATTGAAGTCGACAATTTTCCTCTTTTAGGCAAACTCTCGGCTTTAAGATTTATCGAATGGGCTTTGAAAAATCCGGGGGGTGTTATTTCTCTCCCTACGGGTAAAACACCCGAACATTTTATCAAGTGGGTAACCCGTATCATCGAGCGGTGGGAGACAAAGGAAATTCAATCCATGATGGACGAATATGGAATCGAAGGTTCCAAGCGGCCCGACATGAAGAGTCTTTCGTTTGTTCAGATCGATGAATTTTATCCCATGGATTCTCAGCAGCAAAACAGCTTCAATCATTATGTCCGCAAATATTATATCGATGGATTCGGCCTCTCGCATGAGAACGCGATGTTGATCGACTCGACGTCGCTCGGCGTACCTGATGGCAAAACGATGAAGGATATTTTTCCGGATGGTATTGTTGACCTTTCACTTCGGGTACGGCAAACGCGCACGGAGCATGAATCTCTGCAGCGCGATGTCATCAGTCGTGTCGATTGGTTTTGTATGGAGTATGAACGAAAGATCCGTGAGATGGGGGGAATAGGATTCTTCCTCGGCGGCATCGGACCGGACGGGCATATCGCATTCAACGTGAGAGGTTCGAGCTTTTATTCGGTGACGCGGCTGACCGGCACGAATTACGAAACTCAGGCTGCCGCCGCAACCGACCTTGGCGGTATCGAGATTTCGCGCAGCCGGCTTGTGATCACTATCGGGCTCGCAACAATTACCTATAACGAAACAGCCACGGCGATCATTATTGCAGCCGGTGATGCGAAAGCATCCATTATCCGTGATGCCGTCGAAGAGCCGAAGGATCCTAAAAACCCTGCCTCCGCTTTGCAGGGTCTTCACCACGCAAAATTTTATTTGACAAAAGGCGCGGCAAGTCTGCTGACCGAACGGCGTTTCATTGATTTCTGTGCTTTGCCGTCGTTCAATGAAGTTCACAGGGATGACGTTGTCATTTCGCTGGCTCTCAAGCAAGGGAAAAGGCTGGATGAACTGACACAAGGGGAGTTTGACTCGGATAGATTTACCCGCGAGTTCCTTCTTCGTTCCAAGGAACGCCCTGCCGGCGTCATCGCCGCAGTCCAAAATTCGCTGCACAAAAAAATTTCGAAAGGGCTCGAGCCGTTGCTGAAGACGACGTTCCTGCACACGGAACCTCACCACGATGACATCACGCTTGGATACCTCTCATACTTGTATCATCTTGTTCGTGACCCGAGCAACGAGCACTACTTTGCCAATATGACATCGGGGTTTAACGCTGTTTCAAATCATTATTACCTTTCGATCGTAAAGAAATTACACCGGCATTTGGAGCAGCCCTCGTTTGCAGATCTCCTCGCTTCAGGATATTTTGACCCGACAGACCAAGCGAGGCGGGCCGAAGAAGTATACATGTTTCTCGACGGCGTTGCTGCCAAAACTCAGGAGACAAAGGATGAAGCGGAAGCCCGCAGGGTGTGTAGAAATTTTGTAGAAGTGTATGCAGCGAAGGATCTCGACGTCCTCAAACAAAAGGTTGCCGAGCTTGAACGTTATTTTGAACATCAGTACCCTGGTGCGAAAGATCCAAAGGAGGTACAAACTCTCAAAGGGATGCTGCGGGAGTGGGAAGTTGAATTGCTCTGGGCATATTTTGGGATAAAACCTTCGTCTATTTTTCCCCTGCGATTAGGATTTTACCGCGGGGATCTCTTTTCCGAAGAGCCCGAAGTACACCGCGATGTTGTGCCGATTTTTGAACTAATTAAAAGAATAAAGCCGAACGTCATCACGGTGGCTTTCGACCCGGAAGGAAGCGGCCCTGACACGCACTACAAAGTTCTGCAGGCGATCGCAGAAGCCGTTCGGTTATATCAACAAGAAAGCGGTGATTCGAATCTCCGGATTTGGGGTTACCGGAATATTTGGTACAGGTTTACACCGTCGGCTGCCGATACGATGGTTCCTGTTTCCTTGAATACGATGTCGTTGCTTCATACATCGTTTATGAATTGTTTCGGATCGCAAAGCGCCGCGTCGTTCCCAAGTTATGAGCACGACGGCCCTTTTTCGGAACTCGCCCAAAAAATTCAGGTTCAGCAGTATTCGATGGTCAGGACATGCTTGGGCAAGGAATTCTTCCAGCAAAATCCGCACCCTCGCCTTCGCGGTGCGCGTGGAATGATTTTCCTCACAGAAATGTCGCTGCAACAGTTTTACGAGAAAGTTCGGCAGCTTAAAAAAATTACCGAAGCGAAAAATTAGATATTCTATGCTGTCTATATTAGGCACAGCGGGAACAAGTGCCATTGGAAATGGCTCGATTGACAGAAAGTGAACTCAGAATAAAAAAGGCCGAAACCGTTCTAATTACATTGATAACCTTGATGTCTCTTGTCGCCTTACACAACCCCGGGACGACCAGAATAAAGAACCGAGCGTGTTTGCCTGGGGTTGCTTTTGCACGATTTATTATAGATAGGAGAAAAGAATGAACAAGAACTTATTATTTCCAACAATTGAACGATTTGTTTTAACCTCTCACTCGAAAGACATCTTGCACAGAAAGAGGCTTCTTGGTCGAGCACATATCATAAAAAAACTGAGAGCCTTGTTGCTCAGCGCCGTATATGTCTCGTTCTTATTTATAGTACCAGCTGTCGTGATGGCGGGTGCCAAGGAAGCCGTGATTGATGGGTCTTTTATAACAGCCGATCAGTGCGGCTTCTGGACGGATGCACAATGGCAGCAAGAGTTCGCGTCAATACAAAGTGCTGGGATGCATTATATTATTATTTTGCCTGCCGCAGAAACTTCAATAGGAAAGGCCACAAAAACGATTTATCCTTCAACGTTGCCAAATACGGAAATGGATAAGGTGGGTGGAGTTGTTTTACCGGATGTTATTGATGCGTGTTTGAGGAACGCAGAATCGGCGGGAGTAAAAATCTTTATCGGAATTGATATCGATAATAAGTGGTGGGGTACAGGTGTTGATGATTCGACGTGGTTTTATGGACAAATGAATTTTGACAATAGAGTATGTGATGAACTGTGGAATCTATACAAGAAAAAATATTCAAATGCGTTTTATGGATGGTATTGGGTTTATGAAGTAAACAATATACAAATTGTGACAGAAGTACAGCAGAAAGTACTGATTAATGCAGTGAACATGCAATTGGATCACCTGATATCAACAAATGAGAAACTCCCCTTCATGTTGTGTCCATTTATGGTCTCGTCTTTTGGATCTCCGCAAGCGTATCAAGGCATGTGGCAGAATGTCTTTGCTGGACTACATACTGCTCCGGGAGATATTTTCTGTCCGCAGGATTGTGTAGGAGCGCGGGGACTTAACATCAATGAAGTTGACGCCTGGTTTTCCGCGCTGCGTCGGGCTGTCGATACAAAACCGGGTTTGGTAATGTGGTCCGATGTCGAGACGTTCGACCTCAGCGACTACACCTCGGCCACGATTGGTCGCGTGGTTTCACAAATGAAGCTTGAGCAGCCCTATGTCGAGAATTTTATTACATGGGATTACTGTTATTACGATAGTCCGATCAAAGTGGATTCCGGCTATCAGGCCGCGTACATGAAGTATCTTAAAACCGGCTCCCTTGAAGGCCCACTGCCAGCCGCGCCGACAAATTTTACGGCAGTACTTCAGACCAACGGCGATGTCGCACTGAATTGGAATGCTTCAAAAGATAGTGCAGGTGTTTGCGGGTATTATGTATACCGCAACGGGGAGATCGTTTTTAAAAACCAAATTCCAAGGGTAAGGGAAGGTGGAAATGACCAGTCCTCTTTTTGGTCAGAGGTGTGGGGATTTTTGAAAGGCTTATTCACGGGAAGTAAAAAAGCAAACCCATCGCTTACCAGCGCCACAGATGTTTGTTTGCATTCAAACACAGATTATACTTATCAAGTGAGAGCCTATGATTTTGCTGGCAATGTTTCTCCCTCTACCCCCTCAATAACCATCAATACAGGAAAGATCGCATATCTTCCAAACGTAGTTTCTGCTGGGTGTCCGTATACGGTTTCTATACCGAGTTGTACCGACACTTCGGGAACGAAGAATACAAAATTGACGGATGGAATTTATGCTGACAGTGCTACAATAAAGGATCCCCGATGGGAAGGTTTCCACGATAACTATCAAAAAGCACGGGACGTGGTGATTGATCTCGGCAAAACGATGCCGGTGCAACAATTTGTAGCAAATTATCTCTTCGACTACAAAGCAATGGTTTTTCTACCAGAAAAAGTGACGATTTTAGTTTCAACAGATAATATCAACTTTAAAGAAGTTGGCGACTTTACACGGCCAAATGTGTCATGGTTTGCTCCGGCGGCTTCATATAAATATCGATTCACACGACCGGAACCCGTCGATGCAAGATATGTTGACTTCAGAACAGTACCAAGAGCAATGACGTTTGATGAATTCACATATTGCGATGAGTTAGAGGTTCGCAGCAATCTCCTTACCAGTGAAAAGTGATTAATAAAAGATGCTAAAAAAATGCATACTGTTGCGTAATGATCCTTGCCGATTCGGCCCGGCGATATTACGGAAATTGCTGAAGCTTCATTTTGCCTCCACACGCAACCGAGAGAAAGGCGGCTAACGGCTGCTTCCTGAATGCTGCTGCCGCACTCGATTTCTTTTGAACTTTTAAAGAGATGGTACGTATGAAAGCAACACTGAAAATCTTCACACTTATTGATTGCGTAATTCTTCGTTGTTCGCCTGACCAGATGTCAAAACATTATTATTCGTGATATTACCATAAGAAATTCACCCTTCTATAAATATTTAGACGGCCAAAATTAACCCACTAATTCGTTAGACGAACCATAAATAGACGATGACTACATTGACCCCCATAACAATCATCTTACTCTTTATAATGAGGTGTCAAATTGGCTTATCACAAAACAAGTTTGATGTTTTGATTGCTCCGGCAGATGATAAATTTACTGAAATAAAGGTAGGTGGCACTACAATATTACCAAGTGGGCGGTTCGCAACCCCAGCTGGCGATCTGATTCGGATTACGAATGGCCCGTTCGGAATGGCAGTTGCCCCCGATGGGAAAAAAGCGGTAACATTGCACAATGGAGTGTTCACGATTATTGATCTTCAATCGTTGGAAACAACCAGGGTTCCGAGCTATGACAAAAAAATCAAATCACCATTATCTCATGGATCATTTTTAGGTGTTGCCTTTGCAAGCGATTCAAAAACAGTTTATTTGAGTGGCGGAGATAATGGATCCGTTATCAAATACGACATCGAAAGTTTATCTTGCCTCGATTCAATTTCATTAAATGGGAGTGTAAATGGAGTGGAATTCAATGACAGTTTTACTTCCGATTTGGTACTCAATGAGGCAAATAATGAGTTGCTCGTTTTAGACAGGGCTAATTTCAGAATGGTCCGTATCGATTTGGCAACCAGTAAAGTTATAGCATCGATTAAGGTCGGACGTTTACCTTTTGGCCTTACTTTGAGCCCGGATAAAAAAACGGCTTTGGTTGCGAATGTGGGAGTGTACGATTATCCGCTGATAAAAGGCGCTACTCCCGAAAACTACGACTCCAAATTGATTTCACATCATCCATATGGTGATAATACCAAAGAGTCGATCAATGGAACCTGGGTTGAAGGACACAAAGTTCCGGGAGTGGGCAGTCCGCTGAATCCGGATGCCATGAGCGTGTTTACGATGGATCTGGCGACAAACAAAGTGATGGATAAATTCAAAACAGGCCACCAAATCGGGCATATGATTGAAGGTGCTGAAGTCGTAGGCGGCGCAAGTCCTAACTCGATTGCCGTTGGGGAACAATTTGCTTATGTGTCGAATGCTACGGATGACAATATATCAATCATCGACTACAAGAATCACAAACTTATTGGCGATATTCCAATACTTGTTGATCCTCGGATCGATAAATACCGTGGGTTGTTACCTTTTGGACTGACGTTGAGTAAAGATCAAAAAACACTCTATGTTGCTTTATTGGGATTTAACGCCGTAGCAGTTATTGATGTGGAATCCAGAACAACAAAAGGTTTAATCCCTTCAGGCTGGGGACCTACGCGTGTTCAGTTATCCAAAGATGGAAATGAAATTTATATCATTACTTGCCGCGGGTTGGGCGCCGGCCCTAATGGTGGAAAGGGATTTGTCTCTCCTCCGCAGGGATCTTACATTGGTGATATTCAGTTGGGGTCTTTTCAGAAAGTAGCCATGCCCGATGCCGGACAATTGGCTGCATATACAAAACAGTCGGTTGATAATACCTTTAAAAGTATCAGTGTAACAGATGATGGAGAAAATCCATTACCTGTTTTACCCGGTTTGCGCGAATCACCCATCAAATACATTGTTTACATTACCAAAGAGAACAGGACCTATGATGAGGTCTTTGGTCAGCTGAAAAATGCAACCGGCGATAGTACCCTTGCACGGTTTGGTGTGAACAACGAATATACTTTGCCGGACTCCCTGAAAGGGAAATTTCCAAAGCTGAAAATCAGCCCCAATCATCACAAGGCTGCCAAACAGTTCTCTTTCTCTGATAATTATTACTGCGACAGTGATGCTTCAATCCATGGTCATCACTGGATGGTGGGTGTGATACCCAACGAATGGGTCGAAGCCAATTCGAGCGTTTCAAAATCTGCCAAAATCTTTTCCAAAGCTTCCGGCAGACGTTTCCCTGGCAGTTCGGGAAGTATCGATCCTGAAGATTATGCCGAAATTGGCGGACTTTGGGAAGCGCTCGACCGAAAGAAGGTTGATTTCTACAACTTTGGGGAAGCCAATGAGACAGCTCATGTGCGCGAGGAATGGTATGATACAAGTACGGGTGCTGCTCATGGTGTAATGGTCCCGATGCAAAAGGCATTGTTCAAAAGGACCAGTCATAATTATGCCGGGTTTAATTTGAATATACCCGATCAATACCGGATGGATCAGTTCGAAAAAGAATTTACCAACAAATGGATCAAAGGGAAAAAAAATCTCCCCTCGTTAATTACGATGCAGGTTCCGAATGATCATGGAGCGGATATACGTCCACAGGACGGTTATCTCTACCCCTCTTCATTTATGGTCGATAACGACCTGGCCGTTGGAAGGATTTTGCATTTCCTGTCACGCACCAAATTCTGGAAGAAAATGCTCGTGATTATTACAGAAGATGATCCTCAGGGAGGAGTTGATCATGTCGATGCACATCGCTCTGTATTGATGATGGCTGGTCCTTATGTGAAAAAAGGATATGTTTCGCATACACACGCCAATTTTGGATCGATCCTGAAAACGATCTATAATATTCTGAATGTCCCTTACGTAAATCAGTTTGACGTTACAGCATCGTTGTTACAGGATTTCTTCACGCCAACTGCTGATTATACACCTTACACGTTGGAGTTGCATGATTCACGCGTATTTGATGTAGAAAAGGCAATGAAGAAATACAATCGTACGATCGACTGGCGCAAAATTGAGAAAGGTCCCGATATGGATGACGAAGATGTTGAACGTAAAGTGATGTACAGAAACAATTATGATAATGATGCAGATCAACGTAAAGCACTAAACAAAAGTAACTAGCTACTTATTCTCTCAAACGTAAATATAAAAATCTATCAATCATGAAGACCCTTTTTAAAATCCTTGGACTCAGCTAACTTGTACTGAGCATTGGATTATTGTTTTGGTTACATGCCAATCTGAAGGACCGCAATCAGGGTTATAAAGCTCATTTGACAATTTTAAATGCAAAACCGAATCCCTTAAATGTTGGGTTCTTTACTGTTTGGAATTTACTTCTTTTGAGCACAGCTTTCGTTTATAGGGCATCTCGACGAACACTTTTGATAATAAATTAATTCACGAAATGAATCACTACAATTGACAGAATGGCAAAGGTTGGTTCGATAGAAAAAGTACAGAGTGATTTTTTCCAGGACACTCGGATAAGGCGATATTGGTTTATGAAAAATCTCTCTGTTATTTTTTTAATAGGAGCAGTTTTACTGGCTGCAAATGGCGGCTTCAGTCGTCCCATTAGAGATGCCGGTTCTACAAATTCGGTTAATGTTCTTGACTGTGGCGCTGTGGCAGATGGCAAAACTCTTTCCACAAAGGCAATTCAGGCTGCCATCGACAAATGTGCCAAACAAGGTGGCGGAACAGTCTATTGTCCTCCGGGCAATTATCTATCCGGCAGTCTGCATCTAAAAAGCAACATAACATTCTACCTTGAACAGGGAGCGACTCTCTATGGAAGTAAAGATACGAATGATTATGAGTCGGTCTCCGAAATTCATTTTTCCGGCTCGAACAAATATTTTTTATGTGCTACAGATGTTAATAATATAGCTATTGAAGGCAAAGGTACAATTGATGGCCAGGGAAGCGCTTTCTGGGAATCCGAAATGTTTAGTCCGCTTGTACTTAAACCCAAAGCAAATCGGCCTGGCTGCGTTGTTCGCCTGACCAGATGTCAAAACATTATTATTCGTGATATTACCATAAGAAATTCACCCTTCTATACGATATGGCTTATGGGCTGCGACAGAGCGAAGATAACCGGCATAAACATTGATAATCCGCGCAAAGGGCCTAATACCGACGGTCTGGATATCGATTGCAGCAGCAATGTTGCGATTTCAGATTGTTATATTTCCGCAGGCGATGATTGTATTGCATTGAAAAGCGATGCGGCAAAAATCGGCTTCAAAAAAGCCTGTGAGAATGTTGACCGTAACAAACTGTACTCTGTCTTCAACAGCCTGTGGTGTCAGAGTTGGTTACGAAGGCGATTCGCCGATAAAAAATTGCATCTTTAGCAACATAGTTATGTATGACACCCACATCGGAATTGATATAGTCTCAATATTGCCGGTGCTTAAGATTCCATTTACAAAAATAGATGAGGGAGCTGAGATTGACGGAATTATTTTCTCCGATGTGGTAATGGACAGGGTGGATAGACCCATTTATATCTGGCTCGGCAGAGAGAGGGAAGGGGTATTTAGCGGCAAGATTGAGCATATTGCAATAGATAACTTAATCGCAAAGGCGGCAAATAGCTGCTATATCGGCGGGATGGACGGAAAATCCGTTCGGGGAGTGAGCATGAGCAATATTAGGCTGGTACTAAACGGCGAAATGAAACCGGCGTCAAATGCGGATTCTCCCGGCGTCTGGGGTTTTGAAAAGATTCCGTGGGGTATTTATTGCAATTGGGTCGAAGACATAAAGGTTGACAATGTTCAAATCGAGTGGGGCTCGGCATCCGGGGGCTGGCTGGGAGCTATAAAGTGCGGGAATGTAAAGAATCTTGAGATTGATAATTTCGCAGGCAGGCAGTTCGTCGAGAAGGGTTCTGCTATTCATCTTAACGATGTCGAAGGAGCTTTCATTCATGGCTGCAACGCATCTGCAGTCACAGGAACGTTTCTTGTTTTAGAGGGGGATAAAACCGAAGACATAGTCTTAAGTTTTAATAATCTTATTAGAGCAAAAGTTGCCTTTGCTTTCACCGGTGGTGCTTCAAAGGAAGCCTTGTCCTGTGTGGCAAACAATTTGCCCCAACAACGCGAAGGAAATGGAAAATGATATTCACTGAACAAAAGAAAAAATTTACGGGCAGAACGATATTTATAAGCCTGTTCTTGCTGACGGCTTTTTATGCGTCTGCTGATGGAACCGAACTTACGCCGAGAGCAAAAAAGCTCCTCCACGGGAGGACTGTTCAGGCTGATTTTGGTTTTGATATGTATAAAGACCGCAGTGCGAGAAGCATCGCGGAAGAAATTGCAGCAAACGGCTATGAGGGCGTTTATTATTTTGTGGTCTCGGACAGTGCGGTGAGAAAAGATATTATCTCGGAGCTTCAAAAAAGAGGGATTCCCGTGGCCGCCCTGGTAATTGCGTCGGGTGCGTATCTGCCGGTTGATGAGCGTCCGCAAGACTGGGAAAAATATCGAATGGAGTTCACGAATAATAGGATGGATGATTACAAATTCATGTCCTTCGTTCACAAGGATTATGCAATTTGGATGAAACATCGCATAGTCAAGCTTATCAACCAGAACGGCTTTGACGGGTTTACTTTCGCCGAGGCGATGTATCCTATCACGGAAGGTCTTGAACGGAAAGATGTATTATACGGGGATATCTCGCCCGTATTCCAGACTGAATTCAAAAAAGCCACGGGCGATACAGTTTTTCCTGAGTTCGTTAATGAAGCCCAATGGAATTACTATAAAAAGATTCCGAAGATCTATAATGATTTGGTAGAGTTTCGCGTTAAGACCGTCAACGATTTTTATGATGAGGTGGTCAACGGAAAGGATGGAGTCAGAGAAAAATGTCCGGGGGCATTTGTCGCAACATGGACGATGGGGATTAGCATACCTAACGGTGTGGAGAAACTTCGTCAGTGGGAAGGACAGGATATACCGACGATGATTAAGCGGGTAAAACCGGATATGCATTTTATCCAGACTCATTGGCCGGATTGGTCAAATCACGATTTAAAGGGTAATTATCCGTTGCTTTACAACCCCTTTTTTGATGTCATCAAAACAACTGACCCCAATATGCCGATAGGTTTCCAGACCGATCTGGTTTCGGAAGCCGGTGCCCGCAGACCTCTGGATTGGCAGAATCTTTTCTATAAAACCTGTGAGCTGATGAAACTTGATTCTACAACTTATTATGTGTTCTCCCTTAGGTGGGCGGTTTATAATCAACCGCCGCAGCTTAGTGGTGTCAAATTGGTATGGAAAGACATCGTTGAATTATGTTTTGATAAACGAATATCCAAAGATTGCGGCGATATTGTTCTCGGCAGGAAAATGATTGTTGCTGATAACGGAAAGAGTTATACTGTAAAGTCGGCTGAAGTTGACGGCAATCTGCTCAAGGTTCAGCTTGATGGCGATCTATCGGGAACCAATGAAATAACGGTAAATGTTGGTGGTATTAAGGATGACCCTGCTTACCGTGTGGCGCCGAAAGGAGAGGTTAATATTATTCCGGACGATACCGTGAGGAAACTTCCGCTTCAGTAATGGATTTGAGAACAGCTTTGTATCAAAAATAATTCACCAATCCCGCTCGTCCCCCCTCCTGTACCAGAGACATAAAGCTTGATATAAGAGCCGCAATTTCAAATGATAGTAATATCGCAGTGAAGAAACGTTCGACGTCGTCAATTGCGTTTCTTATTAGTTGAGGTGTGATACAAGGGTTGGATTCCAGGCAATTGCAGTCGAAAAAAAGAGACCACACAGTTTACGATGAAATTGCGAATCATATTTGGCTTTGCCGTTTTGGTGCTGCTGTATGGGAAGTGCATTTCACAAAATGGTCTGAACTCATTTCCTTCTAGGCCTGTCGGAGTATATCTTTGTTGGAATAGTGATGCCAGATCCCGTGATTCAGTCGATCAAGAGAGTTTTGCGTGTGCTCTCACGGCAATGGGCTTTTCCATCACCCGCATCGAGAATCGGCAAATTGTCTCGATTCGGAACGATCGACAGGCATTGCTGGTGATTCCAGATTCCGTCAGCGAAACTCCTCTCTAAAGCACAAGTTCGCGAAATCCTGAAAAGCGTCGACGACGGGTTATGCTTGATCACCGATGGTCCGAGTCTTTTCACGGCAGCTCTGAACATCAGGTTGGGAAACCCGACGCGCATTCCTACAGTGATGGACAAACTCCTGCCAGAATTGCATCTTCATTGGGCAGATAGTCCGGTAGTACAATGGGCTGGCCGATTTCCCGCGCGCGCAATCCAGCATCCTGTACGCAGATTCGGCCAGCGGTAAACCCGTCGGTCTATCATTGCGCTACGGCAAAGGGAAGCTCATTTACCTTGCCACACAATTCGATCCAATATCGGGACAAGGATATTCACGATTCCCCACTCTTGGTCACGCCATCATAATGGAACTGCAGTGTCGACCGCAGTTGCGGCGAAATGCGATCGATGCTTATTTCGATGCGGGATTCCGGTACAAGCTGCCGATCGAGAAACTGGCGCAAATGTGGCGCCAGCGTGGCATTCGCGCCGTGCATGCCGCCGCTTGGTATTGCTACAACATTCCCCCATACGACTACAGACGATTGATTCAAGCTGCTCATGAAAACGGCATCCTTGTTTACGCCTGGCTTGAATGGCCGCACGTTGGAGTCGGGTTCTGGAACCAGCATCCTGCATGGCGGGCGAAAAGAACGCTCTTCTGAAGGATGCCCAACTCGATTTCCTGCATCTCATGGACTCTGCAGAACCCAGACTGCCTGAGAACGGCACTCGATGACCTCGCTGTCCTGCTGAAAGAGGATTGGGACGGAGTGGACATAGCGGAGTTTACGATTACAGGTGCGGGCGGAGAGGCGTTGGCTCGGCCCTTCGCGCCCGGATTACTTTGTCGAGTTTCGGTTCAACTGCGCGTGCGGAATTCAAACGGATCGGTGGATTCGATCCTCTCGAACTCGAAGATTCAACATCCCGACATTATTGGGTGCGTGACACTTCCGCCCTGGATCAATTCTATCGCTACCGGACCGCGGTCAATAACCGACTCCTGCGTCATGTCGTTGAATTTGTCGCACGAATCAAGAGCGCGGGAAAACGCGATTGCGAACTGATTCATACAATCGTCGACAATTCGCTGCACCCGGAGTTTGATTATCTTCTTGGCTTCGATCTCACATCGACTCACCAGCTCCTGAAGGAATTCGATGTCACACTCAATGTTGAAGACCCGTTCATGGAGTGGAATCGGCCGCCGAGCCGGTACCAGGATCTCAGAAAGTCCCTGACGAACGCCCTTCCTGGCCGCAGATCGATGATCGACATCAATGTCGTGCCGGTTCATGCAGATTCTCAGGTTGGCTTCGCTTCAGCGCAAGCGACAGGAATAGAACTGCTGCAGCAAATCCAATCGGCATCAGGAGAACGAGGGCGCGTATGTCTCTACTGTGAATCGTCAGTGTTTCAGCACGACTGGCTGCTGATTCCGTCTGCATTGTCCGCGGGCGCTATGCGAACAGCAATCAACTGGGTTGGATTGTCGAAAGCCCGAGTACCGTTCTGCTGAGCACCGCTGACAAACCGGTCGATGTGTTCCTCGATGGAAAGCCTTGGCCTTGCTTTGGACCGGAAGGCGTCATCGTGCCGGCGGGCAATCATCACATCTCATTGAGTTTGAAGGGCTCAATCGTTCGCGCGGAATTCGCACATCTGCGACTAATCGCCATCTCTGACGAATTGCTCAAATGCTTGATAAAGAATGAAGGAATTGAACTGACTTATGAATCTCCGGCCCGATGTCTTGTGACATTGAGTGATAATCCTTTAAGGATCTTTGTCGATGGCTTACCGGTCAATCTGCAGGTCGTTGCCGGAAATAACGGCTTCGTGCTGATTGCCCCGTCGGGACAGCACAAGCTCTTTATTTCCGCGCAGTGACAAAACGAAGTTCTCTTCCATAAGGTCATTGACCAACTGAATGAAATGTTTTTGGAATCGATGTGGTAGGTTGGCAAGAATTGAGAGGTTCGATGTTACATTTTGGTTACTCATGCTCGCAACAAATGCAAAAGCCCCTGTAAACACAGGGGCTTTTTGTTGCTGCAACGGCATTAGAAGGCTGGTGCTCTATCCAGTTGAGCTACGGGCACAATTGTAACCGCGTA
>CAVYWA010000019.1:0-27040 GCA_963772165.1 uncultured Bacteroidota bacterium | reverse complement strand
CAGTTGCTTAAACCTAGATCCCTAATCGTACTTTAATTCACTTTCTCCACGAATTGTTGGCCGCTAAATAATTCCAGTTGAAAACCGGTCACTTTCCCCTTTTCATCTCTCTTAAAATGAATGAACAGATACTGTCCTTTGAGATAAAAATCTTTCTCGCTCTCGGCGAGGACTGTCAATTTTGAGCTATCCGGCGCGATCATAACGAGTCGATTCTCTTCCCGCACAATTTTTATATTGAACTCCGGGCCAGCCTGGTATGTCCCCGCATACTGGTCGAGGATTGCAGCATCGACAGCGACAATCGGCTTCGCAAAAACAAACTGCAGCCCCCGGGTGTACCCTTCGGCTTTCCCTCCGGAATGCCCGGTCCCTTCGAGCACCCGCGTCTCGACCTCCAAACCCTCCAATTTTTTCGCCTTCAAGCGGTCTGCAAATTTTCCGAACCAGCTTTCGTTTCCTTCCAGTCCGCCGACTGCCATGAACAATCTGACCGGCATCTGGGACTTGTTCGGTGCATAGTTCTTGATATAACTCTCAATAACTCCGTCGTCCCATCCGATTGCGGGACTGGTGAGCACATAGCGGCTGAACAATGTTGTTTCCTGAAAGAGAGCGTAGAGCGTGAAAAGGCCGCCGAGGGAACTTCCCATGAGCGTCCGATCGTCTTTCTTCGTGCGGTACCGGTTATCGATAAAAGGGATCACTTCTTTCTTGATGAACTCCAGGAATTTCGGCGCGTTCCCGCCCGCAGGGGCCTGCTTTGTTGCTGATGGAGTAAGGTCTCTTGCCCGCAGGAAATCATAGTTAGGATTATTTCCGCCCCACGCAATCCCGACGACGATGGCACTAGGAACAAATCCGTCATAGTATTGCTCGCCGAAGATCGCATTGAGCAGCGGAAAATCCCATTGCCCGTCCAACAAATAAATGACAGGAAATGTTTTGGATGAATCCTGGTAGTCTCTCGGAATATTCACGGAGAGATTGAACTCCTGTCCGATGATGGAAGAAGTCAAATGCAGGGACTGCGTTCCGGCGATCTCGACCGCGGGAGAAGATGAGAGCGAATCGCCGCGCGCCGCCTGGCCGCTTGACGCCTCGGACAGAAAAACTGTGAGCAAAAAAATAACAAGAGTGCAAACGCAGGAGTAAGGTTGAAATCTTTCGTGCTTTGTTGCTTTCATGTGAGTATGCTCCTTGGAAAATCGATGTTGGATTGCTGTCATTTATAAATCGAGAGTTCTGAATAATCCAAAAAATGCACTCACGCAAAGACGCAAAACAATTCTTAGACAGACTCTTCGCGCCTCTGCGTCTTAGCGAGAATCAATTGTTATGCCGCAGCAGGAAACTCTCAGGCGGACCGAGATAACTTGGTTTCACACCGCCGGCATCGACGACGATCTTCTGGAGCACAACTCCGGGATCAACCATCCAGAATTTCAGCGTATGGACGCCCGGGCTATGAATGTTGTGATGCGATTCCGACACAATGATATTGTTGGCCACCCACTGTTCCCATGTTCGGTTCGAATTATCAGCGTTCATGGTAATGATTTGCGGGGGCTCTGCGTCGAAGGAAATGCTGTACCTCAACCCTTGATCGTTATGAAAATTAAGCGTGGGCGATAGGTATGCCTTGGCGCTTATTTCGCCCGTGCTGAAAAATTACATTGTGTATTCGAGATGCGGGCTCGCTCCTTCCGGCGATTGCGATGGAGATGTCACAGGCACGGGTGTCATCGCGGAAAAGGTCCGCCCCAACCCGGGAATTTTCAGCCAGCTGACGGCTGATGTTCCAACAGCCCTGGAATAATGTTCCGCTTCGACCGACACACAACCGTTGCTTTCTACGAATTCCTGTACGTTCCCATCGACGGGGAGCGACGGGTTGTTGATGGTAGCATGCACGGTGATACGATTATTCTGCGGACCGGTTACAGTGATTGCCGCAGTTTGACGGCCGGCCGGCACTTTCGCCCAATCGATGCTGATCCAAAGACGCTCCTCCGCTTCAATTGTTCCTTGCGATTTACTTACCACGAGCCATGGTTGTTCCGATTCCACGGAATACGCGAAAGGCGTCTTCCCGCGATTGAATATCTCGACGTAGTACCGATTGCCGGTTGAACCGATCGAATTCGGGCAGCATGGCTTCAGCACCCTCGTTCGGCCACCATGCGGATCGCCCTTCAATGGCGACTCCCATTTCGGGGGCATCGGGGACCTCGATTCTTTTCACCTCGGGCAATGTATTTTTGTCCGGTTGCTGCCAGTACGTGTAACCGATGTGAGTCTGGTCCATCATGTGATCCCACTTCCCGCCAGCCATGATTTTATTAAAATAATAAGAAATTGCCGAGTCTTTGCCGAACAATTCCTGAGCTTTTTGGGCCAGGCCATTTGTCGCCGTGCGGCCTTCTTTTGCATACAGACGATTTTTTGCGACGGTGACGTAGAGATCGTTCAAATTCGAGCAGGCAAGTACGGGGTGGAGGACGAGTTGATAGAATGCATCCTTGCTTTCGGGAGGAAGCGCGTCATAAATATGCTGCGCCTTTTCTGCAAGCGCATTGTAGTCGGCGACAACAGTTTCGGCCTCTCGGTAATCGACCAAACTGTAGGTCTCGGGAGAAAGCAATTCCGGTTTTCGCCGGGCGTTAAATTTTGTATACGCCGTCATGATTTCAGCTATCTCGCCCGCGTGCTCTTTGCCGAATTGCTGCTCTGCCCAGCCACGGGTGTAGTCGGGCAAACGCCCGGCCGGCAAGGCGTCGGGATTCCATGCATAGTCCAGAAAGAATTGAATCGGATATTCCATCGGCTTAATATCGCCGACATTGACAATCCAGATCTGCTTGACACCGTAGGAGTATGCAAGGTGCATTTGTTCCCAGGTCCTCTCAATCTGATTTGTGTTCAACCACTTATAGTTCCTAGGGCCGCCGACGTAATCGTAGTGATAATAAATTCCATACCCTCCTGTCCTCGGTTTTTCGCCCAGCGCAGGAAGCCTGCGGATGTTTCCCCAGTTGTCGTCGCATAAAAGCAGCGTGACGTCATCGGGAACACGCATCCCTTTATCATAATAGTCTTGCACTTCTTTGTAGAGCGCCCAATCCTGCGGGATGGTCGTGACGTCCTTGCCGGTTACTGTACCAAGAATGGTGCGTTGATCCTTGACGATTTTTTCGAGGAGATCGATATTTGACCCTACCGTCATCGGCATATCCCCGTCCCCCCGCATGCCGATCGTAACGACGCTCTCGTTTGAATCCATCCTCTTGATCCCCTTCGTCCAAAAATCTCTGAGGACGTTTTCGTTCTTTTCATAGTTCCACGGGCCGCTGCCGTACCTGTGCCATTCAGCCTGAGCTCGCATCATCGGCTCATGATGGGACGTACCGATGACGACGCCGTACTCATCGGCGAGCCGGGGATTCAATGTGTCGTCATCATAGAATGCGCTCCCCCACATTGCCGGCCAGAGATAATTCCCTTTCAGGCGAAGAATCAATTCAAAAACATGTACATAGAACTTACTGTTGAACCCGCCGAATTTTTCGGCGGCCCAGCCCGACAGCGCCGGCGCCTCATCGTTGATAAAAATTCCCCGGTACTTTACGGCTGGTTCGCCTTGCGTATGCCTTCCCGGAAGAACATAAAGATTCGCCCGATGCCGGACGGGTACATCCGCCCACCAATACCAGGGGGAGACGCCGATTTGCGCGGAGAGGTCGTAGATACCGAAGATTGTTCCACGCTTATCGCTGCCGGCAATCACCAGCGCGCGATCTACGCCTGCGAACGGTTTTTCAACAACTTGTATCAGAAACGTCTCCCATTTCCCGCTTATACCTGCAACGCCGATTTTTTTCCGGGAGATCAAAGTATCGATCCACGGATTTTTTCCGATCGTTCCGATCAGGACGATTTCCTTGTTGGAAGGTATCGTGTCGCTGAGAAGAAGCGGTTTTGCATTCGTCACACGTTCAATGTCTTCCGCGAGATCTTTCGCGGCGCGGAGCACTCCGGGAAAATCACTCGAACTGACACAAAGCGGGGCGGATGCTGCGGATGCCGAGAGGGTAAAACTCCCGGGTTCCATTTCGGGTGAAATGTAGGGCTTGGAATTCATCGTCGAGATTGTTTGAGCTGAAGCAATGACCGCAATGAACAAGCTCAGTACTGCGAACCGTGCCAATCGTACGGCCATGCATTCGCGATAAGTAATTTGCTTGAAAAGGGTTGGAAAGACTTGATTCATGAAGGCGCCTCCCTCAAATCCTGCGAAGAACTGATAAATAAAAAAGGGAACTTTTGTTTAAGTTCCCCTTATCAGCCGGTCAAGGTTTGATACCTTGACAAGAGTTTTACGGTCTTTGGCCGGTTTTTACTACCGCATCAAACGCCGGTTTCGGTCTACCGTTGCGGTCGAACAATAAAGGATAATTCACACGATTGTACGAGTTCAACCACGAGTCTCCGTCTGTCACTCCCCAAAAAGTGACGCGGCCGACGATACCGATATGTTTGACAAATACCGAAAAGAGATCGCCGTAACGTTGCGCGAGTTCCATCTGAACGGAATCGGGCAAACCATTTGCGTAGATATCTTCTTTTATTTGGTGATAATTGTTCACGCTCAGATCGGCGCCTCGATTGCGTTGTGTCGCCGGGACGACATCGATGTCCAGCTCAGTGATGTTTACTTTCAGGCCAAGCGCAGCGAAAGCTTTAATAGTAGAATCGACTTGTCCTGTTGAAGGCCAGTCCATTTTGTAGTGCCCCTGCAATCCAACCGCAGCAACGTGAACACCCGCAGCTTGCAGTTTCCGGATCAACGCGATAGCTCCTTCCCGTTTTGGAGCATTCTCAAGCGAATAATCGTTGTAGTACATCTCCGCGTTTGGGTCTGCTTCATGTGCAAACTCGAATGCTTTGGCGATGTACTCTTCTCCGATGATCTTTAACCAGGGGCTTTCACGGAGCGAACCGTCTTCGTTCAACGCTTCATTGATGACATCCCATCCCTTGATTTTCCCCTTGTATCGGCCGACGACCGCCTGAATATGGTCGCGCATCCGTTCCAGAAGGGCCTCGCGGCTGATCGTTTTTCCGGTGCTATCCTGAAATACCCACAGAGGCGTTTGATTATGCCAAATGAGTGTGTGACCGATGATGACCATTCCATTCTTTTCGCCGAATTCTACATAGCGATCGGATGCAGCGAAATTGTAGACGCCCGGTTCAGGATGAACCAATCCCCACTTAAGAACATTTTCCGGGGTGATGGTATTGAATTGAGTTTTCGCGAGGAGAGCGCCCCGTTGATCTGTCCCGGAGAATTCGGCATCGTTCAGCGCGGCACCGATCAGGAAATGGTTTTTGAAGACATCTTTCAGGGCAGTCTGCGCAACCGCGTTATCCGAAAGGCAAAACGCGAGAAGACCGGCAAGCAGTGGTACGAATTTTTTTCCCATTATCCATCCAAAATATAGAGGGTATGGTAAATCGTTGTTCTGTTCAATTGCTCTTTACACCGTTTGAGGCGCAAAGCTCTTTCGCCGCTCCGTCAACTCGTTCGTTATCTGAATCTCAGCCTGTTTGTTGATACTGTAAAAGAGGAGGCACACAACGCACAAGCCAAACGTGATTGCGGGGAAAATACTCATCGTCATGACGATGCCGTTAAGGGCAAAATCGCTTTGCTGTGCAAGGTTGGGGACATAGCCATATAAAGAGAGAACAAACCCGGTAATTGCGCCACCGAATCCCAGCCCCGCCTTCAACGCAAAAACGATCGCCGAAAAGATGATCCCGGTTGCACGGCGACGGTTCTTCCATTCAGAATAATCCGCAACATCCGCCATCATCGCCCAGAGCAACGGTATGGTAAACCCATAGACAAACTGGCGAGCCATCTCCATCGCAAAGATCAATGTCACTGCCGTCGGAGGGAGAAAAACAAAAAGGGCGGTAAAGAGAGTCGTGCCCGCGAGACCTCCGATAAAAACATTCCGTTTGCCAAATTTTGTTGCTAAACCCTTCGAGAAAAAGATGCCGATAATCGTGGAGGACGTTCCCAGCACATTGAAGATGCTGAATAGACTCGCATAATTTTCGGCATGCATGTAATATTTAAAGTAATAAAAGACGACACTCCCTCGCATCGCTAGCGTAATGAAGAGTATCAGCGTCAACGCGAACATCGCAAGCCACGGCCCGTTTCTTGTGAGATCGCCGAAGTGTTGCTTGAGTGATGCCTTTTGGGCAGGATCGGGTTGGATGCGCTCCTTGGTGGTGGAGAACGTTATGAAAAAGAGGATGACCGCGAGCGACGAAAAGATTGCCATGGTATAGCGATAGCCCAGGGCGCTGTTTCCCGCTCCGAAGTAACTGACCATCGGCAGCGCTAACCCCTGGATGATGAGCTGTGCAAGCATTGCAAAAACGAAACGGTACGACGAAAGGCTCGTCCGCTCTCCTAAATCTCCGGTCATCACGCCGCTTAAGGCGGAGTACGGGAGATTGTTAGCCGAATACACCATCATCAAAACGATATAGGTGATGTAGGCATAGACAAGTTTTCCGCCTGCGCTGAAATCGGGCGTGACAAACGCAAGGAATCCCATAATGCCGAACGGCACTGCGGTCCACAGAATCCACGGACGAAACTTCCCCCATTTTGTTTTCGTCCGGTCTGCCGCAATACCCATGATCGGGTCGAAGATCGCATCCCACACACGCACAACGACCAGCAGCGTCCCTGCTGCCGCCGCAGTAATTCCGAATGTATCGGTGTAGAACGCAAGCTGAAACATCACCATGGTCTGGAAGATGAAGTTTGCAGCAGTATCGCCGAGAGCGTATCCGACTTTTTCTTTTACTGAGAGTTTTTCTGAAGTTGTTTGCACGAGGCTTTTGGGGGAAGTTTTGGGTTTTAGGTATCGGGTCTCAGGTTTGAGTGGCTCTTTGTTTTTGAATTCTGTATTCTGAATTCTGTCTTCTGCAAATCCCTCCTCACACCACGTGCAACATCACCCTCGTCAGATCCTGATCGCGCGAAGAATTTCCGACCATGATCTCGAAGTCCCCGGCTTCGACAACAAAATCTTTATCGACGTTGGTGAACGACAGTTGTTGGGGTGAAATCGTGAACGTGAGCGTTTGCGATTCCCCCGGCTTCAAGCTGATTTTTTTGAACTCTTTCAGTTCCTTCACGGGACGAGTAACAGAACTCACGACATCGCGGATATAGACCTGAACGACTTCATCACCGGCGCGGGTTCCCGTATTCTTGACGTCGACGAACACTTTTGTCGATTCATCAACCCGGGTAATCGGTTTATCAAGGCGAATATTGGTGAAGGTAAACGATGTATAGCTCAACCCGTAACCGAACGGATAAAGAGCCGAGATGTCATCGAAGAGGTACCCACGGCGAGAGGAAGGCTTGTGATTATAGTAGCATGGTATATGTCCGACCGATCGCGGGATCGATATCGGCAGTTTTCCCCCCGGGTTGAAATCTCCAAAGAGGACGTCCGCTACGGCCGTTCCGGTTTCCTGTCCAAGATACCAGCACTCGACAACGGCAGGAATGTGAGCCGTAACGTAGCCGATCGAATTCGGCCGACCGTTGAAGATGAGGGCGACAATCGGTTTGCCGGTTTCAACAACGGCCTTAACGAGTTCATTCTGCATTCCAAAGAGTTCAAGACTGGCCCTGTCCCCAAGATGAACGTTACTCCACGCTTCGCGGGACGTCTGCTCGTTATCGCCAAGAACCAGAATCACAGTATCCGCTTTCCGGGCGGTGACGACTGCTTGCGCAATGAGCTTTCGATTCTCTTCGGGATCCGGAAGTGTTACCACATCTTCTTCCCAGGCACCGCCGACCGTATTTTTGCATCCCTCACTATAGAGTACGGTGATTTCGTCCCCTGCTTTTTCCTTAATCCCCTGCAGCACTGAAGTAAAGTATTTCGGTTTCCCGCTGTAGCCTCCTAACAGTTTTCTGTCAGCGTTCGGACCGATCACGGCCAGGGTTGTCCCTGCTTTCTTCGGTAGAGGCAAGAGCCCTCCTTCATTTTTCAGGAGTGTAATTGTCTCTTGCGCAGCGCGGAGCGCGATTTTTCTATTCTCTTCAATCCTGCGGTTATGCCGTTCAGCGTCCGGTGTCACGTACGGGTCGTCGAATAATCCGATCATAAACTTATACTTCAGCAGTGCTGCCACAAGTTCATCGATCGCAGATTCTGCAACAAGCCCATCCCGCACGAGCTTGACAATATGAGGATAGCAATCGGGGTCGGGGAGTTCGATGTTCACCCCGGCATTGATCGAGAGTATCGCTGCTTCAGCTTTATTCGCCGCCACAGAGTGGCTGACGCTGTCCGCTTTCCCATTCAACTCTGTGATCGCATAATAATCCGATACGACAAATCCTTCGAACCCCCATTCACCCCGCAGGACATCGCGCAGCAACCATTTGTTCGCATGCGAAGGAATTCCGTCAATCTCATTGTATGAGGCCATCACACTCATCGCGTTCCCTTTCTTGATGACCTCTTTGAAAGGATAGAGAAATGTATCCCGCAACACCCTCTCGGAGAAATTTCCCGGACCGCAGTTGGACCCTGATTCAGGTTGTCCATGTGCTGCAAAATGCTTAAGAGTTGCGATGAGATGCTTTTTATCGGCGAATGTACCGTCGCCCTGAAATCCTTTCACGGCCGAGATACCCATTTGCGAAACCAGGTAAGGATCTTCGCCAAAGGTTTCTTCGACGCGGCCCCAGCGAGGATCGCGCGCTACATCGACGACTGGGGTCAGCGCCTGATGAGCTCCTCGAGAGCGGGTTTCTTCTGCAATAGCGGAATAGATTTTTTCGACAAGCTGAGGATTAAAAGTTGAGGCTAACCCAATCGGTTGAGGATAACTCGTAGCATCTTTTGCCGCAAGGCCGTGAAGACATTCTTCATGAAAGATCGCGGGGATACCGAGACGCGTTTCCTCTACAAAAAATTTTTGAAGATCGTTTGAAAGGTTCGCCATCTCCACCGCGTCCTGGCCGCCCCCGGTATCACTTATTCTTCCGACCTGGCCGATGCCATCTTTGAGATAGAGGCCTACTCTTTTTAGATTGAGCTTTCCCGCTTCATCGAAGAGAATCGTTTTCTTCTGACCCCAGATACACACCATCTGAGCAACCTTCTCTTCGAGCGTCATGCGGCTCAAGAGATCGGCAACCCGATCGTCGACGGAGAGTTTTGGGTTCTTATAATCGAGCAGGTCTATTTGGTCTTCTGGTGCGGCGTGTGAAAGTTTTTCTATCATCGTCAATTACCGTATGCGCAAAAGCAGGATGTGTGCAAAACAACATTGGGTCATGATGCGGCCTGCAGACCCCTCGAAGCGAAGCCCACGAGGATTTGCCCGATCTTCAGTCTTGCCAATGAGAATCTTTGCTTCTCTCAATGCCGATTGCATCCAAAGAAGTTTTCAATCGCTCAAACAAGAGTTGGAAACTCTCGCCCAACTTCTTTTTAACACATCGATCCAGTTCTTTATTTTAATGGGTTAAATAACAATTGAACCGTTTCAATAGTAAATAAGAAGTACCAAAAAGGCAAGAAGAAAAAAAGAAATTTCCAATATTACGCTGGCCCTAATTTGTTTGCCTTTAGATAAGCCACCTCGCAACCGAATTCTTGAGTTACAGGAATAGTGTTAATAACTCTCATGTACACCCAATTTATCCTAATAACCTTGTTGAGATAAAGCGCAGAACTACCAATAATAATGAACACTTCCCCGGATATGGCGGTCGTAGATGGAACGTATCTCAGCCATCGTTTTTTCAGAGAGCGGCTGTAAGTCAGCGGCTGCTGCGTTTTGCTCCTCCTGGCTCTTTCGCTTCGCGCCGGGAATCGCACACGTTACAGCTTGAAACATCAATATCCAACGGAGGGCAAGTTGAGCAAGGCTCATGCCGGGAGGAGCGATGGCCTTAAGCTCATCAACCGCGTTGAGACTTGATTCAAAATCTACGCCGGAGAATGTTTCGCCCCGGTCAAACTCCTCGCCATGCCGATTAAAATACCGGTGGTCGTTCGAATGAAAGGCAGAGTCGAGCTTAAATTTTCCGGTGAGGAGCCCCGATGCCAGAGGGACCCGCGCCAATATTCCTACTTCTCTTTTCATAGCCTGCTCAAAAAAAAGTTCGGCGGGCCGGTGGCGGAACATATTAAAAATAATCTGAACGCTCTGTACCCCGGGATACTCAATTGCCTTGAGGGCTTCTTCGACTTTCTCCACGCTGACACCGTAATAGCGGATCTTGCCGGCTTTCACCAGGTCGTCAAGCACGCCAAAAACTTCAGGCCGATAATACACTTCGGTTGGAGGACAGTGAAGCTGGAGCAAGTCGAGCGCATCGGTCTTCAAATTTTTCAGACTTCGTTCGATGAACGCAGTTAAGTTCTGACGATTGTACCCTTCGGCGTTATGCGGACTCAGGCGCCGTCCCGCTTTTGTTGCAATGAAAAAATGTTCCTTCCGCTCTTGCCGCAAAGCAGCAAGCAACCGCTCGCTCCGGCCGTCTCCATAGACGTCGGCAGTATCAAAAAAATTTACACCGAGGTCGACGGCCCGGTGGAGAGCCTCCATGGACTCTTTGTCATCCACATCGCCCCATGTTCCTCCTATCGCCCAGGCACCGAAACTAATTGCGGACACTTCCCAGCCGGTGCGTCCCAATTTTCTGTAGACCATCAGTCATCTCTCTTATCATTCTGCGTTACTGCTTTTGAAAAGCGTTAAAAAAAATTGCCTGCCCATTGATGTCGGAAAAAGTTTGTTTTATCATCCGGTAAAATAGAGATACCCTCCGAGAATCACGGCAACGACAAAGACCGAGGTTGCAACTTCGCGCCAGCTCCAGCTCGCCTGCGATTCGGACCGATGCTCCTGTGTCGTTGTCCCGAAGGTAAGGTTCTTGAGCTTTTCGTAATCAGGCGCTTCGGTCATATAACTTACCCCAATCATGACGAGGGCAGAAATGATTGTGATCAGGATGCTGAAATACTGAAAGTTGATGTTGTTCACGATCCAGAGGAACGACCCTTCCGCATATCCGCCCATGCCGAGCGTGACCGGCGTATCGACAAGCATGCGGAATAAGCCAAGTGCGAATCCTACAATCATCGCCCAGAGGCAACCCTGCGCATTGAGGCGTTTCCAGAATACCCCGAAGAAAAACACCACGAAGATCGGGGGAGCGAGATAGCCCTGCACAGACTGGAGATAATTGTAGAGGCCTGTTGCCCCCTTCACCACCGGAATCCATGCCATAGCAATCAACACCATGATTACCGTGGCGAGGCGGCCCATGCGAACAATTTCATGCTGGCTCGCTTTCGGCCGTATCTTTTCATAGATGTCCACGGTAAAAAGAGTCGAGCAGGCATTGAAGACACCGGCCAGCGATCCCATCAACGCCGAAAGGAGACCGGCGACCACGATGCCCCGCAGACCTACCGGGAGGAGGTACTTCACCATCATAGGAAACGCCGCTTGTGAGATTGCGGTCGCTTTCCCTGTTGCAGGATCGTAGACCGCTTCCAGTCCAGGCACTTTCCCGCTCTTCGCAAGTGCGAAACAGATAAGACCCGGAATAATAAAGAGATAGACCGGAAAGAGTTTGAGCACTGCCGCAAAGATACTTCCACGGCGGGCGACTTGCTCGTTGGGAGCTCCGAGTGCGCGCTGAACGATGTACTGGTCGGTACACCAATACCAAAGACCGATGACCGGAGCGCAGATCGCCATGCCGAGCCATGGGAATGCACCGTTAAAATACCACGCCTGTTTCACAAGATCGCCCGCAGCGTTTTTCTCTATCACCGGCGACCAGGTGCTCTCGACGCCGGTCGGCGTCAATGGTTTCCAGAGATTGAACATGTCCGATCCGCAGAGAGTCCTCAGCTCATTCCAGCCGCCGAGCTTGTTCAACCCATAAAATGTCAGCAATGCGGACCCTCCGATCAACACGGTCACTTGCACTGCATCGTTGTACGCGACGGCCCGCATACCCCCGATCGCAGTGTAGAGACCCGTGAGGGCAATCACGAATACCGAACCAATCCAAAAAGCGTCGACGATGTGACCGGCGATAGTGATCTGCATCTCGGGCAGCAGCGTGGCGAAGACAACTCCACCGGCAAAAATTCCGACGGCGATCTTCGCAAGGATGAACGTAATTATTGAGACGATCGACAACACGTATCGCGAGCGGACAGAGAAACGCCGTTCAAGAAACTCGGGCATGGTAAAGACAAGTGAACGGGCGTAGAAGGGAACGAAGACCCAGGCGAGAACAAGAAGGCACCATGCGTGGAATTCGTAGTGTGCCATCGCAACGCCGTCTTTAGCCCCGGAACCCGCCAAGCCGACAATGTGCTCGGAGCCGATGTTCGAAGCGAAAATAGATGCGCCGATAATCCACCAACTTAAATTGCGCCCCGCGAGAAAGTAGTCCGCGGCTTCATCTTTCCCTTTCCTCACAACCCACCACGCCACACTCAAAAGAATTGCAAAATATGCACCGATGGCCAGCCAGTCTAAGGTTTGTAATGAACCCATTTCAAAAACCTCGTCGTTATTTTATTGAGAATTGATATATCGTGGTCTGTTGATAAATATCTCCCGGCTTCAGGACGGCAGAAGGAAAATTAGGTTTGTTCGGTGAGTCGGGGTAACATTGCGCTTCCAGACAGAAGCCGGTCCTGAACTGGTAGGCGACTCCATTTTTTCCTTTCGCCGTTCCGTCAAGAAAATTGCCGGTGTAGAATTGAAGTCCCGGTTGATCGGTGAAGAGCGTCAGCAATCGCCCGGTCGTGGGCTCATAGACTTCAGCAGCCTTACGCACTTGCTTATGGTAATCTCTCAACACCCAATTGTGGTCGTAGCCTTTAGCGAGCAACAGTTGCTCGTCTCGATCGTCGATACGGGTGCCGATCGTGGTTAGCGTACGAAAATCCATCGGCGTATTTACTACGCTTGCAATTTTTCCGGCCGTAATCAATCCACTCCCGACCGGAGTCATAGAGTCGGCAGAGATCATCAGCCGATGATCAACGATCGTTTTCGTCAATGTTCCGGTGAGGTTGAAATATGAATGATGCGTCGGATTGAAAATCGTCGTTTTATCTGTTTTACCTTCGTAGCGGATCTCGAGTGCATTCTCTTTTGTCAGAGTATATTTCACGGTGATTGTCACCGTGCCCGGATACCCTTCTTCTCCGTCCGGACTGACGTACGTCAGCTTGAGAGATGGCCCCTTCTCATCCTCTGCAGGTTCGGCAGCCCAAAGTACTCTATTAAAGCCTTTGATGCCGCCATGCAGATGATTCTCGCCGTCGTTCAATGCGAGCTGATACTCCTTACCATCCAGCGAAAACTTCCCCTTAGCAATCCGGTTGCCATATCGCCCGACTATCGCTCCGAAATAGGATTTGTCGTTGACATAGCCTTGAAGAGAATCGTAGCCCAATACCACATCCGCAAGTACGCCATTCCGATCCTTGACATAAAGATTTGTTACAATAGCCCCGTAATTGATAATCTCGACCTGCATGCCTGAGCCATTTTTTAAAGAATATTTGAACACTTCGCGGCCATCATCGAGTTTGCCGAACGGAGTTTTTTCTATCATTGGAAATTTTCCTTGGGCTGCAAGAAACCCTGTTGTTATCGTGATCAAAAAACAGAACAAAATGACCAAATGCCCTTTTGGGGGTTGACATCTATAGGAATTTTTTATCATATTGAATCGGTTCAATTGGTTTTGAATTGGTAAATCGGATTCCCTTCGGAATCATGCACTTCGAATATTTATGAATCTTTCTCTCAAAGTGCAATAGCCGGAGAAAAAAAAGGCGGTCGATTTTCAAACAGACGCAGGACATTCTACGAGACGAATATTGCGCAAATGTCAAAGTGGACGGGACCTGCAACACGATGTTTTTTTTGAACCGTTTTATATGGAACTTAGAATTTATTTGAAAGGATTGCAGCGATGAGACCCGAGCAATGGGAAACATTTAAGAGGGCTGCACGCCTCGAAAAACTGGACAAGGTGCCGATGGCATTGATTATCGACAGCCCGTGGATCCCCGGCTACCTTGGTCTCAAACATATGGATTATTTTCTCGACCCCGAAGTATGGTTTCAATCGAACCTGAAAATCCACGAAGAGTTCCGTGACGTGATTTTCGTTCCCTCATGGTGGATGGAGTACGGCATGGCAGCCGAGCCGTCCGCATTAGGGGCAAAAATAAAATTCTGGCAGGACAATACGCCGAGCGAATATCATACACTCTATCACATCGAAGACATTGATAATTTTCCGGATTACGAGGTCGAGAGCGATGCATTTATGGGGTTGACCCTTCATCGTATTCGGAGTCAAAGACAGCGGATACTCGACACGGGCGAAATACTCCCCCTCGTCACGTCCCGCGGGCCGCTGTGTACGGCGGGGTTCGTCCGCAGCACAACCGATTTTATGATCGACATTGTTGAGAAACCTGAATGGGCTCACAAGCTGATCAACCTCTGCACAAATTTGATCATCGACTGGCTCAAAGCTCAGCACAAGGCGATGGGAAATACTGTCGAAGGAATTTTTATCCTCGATGATATTGTGGGATTCATCAACGAGGAACACTATCAAGAATTCGCTCACCCGTACCTGAAAAGGATTTGCGATGCCTTCCCGAAGGAGTGGGTAAAAATTTATCACAACGATGCTGAAATAGGAGCGTGCCTCGACCACCTTCCGGATTGCGGGTTTAACGTCTTGAACTGGGGGAAGCAAACCGACATCGCAGAAGTGAAAGCGCGCGTCGGCGACAGAATGTGTCTGATGGGCAATGTGAACCCATTGGAGGTCGGCGTGCGGGGAACGCCCGAGGAGGTGCGCGAAGCAACTCTCGACGTCCTCGAAAAAAGCGGCGGGGAAGGAATCATTCTTTCGGTCGGCGGCGGGACGAGCCCCGGCATGCCCCGGCAAAATATCCAAGCCATGCTGAAGGCGTTGGATGAATACAATGCCAAACGCTGAACACTTCGAAAAAGGAACTTGAGATGCCAGACTACGCTTTCATGAATCAATGCCTCTACGAGGGAAAGGCTAAAGAAGTAGAACAAATGACGAAGGATGCCCTTGCCGAAGGGAGAACCGTGCAGGAGGTATTGACAGAGGGGCTCATCGCAGGGATGAGTGTTGTCGGTGAGGATTTCAAACACAATATTCTCTACGTCCCCGAAGTCTTGATCGCTGCGCGTGCGATGAAAGCCGGGATGACAGTCCTAAAACCGCTCCTCAGTGCGAAGGATTCTACGGTGAAGCCGGCCGGTGTACTTCTCATGGGAACGGTGCGGGGCGATTTGCACGATATTGGGAAAAACCTCGTCTGCATGATGGCCGAGGGTGCAGGCTTCACGGTCTACGATATCGGCGTAGACCAGAGCATCGATAAATTCCTTGCAGCGGCAGAACTGCACAAGCCGGATATTATCGGCATGAGTGCGTTGTTGACGACAACGATGGCGTATATGAAAGTTGTCATCGACGGATTCCAGGAAAAAGGACTCGGCCATATTAAAATGGCGATCGGCGGTGCACCGATCAGCCAGATGTATGCCGATGAAATTGGAGCCGATGGTTACGGCGCGGACGCATCGAGCGCAGTCGACCTTTTTCTGAAGCTTGTCGGCAAGAAGAACGACTCGGAAAAATAATTGATCATGGGGTGCAGAACATTCACGGACATCTCACCATGGCATTCTATCAAATACTCTATTGGCAGGATATTCCATCGCAGGTAAAAGCGTGGGATGATTTCGATGAAGTAAAAATTGAATTGGGACTTAAATTTGTCGCCCTCATCGACCAAGCAGCGCAAACGCAAGGCTTGACCGGCACGGACGACTATCTTGCACAATGGAAATGGGGAGATGAAATGAAGCGCAGCGGCGCTGCACAAGAAGTCGCCGAAGCGGTGAAGGATGAGCTGGAATCAGAGCGCAGGTGAGACCGTCGATGTATCCTCGACGCAACCCGCACCGAAAGCGCCGAGGCAAGTAAATTTCGCAAATGAATGTAGCCATTGAATCATGAAAAAACTTCTCCACCACGCTGTGCTCGACCGACGGCTCGTTTGTGACGGCGCGATGGGAACACAATTAATGCTCGCCGGTCTCAAACCGGGCGGCTGCGGCGAGCTCTGGAATTTGACAAACAGAGAATGCATTCTCGAAATCCAGCGGCGTTACGTTCAGGCCGGAGCCGATTGCCTTGTCACGAACACATTCGGCGCGAGCAGAACGATGCTCGAGCGGCACGGGCAAGCCGACAACATGCGCGCCATTAATCAAGCGGGTGTGTCTATCGCCCGGGAGGCCTTTGGCGATATTGACGGCTATGTCCTGGGCGACATCGGACCGCTCGGCGCTATTCTCGAACCGTACGGCGATCTTCCGCAAGAGACAGCATATAAAGTGTACGAAGAGCAGGCTCGTGCTCTTGTCGAAGCCGGAGCTGATGCGATCATCATCGAAACGCAAACATCCCTGGAAGAACTTGGCCTTGCTGTCGAGGCGGCACGAGCGGCAGGGGCGCCATGCATCATTGCTTCACTCGCGTACGACTTGTCTGCGGACAAAACTTTTTATGTAACAATGATGGGCGTGCTTCCCGATGAAGCAGCGCGGCAGCTGGAAATAAAGGGAGCAAACATCATTGCGCTGAATTGCGGAACGGGGATAGAAATGTCGGGAGCCGCTGCGGTCATCGAACGTTATCGCAAAGTCTGTACCTTGCCGACGATGGTACAGCCAAACGCCGGGCTCCCTGTCTTCGAAAATGGTAAAGCGGTATACAAACAGCTCCCGGAAGATATGGCGAGCGGCGTCCCTCAAGTGCTTCAGGCGGGTGCAAATATCGTTGGCTCATGCTGCGGCAGTACACCCGAGCATACGCTGGCAATTCGCCGGATTGTCAGCGAGTTTAACCGGAAGACGGTTCACAATCTTTCGTAATTCCACCTGCCGGCGGCCACCTCCGATTGAACGATGAAAACACTTCAAGAGAAACTATACCAAACGAACGACTTTCTCCTCGGTATTGAACTGGTATCGATCCGCGGTTCGATGGCGGAAAAGAGCGCTCTCCGCGCGCGCGCTTTTGCAAGCCAGCTCGCTGAATCTCCTATCGTCGATTGGATCTCGGTCACTGATAACGCCGGCGGTAATCCGCAGCTCGCGCCGCAAGCCCTTGGCAAGCCGATTCTCTACGCAGGAAAAGAAGTTGTCATCCACCTTACCTGCAAAGATCTCAACCGCAATGGATTGGAGAGCGCAGCCTGGCAGCTGCACAGCGAGGGCTTTCACAATGTCCTTGCAATGACGGGCGACTATCCTGTCTCGGGGAACGAAGGGATGCCGAAACCGGTATTCGACATCGACTCCATCGGCCTAATTTCGATGCTGAACAAAATGAATCATGGCTTCGACGACCCGCGCAACAGCACACGCAACGAGACTCACCTGTTCGGCAAAACGGAATTTTTTATCGGCGCTGTGACGACCAACTTCAAGCTGCGCGAAGGAGAAGTCGTTCCCCAATACCTCAAACTCCGGAAAAAAATTGAATGCGGCGCACGATTCATTATCAATCAAGTCGGATACGATTCTAAAAAGATTCGCGAACTCCGTATGTATATGGACCGTCATGGCATGAAGCCGGTGCCGTTGATCGGCAACGTCTATATCCTTAATCCGAAAGTCGCTCAACTTTTTCACGATCATAAAATACCCGGCATCATCGTCAATCCCCGACTGCTGGAGCTCTGTTTGCATCATGGACGATCTGCGGATAAAGGAAAGGCCTTTTTTTACGAGTTTGCGGCGAAGCAAATCGCAATCTACCGCAATCTTGGTTATCGCGGCGCCTACCTCGGAGGGGCATATGATTATCCTGCTATTGAAAAAATCATGGAGATCGAACGGTCGTTTGCACAGAACGATTGGATGCAATTCTACCGGGAGATCAATTATTCCAGACCGGGCGAGTTTTTTTATTATGCCCCGGAATCAGCGCCGGAAACAAAAACGGCCGATCTGCACCCTGCCCCGGCGGGGCATCGCCGGTATAGCCTGATGTATCGCTTTTCCAAGTGGACTCACAATGTAATGTTTACCCGCAAGAGTTTGTTCGGAAAATTGGGAGCCAGCGTGTGCAGAAATTCAAAAAATCCTGATCAAGGCCCGCTTGCGCTGCGAACGATGGAGCATATAAGCAAAGCTGTTTTATTTCGATGCAAAGACTGCGGTGATTGCTCTCTGCCGGATATTGCATTTCTCTGTCCGGAGTCGCAATGCGCAAAAAACCAGCGTAACGGACCGTGCGGCGGAACGCTGGACGGGCGCTGCGAAGTGGCAAGCTATGGCGAGTGTATCTGGCTCCGTGCGTATGAACGTCTCCAGAGTGACAGGGCTGAGACCGAGGCAATGTTGAGCCATGCACCCGTCGTCCAGAACCAGGGATTGCGCGGAACATCTTCATGGGCAAACTTTTGGCTTGGCCGGGATCACGCCCGCGAAAGTTTAAAAAACTAGAGACCCCAGTGAAAACTCTGTGGAACTCTGTGCCTCTCTGTGTAACTAGCGAACTATTTCGCAGAGAAACAGGGAGACGGCACGGGAACCACGGAGACTAAGAGGGGGATCACACTTAACACACGACTACTTACTCAGGTTGAAACATGGAAACGAAAAAACTGCATATCATCGGGGATCTCATCAACAACGCTTATGGACGGGCGCGCGCCGCGTTCAGCGCGCGGAGCCTGGAGGGTTATCAACGTCTAGCCCGTTCCCAGTCTGACCTCGGTGTTGACTATCTTGACCTCAACATCGACGGCACCCAGCAGATCCAGGTAAGGCTTGAAGAAATGTTGAGTTTCCTTCCGGACCTCGTTCCGGCGATCCAGGAGGTAAGTTCGGTGCCGCTCTGCATCGACAATCCCTCCATCGAATATCAAAAAATCGCACTCAAGCATTACAATCGTTCCAAATCCGGCGCGCCGATACTCAACTCAGTCGCCGCATCCCGTGAACGGTTGGAAGAGATGATCGACCTCATCGTTCAGTACGATACCCTCGTTGTGGTGATGGCATCAGAACGGTTTGTCGATGGAACGTCTGTGCAGTGCCTGAATGCACAAGACGTTCATGAGGCCGCGAAGTACTTTGTTGAGCTTCTTGCGACGAAGGCCCGGCGAAGGAACGATCAGATCATCATCGATCCAGGCTTGGCCCCTGTCGGCGCGGATACATACGGCATTGTCAACATCGGCCTGGATGCGATGCGTTTGATCCGCAAGGATAACGACCTCCGAGGAGTTCATATCACGGTAGGGCTGTCGAATTTTGCATGGGGTACACCGAAACATATCCGCCCCGATCTCGAAAAGGCGTATCTCACTGTCGGAACTGAAGCCGGTCTTGACTTCGCAATTGCAAACCCCGAGATACTGCCGGTACCTCTCCCTGCCGACCATAAGATAGTCGCCCTTCTTCGGCACGCGCTGGACCAAGGAAGAGTTGGCGAAGGCGAAAGCAAAGAGACTGCGGGGTTCAGGCAGGCGGAAGCAGTGATGGAAATTTGGAGCAATGCAGAATCCGGCGAATCAGAATAACAAAAAACAAATTTCGCTGCCCCGGGCGACGAACGCGCAAAGAGTCTGGCTGCGGGTCGGCACGCTTATCGACGGCGAAAACAAACAGCCGCTTCGCAGCGCTCACATCGTCTACGACTCTACATCTATTGTGTATGTTGCGGAAGAAAAGAATCCTCCTCCATCGAACATAATCGCATCAGGACAATCACAGCCCGACCTTGACTTGCCTGAATTTACTCTCCTGCCCGGCCTCGTCGAAGCACACGCACATTTTTTTTTGGAAGGCGGGGAATTAAACCCTGAAAAAAGAGCTGCTAACCTTAAGCAGCCTCACGCCAAATTGCTGGAGGCGGCAGACAGGAGGCTGAAGAGGTTGGTTCCTTTGGGAATTGCAGGGGTTCGCGATGCGGGAGATAAGGCGGGTGTCGGGCTCTCGCTGAGCAATCTCTATTCGAGCGCCAAAAGAACGCTCATGCCCTACGTCGACAGTCCCGGTGCTGCGATCAATCACCGGGGAGAGTACGGAAGTTTTATGGCCGAGCCGATCGAAGATTTTCAATCACCAAGAGATTGCGTTGTCTCCAGAATACGCAATGGGTCCGACAGAATAAAAATTATTGTTTCCGACGTCATCGAATTCAAATCCGGCAGCGTGATCAAGCCGCCTCAGATGACTGCCGCGGAGGTTGAAAAGTTCACATCAGCTGCAAGAGAATTCAAGAAGCAGACATTCGCTCACGCGTCGGGCGACCGCGGAATTGAAAATGCTGTCGAAGGAGGCGTCGATTCTGTGGAACACGGATTTTTTATCCGCCTCGATCAATTGGAACGAATGCGGGACCGGCAGATCGCATGGGTACCGACGTTTGCTCCCGTTCAAAAACAAATTGACCTTGCGCGCCGTATGGGGTGGGATGACAAAACAGTAACACATCTGCGGAAGATTCTTGACCAGCATTCGTCGAGCTTATTGAAAGCTCAGAGGCTCGGCGTACCTATTATTGCGGGGAGCGATGCTGGGGCGCCGGGGGTCCCGCACGGTTTTGGTTTGCTCGATGAGTTATGTTTAATGGAAAATGCAGGCCTTTCTTCTCTTGACGTTCTCCGTTGTGCCACCGGAAACAGTAGCCATCGCCTTGCGTTCAAAGAACATTTTGGCCTCATTAAGCCCGGATACCGGAGCCGGTTCATCCTTACCCGGCATTCACCGCTTGAGGATGTCGCAAATCTCCAAAAGGAGAAATATGTAATTTTTGACGGCGACGTCTACAATAGCAGCGAGGCTGTCAATCCGGAAGGCCTATGAAAAGCTTCCATTATTCCAACATCCAAAATTCCACCGTCAGTGGGTTACGGTGTCACAAATATTTCACTATCGGTAATTTTGAGTTCGACGCCCGCCCCCTTCGCCGCTTCCTGAAGTGCCGCTTGCAGCATCGTTACCGGATCACGGCTCACGTCGAGCCTTCTCATCAACCCCTCTCCTTTTTTCGTGCCAACGGTAAGCGTAACTTTTAACCCTTTGCGCTTGCACGAAACGCGAACGTCATTTTCGATCTTCGTGTTCATCGGTTTGATGAACGCGTCGATGTAATGAACGCCGATGCCCGACTTGTCAATTGCCGTGGGGGGTAATTTCTCTTTTGCCGCCTGGTTGAGGTCGCAGAGTTTGATCATTGTTAATTCTTCCTCATAAGAGTGATATGATTATCCATTGATGTTGAACTCAATTTCTCTTGCTGCGCCAGCGCATAATGGAGAACTTCGAACACCAGCCCCCATTTGTAGTCCCGGCTCTCCGGACTGCAATAACAGCCGGAAGGATTGTATTCCCGTTTCCAGTTCAGGACATCGTTCAACGGTTTTCCCAGAAGCGGTTTTTCTTTTTCGATCTCGCTCATGAGCTGCCGTGCGTTCTCAAGATATTGGCACATAAACGTATGCCCTACATCGCCCGGCGCTGGCACGCACTGCACAGCCATAATTTTATAATTCTCATTCGAAGGACTGAGTTTGATGTGATAGTCGAATTCGAGCGCATGTCCCATGTTCGAGCACGTCGTTCCTTCGTATCGGAAGCGAGCTTCGATAGAACGGTCCTCGAGAATCGTCAATTGCAAACGCTCTTCTGACCATTTACGGAGGGCTCGTGAGTTGATAAGGTATTTCACCGCGGGATTAACAGGAGAAGCTTCGCCCGAATGACGGTGCCCTCCATTCTCCCCTCCCGATTGGAGCTTGCGGATATCCTCGATTTGCGGTATTGAATTTTTGTATGGCAATCGACGGAACTGACACGATTGAAGAGAACAATTCTCACACGGAATTAACGATGTAAGGCGTTTTACTCTTTCGATGTTCGGCGTAATTCCAAAAACAGCCAGCAGCGATTTTTTCGGCTTGAGCATGCCGGAGTCAAGCACACGGATCTTTTCCGTTATCTTGGCGCCCTCATTTCTTTGGATGAGCTTAAGGAGTTTATGCTGATCCGATATTTCCCATCCGGGGTAGCCGGGACTGTAATGAGGAAGGATCGCTTTTCGGTTCCGGTCCGCCCATTCACAAAAACGCGCGCCAACATTCGTTATCAAATTTTCAACCACCGCAGAACCGTAGACTTCCATGAAGAAGTATTCATCCGGTTTCCCTTCACTCCACAACTGCCGTGCTCTCTCCTCACAATTTTTTCCGGCGCTGGCCGCGACGAGCATGACCTCGTTGGACCGGGCATCACCGAGCAGAGATTGAAGCCTTGGCGAGCTAAACTCAACTCCCTCAATTCGTATTTCTTTGCCTGACAATTCCAGCGATTCGGCGCGGCGTGCGTAGACCCAGGGTCTGCCGTTTTCAGCATACCATCTTCTCGTCGAATCAATCAGGTCTCTCACCTGCCCGCCAACTTCGTGGTCGGGGGGATATCCCAGAAGGCGTTGGTACTCCGAATCCTGAACATCAATAAGCGGCGCAAAATCTATCAAAGCATTCATATTCTCGAATGACATTTCTTTATTCGGATCGTTCTTCGGAAAATACCTTGAACGGCTCGATCGGATTGAATTGACACCCTTCGACAAAATAGTCGAAAAAGTTTGGGTCGGTTTCCAGGCGACAGTGAATCACTCTTTTGACAAGGAGTTCCAGTTCCATACGCTTCGAGCGCGACAACAATGCAATGCAGGCGCCTTCGATTGCGGCATTCCCCACCTGCAGTATTTTCGCTGAATCGATATTCGGGATCAGGCCGATCCGCTTGGAAGACTCCACATCGAGGTGCCTGCCAAACCCTCCCGCCAGATAAAAAACATCCACCTCATCGAAACGAATTCCGTACTTGTTGAACACCATATGGAGCCCTGCCGCATTCGCCCCTTTCGCCTGAGCAAGTTCGTTGATGTCGTTTTCGGTGAACAGAATCTCTTCGCCTCCGACAGAACTGAGAACGACTTCTTTCTCATCATGTTCGAATCGCCCAAGCCTGTTGACACGGCCTGTCCTGATCAATTCGCTTAGAAGGTCGATCAATCCCGACCCGCATATTCCCTCTGCGGGACCGTCGCCGATCACATCACATGTAATCGTGCCATCGGGAGCGATCACAACCTTTTCAATCGCGCCGGGCAACCCGGGCATCCCGCTCGTAATTTTTCCTCCTTCAAATGCCGGCCCTGCAGGGCAGGAAGCGGCAAAGATCTTTTCTTTGTTGCCGAGAATGAGCTCGGTGTTCGTGCCGATATCCATAACGGCAACGAGCCGGGATTCGTTCGCCATGTCGATCGCCAGCATGCACGCCGCAGCATCCGCCCCAACGTGGCCGCTGATGATCGGCATCCCGTAAATGCGGGCTTTAGGGTTGATCGGAAGGAGAAGGCGTTTAGCATTTCCGGTCACGCCGGTCGTTGTTCTCTCTCCCCTTTTTACTTCAAGCTCGGTTATTGATTGGTACGGATTCTGCCCGATGGAGTAGACATTCAAACGGAAAAAAATATCACGCATCGTCGAGTTACCGGCAACCACCATTTCGTAGATCGATTTTGGATCGACAGGAAAATCTTCGATCGCGTGACTCAGGTATCCCGCTAGTGTCCGCTGGAGAATTTTATTTGCATGTTCGGTATCGTAATGTATCCGCGACATGACATCCGACCCACCGAATCGTTGCGGGTTCTCAAACGAGGAATCCGCAACAACTTCCCCCGTTTCCAGGTTGAGCAGCCGAAGGACGACCGTCGTGGTTCCCAGGTCCAGCGCCAGGCCGTGAATCGGCCCATCGGTACGGTCGATTTCCTTCCCATCGAGAAAAACTTTGGCGCCCGAACGCGTAACGCACGGATCGATCGTTAATGTCTGGCTCTCCACAGGGAGATGAAAAGCATGCCCCTCGATTTTCATTTCACCGCGGCGCATCGTGTGGCAGCGGATGACGCCCGAATCCTTCACGATATGAGCACGGCAGGAAAGCCGAAAGTTTTCTTTAAGATGTTTTTCCTGCGGGGCTTTCGGCGAAAGCAAGTCCATTCCTTCTACAACCTCAACAAGACATTCCTTACACTTTCCCTGTTTTATGCAGGAGGTCGGAACGTAGACGCCGAGCGATGCAGCGCATTCGAACAGGGATGGTCCCGGTACGATTTCCGCTCGTTGGTTGTTAAAATGTAATTCAACACTCATGCAGGCAGTCAGGCTTCTCCGGGGAGGTTTAAATTCATCTAACGAAAGTTACGCCGAAGAATGCTGCGATGCAATAATGTTTTTTAAGAGCATGTCCGGCATCTCGCGAGAACCTTTGGGAGGTTGCGCGGAGACATTGCGTCATTGACATTGCTTGAATTTCATTTGAAATCTACGCGATTTCTTTCTATTTTGAATGAGCACAATGTTTCACAAGGACGAAAATGGACTATCTCAAATCGCTTTTCAAGGTTAAAAGTAAGGTTGTTGTCATCACCGGCGGAAGCGGAATCCTCGGCACTGAAATGGCAAGAGGGCTGCTGCGAGCCGGAGCCAAAGTTATCCTTCTCGCCCGCAATAAAGAAAACCTGAAAAAAAAAGTTGCTGTCTTGAAAAAGAGCGGCTCGATCGTCATCGGCTTGCAGTGCGATGTTACAATTGAAGAAAACCTTCGAAACGTCAACGATGAAATTTTGAAAAAGTTCGGCCATATCGACGTGCTGATCAACGCCGCAGGCGGAAACGTCGCAGGCGCGACGATCGGCCTTGACCAGAGTGTTTTCGATATCGAGATATCGCAGTTCAACAAAGTAACCGACATCAACCTGAATGGCACCGTTCTTTCAACCCTCGTCTTTGGGAAATCTATTGCACAACAGCGAAAAGGGTCGATCATCAATCTTTCATCGATGGCATCGTACCGCGCAATTACCCGCGTGGTAGGCTATTCGGCGGCCAAGGCGGCGATCGATAATTTCACCCGCTGGATGGCAGTTGAGATGGCGCTGAAATTCGGAGATGGAATACGGGTGAACGCGATTGCCCCCGGATTCCTCCTCACGGATCAGAACCGGACACTCCTTACGAAGAAAGATGGTTCTCTGACCGAACGGGGGAAAACCATCATTAATATGACTCCGTTCAAAAGACTCGGAGAGCCGGATGAATTGATCGGTACGGTTTTATGGCTCGCGAGCGACGCGTCAAAATTCGTCACCGGCACAATCATCGCAATCGACGGCGGATTCAGCGCTTTCAGCGGAGTGTAGGCAGATTTCGCTTACGGCGCCATGCACGCATCACTGCAAAGACAATCCAGAATATTTTGGAAAACATCAGAATGCCCTTCGAACAAACATGGAGATGGTTCGGCCCCAAGGATCCCGTTTCTCTCAAGGAAGCAAAGCAGGCCGGCGTTGTCGGCATCGTCACCGCTTTACACGATATTCCCGTCGGTGAAGTCTGGCCGTCCGAGGCGATCTTAAAAAGAAAAGAGATCATAGAGGCAGAAGGGCTGCGTTGGTCCGTTGCGGAGAGTGTTCCGGTACATGAGAATATCAAAAAACGAACGGGGGATTATCGCCAACTCATCGACAATTATAAGGAGTCGATACGAAACCTCGGCCGGTGCGGCATCGGAACAATTTGCTATAATTTCATGCCGGTCCTCGACTGGTCTCGTACCAACCTTCATGTGATATTCCGAGATGGTTCTATCACGACAAAGTTCGAGATGCGGGCTTTCGCTGCCTTTGACCTCTTTATTCTGAAAAGACACGATGCCGAAAAGAGCTACACCGACAAACAAATCGCCAGGGCCAAAGAATTTTTTGAAGCGCTGGGCGAAACTCAGAAGGAAGAATTGAAGCGGACGGTGCTCCTCGGCCTCCCTGGGTCGCTGCAAGCGTACACACTTGAAGAATTCCGTTCTGTGATCGGTGAATACGAAAATATGAGCGAGGACGAACTTCGAGAGAACCTGCTTTCATTCATCAAAGAAATTATTCCGGCAGCCGATGAGTCCGGAGTCTTGATGGCGATCCATCCCGACGATCCGCCGTGGTCGCTCCTCGGCCTTCCAAGGGTGGTGCGAAACGAAATAGATGTCGAGGCAATTCTCGGCGTATCCAATTCTCCGGCGAATGGATTAACGTTATGTACCGGATCATTCGGCGCCGGTTATGACAACGACCTTGTCGCGATGGCCAAACGGTTTGCAGAACGAATCAACTTCGTTCACCTGCGCAATGTCGTAAGAAATGCTGATGGGGATTTTCTTGAAGAGAACCACCTCGAAGGGGACATCGATATCTACGGCGTCATGAAGGCGCTCCTTATCGAACAAAAACGACGTGCCGATCTGGGAATGGCGAACAAGCAAATGCCGATGCGCCCCGACCATGGACATCTCATGCTCCCCGATCAGCACAAAGAAGGTATTTACCCCGGGTACTCGCTTTTGGGGAGAATGAGAGCCCTTGCGGAATTGCGCGGCATGGAGTTAGGCATCGTGCGCTCGATGGGTTTATAGACGCGACAGGAAAATGCCGAAGTCAAAAAAAATCCGTTGTGTTATTTGGCCTTGTTGTTCATTGTGATTGATTGCTGGTTGCCGTCGTATATCATGGACACATCCGTTGCCGATTAGAAATTGTGCCCAGAAGGCTTTCCGCCGGCTATCCAGACGATTTCAAATGTTCTCCTCTCCAGCATTCCCGGGAACCCGCCCTGCCGTTCTCCGATTCTCAGAACATAGTCCTTCTCATTATAGCTCAACGCGACTATGGAAAACTTCCCCTTCTCATCATTGTAAAAGAGAGTAACATTGTAAAGCCGCT
>CAVYWA010000018.1:0-18809 GCA_963772165.1 uncultured Bacteroidota bacterium | reverse complement strand
TTGTTCCTGTTGGATTTTCATTTCTCCGATACGTGGGCCGATCCACAACACCAGGATATTCCAGCCGCGTGGCAGGGATTGAGTTTCGATACGTTGGAAAGCCGGGTAGAGGCATACGCCGGCGATGTTATCACGCAGCTGAAAAATGCCGGCGCAATGCCCGATTGGGTTCAGATCGGCAACGAGATTACGAGGGGAACATTATGGCCCTTGGCACAGGTTCAGATTCCAGGTTCTGCTCAGTATAATCCCCCCGAACCGTACGATGAGACCAGGCAATGGGATCATTTGACGAGGATTCTGAAGGCCGGCATTCGAGGTGTGAAGTCCGCCTCCGGAGGCACGCCGCCCCGAATCGTGATTCATATCGACCAGGGCTCGAATTGGCCGGCGACCAAATGGTTCTTCGATCATCTGGAGGCTGCGAACGTCGACTACGACATTATCGGTGAGAGCTTCTATCCCGAGTGGCATCACGGCACGCTGGAGGGACTTTGGAATACCATGGTGCAGTGCGCGAACCGATACAACAAACCATTCCTTGTGGCGGAGACCGGATACGATAGGACGAGGGTGAAGAACAACGACAATATGGTATGGCCCGTCACTCCGGAAGGACGATTGCAATTCATGGCAGATATTATAACACTGTCAGAAAAGCGCCGCAAGGAATTGGCGTTCTCTATTGGGCCCCCGAGCGCGGTGCGTGGAACGACGACGGCAGTCCAGCCCCGACCGTCTTCGTTCTGGATTCTTTGATGTCGCTCACAAAGCGCCCCCAGAGTCATGTGCCTTCAGCAATTTTTCCATAGGTCGCCCTCAGTCAAGATTTGTACAGGAGAAAACATGAAGAAATCAAATGTAACGCTTTCGGCAATAATCGCATCGGCCCTTGGAGTCTTTCTACTCGCCGTTTGCACCCCGTTTCCGGCCAGGGCCCAATTTGCGAACGGAGCAGACGTTGGATGGCTGTCGCAAATGGAAGCGCAAGGATATGTGTTCAAGGACCATGCGGGGATCAAAGAAAACTGCTTGGAAGTTTTGAAGGAAGAAGGAATCAATGCGCTTCGGTTCAGGGTGTGGGTGAATCCGAGCGGCGGCTACTGCGGGAAAAAAGACGTGGCATACATGGCTCACCGCGCAGACAGCATGGGTTTCAACGTGTTGATAGATTTTCATTGCAGCGATACCTGGGCTGATCCGGGGCATCAAACCAAACCGGCGGCATGGGTCAATGATTCGTTTCCGCAATTGTGCACGGATCTTTATAACCATATTTACGGCGTCTTAGATACACTGAAATCACTCGGCGTTGTTCCTAAATGGGTACAGGTTGGAAACGAAACTAACGACGGCATGTTGTGGGAGGATGGCAGAGCTTCAACACATATGAATAATTTTGCTGCATTGATTACCAGCGGATATAACGCCGTTAAAGCTGTTGATAGTTCGATCCAGGTCATCGTTCATTTGGCGAACGGGCATGAGAATGCAATGTTCGAGCAAATGTTCGACGCTCTGAAGAACAATGGCGCCAAATGGGATATCATTGGCATGTCGGTCTATCCCTATTGGGCGAATTTGTCGTGGGCTGCCGATGACAGCCTGGCATTGATCAACATGAAAGATATGATCAAGCGGTATCAGACGAAGGTCATGGCAGTGGAGGCTGGATATCTGTATAACCAGCCGGTCGCAGCCAATCAGTATCTTCTGGACCTCATCGCAAAAACGAAGTCGGCGGGCGGACTGGGCGTGTTTTATTGGGAACCCGAAAGCTATAACTGGCAGGGATATCAACTCGGAGCATGGAATCCTTCAACGGAAGAGCCAACGGCTGCGATGGATGCATTCTTGGGTGTCAGCGCTACTCTGGTACAAGAAGGAGATAACAACAGTCCACCCTACAACTTCAATATCTATCCCAACCCTTTCAATCCAAGTACAACTATTGAATACTCAATTCCCGTATCCTCACACGCGTCCGTTGTTATCTATGATGTCCTTGGGAGAGAGGTCATCACGCTTGTCGATGGTTTCAAGAATGCGGGCAATTACAGTGTAAACTGGGTGGCGAGTAATGTCCCCAGCGGAGTATACTTTTGCAGAATGGTGTCCGGGAATTTTGCAGAGACAAAAAAGGTTACGCTGCTCAAGTAGCATTGATCCGAACAATTTGCAGACCCCTTCCTCCCCAAAAAACAAAGGCCGGCGAGATGCCGGCTTTTGCTGAATGCCTCTTTTATCTCAGCCCCGTTACTTAATCATTGTCATCTTCTTCTAGGTTGTTCATCTGCTTCAGTTCTTTCAATTGCTTGGCCTGGTCAACTCTCAGGCCCCCATACTCCTTCCGCCACTTGTGGCGAAGCCATCACTTTGTGATAAGACGTTGCGTCGCTCACCGCGAAGCTGACGCATTACTTCTTCGATTGAAATCCCCTTGGACCGCAACACCTCCGCTTTCCGCAGTTTGTTGATGATCTCTTTTGCCGTACGCTCCTGTCCTCTCATTGCTACCTCCTTTGATCCACAATATAAAATTTTCTAACTTTATAGTGCATCGCTTTTTTGGGAGCAGGTCATTTTTCAAAACGCGTTTCATGATTATTGTCATACACATTCCTGCAATGCGAGATACTCATACACAATTCAACCAGGTGGCATTATGAATACAATTTCAGCAAAGGTTGCTATTTTTTCCGTCTCCATGCTCATGGGTTCATTGGCGATTATTAGCGCTGCGAATGCCTCGGTCGTATCCTTCACCAAAGACGCCGACGGAGTGACGGTTGTTCTGGATCGCGGAGTGATGAAGGTGAAAGTGTGCAAAGATGACATCATTGAAGTGAAGTACACCGCTCTTGCGGCTTTTCCGTCGAAGACTTCATTCGTTGTCTCAAATTCCTGGAAAACACAACCCGAATTTAACGTTGCCGAAACTCCCGACAAAATCCTGATGACGACGAACAAATTGAAAATCGAGGTGAACAAACTGACAAATGCGGTTACGTACTTCGATGTACACGACAATCTCATTCTCGGCGAAGATGGTGCGAACGGAACAACGATGGCCGCGGCCACTGTGGCCGGCATCAAGACCTACACCTGTTCAACGCAATTTCTTTCGCCCGCCGATGAAGCGCTCTTCGGCCTTGGTTGTCATCCCGAAGATTCGCTTTCGATAAACTACAAAGGGCGAAATCAGGATTTAGCCATAAAATATATGACGGGAGCTATTCCGGTGCTCCTGTCGAATAAAGGGTATGGACTGATGTGGGACAACTATTCGGCGTCTAAATTCTTTGGTGCAGAAGCGAATAACAGCAAGTACGCCTATATTTCGGAAAGCGGAACCATGGTCGATTACTATTTCTTCTACGGCCCGGAATTCGACCGCATCATTGCACTCTACCGCGAAGCAACCGGCGAGGCCCCGATGTTTGCCAAGTGGACATTCGGACTCTTCCAGTCGCAGGACAGGTATCAAAGTCAGGCAGAGGTCCTGTCCGTAAAAGACAACTACCGCAAAAATCATATACCGATTGACTGTATAGTCCAGGATTGGTTCTACTGGGAACCGAACGTTATCGGCTCGCATGTGATGTTTCCGGCGAGGTATCCCGACCCGAAAGCGATGATTGATGAGTTGCATAGCGCGAATATTCACGGGATGATTTCTATCTGGCCTGTGTTTGCGAAGGGGACGCAGAATTTTAATGAACTTAGTAAAGCCGGAGGGATGACGAGCGTAACGTGGGACAACTTCGCGACTCACACGTTCGACAATTATTATGATGCCCACGATTCAACCGCTCGCGATATCTATTGGCGAGAGGCCAAGGACAGCTTGATAGCACGGTACGGCTGGGATGGATGGTGGGTGGACCAGTGCGAGCCGGATAACGGAGACCTTCTCGATGCGAGAAGGCAAGCGTCCTTCTCGATCGGAAAGGGTATCGACTATTTCAATACGTATTCGCTGATGCACACCACAGGCCTGTACAAGAATTGGAGAAACGACATCCCCGGGAAACGCGCTTTCTTTCTCGTGCGGCAGGCCTTTGCGGGTCAGCAGCGGAACTCGGCAACGTTGTGGTCGTCCGATATCACGTGCACTTTTCATTCATACAAAGGTCAGGTGACCCAGGGGATCAATGCGTGTGCATCGGGCATCCCTTATTGGACATCGGATATCGGCGGCTATCATCTGCATTGGATGTCGCCCGACTGGTCGGCGCCTGCCAACAGAGAATTGTTTACGCGATGGTTTCAGTTCGGGACTTTTTGCCCGGTCTTCCGGATCCATGGCAAAGGCGAAAGGGCATTGTTCTCGAATAACTGGGATGCGGCTACAAAAGCAATTCTCCTGAATTACGATAACCTGCGCTATCGCTTAATGCCTTACATTTATTCACTGTCGTGGAAAGTCACCAGTGAAGGCTACACGATCATGCGCGCGCTTGCCTTCGATTTCCGGACGGACACTGCAATCGACAACATTGAGGATCAGTACATGTTCGGGCCGTCGTTTCTTGTGAATCCTGTTACCCAAGAAATGTCCAGCCTCGCCGCAGCAGCGCCGGGGAAAAATACGCGAAAAGTCTATCTCCCAAAATCATCTGACTGGTTCGACTTTTGGACCGGGAAGATTCTCTCCGGAGGAGAGACGTTCGACGCGCCAGCTCCAATCGAGACCATTCCTCTTTATGTGAAGGCTGGTTCAATTGTGCCGATGGGTCCATTCCTTCAGTACGCAACCGAGAAGGCAGCCGATCCGATAGAACTGCGCATCTATCCGGGTGCAAACGGGCGATTCGTTTTATACGAAGACGCGAACGACAATTACAATTATGAAAAAGGTGAGTACGCAACGATCGAGTTCGAATGGAATAACGATGCAAGGACGTTGAGTATTTCAGACCGGAAGGGGAGTTTTCCCGGAATGCTGAAGGAGAGAATGTTCAACATCGTTCTCGTTAAACCAAGTCATGGAACGGGCGTCGATGTTTCCCCGCAGCCCGATAAGTCCGTTAACTATGACGGAAGAAAGATCGAAGTGAATCTACAGTGAAATCCGCAGGCTCTAAAACCGCCGGCGCATCGGATCTCCCCGAATGCTTTCATGAATGGAGAACGTCCGCATAGCAAGATATAATTGTTCTATTTCTCACAATAGCCATTGATGTGATTTCGCTTTCGAAATCGCAGCAACAATTATTATGAAAGGAACTTACATGGAAATCCTTGGAGCCATCGACTGGGTTGTTGTCGCTCTCTATTTTGTCGTTATCGCCGGCATTTCGGTATGGTCAATCAGAAAAAAGAAAGATACTCCTACCGACTATTTTTTGGCCAATAGAAATTTAGGCTGGTTCGTCATCGGGGCTTCGATCCTGGCCTCCAACGTCGGTTCGGAGCACATCGTCGGACTCGCGGGCACCGGGGCAAAATCCGGTTTAGCGATGGGGCATTATGAACTCCATTCCTGGATCGTGCTCATGCTTGGATGGGTGTTCGTTCCGTTCTACATGCGCAGCCAGGTATTCACGATGCCGGAATTCCTCGAGCGACGTTACAACGACAAAACGCGCTGGCTCCTTTCCATCGTGCAGCTCCTCAGCTATGTTATCGCCAAAGTCTCCGTGACGATCTATGCAGGAGCCGTTGTGTTCAATTCATTCCTGGGAGTCGATTTTTGGACGGGGGCAATTGTCCTCATCGCCATTACCGGGCTCTATACGATCTTCGGGGGACTGCATGCAGTGATGTATACCGAGGCGCTTCAAGCGATCGTTCTCCTGGGCGGTTCGATCATTCTTACTATTTCAGGCCTTGTGGAAATCGGCGGCTGGAACAACCTGGTGCATGCCGTCACAAAAGATCATTTGAACATGTTTCTTCCCCTCTCGCATCCGGATTTTCCATGGCTGGGAATCTTGTTTGCCTCTCCCATTGTCGGCATATGGTATTGGTGTACGGACCAGCATATCGTGCAGCGATGCCTTGCAGGCCGCAACGAACAACAAGCCAGGAGGGGAACAATTTTCGCGGCATATCTGAAACTTCTTCCATTTTTTATTTTTATGATCCCCGGGCTGATAGCGTATGCACTGGCAAATTCCGGAAGAATTCAGCTTCCTCAATCCGATCAGGCATTTCCAACGCTGGTGAAAACTTTGCTGCCGGTAGGGTTGCGCGGAATACTTGCGGGGGGCATTCTCGCCGCATTAATGAGCTCTCTCGCTTCAGTGTATAATGCGTGCTCAACGCTTTTTACTCTCGACATTTACAAAAAGATCAAGCCGCAAACGTCGGACAGGGAATTAGTCAGGGTGGGGCGTATCACGACGGCCGTTGTCGTTGTTCTTGGCATGGCGTGGATCCCGATGATGAAAGGGATTTCCGACATTCTCTACCAGTACCTCCAAAGTGTGCAATCGTATCTCGCTCCGCCGATTGCAGCAGTATTCCTGCTGGGCGTTTTTTCAAAGCGCATCAACGGCAAAGGAGCGCTCACGACGATGGTGACCGGTTTCATTATCGGAATTCTTCGCATCGTTCTTGAATTGATGAAGAACCATTTGACCGGAATCCTCTATGCCTTTGCAACAATTAACTTTCTTTATTTTTGTATTTTCCTCTTCGTCTTTTCCATTGCCTTGTTGGTCGTTGTCAGCCTTCTCACCGAAGCGCCGTCCGAGGTGCAGTTGAATGGATTGACGTATGCGACAACCGTCGCCGCAGACAAATCAAAATCTCGTGCCAGCTGGAACAGAACCGATGTTGTCCTGTCGCTGGTCATTATCGCAGTGATCATTACAGTATTTATTTATTTCTCTCCACTCGGCATCGCCGGCTGATTGGGCAAAGGAAGGAAAGTCTGAATTCTTCAAGAAGAAATCTGTTATGAAAGTTATCGATGGTACTTTGCATCGTTCGGTCTGTACCATCGATCCTGGCCGCACGAGGAGTCACGTGCGGAGTACGGAAGTTGGGCGTCAAGGTAAATGGGGCATGCGGGCGTTAAAGGAAGAGAAGCTATTGTTGAGTTGCTTTATTCAAGGCCTGTAAGAAGACCTCCGTCGGTTGTGCACCGGAAACGGCGTACTTATTGTTAAAGACGAAAAATGGAACGCCTCGCGCGCCGACTTGGTGAGCTTCATATGCATCGTTGTTCACATCGTCGGCAAAATCGTTACCGGCAAGCATGTGCCGCACGTCGTCGCTCTTGAGGCCGACCTCGACTGCCAACTGAACCAATGTCTCGTGATCGGCGGTATTTCTCCCCTCGGTAAAATAGGCCCTGAACAGCCGTTCCTCCATTGCATCCTGCAATCCGTGCTTCTTCGCGAAATGTGATAAGCGATGAGCGTCAAAAGAATTTGCAACAACGGCTTTGTCGAAATCATACTGCAATCCCACTTCCCGCGCCATTTGGGTAACGTGGTCGTTTAGTTGCCGCGCATGGTCCACCGTCCAGCCCTTTCGTTCTGCAAGATACTCATTCACACTTTTATCCGGCTGCGTGACGCTGTCGGGGTCGAGCTGAAAGCTTTTCCACTCGACGGTAATGTCATCTTTGCCGGGAAATTGCTGCAGTGCGAGTTCAAACCGGCGCTTGCCGATGTAACAGAAAGGGCACATGACATCGGACCAGATTTCAACCTTCATCGGTATTTCTCATTCGTCTTAGGAAGGAATATCTATCTTCACCCCATAACAAACAGAACGAGGACGAGAAATGTTCCGGCGATTAACAATTTTCAAAATTCACGCTATGGAATATCATTGTCAAAGAGCTTACAACCGATGCCAACGATGAATGTACAATTGCATTTCCCTTGGCAATCGCATACATTTATTTCAAATTATTCAGCAAACCTGAAGACATTGTTCTCGCTCGATCTTTATGATCAGGCATCAAATCCTTGTCAATTGAGAATCTGTGGAATGGTCTAGTTCAGAGGAGTCTCAATGAGCTACGAAAGTCAAATTTTTAGAAAACTTTCTCTTCCGAGCCGCGAAGCAGTGATCCATGTTCTATTGACATCAATGCTTAAGAATAATGGTTACGCGAAGGAATTTGGCTCAGGCAATCAAGGGTTTGTCGATGAACTAGCTGATTCGCTGGTTTTGTCGGAAGAGCAACGTTCCTTTCCGATGCAAACAATTGTGCGAAAAGAAGGACGGCTTAAGAAATTTCCCGCCTGGCATCGTTTGCTGTTTAGGGCCGCAGATTTGGCGGCGAAACAGAAGCTTCTCGTACATCCAAATGTAACATTAAAGTTGACAGGAAGACGAGAATGGATGCTGACTGAAAAAGGTATTGACGATGCTCTTCGACTCTCCAAGCTTTCATTTGTTCGAAAGCAAGATATTTCTACTGCAACTTATGAAGTGCAAAAAATCAAGAGCGCGCTAGAGAAAGCGGAACGTGCGAAGAATTATGATCCAGTTGATACAGGGAAAAAATCAAGGAAAGTAACAAGGGAATCTCTGCTACGCATAAGAGGTTTTAGACAAGCCATAATTCAAGCTTATGACTACAGCTGTTGTGTTTGCGGTTTGAAAATCTCATCTCCCAATTTATTATTATGGGAGGTTGAAGCGGCTCACATTGTTCCTCATAGATTCTATGGTAAGGATGATATTTGGAATGGAATTGCCCTCTGTCGTTTCCATCATTGGTCATTCGATGTTGGATGGTTTACGCTCCGAGATAATTTTACAATTGAAGTCAATCAGCTCATGGGCCGGGTCCCCTCTGACCACGGATTTATGGGGAACCACGACATCTTAAGGGAAGCATTAAAGCAAAATCAGCAGATTAGACTACCCAAGAGAAATGCTATTTTCCCCCACGAGAATTCGATCTCTTGGCATCGAAGAAATATTTTCAATCAACCAACTCAGTCATTTGGTGATTACCATGAACCTGCGTAAACATGTTTACTTCATCACCGTCTCCGATGTTCAACGCGTCGCGCAAGAGACTTTAGGTTGAGCTCTCAGTCAAAAAGAGCTTACTCGGATAACAGAAAAAATCCTTGATAATATCCAATGGTATGATCCCATCGAAGAAGCAATTCTCACTGAGACCAAAAATCAAAGTCCGTGAACGCCGTTCAATTATTATTGAAACCGATGGGTCATCAGGCAAAACAACACAATCAACATTATGACGAGAAGCTTGCTGTTGTTATCAACAAGTTCACAGCTGAGTTCTCCAAAGACTTTTGTGCGGATGGGAGAATTGATTGGAAAATGCTCGTCCAATTTAACAGCGGGAACCTATTCTGAGCGACCAGCTGGAAAGCGAACTCGAACAGCACCATCCTTCATCGGCAAATACCAAAGCAAACCGCCGTCTTCACAAGAATGCAGTAATTAATTCGTGAAAAACATCTGATGGACACCTCTGTCCAATCAAAGTATCTGAAAAACAACATGCTTCTACGGTTAATTTATCTCGTTCCCAAATGGAATTTGGGAACGAGATAAAACTTGGATCCACTCCCGAACAGAGTTCGGGAGCGAGAGTTTTGGACGGGAAGCGAAAGAATATGATGCGGTGAGAGAAAAAATTCCATTCTAACATCATCTGCAAAGGGGGAATCCGTGAAATCAAAATCGGGAATTATTCCGCATGGTATAATTGAAAACAGGATCTTCATGATCCGTGGTCACAAGGCAATGCTGGATTTTCACCTTGCTGAACTTTATGGCGTGCCAACGAAGTCTCTTAATCTCGCTATCAAGAGAAATGTCAAGCGATTTCCGGTCGACTTTATGTTCCAGTTAACAAAGGAAGAATTCGGCCAATTGAAAGAAATTTTGAGGTTTCAATTTGAAACCTCAAAATCCGACCCTCGCGGTGGACGCCGTTACCCGCCATATGCATTCACCGAACATGGCGTAGCAATGCTTGCTGCGGTTCTGCGCAGCGAGCGGGCGATTCAAGTCAGCATCGCGATTATTCGTGCTTTTGTGAAGCTCAGGGAGATTCTTTCCACTCACAGAGAACTAGTGCCGTTTCCGATATTAAATCTTGTATTATAACCGCAGAGGACGCTAAGATCGCAAAGAAGTTTTTGTAAAAAGGCTAAGAAACCTTGCGTCCTTGGCGACCTTTGCGGTGAATTAGTTATTGAAAAATACAATATTTGTTTTTGGAAACAGCACTAGCATTCACACTGAAGCAACTTGAGGCAAAGGTCGAGAAACACGACGAAGAGATTCAGGCCATCTTTGAGGTGATACGGCGGTTGATGGCTGAACCGGAGAAGCCAAAACAGCCGATTGGCTTCTGAACGTAAAAATCAATAAAATTACAGATCAGTGAACCGGAAAAGGTTGTGAACTTCTTTGATGAGTAAAGAAGTTCACCGAGAAATAAACAGTTAATTCCGGTCCAAACAATAATCGCATATGATTGATTACAAAATCCGCACCAGCTCGAGATCACGCCATGTTCGTCTGTCGGTTTCTCACCATGCTGGCGTTGTCGTTGTTGTCCCGCATGGGTTCGACACGTCGCGGATTCCGGACATTATTGTAAAGAAAGAGGATTGGATAAAACGATCCATCGAGAAAGTCCAATCTGCTGCCCCGGCAGTTGAAATCCCGGCCAGAATAAATTTGCAGAGCATCGGGTGCAGCTTTAATGTTGTCGTAGAACATAATTTGAACCGCGAGAATACTCTCATTGAAGAAAATAATATATTGAAACTCTCTATCGACGCTCGAAACAAAAAAATTCCCTTCACACTGCTCAAGAAATGGTTTGATCGGAAATCGACCGATATCCTGCTGCCATGGTTGGAAAAGGTCGGCAAGGAACACGGGTTCACATACAAGAGAGGCACGATACGCTCCCAGAGAACGAGATGGGGAAGTTGTTCAATAAAAAAGAACATCAATCTCAATCGAGCATTGCTCTTCCTTCGTCCGGAACTGGTGGAATATCTTATGATTCACGAGCTGTGCCACACAATAGAAATGAATCACTCAAAAAGATTTTGGGAATTAGTGGGAAGACATTGCCCGGACTATCGAGGACTGGACAAGGAATTGAAGAACGCGAGAAAGTATGTCGCAGGATGGCTTCGTTAAAATCAATTCGATAATTCAAAGAGGACCGTATGAAAACTTTATTCTTGGCAATGCTTTTACCGCTCGTCGTTTTCTGTCAATCGAAAGATATCGACTACCTTGTCGTGAAAGGAAGGTCCGAAGTTCAAGTCCCCGTTGAGTATCTCGAAGTCTCGTTGTCGATTAACACCGACGGTTCGTCATTTAAGGCGGCCAACGACAGTAATCGGATACTAATTTTTAAAGTCCTCGATATGCTTCGACACTTTGCCATCCCGGATAGTGATTTTCAAACGACCAACAATTCATCGTATGAGCAGAACTATAATGTCAAAGAAACTGAGCGGCGCTTCACAATCCGGTATACAGGAATTCTTTGGCTGAGGAATCCGAAATTGTATGACTCCCTTTTCCAATCATTGGTCGGCTTGGGCAACGTGGCGGTGAATATTAATGGATTCCACTCGAGCCAGCATGCATCCTACAGAATACTGGCGTACCAAAAAGCCGTGGAAGCGGCCAGGCAGGAGGCAGAAATGCTGCTGAAAGGGACGCATCAACGCGTTGGAAAAATCATCAAGCTTATTCAAGATAACCGCGACGTTTTCACGCAGTACGATGACATCGATAAATTAATACAGGGCGGCTCGCAGCCGATCGGCCTGCCGGCAATAATTACGGCGCAAAGAGAAGGGCCGGCAACGAACACATTTCGCAAAAAATATTTTACGGAGAGTGCGGAAGTAACAGTAATCTTTGAAATCAAATAACGAGCACCGTCGTCGTATGAGCAACGATGAAAGAAAAATGTATTGCCGAGCAATTCTTTTTTCGGCATCTCTGGGAATAATTTTTTTCTCTTCCTTGTCTGCGCAGAGATCATTATCTCCCTCTCGTCAGGCTTCCGCCACACCCCCAAGGGGCGGAAGGTATATCACTGCGTCCGGGGCGTTAAACGTACTTTTTGTTTACGTGCAGTTTCCCGACGATCGTTATTTACCGTCAAGCCCTTACTGGCCCAAGGGAAAAGCACCGGTGTATATGAACGCCACCGTCGATTCGGTATGGAGTACAACACCGACGCCCGGCAGTTTTACGGATTATTTCAATCAAATGTCGTTTAATAAATTTAGAATTACCGGCAAAGCCGTTTCAGTGATCACACCGCATACGCGTAAATTTTATCTGGATAGCGGATGGAGGCGGAGTGATATCCAGGAGGAAGTAATAAAAAAGTTAGACTCCACGATGGACTTCGCGCAATTTGACCATTGGCGTTATAACTTTCCCGCCGAGTATAGCAATACGGACACATCGGATGGGATCGTTGACATGATCTTCATGCTATGGAGAAATGTTTGCAGCGATACGGTTGACCTTCGTTCCAGACTGGACCTAGTCCCCGGGGGTGAAGCTTCGTTGGGATATGCCAGTCGCGTCTTTCAAAACAGCTCATTTAGTGTTGATGGCGGAGCCCGAACCGTTGCGATGGGTTCGGGAAGGTGGGAACAAGGCTCCGGTATTACAGCCATTCATCCGTTAAACGGCGATTTAGGGCCGGACATTATTTGGCGTTACGCTCGCCATGAATTCGGCCATTGGCTTCTCGGGGGCAACGAGTTACCATACCCAACTCGGAACGTGGGGATTGGTGGACGGCTGGGGAACGCCGAGCGGCTGTATGAATTCATTCGAACGGTATAAACTTGGATGGATCAATTTCAAAACCATAGACGATATTTCTACTTCGCGGACGATCTCGAACGTTGTCTTGCCCGATTTTGTTACAAAAGGAATCGCTTATCGCATTAAGGTCCCGGGCGGCGGACCCGATGAATATTATCTTTTGGAAAATCACCAACGGATTTCCGTTTTTGATGTTCCCGATAATAATGTCCCTGCCGCGAAAGGATTATTTGTGCTCCTTCAAAAGTCAGACCAGGGGGGTGCGGTCGGCGTTGTTTCTGCCGAAGGGAGATTCAATTGGAATGTCCCCTCGCAATCTCCCAATATATACGGCGGCACTGGAAATTTGCCGGTATTTCTGCGCGGCAGTTCTAACCGTGTGAACGGATACAGTAAGCGGCAAAGCATCCCGTGGACATGGCAAGGCGTCTCACAAAAACCGGCGGCAATTCATTACTATAGAGATCCGGTGACGGGGACGATGCATCAGGCGCCGCCGACAATTTTTACCGGTGACGGTAAAGATCAATTCGATACAGGCAGCGCTCCGGTGTTTACTCCTGCGAGTAATCCGAGTTCTGATATTCACAACGATACCGACAAAGTCGGTTTTGAGATTACCAGTTTTGCCAACGGCATATGCACGTTGACTATTTTCATTAATACCAATCAGAATGCATCCCCGTCGAAGCCCCAGGATTTTAACGGAGCTGTACAACAAAATGGAAAGAGTGCAAATCCGATACTTGCCTGGACGCGCATGCTGGAGCCGAATGTTGCTGCCGGAGGTTCTATTCTTATTTTTCGGCGGACGAAACGATCTCAGAATACCTGGTCCGAGTGGAATAAGATAGATTCGGTGGCCGGTTCGAATAACAATTATCCCGACCGGACGATAACAACAGCCGGATTGGGTCCGGACAGCATCCAATACAGGATCAAGGCAAAAGATTCGCACAAGCATTCCTCCGTCTATTCGGACGTTGTTTCGTATGTCTATAGTTTCGACCGACAGGGTTTGAAAAAATAATTTACGATTCAAAGTCAGATATCCATGAAATCTTTTTTTGTGGCCCAGCCCGGAAATAGCATCATCCCATGGCACTCGCGTACCTTTTAAAAGGACTCATCATCGGATTTTCCCTGGCGGTTCCCATTGGCCCTCTTGGGATTCTTTGCGCTAGAGGAACTATGCTTTATGGAACGCGGCGTGGTTTTGTTATCGGTCTCAGCGGAGCACTCGGTGATGTCATCTACGCACTCACAGCCGCTTTTGGAGTGAAGTTCATCTTTGATCTTGTCGCTTCCTATCAACAGTGGATGCGACTCCTGGGAGGGATCATGCTCATTGGTGCCGGTATTTTCATATTTCGCTTTCAACCGAGAACGGATCTCCCTTCCAATAAGAGCATCGGAGAAACCGGGGTCTTTGCTTCTACTTTCTTGTTGGCCCTCACGAACCCGCTGACCTTGTTCGGCTATGCGGCTGTATTTTCTGCTGTCGGTGTGAACAAAATTATCGCGGATCGCATCTCGATGCTGCTGCTGATTGGAGGTGTCTTCTGCGGTTCTTTTCTTTGGTTCTCCTTTTTGATATGGTGTTCGCATACCTTCAAAGAAAAAGTAACTTCGCGCGGAGTCTATGTCATAAATAAAATAGCGGGCTCGTTATTAATGCTCTTTGGAATTATTGGTGTCTTCTACGGTTTGAGGGGGATGTAGGTACGATGGACGTTTTTTGCCGGGGGCTCTTAAACGCAACGGACGCGCGGCAATAAAAAATAACGACGGCGCAACGCCCGTAGTGTGTTGCAAACTTTCACTCACTCAAACCTCGCCATTGAGATGAAGATAAACGAATGCTCATTAGCTTGAGCAACGTGAGAAGCAAAGCGCAGATGACGCACGATTTCTCTTCTTACTACGGCAGCGAATTTCACCCTCGTTCTTCTCATTTCCAATAAGCCTGGGAGCGAATTCCGCTTAGATTGCGCGTGTTTCAAAAGGCATGGTTTTTGTGATTTATTATTGCAAAATACGTTTTTCCCTTGAATTGGCGTAATCGTCAAGGTGGATGAGTAGGTGGGGGAGATAAAAGTTTTAAACCTCCGGATTCAATTTTGATGATGGAGGTTTTTGTGTTTTTTGTGGCGTTGGAAGCGTGCGCATCCTGCAGCATCGTACACACACCGGGGGAAGGTTAGAGAAGAAAGTTGATGAGGTCGAAATGATAAAATTCCTTACTCCGCCGGAATTCGATGATAAAGAAACAACCTTGAAGACACAGATTTTTTTCAAGCTGGTCTTGTTTTCTGCCATCATCGTGACGCTTGTAAACGTGTTTGAATTAATTGTACTGCCGCAAAACTTCCTGCGCTGGATTTTCATTATATGCTCGTTTGATTTCGTTTCCCTTGGTTTGTTGTTCCTCAACAAAAAAGGAAATCCCCGGACCGCCACCTATTTGTTTGCCGGCTTGTTGATCGTTCTCATTTTCGGATTGGCCTGGTCGGGGGGAGGCATAAGGGCCTTCTCCATTCAGGAGGTTCCTGTTGTTGTTTTAGGCGTTGGGTTAATTCTGGGATGGAAGGAAGGCGTCTTCACCGCTGCGGGCGCCATGGCGGCTTGTATTGGATTAGTTGTTGCCGAGTATTGTGGCTTTTTACCTGTCAGCAAAGTTGTTCCGACTTCGTTAAGTGTTTTTGCAAATTCGACGATGCAGTTAGGCTTACTTGTTTTGCTGCAATACCTGATAGTTGGCAACCTCAATAAAGCCCTTCGTGAGGCGAAAGAAGAAGTTACCCGGCGCACAAAAGCTGAAGAAACACTCCGCGAAAGTGAAGAACGAATGAAAGCTATCGTTGAGGGAACACCCCATCTTTTTTTCTATACACAAGATGCTCAAGCAAACACTACCTATACGTCTCCGACCGTTGAGCAAATCACCGGATACAAAGTCGATACATGGCTCAAAAGGAAAGATTGGTTTGTGACCGATGCAAAAAATAGTCAATCCGCAAAAGAGAAAACACATGCTCATCTTCAGGGGGAGGTTACGAAAGACCCAACATTTATTGAAGTCCGTCACGCAAACGGATACCCTATTTTGCTGGAAGCGTATGAATATCCAATTATACAGAATGGAAGAGTCATTGGTCTGCAAGGAGTTGCTCACGATATCACAGAACGCAAACAGGCTGAGGAATCATTACAAAACAGCGAGAAACGCTTCCGTCTCATTCTCGACAACATGCCAATTCTCCTCGATGCGTTCGACAGCGAGGGAAGATTTATCGTTTGGAATAAAGCGTGTGAAAAAACTACGGGGTACACAGCGGATGAAATCATTGGCAACCCTGATGCTATGGAATTATTGTACCCGAATCCTGAACAACGGGCGAAAGCTTGGAATTCCTCAATTGACCCCGGCAATAAGGAGAATGTGTATGATTTGGTGACCAAAAAAGGCGAGCAACGTACAATAGAATGGTTCGACATTTATCATCGTCTTGAAGTTCCGGGTTGGGCATCATGGGGTATGGGGCAAGACATCACTGAACGTAAACATGCGGAGGAGGCATTACGGGAAAGCGAAGAGCGATACCGTGCGCTTTTTACCTTTTCGCCCGATGCACTTTACGTTCATGTCGACGGCCATGTCACACTGGTTAATCCGGCCATCTGCCAATTGCTCGGTGCTGACGACCCGTCGCAGCTTATCGGGAAGTCGGTATTCGAGATTGTGCATCCTCAATACCATGAGAAGATACGAGAGCGCTGGAAATTGATCGATACAGGCCGGCCTGCGCCGCTTCTTGAGGAAAAGTTCATCCGCCTCGACGGCACTATCGTCGACGTGGAGGTAAGTGCAGTCGCGGTTGATTGGGAGGGATCAAGAGGGGTGCAAGTGATCGCACGCGACATCACCGAGCGCAAACGGGCAGAAGAGGCTTTACTATTTGAACGTATGTTGCTTCGCACGCTTATCGATAATATTCCTGATTCAATTTATTCCAAAGACATGTCTTGCCGCAAAACACTCGCTAATCTTGCCGAGGTGCGTAATTTACGTGTAACTTCAGAGGCGGAAGTACTGGGGAAAGACGACTTCGAGCTTTACCCAAAGGAATTGGCGGAAGGGTTTTTTGCTGACGACCAATTAGTTCTGCGCACTGGTCAGCCGATGCTTAACAGAGAGGAATATATTTTTGATGAGAAGGGCGAGAAACGATGGCTGCTCACCTCCAAGCTGCCGTTGCGGGACAAGGAAGGCCGTACGATCGGTTTGGCAGGAATCAGCCGCGATATCACTGAACGCAAACGGGCTGAGGATCAGCTCCGTAAACTCTTGTTTGCCGTTGAACAAAGCCCTGCTTCCATTGTCATGACGGACACCCAAGGGAACATTGAATACATCAATCCCAAGTTCACACAGATTACGGGCTATACAATCGAAGAGGTCGTCGGAAAAAACCCCCGTATTCTGAAATCGGGTGAAACGCCGCCGGAAGGATATAAAAATCTGTGGGAGACAATTATGGCGGGGAAGGAATGGCATGGAGAATTTCACAACAAAAAGAAGAACGGCGAATTCTTCTGGGAGAGCGCGTCCATTTCTCCCGTCAAGAACGCGGATAATATCATCACCAACATTGTTGCGGTAAAAGAAGACATTACCGAGCGCAAGCAGGCAGAAGAAACAAAACGGGAGAATGATTTAATGCTTGAACTTGCCATGAACGCGGCAAATATGGCGTGGTGGAAAATGGATATCCCTACCGGTAATGTTTCTTTTGAAAAACGGAAAGCTGAAATGCTGGGGTTCCCGCCGGAACAGTTCAGACATTACAAGGATTTCATGGCGTTGGTCCATCCTGAAGATTATGATAAGGCGATGCATGCCATGCGGCGACACCTCGACGGATTATTGGATAAGTATGAGGTGGAATATCGAATTTTAACTAAATCGGGTGAATATAAATGGCTCTATGATATTGGCTCCATTATAAAAAAAGATTCGCATGGAAAACCGCTCAACGTCGCCGGACTTGTTATTGACATCACCGAACGTAAACATGCGGAAGAAGCATTGCGCCACTCGCAAAAGCTTGAAAGCATCGGAACACTTGCCGGCGGTATTGCTCACGACTTCAACAATCTCCTCAACGCAATTTTAGGCCAGTCAACGCTTGCGATGAATAAGATTTCGAAAGAGAGCCCGGCGAAGGATCATATCGAAAAGTCGATTAAGGCGGCTGAGAGGGCTGCTGATTTGACAAAGCATTTGCTTGCGTATTCGGGAAAAGGCAAGTTTATTACCGAAGAAATAGACCTGAACCGCCTCGTCGAAGAAAACATTCAAATGCTGGAGGTTTCCATCCCCAAAACCGTACAATTATTGTTTTTTTTGGATTCTTCCTCTCCCCACATTCATGGCGATGTTGGTCAGATTCAGCAAGTTATTATGAACCTCATCATCAATGCGGGTGAAGCAATTGCGCCCAACCCCGGTTCCATCACGGTTCATACAGGGCAGGTTGAACTCACGCAGGATGATACGGAATTCTGGAAATACACGAATACCCCGCTCACTCCGGGCCCATACGCCTTGTTGCAGGTGAAAGACACGGGATACGGGATAAAACCGGAGGTCTTGGCGCGCATTTTCGATCCATTCTTCACAACGAAATTCACAGGGCGGGGCCTCGGCCTTGCAGCCGTCCTCGGCATCGTCAGAGGACACCATGGCGGCTTGCGCATAGAGAGTGAAGAAGGACAGGGAACAAAGTTCGAAATTATTTTCCCGCTGGTGGAAGCTTCGACAACGGCTGGCGAACCGGAGATGAACAATGCGTCAGTTGTCAATGGTACAGGAAAAACTGTTCTGGTGATCGACGACGAGCCCTCCATTCTGGAATTGCTGAAAGATGTTTTCACTGAAGCAAATTTCAAGGTGATCGAAGCGCCAAACCCGATGGAAGGGATCGAGCTTTATCGGCAACATCACGATGCTGTCACTATGGTCATCCTGG
>CAVYWA010000017.1:0-30292 GCA_963772165.1 uncultured Bacteroidota bacterium | reverse complement strand
TTCCCGACCAGGACACGGTTACAGCGGCGCTCCGGAAAGGGTGGAACATCCTGCTGCTGAAAATTGAAAACAATCTTGGCGGCTACGGATGCTATGCACGCCTAATCGATCCTGAGGATGCGATTCTCTACAGAACCTCGAGACGGAAATGAATGCTTATACGTTCCCAAACGGAGTTTGGGAACGAGAAGCTACCGTTACGTTCAGCCTACGTAATCTCGTTCCCAATCTCTGATTGGAAACGCAATGTCAGAATCTCCGCTTCAGCGCTTATACGTTCCCAAACGGAGTTTGGGAACGAGAAGGCACTGTTACGTTCAGCTTACTTAATCTCGTTCCCAATCTCTGATTGGGAACGAGGTGTACAGAAGCTCCGCTTCGACGTCCATAATAGGCGGTCACTGTGGAATTTCTCAACGTCTGGCGGAGGTTGGTTGAATTTTTTGTCCCGCGGCTGTAACCTCTTAAATTTTTTTTGCAGGCGGCGGCACTATGGCGGAAGAAATCGTTTACCCGTTATGATGCCTTGACAATAGCGCTTGGAAAGAGTATTTTTGATCTGAGTTTTGCGGCATATGGTGCCGGAGTAATGGCCTTAGCGCTCATCCTGTCTGTAGGAAGACGCCTTTACATCTGATACAAAACAGTAGAAGAATCGCAGGTAGCCCTCCTTGATTTTTTTTTGGAGACAGCCCAACACTGGAAAAAAAAGAGCGCTGCCCGGCGGGTTACTCCTATGCATCATTGATTGCCGACGATAATAAGTCTGCATGCTGCAGCCCCCGATAAGTCCAAAGGCACGAAGTGCCGCTTTGGAAACCCCTTGTAGGATTTTTTTTGATCATTCAATATCCACCAAAAATTATTCGAGCTTGTTTGCTTTAGCACGAGTGCATTTACCCGCACTATAACTACGGCTATTCCGGAATTGTGCCGCTGGAGAGGATAGCCGTTGTCGTAAAAGAGAACGTTATGGCCGAAAAAAATATTTTATCGCAATCAACGGACGTGCTTCAGGATGAGGTGCGAAGGCTTCGCCGCGCAGTTGAAGAATTGTCAATCCTCAACGACATCGCCCGGGCCATCAGCGCTTCGTTGAACGCCGAAGAGATTATGCAAACGCTGATTCGGAAATCTCTGCGTGCAGTGAATGCGGAGCAGGGCGTCATCACACTGGTGGAAGACGAACAAAAATCGATGAAGACGTTGATCCGGACGATGGTTTCTTCCGCGGGGGCGCCGGCGTTTCATATGCACCAGGCGTTGATCGGGTGGATGCATCTGAACAAAAAGCCGTTGAGTGTTGACGATCCGGCCAACGACGCGAGATTCCGCGGGGTGCAGTGGGACGACAATATCAAAACGCTCTTATGTGTTCCGTTGATCGTAAAATCCGAGCTTCGCGGAGTTTTGACCGTCTACAATAAAAAGGACGGCCAGCCGTTCGGGACCGACGACCAGCGCCTTCTTGCAATTATTGCTGCCCAATCCGCGCAGGTAGTTGAAAATGCCCGGCTGATCGAAGAAGAAAAACTGTATATCAAGATGCAGCAGGAAGTCGGCCTCGCGGCGAAGATCCAAAGGGATCTTTTGCCGCGGAGCAATCCGGGCCTTCATGGATATGATATTTTCGCGCGCACGATTGCCGCACAATCCATCGGCGGGGACTATTTTGATTTTATTCCAAAGAGCGACGGACGAACGGCATTATGCCTGGGCGATGTTTCGGGAAAGGGGCTGCCGGCATCGCTCCTTATGGCAAACTTGCAAGCGACGCTTCGCGGTCAAACCCTGGTTTCTCAAGTTCCATCGGAATGCCTTCTTCGGTCCAACAAGCTGCTTTTTGAAAGCACGAGCCCTGAAAAATTCGCGACGCTCTTTTACGGCATCCTCGACATTCAGCAGCACAATATTCATTACTCGAATGCCGGGCACGACTGGCCGTTCTTGATTGGAAACGACAATTCGGTTCAACGCTTGAAAACCGGCGGCCTCATGATCGGGCTTATTGAACAAGCGGAATATGAAGATGAAAGAATTGTTATGCGAGCCGGCGATCTTTTAGTCGTTCAATCGGATGGCGTGAGCGAGGCGATGAACAGCGATCAGGAACAATTCGGAGAAGAGCGCCTCCAGGCTTTGCTTCTTGAACAAAAGCATCGAACGGCCGAAGAAATCGCCGATGCGGTGGTGAAAGAAGTTCGGAAACATGCTGGCGCTCATCCTCAATCCGATGACATTACCATCATGGTGATTAAACGTGTGCTGTAAAAATTTTGCATCCCATTGCCTCGCGCAAAATCGCAAGGCCGGGAAGACGCCGGTTCAGAATTATGTTGCGCCTCTGCGTCTTCGCGCGAAATCCTTTTCAGCGGTTTCAATTCACAATTCTCTATGAAGCGCCGATGTTCCTGAGGATGGTCACTCATATAATCCGCGCTGAAGAGTCGGAGCGGAACGCGCAGGTGTACGCGGACTCAATCCTGTCGGCATTACGGACCACTCCCGGGTGTGTCTTTGCATCTCTTCTTCAAAATACCGGCAATGCCCAGGAGTGCATTTCCTTGACGATCTGGAATTCCCGGAAAGAATCGAGCGATTATGAAGAGAGCGGGCTTTACTTGAAGCTGGTCGATTCTCTGCGGCCGTTTTTTGTGGAATCCAACGAATGGAAACTTGAACTGTCGGAGGATCTTTCGCTCGAATACACGCCTATCAAAGTAGAGCCGACCGTAGAGGGCTTTGATGAATCCGTGGCCGGCTCGGAAAATATCCGCACGCTGAAAGCGAAACCGTTCGCCGCCCACATCCTCGCCCTCGCTGTTCAAGAGGATCAGGATCACACTTTCGAAACCATGTTTTCATCCGAGATCCAACCGAAATATAAGGCCCATAAAGGATTCATTGACCTCATCCTTGTCCGAGACCATAACAAATTTCACATCATTTCATTCTGGGATGAAACCGTCGACATCGAATCGTCATCCGGAATTCATTCTATTAGTCATTTATTGGAATCGATCTACAAGGTCCTACCTTCTTTTGTCCGATGGCGAGTTTCCCGTGACAGCGTCGTACACACGTTTGCTTCCAGCGAGGACCTGCGAGCAACGGTATATCGCTGTCTGACGGCCGAATGGTTTTTGCATTGACAACGACATCCTCGTCGCACGCAAAGCCGCTGAGACGCAAAATGAGTAAGAAAACTTTAGCGGCTTTGCGTCTTCGCGTGAGACGATGTTTCTAATTCTTATTCTCCGGATACCTGATGATTGGACAAACGATCTCTCACTATAAAATCATTGAGAAGCTGGGCGAAGGAGGCATGGGTGTTGTCTATAAAGCTCAGGATATAAAGCTGGACCGCCTTGTAGCACTTAAATTCCTTCCGGCCCACGTTTCCGAATCGGAACAGGAAAAATCCCGTTTCATCCAGGAAGCAAAATCAGCGTCGGCATTGAATCACCCCAACGTCTGCACCATTTATGGGATCGATGAATACAACGGGCAACAATTTATCGAGATGGAACTTGTCGACGGTAAAACACTCCGCGAAACGATTTCAGGCGATGCCGGAGGAAAAACTCCGCCTCTCGCCATCAAACAGGTTATCGAGTATGGGATACAGATCGGCGAAGCCCTGCAGGAAGCGCACAGCAAGGGGATAATCCACCGGGACATCAAGTCAGAGAACATCATGGTCAACTCCAAGAACCAGATCAAAGTAATGGATTTTGGTTTGGCAAAGTTGAAGGGGTCGCTGAAGCTGACCAAAACATCCAGCACCATCGGTAATCTGGCGTATATGTCCCCGGAACAGATCCAGGGAATCGAGGCCGATATCCGGTCCGATATTTTCTCTTTCGGTGTGGTGTTGTTCGAAATGATTACAGGGAAGACGCCGTTCCGCGGCGAGCACGAAGCGGCGATGATGTATTCTATTGTCAATGAAGAACCGGAGGACGCCGCTAAATATCGGGGCGACATTCCGGCGGAATTGCTCCACATCCTGAAAAAATCCCTTGAGAAAGATCCGGAAGACCGGTACCAATCGATGTCCGAAATCATTGTCGATCTCCGTCGTTTGAAAAAAGGGTCGACGAGGATCGTCAGAACACAGGAATTTCATCCTCTCCAAGAATTGCAGGCGTCAGCGCCTGTATCAGGGTCTCAGGCACCGGTCAACGCATTATTCTCAAAAAGGAATTTGATCGGTTCGGGGATTGTTGTTCTCGTGATCATTGCGGGATTTATTTTCAAGGACGCTATGCCCTCCAGGTTTGGGACTAAGAATGATAAGAAAATCATCGTTGTTCTCCCGTTTGAAAATCTTGGTCCTGCGGACAAGGACTATTTCGTCGACGGAATGTCGGATGAAGTAACGAGTCGTTTGTCAGGATTATCCGGACTGAGCGTTATCGCGCGTTCGAGCGCAAACCAATACAAAAAAACGACGAAGACCATCAAACAAATAGGAGAGGAACTGGGCGTCAGTTACATTTTGCAGGGAACCGTCCGCTGGGAGACGGCCGACGGCGAGACGCATGTCCGGGTCAATCCGACACTCATTAAAGTCGAGGATGGGACGCAGGTATGGTCGCAGTCAATGGAATCTATCCTTTCGAGCGCCTTCAAATTGCAATCCGATATTGCCAGCAGAGTTGCCGGTGCGATGGATGTTGCGCTGGCAAAAACCGAACAGACCTCCCTCGAAACCTCTTTGACTGAAAATTCAGAGGCTTACGATTACTACCTTCAGGCAATTCAATACTCGGATCGGACAGTCTCAAAATCAGATTTCGAGATCGCCGTCCAGTTGTTTGAACGGGCAATTCAGTTCGATCCGTCGTTTGCAGCGGCATACGCTAAGCTCTCGTATGTTCATTCGAATATGTATTGGTTCTTTTATGACCATACGGAAAGCCGGATCGAGAAATCTCGCTCTGCTGCTGAAAAAGCTATGACACTCGCCCCTGAGCTCTCGGAAGCGCACGAGGCGATGGGCTGGTATTATTATCATACCAGGCTCGATTATAAAAGTGCATTGGAAGAATTTTCTCTCGCCCTGAAATACAGGCCGAGCAATTCAAACGTGCATTACGGCATCGCTGCCGTTTTGCGGCGTCAAGGAGATATGGCAGCCTCGGTTGAATCATTTAAAAAATCGATTGTTGGCAACCCGCGTGCGTCAGATTTAATGCGGCAGCTTGGAGAAACCCAAACACTTCTTCGCGATTATGAAGAAGCAGACCGTAATTATGCTAAGGCGATTGAACTCACACCGGATGTCACCGCGATCTATTGGGAAAAGGCCAAAAATCTTCTTCTTTGGAAAGGAAACGTCAGCGAAGCACGCCAGGTTGTAGAAGAATGCCGCCGTCAAGGGAAAGACAGCGGGGCGGAATATTTCCTTACGGCAATGACATACGAGGTTGAAATGGTGGCCGGAAATTATGAAGAGGCAAAGGCCGCTCTAGATCATGAGAACACCGAAGTCATCGTGAACGATCAATTCTTATACTCTCCTATCTCGCTGCTCCGCGCACAGCTCGAATCGATGCACGGGAATAGTTCTGTGGCCAGAAGATATTACGACAGCGCACGTGTACATTTGGAACGCGAGCAGAAAGCTCACCCGGCCGATGAACGTGTGTGGAGCGCGCTCGGTATCGCCTACGCAGGCCTGGACAGAAAAGAGGCCGCCGTTCAGGCCGGGAAGCGCGGCGTTGACCTGCTTCCCGTTGAAAAAGAAGCCTGGCGGGGTTCCTACCGCCTTGCTGACCTTGCACGGATCTATGCGATGACGGGCGATCAGGATAAAGCGCTCGATGCACTTGAACATCTTTTGTCGATTCCTTGCGAAGTTTCTGCGACCTTCTTAAAAATCGACCCGAGGTGGAATTCGCTCAAAGAGAATAAAAGATTTCAATCATTAGTCAATAATCATCTTTGAAAACTTATAGAAGCAGGACAATGTATGAACGGTCAAACAATATCTCACTACAAAATTATCGATAAAATAGGCGAAGGCGGCATGGGTGTTGTCTATAAAGCCCAGGACCTGAAACTTGACCGGATGGTCGCTGTCAAGTTTCTTCCCTCGCATCTTTCGGCATCGCCGGACAGCAAGGCCCGATTTCTGCAAGAGGCGAAAGCGACAGCCGCGCTGAATCATCCGAACATCCTCAACGTCTATGAGATCGATGAGCAGGACGACGGGATGTTCCTCGTGATGGAGTACCTTGAAGGGGCGACGCTGAAGAAATATCTGGCGAACCTGAATTCCGGGACCGGCGTTCCTGCACACCAAGCGATCGACTGGGCATCGCAGATTGCTGAAGGGCTAAAAGCTGCACATGGCAAGAACATCGTCCATCGCGATATCAAGCCGGAAAACGTGATGCTTACGAATGACGGGAAGCTCAAGATCATGGATTTCGGCATCGCGAAGCTGAAGAGCAATTCGGGCCTGACGAGGACGGGAACCTCGCTGGGAACTTTGTCCTACATGTCCCCCGAACAAGCACAGGGTGAAGCAGCGGACCAGAGGTCCGACATCTGGTCTCTCGGCGTTGTCCTTTACGAACTTCTGACCGCCGACCTCCCGTTCAAATCCGAACACGAAGCCGGTTTACTGTATTTGATTGTGAACGAAGATCCCCCGGTGCCGAGCTTGATGGATAGGAAGATCCCTCATCAAGTCGATGGGCTTATCAAAAAAATGCTGGCGAAGGGGCGGGCACAACGTTTCCAAACAATGGATGAGGTTCTTCGCTCTCTCAACGATACCCTGCACGTCATTGATAGCGCGGCGGCTCAACCGCAGGCAAAAGCAATCGCGGTGCTTCCATTCGGGAATATCAGCCCTGATAAAGAGAGCGACTACTTTAGCGACGGTCTCACTGAGGAACTGATCATCAACTTATCGCGGCTGAAAGATATCCGTGTCGTACCCCGGACGACGTCGATGCAGTACAAAACGACAACGAAGGATGTCAAGGCAATCGGAAGAGAACTTGGGACACGCTATATCCTGGCGGGGAGCGTAAGAAAATTTCAGGACAACCTGCGTATTGCGGTCGAGCTTGTTGACGTTGAGGCCGATGCGCAGCTTTGGGCTGAAACGTACAAGGGGAAGCTTGAGGATGTCTTCGATATTCAAGAGAAAGTATCAAAACAGATCGTCGACGCGTTGATGGTGAAGCTTACTCCAAAGGAGCAGGTCGTGCTGACGAAGCGGCCGACCCTCAGCGCACAGGCATTCGACTGCAACCTCAGGGCTCGCGATTCGCTGTACCGGTTCACGAAAAACGGCGTGCAGATCGCCATCGAACTTTTCCAGAAAGCGATCGAGTACGACGCCCGGTATGCCGATGCGTATGCCGGCATGAGCGAAGCCTACGCACATCTCTACCAGCAATTCGAAAGGAATGAAACACATCTTGACAAAGCGTTAGAGGCCGGACTGAAGGCGCTGATGTACGACCCATCATTGTCCGAGGCATATTCCGCACTCGGACTCGTCTACCTTTACAAGAAGTCTCACGACGAGGCAGTCGAAGCGAGTAAAAAAGCTATTGAGCTCAATCCAAGCAATCATACCGCATACTGGATACTCGGGCGAACGTACGTTACAACAGACAGAATTCGTGAGGCGGCGGACCTGTTCCGAAAAGTTATTGAGCTCAATCCTGATTTTTACGGGGCGTACGGCGACATTATCCTATGCTACACCCGACTTGAGGAAAAAGATAATGTTGCTTCCTGGCTTGAAGCTTCGATGACGATGTTTCCGAGGTACCTGTCTCTTCATCCAGACGATGCACGCGGTCACATCTTTTTTGCCGTCGCGTTGGTGAGGAGCGGGCGCATTGAGGAGGCGAAAATCAAAGCAGCGCGGGCGATAGAACTGAGCCCAAACGATCCTCTTATGTTCTATAATGCAGCATGTTTCTACGCCACCATCGGGGACAAAGCCGCGGCACTTCAGACGTTGAAAAAAGCACTCTCTTCGGGCTATGGATTTCATGAGTGGACCAAGCGCGACCCCGACCTCGACAGCATTCGGAATGAGCCGGAATATATCGAAATGATGAAGGGGAAGTAGTTTGAGGGACGGCAAAAGGGAGAGCGTTGTCTATAAGCCAGGACTCCAGATTCGATCGCATTGCCGCTATCAAATTTTTTCCTGTGCATCATGTTTCAATCGCTGATGGCCAAAAATAATTGAGAATATGAAATACGCAATCATCTCCGATATTCACGCAAACCTCGAAGCGCTGAAAAAGGCGATGAGCATTATCGACGAAAAGCGCGTCGACGAGATCATTTGCCTTGGCGATGTTGTCGGGTATGGCGCCAATCCCAATGAATGTGTCGATATTGTGCGGCGCTTATGTTCGGCTGTCGTTCTTGGGAACCACGACGAGGCGGCGCTGGACCCCGCCGGACCTCACGATTTTAATCCCATCGCTCAGAAAGCAATCGAATGGACTGCGCAGCAATTAACGGAGGAGAACCGTTCGTTTTTATCATCGCGGCCGATGTGGGTGAAGAAGGAAGGGATCCGCCTCGTTCATTCTTCCCCCCGTTCGCCGGAGTTATGGGACTATGTCGTTAATGCGGAGGATGCTGTCGAGGTGTTTCGCCACTTCGAAGAAAAGATTTGTTTTATCGGGCACACTCATGTTCCCGGCATTTTTTCACACCACGGCAGGGCAAAATCAATTTCCGCGAGTGAACAGTATCTCGTCAATGTCGGGAGCGTCGGCCAGCCGCGGGACGGGAACCCGATGCTCGCGTTCGGCATTTTTGACTCGACCGCGTGGGAATACGAATTGATCCGTTCCGTGTACGATATTCAGGTCGCGGCCGATAAAATTTTGGACGCCGGCCTGCCGCGGGAGCTTGGGTACAGGTTGATGTACGGAATGTGAAATAGGAGAGGTAAGAGTTGTTTTCTCGTTCCCAAAAGGAGTTTGGGAACGAGATGACTTGCCTTATCTCACCGCCAAGCACGCCAATAATTTTCTCGTTCCCAATCTCTGATTGGGAACGTAAGTTGAGAGAAGCTCTGCTTCATTTAGGTCTGATGAAACGATGTTTCGCAAGTATGCGTTCCCAACGGGACGTTGGGAACGAGATGGAAACACTCTTGGCGTTCTCCGTGTCTTGGCGGTTAATGAAGGCTGCCTTTACAAATCGTGTTTGGGGTAAACGATCCCGCATTCTTTTCGTATCGCATCGAGCATTGTGACGAGCTGAATACTATCATTCCAGGTCATCAGGCTGCTTTCTGTTTTTCCGGCAAGGATGCATCTCGCCACTTCTTCTGCTTCACATTCATAGCCGTTGTTCTTTACATGAAAATCGAAAGTTTTTTCCCTTCCGTCATTATACGTAACCTTTACCTTGCCCGGACAAAACCATAAGTGCTCGAGAAATATTTTTCCTTTCTCCCCATGGATCTCGGCGACGATCGGCGTGGTGGCAAGAAATGAGGAAAACATTACAGCGAGCGTATCGTTATCGTACTTGAAAGTATAACTGCAGGAGTTGTCCCCGCCTTGTTCGCTTAATCCCGCAATCGCTGAAAAAGCTTTGGGCTTCCCGAGAAGCAGCAGGGAAAGAAACACGTTGTAAATCCCGGTGTCCAAAATCGTTCCGCCGCAGAGTTCCAAATTATAGTGCCGGTGTTCCGGCCCGTTTTCCGATTTCATCGAAAAGAACGCCGTCAACAGTTTTACTTTTCCAATTTCGCCGGAGTCGACGAGCTCTTTTGTCGTGATAATATTCGGAAGGAAGCGGCTCCACATGGCCTCCATCAAAAAGAGTTTCTTCTCCCTCGCTTTCGAGATCATGATCGTCGCCTCTTTGAGATTGACACCCATCGGTTTTTCACAAAGGACGTTTTTATGATGGTCGAGTGCCAGGAGAGTATTTTCTAAATGAAGATTGTGGGGCGTTGCAATGTAGACGACGTCAACGGCGGGATCGCTCACCAGCTCTTCGTAACTGCCGTAAGCTTTTGGGATGTTGAACTCGTCGGCAAATTTCCTTGCCTTTTGCGCATCTCGCGAACCGACGGCATATATTTCGGAATTATCGGCTACTTTTAGCGCCGTCGTAAATTTGTGGGCTATCCACCCGGTGCTTAAAATTCCCCATTTGATTTTCCTGTTTACCATTATTTACCCGGTGTCTATTGTAGAATGAAAGTGAATGAAGTGACGTGAATAATCCTGGAAGGCTTATGGTGCCACTATCATCAAAATAGGATGAGGAGCCTCACGGCTCACCGTTCACTCCGGAATGACCGTGTCGGCTCGATCGAATTTAAATGTTATTGGCGGGAGAATCAAGGTTAAAAACCGGACGAATATCTCTCACCGGTGTCGAAGAAAGAGAATGCACAAATTCTTTGTTTTTTGATATTTCAGACGATCTGCTGTCATCGAAGCCCTAAAGCCTGTTGAATCTTTACCATAGAGTAGAAAGTCAACAGAAATACTTCTCACTTTCAATAAGTCCGGTAATGAATTCTGCTCAAAACACCTGCTTTTGAAGGCATAATTGTTGTTGATTCATTTACTTCTATGCTTTCACTTTATGATTGTTAGGTTAGAATCTTCACGGAGGAAAAAATAACTCGGGCTCCGGACAAAATGGAAGAGCCGCAAAGCCTGTCATGAAAGGGAAATGAAATGAAGCAATCGAAATCTGCAGACGGCCCCCACGCATCATCGATGAATGGCCATCACGTTAAAAACAAAACCAAGCTCTTCACACGGCTCTTTTTACCTCTCATAGGTTTTCTCTCTCTCGTATGGATGCTCATCCGGATAATTCCGAAGCCGAGCCGAGCAGAATATCCCTGCATGAAAGTTGCGGCGCCCATTGCCGGCGGCTTCGTAGCGTATATTGCAGGTTTGATGATCGCAGTCTTCTCTTTCGAAAAGGCGCGTCGCTATTTCCAAAACTCGAGATACGTGCTGGCATCGGTCATGGCGTTTGCGGCGTTAGGAGCAGGGTTGTTCACGTTTCTCAGAACCGATACGGTTTCCCAGGCGCGGACGATGGGCGACTCGTTGTTCGTACCGACGGACCCGCCCAACACTCCGATGGGAATTGCACGAGGAATTTTTCCGGGGCGTGTCGTATGGGTACGGGATTCAACGGCTGCACACTGGAACGGAATTACGGGTAACTGGTGGAGTGACGTAAATACGAATCAAACAGCCGTCGATTCCATGTTGTCAAAATCTTTGCGCGCTCTTACGGAAGAACAGACAGATAGTACCGCATGGATTGCTCTTTTTAAATTCTTCAATACAAATCATGGCAAGGGGAGCGTCGGATACACCCCTGGCGAGAAAATCGCAATAAAGATAGACTTAAACAACTGCATTTATGGCACTGGCGACCCGGAAAATTTTACATTTACATCCCCGCATGCCGTACTCAGTGTCCTCCGCCAGCTTGTTTACAAAGTGGGAGTCGCAGACAGCGATATCACGGTCTACGATCTTATCAGGCTTATCCCTAATTCAATTTATTCTAAATGTGAACCCGAATTTCCGCATGTGCATTTCATGGACTGGACCCAGGGAAGCGGAAGAGAACAATATGTTCGCGACACGACTATTGTTCATTGGTCGGAGAATCTGACGCTCGAGATCCATGGTGGAAATCCGGCCCACTTGCCGACCGCCGTAACGCACGCCGCTTATCTGATCAACCTTGCGAGCTTCAAAGGCCATCGGTACGCGGGGGTGAGCTTTTGCGCAAAGAACCATTTCGGAACGCTCAGCTGTGATACCAATGGGGTCCCTTACCAATATGCGCCCCACGCGGCGGGAGTTCATCCGTATATTGCTGTACACAATATCATTATTCCTGGAAGTGCCGAATGGACTTTTTACGGAAGGCCGATGGGCACGTACAATGCGCTTGTCGACTTGATGGGACATAAAGATCTCGGTGCGAAGACTCTCCTCTTTATGATCGAGGGACTTTATCAGTCTGAAACCGAAGGGAATGAGATTTCCCTAAATAGCAGATGGATTATCCCGCCTTTCAACAACGGATGGATGTCGAGCTTTTTCCTCTCACAGGATAATGTGGCCATTGAATCGGTGGCTCTCGATTTCATCCGTGCCGAAGCGACCGCCGAAACGGCCGCCAATAAGCTCCACGACACAACCATTTACGGTGCAGTAGACAATTATCTGCATGAAGCATCTCAGGCAGACAATCCACCATCGGGAACGTTCTACGCCCCGAACGGCGATGGAGTCCAACTGCAGAGTTTGGGAGTGCATGAGCACTGGAATAATTCAACAGACCGACAGTATTCGCGAAACCTGGGAACCGGCAACGGCATAGAGCTGGTGACGCTGAAAAGCTCCACGACCTCGGTTCCTGAAGCGGCTGCGGCCCCGACAGGCTATTTGTTGGCACAGAATTATCCGAATCCGTTCAATCCTTCGACGACGATCAGGTTCGACGTTGCGACGAGAAGCCGAGTCCGCTTGTCGATCTTCAACGTGCTTGGCCAAAGGGTTGCAGAATTGGCGAACGGAGAAATGAGTACAGGAAGTTACGAAAAGATTTGGAATGCTCGTGTCGCCTCGGGCCTGTATATTTATCGGATCGAAGCCGTTTCCATCAGCGACCCAAGCAAACGCTTTATCGATGAAAAGAAGATGGTGTTGTTAAAATGATTGCTCGGAATAAGCAGATGTCGCTCAGATTACAGATTGCGCAGAACGTTGCAAATTGAGAAAGAGACGGCTGGATCCATGAAATGAAAATCGGTTTCCTCGACATAGTAAAAAAAATATTTACAGTTCCCGGCAGGTGGACGGCTGAAAAACAACAAAGGAATGCTGAAACACTCCATACCTCGTACCTTTTTGTTTTCTTCGCCTGCTTCGTTTATTTCATTCTGCCGGAATCAATTCTTGCAGGACAGAGAGCTTATGTGTATGGAACCCTGCTCTACAGCATTATCGGATTAATTTTACTCCGCCTGGGATATCTTCGAACATCGAGCATCTTTGCCGTCATTGTTATGTGGTGCATCTTTACCGCGGGATCATTCACGGAAGGAGGCATTACCTCCGGCTCGTTTGCGGGGAGTGTTGCGATCGTTGTTTTTGCCGGCCTTCTTCTTGGATTGCAGGGAGCTATCAGCGTTGCAGGGGGGAGTATCGTAGCAGGAGTTTTCTATCTCTATCTTTCTTCTCACCATCTTCTCCCCCCGCCGGCTATTGTTTATACTCAGGCAAACATCCTTGGCGATTTCACAATCTACATTGCCATCACTGCTCTTTTCACCGGTATGGCGATACGCCGCATCGATAATACCACCTCACGTTTTGAGCGGGAAATTGAAGAGCGCAAGAGGGTTGAACAAGCGCTGCAAAAAAGCAGTGAAACGCTAAACCTCATGTTTAAGTCGGTCGCCGATGGAATCACGATTACGGATCCCGATGGCATCATTACGGACTGCAACGATCAAATGCTGAAACTTCTTGGATTTCGTTCCAAGGGTGAGATCCTCGGGAAGAGTGTGACTACCCTTATTGCTGCCGACGAACATGACCAGGCCGAGGCCAATATGAGGAAGGCTCTCGACGGAGCATTGGTGGTTAATATTGCTCACACATTATTGAAAGCGGATGGGTCTTCTTTTCTCGGAGAGTTGAGCCTTAATGCAATGACCGATGAGTTACATTCACTGAAAGGATTTGTCGCCCTGATGCGGGATATCACCGGTCGCAGGGTTGCAGAGGCTGCGATGAAAGAATCGGAAGAAAGATTTCGCACACTCTACGAGAACAACACCATCGGCCTCTATCGGACGACTCCGGATGGAAAAATCATTCTTGCCAACCCGGCGCTTGTACAGATGCTCGGCTACGATTCGTTGGAAGAGCTGCAGTCGCGTGATCTCAAATCTCAAGGATACGAGCCGGCCTATCCACGAAGCCGGTTTATAAATACCATGAACAGCCAAGGAGAAGTCCGCGGTCTGGAAGCTGAGTGGAAACGGCGGGATGGGTCGACCCTGGCTGTAAGGGAAAGCGCAAAAGGAATACGAGATGCAAACGGCGTTCTCCTGTACTATGACGGCACCGTCGAAGATATTACGGAGCATAAACAGATGGAGAAAGAGATTTCTATGCTCGCTTCCGCACTGAGGAGCATCAATGAGTGTGTGAGCATTACTGATTTTGAAAATACTATTCTCTTCGTCAATCGGTCGTTTGTCGAAACTTACGGATGGGGCGAAAGCGAACTCATCGGACAAAACATTAGTATGGTACGCTCCATGAATAGCAACCTCGAACTGGTTCGTGGCATTCTTCGCGAGACAATAGAAAATGAATGGCACGGCGAACTGATCAACCGAAGAAAAGACGGGAGCGAATTTCCGATTATTCTTTCCACAACATCTTTGCTTGGCGAGAATGGCGAACCCATTGCTCTCATCGGCGTCGCCTCCGACATCACGGAGCGTAAGCGAACAGAGGAATCACTGCAAAAGAGCGAGGAGAAATTCAGAGAGCTGTTCGACAGCGCGCCGATCGGCTACCACGAGATTGACGCAAATGGATGCATTGTTGATGTTAATCGCACTGAATTGGAAATGCTCGGGTATCAGCGGAGTGAGATGGTCGGTAAGCCGGTGTGGCAGTTTGCCCACGATCCTGAGAGGACACGGAAGCGGGTTATAGCGAAATTATCGGGAAAACTTCCGCCAACCCAAAGTGCTGAGCAGAGCTATCCCCGAAAAGATGGCACCGCTTTTATGATATTGCTGGAAGAACGGCTGCTCAAGGATGATAGCGGAAGGATTTTCGGAATTCGAACCGTTATGCAGGATATCACCGTGAGCAAGCGTGCGGAAGAAGCGTTGCGGCAAGCGCAGAAGATGGAGAGCATTGGAACTTTGGCCGGAGGCATTGCCCACGATTTCAATAATCTTCTGAATGTTGTTCTCGGTCAATCATCTCTTGCCCTCGATAAACTTCCGGGAGAAAATTCTGCACGAAAAAATATCGACAAATCCATAAAGGCCGCCGAGCGGGCGGCAGACCTGACGCGGCAGCTTCTTGCCTATTCCGGCAAAGGAAAGTTCCTCATTTCGGTCATCGACCTCAATAGTATAGTCAATGAAAATGTTCAGATGCTCGGAACGGCAGTCCCGAAGACCGCTCAAATGCAATTTGAATTAGCCCATCCTTCCCCGTACATCCGGGGAGATGTCGGACAAATCCAGCAAGTGATTATGAACTTGATTATTAATGCCGGCGAAGCGATCGGAACGAACTCCGGAATTATCACCGTGCGCACGCGTCACATTGAACTGACGCAATACGATACAGAATACTGGAAACATGCCACTGCCCCGCTTGCACCGGCAACGTATGCCGTCTTGCAAGTGAAAGATACCGGACGTGGGATGAAACCCGAAGTTTTGGGCCGCATCTTCGACCCGTTCTTCAGCACTAAATTCACCGGGCGCGGCCTTGGTCTTTCCGCTGTCTTGGGAATTGTCAGAGGACATCAGGGGGGCATCCGTGTATCAAGTGAAGAGGGCAAGGGGACTGAGTTTGAAATCGTTTTTCCGCTGGTGGAAACTCCTGTGGCGTCGAAAAGCGGAGAGAAGAAAGCGGCGCATGTGGTCAATGGAGAGGGCAAAACCGTTCTCCTGATCGATGACGAGCCAACTGTTCTGGAGTTGCTGACCGATATCTTCACCGAAGCAAAGTTCACCGTGATTGGAGCGCTCGATCCGGCAGAAGGAATTGAGCTGTTTCGCCAATACCAACGGGACATCGTTATGGTTGTTCTGGATTATTCAATGCCGGGCATGAATGGGAGGACGGTCTTCGAAAAACTGATGAAGATTAACAAAGATGCCGTCGTGATGCTCTGCACTGGCTACACTGAAGAGGAGATGAAGTCGGCCTTCGGAAATAGCCATCCGCGTGATTTCATCCAAAAACCTTACAAACCAAGTGAGCTTTTGGAGAAAGTTTCGTCTCTCCTTGCAGAAGGAAATTTTACAACGTGAAGATGATCACGTAAGAACGTCGCAATAAAGGAATACCCTGAACCATACGAGTGTGTAAAAGCAGCCCCCGCCGAACCATTTCCTCTAAAAAAACTCCAGTGACAGCACCCAAAATAATCCGAACCCGACGTCGGAGACGGTCGCCTGGGATATTGCGACTGGCATCGTTATTATCATCAGCCGCTTCATTCCCATCATCGCCCCGATTGCGATGGCGGCTTACCTCGGTATGAAAAAAGACAGCCCTTTTGGTCTGGGCACGCTTCTTTTTGCCACGATTATTATTGTCGGCGCTCTCCTTTTCCTGCCGATCGCTGCGCTAGGGCCGTTCGCGGAACATTTGGGACCGATGCTGTTCGAAGGATGAGTACCGGCTGTATTATTTTCAGAATAAGTGCTCTACAAAGGAAAAAAGCCCCGGGATAACCGGGGCCTGGAGTATGGCATGCGGATTTACGCGGATCGGTTTCTTTAAACCGGCGATCAGTTAATCTTCGTCGGTGTTTGGGTCTGTTGAGTCACCGTCATATCATACGTCGGGAATGTCCCGTCGCTCAGAGCGGTCTTGCCGACACCATGCAGAACGACTGTCGTTGCGGTTCCCGCCGTCTTCACGGTATAGGTTCCGTTAGCATTGTTCGTAAAAGCAACAGAGGCTAATATGCCAAGACCAGTGGCGTCTGCCGTAAGGCCGACGAATGAATTTCCGCCTCCGCCAAGGGTGACCGGCTTTGCATAATATTGCTGCGCTTTGGCTGCCAATGTCGTCAAGTCTGCGATCACGGCACTTCGGTTTTGATCGACTGCGTTATCCTGGAACATCGTGATACCGACTGCTACGGCGATACCGACAATGATAACCCCCAAGATGATGAGAAGAAGCTGTTGCTGGCCCATGACTTTATCCTTTTATTATGAATGAATTGAATTTACGAATTTGGTTATTTGTGTCTGACTTTATTACCCAGGAAGTCTTCAATTGTTGTGCCAATCTGAGAACCCATTTTTTTACCTCAAGCGGTGATCTCTATTGTGAAGAGGGAGGAATTATTTACTGACTGTCGGTCATTTAGACCGTGGTATGAAATCTAAAAAGATGCAAAAAAACTTTGCATAGTATACCCCGCCATTTTCAACTCGCCTTTGCCGTCTTCGCTTAGTGAATTCATAGCCAACATTATCCAAAATAATATTTAAAAGTGTAAAACCGCTGGAAAGAAACTGATTCATTCCTAATACCTCAATTTGCCATTCCCGCAAAAGCGGGTCGAAGACTCGACTCGGCGAGAATCCAAATATTGTGTTTTCTAGTTTACAATGGATGCCCACTTCCGTGGGCATGACAATCGTGAATTCAAATTCAGGCAGTACCATATTTTTAGTAGCGTCTCAGTTTGTCATTCCCGCGAAAGCGGGTCGAAGACTCGACTCGGCGAGAATCCAAATATTGTCCTTTTGACCTCAAAATGGATGCCCACTTTCGTGGGAATGACATTCTTCGAGCCAAACTGAGACACCACCATATTTTTTCTTAAATTGACAATTTGAGCATTTAATCCCATATTTTAAAGACGATTTTTTAGCAGGAGTTGATGTATGAACGCAAATAGTGTCAATCCTCTTACTACTGCTTTAAATATGTCAGTTGCCGTGCATCGTGACTGTGTATTTCCAGTTAAAAAAATAAAATCGGAGAGAATTCTTTTTGAAAATTTATCGTACGAAGTTTACGTTGTTCTTTATTTTTTCGATGAAGCTTGTTGCACAAGGCACTAATGCAGGAGGTGTTACCGGAACAGTTTTAAACGAATCGACGAAGCAGCCGCAGGAGTTCGTAAACGTTGTGGTGTTGAAGGAATCGGACAGCACGCTCGTCACGGGAGCTGTGACGAACGAAACGGGGAAATTTCATATCGCTAATGTTCCGGCCGGAACATATTTTCTGAGATTTAGCTTGTTGGGTTTTGGGGAAAAACACTCCGTCATTTTCACGATTGATGGCGACCGAAAAGAATTCCGGGCGGGAACAATATTCCTGAGGGAATCAACGGTGAACCTGGGTGAGGTGACGGTGACGGCGCAGAAATCCCTCGTCAACACTTCCATCGACCGGAAAGTGTACAACGTCCAGCAAGACATCATGAGCAAGAGCGGGTCGGTCAGCGATTTGCTGCAAAATGTTCCTTCCGTGCAAGTGGATGTTGATGGAAACGTAAGTCTGCGCGGATCGCCGGACGTACAGATCCTCATCAACGGTAAACCTTCACCCCTTCTCGGAAACAATGTCGCTGACGCGTTGCAGCAATTACCCGCAAGCTCGGTCGAGAAGATCGAAGTCATCACCAACCCATCGGCGAAGTTTACGCCCGAAGGCACAGCCGGCATCATCAATATCGTCTTAAAAAAGGATGCAAACCTCGGCTTTAACGGGAGCATGAGCGCCAACGCGGGTAATAACTCGCGCTATAGCTTCAACACGAGCGATAATTACAATTTCGACGGAATAAACATTTTTGGCAATTACAGCATCCGGCAGGATGAGAGGACCATCTTCAGCACCCTCGCACGGGAACAGCTGGATTCTACAAATATCCCAAATTACTTTAATGAAAACGGGAGGGCCGTTTCACGTCCCCTCTCACAATATGCGGCGCTTGGATTCGAGTACCGTCTCAGCGAAATGGATAACGCCGGTTTATCGGGCAACTATCGTTACAGGAATTACACGAGCCACGACATTACCAGCGAGACCCACTTAGACAGCTCCGAATCGGTCGTCAATGATTATGACCGCGGCCGCATCGATTACGACCAGACAGGGTCATCCGGCGTTGCCGGATTTTTTGAACATGACTTCGAAGGAGAAGACCATACGCTCCGGGTCGAATTCCACGGGAATCAAATGTTCGACCAGGAGGACAATCATTTTACGAACACGTACCGGGTTCCTGCAGGTCTTCTTGAATACGACAATATGCTTAATCAAGAACATGATAAGAGAGATCTCCTCACGGTCGATTACCACCGCGTGCTCGCCGATCATTCCACACTCGACGCCGGCTACGAAGGGAGATTCGATAAGGATGATTTCAATTTTTATGGCTCGACTTTCGACCCCGGCAGCCAAGCGTTCGTCGAAGATAGTGGAGAAACAAACCCGTTTGCCTATCGCGAGGCTATTCACTCCCTGTATGCAACCTACGAAAACTCATTCGGTCTCTTTAGTTTTTTGGCGGGGTTGCGCGGAGAGAAAGCCTTCATCACATCCGACCTTCTTGCAAGTGGAACGATTGTTCCCAACGATTATTTTAAATTGTACCCGACGTTGCATTTGTCCTACAAACTCAGCGAGTTCCAGGAATTACAGCTCAATTATAGCCTTCGCGCAAACCGCCCTCGCGGAAATGATATGAACCCATTTCCGGAATACCAGGACCCGAGAAATGTTCAGGCCGGTAATCCGCACCTCAAGCCGGAATTTATTCATTCGGTTGAGTTCGGCTACCAGGTCCAGGATGAGAACCTCAGCATCCTCCCGAGCATTTTCTACCGTAACAGATACAACAAATTTACTTCTGTGACGGAAGCGCTCAACGATTCCACCCTCCTGACAACGCGTGAAAATTTATCCAGCGACCAATCGGGAGGTTTTGAACTCGTCGTGACAGGAAATTTATGGAGCATACTTTCCATCAATTCCAGCACGGATGCATTCTATGAAGAGATCAATGCTACCAATCTCGGATACGGAGAGAAGAAATCGACCGTTACGTGGAGCGGCAACTTGAACTGCAACGTGAACATTGCGAAAGGGACGGTCGTGCAGGTAAACGCTAATTATCGCTCGCGGCAATTGACGCCGCAGGGGGAGAACCTTCCAAGCTTTGTAACAAACTTTGGTATCCGGCAAGACCTCTCTGACGAAAGGATTTCCATCATTGCGTCGGTATGGGACGTTTTCCGGACGCTCAAAAGAAAGACTGAATTAAACACTCCATCTTTGACGCAAACCTCCTTCAGCAGCCGGGATTCGAGAGTGGCATTCCTGGGCCTGACATACCATTTCGGCAATCCCCCCAAAAAATCTAAAGAGAAGAACCTGGAGAACGACGACGAGAACTAATTAGTCGGCGATCACCGTTCACAACTAGGGATCATTGCGAGTTCCGGTATCCCTTGTGGAGCCCCCCAAACGAATCCCGACCAATCGGACAATCCCATGTTTCAGGAGATTGCTTCGCCTTTCCTTCTGGAAATCTTGCAATAACCATGCGTCATTGATTGGGTTCGCCTTTTGTAAATCTACTTTGGAAACATCATTTTTTTAACTTCGATTTCCCGTTAAACTCCAGCCGCGAGAAATATAATCTGCCCGACAACCGCGATGCATCGAATATTACCAGATGGTATTTTCCTGCTGCAATTCCATCAAAGAGCGTTGTTAATCCCCGGCCAAGGCTGTTGTAGGCTTTCAGCGTGCCCCTTCCATCGCTCTTCAAGATGTCATTTCTTCGAAAATAATTATTTCCCGGCCGCAAGTTTCTCTGTCAAAGGGCATCTAACCTTATGACGTTCAAATTCAGGCGAAAGGATGTTTGGCCATGGCATTACCAGCGATCGTAAAGAATCGAAAAATTGGAGCGGGAATTCTTCTTGTCGTCATTGCAACGCTATCGCTCCTCATCTTCGGCGGCAGGAGCGAAAACGCATCGAACTATACGTTTGTAGCCCTCACAAAGGGAAATGTCGAAAGCACAATTTCGAGCACCGGCACGCTTAACCCGGTAACAGAAGTTACGGTGGGAACGCAAGTCTCCGGCACGATCGAAAAAGTAATCGTGGACTTCAATGATAGAGTGAAGAAGGGACAAATTATTGCGGTGCTGGACTCGGCGCTATTACAAATGGCGGTAAATGATGTGAAAGCAGATTTGCTCAAAGCGGAAGCCCAATTTGATGAAGCGCAGTTTAGCTATAAAAGAGATGAACAGCTCTTCGCTAAGGGATTAATGTCTGAATCAGATTTCCAAACCGTGAAGACCACGCTCAAAACGGCGGAGGCCGGATTGATGACGGCGAGGACAGCGCTTCAGCGGGCAATCCAGAACTTGAATTATGCCATTATCCGCTCTCCGATTAACGGCACCGTTACGGCACGGAGCGTCGAAGCCGGCCAGACAGTTGCGGCAAGCTTTTCAACGCCGACCTTGTTCACCATCGCGCAGGATTTATCAAAAATGGAAATCAAAGCGTCGGTGGATGAAAGTGATATTGGACAAATTAAAGTAGGTCAAGCGGCACGCTTTACTGTCCAAGCCTATCCGGCTGAAACGTTTGAAGGAAAAGTGAAGCAGATTCGCCTGGAGCCAACGACATCGTCCAATGTCGTTAATTACACGGTGGTCGTCTCAGCGGACAATAAAGACAATCTGCTCTTGCCGGGGATGACGGCTACGGTAGAATTTGTTATCGACCATAAAACAGATGTTCTCGTTGTAGCAAATAGCGCGTTGCGTTTCCAACCGTCAGACAAGGATCTTGCGGAAGCGCAGAAACGCATGCAAACCGCTCTGCCGCTCCCACCGCCGGATTCTGTCGGGCATACTATGCGCCAATCGAATCCGGCCGGAAACGTTTCGATAGATTGGAAGCGTCTATGGTATCTGGATAAAGACGGGAAGCTTGTCGCGGCTCCCGTGCAGGTTGGCATCAGCGACGGCGCAAATACAGAAATTCTCGGGAATCATTTTTTGGCAGGGATGAAGGTTATCAACGGAAGCGAGACCGAGGCGAAAACCGAGCCGGCGTCACAGTCATCGAATAATGGACCGCCGCCGCCGATGTTGTAGCCGCGAGAACGAAATTCATTATGAATGTGAGATGAAGTGAGTACTGTATGAAAACAGTTGTTGAAACAAGGCAATTGAAACGAGAATTCCGTATGGGCGAAGTGCTCGTCAACGCGCTGAGAGGGGTTGATCTGACTGTGAACGAAGGGGACTTCGTTGCCATTATGGGTGCATCGGGCTCCGGCAAGTCCACGTTAATGAATCTGCTGGGCTGCCTCGATCGACCCACGTCCGGCGAATATTTGCTGGATGGAAAATCTGTCAACACGATGGACAAAGATGAATACGCCCGGATCCGCAACGAGAAAGTCGGGTTTGTGTTCCAGGGATTTAACTTACTCACCCGCACATCGGCCGTAGAAAATGTGGAGCTCCCTCTTTTGTACGATGCCTCCGACCGCATCCCGGATATTCGTCTGGCCGCCGTCAGCGCTCTTCGGCTGGTTGGGCTTGGCGATCGATTGCATCATGAGCCGAACCAGCTTTCCGGCGGGCAGCAACAGCGCGTGGCGATAGCACGGGCACTCGTTAATCATCCATCACTTATTCTTGCAGACGAGCCGACTGGAAATCTCGACAGCAAAACTTCTCTTGAGATCATGGCGATCTTTCAGCAGCTCAACGATAAAGGAAGCACCATCGTTTTGGTCACACACGAGCCTGATATTGCACTCTACGCTAAGCGCATCGTAGAAATGCGTGACGGACTGATTATCAAAGATGAGCGCATGACAAACCGGAGATATGCGGCAGAAAATCTTTTGGAACTTAATTGCGAAATCCTTTCCAGCCAACGGCTGGCGGGTGAGCAAGTATCTCAAAGGGTCGCCTCGACGATCTCCGCATAAAGGATAAACGGATATGACAACGCGCCAACTCAAACGAATTCCTCAAACGGCAATGCGAAGCATTTTGCGGAACCGCATGCGAAGCATGCTCACAGCGCTCGGAATCATTATCGGCGTTAGTGCCGTGATCATTATGGTGGCGATCGGGCGCGGATCTTCGCAGAAGATTCAAGAGAACATCAGCTCGCTCGGGACCAATCTGATTACCATTTCTCCGGGGACGGCGAAGAACAACGGCGTCAGTCAAGGCGGCGGAAGTTTTACGAAGCTCACTTTTCGCGATGCGGAGAAGCTGAAGAAAGAAGCGGTCCTGCTTCAGGGTGTGTCGCCGGTAGTCCGCGTTTCTGCGCAGGCCGTCGGCGGTGGCAATAATTGGTCAACGTCCGTTTACGGCGTATCCACAGAGTACTTCACAATTCGCAAATGGGAAATCGACCGCGGGGGCGAGTTGTTTACTGACCGTGATGTCGTCGCAAATAAAAAAGTTGCTCTCCTCGGCAAAACCGTCGCAGCAAATCTATTTCCATCTACCTCGGCAGTCGGAAAACAGATTCGCATCCGCAATACACCGTTCACCGTTCTCGGTGTTCTGAAATCCAAAGGACAAGGCGGCATGATGGATCAAGATGATATTATTCTTGCCCCCTCCACGACGGTTTTCTACAGGCTCAAAGGGGGCGAGTTTATCGATATGATCAACGCGAGCGCTGTTTCGGAGAGTAAGGTCGATGCCGCAGAGAAAGAAATCGAAACGCTCATGCGCGAATCGCACCGATTGCAGAGCACGAGCGACAACGACTTTTCCATCCGCACGCAAGCAGAGATTTTAGAAAAGATGTCATCGATCGGAGACGTCATTACGCTGCTTCTTGCTTCGATCGCGGGAGTATCGCTCTTGGTGGGAGGCATCGGCATTATGAATATCATGCTGGTTTCTGTGACTGAGCGGACCAGAGAGATCGGCATCCGCATGGCTGTTGGTGCGCATGAGAGGGATGTGCTGACGCAATTCCTCGCGGAAGCAGCAATGTTAAGTTTTTTTGCGGGAATAATCGGCATCCTGTTCGCCGTAGGAGTCACCGTCCTCATCAATGCATTCACGAGCCTTCGTGCATCGTTGTCTCTCGATATCATCGCGATTGCTTTTCTGTTCTCCGGGGCCATCGGAGTTTTTTTCGGATATTACCCGGCGCGAAAGGCTGCCGCTCTGAATCCAATCGATGCTCTGCGCTATGAATGATGGGTGAACAACGATGAAGTACACAAGTCGTTTTTCCGGGATTGCTTCCAAGCTGGTTCGGGCGTACATTGACAATTGTGGAAGAAAACATCGACGTCGGAGAATTGAAATCAGGGAACGAGCGGGCATTTAGAGCCTTGGTGGAAATGTTCCAGGACCGGGTGTTCAATACGTGTTTTGGATTTCTCGGAAATAGAGAAGAGGCAGAGGATGCAGCGCAGGAAACCTTTATCGATATTTTTTCTTCCATCAAACATTTTCGAGAGGACGCAAAACTCTCAACATGGATTTACCGAATCGCTGTAACGACATCGCTGCAAGCCATTCGAAGAAAACGGAGAAAGAAGCGATTTTCACTCCTCTTTACCGGTGATAGAAAAGATGATGCAATGGCGTCGGCAGCCGATTCCAGCATTAACAATCATCCGCTTGCCCTGTTGGAGAACAAGGAACGAGGGGAGCTTCTCTACAGAGCCATGAACAAGCTTCCAGCATCGCAGCGGGTGGCGTTCACTCTGCATAAGATCGAAGGATTAGGATACAAAGAAATTGGCGAGGTGATGAATCTCTCGTTATCGTCGGTCGAGTCGCTGATTCATCGCGCAAAGACCAATTTACAGAATTCTCTGAGCGATTATTATCGCGAGCAGTAAAAGAACCGGAAGTATCATGAACCTGAAAGGAGGACGTCTATGAACGAAGATCAGGTGAAACAGGAAGTCGATAAAACGCTCGCCTTATTAGATACGGCACCGCGCGCCCGGCCCAAGCCCTTTTTTTATACGCGGTTAAAAGCGCGGATGCAAACGGAAAACCTCGGGCATGGATTCCTTGCGCGGTTGGTGCACGATCGCGTGTACCTTGCTGTCGTAGGACTCGTTCTCCTGGTCATTATCAATGTTTTTTCCTTCGTGCGTTTATCTGCGCGTAGCAGCGATATGCAAAAAGAGCAAACCCTGGCATCATTCGCAAGAGAATATAATCTCTCGCATAGTCAATACTGAACGGATGGGATCATGGAAAACTTCACGAAGAATAAGCTGGCCGTTGCACTTATCGTCGTACTGGCACTGCTCAATTTTCTCAGCGTTTCGTTTATTTTGTTCTCGCCGATGGGACCGGGATTTATGAAAGGGCGGGACCAGGTGCAGGGTTTTATCGAGGATGAATTGAAATTCTCCGATGTGCAGAAAAAGCAGTATGACGAACTGCGTGAGCAGCACTTTGCACGGGGCGACAGCATGGCGGTAATTCAAGCGACGGCCCTGAATGCCTTGTTCACTCTTATGAAAAGTGAAACGGTGGATACCAATGCCGTCAGGCGCAATGCGGAAATACTCGGCGGCATTGAGACGGCCCGTTCCATGGGGCTATTCGAGCACTTCCGCGCAGTCCGTTCGCTTTGTACTCCCGATCAACAGAAAAAATTTGATGCAGTTATTTTCGAAGTTCTGAACAGAGTCCGCGATCCTCACGGGCCCCCGAAGCCGAGGAACAAATAAGCAAAGTGATAGAAAGGCTATAAAGGGTCTTCTCGGGGTTGCCGAGAATGATGCGGATCTGGGAGGGCTCACGACAAAATTGAAGCGATGAGAAGGGCAAAAAGGATTGAGCCGTTCACAGCTATCGAAGTAACGCTGTGGTGATTGAGGATATTAGCTTGCACCTTTTGGACATTCTAGTGCCGTTTCCGATATTAAATCTTGTATTATAACCGCAAAGGACGCTAAGATCGCAAAGAAGTTTTTGTAAAAAGGCTAAGAAACCTTGCGTCCTTGGCGACCTTTGTGGTGAATTAGTTTTTGAAAAATACAATATTTGTTTTTGGAAACAGCACTATACGCTTCTCTGCAACACGGCAATCGCGAGTGTCAACAAAAATAAACGTCTTAGACATTTGCAGATCTCTTCCCGGCCGAATAAATTATGTAACAGGCCCATGCGCTCTACCTGACCATCGTTCGCTGCATTGAAGAGCAGCGAGCTTCTTGCAGACTATACGGGGGACGGGTTCCGTCAATAAATTCCAGAGACACCATCACGCCTTTAGCGCGACTTAACCGACTGATCAGGGTAATTTCTCTGGTTTTACTTATTGGCAAGAAAATATTTGCCGACAAGAGAATCCTCAAACGTGACCAGCGCGCTTAAACCTGTGGGCCAGAAACGCTGACAGGAATCACACCACAGAAGTCCCGAAATATTTAACGTGTCAACAAGGGTTTCTTTTGACATGACAATTGTCATTCCTTGAGTGCCGACACATCCCATTTGTCCAGCCGGCAAAACCGGGTCCGTCGCGCCCCACAAATTGTTGGTATTGACTATTGAAATGAGATGGGAGAAATCATTTGCCGATACTTGGGAAGACATATAATTCATTGTCGTTCCGTTTTGAGTGGCTAAATACGTAATTGAATCTTGATTGACAGTCACCAACGTCCGTAGGGGCAAGGGAACCACAGCGCCTTTATTCAAGAAACTGATGGACAGAATGGATTCAGTTGGCGTTTCCGGATTAAATTTTTTGCAAGCTGTAGGAAAACAGAAGGCTGTTAGAGCAAGTATGAATGTTAAGTTTCGGGTGCTCATATTTTCCTCCTTTCGAAAGAAATGTCAGAAGTTGAGGGCACGGAGAAAGTATTCTCACCACAACGAGATTTTACACCGCAGCTATGGATCGTTTTTTGCTATGAAAGGGACCTCCTCATTCTGGGGGTATCCGGCAGGATTCAGAACGCCCCCTCTGTTGCAAAATTACTTCCATTCACGCACAAATGCAATTCAACAAAACCTCTCTCGTTACAGAAAATGGCCTCCAGGATTTTTTGGAATAATAATCAAAAAGTGTTGCTAAGAAGACGGCGGTGTTCAGTTTGAAGGGCATTGCAGGTGGAGCGAGGCAATAATTTTTTCGTGTAAAGAGAAACCACATTGTAATACTACATCAACGAAATGCCGCTTGCGATTGATGTCAATCTCTCGTAACTTTTTCGCAATCCGATTTCACACTCTCTGAAACGCGAGAATTTGAAGGGGCTGCAAAGATCCATCTTTCTAAGGGAGCAATCATTTTCACTCACAACCCGCATTTTTCCAATTTGTCAGGAGAGCCATGAACCCGCGCCGTTTCTCCATCGTTGTCGCACTTGCTGCGATAATTTCGACCGTCGTTTTTTCTCAGCAGCCTTTAGGACTCAAGGATACCCTTCGTCTCGACTCCAGGATTACGAAGGGCAAATTTGCCAACGGTCTCACGTACTACATCAGGACGAATAAGAAACCGGAAAACCGGGCCGAGTTGCGTCTCGTCGTCAGAGCGGGCTCCGTTCTTGAGGACGACGACCAGCAAGGGCTCGCGCATTTCGTAGAACATTTGGCGTTCGACGGAACAAAATCCTTTCCCAAGAATGAGCTTGTGAGCTTTCTCGAGAAAGAGGGGGTGAAGATGGGCCCGGATATCAACGCATATACCAGCTTCGATGAAACGGTATACATGCTGCAGATTCCGACGGACTCTGCCGCTCTGCTCAGAAAGGCGCTTCAAATATTGAGGGAGTGGGCCAGCGCTGTTACTTTCGATGATGCAGAGATCGAAAAGGAACGCGGCGTCGTCATTGAAGAGTGGCGGCTTGGTCGCGGAGCAAACGAGCGAGTCCAGAACAAACACAATCCAATCATTTTTTACAAATCGCGCTATGCCGAACGTCTTCCTATCGGCAAGAAAGAGGTTCTCGATACCTGTTCGCACGATGCGATAAGAAGATTTTATCGGGATTGGTATCGTCCTGATCTCATGGCAGTTATAGCAGTCGGCGACTTCAATCCGGATACGATAAAATTACTTGTTGAAAACAATTTTAAGGAATTGAGAAATCCGAGCTCGCCCCGTGTGCGGCCGGAATATGACCTTCCTAACCACGAAGAGACCCTTGTGTCGGTTGCAACGGATGCAGAACTCCCTTACACGACTGCGAACGTCTTCTTTAAGCGAAACCTTGAACAAGAACGGACCGTGAGCGACTATCGAAGAGATATCGCCGGCGAACTCTATGACGGCATGCTGAATGCGAGGATCCAAGAACGCCTGCAGCAACCCAATCCACCCTTCATTTCCGGATTCACAGGTGATTCGCGATTCGTTGGGGACAAACAATCGTATTCTCTTTACGTGAGAGTGAAAGAGGATCAAATCCTTCCCGGCATCGAGGCGATGCTCTCCGAAGTATTCCAGGCGAGAGATCACGGGTTTACGCCAACGGAGCTCGACCGGGAAAAGAAAAACATGGTGAGGGGAATGGAAGAGGCGTATCTGGAACGCGACAAGACCGAATCAGTTGTTTACGTGAATGAGATCATCCGAAACTTCCTCCAGGACGAGCCGATGCCGGGTATCGAATCGGAGTACGCAATGGTTCAACAGTTTGCACCATCGATCACCCTCGAGGAAGTGAACGGCATGAGTTCAGTGCGCATCACGCCGACGAATCGCGTCGCGACGCTCTCGGCTCCTAAAAAGGAGGGAGTTGCTGTGCCAGCCGAATCTGAAATTCTCGCGGTATTGCATCGAGCGGAAAGTCAGAAAACGGAAGCGTACGTCGACAAAGTCAGTTCAAAAAAACTCTTACCGGCGTTGCCGAAACCGGGTATGATCGTCGGAGAACGAAAAATTGATTCGATTGGGGTGACAGAGTGGAGGCTTTCCAACGGGTCGCTCGTCGTTTTGAAGCCAACGGATTTCAAGAATGATGAGATTCTGTTCTCGGCATTTTCGAACGGCGGCTTGTCGCTCTCTTCCGATCAGGATTATCTTTCGGCGCGTTGGGCAGCGGCGGCAGCGAGTGTGGGTGGAGTAGGCAATTTCGACGCCGTGGCTCTTGAAAAAGCACTCGCCGGAAAAATCGTCAGAGTGTCTCCTACCTTGAGCGAGTTAGCCGAGGGCTTCAATGGGATGACCTCCCCGCGAGACCTGGAAACCCTGTTTCAACTCACCTACCTTTACCTTACATCTCCACGCGAAGACACTGCCGCGTTCAACGCTTTTCTCTCGCCAGAGAGCGGCACTGCAGAACAGAAATGTGAGCCCCGAAGAGCCTTCTATGATACCGTCCAGGTAACAATGGCTCAAGATCATTATCGCGAGAGGCCCTTTACAGTACTGGTCGACTCCATCAACCTCGACAAAGCGATGAAATTTTATAGAGACCGATTCGCCGACGGCAGCGGTTTTACATTTTTCTTTGTCGGCAATTTCGACACAGCCAACATTAAGCCCCTCGTTGAACAATATCTCGCCGATCTCCGCCTCTCGACCGGAATGAGACTTGTCGTGACTCGGATCAAGCCGCCCAAAGGAGTTATCTACAAGACCGTTATGAGAGGAATCGAACCGTAGAGCCTTGTCCGGATGATGTTCACTGGACCGTTCGAGTGGTCGCGTCAAAACCGGTACATTTTGAGTTATTACTGGAATATCTCAAGATTAAACTTTGCGAAGTGATGCGTGAGGACAAAGGTGGAGTGGGACGGAGTCAGCGCAAGCGGTTCTCCATCGCTTCATCCCCGGAAGGAGTACGAGCTCACAATTTCGTTCGGATGCTCGCCGGCTCGTATAGATGAACTCGTTGCCGTGGCAATTCAGCAGATCGACAGCCTCAAAAGCACAAAACCTGGCGATGACTATATTGTAAAAGTGAAAGAAATTCAACGCAGGCAACATGAGGTGAATCTGAAAAAGAATGGGTGGTGGCTCAACAGCCTTCGCTTTTCCTATGTCAACGGAGGAGAGCCGCAAGGGATATTGAAGTACCCGGGGCTGGTAGATAGCCTTACTGCATCGGCGATCCAGCAGGCGGCAAGGAAATACTTCGATATGGGCAACTATGTAAAAGTGGTGCTCGTGCCCGAAAAGAAATAGGAATTCAACAAATTCTTTCATCCTGCCTTATTTCGGTTTGCGTGATTACGACTCTCGATTCGTAAACGAGGTCGGCGAGGGCCGATTCGCGGCCGGCTGAGCCTTGCATTGATGGAGCCGCACATCCATATAAATGACCCTGATGTTACAAAAGAAGATGCTCCTCGTTCATTGAGAGCAAACGAACATCGACGAGATGATAGGTGGGTGGGCGTCTACGACCTTGGATACCTAATGTTCAATGACTCTTCCAAAACGCCCCGGCGGCGCGCAGCGAAGAAAGATCTCGAAACAGGATTTGGGTTTGTTGGATAGAAAAGCGATGTTGGGAAAAACATTCCTTTGACAAGTGTC
>CAVYWA010000016.1:0-186854 GCA_963772165.1 uncultured Bacteroidota bacterium | reverse complement strand
AGGAACTACTACAACAGGGTTAGGCCACACAGTTCACTCAACTACAGACCACCGGCACCGGAGACATTCTACCCCCTTCAGCTTGCCAGTGCCTGAAGAGAAAAACTAAACTACGCACTGGCACATAAACCGGGGGCAGATCAGGATCTAATACCTCTAGGTGAACCCCAGTAGGAAGGCCACCAAGCCAGGGGATTTCGATAACTAAATCCACTGAAGACGTATTCTGGGGATTGAGCAGTTGTTTGGGACCTATATCTATCGTGTCCCTAATGACAACCTGGGCAAATGAAAACGCCGAAATCGAAAGAGAGAGTAAAAAAATTGCCCAAATGAAATGAAATCGTTTTGTGGAAAGTTTTCGCATGGCAAGGCTCCCTGATTGTCCCCGAAGAAGATTAGAACTCTGCGAATATCTAAGAAAATGCGGCCAATGTCAAGTTATATTTTTACTCTCGACATTTTTCCCCTGGGTGAGTGATGCCGATTTGGTGTACAAGAAAGGAGGAACAAAGTTTCACTTTGTTCCCAACGTCCCGTTGGGAACACAACACCGAGAAGCTCAGCTTCAATGACGCGTTCCCAAACAGCCTGTCCCGCGGCAGCGGGAGAGTTTGCGAACGAGGTGAATAAACGAACGCCACACTGCAAGCCTTATCGAGGTTCACCTTGTTCCCAACGTCCCGTTGGGAACACAACACCGAGAAGCTCAGCTTCAATGCTGACGCGTTCCCAAACAGCCTGTTCCGCGGCAGCGGGAGAGTTTGCGAACGAGATGAACGGCAAGCTTTATCGAGGCACGGTCACCAAAATTTCACTTTCGAATTCAGCGAAAATGGAATTCAGCCGGGCTCTCTCTTTTTCGACGCAGGGGGGAATGGAGGCAAGGTTCTCTCCTTCATACGACGTTTTCGCCGCAAACTGAAGACAGAGATCCATTCCGTTCTCGAGGTTGGCCTTAAACTCACGAAGTTTTTTTACTTCCATGTCGGTGTAGCCGCAGCGCTGCACCATCTTTTCAAAATAATCGACGTACATCTGAATTTCTTTCGCGAACATGTGCGGGCGTTCTGCCGGGACAAGCGACTCGCCTCTTCCATAGATGTGATCCACCATTTCTTTGAGGGTGTAGAGTTTATTGAACCACGCGATGTTCGGGCCGGGGCAAATTGCCTGGGGAGAGTTCGTCGGCTGGACAATGCCGAGTGAAATAAGAGCGCCGTTGCCCAGATGTTCGCAGAGGCATGCTTTGTCGATGATCGCGTTCCGTGCTTTTTCTTTTTCCGGCGCCGGCATTTCGCAAAGGTCGATCTCGTTAAGCTTCAGCTTCTGGTATTCTCTCGATGCAACGCAAATTGGAAACGCCGTATACTCGGAGTTCGAGATAAGGAATCCTTTGGGACATGTCGAACCGGGCACACCTTCTTCAGCTTTTTTACGAATCGAGAGTTCTGACCCGCTCCGGCGGACGTTATTAAACGGCACGCCGAGCGGCGAGAAATCGCTCACATACAGATCGTCTTCCCCGGCTTGCCTTAGCAATTCGCGCGTCGCATCATCGACGCACGTCGCCTCCGGCACCAGGAGAAACGGGCTCGCCCATCCGGTGCGGTCCATCCCAAAATCTTCCATCATCCTCCGGGCTTCGCCGTTTGTCCCTATCCCTCCCTGCACGGTGATCAACGGACGGGCATCCGCCGCCGCTTTCGGATATTCCCATCCCATCGTTTCATAATACTTTTGTATGAGCGGCTGAAATTCCGCTACGAGTTCATCCCGCTTTTCTCTGAATTCTTTCAACAGGCTGGGAAGCAGATGACCGTTCGAGGCAAAGGCGTGACCGCCGCAGTTCAAGCCCGATTCTACACGGAACTCGAATACCTCGAGCCCCTTTTTTGCCAGAAGCCTTCCCTGGATAAGCGTCGAACGAAAATCGGTGACTTTCAAGATGATCTTCTTTTTCATTTCGCCGGTCGCGTCCCTGTAAAAATCACGGAACCTCGTAATGTATCCGAACAGGCTCTGGTTGATGCCGGCGGAAAGAACGATGCTCGAACTGAGGGTGCTGTTCGCGTATCCCCGGAAAGCAGCTTTCGCATCGGTGAATTCTTCGCTTAAGGGCTTGCCGTGTCTATCGAGGTTGATCCGGTCGAGTTTAACCATGATGTTGACATCGATAGAACCGGGGACCATGGCACGGGTTAATTCCATTTCCGCCGCGTCCCGTTCGGAGCCCGGCATCATTCCCACAAGTTTGGTGTACGCTTTTTTGGGGATGGAGTCGTCCGGGAGGAGTTCAAAATATTTTCTTTTGTCGTTATCGGCAAAAAATGGGAGCTGTTTCACCGCCTCCATTTTCCGCTGGACGATTTCGCTGACCGTCTCGAGGTATGCGGTGATTCTTCGCGCCCTGCCGTCCTGCGCATAGCGGGGAATCTTTTCGTAGATGATGTTGAATTTTTCGTTGTAGTGTTTGCGGATCCGTTCTAATAGCAAATCATCGACGATCGAGATGACGGAGGTGATGCCGAGAGGTGCAACGCGAATAGGGGTATCGATTGAATGGCCTGTCCCCATAACCGGGATGTGGAAGGAATGATACGAACTGCTCATCGGACTCCTTAAAAATAATGGGTGGTGTGATTTCTCCGACTGCGCTGATTATACGCTGATATCAGATTACGCAGATTCAGAGAAGACCAGTCGATGGTAGTTTATCGAATGGAGACGCACGGCGATAGCGTGCATTTTCCAGTGGGTGAATGATCAGGAGAGATCCAAGGAGTCTGAAGACTGGAAGCCGGCAAAGCTACGAGACATGAGCCATTGTTTTAATATACAGATTTTTTTTCTTATTTCAACGTTTCTAAACGCGATTTTAGAATAATTCTTTCGCATACCTTATTCCCCTATGTACTCGGAGACGGAGGGCTGGAAACCGGAAAAAGCCTCTCTAGCCTCCAACTTCCCGATTCCGATTTTCATCTCGCAAAAGTGTCCGACGGCTACACAAATTACCGAATAGTGGTTTTCTCATATCCGATACCCCCTTCATTACCCTTGTGTCCCCGCGAACAGTGATTGCAGGTTGAGCGATGGTGCTTTTGTTTTACTCGCCAACGACACGTACGTCCGGGCAAGCGTATCTTTTCCGGCGCCGAGAACGGTGCTGATCAAGCCGAGCGCTTCAGCAAGTTCATTCGGTGGAATATTTTTCATTATCCGTACCCAGATCGCCTCCTCCAGAACATTAAAAGCCGTCTGAACTTCCGAAAGGTCGAATCCGGCTTCGAAGCGTTCCCGTCCAATTGTTTCAGCATGTGCGATCATCGGGCCGAGATTCTTTTCTTTCACAGCGCGCGAGGCCAGCGTAAATAATGCTTTCAATCGCTGGTGAGTGTGTTCGGTTCCGGATTTTTCATAATGAGCCAGACGCGCACGGGCAATCGCCGCCTCGGCATCCGAGAGAATATCGCTGGATTGATCGTGGAGAAGCTGATTGATATCCATAATGACCTTGAGAATTATTCTTTAATGTCCGCTTCGCAAAGCTCATCCCTCGTCGGTAACGCAGCCTTCCGATGCAGACGAAACGTTTTTGATATATTTATAGAGCATGCCGCTTTTGGCTTTCAACGGAGGCGCTTTCCATTTCTTCAAGCGCTGCACAATCGTTTTTTTCGGCACATCAAGCGTAATGGTATTCCTCTCTCCATTAATGGTGATGATGTCGCCATTGTTGACAACCGCGATAACACCGCCAACCTGTGCTTCAGGAGTGATGTGCCCGACCACAAAGCCGTGCGTGCCTCCGGAGAATCTGCCGTCGGTAATCAGCGCCACGCTCTTGCCGAGTCCGGCACCCATGATCGCCGATGTCACGGTAAGCATTTCCCTCATTCCCGGCCCCCCTTTCGGTCCTTCAAAGCGAATCACGACAACGTCGCCCGGCTTGACTCTATTCTTTTCAAGTGCGCTGAGCGTTTCTTCTTCGGAGTTGAAAACTTTTGCCGGGCCCGAAAAACGCAATCCTTCCTTCCCGGTAATTTTTGCCACCGCTCCTTCTTTCGCGAGATTGCCGTAAAGAATCTGAATATGCCCGGTTTTCTTGATCGGGTTGGACAAGGGAAAAATTATTTTTTGTCCCTCCTTCAACCCCGGCAGGTTTTCTAAATTCTCGGCGAGCGTCTTGCCGGTCACTGTGAGACAATTCCCGTCAAGTAATTTCTCTTTGAGAAGCATTTTTTGGAGCCCCGGAACTCCGCCGATTGCCTGGACGTCCTCCATCACATATTTCCCGCTGGGCTTCAAGTCCGCGAGAAACGGCACGCGGTTGCTGACCGTCTGAAAATCGTCGATCGTTAATTTCACTCCGACGGATTTTGCAATCGCAATGAGATGGAGCACTGCATTCGTCGACCCGCCCAGGGCGATCGCGACGGTGATCGCGTTGAGAAACGCCTTGCGCGTCATAATGTCCCGCGGCTTGATATCCTTTTCCAGTAAATTCAAAATCGCTTTGCCCGCATTTTTGCACTCGTAAATTTTTTCTTCGCTCGTGGCGGGAGTCGAGGAACTGTACGGCAGGCTCATTCCGAGCGATTCTATTGCTGAGGCCATCGTGTTGGCGGTGTACATGCCTCCGCAGGCGCCCTGGCCGGGGCAGGCATGATGAAGCACATCGCTCAATTCCTTCTCGCTCACTTTTCCCGCGATGAATTGTCCGTAGCATTCAAACGCCGAAACAATGTCGAGCGATTTGCCGTTAAGGTGGCCTGCTCGAATCGTTCCGCCATAAATCATGATGCTCGGGCGGTTCAAACGCCCCATCGCGATCACGGAGCCGGGCAGGTTTTTATCGCACCCCGGGAGAGAAATATTGGCGTCGTACCATTGGGCGCGCATGACCGCTTCGATAGAATCGGCGATAATTTCACGCGAGGGGAGCGATGATTTCATCCCTTCTGTTCCCATCGACATGCCGTCGCTCACTCCGATCGTGTGGAAAATAAGTCCGACGAGGCCTGCTTCCTGCACGCCCTGCTTCACGACCTTGGCGAGGTCGTTCAAATGCATATTGCAGTTATTCCCTTCCCAGCCCATGCTGGCGATACCGACCTGCGCCTTTTTCATATCTTCATCCGTCAGACCGATGCCGTACAACATTGCTTGCGAACCGGCTTGAGAACGCTTCTGCGTTAATTGCGAGCTATATTTATTCAGACCATTGATCATTCTGCGGTTACTCCTGTTAGATTTTATCTCCGAATTCTTTAGCGGTGCAGATATAAAGTATTGAAACTCTACTTCAGCATCAAGTAGATTTATAGAGGCGGGTAAGTCCGATGTTCGACCGCGAACCTTGGGAAAGTTTTTTATACCGACCTGCTACCGAATTGATAGGAAAGCCCTTACAGCAGAATGGCCGTCATAGTGGAAGCAACGGCCATTCTTCGACTTATTGCGGATTTTCTTAAAAATACTTTTTCAGAAATGCCAGCATCCGCGGCCAGGCCTTTTCCGTTGCACGAAGATTTGCGCCGTCGCGGTCGCTTTGCGCCCGGAGAAATCCATGCCCTGCCCCATCGTACATTTCGTATTCAAAAGTCTTCCCGAGTTTTTTAAGTTCGACTGACGCAGGCCCGACGGTCGCCCCGACGCGAGCGTCATCTCCGCCGTATAAGCCGAGTACCGGCACATTAAGCTTCAGCAGCATTGCTGAATCGGGAGAGGTTCCATAATAGACAACCGCAGCCTTTAATTCCGGCGTGATGCAAGCGTATTCGAAACCCCGGCCGCCACCCCAGCAGAAACCTACAGTCGCACATTCCCCGTTTGCCGAGGGAAGCCGAACTGCAAACGCACGCACATAGGCCAAACGCTTGTACGTTTCTTCGGACGAGAGATCGCGAATCAGCATCACCACAGAATCGCGGCTGGAAACAGACGCGCTTCCTCCGCCGTTCGGTCCGAACCCGGAGATAAGGTCGGGCGCTACCGCGATGAATCCTTCCTTGGCAAGCTGGTCGGCAACAGAACGCATCCAATCCGAGAGGCCGAAGATCTCATGGATCAGAAGTACGACGGGAGCTCTATCCTTTCGTTCGGGAAAAACGATCCAGGTTCGAATAAATGTTTTGCCGTCGTAGTAAATATTTACCCACTCGCCATGCCTTGGAGATTTGTCGAGCGCAGCCCGTGCATTCTCTTCGCCCGGCGGTAAAAGGGCATTCCCTGCCGACGGCTTTTCTTGAGCGAGGAGGATTGGTGAAAATCCAATAATGAACGAGGAAAGCAACACACGGCAGAGATTTCGCATAGAGCAAGCCTTTGAATGATTCGAGTTATTGTTATGACCGGTGACGCAAAAAAAATTTCTATTCACGGGCCGGGAGAATTAGTATAAACGAAAACCCGGGATTTTGTCAAACATATAACCGCTTGAGTGCTGTTACAGTTTGGTTACTTTTTTAGAAGAAAGTCATTGCGAGGCGTTCTTTGCTGAAGCGATCTCCTCCGTTAATGAGGATCGCTTCGCTCACAATGACCTTCAAGATATTTTCCCCCTCAATGCATTCACACTTTCAGCGATTTCCTTTCTCGACAAATTTCCTGCTCGTAAATCATCATCCGCTTTTTTCCCGAGCCTCTCATAGAACTGCAACCCTTCTTCAACAAAGCTCGGTTCCTTTTCTACAATATCGAACACTGCGCTTTTCGCCTCCCCGTACTGGCGCATAAGTTCATAGTAGTAAAATAGTTTTTTGTGGATATGAACCGGGAGGCTGGCGTGGTTCAGCTTTGCCGCGACACCATCGACTGCAGAAGCATGATCGGAATCCACAGGAGCGCCTTTTTCTATCGCCGCTTGGGTCAGCAGGCTCAACGATTTCGTTCGCGTGTCACTGCTCTCAGCTTCTTTACCCTGAAGCTCCAAGATATCAGCTTCTTCCTTAAGAAGCACCCCCGCAAGATAACATTTCAGATCGCCGAAATCTTTGACGAGGGTAAGGAGGTCAATAATTTGCACATCGGAAAGTCGCCGGATAACGTCGAGCTCGACACCGATAAGGGTTTTCGATGCATTTTGGATTTCGTCCAACGCCTGCGGATAATCCTTTTTCTCTTTGAAAAAGAAAATCCTCGACAGCGCCTGCACCAACATTTGAATCATTCGCATGATGTAGTCGCGTTCGATCATGGCGTTGTGGTAGTGTGAAAATAGTTTACGAGGAAGGTAGCAAGATTTGAAACTGGAAGCAACGTGCAGGTAATGAATTCCTCCAACCGGAACCGATAGAATAAGAAACTGACCCGCCCGCCGATTTGCTTTCTGTCAGTGTCGATGAGCCGGTACCGTACACTACGAAATCAAACAAAGGCGGGCGGGCAAGTTCCCTGAAGTTTCTGCAACCGCCGGGAGCCGTTGCAGGCTGAACATCGGCGTGAATGTCCGACCTAATATGGTATTTGCTGAAACTGTTTTCTAGAAGCCACCGCAAAAATGGTTTCGATGTAGAATGCATTTGTAAATGTCATGCTGATCCCGCTGCAAAGCAGCGGGATCAGCATCCACGACACTGAAGCTTCGTAGATTCACGATGTATAATTTCTTCTCCCGCTCGAAGAGTCGTCGCTTTCCGACGACCAGAAAACGGCGGGATCAGAGTGACATTTTTTTGGGGGGGTGAGATAGCTTCTAGTTAATGTCTCAAAAAACAGACCGTTGATCGTCTGTGGCGGTTGCTATCGGGCCGGTCGCGGAAATCAGTACCTATACCCGGAAAAGGAGCTTGCACTTAAAAAAATAAACGTTGTGCGAAGAGAATTGTTTCAAGGAGTTGGACTTAACTCTCGATAAAAAGGCTGCCGGCGGGAAGGTGAAAAAGAGGCGGCCGCCATTGAAGATATGACGGCCGCCAGAGTCCGAAACTGGAGCATTGAAAATGTTGCGGTAACTATTTGCTCCCCAATTTTCTGATTTCGATATTGCCGTTGGTTGTTTCGATCGTAATTCTGTCGCCGCCGCCGTTCACTTGGTAGACCGCGTGGATCTCCTCCTCGTCTTTGCCGCCAGTCTTCGATTCTTCTTTGAAGTCGGAATGAATATCGTAATCTTCCCGGTGACGCCCCCATTCATAGCGAAGTTCGATGGTGGCATCGATGGTTGCTTTGGCGCTGGAAGGAATTGACAGTATCACATTTCCTCCCGACGACCGCAATTCGCTGGGTCCCTTTCCGCTCGGGATTAATTCCGCCACAACGTCCCCTCCCGCTGTTTTCGCAACGATGGAACCGGTAATGTTCTCGAGGCGGATATTTCCACCGGCTGTCTTTGCTTCGACAGTACCGCTGGCGCTTCGAAGCTCAATATCCCCGCCGGCCGTCCTCAGCGTGGCACTGCCGGAGACTTTTCCCACCTTTACCTCTCCGCCGGATGTTGAAAGCGCTGCATCGCCGCCGACATCGCCGACCTCAACATCTCCTCCCGATGTCGATGCTTTCAGTGATTTGCCGACTTTTTCAACTTTGATATCTCCGCCAGAGGTTTTCACTTCCGCCTCACCGCTTACGGTACCGAGTTCAATGTTTCCTCCGGAAGTTTTCATATCCATGGTTCCTTCGATGTCCGCTGTGCGGATGTCGCCGCCGGACGTCGAACCGGTGAGCTTCCCTTTCATGGTTCCGCGAACTTCGATGTTTCCTCCCGATGTCCGAACATCGGCATCGAACTGTGCCGGAAGGCTGATCCTGAAGAGCACATCGCCCGACGAATTCCATCGGGGGCGGTATTCGACACGTACGGTATTTCCGGATTGCGTGATCTTCACGTAGTCCATATCTTCTTCGTCAATACCGTCCACGACAACGTTCACTTCGTCCTTCTCCCACGTACTGAGCTCGATATCTCCGTTGCTGACGCTGACCTCGAGTTGGCCTCCTTTTGTGACGGCGAAAGATTTTGAATCCTTTCCTTCCTCGTCAACGCGTGTCGCGCCATACGCATTCATCGACAGTACAAAGAGTACAGAAAGTGCTAGGTTGATTATAGTTCTCATCGGTGTGCAACCTCCTCTATGACAGTTCGCGCTTGACGGCGAACGTAGTTATTTTTGTCTGAATCTATTTTTTGTTTGATCACTGAAAGAATATCCTGCTCGAGGCGATGCCCGTCCATGCTTGCCGCAGCCAAGCCGTTGATCGCCGCAATGCGCAAGCCTGAATTTTTATCGTGCGTCAGGGTGTAGACCAACGCTTGCTTGATTTCATTGTCGAAGGGTTGGCGCAGAAGCACACGCAGCGCTTGCTGCCGAACTCCCGGATTTTCGTCTCCTTTCAACGCCGAGATGAGAGCGGCTTTCACTTCCGAGTCAAAATTTTTATGTTCGGGCCCCTGCGAAGCTATCGCATTGACCGTCTGAAGGCGCACGCCGGCATTGTCTTCGTTAACCAGAGCGCGGGCAAGTACTTTTTGCACTCTGTCGTCGTTGATATTCCCGCGGACATGCATCGGCGTTACAGCCATGAAGGTAAACTCGACCATGCCGTCCTTCCCTCCCGCATCAATAAGGTGGAGGTCCGACGTTCTTGTGTTTCCTTGTGTGAATGATTCGGTCCCGGTGTTCAACTGCACTGCTTGTTCGACGGCCGGCGCTTCAATATGCGCCGTTTTCTCTTGCACTTTTTGCGGTTGAAAAAATATCAAATATCCAACAAAGACTCCGAGCGCCGCTATCCCGATTCCACCGAAAGCCATTTTATATTCGCGAACAGCAACATCCTGTGCCCAACGAGCCGCCCGTCTCAAGAACGGCTTTCGAAGTCGATGCTCGAGGAGCGACAGATGCAATTGCTGCCGTGCTTCCTGAAGCAGCCGATCCGTCACTTCCTCCGGCGGGTTCCCGGCAATGGCCGATTGGAATTTCAGCAGTTCTTTTAACTCGTGCCGGCATTCGGGACATCCGCTGAGATGGGCATCGAGCAGCCGACGTTCGTCATCATTCAACTCGTCAACCGCCGACAGATGAAGCCGTTTTTTATGTTGAGCATGTTTCATCGTGATATTCCTTCAATCAAAAACACCTTTCAGTTGTTCTCGCATCCGCTGCGTCGCGGTAAAGAGATGCTTCTTCACCGTCCCTTCCGTGCATTGCATCGCCTCCGCGATCTCACGTAATTTCAGCCCTTGATAATGCTTCAGGGTGAACACTAATTTTTGCTGCGGCGACAGCAATTCCAATGCATCCCGGACGTATATCGAAATCTCTTCATCCATCGCATGCTGGTCCGGGAGCGGGTCTTCGGAGACTGCCACATGAGACGGATGCGGCTCTCCTTCGCTTTCATCGTGCTCGTCATCGAGGGAAACGTGAACCTGTTTCTTTCTCCTCGACCGATGAGTGAGACAGACGTTCGTCGTGATCCGGTAGAGCCATGTCGTAAATTCGCTTTGCATCTTGAACTTACGAAGCCCTTGATAAACGCGGAGGAAGACTTCCTGGTAAATATCTTTCGCGTCATCCGAATTCCTGACGAACCGGGCAGCGATGGTCAGGACTTCCTTGTCGTGGCGAAACACCAGCTGCTCAAAGGAAGAGAAGTCGCCCTGTTGGGCTTTGAGAATGAGTTCGGTATCGTCTGGCGCCATAAGGTATCGTTCTTATGAGGTTAGACTAAGCAAGAGAGAAATAGTTGGGGGGCGTAAGGGGGCTGGCCTCTAAAAAACGCTCCGGAGCAGGAGCAAAAAACCGAAAATAGCGAGAGGAATGCCAATCGGAGCGGCAACCACCGATACGGAAAGCGCAATGCCGGCAACCATAAGAACCAGACCGAGAACGGCTGCGACAATACGTCCGGTAAGCCTTAAGAAGAAGCTGAAGATTGACCAGACGATGACAAACGGAAGGAAGATGATTGGTGTTCTCTTATGCTGAGTTTCCACGGCTGTTTCCTTTCTGCATGCGAAAAATGTACAGACAATTTTCCTGGAGTGCAACAAAAAAGCGGAGCGCCCGGTGAATCGGCGCGCTCCGCTTCCGGACGAACCCGGAGGTCGGGTTACTTAGTTCGTCCGCGAGCCGAGAATCCTTTCGTGCAATTCCGCGTCCACCGACGTGAAGAATTCATCCTCGGAGGTTATGTTCCCTTCTTTTACAAACAACTCCGGATTATCGCAAACGTTCGAAGCAAGGTATGCCTTGTAGCGAATTGAGGGGACATTAGCATGAACAGAGAGGCTATCGATGACACCTTTTATCTCCGCCATATTATTTCCGGGGCAAAGCACCTTGATTTCTGCCACTCTCATGATCGCCGATTCCGTCAATCCGCGGTTTTCCGAACGTAAGGCGATCAACAGATTCATCCGTGCCTTGTCCGCCCTGCAATCATACACACGGTTTTTCGTCGCTGCGTCTGCCGCAGGAAGGCTTTGAGCCGAGACCCCGGTGTATACTGCCATCACCGCCATTGCCATCATCATCATCGTGTGCTTTTTCATAACTACCTCCGTTAAGTGAATATGTTCATCGTTGTGGATTGGATTCTCTTTTCATCTAAGTGAACGGAAGTAAGAAATAAAAGATGTCTCATGGTCGTAAAGAGTTGTCACGAATTGTAACGAAGGCTTGTACAAAGCACGTGCGGATCGCCATGATGCGACGAGCCGCACGTAAACAGAAACACCGGGAACGATTTGCTACTTGAAGATGTCGAAGATGTCCCATCCCCTGTTGCCATTGTTTTCTTTAACCGTATGCTTCCGCTCCCACTGGCGGTAATGATCGCGAGTAACGAATCCGATCGGCCCGTCATAAATCCCGCCGTGCAAAAAATTATCGTACACACGGACGGCAAGAACGTTTTCTTCACCGAACTTGACGACCTCCGACCGGACGGTGTATGCTCTGAACTTCAGGTACTCCCAGCCCTGCACGTGCCGCGTGCCGGTGTGGCCGACACGTTCGCCGTTCAGGTACGTTTCGTCGACGTCGTCGATTTTCCCAACCACCAGAACGAGGTCCTGATCCCGAAATTTCTCGGGGACAGTGAAGCGAATACGGTACCACCCGTATCCGTCATAGTCTTTCAAACCTTGAGTATCCCAGTACGCAGGAACAAGGACGCTTGGCCACTTCGAGTCGTCGAACGAAGGCTTCGCCCAATCGTCGTCGTCGCCCTTGGCCAATTTCCATGTCCCCTCGATGGTATAGTCGGGATAAAGATAGTCCACCATTTCAAAAACGCCGGGCTTCCCCTTATTGATGCCGCCGACAAGCTGGTCGTCGTAAACACGGACGGCGATGATATTGTCGCCGGAAGGATTCCAATACTCTTTTGGAACGATGAATTTTTGATCGACATTGTACGCCGTAATATAGTGAGGGGGAAAAGCGCCCGTGAAGCTCACAAAGTGCCCGTTGAGATACACTTCGCTGACGTCGTCGGTACATCCGAGATGGATGTAAACGGGTTTATTGTACATCCCGGGGGAAAGGTGGAAATGTTTCCGGTACCATGCGTAACCGTCGTATCCCGGGTACCCTTCATCTTCCCAATTCGCCGGAACAAAGATTTCATCCCACTTGCTGTCGTCGAAATTTGCTTTCGACCACTTTTCATTGTCTCCGAGTTTAAACTTCCATTGTCCTCGGAGATCGACAAGCATTTTCCATTCCTGTGCAGCACCGCGCTGGAATGTCAGCAGCAGAAACAGTATGAAAGCAAGGTGTCGCATAATTCCTCCATGTTGACGCACACAATGTACCAAGGGGAAATACAAGATGTGTCTTTACAGGGTAAAGAGATGTAAAAAAATGTCACGGAGGGAGGTGGAAGAAGGCCATTTTTCAGCAACGCAGGTCTATCTAAATAATCCTAATATTGCGGCTCACGCCAAGACGCAAAGCCGCAAGAATATCCTAAAACAAAACCTTCGTGTCTTTGCGTGAGACATTTTTTACGGCAGCAATTTATATCCGGTTCCATGGATGGTGATAATGTGGCGTGGTTGAGAAGGAGACTGTTCAACTTTTTGCCGAAGTTTTGCTATAAAATTATCGACTGTCCGGGAACTGATCGATTCGTCATACCCCCAGACATTGGTGAGGAGGGCATCGCGGCTGACCGCCTGGTTTTTATGCTGCCAGAGAAACCGGAGAATCTCGCATTCTTTCGGGGTCATAGCGACGGGTTTCCCCTTTTTGGAAACTTCATACGTCGAAAAATCTATTTCAACATTTCCAATCTTGGTTTTACCCTGCGCTTCTGATACGCCCCCGTCTTTTCTCCGAAGGACCGCCTTAATGCGCGCCAAGAGTTCCCGCAGGCTGAACGGTTTCGTAATGTAATCGTCGGCACCCAATTCCAGTCCGAGAACTTTATCGACCTCTTCTCCTTTCGCCGTTAACATGACGATTGGCACACGCACTCCTTTTTCTCTCGCGTGTTTGCAGACGTCAAAGCCCGACATCTCAGGGAGCATCACGTCGAGAAGGACCATGTCGTACGTATGATTGAGCATCCTTTTGAGGCCGTCTTTACCGTTGCCTGCGACATCGACCTTGTATCCTTCAAATTCGAGGTTATCCCGCAGCCCCCTTTGCATTTCAGGCTCGTCTTCGATAAGTAAAATTGTCAACATCGCCTTCGCGCTTGTTTTCATATGTTGTCGTATAATTTTCGATTTCTTTTCTTAGACTATTTTGAGAGGGAGCAATAGCCGGAACGTGCTTCCTTTTCCGGGAGCGCTGTAGAGCTCGATCGTTCCCTCATGCGCTCGCATGATGTGGTCGACGAGTGCCAGTCCAAGACCACTCCCTTTCGTCGTGTGCACTAACCCGCTTGATACCCGGTAAAACTTTTCGAAAATTTTCGCGTGATGCTCGGAAGCAATGCCTATGCCGTGGTCCTGAATTTCGACGAATGCCGTGGATGCCGTGATGCCGGTTGCGACTCGAATGTACTTTCCGTCGCCGCTGTACTTTATGGCATTGTCAAAAATATTGTGAAGCGCTTCGGCAAGCGCCTCTTCATCCCCAAAAACCGTGGGGGATTTTTTTGCAAGGTCCACCACAAGCTCAAAGTGCTGCATGCGCAGCTGAACTCTATAAAACTCGGCCACCTTTGAGGCAAGGGTATTCAGATCGACGTCGCGCAGTTGATAGTTTCGCTTGCCGGCCTCCATCCGGGAAAAGTTCAGAAGATTATTCACGAGCCGTGTCAATCGCTCCGATTCCTGGATAATCGTGCGATAATATTCGTGCTTCTTCGTTTCGGTTTTGACCCGTTTCATTTCCAGCGTCTCGGCGAACATGCGGATGAGGGAAAGCGGGGTACGCAGTTCGTGAGAAACATTCGAGACAAAATCCGACTTCAATTGAATAAGCTGCATTTCGCGGCGGATGGTCCGGTAGATCACCCATGCCCCTGCAAGCAGCACGACGTCGAGGATCACAATGATCGCGATATTCCGATTGAAGCGGGATTGCACCAATTCGTCGATGGTTCTTCCTTTCAACCGGATGCCGAGCGTATAATCGGGGAACAGCCAAAGAGATTTTTCTTGCTTAATCTCTTCCCGAAGAACGGGGGATGTCGCCTCCACAATCTTCCCCGTCCTTTTGTCGATGGCAGCAAGAACGAATTCGTCTCCTGCCACTTCTCCAAGTTTCCGAAGAAGGATATCGTGAATAAAGCTCCGCGTATCTAATACCATGCCCACGATGTGCGGCGCGTAAGCATTATCTTCTACAATAAACACCAGGACGACCGGAATTTCCTTATCCGATGAATCGGCAAACGAGAGCGGTTCTATTTTCCGATACCCGACGCGCTGAAAGTCGAGCAACCGGTCGATTTTTTCTTTGTTCTTGTTCAGTTCTCCTGCGTATTCTGTTTTCGCTGAAGCGGGCAAGACGGACATGAGGCCGGCCGGTTTCCATGAGGAGAATGCTTTTCAAGGAAGTATCGCAGACAAAAACAGCCTGTACGGCTCCGCGCTGGCCGATAAACTCATGCATCGATTTGGCGAGTTCTCCCTCCGCCCGCGACTTTCGGTCGGAAAGCATGTTCTGAAGAGTTCCAGCCCACGACGAGACAGCATCCCATGCGTATTGATTGACGGAAAAAAGGACAACGTCGAGCTGCTGGCGATATATGGATCCAAACATCTTTTCGCTTGTACTCAGAGAACTGATTTCGTATCCCGAGTAGAATAATGCCGGAAGGAGAACGATGACAAGCAGGATGACTGAAACCTTTTTGAGAGAAGAGAATTCGTTCACTGTCGCTCGAAGAGAGTTAAATATTAACGGATAAAACGCAAGCGGAATTGGAGAAATACCGTCGACCGGCAACGGTTCGTGTTACCCGGGGTTCACGACGAACTGAGGCGTGCCTTTTTCAAATGCAACGATGTTGTCCACCGTTGTCTGCAAAATGCGTTCGACCGCCTCGACGCTGTCAAACGCCATGTGGGGGGTGAGAATCACGTTTTCCATCTTGAGAAGAATATTTTTTTGCAGAAGCGCCTGAAGTTTTTCCACCGGGACGTTTTTCGTCAACATCTGGTTTTCTTCCTTCACTAACTCTTCTCCCTCGAACACGTCGAGCCCGGCGCCTGCAAAGATTCCCGAATTCAATGCGTAGTGGAGTGCCTGCGTCTCGATGAGATCTCCCCGCGCCGTATTGATGAACAATGCACCTTTTTTGACATCGCGGATATTTTTCATGCTCAAAAGGTGATGTGTATGTTCGTTTGACGGAAGATGGAGCGTAACGATGTCCGACCGCGAAAGAAGGTCGCCGAGCGATGCGTAAGCAAAGTCGAGCGTTTCTGCGAGAAAATGATTTGGCTTCAAATCGTACGCGATGACCTTCAGTCCGAAACCCTTCGCCATTCTGATGACGTGCAAACCGATGCTTCCCGCGCCGATCACGCCGAGCGTTTTTCCTTTCAGATCGAACCCCCGCAGTCCTTCCAGGGAAAAATCATTCCGGAGCGTCCGCATGTACGCTTTGTGGATGTTGCGGGAGAGCGACAGGATGAGCGCAAAAGTATGCTCCGCGACCGTATTCTCGCCGTAGTACGGAACATTGCAGACGGTAACTCCCTGTTTCTTTGCTCCGTGGATATCGATATGGTTGAAGCCCGTACTTCGCGTCGCGATGAGTTTTAGATTCTTCGTGCTTTTCATGAGATCTTTTTTCACGAGAGAGTAGATGAAAACGGAAAGCACATCCGCTTTCACGAACTTTGCGAGCGGGACCCCCTGGATCGGCCCGGGAAAAAACTGCACGGAATAATTTTTCCCAATCCGCTTCCGCAAAAAATGCTCTTCCGATTTTGTCGTCTCAAAAAAGGCGATGCTCGTCATTTTACTCGTCCTTTGTCGATGATGAGTGTTTCACCGGAAGCTTCAATTCCTCCATCTTCCGGTACAGCGACGAAAGACTGATGCCGAGTTCTTGGGCTGCGAGTTCCTTATTGAAATCGTGATGCTGCAACGTTTCTTCGATGAACCGGCGTTCGAAACCGCGCGTTGCATCCTTGAGGGTGGAACTGTCTCCCGAAAGCCCCGTGTCTCCGGCGGTCGAAAGCTTTTGCATATTGTCGGGAAGATGAACGACGTCGACGTATTCGTTTTCACAAAAAATCATCGCCCGTTCGATGACGTTCTGCAGCTCGCGCACTTCACCCTTCCACTGATAGTGGATCAGCACGTTCATTGCTTGGTTCGTCACGCCTTTGATATTTTTCCCCATCTGCCCCCGGTAGGTGTTGATAAAGTGGCCGACGAGGAGGGGAATGTCGTCCACTCGTTCGACGAGCGACGGCAGATGAATTTCGACCACGTTTAACCTGTAGAACAGATCTTCCCGGAATTTATTGTTCGCCACTTCTTCGCGGAGGTTCCTGTTCGTCGATGCGATCAGCCGGACATTGAATTTGAACGCGTCGTTGGAGCCGACGGGAAATATCTCCCGCTGTTCGATGGCGCGCAAAAGTTTTACCTGCAAATGGAGAGGCATCTCGCTGATTTCGTCGAGCAGCAGTGTTCCGCCGTCCGCCACTTTGAACACGCCGTCCTTGTCAGCAACGGCGCCCGTAAACGACCCTTTTTTGTGCCCGAAGAGCTCGCTTTCAACGAGAGTTTCAACAATAGCTCCGCAATTGATCGCAGCAAAGCGTTTCCCCGCCCGCTTGCTGTTGAAATGGATCGCCCGCGCAACAAGCTCCTTTCCGGTTCCGCTTTTCCCTGTGATGAGTACGGTCCCTTCGCTCGCGGCGACTTTTTCGATCGTCTGGAAGACTTTCTTCATCGCCGGGCTTTGGCCGATGATATTGTGAAAATCATACTGGCGATTTAATTCTTTGCGAAGCAGTGTATTCTCGAGCGAGAGGCTCCGGTGTTCCAGAAGCTTGCGCACCCGGAAGATCAAATCATCAAACTCAATCGGCTTCAGGACATAATCGTACGCTCCTTTGCGCAGCGCTTCGATCGCCGTTTCAATCGACCCGTACGCCGTGATGATAATGACGAACGTCTGGGGGGAACGCAGCGAGATTTTTTCCAGCAGTTCCGTCCCCCGCATCTCCGGCATCTCGATATCGGTGATCACGATATCGTACGAGGACGCCATAACTTTTTCCAGCGCCTGAACGCCGTTGCGTGCTTCATCGACTTCATAGCCCTCTTTGCGAAGGATGAACGTCAGCGAGTCGCGGATAATTTCTTCGTCATCGACAATTAATATTTTTTCAGACATCAAGTGTCCCTTTCAATGGCAAGATAACAGTAAACGTGCTTCCTTTTTCTTCTTTGCTTTCAACGCGGATATCACCTCCAAAATTTTTCACGATGCCGTAACTGACCCACAACCCAAGCCCCGTTCCCTTTCCTACTTCTTTCGTCGTGTAGAACGGGTCGAAGATTTTAGCAAAATCCGACTCCGGTATTCCTTTGCCCGTATCTTCGATAACAACCTCTATGCTCTCCGGCGTGACCCGGCTTGTAATCCTGATTGTCCCCGGCTTCCCTTCGCACGCATCGACGGCGTTCATGGCGATGTTGAGGAATACCTGCACGAGCTGGTCGTGGACAACAGAGACTTGAGGCAGGTTCTCATCCAACTCGATGACAAACGTGATGTCGTGAACTTTCTTTCCGTATTGGACAATGTTGATGGCGTCGCGGATGATGGTGTTGACGTCCGCCTGTTTCACTTCGTACGCTGACGGCCTGGAAAAATCGACGAGCTCCCTGATAATCTTCGCAATGCGGTTCACCTGATTTTTTACCAGCTCGAGTTTCTCCTGCGCAAACCGGTCTTTCGTTGTCCGTTGAATGACTTGTACGATGGATGAAATCGACGTCAGAGGATTTCCAACTTCGTGCGCAATTCCCGCCGCAAGCGTTCCGAACGTCTCCATTTTTTGTGAACGGACAAGCTGCTGTTCCAACAGTTTTTGTTCAGTAATATCTCTATGTGACCCCAGAAACCCTATGACGGCCCCCCCCGGTTCGATGATCGGCGAAATCACGAGCTCCGTATGGAACAATTCACCGTTCTTTCTCCGGTTCTGAATTTGACCGACCCATTCCTTTCCTTTTAAAATGTAGCTCCACACCTGTCTCCAGTATTTCCCGTCCTGCGTATGACTGTTGAGGATGTTCGGGTTTTTTCCCAGCAATTCTTCTTTAGTGTAACCGCTGACTCTTTCGAAAGCCGGATTGACAAAAATGATTTTCCCCTGCGCGTCGGTAATCTGAATCGGGCTCATCGTGTGCTGCATGACTTCTGAAAACCTCAGAAGATCAAGTTCCATTTTCTCCTGTTCAGTCACATCATCGGCGATGAGCACTAATACTTCCGGAGAATTGGAATCAAATTTTTTTAGAGTCAACTCGACATCGATAACGCGGGTGCCGGAATGGTTGAATTGAGAACGGAAATTGACATCGGTGTCGACTGCCTGAAGAATAGACGAAAATTTCTCCTTGTGGCTTCCCGTCAATAAATCAAAAATCGAATGCAACGATTTTCCATCGCCATCCCCCAGCAGCTCCCTGGAGACGCTCGCATTGTAATCAAGAATTGTCCCCTTTCTATCGAGAACAAAAATCAGCTCAGGAAGAAGGTCAAACACCCTGCTATATTTTGAATGTAAGGCACCCATTAACGACGGTTCGTGTGATTGTTATCCTGCTTTTCCTACGAGACGATATACTGCTACTTCATGGCCTGAAGTATATCTCATTCCTTGCATAGTAACACTTTTTCCGACAAGAAAACAATAGTTTTCCAATATTTCGGAAATATTATAAGGTTCGACACTTGCCTGAAATGATCCCAAATTAACAAAAGAGCGGGTAAAAAAATGGGGTTGGTGGAAGGGGTTTACTTTGGGGATGTAAGACGGAACCGATGCACGGATAGCTTAACCTTATATCTTCGGCTGGTCAATACGGCTGGTAAATGGGTCATCAGATAAAAATCTGGTAGATCAGACAAATTCCTTCCCAGAGGGATACCCTCCAGGAAGGAATGGCTTCGCCAGATGAACGACCTATGATACAGGGAAATTAAGTTGTTCCCCTTCAACGCTATATTTATTGTTTTACAAATTCTAAATTGAATATGAGGTTCACGGTTGCACCAGCAACGAGCCCGCCGGTCTCTATTGTTCGATCCCATTTCAGGCCGTAATCGAACCGGTTGACGGCAAGAGTTGCTTTCCATCCGGAGCGCATTCCTTTGCCGGACGGAATCATTCCATTAAGAACTGCATCGATCGTGACTTCTTTTGTCGTGTCACGAATCGTGAGATTTCCCTTGATCTTGTAGTGACCGTCGCCCACTTTTTCGAACGACGTGCTTTGAAACTTGATGGTAGGAAATTTTTCTGCGTTAAAAAAGTCGTCGGTCTTTAAATGTCCGTCCCGCATCTCATTTTGCGTATCGATGCTTTTCACCGCAATCGTTGCAGAGATCGCCGCATCGGAGAAATCGTCTTTCGAAGAACGAAGGGAAACGTTGAAATCCTTGAACGTACCCGTTACTTCAGAGATGACCATGTGCTGAATACTGAACACAACGCTTGAGTGGGCTTGATCGAAAGACCAATTCCCCGAATCCGCGAACGCCACCGAGACGGCAGCGAGGGTCGCAAACAGAATGAATAAATTCTTCTTCAACGTAGTTCCTTTCTTATGGATTGTGTATGGTGATGTTCTTGGTTCTTGGTTCTTGGTCCTTGGTCCTTAGTTCTTGGTCCTTAGTCCTTAAAAAATTCAATAGTTAGCGTGTCCGGACTCTTGACACGGAGAACTTCGATGTGGAAAACTTCATGCTGTTTAATTTCGAACTGAACTCCGTGTTCATCAAACTGTTCTGCTATAGAATTCATTGATTGTCGACCGGGAACAGAGATTCCAAAGCTCAGCAAGCCAACGGCGTCGTGCGGAGGAGGAGGCACGCCCCGTCCCGCCCAAGTATTCACACCGATATGGTGATGGTAACCGCCGGCAGATAAAAAGAGTGCACCGGGATAAGAGCGCTGTGTTACATCAAAACCGAGCAGGCCACTGTAGAACTCGTCCGCTGCATGCAAATCGGAAACGTGAAGGTGAATGTGCCCGATGTCGGTATTTGAATCGATAGGATCCGCATCCGAATCTTCCTCGTGCAACTCATTCAGCAGTGCCTCAAGGTTAAGCGGAAGTGTCGCCATCTGCACCTGGTCTTCGTCCATTACCCATTGCGACCGCGGGCGATCTACGTATAACTCAACACCGTTTTCATCCGGGTCGGCGAGATATATCGCTTCGCTCACCAAATGGTCGGAAAAGCCCTGGAATACAGTATCGTGAGCATAGAGGCGCCGGAAAACTTTCGCCAACTCACGCCGGCTTGGAAACCGAATCGCAACATGATACAATCCGGACGACCTTGCGGGTTTCGGACGCGCACCGGGAAGTTCTGTCAGCATAATATGGTACGGAGCTTTGCCGGATGCGGAGAGGACGACCGTATCTCCGAGGTCGATCGCTTTCTTCAATCCCACAAGAGTCTCATAAAAATGAAGGGACCGCTTGAGGTTTGAAACCTGCAAGTGGACATACCCAATATGAGTCTGATCCGGAAGATGAAAGTCGGTCACAACAAAACCTTCAATTTGTTTTTGAGAAGAATTCTGAGTTACCATTATTATTGCCTTCCTTCATTACCGACATCGTAACGAAAACAAAAGTTCCGATAGGTATCGGCCTTTCTCCTTAATAGATCAAGGTATCGATGCTGTAGAGACCGCCGCCCAGGAGAACGAGAACCAAGGAGATGACGGCGAGCGTCAGCGTGAATTCATATCCTGCTCCCTTTCCGTCCCCTTTCCCGCTCAAAAAGAATCCCATCGGAAGATGGACCTTGAGCGTAGCGACAAGCATCATGATGAAAATTCCGAGCGCTGCGGCTTTTGTGAACACGCCGAAAAGCAGCGCGATCCCGCCGACAAATTCAACAAACGGACCGAGGTATGCCAACACCGTCGGGACATGAACAACGTTCCTGAAGTAGCCGACCGTCCCCGACAGCCCATAGCCTCCGAACCATCCGAAGACCTTCTGAGCCCCGTGAGCAAAAAAGACAATGCCGAGGATGATGCGCAATAAAAAGAGGCCGACCGAGATATGATCGAATGTAAAGTTCATAACTTTTCTCCTAATAATGTTAACGGTTAATTGTTGATTGTTCTCTTCAAAATATTTTTGGACTCAACCCCGACGACCGCCGAGGGGGCATCCCAGATATTTCCGAACACAAGCTCCGAAAGCGGTTTCCGTACTCTCGGTGCCAATTCTCTGTCAAGCAAAGGCTGCGGCAAGTATTCTCTGCCCCCTTCATACCCCACCGCAACGATGGCAACCGGTTCATACTCAGGTGGAATATTAAATGTTGCCCTCGCTCGATCGGCGTGAAATCCTCCCATGAGATGAGCCGCGAGGCCCACCGATGTGGCTTGAAGAAGCAAATTTTCCGTTGCCAGGCCGACGTCGTGGAACGCATACTTATTGGCCTTGCGGCTGGCCTTATCGGTCACGTAAGCGACGGAGAGAATAAGAACCGGTGCTTTCGCAGCCCAAACTTTATTTCCGTCGAACAAAAGATTCGCCATGCGTTCATAGTCTTCCGGCCGGTCTTTTCCGGCGACGATGAATCGCCACGGCTGTATGTTGCTGGCAGACGGTGCCCACCGTGCGGCTTCGAGAATGCTCAGCAGTTTCGCCGGCTCGATACGTTGTTCAGTAAACGCCCGCGGACTCTTCCGCGCACTCATGAGAGGATGAAGCGAGTGTGGCCGGGTTGCCACGGCCAGGTTCAAAACGTTATTTTCTTCGATGTCAGTGTTCATAGACAATCCTCGTTAACATAATAATTTTCAATCTATAATATTTAAATTTAAAATATTTGAGCAAAAAAAATTAGAACTTTTCCTGCAGCGCCATGCCGAGCTTTTTCAGCAGCGCCGAAAGCTGGACCTGTTCTTCCTCGCTCAGCACCGAAGCAATCTTCGTCACGAATTGCGCATGTTTGGAGAAGATTTCGTTGAAAAGCTTTTCTCCTTTGGACGTCAGCCGGACGGTAGTTGCCCGGCGGTCTTTCGGAAACGGGATGCGCTCCACCAATCCATCCTTTTCCAGGTTGTCGATGACAACGGTAATGTTCCCTCCGCTTGTCAGCATCTTGGAGCAGAAACTTCCCATCTTCATAGGCCCGAGATGCCCCAACGCTTCAATGACGGAAAACTGCGGCTGGGTTAGCCCGTACCGCTGAATATCAAGGTTTGTCAGATGGCTGAACGTCGAACTTGCACGCGCCAGCTTGACCCAAAGGCTCAGGGCAAGGTCGGCCTTCTTTCCGTATTTTTTCGTCGTTTTCAGGGAAATTTATTTTAAATTTAAATTATTTAAATTTAACATATATTTTGCTTCTTGTCAAGTCTTTTTTTGAAAAATTTCTTAACAATCCGGTTGGCGAAAAGTTCGACTCCGAGGCCCCCTGTGCCGCCTCTGTGTTTCTCTGTGAAACGGTTTTTTCCCTTGCGCAGGGTGACACCGAGGTTCACTGAATTCCACAAAGCCTTTAAGCTATCAACGCTTCCTTTTCTATCACCGTGCAACGGACAGCCGCGTTGCAATCGGCAAGTATGCTCTGAACCCTCTCCGCATCGCCGTAAAATACCATGCATAAATTCCGGTCGTCGAACAGTTCATCGATGACCCTTTGTGCGCTGATATCGGTCACCGCGTCGATGCGGTTGTTGTACGCTTCCTTTTCGAGAATGGGAATCCCGTAGCGGTCTCTGTTCACGCGGCTTGCGAGCTTGAACTTCAGGTCCAATTGGTACGAATACCGATTTTTAAATGTTGCATTTCTTTGGGCAAGCCGTTCCTGAAAACCTCCCTCCTCCTGAAAAATATGCATCAGGCGAAGTAGCTCAGGAATTAAATCTTTCGACGTTTCAAGCGACGGATCGGCGTAGACCCCGATGCGGCCGGGCCGGGATGTCGCCGGAACGACAAACGCGTAAGCGCCATAGCACCAGCCTTTTTTGTTGCGAAGCTCATCGAACAAAAATCCTTCGAAACTGCCGAGCGCATCGATGATAAGGCTCAGGTCGAAACGCCGGTCGTCTGTTGCCGTGATTCCTTTCTGAGTCCACATGAGCCGGTCGTTCTTTGCCTCTGCCGACGGCACAATGAAGGCATTCCGGCCGGGGACCTCTTTGAAAGAAATTTCGGGCTTCAGCTCAAATCCATCGACACGCCTTCCCGCTGCAAATCGTTTCACGCAACGTTCAATCTCTTCCTCCGCCAAATCTGAAATTGAAGTACAATACATCACCGACGCAGTGCGGACCTTTGAAAAGAACGCAACGATATCTTCCCGGACAATATTAGCAATCCCTTTTTTCGAACCGACCCTCCCGATACCGTTCCCGTCGTAGAGAACATATTGATGAGCCGCTGAGAGGACGCGTTCAGGGTCTTGCAAGGCAGCTTCAAGCTGATTGACTTCGGCTTTTTTCAATAAATCCAATTCCTGTTGCGGAAAGTTCGCCTCGGCAATAACCGACGCAACAAGATCAACGACCGTTCCCAGATTCTTTGTGAAACAGGAAATCGCAACGACAAAATCAGTTTCCGAGACGCTGGCGTTGACTTCCGCTCCCAGCAATTCGAACTTTTGAGAAATCGCTTCCCTGCTGAGAGCAGGCGTCCCACGGAAGAGCATCTTTGCCGTGATTCGCGCGAGTCCTGTTTTTTCTTGCGGCTCTTGCTGCATCCCCGCACCGTGGAAGACCAGAGTAAGCTGAGACATCGGGACGCGCGGGTCCTGCTCATAATAAAGTTGATGGTTTCTTATCGGCATACGTTCGCTACGCTTCTTTCTCAGGAACCAATTTCACGGTGGTGGCTTTCCCATCCAAAAGATACTGTTTGATGGCCCGTTGAATATCTCTTTTCTGAACATCTTCGATGCGTTTCATCGCGCGTATCTGGTACGACAGGTCCCCCGTGCAGATGAAACTGTCGCCAAGCAGCCGCGCCAGCTGTGAAGGAACGGTGACCGCCCGGTACAGATCCCGTTGCAAATGATTCTTGACGATCTGCATTTGTTCATCGCTGATCTTTCCTTCCGCAAGTTCTTCAGCGGTGGAAAAGAAAATGTTCTCGATTGACTCGAACGATTCGCCGGCGGTGCATTGAACGAACAATTCAAACGTTCCCGCATCGCGCGACAGGTAAGCATCAGCAAAAACTTCCGTTGCCTTTGCCGTGTTGAGGAGCCGTTCGTTCAACACCGCCGATTTTCCGGATGTCAGTAATTTCCCTACTGCAGAAAGAGCCGGATAATCGGGGTGGAGCATGTTAGGAATATGCCAGGCTTTGGCGAACATCCGCCGCGTGGCCTTCGGATGCGTCATCGTCGCTTCACGCGATTCCCCCTGGAACGGTTCGCTCGTGACCGCTCGTTTGTCGACGACGGATGGCTTCAGCATCCCGTACTTTTCGTCGATCGTTTGAATGACAGCGTCAGGATCGACATCGCCAACGACGATGATCAGCGAGTTGTTTGGAGAATAATTGTGCTCATAGAATGTCTGGGCTTCCTTCACCGTAAAACTTTCTATCGAAGCGATCTCGCCGATTGTCGAGTACCGGTAGTTGTGTTTAGTATACGCCAAGGCGTACACCGTTTCCCACAATGAACGGTTCGGGTCATCAAGCCCTCTATTCTTTTCTGTGAGGACAGCCCCTTTCTCGGTCTCAAACATTTCATCGTCGACTACAAGATTTGCCATGCGGTCGGATTCGAGGCTGGCGGCAAGTTCTACCTTATCGTTTGGGAATGTAAAAAAATAAACCGTCTGGTCTCTTGATGTATATGCGTTGATGCCGGTCCCGCCATTGTTGTTAACGATGCGTTCGAATTCTCCCATTCCCCGGTTCGCCGTTTTCCGGAACATCATATGCTCAAACAAATGTGCAAGTCCCTGACGACCGGCCGGTTCATCCGCCGAACCGACGTTGAACCATGTTTGATACGTGAAAATAGGCGTTGTTGCATCGACAACGATTGCAATCAGCAAACCATTCGCCAGCTGATATTGATTGACGGCGAGGTTTCCAAGAAGTGAGATGTTTTGAAGGGGATGGTAGCTATGAAGAGATGCCATGTCTTCTATGATATTAAAGTTGTTTGTTGCAAACTCGTCCCGGGTTAATAAGAAAAATCACCGCACCACTGTTGGATGAGAAGAGGTTGCCGTGCGCCGGTCTTCTCTTTTAATGTTGAGCAGTTTGCTTATTCTTCCCGGTTGCGCCCAATTGCACGTCCCTTCCATTTGCTGGGATGATAAATAGAGATGAACGACGGGATTGCGCAGCTGATTCCAGATTTCAATCGCGGCCGTGTGGTCATCGGTCGGTATGTAGGCATGGAGAGATTGATTTCCCTGCCAATTCCCGGGAAACACTTTGGGCAGGTACGTATTTTTGCCGTATGCTTCCCATGCTATTTTGTGCGACGTGAATGAATACTTCCCAACGCCCAGGAGCGCCCACCAGTAACCCCGTGAAATCCACCCGTTGATAAGCGTCCCTTTTCGTTTTTGAAGAATGGCTTTCTGGGAACATAAATACGTGTAGAGCGAGGGCTCCTTTTGAAGATCCGCTTCATCGAGCGGCTTGCCGGTTGACACATCATACGGAAGGAGGACGAAGCGCTGAGGAACGGGCACGGCCTGAGTAAAGTTATCCTTCGCTACCATCGGAAAGAGATATTTCACGGGAAGCGCGATGTTCCTATTCACCGAATTACTCGCACACGCTGTTTCGCCGTCGAGCGTAACAATCGAGTCGAAGATAAAAACACTGTTCGCGCCGCATGTATTCACACCCTGCCGCGGTTTGGATTGCTGCGGAACTTCAATCTTCGAAAATGATTGGAAAGCGCGAAACGAGCGAGCGTCGTGTTTTTCGATACTTAGCGGATCATCCGAGCGGAAAACCGGCTGCGCAGAATGTTCCGTCCATTTCCCCGATTCAAAAATAAAGTACGGGATCGGAAACTCCTGTCTTTTGTCACGTTGAAATGCCGCCAATCCGTATCGCGTTGCGACTCCCTCGAAAATCGGATTGTTTTTGAAATCGTACACCCGGTCAACGGCAAAATCAGTTTCTCCGAGCCTGTAAGAACGAAACGCCCTGTGGGCAGAGCCGTTCAACAAAATCGAAAGGGGCATGAAGAAGTGTGCCGTCCCTTTTTCTTTGAGATTTTCAATCAGGCATTTCGCGATAACGAGTGCTGCAATATCGATGCGCGATCCCCCCAGCAACAATGCTTGGGCGTCGGCGATAAGATGGTACCGGAAAAAATACGGTTTCAATGTTGCTTTATACTGCGGGGATAAATCATTGAAATTCTGCCAGGGCGGATTTCCTACAACGATATCGGCTCTCGTCGCATTCCTCGTTAGAATGAAGTCCTCGCACTTGAAATTCTCCGGGGGAAAGTCGATATCGTACAGGTGCTTCATCCTCAGAAAAAAATTTCCGGCAAACTTCTTTTCTTTTTCGACTCCCGTTATGCGCTTCAACATATCGTTCGTCACCGGGATACGGCGGCCGCGTGCAGTCGCGACAAAGGCTTCGAGAAAACTTCCTTCGCCGGCTGTCGGGTCAAACACCATGGCACCGTCCACCCATCGTTCGAAAAGTTGATGTTCGCTAATAACCCACTTCGCCCACTGTAAGGGGGTAAAGAAGGCGCCAAGGGGTCTGCTTTGTTTGGTATAAGGCAGTTTCATAGAGAGTTCATGGCGAGTTAAAAGTGAAAAGTTATAGGAGCAGGAAAAAAGGAGTCGCTAGAAAATTTTTCACTTTTAACTTTTCACTCCTACAATCCTTCCTGCGCAATCTCGTAAGCGAAGATCGCTATCGCAATGGCACCGAGTTCGAGTTCACGCGGATTAACCTTATCGATCGTATCCTTGTCGGAATGATGGTAGTCGAAGTAGCGTTGGTTTTCCGGATTCAGCCCGATCATCGGAACGCCGGCTTCTGCGAGCGGTGAAATGTCAGCGCCACCGCCCCCTTTTTGAATGCGGTCTGCACCGATTTCTTCGAGTGCCCCCGAGAACTTTTTTATTTTTTCGAACCTCACAGAATCAGTCGAAACGCCGAACCCGAGAGGGGCAAACCCGCCGGCGTCGGTCTCAATTGCAGCGATATCTTTTTCACCGGCAGGACGTTTGGCGGCCGCGTAGGCTTTCCCTCCACGAAGCCCGTTTTCCTCGTTCATAAAAAGGACGCAGCGGATCGTTCGTTTCGGTTTCAATCCAAGCTCCTTCAGCAAGCGGAGCGCTTCCATCGATTGAACGGCCCCTGCACCGTCGTCATGCGCTCCCTGTCCTTTATCCCAGCTGTCGAGATGTCCGCCGATAACGATCACTTCACCCGGCTTCTCAGAGCCCCGGACTTCGCCGATCACATTTGCCGATTCGACGTCGGGAAGAGTTTCACAGCTCAGCTCGATCTTGACGCGAACGTTCTTTCCCGTCTTCAACAGTTCGGTGAGCATGTTTGCTCCCGCGATGCTCACTGCCGCCGAGGGAATTTTCGGAATGCTATCGACATAATGCATTGCACCGGTGTGCGGCACATCGTCGATTGCGAGGGACATCGAACGAACGAGCGCCGCGACCCCGCCGACTTTCGCCGCTTCAACCGCTCCACCGCCACGCTGGTCTACGGCACCGCCGTACGCCTCCATGGTCTGCACTTTCGTCGGGTCCATCGGTCGGTTATAAAAGACGATCTTCCCTTTCGCTTTCTCGCCGAGACTCTTTGCCTCATCCAGCGAATGGACTTCAATAACTTCAGCAGTTATCCCTTCCTTCGGCGTCGCGATACTTCCACCGAGAGCGCAGATCGTGAGAGGAATTTCCCTGTCTCCGTCGAGGATCGCTGCTCGCTCGACATTTCCTCTTACCCAGCGCGGAACCATCACCGGCTGAAGATAGACGCTGTCGAACCCGCATTGCAGCATCGTGCTTTTTCCCCACTCCACTGCTTTTGCCGCCTGGGGAGAACCGCTAATACGGCTGCCGATCGTACCGGTCAGTTCAGAGAGCATTGTAAAAGCGCGGAGCTCGGTCAACCCCTTACTCGTTATTGTGGAAGCAACATCGACATAGGGACGCGGCGACGATTGAGCGTACAGCCTTGGTGATATAAAAAGCACAAGAGAGAGAAGTAAAAAGTGAAACGTGAAATATGAGAAGGGGAAACGAAAAAACCTGCCGTAAGCTTTCAATCCAGCCTCCTGAAATGAGTTGAAGAACTTTCCATGATACTTAGAAGCGGTCTCAAAAATAGAAATATGCCCATTGCGAAGCGACAAAGTACCGCTGTACATTATCCCGTACACCGGGACAGTCTCCATTAAACAAAAGGATTGCTTCTCCCGCTCTTCGAGCGGGATCGCAATGACATTCATCCAAAATGACCCACTACCAAATTATCTCGTTGAAACAAGATTTTTCTTAATCTTCCTGTACGACGCTTGAATCGATTCAGAGACCAACTTCGTATCCGCCAGGGTGGGCATGAAGTTCGTATCGCCGTTCCATCGAGGCACGATGTGAAAATGAATATGCTGGTCGATACCGGCTCCCGCAACGCGCCCGAGGTTCGCGCCGAAATTGAACCCTTGCGGCTGCATCGTTTTGTCGATAGCTTCCATCACACGTGCAGAGGCTGCCATAACATCCGCGTATTCCTTTGTTGAAAGCCGGCTGAACTGTGAAGTATGATTATATGGGATGATCAACACGTGCCCGCTGTTGTAGGGATACAAGTTCATCATCACAAAGCAGAATTGCCGGCGGAAAAGAATAAGCCTGCGGGAATCATTCTTATTTTTCGCCGCCGAGCAAAAAAGACACTCCTCGTTCTTTTTCATTTTGGCTTTTGAAAACGACCCGATATATTCCGACCGCCACGGAGAAAAAAGACGTTCCATGATTTCCTTTCTGATTCTTATTGAATGAATATATGGAGGATCGGGAAGGGAAGCAACCTGACATTTTCAATTTTCGATTGCCGATTTACGATTTGCATTGCCAGAGAAGGCATGGCTCATCCAATTCCAAAACAAGGGACTCATGCATGACTTTCATAAAAAAGCCTCCGTGGTGAGCGGAGGCTTATCATTATGCCGGCAGCCGGTCGCGTTACTTCAGCAGCATCATTTTCTTTATTTGAGTCCCGCTGACGCTCTTCAGCTGATAATAATAAATCCCGCTTGAAAGTTTCGACGCGTCAAAGGTAAATGTTTGCGTATCACCGCCGTTGAATTCCCCGTCGGCGAGGGTCGCCACTTCCTGGCCAAGGAGGTTGAACACCTTCAGCGTTGCGCGGCCCGTCGTGCCCAGGACGAACGATATTTTCGTGGAGGGGTTGAACGGGTTAGGATAATTGTTATCCAAAAAGACCGTGCTCGGCGTAATGCCGACGGTTGCTTCGATCGTTTGTCCGTAAGTAAATTTCCCGTCGTTGTCGATTTGTTTCAAACGATACGAATATTTTCCAACACTCACCGAGGCATCGGTGTATGAATAATTCTGCGGAGCATTGATCGTCCCATGTCCCGCCACAAACGCAACCTTCGTCCAAGTGCTCATTGTCGATTGTTGATTGCTCACGGTGCTGCGCTGAACTTCAAACCCTGAGTTGTTTATTTCTGTCGCGGTCTTCCATGCAAGCTCAACCTTGTTGCCGAGCGCGGCAGCAGTGAAAGACGTGAGTTCTACCGGCAATGGAGCGATTGAGGCTGTATAACGAAGAACACGGTAGTTGCCGAGGTCGGCTACCCACAAATAGCCATTGCTATGGTCTATCCCTATGCCGGCAGGACCATTCAGGGTTGCCGCCGTAGTGCCTGAATTGTTGGTATTAAGGTTAGACTGACCCAACACTGAATCCGCCGTGTTAGTTGTTATTGCTGTCTGACTATAGTAACACAAAATCCGATTATTATTTTCATCCGAGATGTAGAGGTGATTTGCAAAGTCTATTGCAACGCCAAAGGGGTTGTTAAGCGTGCTTGCAGTGTGACCAATATTATTATTAGTGAAGCCAGCTTGACCGATAACCCCATCGGCAGCCGCTCCGTTGGCTTTGCCTGCAGCATTTAAAAAATAGAGAACTCTATTGTTACCCTGGTCAGCAACGTAAAGAGTGCCCGCATTGTCAATCGCAACACCAGTAGGTGCCGACATTGATTTTGCTGTTACTCCCAACGAATCAGGCTGACTGTGTGTGAAATCCGGCTGTCCTAACACACCATCAGCAGGGCCGCCATTGGTCTTCGCGCTGAAATTATCGAAACGAAGAACTCTATTATTACCTTGATCTGCAACATACAAGTGGCCCGCTACATCGGCGGCAACAGCGTAAGGTCCAAAAACTGTAGTCTGGCTTGCGCTTCCGCCGCTGCTGTTGAAATCCGGCGCTCCTAAAACAACATTGGCTGATGCAGAGCCGCTCGTGATATTGTAAGCGCTGTTAAATCGTAAAACCCTGCTCCCATTTACATCTGCTACCATAAGTATTGTCGTTCCCGGGGCAATAAACACCCCCGTCGGGAAATCCATTCCTGTTTGACTTACATTTGCATCTAAGGTAGTGAAGTTTGATTGCCCGAAAACAGCTTCTGCCGGATCATTACTCGCCACACTCGCTGTACTCCACCTCAGCACACGATTGAAAGAAGCATCGGCAACGAATATTTTGCTATTGACCGCGTCCACTGCGACAGAATAGGGAACCATCGTAGTCGTCGACGGTGAGGCCGGATTAATGCCAGTTGTAAAATCGGGTTGACCCAGGACGATATCTGCCGCCTGTCCGGTGCTGAACTGTGCACTTGCCGAGACACTCAGCAGAATAATTGCTGCAAAAAAGAGTAGATAAGTTCTCATAGTAGTCATCTCAAAAGTAAGTGAGTTTGGTGAATTAGTACCCTTGATTATTCCGGCGTCGCCGTCTTCGGTGAAACGGAAGGAGCAGTTTCTTACGAATAAATTAGAGAATGAAGAGGGAAATGTCAAGAGCGTTTGCAAAGGGATGTGACGGGGCGCAGAGGGCATTAATAATTATGAATTTTGAATTATGAATGATTTATAACGAAATTCCTAATCCTCAACTCCCAATTCATAATTCCTAATTCAAAATTCATAATTGCCCTAGCCGCTTTCGCAGCATGGTATTCCGCTCCCTCACTTCGTCGTTGCGAACGGCGATGGCGAGAGCTTTCATCTCGCCGACAAGAATAAGGAGCTCGCGCGCACGTGTCACCGCCGTATAGATCAAGTTGCGCTGGAGCATAATATAGTGCGACATCGACACGGGAACGATGACCGCTTTAAACTCATTCCCCTGGCTTTTGTGGATCGTCATTGCATAGGCAAGGGTGAGTTCGTCCAGCTGCTCGAAGGTATATTCGATCTTCTTCCCGTAAAATTCCACGATGAGTATCCCATCGCTTTTGTCCACGCCCGAGATGCGTCCGAGGTCGCCGTTGAAAACGTCTTTGTCGTAATTGTTCTTCGTTTGCATCACCTTATCACCCAGCAGAAATTTCCGTTCGCTCCCCTGCCAGCAGACTTTCGAGTGCCCGTTCAGCGCGCGCTGCAGTTCCTTGTTGAGTTCGCGCACTCCCGCCGATCCGTTGTGCATCGGTGAAAGCACCTGGATGTCATCGAACTGGTCGTACTGATAATTTTGTGGAAGGATCGTAGAACAGAGGCGTACGATTGTTTCCTGCATGTGTTCGGGCGACGTCTCTTCGAGAAGTTTGAAATCGGGAGAGAACTCCGGCATCTCACCGGCGTTTATTCTGTGAGAGTTTGCGATAATGGTGCTTTCTTCAGACTGGCGGAAAATCGTATCGAGCCGGACCGTCCCGATGACCTTCGCGTCGATCAAGTCGCGAAGAACCTGCCCTGGCCCGACGGAAGGAAGCTGGTCGACATCGCCGACGAGGACCAACTGCGCCTCCGGCTTCACGGCAGCGAGAAGCGCCGCGCACAGTTCGATGTCGACCATCGAAACCTCGTCGACAATAAGCATGTCGCACTCAAGCGGAGAATCGGCGTCACGCCGGAATATTCCCGATTGCGGTTCGTACTCGAGCAGCCGGTGGATCGTTTTCGCTTCCCGGTTTGATAATTCCGAAAGACGTTTTGCCGCCCGCCCTGTCGGCGCGCAAAGAAGGTAGTTCACCCCCAGCTCATCCGCCAATTCGATGATGCCGTTGACGCACAATGTTTTTCCCGTCCCCGGCCCTCCGGTGAGAATCGTGATCGGTTTTTGGATCGAATGGAGAATGGCATCGCGCTGCTTGGCATCGAACTCTATCTTATGGCGTTTTTCGATGAGTGTCAGCGATGCGAGAAGTTTGCTTTCGGAAAAGGGCTTTGAACCTTTCCGAAGAAGCTGCCCGAGCTTGTCGGCTGCTTCCATTTCCGCCTGGTGAAGGAGAAACGGAAACAGCATATCGTTCTCCGCCGTGAGAAATCCGTTGCGGATACTCTCGTCGACGGCACGTTCGATTTTCGCTTCGTCGACCACGAGAAGTTCCGCCGACCGGCGTGCCAGTTCTTCTCTGGGGAGATAACAATGCCCGGCCGCGCGGCACGCATCGTTCAGAACAAACCGGATGCCGGCCTCAAGACGGTACATGCTTTCCGGCTGGACTCCGACGCGCTGTGCGATCGAATCAGCAATCTGAAAACCAATGCCCTGAACGTCCTGGATCAACTGGTATGGATTATTCTTGACAACGCCGGCAGCGCCTTTGCCGTACGCCTTGAAAATCCTGATCCCCTGGCTTGTGCTGATGTTGTATGATTTCAAGAACGTCATGACATCCTGCATCTCCCGAAGCGCAGAGGCAGATTCTACGATCTTTTCCAATTTCTTCTTTCCGACGCCCTCGACTTCTAGAAGCCGCTCAGGATTCTTGTTAAGGATGTCGAGTGTTTTGACGCCGAACTTTTTAACGATGCGTGACGCCAGGGCGGGTCCGACACCGTGGATGAGTCCGGACGAGAGATATTCCTCGACGCCGTGCAGCGTCGTCGGCTCCTTTACCTCATAGCTCTCGAATTGAAACTGTCGGCCGTACTTCGGGTGCGTTGCCCATGTGCCGGAGATACCGTACTCATCCCCCTCGCGCGGGTCCATCATATAGCCTACAATGGAGATCGTCCCCTCGGCAGTTTTCAGTACACCGATGAGGTACCCGTTTTCGTTGTTCGTGAAAATAATTTTGTGCAGGGTTCCCCGAAGTGTATGTTGTTGGCGTCCTGTTTGTGGCTGCATAATGTGAGTTTCTTCCCCCTTTATTTACTACAGTAGACGTTGTCTCCGTACCGCTCTGAGTCATTAAAAAAGAATTTCACAGAGGTCAAATTCTCTCTTTCACAGCGTTAAAAACTTCGTTCACCGAAAGCAGCTTCATGCATTCCATGTAGCCGTTGCCGATCCGGTTACAGACGTTGAGATGGCATGGGTGACACGGCACATCTTTTCGGAGGGCAATATGTTTTGATGAGCCGCCGGGAAACGCGGGCGTATACGGGAACCAGATATTTTCTTCCCCCGGTCCGAAGAGTCCTACCGTCGGTGTTCCTACCGCGGCGGCGATGTGCATCGGGCCCGAATCATTTGCAACAAACGCCGTGCACAGCGAGAGAACCGCGGCCAGTTGACGAAGCGGAAGAACCGGTAGCGACAACGCTCCCCCCACAACGGCGTTCTCAACTTTTCCCGCTGCTTCGCCGTCACGCGGCCCTTTTGTCAGCACAATGTGTGCATGCGTTTTCGCGATAAGGAGATCGGCCAGATCGGCGAATCGTTCCGCCGGCCATAACTTTGCCGGCCATGTTCCGCCGGGATGCAATGCGATAAGAGGTTTCGAAAAATCGATCCCTTGCCATTCCAGGTAGCGACGCGATTCTTTCTTCTCATCCTCGGTGAGGAAGATTTCGGGAGCGAAGTATTTCGGCTCGATGCCGGCGGCTTTCAACGATTGGTAATGGAACTCAACTGCCGATTTAGGAAGACCGTCATCCCTTATACGCACTGTGTACAGTTTTCCGCGACCGGGGAGGTCTCCGCCGACTCTCACAGACGCTTGCGTCGCGTACGAAAGAAGGGCGCTCCTCGGATTGCAAAAGAGGTCAACAACGAGGTCAAAGTGTTTACGGTTGAGGCGATAGAAGAGCTGTAACTGCTGGAGAACGGTGTTCTTGTTGAAATCGAAGGAAAAAATTTCGTCAAGGTATGGATTGTGCTCAAGGAGCGAGACACCATTCTTGTCGCCGAGATACCCGATATACGCATTCGGAAATCTGTCACGCAACGTACGGATGAGCGGCGTTGTCAAAACAATATCGCCGATGAATTTCAGGCGCGTGAGAAGAATACGTCTAAAGTCTAATGCCATAGAGAACACGATGACGGGGGAGCGTGAAGTGGGAAGCTATAAGTTGTAGGCTATAAATTGTAAATCATTAATACTATGCCGCATAGCAGTGAATTCCTTATCCGTAGAACATAAAAAAATACAGCTTAGAACGTCCCGCCGCGGCTCATTGTCTCCTCCACCGGTTGACAAAATCTCCCCATATAAATTCATTCACCGAGAAAGGAACAATCTCATAATACCGTTCATTATCGCGGTCGGAGCTTTGCCGAAATGGTATAGAAAAAGTGCGGTTCCCCCCCATGTCGTAGTACCACACTTCGCTGGTGAGTCCCTGGCACTCTACGTAATCCGGCGCACCGCAGATAATATACGAAATTCCCATCGGAGTTTTCCACCCTTCAGTGCATGAGGAGAATAGTTCATTCGCCTCTTCGACACGGTTATAAAATTCTTTTCGGCGAAGGCTGCCGCCATGGTTTTCCCAAAATTGGAGCAGGCGTTCAAGGCGATGGCCCGGCGTTGCACCGGCGCGCATGCTGTCGACCTCCTGCGGCTCCGCGATATACGTCACGGCTGCAATCTCTTCATCAACGCCTTTGAGCCGCGGAAAAGATGATGTATACACGGGAAGCTTCGCCGTGCTGACGCTGCTGTCGACAGTTCCGTTCCGGTAAAGAAAAATTTTTCGTGTCACGCCGTTCAGTCCGACATTCAATTTGGGAAAATTCTGGAACACTTGAAGAACGCCGTCAACGGAAGAAACAAATACAGAATCGGAGCGATAGTAGATCGAATCGGGAGCGCGCATGCAATTCGACTGCCGCAGATTGTACGGGGGCATGAGCACAACAAGTTTCGTATCGGCAGTATCATGCAGAACAGCGAAGGAGTATACGAGAGAGAGACGCACGGTATCGCCACGGCGGACGTTGTAGAGTTCCTGGAACATCCCGATCGAATCTTTGATATACGAAAGGCCGGAAGGAAATATCGGTTTGAGGGAAATGCCCTGCTGTTCCGCACGGGCATATTCAAAAAATAAATAGTCGCTCGCGCAAAAATCGTCCTTCGAAAAGCTCTCGACCTCCACTTTTTGACGGCGGCGCGATACCAGACGCGAGCGGTTGTCCGTGACGATAATATCAAGCGCGTAATCGCCGGGGGGCACGTACATCATCTTCAGAAATGCATCGTGGAGGGGCGAAACCGTTTCGGCATACGACTGTGCAACGACCGTGCGGTCAACGTCGTTGGCACGGACAATCGAACCGTTGTCATCGCGCAAAATAAACGAAACGGTATATGACGCTTCGAAAACGTCAAAGTCTTTTTCGAAATGAATCCGCGAGTACGGGATCTGGAAATAAATATCGAGTCTGTTTCCCTCTTTCGTGTTAACGTTGAGGTTGAACGTTTCACACGCCGGCAGGGAATGCTGCGTCGATTTGGCAGTATAATAACACCCGCCAAGTGTATTGACGCTCGACGAGCAGCCGAAGAACGTTACACCCACAGCAGCTGCAAACACAAAAGCCGCCCTCCGCAAGGGGGGTGTCAATCCATTTTCGAAGACATCCAATCGCATCGTTCGATCCATCCCCCGATCTGTTGTATAACGGTAGGAGCTTGTGTGAAATTTTGGGCCTCCCAGAACATCCCTTTTGCCTGTTCAAATTCCCCTGCACGGTACGATGCTTCAGCCCCGTTCATAAGAGCCCGAAGCGAAAGAACGTCGTCCGTCAGATACTTTGACACAGCATGAAACGCAGCACCCGCTTCGTGGTAACGCTTCGCGCGGACCAATTCTGACGCTTGAAGATATTCCGCGACAACGCGGGAATCGTCAAACCCGCGCAGGCTTTTCAAGAGCTCAGCACGGGAAGAATCCGTTATCGTACCATAAAAGAAGTAACGCAGACCCGAGTTCAGCCGGGGCTCCTTCACAATCATCCGACGAAGGGCAGCCGCCTCCGAAAAAGCATCGCTGTAATTCATTCCCTCAACATGGCTATAGACCTGCAGAGACTTCGGAATGTCCCCGAGAAACCAGAACGCATCTCCGAGCAAAAGCAGGACTCCCGGATTGAACCGCAGCATCGAGTGCTCATCGAGCGCGTCATAGGCATCGACAACATCGTGAAATTTCTTTTGGCCAATAAGGGACTGAAACAACCCGCGGAGTGCAAAAGCTGTCTGGGCATCGTCAAAAGATGCAGAGAATTCACTCTCCGCTTTCGCGAAATTTTTTACACGAATCGCCTGCACGGCCTTCGAGTTTTTCTCTGCCGTAACACGCGCACACGTTTTCCGGAAAATTGACTGCTGCGCAAAGAGCGTCTTCACCGTTTCACCGGGGAGCGCCGAGGCGTTGACCGTCCTCAAAAAATCCTCCCAATCGCCGATGAGGACATCGAGCGGCACTCCGTACACATCAACGAAATGTCCTGCCGGAAAGACCTCTTTGAAACGTGTCACGCCGAACCGGTCGATAAGATACCGCGTAAACGAAGCGGCAACAATGTACGCATAGGAGCCCTGCTGCACTGCAAATCCTGTGTAGCTAAAGAGCGCAGCCGGATCGCCGAGCAATTTCTCGCGCTGCATCGCTGCTGCATATTCGTGGGGGGAAAATTCCTGCCAATTCCAGTCGACCGCGGTCGCAAATCCTTCGTTCAACCCCATGCGGTCGCTTGCACCGATGACAGGCAAGCCGACATTCGCCGCGAGGACGTGCACCAATTCATGGCGGAAAGTATCTTCGAATGAATCGAGTGTGAGATGGATCTCCTTTCGCCATGGCTTCGCGATGTTCGTCGTCTCGGTCCCGATAAAACGGCGCTTTGACTCGCCGGAAGGATAAAGATAGACTGATATCTTTTGGCCGCGGCTGAGCGATTCTTTCATCCGGGCAACATCGACGCCGTATTGATATTCCGCTTCAGCTTTCAGGAACCGGACATCGTGCTCGGACATTTCATTTTTCGGATAGAACAGTACAAAATGCGTAGTCGTTACCATCCCCCCCAATTCCGATTGGATATCGGAAGCGGAGAATTGAAATCCCAGCACGCTGCGTTGAAGATGTCCATAGCCGAGGAGGCAAAGACAAAGGAAGGCTGTGCCGTAAAGAATTCCGTCTCCTTTCCGAAACCTGAACGCTTGAACATTCTCGTATACCTTGTAATCGGACCACACCATTTTGACAGTAAGAAAAAATATTATGATGCAGAAGAGCGAAGCAACGAGCGTAAACTCGCGATACAGAACGAGAGACGAAAGATCATTCAGCGTTTCGTCGTATGTGATACCTGGAAAATACCCGAGAACAACGTTGTACGCGAAAAGCTGCGGCTCGGTATAAGTCACAATGACGATCTGAGAGAGGATGGCAACGACGAGGACGATGAAGATCAGGCGGGCACGGCGAAAAAGAATCCCAAGGGGAAGCGCAAGCGATACCGCAAAAATCATCGAACAGAGTGGGAGCAGCGCATAGTAGACCAGCCCATGGGCAAACGAGCAATTCTTGACGGCAACGGCATTCGCGGACATAACGGCAAGCGGAATGAGAAGAAGTACACCGTTGACAAGAAAATAATGGGCAAGAACTAAGAGGAATTTTCTCCTCGATATCGCCTGATGAACATGAACTTTGAGGAATCCTATTGTCAACAATCCGCTGATGAGCGCGGCCGGGATCGTCATCACTGCAGAGAATTCATAACCGACGTAATTGAAGAGCGGGACTTGTGTCAACGCCCCCGCGATCAGAAAATAGATCAACGCAGCCGTGCGGACGGAATGCAGGCGGAAATATGCCAGAAGAATTTTCATTGAAGAAAAGAGTTAAAAGTGAAAAGTTAATAGTGAAAAGTTGAAGACTCCAGATCCTTCCGCCTTAACTAACCGAACTCGAAAAGTTATCATTTACACTTTACACTTTACACTTTTAACTTTTCACTCTTTACTATTCACTCTTAAATTACCTTGATCATGTCTAAAAACATCGCCAAGAAGAAAAGGCCGAAGAGAACCAAGAACACGGCGGAGATGCCGGACTTTATCATCATCTCGCGAGTCCGCTCTCTGTCGATTACAACCTTCGGATACGTTTTGACGGTCATATCACCGGTGACCGACGTCTGACACGAAAGCCGAATATTCTTTTCAATCCTTCGAGCGTAGAACGGCGTGCTGCTGACGAGGGTTTGTTCCTCATCCTCTCTTCGTGCCGACGCTCCTTTGCCGTCGACAACTTCCACACGGCAAGTGCCGCATAATTCAAATCCGCGGCAGTTAATAAGCTTTGCAAAACCGATGTAGGGGGAGACGCCGTTATTCAGCAGTGTGCGGCGAAGGTTCGCGCCGACGGGAACTTCAATCGTCTTGTTTTCATTTGCAAGTGTAATGACGGGCATACTACACTAACTCCGAATTAGTTATGGTGGTTGGGGAAGTTCGACTGAAAGAAAATATTAAAAATTGCGGAGGGAAGCAAGAAAAAGCGGTTAAGCAGCCTTGTCAAGGCTGTGAGCCTCGACAAGGTTTAAAAGTTATTCCAGCTCTTGTGCGTGGTGTTTAACAATTTTCGCGTCCACAAGATAGACAACATCTTCCGAGATGTTCGTTGCATGGTCGGCAAGGCGTTCAAGATGCCGGGATAAAACAATAATATGCGCGGCCGGCTCGATGATCTCGGGATTCGCCTTCATTTCCGCGACGAGGAATCGGAAAATATCCTTGTTGAGATTGTCGACAAGGTCGTCTTTGGGAAGGATCTCCCGCGCGAGAGCGGGGTCGTTGTTGACGAAAGAATCGATCGCATGTTTCACCATCTCCCGTGCAATGCTCGACATTTCAATGACTCTCGATTTCCGCAGAAGCTCAAGATTACCCTGAAGCGAAATTGACCGCTCGGCGATATTGACAGCAATGTCACCCATGCGCTCCAGCTCATGATTAATTTTTAATGCCGCCATGATCAGCCTCAAATCCGTCGCAACGGGCTGGGTCAGCGCGAAAATGCGTTCGCATTGAGCGTCGATAAGGTTGTCGAACCCGTCGACCTTCCGGTCGCGGTCGATCACAAGCCTTGCACGTTCCACGTTGGATTCGAGCAATGCCATCGTGGCAAGGTCAATTTGTTCGTCGACAAGGCTCCCCATTTTGATAATATTTGTGCGAAGCTGGTCGAGTTCTATTTCAAAATGTCGGGGCATGGGAGAGAAATTAAGAATTAAGAATTAAGAATTAGGAATTAAGAATTTACAATAACGCTTTATCCGAAACGCCCGGTGATGTAATCCTCCGTTTGTTTTTTCTGAGGGGACGTGAACAAACGCTCGGTCCCGCCGAATTCAATGAGCTGGCCAAGGTAAAAAAATGCCGTTTCATCACTCACTCTCGCCGCCTGTTGCATATTATGAGTGACAATGACGATGGTGTAGTTCTTCTTAAGTTCCTGTATCAGTTCCTCTATCTTTGCAGTTGCGATCGGGTCAAGCGCACTCGCCGGCTCGTCCATCAAAATGACCTCAGGGTCAACAGCAAGGGCGCGTGCGATACAGAGGCGCTGCTGCTGTCCGCCGGATAAGCTGATACCCGACCTGTCCAGAATGTCTTTTACCTCATCGAACAGCGCCGCCTGACGAAGGCTCCGTTCAACGGTTTCTGCCAGCGAGTTCTTTTTCACCATACCGTTGAGGCGCAAGCCCGCCGCAACATTGTCGAAAATCGACATTGTCGGAAACGGGTTGGGCTTTTGGAAAACCATCCCTACTCTGCGTCGCAGCACGACCGGATCGTATTCGTCGATGTCCTCTCCGTCCAGCATGATGGAACCCTTTCTGGTACCCCCCGCAACTTCGTGCATCCTGTTCAGGCAGCGGAGGAAGGTGGACTTGCCGCATCCCGATGGGCCGATAATGGCCACAACAGTATTTTGCGGCACATCGAGCGAGATACCGTGCAACGCTTTACTCTTGCCAAAAAAGGCTTCCACGTTCTTAGTAGAAACTTTGACATTCATGGTCTTTTCCGCGTCATGTTTACTGCCGATAACGAGAGGCTCCCTCGCTACCTTTTCTTCAATGGCCGTTTCCTGCATAGCGTCCTCTCGTTACGAATCGAAATATAACATTCAAGATGGTAATAAAAAAGATAAGCACAAAAGCGGCGGCCCACGCCTGCCTGTTCCAATCGGAGAACGGCGCCTTGGCATAATCATAAATAAACACGCTGAGAGCTGCAATGGGATGGCCGATGTCTGTGGACCAAAAACGATTCCCCAATGCAGTAAAAAGCAGAGGAGCAGTTTCGCCCGCCGCACGGGCAAGCGCAAGAAGTATTCCTGTCGTGATACCTCTCAGCGCAGTAGGAAGAATCACTCTCAGCGTCACTCTCCAACGTGCAATACCGAGTGCCAGACCGGCTTCTCGAACAGATTGAGGAACAAGAAGCAACATCTCTTCCGTCGTTCGCGTTGCCGTAGGAATCATCAGAATGCCTAAAGCGACTCCGCCGGCGAGCGCCGAAAAGCCTTTCATCGGTAATACCACGAGCATATACGCAACAACACCGACAACAATCGAGGGTATCCCGCTGAGGACGTCCGTTAAAAACCGGACCACTGACGCGAACGCACCATGTTTATGCTCGGCAAGATAGATTCCTGTAAAGAGGCTTATCGGAAGCCCAAAAAGCGTCCCCAGACCGATCAGGATCATCGTTCCGACAATAGCATTCGCCATCCCTCCCCCGCTTTCTCCAACGGGCTTCGGCATCTGAGTGAAGAAATCTATATTCAGTGCCCCGATGCCTTGCGAAAGGGCGTAAAAAAAGATGAGGAAGAGAGGAACGATAGCTATTAACGCGCTAAGCAAACACAAGAAAGTCGTAAACGCGCTCTTTGATTTCCGCCAATAATGAAATTTTGAATAACCCTGCTTCATCATCCATTCTTGAATTTATTTGTGACACTCCAGACAATAATGCGGGCCGCAGCGTTGAGAAGCACCGTCACTGCGAAAAGAATGAGCGCAATTTCGATAAGCGAACTGATATACATGTCCGATGTCGCTTCAGTGAACTCATTAGCAATAACACTCGCCATGGTGTACCCCGGCGCGAGAAGCGACGTGGAGATCTCGGGGCGGTTTCCAATGACCATTGTAACGGCCATCGTTTCGCCCACTGCCCTGCCAAGCCCCAGCAATGTCGCTCCCAACAATCCCGATCTCGCGTCTGACAAAATAATTCTGGACGTCTCCCAACGCGTGGCTCCCAGCGCAAACGCCGCTTCTCGTTGTGCGGTTGGGATTGCTTTCGAGTACATCGCGGGAGATTGATGTTATAATCGGCAAGATCATGATCGCAAGGATTAAACCGGCAGCAAGCATTCCAAATCCATACGGTGCCCCTCTGAACAACGGGAGAAACTTCAAATTCTTGGACAACAAAGGTTCCACCGATATACGCAACCACGGGACGAGAACGAAGATACCCCACAATCCGTAGACGATACTGGGAATTGCGGCGAGGAGTTCAATAAGAAACGACACCGGCTTCTCGAGCCATCGTGGAGCCAGTTCCGAAAGAAAAACAGCAACGCCTATGCTCAAAGGCAATGCAATGACGAGCGCAAGCAGCGATGAGACAACTGTACCAAAGATAAAAACGAGCGCCCCGTATTCTTCCTGCACCGGGTCCCAAATCTCTCTTGTGAGAAATGACCATCCGAATTTTTCAATAGAAAGGGTCGAGCCGCGGAACATTTCGTACGCCATCAGGAAGACAAGAGCGAACACGAGGAAGGCAAAGAACGCCGTGGACCCTTGAAAGACCAGATCGCCCAGATTAACACTCTTGGCTTTTTTTACCTTGGAAAGAACGCCGGGTGGAGGAGTTTTTTCGGCTCCTCCACTCGGCTGTTGTCCAACGGGTAATGCAATACTGGATGAAGTATCAGCCACAAGACATCAATTGATTGTAATAGTGTCGATCTTTTTTAAGCAGAGTTTCGCGACCGCTTCGGGGAGAGGTGCGTAGTAGAGATCCTTTGCGTACGATTGTCCGTCGGTCATCGCCCACTTCAGGAACTTTGCTATTTCCTGTGCTTTGGATTTATCTTTCATGTCCTTATAGATCAAGAGCCATGTAAATCCGCAAATCGGGTACGCATCTTTTCCGCCGGCATCCGTAATCATCAGACGAAAATCAGAAGGCATGTTGTCCGCAAAACTGGCCGCTGCCGCTGAGACTGCATCGAATGATGCCTGGACAAATTTTCCAGACTTGTTCTGGAGCAGCGCATACGAGAGGTTGTTCTGCACTGCGTATGCCAGCTCAACATAACCGATAGCACCTTCCGACTGCTTCACAAGTCCGGCGACTCCTTCATTTCCCTTGCCGCCTAAACCGACGGGCCAATTCACCGAAGTACCCTTCCCAATATTCACAGCCCACAATTTGCTCACTTTCACCAAATAATCGGTGAAGATGTTCGTGGTGCCGCTCCCATCGGAACGGTGCGCAACGATGATTGCCTGGTCTGGAAGATTCTTGCCGGGATTGATCGCTGTAATTTTGGAATCATTCCAGTTTGTAATCTGTCCAAGATAAATTCCAGCGAGGACCTCGGGGGAAAGACGGAGGTCCTTACCGGCTGCGGGAAGATTATACGTGACCACTACTGCACCCATCACGGTCGGGATATGGATGACATCCGATCCCTGCTTATCCTTAATAGCATTCATCTGATCTGTGCTAAGGAAAGCATCCGAGGCTCCAAAATCGACCGTGCCTTCGGTGACCTGCTTGATTCCGCCGCCGCTGCCGATCGACTGGTAGTTGAATTCCACGCCGCTTTTCTTGCTGTAAACGTCGAACCATTTGGAGTAGATGACGTAGGGAAACGTTGCCCCTGCGCCGTTCAACTTCATTTGGGCAAAGGCCACTTCACCGACGACCAGAGACAAGACGAGCAGCAATGATGCGATAGTTAAAGATTTCATTTTTACATTCCTTCACTTTTAAGAGTTGACTGCTATAGCGTTATCAGAGATAAATGTACCAGAATGTCAGGCGAGCCGTCACCGACGCTTTGATCGATGCACCGCCAACCGGTGTTTCATAGGATTCATACACGATGTTGGGCGAAATAAAAACTCGCGCGTCCGGTTTATACACTAACCCGCCCAAGGCGTAATTACGTGAATCGCCTTTTGCGGCGTTGTCGCTTGCAGTGTTCGGGTCGTAACTGTCGTATCTTGCAATAACTGCCCAATCCGGAACAAAATAGTACTGGCCGTACACCCAATATCCCATTGCGTTTTTCGAAGAAGGTGATGTCGCTCCTGTGGCTGTGTATCCGTTAGCAGTCTGTTGCATGAACGCTTCCACACCGAGGTTTGTCTGGGTCGGTACGGTCGCAGTCAACGTCGATCTTCCGTAACCGAGATAAACCGCCTCCGTCAACGTGCTGTTTCCTACGAGTCCTGTCTTCGTCAAGAGGTCTGCGGCATCGGCGTAATCGACATATGCCGTCGCCATCCACGTGTTCGATGTTACATACTGAATATCCGCATAGTACCGTTTATACTTGTTGTTCTCGGGGACGGTCCCGCTCGCAGCATTATTTCCAATCATCAACCAATAATTGAACACTCCATCGGAAGTCAATTTTCCTCTAAGGGAGATTCCAAGGTCAACAGCGCCAACGAGTCCCTTCTGATCCATGATGGTTTTCTCGAGGAATCGGTACCCCCAGTTCGCTTCTGAGATTGCGAATCCAGGCGTCAACTGAGTACCAAAAGTCAAATTGCTTCCTGCAAAAATATTTTTCCATGAAAGCCAAGCTTCTTTTACAAACGGTGCCATTTTGCCGCTGGCAAGTGCATCTTCCGAAACCGGTGGAGTAGCGGTGTTCGGCGACGTTACACCGGGGTCTGCAGCTTGATCTGCTTCGAAACGTAACCGCGCTGCGAACATCTCGGAAATATTATCGTCCATTGTGAAATATATACGACGGAACTGGAACGCTTGCATTGCTACCGGACCGGGAGCAGCTGAGTTTAACGCCGAGTTGGCCGGAGCCTTATGATTGAATGATGAATCGCGCGCTACGTTGTAATAGTAGTCGCCGAACATGTAACCGCTAAATGTCATCTGCGAAAATGCAGACCCCGTCACAAGAAAAAGCCCAACCGCGAGTAGGAGCAAGTACTTCTGCATGTGTACCCTTTCTCTAAAAATTGATGAATTAATAAAGGTTTGAATGAGTTAATGATGAACTTGGTGTGCTATCGTATGCTTAAAGAGTGCGATAAAATACATTTCTTACAATAGCTTTGTATTACACGAATGTTATGAAATTGTTAAGAGGAACAGGAACAAACCGTAAAAAACTGCGGTGGAAAAAATGAGCGGGTTTTAAAGGGGAAAATGGATTAATGGTCCGTCGATTCCATGCGAGCCAGATAATTCTCCGCCAACTGATGCTGTTCACCTTCACGCTGGCTCTTCACAGGGAGTGCCAGCACTTTTTTCAGCGCTTCCACCGCAGCATCTTTATTTCCCATTGCCATGTTCGTCCAGTACATCTCATAAAAAGCATACGAGTTCGTGGAATCGTATTGAACCGATTTTTCGAGGAGCTCTTCCGAGTGCGAGAGCGACCCATGGATGTCCGCGCCGAATATGACGCGGGCGATGGCTCGCTCAAACCAGGAGAGCTGCGAACTTTCCCGCTCAAAAACTGCCAGAACAACGTACGCGAGAGCGAACGTGGAATCGAGCTCGATCGCTTTTTCGGCATGGAAACGGACTTCTTTCCCCAATTGAATTTTCTCCGAGACAGAATGGAAAGGAATGAGGCTCCCTTGTGTCAATGACATCCAAAAATGCGCGGAGGGGGAATTTGGATTCAGCAACAGAAGCGTATCAGCAAACGCTGCCGCACGGAGATAGTATGACTGTGCACTGGTATCCGTTCGCAAATGAAGCCAGCCCAGGTCGCAATACGTACGGTACGAGGCGAAGTATTGCCTCGTTGTTCTTTGGTGACAATGTGTACGCTTGATTATAATAGCGGAGGGCCTCTTCTGTCGCTTGCCGGGAAAAGCATTCATCTCCGTTTCGGAGCAACCGGTCCAATTCCTGCCCTTGAGAACCGGCAGAGAACAAAAGAATAGACAGAAATATAACGCAACCGCGGTTCATCCATTGCCCTTTCAGGGGATCGACGATTTTCTGAACGCTATCAAGGTAGGAGTATGCTTTTACCGGCGTATTATAGACGTATTAACAATGTGTTAAGGAAAACATGCCCCCGTTTAGGCACATTTCACTTAGTGAAGAGGCAACGACACACGATGGAAGTAAGGGAGAAATGAAACCTTTGGAACTCCGTTATCGTCTAAGTTGTTAAATTGTAAGTCAATCCAGTTCTCTGAATCTCGCATTATGAGAAATCCCAGTGTCTTTCGTCTTATTGTAGGAGTTCTCCTCGCAGCCTATCTGTTCCCTGCGATCCTGAGTCCTAGGAATCTTTCTGGAGAGGCGCTCATCTTTAAGCTCGACTCCTCCCTTTCAGTCCCGAACGTTCGGAGCATTGATCTCGATGAACGCCCCTACTGGACGTCTCACCGACATCTGACCACTTCAGAACAATTTTTGAGTGATCACATCCTTTGCATGGCCGATCCGCTGATGAGCGTCATCGCTCCTGAACGAATCCTGGAAATTCAGGCAGCATTCCTTCCGACTCCTACAGCTCTTTGCCCTCAAAACGCTCTTCGCGCACCTCCTCTTTCGTAGTTTCAAAACCCTATTCGAAATATTAAATTGAACCGGTCAGCCGGAAAGTTTTTTGCGAGGCCAATCGTACATTCACTTTCGATCATAGCTATAAACTATGAGAGGAGTGTGAAATAATTCGCTTATCGTTCTTCTGCAGATTGTGAATCCACTGGATTTATTCATGTAGAAAGGTAGGAGGCTTCCATCGGACAATGCAGTGTTTCTTTCCGTCGCCACCACATGATATCCCGGATCGTAGATATTCTTAGACACAGAACGTCTGAGAACGCACATCAGGGCTTGCATGTCAAGTTGGATTAATAATTCAAGTAATCTACTTATACTTCTGTTAGCTATTGTTTACCACAGGCCGTTCTATGTATCACACAAAGCTTTTCCTGGTAGCGTTGATCACCATGTTTAGGTTTTCAGGTTTCGCGCAGACAAAAACAATCGTCGGCTTGAAGCTCGCCATCGATTCAGCGCTTCACAATTATCCCGAGTTGAAATCAAAACAATTTCAGGTAGCAAGTGCCACAGCTTCGGTGACCGATGCGGAGAATCAAGTGCTGCCCTCGTTAACAATCAGCGACCAGGTGGATTTGGGAACGGATAACGGATTGGGAGGATCGTATTTCCCGATGAGCATTATTCCCTCTACGTCCGGCGGGATAAGAGCAGACAACAACAGCAGCACTTTCTCCGGAAATATCGGCGTGGCCTATTTACAGCACGAGCTCTATAATTTTGGGTTGAACGGGGCGCGAATAGAATCGGCCAACTCATTGTTGAATTTCAGCAAGGCCGATTACGAAGCATCATCCTATCTTTTGCAGTTTCACGTCGCACAATTGTATTTCGAATTGCTCAGGTACCGATTGCTGGTTGCCACCCAGCAACGAAATATCGATCGCTACAGGGTTCTCTACAGCTACATCAAGGCGTATACTTCGAGCGGAATCAAGCCGAGCGTTGACTCGACGATAGCGAACGCAGAAATTTCGACAGCGACCATTCAATACATTCAAACGACAGAAATATACAATAAGTTAAAGCGTGAGTTTATCTACTATACAGGACTGCGTCGCAATGATTTTGAGATCGATACGACCATCTACGGCTTGCCGGATACATGGCTTAACCGGCTGGAAGAAAATGTTTCGAACGATTCGGTCGACAGGAACAATCCCGTGCTGGAATATTACAATAACCGATGGGAATATTCTATGTCGCAGGAAAATTTAATTTCGAAAAGTTATCTTCCCAAACTCTACTTAGTGGGGAGCGCATGGGTCCGCGGATCGAGTATTACTCCACAAGACGTGTACGGAAATTTATCGTCAGGGCTGGATTACAGCCGCTATAATTACATGGCAGGACTTGCACTGTCGTACGACATCGTCAACCTTATCCATCGGAATGACAAGACGGACATTCAGCACTACCAAAGCGAATCGGCGCGCGAAGACGTTGTTGAACAAAAAACACTTTTGGAAAGCCAGCTCAGGCAGGCAGATATTGCCATCCAGGCCGCAATAGACCGAGCAAAAGAAATTCCGTTGCTGCTTAGCGCGGCACAGAATGTCTACGCTCAAAAGCTGGCGCAATACAACGCAGGGCTTGCCAATATCACCGACCTCACCGATGCGTCGTATTTGCTCTATAAGGCAGAAACAGACGAATCGGAAGTATTGCCATTCCTCTTGAGCACGTTGCTGCAGAAGGCAGTGGCCAATAATACATTGAACACATTCCTATCGAATTTTTAAACCGGAAAAACTATGGTAGACTTTGCGCTGAAAAGGCCGATCACAATTATCGTAATATTTCTGGGAATCTTATTATTCTCGGTGATCGCTATTTTCACGATACCGATTGATATTTTCCCAAAACTCAACTCGCCGACGATTTACGTCATCGAACCGTACGGCGGAATGTCTGCCCGTCAGATGGAAGGGTTTTTTGCAACACGCATGCAGGATCAATTCTTGTATATCACGGGAGTAAAAAACATTCAGAGTAAAAATATACAAGGGTTGACCCTGCTCCAGCTGACCTTCTACGAAAACACCGATATGGCGGAAGCCTCCGCACAGGTGGCCCTGCAGGTAAGCAGGGCGCAGAATTTTTTCCCGCCGGGAGCTGTACCTCCGCAGGTGATCCGGTTTGACGCATCTTCGCTCCCCGTTGGAGAGTTGGTCTTCAGCAGTAAAACCCGTGCGCTGAAAGATATTTACGATTTGGCAACAACCCGCATCAGGCCGATGTTCGCGACCGTGCCGGGATTATCCGCACCGCCCCCGATGGGCGCCAACGCGCGGACGTTATTAATGAACATCGATCCGCAAAAACTCCGCAGCTACAATATCACACCCGATGAAGTGGTGCAGGCAATCGTTAAAAACAACATCATGACACCATCCGGAAATGTCCGGATCGGGAATACCATGTACATCACCACGAATAATTCTCTGGAACAGAAGGTTGAGGATTTTAAAAAGATCCCGATCGTGACCAACGGTTATTCCACCGTGTTCATGAGCGATGTCGCAACGGTATCCGATGCTGCGGATATCACCGTTGGCTATGCGCTGATTAACGGCAAACGATCGGTCTACATTCCTGTGGTGAAAACCGCCGATGCCTCAACCATGGATGTTGTGAACGGTTTGAAAAGCCGGCTTCCCGAGATGCAAGACCTTTTGCCGGACGATGTGAATGTTTCGTACGAATTCGACCAATCCGTTTTTGTCATCAATGCGGTAAAAAGTCTCGTTACGGAAGGGGCCTTGGGGGCATTGCTGACGGGCCTGATGGTGCTATTATTTTTACGCGATTGGCGGAGCTGCCTTATCGTTGTGATCACGATCCCGGTCTCGGTGATCAGCGCCGTGACGTTTTTAAAATTAACCGGCCAAACGATTAACTTAATGACGTTAAGCGGACTGTCCCTGGCGATAGGCATCTTAGTCGATCAGGCAACGGTAACAATCGAAAATATTCATCAGCATCTGGAAATGGGGAAATCCAAAAGACTCGCCGTTTACGATGCATGCAAAGAGATATCATTTCCACTGCTGCTTATCCTGCTGTGCATCCTTGCGGTCTTTGCCCCCTCTTTTGTGATGAGCGGCGTTCCGAAAGCAATGTTTTTGCCGCTGTCGCTGTCCATCGGTTTTGCGATGATCATTTCCTTTTTTGCGGCTCAAATGCTTGTTCCTGTTTTGACTAATTGGATTTTAAAAGCGGAAACATATTCTCATAAACATGGCAAAGTACACGCGCATGCGGGTGAAGCCCTTGATCCCGGCGAAGAAAAAGAAGTCGATGAACATTTGAATTACGAGAAGACACATCCCGACGAAAATGATTTTTTCCAAAGAATAAAAATCAGTTTCATGAAGCAATTAATAAAACTATTTCCGAAAAGACGGCAATGGGTGGCCGTGTATTTTTCAACCGTTGTATTGGCAGCAGGACTCTGTTTTTATTTTATCGGGAAAGACATGTTGCCCAAAGTGAATTCGGGACAATTTCAATTGCGGATACGGGAACCCGACGGGACGCGATTGGAACGCACAGAGGAAGCAGTCCACAGAGTATTGGCAATCATCGATTCAACCGTTGAAGGCCATGTTTCAATCAGCTCTGCGTATGTCGGCTTGATTCCCTCCAGCTTTGGAACGAGTAATTTGTACGTTTTCAACAGCGGTACTCACGAGGCGGTACTTCAAGTCGGTTTGGAAGAAGACTATAAAGTCAATCTGGAAGATCTGAAAGAAAAACTGAGATATGCCATCCTTAAAAATTTGCCCGATTTGAAACTCAGCTTCGAGCCCATTGAACTGACAGAAAAGATTATGAGCCAGGGGGCATCGACGCCCATCGAAGTACGAGTAGCAGGGAAAAATATGGGCGACATCGAAACGTATGCCAACGAGCTTCGTCAAAAGCTAACGGACGTCCCGTATTTGCGCGACGTTCAGATACAACAGCCGTTGAACTTTCCGGTCATCAACGTCAATTTTGACAGATTGAAAATTACCCAGATGGGCCTTAATCTTTTTGACGTTGCACAATCGGTGACCGATGCGACATCGTCCAGCCGTTTCACGTACAAAAACCTTTGGCTGGATGAAAGCAATTCGTATACATACCAGACACAGGCAGAGGTGCCTGAATACATGATGGATGATATGAGCCAGGTAAAATCCATCCCTCTGGTGAGAGGACGGAATCGGCCGATCCTTTCCGATGTTGCTACTTTCGCCATCGATACGGTTGCCGGAGAGTACGATCGCTCTGGACCGAGACGCTTTGTAACAGTGAGCGCCAATATCAACAGAAAAGATCTTGGGTCGGCGACAACGGAAGTTCAACATGCAATCGACCAAATCGGCGCATTGCCCCCGGGGATGAAAATGGAAGTGCGGGGAATGTCGAGCTTATTAACGGAAACGTTTTCGAGCTTGCAAAACGGACTCGCAGTTGCCATTGTAATAATTTTATTGCTCCTTGCAGCCAACTACCAGTCTTTCAAACTATCGCTGGTCGTTTTGTCAACGGTGCCGGCAGTGTTATTTGGCTCGCTTCTGTTTTTATTATTGACCGGCTCTACGCTCAACCTTCAATCGTATATGGGAATTATCATGGCGATCGGTGTTTCCGTCGCGAATGCTATTCTGATCGTGACCAATGCCGAAGATCTGCGGTTAGAATATCACGACGCGTCAAAAGCGGCAAAAACGAGCGCCTCCATCCGGTTGCGCCCGATCCTGATGACCGGTTTTGCCATGATCGCCGGAATGATTCCGATGGCATCAGGGTTCGGAGAAGCGGGAGACCAAACAGCTCCGCTTGGCCGCGCCGTCATCGGCGGTTTGGCGGCATCGATGCTTGCCGCATTGTACATGGTCCCGTTGGTGTACTCACTCGTCCAGGAAAAATCTTCTTTTGAAGATCCTTCGCTCATGCCCGAAAAAACTATTTAAAACAAAAAATATCATCACCATGAACAAAAATATTTATCTTCCCGTTGTCGTTTGCTCCCTCGCCATTGCACTGAGTTCGTGCTCGAAGAATGAGGCGGCAACCACGAGTAAAAATCCATCACCTTTTAATTCGACAACCTATGCGTTGTATGCTGTAAAAGTACAGGCGCTGGGAGATGTTCTGCGTTTGCCGGCACAGCTGAGCGCGTTTGAATTTGTAGACATCTATCCTAAAGTCACTGGATACATTAAAACCATGGCAGTCGATATAGGGTCGCAGGTGAAAGAAGGACAGATCATCATGGAGATGGAAGCGCCCGAAGTGGAACAAAACAGTCTCGCAGCGTATGAAAGATATTTAAAGGCGCTGGCGGCATTCAGCGCGAGCAAGGACAGTTATTACCGCCTTATGGAAGCCGCTAAAACTACGGGGGCTGTCTCGCCGAATGATCTTCAAATCGCGCAATCGAAGATGGAGTCGGACAGCGCTCTTTGCAACAGCGAAAGAGCAAATTGGGAGGCAATGAAATCGTTGAAAGATTATTTGACCGTACGAGCACCGTTCGACGGAACCATTACGCAGAGGAACATCCATCCCGGCGCACTCGTTACGGTCGGCACCAAAACGGATGCGGCGCCGATGCTGGAGTTGCAGCAGATCTCCAAATTGCGATTGCAGGTAAAAGTACCTGAAACTTTCGCAACGCAATTAGCCGTCAATCAAAAAGTCTCTTTCACGGTTGAAGCTCTCCCCGGCAGGATTTTTACGGGCACCATCAGCCGCCAGGCGAATTCGCTGGATGAAAAATATCGTAGCGAGTCTGTGGAGATCGATGTCATCAATAGCGACAAGCTGTTCATGCCCGGGATGTATGCTGAAGTGCTCCTTCCCATGACGGGCCATACGAATGCCTGCATCGTGCCGCAATCATCCGTGGTCACATCAACAGAAAAAAAATATGTGATTAAAGTGTCAAATCATAAAGCCAACATCGTTGATGTGAGCACCGGAAACGAAAACAACGGAATGATTGAGGTGTTCGGTGATATCGTGCCGAACGACAGCATCATCGTCAAAGCAGGAGACGATATCAAACAAAATCAGTATATTAATTACTGACTACTGACATCAGAAAAAATATCTCGCGCTGGGCCGCAAAATCGCGGAAAAATTGGTCAAAATAGATTTTCGATTCTGCGCATCAGCGTGAGGCATCTATTAATGCAAAGTGATCATCAGAATAACAATCCTCGCTATCACGATCTTCTTTGAACTTAGCTGCCAGACCAAACAGGAGGAGACTGCAATGACGGAGCGTCAACAATCCGGCAATCCTTATTACTCGCGCACCGATACAACGGTTCTCAATATTCCTAACTCCGCTTGGGAAAAAATCCTTCCCGCAGGTGTGTACGCCGTTGCCCGGGAAAAAGATACCGAGCGGGCTTTCACGGGAAAATATTGGAACTTTGAAGGCCTCGGTACATATTATTGTGCCGTCTGCGGCAATAAGCTTTTCCGATCCGACGCTAAGTTTGCAAGCACGTGCGGCTGGCCAAGTTTTTTTGAAACCGTGCGCCCGGGAGCCGTTGTTTATCAGCCGGACGGATCGTTCGGGATGAACCGAACAGAAGTATTGTGCGGACGGTGCGGAAGTCATCTTGGACATCTTTTCGACGACGGCCCGCGCCCGACTGGAAAACGTTATTGCATGAACTCCATTGTGCTCGAATTTGCGCCCGATGATACCGCTCATCAGCAACGTCAATAATGGGGTCAATGATCAGATCTTCCCGCGAGAAAGGGTGCCTGGCGAGGTCAATGCTTTGATGGATCAAAGCTTCCCTTCTGCCGACCAGCCTCCGTACCGGCAGCAATTGTTACAACAATGAGGAATAGTTATTCAGTGAAACCGATACAAATTTTTTTGGCGATTTTTTTTATTTCAACAATTTCATCGGCACAAGAACCGATGCCTGCTGATACGATTCTTACCGTTAAGGGGGAGGTTACTACACCATTGCACCTTACCATGGCTGACTTAGAAAATCTTCCCCACCGTGTTGTTCGTGCAAGAGATCACGATCAACACGAGTATGCTTTCGAAGGAGTCGACATTTACCGCATTCTCGACCTCGCCGGTATCCATTTTGGCGATACTCTCAGGGGGAAGATTTTCTCCTCTTCTCTTCTGATTGTTCGTGCGATGGATAAGTACCAAGCGATCTTTACTCTTGCAGAACTAGACCCTACGAATTCGGATAAGACAATCATCCTGGCGTACCGCCAAGATGGAAAACCGTTCAATCCCAAAGATGGGCCGTTGCGAATTATTTCTTCGGATGAAAAGCGGCACATACGATGGGTCCGTCAAGTTCAATCATTTACCGTTCAACACATCAATCAAGACTCTCCCTAACCCCTTTCAGCAAGTAAATTCTCCGGATGGTAGAATGATACGGGTTAGATCAAGGGCCTCAGGAACCGCAACGTATGCGTAGACACGATAGAGCCATATCACAACAGGACGCAATGTCCGTATTGCAAAATGCCGAATACGGTGTGCTCTCGGTTGCGTCTCCCGGCGGCGAGCCGTACGGCGTTCCGTTAAATTACTGTGTCATAGACGGCGCAATCTATTTCCATTGCGCGGGCGAAGGTAAAAAATTGGAGATCCTGTCGCAGAATAATTCTGTCTCGTTCTGCACTATCGGCGCAACTAAAATTATACCGGACCGGTTTGCAACGAATTACGAAAGCACGATCATATCGGGCAAAGCAGAAGAAGTGACGGGAAGTGAGAAACAATCAGCCCTTGAAGGCATCGTAAAAAAATATTCCCCGCAATTTTTTACCGAGGGACTCGAATACATTAAGGCGAACACAGCCGCTGCGCGAGTCTACAAAATAGTTATTCAATCGATGACCGGCAAAGCTCACAGGTAAAGAACCCTTCGGTCGAGAGAGACAGTTCAATACACGAAATCATTGACACTCTGTGGTCTTCAAAGAGGCTTTCTATGAAATTCATCGATCGAATCAATTCGACCCATGCACCGGGCGCGACCATCCTCGTCCGTCTTTCCGTCGGACTTATTTTTCTGACGCAGGGAATCCTCAAGTTTACCGACCCGAATTGGGGCGTCAACCGGTTCACGAAGATCGGATTTCCTTTCCCCGATTTCACCGCCCATTTTGTCGGGACATTTGAAATTGTCTGCGGTGCGATGGTAACGATTGGGCTCCTGACCCGCCTGGCAAACGCGCCGCTGCTCATCATCAATCTGACTGCGATTGCAACGACAAAAATTCCCGAACTCTTCCGCCCTCAACAGGGATTTTGGTTCGTTATAAGTGACGGGAGAACTGACTTTGCCATGCTCATGGGGATCGTTTTTCTTTTGATATGCGGCGCGGGGGCGTGGTCGGTTGACGCACGATTACGTCAAAAACGGGAACAGTCCGCAAACCCCATCCCCCCTGAGTTAGCTTAGCTCTGCATTGACACAACACATCGTGGTCAGCAAAAACCCCTCGTTTGAAGTATTGGTTTAACCGGTTATCGTTTTTCTTTTGACGTGTGAACATCCACGACAATCCCCTGATCCCCGCAGACAGAAGACTCAAGCTGAAAGGTTGGATGATTGATGCCGAACCGGTGTTCCAGCTCGTGTTCTAACTGTGAGCTGATAATATTTCCATCGCTAATCAATTGATCGTGCACAACAATATGGGCACTTAACGCCCTCACACTGGAAGACAATCCCCAGATATGCAGATGATGGACATTCTGCACTCCAGGGAACGACTGGATGTATGCCGCAACTTCACGAAGATCAATTCCTCGCGGTGTGCCCTCTGTAAGTATATGTACCGTCTCGGCAACAATACCCCATGCACTCTTGATGATGAAAAGTCCGATAGCGATCGACACGATGGGATCGAGGTACTCGCCAATCTTTCCATGCGATGATTCCTGCAACAAGAACCACGGCAAGCGATTCCACGGCATCGGTAAGAAGATGCAGGTAGGCGCTTTTCATATTGAGATCGTGATGTGCGTGGGTTTTCAATAACAGCGTCGCGGCCGTATTCACAACGAAACCGACGACGGCAATGACGAGCATCCAGCCGCCGGCAACAGGTTCGGGATGAGCAAACCGCTCTATACCTTCGTAGACAACATAAACCCCAATAAGAACCAGCACAGTGGCGTTGATGAATGCTACGAAAATTTCAACTCGCACGTATCCGTATGATTTTTCCGAGCTCGATTTCCACCGGACCACTCTCAAAGCGATGTAGCTCAATATCAACGCGAAGAAATCGCTGAGATTATGAAGTGAGTCGGAAATAAGAGCAAGGCTGTTGGTGAGAATGCCGCCGACGAGTTCGACAACGAAGATAACAGCATTGAGGACGATGGCTACAGCAAGATGCTTGCCGGTGGCCGGGGTATGGGAATGTTCTTCTGTCATGATGGTACGGCGGTAATAGTATCTTGGGTAGTGCGCTGAATTTGTCATTTCACGCGGACGCGGGTCTGCACGACTCCCCACAGGTCGTATCGATCCTGTAGTGTCGTAGACGACTCGTCGGGTATCCATTCTTTTATATTTAATCGATATGGATGCCCGCTTTCGCGGGCATGACAGGGCCTATTGCTAAATTAGTTATTTTCAAATTCAGGCACTATTGTATTTGCATCTACGCTGGCGTTCTTCGTTTCCCTCGGCATTCATCTTCATATCTGCGCTAGGATGAGTGTCGTTACTAAAGTAGCAAATTTCTCAAGGTATATGCAAGCTGAAGGAAGAAAAATTTACGACCGCAATCGCTTTCAGGCAAAGCTGTAAGGTTTCTTTCGCGATTGCCACATTAGGTATTGGCAAATGGCGATGATGCCTGAAATCCAAACCAACAATACTCCGAAACACACGAGTTCCTTCCCGGGCGATCCTTTACGAGGCGGGTGAGAAGCGGGCTTTGACGTGAAATGCTTTTTCGAAGAGTTCCCTCTTCCGGCTGGCTCCCCAAACTTCCAGCTCGATTTTTGCCCTGTGCGACCGGCGCAGATGAAAATTTACCGTTGACCGCGTCCGCCGGCATCGCAAGCTTTTGATCACGGAAAAATGCGTCCGGTCCAGGCCGTCCGCGATGCGGAGGATCGCTGCGAGTTTCACCACGACGTCCCTTTCGTCGGCATTGAGCTTGGCAAAACCTTCGTGCCTCATTTTTGGATGGCTCTTCCTGTGGTACCGGGCGATGTTTGCGATAATTTCTTTTTCATTCTCCGTAAATCCGAGCAATTCGGAATTGCGAATGAGGTAGTACGAGTGACGGTGGTGCTGGGCATGCGAAACAAATAATCCGACTTCATGGAGCAGTGCCGCGGCTTCAAGGTAAACCCGTTCGGCGGAACTCAATTTATGGAGCGGGACTGTCTGGTCAAAAATGTCAAGGGCCAGGCGCCCGACCTGATGGGCGTGCTCCTTTTCGTACTGGAAAGCTTTCCGCAATGTGGAGGACGCTCGTATACCGGATATCGTTGAAATGGTCAAACTTCTTTTTCCTGTGGTATTTCTCTATGGTGTCCAGGATGATCCCCTCGCGAAGTGCATACTCCGAGATGGTCATCCGTTTTATCTCCAACACACGGAAGACCTCTTCAAGAATGATCACGCCGGCAACGATAATATCCGCTCGTGCCGAATCAAGCCCGTCGATCCCGGCGCGATCGTCCGGGTCGTTCTTTTCGAGAATCAATTCTGCCACCTCGGAAACCTCTTTGCCCGAAAAAGTGAAATTGTTAATGGACGATTCCCCATCCTCATCCCTCCGCAGTCTGATGATCTGGGCGATACTCGTGATCGTTCCTGAAGTTCCGACGGCGATCTCGTAGTGATTCTTTCGAGCAGCCCGTGCGATCGGGCTTAACGTTCCCCTCACGAATTGGCGGCATTCGCGGATGGATTTTGGAAGATGTTTTTCCCTCGTCGAAGAATCGCTGCGTGAGCCTGACGGCACCGAGCTTTAGGCTGTTGCTGAAAAGAATCTTTCTCTGGTGGCCGATCAAAAATTCCGTGCTTCCCCCTCCGATGTCCACCATCAGATGCCGTTTTTTGAAAATCGGGAGCGCTTGAAGGACTCCGAGATGGATGAGCCGCGCTTCTTCAAAACCCGATGCAACCTCGATCGTAATTCCCGCCTCCGTTTTAACGCGGCGCAGGAATTCATCCTGGTTCAACGCTTCGCGAACCGCGCTTGTCGCAATCGCACGAATGGGCGCGCGATACGAATCGGCAATCATTTTGCATCGCCGCAACGCATGGATCGCGCGTTCAACGGCACTCCCCGTCAAGTACTTCATGTCGGTGGAACCGGAACCCAGGCGGACAATCTCTTTTTCACGTTCAAGGATTTTAAAGCTGCCAGAGTCCGGATAGACTTCGGCGACAAGGAGATGGATGGAATTGGTGCCGATATCAATGGCGGCGAGGTTTTTCTTCGGATTCTTCATCTTCGAGGATTGCGAGGATTCCCTGTTTTAGTGCACGGTTAGTTTCTTCGAAGCTTTTTGCGGCATCGATCACCTGAAAATTGAACTCATTGGTCATCCGGTCAAACTCTTTCAAAATGAGCTTCTGGTACTCCACAAAGCTGTCGTAGAAATCATCGCCGAGCCGCATATCCATACCGGATTCCCAGTAATCGAGCCCTTCGCCCGACTGCTCCACCCAGTATCGCTTATGCAGAGTCTGGCTGTTGATCACCCGCGGAATCAGGTCCTCAATGTTGATGCGCATATAGAATACGGCATCGGGCTCTATCGCAAAACCGAAGACTTTCCGAATCCACTGGCGGTCGCCTCCTCTCACCGACGAACGCGCAAAAGCGGTGTGGATGTAACGGTCTGCGAGGACAACAAATCCTGCCCGGAGTGCCGGAATCACTTCGTGCTCAAGACGGTCGGCGAAGTCTGCGGCGTACAAGAGGCTGAACGTATCGAAATTAAGCGTGTGGCCCGACTTTGCTTCGTTGATTGCCTTTCCCATCAGCGGCGATCGGGTCCAGCCGGTGGTCGTCACGCCGTAGCCTTTTACCTCAAGCCACTTTTTTAATTCTTCGAGCTGTGTTGAACGTCCGACGCCGTCGGTTCCTTCGATAACGATGAGTTTGCCGGTCAGGTCGCTCACATCCACATACGGGAGGCCGTTGCCGTAAAATGTTTTCTTTTTATGCGACATAGACATTCTCCTTTTTCTGGAGGAACGGGGTCGGTTTATAGTCTTTTAACCTCTCGCGGACAATCTCGCGAATCAGCGTTTGCTGCTTCTGGATCGATTCCGTCGCGTCCATAACTGTCAGTCCGTACTCGGCGGAGATCTTATCGTACTCTTCGAGAATCTTTGACTGGAATAATCTAAAACTCTCCCTCGGGTCGTCGCTCAACCCTAGATCCATTCCGGCTTCGTGGAACTTCAACTCAACTCTTCCATTTAAAATGCGCTTGAGCGAAACTTCGATCGGGACCTTAAAATAAAACTGGATGTCGGGCTTCACGGCAAAGCCGTAAAGGTTCCTCACCCATTCAGGATGGACGCCGCGGATCACGTCGCGTGCGAATGCGGTATAGACGTAGCGATCGGCACAGACGATCATCCCCGCTTTCAACGGAGGGATGATCAGATGCGCCAGACGATCGGCGAAATCCGTAGCGTGGAGGATGCTGAACGTCGTCGGGGTGAGGAGATTTTTCTTCTTCCCTCTTTTAATCGTCTCGTTCACAAGCGCGGAAGAATTCCATTCCGTAAAAAAAACTCTGTATTTGGAGTTCAGCAGCCACTTCTGCAGGAGTTCCAATTGAGTCGATTTGCCGGATCCGTCGATTCCCTCCACGATGATGAGGATGCCGGGGTACGGACGAGGTTGGTCAAAGAGTCGAGCCATGAGGTAGTCCTATCGGTTTTATTTGAGATCACGAAGTTGTTTCGGTTGCAAATGCCAATGGAGCGTCCCCGCTCCGCGCGGCGGCATGCCGGAAACCTCGATACAGCAGAGCGCCCCTTTCTTGAATTCGATGATGGACTGCTCGGAGCCAAGAAGGGTAGACGCGAGGAAACCGAGGTCGGGCTCATGCCCCACAATCATAACGTGATCGAGGTTCTTATACTTTGCGAGATACAGCATCAGCTTCTTCGCAGAACTCCCCGGCAGGAGTTCTTTGCAGACCTCGATTTTGTGATCTACCCCCAGAGCATCGGCGGCAATCTTTGCCGTATCGTGAGCGCGAATAAGGGGGCTCGTCAGTACTACATCGACGCTGCCGATAACGGCAGCAATGCCCCGAGCTCCCTTCCGCATCTTTTCTTTTCCGTCGTCCGTCAGAGGCCTATCGTCGTTCGGATAGCCGGCCGTTCCCCGCTGGACGGCGATACCATGCCTCAAAATATAGATAAACACTTAGATCCTCCAAAAATTCTTTTAAAACTCTTAAGACATCTGAAAAATTGTCTCTCGCCAAGCCGCAAAGGCGCAAAAATCTTATTTTAAAATCAATTTGCGACCTTGCGTCTTTGCGCGAGGTGCTCTTTTAGGATTATTCAAAAGTCTCGGCATCATCGTTAAAAATTGGTCAACCCTTGCTCATGGATTGAACAACGCGCTGCCTGAAATTCTCTGTGTCCCAGCGTGCAATAACAACGCATGAGTCGTTGAACATCGTCCGCCGGCGATTCTGTTCCGCGCGGATCAAATCGACGAGGGCTTTCGTCCGTATCCTGTCCTTCGGGCCCACGGTAGCGCGATTGAACGACCGTATTTCACGAAGCTGGATATTGAGCGCCGGAATATTCACGTCGCAATCGTGAACCTGCCCCATCAGATCGAGCAGTTGTTTCACTTCCCTGAGGCACGCTGAAAAATCGTCGCCGAAAGCCTCTTCAAAAAATTCCATCGCATACCGGAGCAGCTTTCCCGCATTCCGCATTTTGTGTAAATCGCCTTTGAGCCTCGGATGGGCAACAACCCGGTTTCTGTATGAAAAAAAATCATCAAACAGGCCTGGCAAAAGCAACCGGGCGTTTTCACGAAATGTTTTGTTCGGCTTCAGACCGGCGGTGGCTGCCATGATTGTTTCACAAAGAAGACTTCACAAACGCAGCAAAGGAATCCGCATAATTTGTCCTTCTGAGAAATTTCATTTCCCTCATCAGATTCCTGCGGTCGAGAGCACGGGCGGTCGTTTCCCGAGCAATCAGAAGGTCTATCACTTTGCGGTCGGCTGGTGCCAGACTTTGCCTATAAGCGGAAAGCGACTGCAGAAAAACGTCCCGTTCTCTCACCGCGCCCAATGCGCGAATAAGAGACTGAATCCGTGCGTCGTGTTTCTTGAGCTTCTTTTTCGAAAAACAATCCCGGAAGATCCTCAACACAGCTCTGAGCCTTCTTGCCGAGACCCTCATGTCGTGAAGGGCTTCAACGTCTTCCCCTTGCATCGTCGCCGATTCGTACGAAAAAGTTTCCTGAATCCGTGTGAGCGCAATTTTGTGCAGACACTGTTTAAGGCTCTCCTCGGGATTTAAGTCCAGAATTTTCCACGGTTTTGCCATAGGTGCCGCTCTAATTTTGTTAAAGCAAATCAAATGTGCAAGGCGTAGCAGGCATTCGAACAATAAGAAATTGTTAAATTTTCAGGAGAAGATTTTGCATCCTTATTGTGCATTCTGACGGCATGTGAGCCATGGTCAGGGCACACAACACGGGCAAAAGCGTTGAAGAGGCTCGCCGCCGTTTCCAGCCCTACAATGCGGAGAACGGTGCAGGCGAATGTTTTGTGATGCTCCGGCCGGTGACAGGCCGGTATCATGACTAGGTCTTAAGTGTAAAGCTAAAGGAAGTTCCTTTTCCAACCGCACTGCGCACTTCAACTTTACTGCCGTGAGCCTCAACAATGTGTTTTACAATCGCAAGCCCCAACCCTGTGCCTCCGACTTCGCGGGACCTGTCTTTGTCGATCCGGTAAAATCGTTCGAAGATCCTCGTGAGATGTTCTTCGGCAATTCCTGCGCCCGTATCCGCGACAATGATGCGGACCTTCCCCTCTTCGGGTTCGGTGGAAACGAGAACCTCGCCCCCTTCCCGATTGTACTTGATTGCGTTGTCGATCAGGTTGCTCAGCACACCGCGAAGCCGTTCTTTATCGCCGAAGACTTCGATCTCTTCTCCCGTCTTCGTCGACAACCGGAGTGCGACGCGGCGTTGCAATGCCGCTTGCTGAAAATCGTTCACCACGAGTTCAAGAAATTCATTGATGCGGAAATACCTGAAGCTCATCTTCATCTCCCCCGACTCGATCCTGGAAATATCGATGAGGTCGTTCAACAGTACATTGAGCCGCGCCGCATGGGTGGAGGCTTTTTCGATGAAGAGCCGGTTGACCGTGGGATCGTCGACGGCACCGTTGAGCAGGGTTTCAAGATAACCCTGCAGTGTGAAAATAGGAGTGCGAAGTTCGTGCGAAACGTTTCCGAGAAATTCGCTCCGTGCCCGCTGCAGTTTTTTCAGCTCCACAATATCGGCTTTGAGTTTATCGACAAGCTCGTTGACCGCGCGTGCGACGTGGCCGATCTCGTCATCGGCGGTTGTTTCAATATGCTTTTCAAGGTCGCCGAGACGGATCTTCTCGACGTTTTCCGCGATGGCCACCATCGGACGGGAAATCCTCTGCGAAACAAAAATACTAACCCCGATAATCAACGTAAGCGTAATGATTCCTGCCCAAAAAATTTTCCACCGGATGTCGTTCACATTCTCTTTCATTTCTTCCATATGAGCACTGACGCGGATAAACCGGACATTGTTCATGGCGGACGACGAAGCAGAATCCCGGTACTGTTTTGCGACGTAGAGGAAATCTCTTCCCACGGTTGCACTGCGGCGGATATTCGTCCCAATTGGTTTCGACATCGCATCCTGAACTTCCGGCCGGAGTAAATGATTTTCGACCGTCGATAATTTTTCAAACGGCACATCGGAATCCGCAACAACCGTTCCGTCGGCCGCAACGAGCGTCACCCGGGCGCCGAGCACATCCGCCAAATGCTGGATTGAAACAGCGCGCACACGTTCGCCGGAAAATTCTCCGTTCGCCAAAAAATGATGGACGACATCTGCCTGCTGTTCAAGTTGATGAATCAGCCGGTCTTCAAACAACGATTCGATCTCGAGGCTCGAAATGATCCCCACCGCGGCGATAATAACGACGGCAAGAATCAAATACGTGAGCGTTATTTTTGTCTGGATACGTTTCATTGTCATGCTTTGAACCTGTAGCCGACCCCTTTCACGGTCTCAATCATTTCCGCAAATTTTCCGAGCTTCTCTCGTATTTTTCTGATGTGGACATCAACCGTCCGGTCGACGACGAAGACCCCTTCGCCCCACACCGCATTGAGAAGAACATCCCTGGAAATCACGCGCCCCCGGTGGCGGACAAGGTACACGAGCGTTTCAAATTCTTTTTTGGGGAAGACCAGCGCTTTTGTTCCGAGTGTGACGGTATAGTTCGGCACATTGATTTCAAGTTCTTCGATTTGCAGGATGGCGGATGCTTCGGCTGCCTGGTCGTCTTTTTTATCTCTTCGCAGGGCCGTCCGCACACGTGCGATAAGTTTCTTGATGCTGATCGGTTTCACGATGTAATCTTCCGCGCCGAGTTCGAGCCCGATGACTTCGTCGACTTCGGAGCTCTTGGCCGTCAGGAAATAGCACGGGGATGGATTTTGTTTTTTCTACCCGCTTCAATTCGCGCAGGACGTCGAGCCCGTTCATCTCCGTCATCATAATGTCGAGAAGAATCAGGTCCACATGCCGTTTCACCTGTTCGAGCGCTTGCTTTCCGTTTCGGGCTGTGAAGACTTTGTATCCCTCTTTTTCAAGGTTGTATTGCAGCATTTCGACGATATCTTTTTCGTCGTCGACGACAAGAATATTTTTTTGCATTGCTCGGGTTCCGATTTATCGTGAAGTGTTATATGGGTCGAATGTTGTGATGCCGCTGAATTGTTTGTACGTACGGAGCTTCTCCACCGGCGACATGTTTTCGATGAGCGGGATGGGGCGCTCATTATTATAACGGTACAAATACCGGGCAGCCTCCTGCTGCAGTTCGTCCGGCGAAGAGAACGGTTTTGTCACATAGGGCTCGATTTCATCAAACCGTTTGATCCGTTCCATGAATCTATTCACCGCGAGCTTTTTCTTCGAGGGAACCTCGTGTTTGATGCCGAGCTTCCGCAGGTTCATCGTAAATGCGTGCGTCCTCGATCGCGGCTTTGAGACGCTCGCAAATGCATTGTCGAGCGGCGTTTGAATATAACGAATTAAAAAGGGAAAATGCATTAATCCAAACTGAACAAAATCGAGCGCCGAAAGCGTCGAGTGGCGGCCGTAAATCTTCGTGATGCGCAGTCGCGAGCATTCATCGATCGCGCTGTACTGAACAAACTGTTGTTTGCCGTTCTGATTCATCATAAACTTGAACGCCAGAATGACGCGGTCGCCGGGGAGAAGGGCGTCGTTCGGGCGGAGTTTCCGGCGATGCAATCTCTTGGCCTTCATGTCGACGCCGGACTTCCTCAGCAGCTTCCAGATCGCGCTTTCCGACAATTCAATATCATACCATATCGAAAGATAAAGCTTCAGCCGTTTCTGCCCGAAGCCGGTTTTCTCGCGAAGCTCGCGCAACCGCTGAACAATCGCAGGAGGGGTTGCGCGGGGGCTGTGATGCGGACGCCGGGAGCGATCCCCGAGGCTCGACGCATCGTTCGAAGATATTTTGTACCGCTTCAGCCATTTATAGAAAGTCTTGCGGCTGATGGAGTATTTCCGGCAAATAGAAGGAACGCTTTTCGTTTCTTCGAATTCCTTCATCCATTCCATGCGCCGCGCGCCTGCGGTGTCGGCTTCAATCATGAATGTTTTGCCTCAAAAAATAGTCGATGAACAATGGAAAAATCCCGTCACGATGCTTTCTTCACTTTCTCAAAGCGCTGGACAATCCGTGTCTCGCCCCCGGTCACGACCGCTACCACCACGACATCTCCGTCGGATTTCAACAGCAGCGCCTTTGCGCGCGTTATCGCTTCGTCTTCCGTTCCCTCAACCGTCTCATGAGCAACGGTTTTAGGAACTTCCAAATATTTGTAGACCGAAACCCTGTATGTCATTATGCCTCCTTCTATAATTGTACAAACCTGTCTTACCGATCGGCCGTTCCTACCGCTTCCCACAATAATTCGGCTACATCTTTAACCTGAACCCGTTCATTCGCCTCTTTTGCCTTTACCCCATCGGTCATCATGGTCATGCAGAACGGGCAAGCAGTCCCGATCGCTCCCGCTTTTGTGGACAAAGCCTCTTCCGTTCGCTCTATGTTAATCCGTTTCCCTTCCTTTTCTTCCATCCACATTCTGCCGCCCCCAGCCCCGCAGCACAACCCCCTGTCTTTCGACCGGGGCATTTCAGCCAGAGACAACTCGGGGATCGACCGCAGCAGCGAACGCGGAGAATCGATGACGCCGTTGTATCGTGCAAGGTAGCAGGAATCATGGAATGTCACCGTCGTGCCCAGTGAACGTGCGGGCATAATTTTTCCGGCTGCCACCAACCCCGAGAGAAAATCGGTGTGATGGACAACCTCATAGTTGCCCCCGAACTGAGGGTATTCATTCTTGAGCGAATGAAAACAATGCGGGCATGTTGTGACGATTTTTTTCACGCCATACCCGTTCAACGTTTCGACGTTTTCGGTAATCAATGTTTGCGCGAGATACTCGTTTCCCATCCGGCGCGCAGCATCCCCGTTGCACTTTTCTTCAAGGCCAAGAATTGCAAACTTCACGCCTGCGTATTTTAATAATTTGGAAAAAGCCTGCGTCACTTTTCTGTAGCGGGCATCGTAAGCGCCGGCACAGCCGACCCAAAACAGGATGTCGATATCGCCTCCCTCCGACATACGCGGAATCTCCATCCCCTCAGCCCAATCGGCGCGGGACGAATGGCTGAAACCCCACGGCGTGAAGTTGCGCTCAAGGTTCTCGAACGTTGAGCGAAGTTCAGCGGGAAAGCGCGATTCATTCAGCACCAAACCGCGCCGCAAATCAACGATCTCGTCCACATGCTCGATCATCACCGGGCATTCGTGCACGCATGCCATGCATGTTGTGCATGCCCAGAGTTCCTCTTCTGTGATGAACCGGTCGACAAGCGAATGGGCCAGGATGCCGTTGTCATTTTCAGCCGTCGTTCCAGCGACAAGCAATGGAGCTTTTTCCATTGTCCGTCGGCGCGTGTCCACAATAATTTTCCGCGGCGAGAGACGTTTGCCGGTGAGGTTTGCAGGGCAAACCGAATCGCAACGCCCGCACTCCGTGCAGGTATATCCATCGAGCAGCTGTTTCCAGGTCAGATCATCCACATCGGACGCACCGAACTTCGTGGCCGATTCATCGTTGAGAGCGATTGGCTTCAACGCCCCGCGGGATTTCATGCCGGAAAAATACACGTTCGGGATCGATGTCAGCACGTGAAGATGCTTCGAGTACGGAAGATAGTTCAGGAAACCGAGAATGAGGACGATATGCGTCCACCAGAACGCGCGGCCCCATCCTGCAGTAGAAGCGTTTCCTGAGAACAACGCCGCCACCGTCGACGATACCGGGTACCTGAGACCGGCGTGATACTCCCCGAGCGAGATGCGCGCCGCGTTTTGCAAAACCAGTGTCGATACAATGAGGAAAATCCAGAGAAGAATCACCGCGGCGTCAGCATTACCGTGCGTCCCGGCCTGGAGCCGCTTCACGCGTGAGATGCACCTTCTCCAGAGAGCGAGCATCACCGCTACAACGACGAGGACGCAAAATATTTCCTGCGTAAATGTGACGGCAGAATAAAATCTCCCCAAAAATCGAAAAGAAAAATGTCCGGTGATTCCCTCGCCGATCGATTCAACGACCGCCGCCATGAGCGATAGAAATCCCCAAAAGATCGCAAGGTGCATGAATCCGGCAAGAGGCTCGCGGAGCAGTTTTGACTGCAGCAGGGCAATCTTGATCACTTTCTGTATCCGCAAGAAAGGCTTGTCAAACCGGTCTTCCGATTTGCCGACCTGCAAATATGAAAGCAACCGCCGAACGCTGAACCCAAAGAAGAGAAGCGAGGCAAGGAGAACGGTTGCGAAGAGTATGTTTGACAATCCCATAATGTCCGAGATAATAAATACCGACTGTTGTGAAAAGCTAAAGCGTGAGCGATCCTTCCACCACTGTAACGGCGCTTCCCACGATTGCGACGGACTTCGGCGCGCCGTGTTCAACCTGAACTTCCACCTTAACACGGCCCGGCCTGCCGATGACGTCGCCTTGTTCACCGATCATTTCGATAAGGCCGTCAGATTTTCCGACGAGCCCCTGCTCGATCATGTAGACACCGAGCGGGCCGTTGGCGGAGCCCGTGACCGGGTCTTCGTCGATGCCGTCGTTGGGCGCGAAAAACCGGGAATGAAAGGTCGACGAACGATCGATGGTTTCCGCTGAGAAGATGCAAACGCCTAAAAGCTTCTTGCGAATCAAAATTTTTTTTATGGCTTGGAAGTCGGGGCGCAAGTCGTACAAAACGGAAAGCCGTCGAACCGGCAAGTATGCGTTGATCCAGGAAACACAGGGAAGCCGCTTATCAAAATCGTTCTCCTGCATGCCCAGCGGAGTTAAAAAATCGGCCTTCAAATGCTGGTTCTTCTTGAACTGCGGCATCGGGATCGCAAATTTCACCGTGGCCCCCCGGCGGTCTTTCACGACAAGAACATCCAGAATGCCCGAAGCAGTTTCAAGATGAAAAGGATAAGAACCATTCTTCTTCATACCATACAAATTTTCCTCGGCAAGGGCATGAAAACTGGCGATCGTAGCATGCCCGCATAACGCCACTTCGTTCGTCGGCGTGAACCATCGGATGCGAAGGTCTGCGTGTTTGTCCGACGGCGGCAGCACAAACGCCGTTTCGGAGAGATTCATTTCCCGTGCTATGCGTTGCATCTGATCCTCAGTCAGACCGCTTCCTGAAAGGACGACGGCCGCCGGGTTTCCGGCGAACGGCTTTGATGTAAACGCATCGATATATTTAACGGTGAACGACTTCATAATTACCGCCTTGCGAGCGAAAGGGCAATGAGGGTACTCTTCTCTTTGACATAGTAGGCTGTCGACTCGTCGACAAAAAAAGAATCGGGCACTGCAGCGGGAGTTGAAGAATTTACAATATCTGCATAGACCTGTTTGCCGCTCTCTTCGTCAACGATGCACAATCTGTTTTGCAGAACGTCAAGGTTCTTTTTTTCATCGCGATCCTGAATAGCGTGATAGTTAAACACCAGCTTTCCGTTCGAGCGGACGTATTCCACAGGCCCGCGGATGTTGCTTTTCGTGCAATACTTGTCAATGAGGGGCGCGACGAGCGAAAATTCCGAACTATCCTCAGTCAGAGATTCCGGAAAGAGGAAGTTGTCGCGGCCGTGACGTCCGCCATTTGTTTCGTACGAATCTCCGGGGGGCTCGTTCAATTCCTGCAAAAACTCTCCGGTCGCGGCATCAAGTTCATAGAACAAACGCCTCTCAAACATATCACGAAACGCCACCACTCGGTTTGGCGTTGCATAGAGAAAAGCATAATCGTTGTTCCGCCACAGCTCTCTTCCTGTTCCCAAATCGACAGCAACGATTTTACCATGCGCGGGCATGTCGGGCTTTTTGAACCCGTGAAGAAATATTTTATCGCGGATGACAGCTTCAATCCCCGTCCACCAGGGCTCGCCGAATGAAATATTTTTCCAGAGGACATCCCCGTTGACAGCATTTAAGCAAAAGAAGGAAACTTGTTTTGCTACGGTATCCCTGTCTTCCCCAACGATAAAATTGGTCTCTGAAAAAAGGAGACGCCAGAGCACTCCCGATGCGGTGTACGACCAGGACGGTTTCAACTGCTGCTGTTGAAAAAGGGATGAAATATTCATTGACCAATGATTGTAAGCAAAGATAACAGTTTTGTTAAAATAATTCATTTCCGCTAGAGTTTCAACGTCCATTTTCGGAGAAACAACCTCAGACTTCGGTGATTTTGAGACTGTGACGGATGCTGAAGCCAAAATCACACCATTGCAGTCTCTGGCGCCAATATCGTTGTCCTCGATTATTGAATGCGGTTTTTCTTCGATTGATGTTTGGCATTATCTTAATATCGCAATGATAATTTCATTCCGTGAAAGAAGACAGGATTAGGAGGATTCAAACCGAGGCACTATTGTAGCTCTTCCCCGCTTGAAACTAAACAAATACCTCGCTACATTGGGAAAAATTTCTACCACTAACACACCTCCCTTCTGTGAAACAACTTCAACTCGACGGTAAAAGCTTAACGATCCCGAAACTTTTCGCGGCAGCAACTGCACCCTGGCACGTTTCGCTGGCCCCGTCTTCGCTACGAAAGATGCACCGTTCGCGCATGCTCGTGGAAGAATGGCTTAGAAAAAAGGAACGTATTTACGGAGTGACGACGGGCTTCGGCGAATTCAGTAATGTCAGCATTCCCTTCGATAAGATCGAAGAACTCCAGCACAATCTTATCGCGAGCCATGCGGCAGGGACCGGCGAACCGCTCCCGCCCGAAGTCGTGCGCGCAATGATGATCCTGCGGATGAATGCGCTGGCAAAGGGTTTTTCCGGCATACGGCCTGAGACCGTCGGATTCATTGCAAATTTTTTTAACGCCGGACTTGTTCCCGTTATTCCATCGCAGGGGTCCGTCGGGTCAAGCGGCGATCTTGTGCAGCTCGCCCATCTTGTCCTGGCGATGATGGGAAAAGGAACGGTCATTTCCAACTTTCAATTTCCAATTTCCAATTTTGAAACTGCAATCGAAAATTGGAAATTGAAAATTTCCGCCGTTGCAATGAAAAAACATCGGCTAAAACCGCTTGCGCTGTCTGCAAAAGAAGGGCTTGCGCTAATCAACGGGACGCAAATGATGACGGCATTTGCGGCGCTTATTTCTCACCGGGCAAAGCAGCTCTGTACGCTCGCCGACGTTGCAGCGGCAATGAGCGTCGAAGCGTTGAAGGGAAGCGACACACCGTTTGATGAGCGTATTCATCGGCTGCGTCCGTTCAAAGGCCAGCGCGAGACGGCAAAAAATCTGAGAATCCTCCTGCACGGAAGCGAGATCCGTGAATCGCACCGCCATAACGACCAGAGGGTACAGGATGCATATTCCCTCCGTTGCGCTCCCCAGGTACATGGCGCGTCACGCGACGCTCTTGAGTATGTGGAAAAAATAGTTTCCGTTGAAATCAATTCGGCAAATGACAACCCCTTGATCTTTCCGGATGAACGCCAGCATCTCGAAGGGGGAAATTTCCATGGACAGCCGATCGCGCTTGCCATGGATTTTGCCGCAATCGCCTTATCCGAGCTTGCGAACATTTCTGAGCGGCGCGTCGAGCGGATGGTCAACGGGTCGCTGAGCGGACTCCCCCGATTTCTTACACGCGATGGCGGACTCAACTCCGGTTTGATGATAGCGCAGTACACCGCTGCTTCGCTCGTTTCGGAAAACAAGGTGCTCGCTCATCCTGCAAGCGTCGATTCGATCCCAACTTCAGCAAATCAGGAAGACCACAACAGCATGGGCTCGATCAGTGCGCAGAAATGTTGGCGCGTGCTGCGGAATGTGCAGACCGTCATCGCCATTGAGATGCTCTGCGCCGCACAAGCCATCGACTTCCATGCGCCGCTTCAATGCGGAAAAGGGACACGTGCCGCCCATAGAACGATCCGCTCCACGATCCCGCATCTTGACCGTGACCGCGTGCTGTACGACGACATTCAGAAAGCTCTGGGATTATTGTTGGATGGGAATATTCTTCGCCGTGTCACAAATGCAGTTGGAAAATTGGCGTAGGTAACGCTCGATGCTCTCCATTCCATAATCAATGAAGGAAATCTCTCCTCCCTGCCCAAAGAAGGTTCCATCATGCCGATTTGGTGCCGCTGAATCTTTGCAGAACAAAACCCGCCACGTATGTAATAACGATCGCGACAATACACCCGGCAATGACGCAGAGCATCCGCTCGAACGCGATGCTCCACGAACTCTCTTGTTGTTCACGCATCAGCACGATGACCAATGATGCAAGGGCCGAACGTGTTGCGTTGGAAAGCTTCAAACTTGTGTCGATCGCGATCGTGCTCACAACACCAAGACACATCCAGAACAGGTTAGGCCGGTGAATCAGAAAAATCACGATACCGACCGTTGAGCCGAGCATATTGGCCTTCATCCTGTTGAAGGCCAATCGATGTGAAGAATCTTCTTCAGGAGAAATGACGAGGAGCACCGAAATCATACTCCAGTAAAATTGATGCTGAGGAAAACAGACATACAGCTCATAACAAACAGAAAAGCCGCAGATGCATTTCAGCATATAGACAAGCATTGGCAGTCCGAAGACCGAAGTTGTCAGTTTCCCTGAAATTCGAGAAATGTTCATACGGTGATGGTGAAATAGTAATCCGGCATCGTGAGCGATATTACCGAGAATGCAACTTACAGTTTTTCGAGCTGCTTGAGTATTTTCCTTCCTCGCGACCGGAATCCGGCGCTCCCAGTCGGCATTTGTTGCTCTATGAGAATACGAATTTCCCGTTTCAGATCGGGCTCCCGTCGCGCGATATTCGCGAGAACGGTCATCGAGAATACTTTCACGGCGATCGGTTCTTTCGCTGAACCAAGCATCTCAAAACATACCGTTGCAATTTTACCCGCGATCCGCCGAGGAATATCAACATCCTGAAGAATCCTTATGACATTCCTTTTTACCGCAACGCGTACGCCCGGTTCAAGCATCCTGTCGATTATCTCGTCGAAATACGGAGAGACAAGTTCTGCATGGTTATCCGCGCAATGCTTGACGATCCATGCCGCACGCTGCGTTACACGATACTCGCCTTTTAAAAACAGGTCCATCAACTCCCTAAAACGTTCCTTGTCGGTCCCAACCCACTTCGCGATTCGGAAGCATTGGTGCTTTGAGTGTTCCCTCAGAATTTCCGTTTCAAGGTTCATAATAGGATTTCGTGCACTTGCCTGTTCTCGATTAACTTTACTCAAAGAGGAATAAAAAAGCAAACAAGAAGAAAAAAGGTAGTGCTACAGTTTGGTTTACTTTCTCAAGAAGAAGTCATTGTGCGGCGTTCTTTTGCCGAAGCAATCCGCTAAACAATGGGGATTGCTTCTCCCGCTCTTCGAGCGGGATCGCAATGACTTTCAAACTGTAACACTACCAAAGAAAGTATTCCGGTTGGAACTGAAGGCTTTGATTCGTACATTATGGAGAAAGCATTCCATCAACAAATTCTGTCAATCCTCCATGAAGCTTACCAAAAATTTCCTTCGCACCGTCCCCAAGGTTCTTCTTCATGACCATCTTGACGGCGGCGTCCGCCCTCAAACGGTCATCGATCTAGCGCGGGATCAACAATACACCAAGCTCCCCACAACGGATGCCGATAAACTCGCCACATGGTTTCAGCGCGGAGCCCAGCGCGGAAGCCTCCCTCTCTTTCTCGAAGGATTTGAACACACCTGCGGCGTCATGCAAACTGAAGAAGCGCTTGAACGTGTCGCTTACGAAACGCTCGAAGACATGAAAAATGACGGAGTCGTTTACCTGGAGACTCGTTTTGCACCCGTCTTCCACCAGCAAAAAGGGCTGCACAACGAAACGATCGTGAAAGCCGTCCTCCGCGGATTGGAACGAGGAAAAAAAGACTTCGGCGTAGAGTACGGGCTTCTCCTCTGCGCGATGCGTAGTATGGACCCTAAGATATCGCAAGAGATCGCCGAGCTTGCCGTCGATTTCCGGAGCCAGGGTGTTGTCGGTTTCGACCTCGCTGGCGAAGAAGGGGGCTACCCGCCTAAAAAACATATTGACGCGTTTCATTATATCCAACGCGAAAACTTCAACATCACCGTTCATGCCGGCGAAGCGTTCGGCAAAGAATCAATCTGGCAGGCAATTCAATGGTGCGGTGCACACCGCATAGGCCATGCAACGCGGCTGATCGAAGATATGCGGGTAAAAGATGGACAGGTGTTAAGTATGGGCACGCTCGCGCAGTATGTGCTCGACAAGCGTATCCCGCTTGAAATATGTTTGACGAGCAACGTCCACACCGGAGCCGTCAACAGCATCGATGAACATCCATTCGGAATTTTTTATCGCTATAAATTCCGCGTCACATTGAATACCGACGACCGTCTCATGAGCGGCATTACGTTAACAGACGAGTATTGCACTGCGGCTGAGCATTTCGGACTGACGCTTGAAGAACTCGAGAAAGTCACCATCAATGCCATGAAGAGCGCCTTCATTCCGTATAAGCAGCGTATCGCCATCATTTACGACGTGTTGAAACCGGGCTATGCAAAGGCAAAAACGGCGTTGAAGAAAAAGTAGCCGTTGATTTCTCTGATTTCGCAGATTCAACGTAGATTACAGATTGCTCAGATTAAAAAACGGGGGGAACAAGTGAAAGTCTATTCTGAAAAAAGTTATCCTAAAAAGAATATTACTGAAAAGATCATAAGAGCAGCATCCGGAGTTCATAATAAATTGGGTTCAGGATTTGTTGAAAAAGTGTACGAAAATGCGCTTGCAAAAGAGCTGACCGCAACGGGTCTTAAAGTTGAACAGCAGAAACACATGAAAGTAGTGTATGGCGGTGAGCCAGTGGGAGATTTTTTTGTCGACCTCCTTGTCGATAGCAGCGTTATCGTGGAGTTGAAGGCAGTTCAAACGCTGGAAAAATCGTTCGAAGACAAACTGCTCCATTACCTGAAAGTGTCCAACCTTCCGGTCGGCTTGCTTCTTAATTTTGGAGGCAGCAGTGTTCAAATCAAAAGAAAAGTATATTCAACCAGTTATACCGAATCTGAGTAATCTGTAATCTGCGCTGAATCTGCGCAATCCAAGTAATCACGCCAAGGAAATACTTTCATGCGTCTTCTTATCCTCCGTCACGCCGATGCGGAAACCGAGGGGCACAGAAATGATACCGACAGAAAGCTAACACCGGAAGGAATTGCTGAAGCTGAATGCGTAGCAAACGCTGTCTGCATTATGAAACTGAATCTTACTGCCGTCCTCACGAGCCCAACGGCTCGCTCTAAAGCAACGGCGGAAATCGTCGCCAAACAATTTCCCTCCATCCGCATCCAAGTTCTGGATCACCTGGTATCGTTAGCAGACCCGCAGGATTTGTTTCAAGAGCTTCAGTCGTATCCGCGCGATAGCCGTTTGTTGCTCGTCACCCATAAACCGTTCGCCATCCGCTGTATTGCAAACCTCATCGGCATGAACAACGATTCAAAGATCAGCATAAAAAAAGCGTCGCTTTCGTGCATCGAGGTCGGATCGCCGGTGCAACGCGGAGCAGGAGTTCTTCTCTGGATCCTCACCAATGAGCAGATGCAGTTAATGAGAAAATAATACTCACCCGTACAGACAATTCTGACGCTTTCTCCTTTTCGAAATTTCAGTCGAGTTACTCCCCTGTCAAAATCTCTGGATTTTCTCACTTTTTTTTTATTAATTGATACTTTCGTTTTCAGATCATCCACTATTGCATAGGCAGAAATGAGCGGAAAAACAGCCACACGTAATTCATCCTCGTTGTTGACAAAGCTTCATGGCCTTTCACAAAATTTATGGTGGTCGTGGAACTTTGAAGCCCAGTCCGTTTTCCGCGATCTCTCTCCGCAGGTATGGGAGCGGACGCATCACAACCCTGTCGCCGTTCTTGCAGAGATCTCAAATGAAGAAGTCCTGGCGCGGATCGGCGATGATGAATTTGCGGGAAGGATAGAATCTGCCTGGAACAGCTTCGATGCGTACATGACCAGCAAAAAAAGCTGGGCATCATCGGAGGCGAAAACGCTGAAGGGGCCGATTGCCTACTTCAGCGCCGAGTTCGGTTTCCACGAAAGTCTACGAACGTACTCAGGCGGGCTTGGCATCCTCGCCGGCGACCACACAAAATCGGCAAGCGATCTTGGTCTGCCGTTTATCGGTGTTTCGCTTTTCTACCGTCAGGGGTATTTCGAACAGCGCATTGCGGCCGACGGCTGGCAAAACGAGTTGTATGTCTCCGCCGACCCGACTAAACTTCCGCTGAAAATTGTTCTGGACGAGCACGGCGAGCCGGTACGGTGCGAGGTGGAAATCGGGTTCAGCACGGTGCGGTTCCTCGCGTGGCAGTTGAACGTCGGCCGAGGCGTCGTCTACCTGCTCGATACTAATGTGAAAGAAAATGAAGAGCGTTTCCGCGATCTGACAGCCCATGTGTACGGCGGCGACAGCACGACCCGTATTTCTCAGGAAATTATTCTCGGCGTCGGCGGGGTGCGATTATTACGTGCACTGAAGATCCGTCCCTCAACGTTCCACATGAATGAGGGCCATTCGGCATTCCTCACGCTTGAACTTCTGCGGGAAGCAATGGTGAAAGACGCCGACGCGAGGACTGCCGCAGAACACGTCAAACAGCAATGTGTGTTCACCACCCATACGCCGGTACCCGCAGGACATGACCGGTTTTCAAACGATCTGATGGAATATTCGTTCTCATCGATGATCAAGGCGATGGATATGCCCATCGAAGAGCTGATGAAGTATGGACGCATCGACCCCGGTAATGCGGCCGAAACATTTTGTATGACCGTCCTCGCGCTGAAAATGTCGCGTGCAGCAAACGGCGTCAGCGATCTGCACGGCCAGGTAAGCCGTGAAATGTGGAAGCCCTTGTACGGGGATGTTCCAGCTGCCGATGTCCCTATCGGATCCATCACTAACGGCGTGCATATCGGCGGTTGGTTGAACGAAAAATCAGCTCGCTTCTGGACCAAGCATCTCGGGAAAGAGTGGCAAAGTCATTACCTCGACCCGGGGTTCTGGGAAAAAGCCGTTCAGAATTCGGTGATCTCGGACGAAGCGCTCTGGTCGCTGCGTTATGAACTGCGGAGGGACATTGTTGAATTTGCCCGGCACACGCTGCGCACGCAGCACTCGCGCTTCGGCAACGGGACAGCGGTGTACGAAAGAGTCCTGAACCCGGATGCTCTCACGATTGGATTTTCCCGCCGCTTCGCGACGTACAAACGTGCGCCGCTCCTCTTCACCGACCTCGACCGGGCCATTGAATTGTTCAACGACGAATCGCGCCCCGTTCAATTGATTTTTTCGGGGAAAGCACACCCACGCGACGATGAGGGAAAGAAATTTATCAAACACGTCATCGACCTGACGAATCATCCGCGCCTTTTCGGAAAGGTCGTCTTTCTCGAAAACTATGATATCGACGTCGCGCGGCACCTCGTGTCCGGCGCCGATGTCTGGCTGAATAACCCGCGCCGCCCGCTCGAAGCAAGCGGAACAAGCGGTCAGAAAATTGCGATCCATGGCGGGTTGAACTGCAGTATCATGGACGGGTGGTGGCGCGAAGCGTGCGACGATACCAACGGCTGGGCGATCGGAAAAGATGAAACGCCGGCGCGCGCCGAGCAACAGGACATCGTCGATGCCGAAAATCTTTTTTCGGTGATCAAAAATAATATCGTCCCCGAATTCTACCAACGCGACGAAAAGAATATTCCCCGTCAATGGCTGCAGCGCATCCGGCGGTCGATCGCAACCCTCGTCCCGCAGTACAACACGCACCGCATGGTGGCGGAGTACGTCAGGAAATACTACGTTTAAGGCCGTACAGGAAATTACGGAGGGAAAAATTGATGACGGGCACAACTTTTTCTCAGTATCTTCGTTAACTATAGGAGAGAGGAGGAAAAGAGTATGAAAACATCATATGGCTTTGACGATCTTTCGCAGGAAGAACTCCAAGCGATTGAAGAGCTTCTGCTGGACGAGATGGAAAGACAACAGTGGGATGCGATCACATACTCTGTTATCCTTGGTGAGGAAGTGATTCTCACGCAGCAATAAATTATGAAGAACATGTTCAAAATCATTACGTGGACGGCGGTCATCGCAGGAATCGTTGCACTTCCTTTTTTAATTCGGAAGAGGAACGAACATATGCACCGCCGCGATCTCAATGTCCGCTACGACATTGACGATTATATTTCAGAAGTCAGCCTGTAAGCCTGGACGAAAACGCCGGGAACGGGCGCACCTTCTCTACGATATTTTTTCTACCTTCACCATATTTGTGGTGCCGCGTGCCAGGAGGGGAATGCCGGCAGTCATCACGATATAGTCCCCCTTCTTCACATACCCCGATTTCAGAAGCTCCTGCTGGATGGTCGCCAGCGTCGTATCGGTGTCGGCAATATTCGGCACGAGAATCGACTTGACGCCCCACACTAAATTCAATCTTCTCCTGATGCGCTCGCGGTCCGTGACCGCGATGATCATTCCGTACGGCCTGTATTTCGCGATCGTCTTCGCCGTTTCACCCGAGTGAGTGATCGGAACGATCGCCGCAGCCCCGATGCGCTTCGCCAGAACGCACGCAGCACGCCCGAGCGCTTTGAAAACTTCGGCCTGCTTTTCTCCCGCTTCGTCTGCGAGGTCAAGCTGGTCGCGGTACTCTTCCTCCGCCCGACGGATGATCAAATCCATCGTCCGTACAACTTCGACAACGTACTTCCCGACGGATGTTTCGCCGCTCAACATCACCGCGTCGGCGCCGTCCAAGACTCCGTTGGCGACGTCGTTCGCTTCCGCTCGTGTCGGCCGCGGATTTTCAATCATCGATTCAAGCATCTGGGTCGCGATGATCACCGGTTTGCCGGCGGCGTTCGCTTTTTTGCAGATCATCTTTTGAGCGATCGGAACGTCTTCTGTCGCACATTCAACGCCGAGGTCCCCGCGCGCCACCATGATCGCGTCCGCTTCACGAATAATCTCATCGATGTTCTGCAGCGCCTCTGTTTTTTCGATCTTTGCGATGATGGGAAGTCTCTTGTGTTTATCGATCTTCGAAATAATGAACTTTCTTAGATGACGGATATCGTCGCCGGTGCGGACGAACGACAGCGCAACGTAGTCAATGTCGTTCGCGATACCAAATTCCAGATCTTCCATATCCTTTTCCGTCAACGACGGCGCGCTTACCGTCACACCCGGAAGGTTAATCCCTTTGTGTTCTTTGAGAATTCCGCCGTGGACAACTTCGGTCGTCACATCGGTTGCCGTCGAACTCAACACCTTGAGCTGAAGCAAACCGTCGTCCATCAATATTGTATCGCCGGGTTTTACGTCCTTTGGCAAATCTTGATACGTGGTGGATACACGCTCTGCGTTCCCGGCAATTTCATTGATCGTGATCGTGAATTTCGCACCGTCGACCAGCCGCACCTCGGGAGAAGCAAGCTTGCCCGTTCTGATCTTCGGTCCTTGAAGATCCTGGAGGATAGTGATCGGCTCGCCCACCCGCTCCGCCGCTTCGCGGACGGCTTTCATGGCGGCTTGATGTTCTTCGTGTGTGCCGTGCGAAAAATTAAGACGCACAACATCCATCCCGGCCCGGATCATTTTTTCAATGACTTCACCCGTTGAAGAGGCCGGCCCGAGGGTACAAATAATTTTCGTTTTCCCATACAGATTATGATTTCCCATTTGAATATTGTCCTCTATTGATTGGCAGGAAGAAGAAAGAGCGTGTGTTTTGTTGCCGCCATAACACGCGCGCTGTCGATCGGCATCTGATGGTATTCGCCGCTCAGCCATAACGGCGTTTGGTCGGAATAATGCTCATGCATCGGTTGTCCCGATTCGCCCGTCGGAATAATCGAGAGCGCCCCGTTGAGGTCCGAGAAATCGACGATTTGACGCATCGAAGGTCCCAGCGTTACCTGGTACGGAGCGGCCAAATAATACTCGCCGTTGTTGAGGGTCGTTCCGGATCCTCCGATCGGAAACGGACCAATATTGAAAACGGAACCCAGCGGCGGCTGTGAGCCGAACGGATGACGGAAGGTAATCGTGTGAAGCATCCCCCATTGCCATGTTTTCATCTCTCCGCCAAGCGAAGTTTTTAATTCCTGAATTGCTTCCCGCAGGCTTTTTCTGATCACGTCGTCCCGCGTTTCGATCTGCGGCGTCGATGGATCATCAAACCACCAGGATGAAGGATTTCGCAACAGAGCAGGGACGGTGCGGTACGGAATGTTCGCAATGGAAATATATTTCTCGTATAACGCATCGCCCATTTTATTCTGAAAAATGTTCTTTAATAGATGCGTGAAGAAAACATGAAAAAGCGTCGTCGGCACGTCATTTTTCGAGAGTTGAAAATGCCAGTTCCGAAAATAACTGAGTGCGGTCTGTAGATCGGGATTTTTTACTGCTGTAGAATCATACGCGTGGAGGATATACGGTGTGGTCTCCTTCGCAAAATATGAATAGTAATCCCCCTGTATTCGTTCAAAATCTTCAACGGAAAGTTTTTCCTGATTGCGTAAGAGCTCGTCGAGCCGTTGAATGCGCGACGGCGGCTCCCAGAGATTCGAGATATGATACGGAAATGAATTATCGGTCATTTTATTATTAGCAGTCGCGATAAAATGCTGCGGGGGATTGAAAAGAAACGGCAGCCGTTCGAAGGGAACAAATCCGTTCCAATCATATTCCCCCGTCCAGCCCGGCATCGGGAGCGTTGGATTTTGAGCCGACCGGATCGGCAGGCGGACACCGGCCAGGAAGCCGATATTTCCATCGATGTCTGCATAGACAAAGTTTTGCCCCGGAACAGTAAATTCTTTGACGCCGCTTTTAAACTCGCTCCAATTCTTCGCTTTGTTGATGAGAACCAGCGAGTACAGTTCATCGCTGACATCCTGCCCCGTCCATCTCATCGAAATTAAAACGTCCTTGGTCATTGAACCGACTTCATTGACCTCATTGATAATCGGCCCATGATTCGTCGATTTAACCGTCAGGATCACTGCGGAGGAATCTTTGACAACGATAGTATCCTGGGTTACCGCCATCGGGCTCCAGACATTTTTGAAAAGATATTCCCCTGCGGAATTTGTCATCTCGAGGTAGAAATCGGCGTCGTCTGCCATCACATTGGTCAGCCCCCATGCAATATGCTGATTATGGCCGATCACGACCATAGGCGTACCGGGAAGAGAAACACCGGCAACATCGTATTCACCGCCGCGGAGATGAAGTTCATACCACTTCGACGGCGCGGAGAAACCGAGATGCGGATCGTTGGCCAGCATAGCTCTCCCGCTCACGGATTTTTGCGGGCCTACAGCCCATGCATTGCTTCCGATGTGAGTCCCGGTCGTCCCAAAAAACGTCCTGAACTCCCGGTCGACGTCGATCAGCTTGAGCATATCCTCCGGGAATAAATCAGCGTGAACTTCTTTCGGGACGATGACGGGGGTGTTTTCAGGATAGGTCGGAAAAATCTCATTTGCCTTCTCTTCGCCGAACGTCTTGTATAAATCTCCAAGCACCAGGTCGACATACCAGGAGATATTCAGTTCCCATGCCATCAGACGAGTGACGAGAAGAGAATGAACGGGCTTCCACTCCTCGGGAGTGTAATTCAGCATATCGAATTCAACCGGATATTTGCCGCGATGCGATGTGATGAATGCGTTCACGCCGTCACTGTAGGCCTGGAGGATCCGTCGGGATTCGGGGTGCAGATTCTCTTCGAGTTTCTCGGCGATCCGCATCAACCCAACCGTCCTGAAGAGCTTATCAAACTTCAGCGTCGACAAGCCAAAGATTTCGGATAATCTTCCTTCGCCCGCCCTGCGGGCGACATCCATTTGCCAGAGACGGTCTTGAGCATGCACGTAGCCTTCGGCAAAAAAAAGGTCGTGCTCATTTCCTGCGGTGATGTGGGGAATTCCGAATTCATCGCGCTGGACTGTCACCGGATTCTGCAGACCTGCAACGACGATAGTGCCGTCTACGACGGGAAACGATTTTGTCACAAGGTAGCGAAGGATGAGAAGCGTGACGAGCGTGATAACGACCAACGAGCCGAGAATTCCGACGACAATTTTTAATTTGGATTTCATAAATATTCTACCGGAAGAGAATTCCAGTGCATCGATGATTGGAATTTCGGATTCAAGCGTTAGGACTGCACAGCTGAATTTTTGATGCTCCTTCGCTCGTCCTCTAATTTTTCAAGAGAAGGGGCAGGTTCCACTCGAGCAAGTACTCCCGAAACGCAGATGCCGGAAGCTGCACGAATAATGGATGCTCATCGGGGGCGAGCCACTGCATAAGAAAAAGGAGATTCCCTTCTCCCATGGCTGTGCATCCCGACGTCGCCGAACTGTCGGAGCCCATGATGTGGAGAAAGATGCAGCTTCCTTTTCCCGGAATCGAGTGCGGATTATGTTTCACGACGATGCCATATTTGTAGTAGCCTGAATCCATTTTCATCACCTCCGAAGATTTCCACGGAAGCCTTCCGAGAGAATCCCTTTTGACCTCATTTTCGGAGATGAGTGAATTGTAAAAGACGGAGCCCGTATCATCAACGCAGTGAAGCGCTTTGGTCGCATGCTGGTACGGAAACCGAATTCCCGGCGGAGGGACGGAGTCGTAGCCGAAAAAAACTCCTAACTCAAAAATGCCCGCTGGGGAACGGTGGTCGCCTTCAACTTTTTTCCGTTCTCCCGGAGGAGTTGTGTGAAGGCCAATTCCCCATGCAAGGCCGGAATCGGCGAGGACCACTTTCCACGGGACATTGTACTGCACCCATCCCTCGTCGGTTCGATCAAACAAGTACATGAGGCCGGCGCTTGAATTCCAATCCGGCGTTACAACAAACACCAATTGATTGGCATTTTCTATTTGGGCAGTGCAGGGGGAAAGAAATAGGAGAAAAGAGAGAAGAAAAAAAATAAAGACCGTTCCGTTGCCGTAGATCATCCGAAAAGATCGATGAAGCATTATTTTGACATTCGAGGACATAATTCGTACATTAATTCCAAGTTGTATGTTGAAAGCGGAACGTAGCGCAGCCTGGCTAGCGCACTACCTTGGGGTGGTAGGGGTCGCGGGTTCGAATCCCGCCGTTCCGACAAAATTCTCCCTCCTCACTTAACCTTCTGAACAACATTCTGCGTTACCGTGGACAAGCGCTACTGGGTCTATATTCTCAAGAGCAAATCGACACGAAAATTCTACATCGGACAGACTTCTAATTTAGAGACACGAGTAGCCGAACATAATGCCAAACGTTCCCGCTACTCATCATCGGGAATTCCTTGGACTCTCGTTTACTGCGAAATCTATCCAACCCATAAAGAAGCGATTAAAAGAGAACGATTTTTAAAATCGCCTCACGGCTGGCTCGCGCTCCAACAAATCAAAAAGGAACTCGAATCGAACAATTTTCAAGAACAATCAACAGCAAATCTGCCTATCTAGGTCTACATGTTAACACCCAAGGGGTCGCGGGTTCTCCCGAAGGGATCCCCTCGGGAGAATCCCGCCGTTCCGACAAAATTCACATGAGTCATCACAAAAAAAGTCTTTGCCGCCCGGCAAAGACTTTTTCGTTATAGCAAAGCCCAGGACCCAGCCCTTCTCAACTTAATTTCACCAGCAGCTCTTCAAGGAATGTTCTCACTTCCATCAAATCTTCCCGCAATTTCTGGTCGGACCCACCGGAGACGACACCTGTCTCTTCAGCCGGTGTGTGGCTCGGCTGGGCGTCAGCCGGCAGCAACTGCAGCTGCTCGCCGCTTTCAACTTCCGGCGTCCATGATTTCAGAACTTGTTTTGCACCTTCAATGGTGTACCGCTCTTCCCGTAGAAGTTGGCGGATGTAGAGGATGAGCTTGATGTCCTTATTTGTATAGATTCTGTTGCCCGCCCTGTTTTTGGCGGGCTTGAGCTGTTCGAATTCCGATTCCCAGTACCGCAACACGTATTGTTCAAGGTCGGTTATCTTGCTGACCTCGCTGATGGAATAATACAATTTTTTTATTCCAGTGGATTTCATCACATCCTCGTCGTTTGTACTATAGTAGGAACCCTTGCAATAGTATAAAAAAGTGTTGAGAATTGCAACTGTGCCGAAACGCCGAGAGTCTTACCTCAAAAATAACTACTTTTGGATGATGGGGGAATGTGTCTGCACTGATGGTGATTAAGTAAATGAAAACGTGACATCCAGCAACAATTATGGCGTCACTCTTCAAAAAAAGCTTGCCTTTCAACAATTTTAACGTATATTTGTCAAGAATTATTTCGGAACCATTCATTGCCTGATGTTTTCGGGATTCTTTCTTCCTTTCCCTTTTTTATTCGTCGATCAATAACACATATTAACAACTAGGAGTCAAAAAATGAAAAGCCTTTTACTCTTGCCGCTTTGTTGTTTGTTGATGGTATCGCCTTTGGCGTACAGTGGGTCGTTGGATTCGACGTTGCAGAAAATGGCGGGGAGCGCCGTACAGGGTTACGTCGGGCCGATTGTTTCGGGCTTCGGAGCAGATCTCAACGGAGGATGGTTTCACAAAGCGCCGAGTGCAGAGATGTACGGGTTCGATTTTGAAGTTGGCATCGTTGCGATGGGAACATTATTCTCCGACGCAAACAAGACCATTCCCGCCGGCGTCGGCGGACAGTTTAGTTTTGATGCAAACCAGAGTAAACTGTTAGCATCAAGAATCCCCAACTACTCCTCGCTCCCATCTACTTATCAATCGGCGATTACGAATCAGATCTCTAAGACGGTGTTCACCGTGGGACTCAGCGGGCCGACAATCATCGGGTCAAAAACCGATACCGTAAAGGTTAATTTTCCAGCCCAGGCGATTAAAGTAAACACTCCCGGCGGGCTCGTGACATATAATATTCCTGCGACCGTTATTAATACAGGAGCAACCGGTTTACTTGGCGATGTAAAAGAAGTCCCCTTAGCTGCACCTCAATTGAGTATCGGAACAATTGTTGGGACGCAATTGACGCTCCGCTATTTGCCAAACGTACAGCTCAGTTCAGATATCGGTGATCTCAAATATTTTGGCTTCGGCATCCAGCATAATCCTGGAGTTTGGTTTCCGAACCCGCTGCCGCTGGATATTTGCGCGAGCTTCTTTACGCAAACGCTCGATGTCGGATCAATCTTAAAGACAAAGGCGACTGCTTTTGGTATAAACGCGAGCAAGCGGTTCGGCCCCGGCGCGGTGAATATTACGCCATACGCCGGCTTTATGTTGGAAAGCTCGACCATGACGTTTGACTACACATCGACCCTCCAGACGCCCGATGGCGGGACTCAACAAATTAATGTCGACCTACCGTTAAAAGGCGATAACAAATCCCGGCTCACGCTAGGCCTCAGCTTAAAGCTGCTCTTTATTAATATCAACGCCGATTACAACTTTTCGACGTACAATTCCTTTACCGGCGGCGTGATGTTTATCATCTAATAACACCACATTTTCGAAACGTGAAAGGCCGGACTCGACATTGTCGGGTTCGGCCTTTTCTTTTTTCATCTCCGCTTGCTATATTGTGCCTGTGGAGATACTCCATTTGTTCACGATGCCGACCGAGACAACATTGACCTACAAAAAATTGCACCGTTGAAAAACTTTTCGCTTCGACAAATCGCTTCCTTCATTCTCCCCGCTGTGTGGTTGTCGCTCGGCGGCTGCGATATCGGACAGGACAACGAAGACCCCGCGGTAAAATCCCAGGAGCTCCGGACAAAAGCGGCCGACGACATCAACGAACACGACTATCTTCACGCCGAACAGCTTCTTTCCGAAATCATCCCCCTGGACCAGCAGCTTCAGCAATGGGACCGGCTGGCTGAGGACCGGTCCACCGCGGCAAAAGCTGAAGCTTCCCTCGGACTTTTTTCCAGCGCAATCGAAAATAATACTGAAGCCTGGAAGTACTACCGGCAGATCGGCGACCACGCAGCGGAAGTCCGCGCGATGAACGCCGTTGGAAATTTGTCTGTCGGTCTGGGAGACTTTGAAAAGGGAATAAATATTTTGAGCGACGCCCTCGACGTCAGTAAACTTGCTTCGAACGACGAACCCGACCCTGAAACGAGCATGAACCTCGGGAATGCATTCCTTTGGTCGGGGCAATACGAAAATGCCTTTGACCAGTTCACCTCGGCGCTGGCCGTCTTTAATAAACGAAGATATTCCCCCGCCATCGTGAGGGCGTTGTCGCTTGTCGGCTATACCGATGCGAAACTCGGGAAAAAAGACGATGCTCTCAGAGCGTATGCCACGGTAGAGAATATTGTGAGCTCGGTCCCCAACGTCATCGTGAAAGGAGAATTCAATTACGACAGGGGCAGGGCGCTCGGATCGCTCGGGGAGTGGAGTCGGGGCGGCTCGATCATTTCACGCCGGCATCGACATTCTCGAAAACCTTTCCAGCAGTGAAAAGAATGAACAGACGAACGACCTTTTAATCCGGCTCTACACGGCGCTCGGAAAAGTGTACGCGCACAACTTCGCGTATCAGCTGGCAAAACAAAGTTTTATCGAAGCATATTCGCTCGCAAAGGACGCAGGTAAAAAAATCGCCATCGGCTATTTATTAATCGCGATTGCAGATTGCGAACAAAAAATCACGGCCGTCAACCCGGACCAGCAATCGTCAATTGCCGCCGGAACTTATTACGAACAAGCGGTGACGCTGTTTTCACGGACCGGCAATGTTTCGGGGGAGGCGTACGCGAACTATAAGCTTGGTACGATGAAAGAGGAAGAGGGCAACACGGACGGTGCGCTCACTTTTTACAGGCGGGCGTTCGAATTGCGCAATAACCAGGCGGGAGAGTTCAACAACTGGGGAGACGATGAAGAGTTTATCGGAATTCGTGAGGGACCGATCACGAACGGTACGGCTTTTGCCAAAGAGACTTTTTGGTATGAGCCGCTTGTCGTCCTGCTTGCGCGGCAGGGGCGGGCGGAAGAAGCGCTGGATATCTACGAGCAGGGAAAAGCCAAATTCCTCTCGGTTGAACTGCGCTCATTCCCTTTGGAATATCGGGATAAAAGTGCGGAACAGGCGGCAGAATCGATGCAACGACAATTGCAGTTGGAATGCGTTCAAGAAGCTGAGCTGGCATACCAGAAGGGGCTTAATGCAAATCAACGAGACGCACAGCGCATTGCGTCGCTCGCTGCCGATGTCACATCGGCGAAGAATAATTTGACCAGCGCTGCCTCTGCACTTTCGCAGAAATATCCGCAGCTGGAAATCCTCGCACGCACGCCAACATTTCAGGAAACGGAGCTCCGCTCGGCGCTCTCGTACGGAACGGTCGTGCTGGATTACCTTATTGCCGACGACCGCATCGTGATCTTCGTAATCTCGTTCGACGGGATAGGCCGCCAGATACCGGTGAACGTTGTGGAAGTACCGGCATACAAAGATATCGTGCTCGAAAAGATCCGCCAGTACGACCTGATGCTTCATGAACACATTCACAGCATCGGAACGGGATATTTCCAAACGACCGATCTCGAGCGATTGTCGCAGGAGTTATACAATTACTTTCTACGCCCGGTAGAACGGCTTTTTGTCCAGCGCGTTGTCATCGTTCCCCCGCGGGAGATGGAAGGAATTCCATTCCATGCGTTTACTCGTTCGACGAATGAGGGGATAAAACCGATGATCGAAATCGCCGATGTCTCTTATCTCCCCTATCTTGCGGCTGTAAAAAGCCTCCAGCTTCCCCCCCGTTTCACCAACACCGTCATCGCGGTTGGAAATCCCCGAGGAAACGATTGGCCGCTCGATTTTGAGCTGCGCGACATCCGAAGCTTTTTCCGGGACGCGACGGTATACGTATCGCAGAATGCGAACGAGAAGCAATTGTTCGATTCATTCGGAGATGTGCTGCAGATCTCGACCGACTTTGCCACCGATACGATTTTCCCCGGCCGGTCGACGTTCGTCCTCTCCAGCGGAAGCATCACCGACCCGGATGCCGATATTCCGGTTGCGGATTTCCTGCGCCTTCATCCGTTCCCGGTCGTCTACCTTTCCGACCGGCAATCCGCCGAAAGCGGGTTGAAGCCCATTCATGCCGCACTGCTGATGATGAACGGCACATCCAACGTTATTCTCACCATGGGACCATCCGAAGCGAAAGCGAACAAATTCTTCAGTGAGAAATTTTATTCTGCGCTTTCCAAAGGAGCCAACGTGAACGATGCATACCGTTCAGCCCTCGTTGCCATGAGCAAGTCCTCAAATTTCAATGCACCCTATCAGTGGTCGCAATTTTTCAAGTACGGGAAATGAGTTGTCCACCAAGTTCACGAAGGACACGAAGAAAACCCATTTATTAAATATTGACTTACGTACTTCATCCCTCTCATCTTTCGTATTTCTTCGTGTCCTTCGCGGATACAAAAGTACATAAAAATCCCCGGAGCCTACAAGACTTCGGGGATTCAGCTGTTGCCGACATACACTCGTCCCGCTATTTCTCCAGCCTCACTTTCACACTTCCGAGCCCCGATTCAACATAAATGTTCATCTTCCCTTCAGCCGTGGAATAATTCTCCGTTACATAAACGCCTTTTCTCTCTTCATCAAAATCCTTGTCGATGGAAAAAGTGGAGAACCAGTTTTCCTGGTAATGAACTTTTGCTCCGGTCTCGCGCGGAATCACGATCGTTACCGCTCCCAGGCCGATTTTAATTCTCACGTCGACCTCGCGGTGGAGTTCACCGTCGAAATTCAGATAATACGAGCCGACGCCGCCTTCGAACGTCATTCGTTGAAAGTTTGCGTTGCACAGCTTCTCACCGACAAATTTACTGACGCCGGATTTGATTTCAAAATCCTCGATCTCGCTTTTGTTCGGTTCGCCGAACAGCAGTGTCGTCGAACTTGCACCTGCCGACATGGTAAAATCTTTAATGTCCAGACCGGTCATATCGAAATCTCCCCTTCCAGCACCGAGTTCTGCGTCGATGGAGAGGGGAACCGCGTCGTTAAAACGCATATACCATTTCCCGCTTTCAAAATTTCCGTCGTTCTTCTCTTCATCATCGTCATGAAAGTGCAGCGAGACGGAATTTCCGCCGTCAGATTCACGCGAGATGTCGAGATAACCGATGTCGTTCTTGATGCGGTAATCGATATCGACGTTGGGCTTGTGATCGTCTTCCATCTTCAAATCGAAGACCATGACCTTATCGGAAACGCCTTTGGAACAGACCACCGTCCCGAATGACGATTCGAGCCTTATGCGGATCTCTTTTTCCGTCGTGCGTTTTATTTCCTTGTGCAGGCCGCCGGCAAAGACCTGCACTGCCAGCGCTGTGGATAAAACGAAAGGCGCCGCTTTCAATAATGTATGGTATGCCGTGCTTCGCATTTGATTGAATTGCCTGTGCTATTGTTCCGCGCAGGCTTTAGATTCGTGAGATGGACAAAACGCCCTTCTCATCACCGATGAACCGGGAACCAGGGCGACCGTCTAAAAGCATTGTACGGATTCTCTCTCTTGGTACTACGCAAAAAGAAAGGAGGAGTTACATCCTCTTTCAATAAAGTTGGATCTTTTTTCGAAGGTTTTTGTAGAGCATTTCGCGGGCACGGAAGATGTGAGCTTTGACAGTTCCAATAGGAAGCCTCAATTCCTTAGCAATTTCGGCATAATCTTTCTCTTCGGTATGGCGCATGAGAATGACGGTCCGATACTTTGCCGGCAAAGATTTAATCGCCTGGTCGAGGAATTTCGTCCGTTGTCGCGCGATGAGGTCACGGTCCGGTTCGTAGGTCGAGTCCGGAATTTCGAAGGAAAAATCCCCGTCGCCCGATTCAATAGGTTTATCGATTGAGAACGTTTGCAGCTTCTTTTTCCGGATATAATCGATGCAATTATTGGTCGCAATCTTGAACAGCCACGTTGAAAAAGCAAATTCTTCGTTGAAACTCGAAAGCGATTGGAACGCTTTGATGAACGCCTCTTGTGTGAGGTCTTCCACTTCGTCTTTGTCGTGGATCATCCGGAACAATAAATTACAAATCGGGTCATGATATTTCTTCATGAGCATGCGATAAGCAGGCTGATTGCCGGCGATTGCAGCAGCGATGAGCCGGGAGTCTTCTGCGCGGGAATCGAGTTTACGCTGGCTGAGAGCTTCGCTTTTCGGCGGAAAGGGTTTCGGAGTTTTGCGTGAAGTTGAAGTCGCTTTTGCTCTCGTCATTGAAGATAGAGTTGAAGTGATGATGTTCCTGATAAGAAAGTAGTCAAAAAATTCAGGAAGTGCAAGGAGTCGCCGGGGATGGGGTGCGGCTTGACCATGAAACGGTATAGGTTATACTCTATAGGTCTACGTTTTATGTACTATGCGAAGCCAATAACGTAAATCGTACGCCTCCTTGAGATTCCATCCTTTTTTTTGTACTATGAAGTGTCAAAATTCTTCTTCTGTTTTTCACTACATCAAAAACGATCGCTATGCCAGTAACAATTATTGTCGGGGCACAATGGGGTGATGAAGGAAAAGGAAAAATAGTCGACCTGCTCAGCGACGAGATCGACATTGTCGCCCGCTACCAGGGGGGCGCGAACGCCGGGCACACGGTGGTCATCGGCGAGAAAGAGTACGTCCTCCACCTTATTCCTTCCGGAATTTTTCACAAGCATGTTACGTGCGTGATAGGAAACGGCGTCGTCATCGACCCGATCGCCCTGATGGACGAGATTGCGATGATCAAAGCGTTCAAGATCAAGATCGAAGGACGCCTGTTCATCAGCCACAACGCCCATTTGATCATGCCGTATCACAAATTGCTCGACAACATCCGCGAACAAGGGACGAATAAAATCGGCACAACCGGCCGCGGCATCGGACCCGCGTATATCGACAAGTACATGCGCACCGGCATCCGTGTCGTCGACTTGTTGGACCGGAAAGTCCTCGCCGACAAATTGAAATCGAACATCGAAGAAAAGAATCAACTGCTCAGCAAAGTGTACGGCTCGGCGGTGCTCGATGTCGATGCCATGATCAGCGAGTACGAGGAATTCGACAAAAAAATCGACCCGTACGTCACCGACACTTCTGTGTATTTGAATACCGCACTGAAGAAGAAAAAAAATATTCTCGCCGAAGGTGCGCAGGGGGCGCTGCTCGACGTCGACCACGGAACGTATCCCTTCGTCACCTCCTCCAACCCGACGAGCGGCGGCGCCTGCACGGGGCTGGGGATTCCGCCGACGGCAGTCAAAAATATTATCGGCATCGTGAAAGCGTATTCCACGCGCGTCGGCAACGGGCCATTTCCAACGGAATACACCGACGGCATCGGCGAACGTCTTCGCACCGTCGGACACGAATTCGGGTCAACGACAGGCCGCCCCCGCCGCTGCGGCTGGCTCGACATGGTAAGTTTGAAATATTCGCTTGAAATCAACGGCGTCAAAGAAATTGCCCTGACAAAGCTCGATGTGCTCGACGACTTCGATGAAATCAAGATTTGCACCGGATACGCGATCGGCAAGCGGACGCTCAAATCGTTTCCCTCCGATCTGCAAACTCTCGAACGTGTCGAGCCGGTCTATCATTCCTACAAGGGATGGAAAGAAAAAATTTCCGGGACAAAAAAATATAAGCAGCTTCCAAAGCCGGCTCAGCAATACATCGAAGCGATCGCGAAATTGTCGGGAGTGCCGGTATCGATCGTTTCGGTCGGCGCACGCCGTGACCAGACGATCCTGCGGTAAAATATTTTAAGGGTTCCAATCAACCCGACGAGCATTATTTTCTCCCATGAATCTTAGCACGCGCAGCCCCAAATCCGGAAACATCAAAACCGCACTGCTGGTGGCGGCTTTCATCATCGTCATCCCGATCCTCATCTACACGCATAATCTCGTCGACCGGCTTCAGGCGAAAGAACGCGAGATCGCCGCGCTCTACGCAAAATCCATTGAATATCTCGCGAACAGCCCCTACTCCGGAAGCGAATACAACTTTATTTTTGACGAGCTTATCCGCGCTATCGATTTCCCGATTATCGAGTCCGATGCAAACAACATCGAAATAAAAGCTTCGCGGAATATCGACATCGATACGACGCTTCCCAAAAGCGAGCGCGATGCGTATGTCCGCTCACTCATTGCCGGCATGGATAAGATGAACCACCCCATCGTCGTTTCGTACCAGGATACAATCATCCTCAGCCGGGTGCATTACGGAGAGTCGCTGCTTGTTACTCGGCTTCGGTGGCTTCCCTATATCGAGATTGCCATCGGCGCACTTTTCATCTTTATCGGATACATCGGTTTCAGCTATATCAAGAGGAGCGAGCAGAGCAATATCTGGGTCGGAATGGCGCGCGAAACCGCCCACCAGCTCGGGACACCATTGTCGAGCATGATGGGCTGGGTGGAAATTATGAAACTCCGCCCTGAGCCGGATGTAAAGGTAACCGAGACAATCGCAGAAATGGAAAACGACCTCCTCCGCTTGAACAAGATCGCAGACCGTTTCTCGAAAATCGGCTCCAGGCCGGACCTGCGCGAGGAAGACCTGAGCGCTGTTGTCAAGGGGGTGATACAATACTTCCAGAAGAGGATTCCGCAAATGGGAAAACGGGTGGATATCGTCGTCGAACCTTCGGAACCTGTCCGCGCAAAGATCAACCGGGAATTATTCGAGTGGGTGCTGGAGAACCTGGTGAAGAACGGACTGGACGCGATGGAAGACGGGAAGGGAAAAATTTCATTCCGGATTTCACAGCTGAACGGCGCGCCGGTGATCGATGTTACCGATACGGGAAAGGGGATCGACGCGGCGTACCGCAAAGATATTTTTCGCCCCGGCTTCAGCACGAAGAAACGGGGATGGGGACTCGGACTCAGCCTTTCCAAAAGAATCATCGAGACCTACCACAAGGGCAAGCTTTCGGTCAAGGAGAGCAAGCTCGGGGTCGGAACAACATTCAGAATCAAACTGCGACCGTAATCACACGCTTTGCTGAGGGAACTGCGGTTTCGGTTTGAGCACCGACCAGCCGATTAAGCTGCCGAGCGTCGAGAACAGTATGTCGATAATGAGATTGAAGAAAAGCGAAAACATCATCCCAAAGAACGACGGTTTTTCCTCCATTGACTGATCAATCATCTGCTCGACGTTTGCCGGCAATTCCACGTTCATGTGATGGACTATTTTCATCATCATCTCGATGGCGATGTTTCCGAAAACAAGCATCACCACGACGCTGATGACCGTGCCGGCCACCGCGGCGATGACGCCGGTAAATGCGCCGAGACGGACGCAGTCGTTCGACGTAAGCGGATCCATCTCGGGCGTCAACTCCTGTTTATAGAAGAAGACCGCGAGGAATCCTCCCAGCAAAATGCCCGCACAGCAGCAGACGTTAATAAGGTTCAATCCGGGGATTGCACTGATTCCGGCGATAATAAGCCCGCCGTATAACGCGGGCATAAGTCTATCGGGTTTTGGATGCATGTGAGATCCGTTTATAGTGATTGCTCAGATGGCGATGATTTAACTCAGCTTGCAGATTGTGATTGCTCAGATGGCGCTGATTTAACTCAGATTCCAGATTACTCAGATTTGAAGGCGTTGAATGTAAATTTAATGCGCGATGGGACAATCGGAAACGGGAAAGAAGCCGGTCTGTCACTTCTTCGAGCGTCGGCATAAGAACGATGCTCAACGCTAATCCGAACAACGCCCCTGTCGCCGTTCGTGTGAACACGTTGCTCTCATGAATCCCGGCTGCCGCAAGCCCGACGTCGACTGCCATTGGGATGAGAGAAATTATGAGGATGGACGAAGATTTCTGCAGAGAGATCGACGCGTTCTTCAATAGAGGGAACATTATCATCCCTCCGAAAAAAAAAGCATAGATTGCTGTACAGCGAATGCAGACGCCGAATTTAAAACCGGCGACGTGGAATGAGCGCGAGTCGATTTGGTGGCACACACGGGAAAACATTTCATACAGGTATGAAGCCGTGAGCGCACTCCTTCCGCCGAATGAAGCAAGAAGTGGAGCCGCCACGATCAAAGCACACCAGAAAAACGCTCCGGCCAATAAAATACGGCGTGATGTCATACGTGGAAAACAGTATAGCAGAATTGGGGACAAGAATCAAGCTGGGGTTGAACCCGGTAAAGATGCCGCGCACCTTCGTGATTTATTGTATCAACTATTTCGATAACTTTCTCCAGATAGAGCGTCCGATATCCCCCGAATAAAAAAATGTCGGACACTTCAACAGCGCCCGACATTTTTGTTTCTTCACTTTGTTCAGCACATCTTCGCAACCTGACGAATCTGAGGAATCAGCCATCTGAGCTAAATCTGCGTAATCAGAGAAATCACTTCATCAAAAGCATTTTCTTCGTGTCGACGAAACTTCCGGAGCGAAGGATATAGAAGTATAAGCCGCTCGCGAGGTTGTTCCCATTAAAGCTTACCTGATTCATGACTCCGGCGCTCACAGTGCCGTTGACCAGTGTTGCCACTTCTTGACCGAGCATATTATAGATTTTGAGTGTCGTATAGCCCGTCTTCGGGACTGCGAATTCGATGCTCGTCTGGGGGTTGAACGGGTTCGGATAGTTTTGTCCGAGCACGATCGTGTTTGGCGTCATTGTTACTGCCGTTTCTACTTCTTTGCTGTACTCGAAATTCCCGTTGTGGTCGATTTGCTTGAGACGATAGCTGTACGTACCGAATGCAACCGAGTTGTCTGCGTACGAATAGCTTTGCGGCGCGTTCGTCGTTCCGTGTCCCGCAACAAACCCAACCTTCGTCCAATTGTTCATTGTTGATTGTTGATTGGTCATTGATCGCCGCTCGACATCGAATCCGTAGTTGTTCACTTCCGTCGCAGTGTTCCACGCCAGCTCGACATTGTTCTTGCCGGCGAGTGCGGTGAAGGAAGTGAGTTCGACGGGAAGGGGCGATGAAGCTACAGATGCAATGTAGAAAGGATTGGTTATTATTGTACCCTCTGTAAGTCCATTTCGAGTTAAGACTGGCGAGGACGTTGTGCCTGACGGTGAAGCCCAGACACCAGTGGCGATAGTCGTTGCAGCAGATAGATCTAAATCTGCAACGTTTGTAATTCCAGGTATTCCGTCCCCATGGATCGTTAACGTCATAGCCGGATCTGTGTAACCACCAGCTGGAGTTACCACCCAGTTTGCATCATATCGATTGACAAAACTTTGAACATTTTCTGTAAATGTAATTGCGGATACAGGTACTGGCATCATTGTATGAAACCGAGATAGGACCGCCTGTAGATGGTGAACCACCGATTGCAAGTGACCTATTGTTGCTTCCAACACCCATCGGAAACAACCCTGCGTTACCAGAAATTGCTGCAGTGGCAAACCAGCGCGTAAATGTGCCGGTTCCAGTTAGAAATCCCGCTGTGTAAGTAAGCGTTCCAGGGGTAGCGATCGCTGTTCCCAGCGTAAGTGTATTACCGCCAAGCGCAACATTGCCCTGTGTTAAAGCCAGTGTCCCTCCGATCGAAAGATTTGTACCAAGACTGATACCATTTGAATTGTTGACATTGATTGTTAAGTTTGCGTTAGTAGTGATTGTTCCAGTTCCGCTTATCGACTGTAGCGTTGAGCCATTAAGGTTCACTGTCCCGGCTGATGCTGGAGCGAAATTGAGGGTCTGTCCAGAAGCCACGGATATATTACCTTTGATAGAATGTCCTGGCGTCCCTGTCATATTAAAATTTAGAGTGCCCGCTGTAATTGTCAAATCGTTCATCGAAACAGCACTTCCTCCTGTCACAGTAATTGTCGTCGCTGCAATGTTGAGCTGGAAATTCGCATAAGTGCGACCGCTGAAACTCGGTGTGCCAGAACCTTCGTGTTCATAAAGGCTTCCAGTTTGGAATACAACAACTGAAGACGGTTGGCTCGCACCAAACGGACTAGACCCTGCTACAAAAATAAAGGTCGAACCACTTGCAAAGACAATAGAATTCAAATTAGTTGTACCAAAAGGATTACCGGAAAAAGAAGTGCCTTCCGTAAAAGTACTCCCACTTTGAAAGGTCACACCGCTTGCATCTGCAGCCGTCAATCTATGAGCGGCATTAGAGAGTGTCATCGCCCCACTTATGGAACCTGTTCCGCCAGTCGTGATATTGATTGTTATTGCATTAGCAACATTACAATTTAATGCCGAACCGGATGCAACACTCAAGACAGTTCCAGTGCCGGTAATAGTCAGAGTAACTGTACCTGCAGCTTGTAAATTCACCGTTGAGCTTCCTGAAACAATGAGCTGACCGATAGTTTGGGTCGGAACTGCGGTAACTGTTGTTGTTCCTCCAGCGTTAAACTGAATTATGTCATTATTTGCAGGAGTGGTCCGTGTCGGAGTCCAATTTGTAGTTGTCAGCCAACTATTATCTGTAGCGCCTGTCCACGTGTACAGTTGTCTGTCCCCACGCCGTTACACTTGCCAGCGCGGTGGCAAAAATTACAACCATTAAAACCGAAAATATTTTTTTCATCGTATTATTCCTTTATGAAAAGCGTGAATTGGAAATTTGTTGCCTTTTTTGTGGAGAAAAAAAATTAACGCGGCCTCGTGCGGGAGATTGGAGGTCTGGTACATCTTGGAAAATGGGGAATGCTCAATCAAATTCTGCCGGGGAGAGGTCCTCTTCCTTCCAGGATAAAGATACGTTCCTCGTGGCTCGAAAGAATCTTATGTATTCCTTTGTTCCCTTCTGTAAACGCTTGCATCATCAACTCGAAGTACTTTGTCATCTTTGCATCCAAGGTATTAACTTTCGAATCGAAGTCGCCGAACCTTGTATCGAGCTGCGTGAAACGGCTATCGGTATAATCCTTGAGTGATTGTGTGGTGGTTTCAATTTTTACATCAAGCTGGTTAAAGCGGCTGTCGGTGTACTCTTTGAGCGATTGCGTGGTGGTTTCAATCTTCGCATCAAGCTGGTTGAAGCGGCTGTCGGTGTACTCTTTGAGCGATTGTGAAGTGCTGTCAATTTTCGCATCAAGCTGGTTAAAGCGGCTGCCGGTGTACTCTTTGAGCGATTGCGTGGTGGTTTCAATCTTTCCATCGAGAGCGTTAATTCTTGCCCCGAGCCGTTGTTCGGACGCCGAGATTTCTTCTTTGAGAATTTTTCGCGTGACGTAGTGCAACGTGATTGTTTTCTTTGCCATCGTGTCATCCCCCGTTTTTAATCTGTGAGTAGTGTGATTGGTCAACAAAGAAAAGTTAGGCAAGCGCCTTCGCTCGGTCCCCTATTGTGCCCCTGAATTCACTATCAAATGATCGATAAAGAACCAGAAGCCGGAATGAGATAAACTCTCATTCCGACTTCTGAATTCTGACTCCTGAGTACTATACGTTAGCTTACTTCATCAACAACATCTTCTTCACTTGCGAGAACGGCTGTGACTTTCCATCCACAGGAGCAGCAGTAATACGATAGAAATAGACGCCGCTGCTTACCATGTTGCCCTTGGAGCTTGTTCCATTCCACACGACCGAATAGTAACTCGGGCCCTGCACATCGTTGACCAGCGTGGCAATTTCCTGGCCGAGCACCGAGTAAATTTTAACGGTCACGTGACTTTGCGAAGCGATGCCGTACATAATCGTTGTTGAGGGGTTGAACGGGTTCGGGTAATTGTTTTCCAACGTGAATGTTGTCGGGATACCCGAGTACACGCTGGCAACACTCATGACCACGATGTGGACAAAATCCGTAGTGTCACGCGGCAATATTTCGTACCCTCCGGTCGTTACAGTGGCACCCGATGAATACTGGCTTCCAATACAAACAAGATTGATTGGATATATCGGTTCAGCGGACCCGCCAATATCCGTCGTCGCATTGATGTACATCTGAACAGTATCCACATGGCTCCGGTCCATCAAGGAGATGCTCGCGCCCGATGCAGACCCCGGCCACGTTCCGGATGCTTTATAGAGAGTGTCAATTTGGATCAACAACCCTTCATAATTCTCAGCGTTGGTTACATATTGACTAAGCGTCAGAACCTTCGGTTTCGGAACCACGGCCTTATGTTTCAAAAATACAAGGTGGGTCGTATCCAACACGAGCGGCGTAAACTCCGTCAGACCGCGGTACTGAGCGACCGTCCCGACTACAGATACGGAGTCACCCACCACCAAAGTCTGTCCCAGGCCGGAGGCATAGATTTCTATACCCGCCGTCGAATCCTGAACGAAGTATTCGGTGTACGTCGATGCAAAATTGGGCGACGTGATAACGCCGACGATCATAAGGGTATCCTTGATGACCGAATGAACAGCGATGAGATTGGACGAATCTCTTCGCGCCTCGGAAATTTTCACGAACGTCGCAAATTTTGTATGTTTGATGTCGGTAGAATCGCGCGGGATTATCTCCCAGCCTCCGCTGTCCGCGGTAGTGGCCGATGAGTACTGACTTCCAACTGCGACAAGATTTATTGGATATTGCGGCTCTATGCTTCCCGGGACGTCGGTCTGACCATTAACATACATTTGAGCCGAATCTTTGTGAGTCATGTTTATCACTTCGATACTTGCGCCTGAACCGCTTGGGGGCCAAGTACCAGTCGACTTGTAGAGAGTATCGATTTCGATAAGCAAGCCCTCATAAGCCTCGCTATTATAGCATACTGATGGAGCGTTATTCGCTTCGGTTTAGGGATTATCGCGTTGTGCTTGATGAGGCCGAAATGGAGAGAATCCATCGCAATCGGCTCAAACTCAGTCAGGCCGTGATACTGACTAACCGTCCCGACGACTTGCACGGAATCACCCTGCACGAAATTCGCCGTACTAATGCTGTACGCGAAGACCTCAACGCCTCCCGTTGTATCCTGGATGAACAATGCCGTTTGGCCCGATCCCGTCGTTTTCTGGAAATTCGGGGTTGTGATGACGCCGGTCGAAGCGAGGGTATCACCAATGGTCGCATGGTCGGCGATATAAGGATTGGTGATCTCTTTTTTCACTTCGGCAATCGATACGACGGTTATCCCGCGCGCAGTGGTTAACACTGTGTCGTTCAACTCGGCTGCATTGCTAACAAAAGCAATCGAAGCTCCTTTCGCTCCAGCGGCTGTAGGAGTGAATGTAACGTAGAATTTTTTCGTCGCTTGCGAATCGAGCCGTGCCGAAGTCGGCGTCACTGTAAAGGTAGGATCCGAAGACGTCACCGAGCTAATAAAGAGTGAATCGTAACCGGTATTCTTCACCGTGATGCTGTCCTTGTGTAACTGGCCCACCAGAACTCCTTTGAGATTGAGAGGTGATGGCGTGGCCGAGAAAGCGGGGATTTTTACAATGCTGGTTCCCATCACTTTGAGCGTATCATGCTTCGATGGAGCATTGTGATAGAAAATGATATTTGCCGATGTCGCCCCTGTCGAAGTCGGTTTAAATGACACAGCAAACTTCGCCGAAGAGGACGTGCCAATCGTGTCCCAACTGTTTGGCGTAATTGTGAAAAATGGGTTCGTCGTCGTTACTGAATCGACGATAAGGCTAGCTGTAGTGCTGACATTAGACACAGTAACGGTATCAATCTTGGTAGAATCATTCCAGTTATTTCCAAAATTATAGCTTTTGGGTGATAACGAAAATCCTGCCTGCACACCGGCGCCCATGACCCAAACAGTGTCCGGAGATGTAAGTCCATTACTTGTAAATACAATCGCCGCAGTGTCCGCTTCAACAGCAGTCGGTGAATAGGTAACGACAAAATTTGAACTGCTTGACGTGTTAACCGTTCCGCTCGTTGGCAATACAGTAAAGACCGCCTTACTGGAGGTCACCGATGTGATACTAAGAGCGGTATTTTCATTATTGGTAACTTTAATAGTATCGTTTGCGCTCGATCCAACATTGAGATTGCCGAAATTATAGCTCGATGCTGATAATATTTCACGCGGCTGCGTGAGATTTGCCCATGCAACAGCACTCGTTGTAGCGTGTCCGATCCTTACACCATCGAACGAGCCGGTAGGATTTTTTGTACCTCTATTATGCCAAATAAAATTACCGATGCTCGTTGGTGGACCGCTGAATCCATCAAAGTCCGTGTCGGTGCCCGGCCAAACTTTACATGCGGCGACGTTTGTGTCAGGTTCACTCGTAAAACTTGGATTAACCCACAAATAAGCCCGATCGTCCTGGTTTGCTGGAGAAGTTATTCCAGGAGCGCCAAAAACATACTTTACAACGATAAGGTAAGTTGTATTGTAGGAAAGCACTGTCGTGTTAAAAATTGCTGTGTTAGATGTTTTCGACAACCCGATGTTGTATCCAGAACCATTTGTTTGAGCGAATAGTTTTGCGCCATAGCTTGTTACTGCTCCCTGCTCCGCCGAGAGACATAAAATAGTTCGTCGAGCTCGCGCTTGTACTCGAAATATTTAATAACAGAGAGTAATAAAAAGTTGAATTGTTATAGTTCGCCACGGTGTCGGCACCCCACGTTTTGTAGACTCTGCTTGAGGTGGATGTAGGTGTTGGCATCACAACGTAGTTACCGCCACCGCTCGGGTATCCAGTGTACGTCAGCGGTGTCGCATTCGCAACAGAGTCGTCCGGCCCGGTACCTCCTTTCGTCCAACCACCCTGAGTGGCCAAAGTTGTGCCGGTAGTGTATCCTGTAAAATCATCCAGCATGACTTGTGCCGAGACCCATGTGCTTGCGATAACCAGCAAAATTAAAACTGCAGAAAAAGTAGAGATCTTTCTCATAGATGTTCTCCTTAATGGTTTTTGGGGGTAAAGGGGATTTCGATCAAAACGAGCCAAGCAAACTTTTTTAGGCATTTCCAAGTATACGTTTTGGAGATGAACAGAGCAGAAGATTTGTGTTACGGAATCGTTATCGTTTGTTGCAATAATTCAGAGATATAGTAGAAGTGACAAATTACCCTGCGAGGTCAGCGACAACCTTTTTTCGGAGACACTTTTCCCGTGAGGGAATTGAAAATGAGCTAGGGTTTTGAATTGTTGGTCAGATTGACACTCGACCAAAATGGGTTACACCGTTCTTTTGCTGAAATATCAAAATTGAAGGGATGAAATGCAAGTTAATTTTGTGTTATGAATGACGTCTTTTGTCGAAATTTCTTGACATCAACCGCCTCCCCCGGTCGCAAAAATTTTTGGGAATCCGTTTGCGAAAAGGGGAATGATTACGTATCATTGGCGGGTATGGAATATGGCCAAGTATAGCAGCACACGCTCCGGATCATGATTTCATCAATCACGAAGCGATGGGAAGAATGTCATTCTACGAAAATAACCGAATTTCCTGAAATTCTAATATACTTTAAGGAGATCATCGTTATGTACCGAGCTATGCTCCTAACGACAATTTTTCTTTCTTTCAGCAGCCTCGCGGCCAAACCCCTTCAGCCAAACGCCGTCGACTCGCTTATCGCGGCAAGCGATGAGTTCTCCACGAAAACGTTCGAAAACGAAAAGGCTCTCAACGTGTTGATGAAAGCCTACGCTGTCGACCCGAATAATTACGAAGTCCTCTGGCGCATCAGCCGGTCATATAGCGACATCGGTGAGATTCTCCCCACGGTAACGCAAGACGAGAAGACGAAGCAGCTGGAGATATACCAGAAGTCGCTCGACTATGCCGAACTCGCCGTAAAGGCAAACCCGAACGCGACGATGGGCTACACGCGGCGCGCGATTGCAACCGGAAGAGTGGCGCTGTTCAAGGGCGTGTGGGATTCCATCGACCTCGTGAAACAAGTGCGGGTTGATTGCGAAAAAGCGATCGACCTTGATAAGAATAATCCTGCAGCATACTACGTGCTTGGCCGGACGCATGCGAAGCTCTGCGAGAAACCAAAAATTATCCGCTGGCCGCTCGGATTAAGCTGGGCAAACTACGACGATGCCATGGCCAACTATGAAAAGGCAATTGCGCTCCGGCCGACGTTCATCATGTACCGACTCGACGCGGCGCGCGCGTACACCGAAGTGGACGAGTACGACAAGGCAAAAGAGCAGCTGACAAAAATTACTACGCTGCCGACGGAAAACCAGCAGGACAATCAATTCCGCAAAGAGGCAAAAGACTTGCTCGAACAGATCAAGGATAAGTAAGGGCTCGATTTACTCCGTGTACCTCTGTGCCTCCTCCGTGTCACGCTGTGAAAAAGATATGACACAGAGATTCGCAGAGAACACACAGAGGTACACGGAGAAACAAACTTTCTTCAGTCTATTGCGTCTAAGTGTAAGTGATTTAAGTTTTTAATACCACACTACGGAGAATTCATGACCAGACTTCAAAAAACGGCGACACTCATTCTGGCAATTGCACTGGCCGTTTTGACATTATTTGCCGTCGGCTGCAAAAAAAGCAGCAACCCCGTTGAGTCGACGGTGATTCCAATCACCACCGACATTTTCCCTCTGACGGTAGGGCACAGAATTACCTACACCGGGTATCTCCGGCCTATGGGATCAGATACAAACATTACAACCGGGACAACCTATTCATCGAGCTGGACTGTCGTGTCCAACGACACGGCGACTCCTCTTGGGGGAACATCGAACCTTATCATCGATTCGATAACGGCGCCAGTCTCCCTCGGCAACTCCTTCTCTACATCCTGCGCGACCCCCCAACCGGCGAGTCAAATTTTTCATTCCTCCAAACTGAAGCAGCTCCACAGGGCGATTCACTCGCCTGGGTTCTGGTCGGCAACATCGGCTACGGCGTTGCCTCTTTCTGGCCGGCGTTCGACGATTCGGCGACCGTCGGCGATTCATCCTACGATCTGAAGACCGTCGGCGAGTTTGCAGATCAGGAAAGCCTGAGCGTTGGCGGCCAGATGTTCAACACCTATCGGTTGACCCTTGCACAGGTCTTTGTTTCCGACGGAGTGGTCCAGGGTGACGGCGTCGGCATTCCGGTCGCGACGTACTGGTTCGCCCCTGCGATCGGCCCGGTAAAGATCATTGTGGACGCTACTCAAACACAAAACGGATACGAGTGGGATTTTAAAAGCAAGAATTTTTGACCTTTCTGTTGACAGCTCATAGACAGCTGTACTCCATTTATTTTCAGCCATACCCCTTTCGAAGGCTTCTATAAAAGAGCTGCAAACTTTCCGACAGCAGAGCCTTCGGAAGGCTTTGGTATTAACCGGCAGCCATCCCTTGCATTTGATATTCGAGAGTGCTATACTTGACCCACCTTTATTCTAAATACTGCAGTTCCAGAGAGACACACACGTCACCGCAATAGAGAGCAATGAAATAACTAACCGAACGAGACATATTTTCAGAAGGAGGTTACCTTGAAAAGAATGACCCTTCACACAGTCTGCCTGTGCGTCGCTGCGATCCTTGGAAGTGCTACCGGTTTTGCAGGAGGATTCCAGTTGAACGAGCTTGGCTCCACAGCGATGGCACAAGGCGGCGCATTCGCAGCCCGCGCGTCGGATCCTTCCGCTATCTATTTTAACCCTGCCGGACTCGGTTTTCAATCGCAAGCAGAGCTTTATCTCGGAACGACGTTCATCCTGCCGACAATCTCCTTTTACGGACCCGTCGCCGATGCGAACGACCCCGCGATAAAGAATGAGACGAAAATGGTCAGCCAGACTTTCACCCCATTAAGCCTCTACGGCACATGTCCCGTGGCAAGCAACATTACGGTGGGAATCGGTGTTACGAATCCGTACGGCCTGGGGACGGAATGGCCTTCCGATTGGGTTGGAAAATATATTACGACGAAAGTTGACCTCGCATCATTTTACTACACACCGACCGTGGCGTACAAGGTAAGCGACCAGTTCTCCATCGGCGCAGGGCTGAACATCGTCACGGGAACGGTGAAGCTCGACCAGGAAGAGAACGTCATCAACACCGACACGCACGTGTCCATCGACATGAATGCAAAGGCGGCGTACGGTTTCAACGTGGGACTGCTCTATAAATTTACTCCCACGCTGAGCGCAGGCGTCTCGTACCGTTCCTCCGTAAAACTCAATGCATCGGGAAACGTGAGTTTCACACCGCAGATCCCGGTCGTGAACGTTATCGACGATGATGTAACCTCGTCGCTAACGCTCCCGGCAACAGGATTCGCAGGCCTTGCCTACAAAGCCTCGCCGAACCTGACCATCGAAGCAGATTATCAATACATCGGATGGTCATCCTATAAGGACCTGACCATTGACTTCAAGAATGACCCGACGAAGGATGTTACGGAGCCGAAAAATTACAGCGATACATACATGATCCGCATCGGCGGAGAGTACACGATGGATGTGCTGAAGATCCGCGCCGGATATTTGTACGACCATTCCCCCGTGGCGTCGGCGTACGTCGACCCGATCCTTCCGGACGCGAACCGGAACGGCGTGTGCGTGGGACTCGGATACCAGTTTACAAAAGCAATCTCGGCTGACGTTTCGTACATGTTCCTGAAATTCGACCAGCGCCAGGCTGTAAACACTGTCACCAATTTTGACGGGACCTATAACGCCCTCGCAAGCCTGATCGGTGTAAGCTTGGGCTACACGTTCTAATCAATGAGTTTACGAATGTTCAACTAGTATGGAGTACAGAATAATGAAAGCGAACACCTTCATCTTTGCGGCGTTGGTCATCGTCTGCGCTCTTGTGGCAAGCGGGTGCACCGACTCCGCCCCGTCCGGTCCGTCGGCCAGTCTCGGCAGCGTGACAGTGACAAAGTACGTTGCCATCGGAAACAGTTTGACGGCAGGATACCAGTCAGGCTCATTATTTGTAGATGCTCAAACATACAGCTTCACGAACCTCATCGCAGGGCAATTGACTGCGGCTGGCGCTTCGATCGGCACATTTCAGCAACCGCTTATTGCCGACCCCGGAACGCCCGGGCGAATGGAAATCACCAGCCTTATCGGCCCAGTAATTTTCATTAACCCGGGATCGGGTGCACCGCTGAATCTCACGTTGCCGCGTCCGTATGATAATTTAGGCGTCCCAGGAGCAACGATCTACGACTTCTTAAATGCTACCGATTCGACTACCTGCGCTTCGGCAGTCAGCGGCGGCGCCCCAAATCCGTTGTTTAATCTGATCCTGCGAAACATCGGTACTCAATTTACGCAGGCCAAGATCCTCAGCCCAAACCTTGTAACTTTTTGGCTGGGAAACAACGATGTGCTGGGGTTCGCAACCAGCGGCGGAACAAGCCCGGCTACACCGACACCTTCTGGAACATTTGCAGTGCTGTATACTCTATCGCTGGACTCGTTGCGAGCTGCATTGCCAAATGCAAAAATTCTTGTTGGAAATATTCCAGATGTAAAAGCAATTCCGTTTTTTACAACGGTCGGCCCGGAATTAGCAGCTGGATTAAAAGCCGTAGAAGCGGTTAACTCCCAAGTCGTTGGCCTCTTCTATGAGAAGCATGGGGAGATCGTTGCTTCAAGTTATACAAACTTCAACAGCCCTTCGACCGATCCTCTCATTACTTTAAAGGGAGGCGCGTATGCGGCATTGCTTGGCCAATCGACAGGTCAATGGTATCACGATCTCGCAGCTGCTTTGGGACTCCCTTTCGCCGCTGTCTATGCAAACTATCAAGCGGCAGGTATTGACACATTGCAGCCGTTCGGGCTTAGCCCATACAATCCATTCCCGGATGCGTTGGTACTCGATGCGGGCGAACAAACCACTGCCGAACAGTCGATCTCCGATTTCAACAATACGATTGCAGCCGTCGCAGCTGCAAATAGTGCAGCGGTTGTCGACATGAACAGTTTCTTTAACAAAGTAAAAGCCTCAGGTGTGGTTGTCGACGGCGAAACATTTACGACCGCCTACATTGCCGGCGGGTTGTTCAGTCTTGATGGTGTGCACCCCTCTTCCAAGGGAGAAGGAATTGTAGCGGACCAATTCATAAAAACGATGAATGCTTCGTTCGGCATGCACGTCCCCTATGTCGATATCAATTCGCTGCCAGGAATTCCAACACCGCCGCTCAGTAAATTGGCAGGCGATAAGAATATTCCGATCATTCCATACAGCGCGTGGAGAGGCTTCAACGCGCTATGGGGTTCGGGATTATAATTATTTCACAGCTCGCAGAGATTCCAAAAGGGACGCGCGCAGCGTCCCTTTTTTATCTTATGGAACCTTCCGAAGGTTCTCCATTGAGATTCTTGAATGCCTCGACATCGAAATATTTTCCCAAAAAAATCTTTCGGAAGGTTTATGAAAAGTGTCCGACATCTCTTTAACTCTCAAATTGATATTCGTTCAAGTTTTCCGTACTTTTACGAAAATAATTCCCCGCCGAGATGGTGGAATTGGCAGACACACTAGCCTTAGGAGCTAGCGCCGTAAGGCATTGGGGGTTCGAATCCCCCTCTCGGCACTGCATAATCCTCAGTAAAGCCTGGAAAAACAGCCCCGGCCATTAAGCTTCTATCGCTCTCCCCTCCAAGAAACTAATTCGTGGCCACATCTCTCTTCAACTGCATGGCAAAAACGGTTTGGACCTTGTGCATTTAAATCGGATGGGATCCGATCTGCGATGTGCTGAAAATTTCAACAATGCACCGGACCAATTCGTACCTCCGTGGAGGCAACAACGTGCGCACCGTCATGTCGGCTCTTTTATCCTTGATTCTTTTTTAAGGATACACTACTTTAATCATCATTCCCGCCTTTAAATTTTGCCGACACAATCGATTTTCAAAGAGAAAAGCTTTCAACAGAAGAAAGTGCAGTTTCGTTAGTAGAAGAGGAAGTGGAGAAGAATATCATTGAGCAGCATTCGATGCATTACGCTTTGCAAACAGAATAACCTTTTTTGCTGAAAGTGTGAAGCAAAAAGAGAATACAGGAAAAAACTGCTTCAAGAATGAGTCTATCATTCTTGCTCACATATGAAAGGAAGAAAGAAATGCGCAGGCGTCAATTCGAGTTTTGAAAAGAGCGTTGGACGGCGTACGCACTCCTTCAATTATGCCCAATTGAAAGTAAACCAACTCATAATCAATTATATAAGAAAGGATTATTGTATGCGCAGCTTCTTCCGGATTTCTTTTTTATTCACGCTCCTCTTTATGTGCAGCATCAACGCATCGCTTGGCCAGTGGGCAAGCGATCCATCCAAGAACACGCCAATCGACACGGGAGGCCATTCGGCAGCCGACGTCGTTATGCTGAAGGACGGCGCGGGAGGGGCGTTTGTCGTTTGGGATGATACGCGTGCAACAAGCGGCATTCCAAAAATTTTTGCACAACACCTCGACAAGAATGGAAATGCACTGTGGACCGCAAACGGCCTTGAAACCTGTCCCGGCGGAGCAGATCAGATCCTTCCTCAGGTGGCAGCTGTCGGAGACGGAGGAATTATCGTGTCGTGGGCAGAACAAGATCGAGACTCTGTCTTAGGGAGTCCCTCACCGGCGATCTTTGCGCAGCGGATCGCTCCAAACGGTACACTGAGTTGGGGAAACGCCGGCTTAGCAATCGCGGAACCAGAGTATTTACAGCTTTTATATCCCATCTCTGCGGGGGGAATTGCGGCAGACGGTTTTGGCGGCGCTTATGTGAGTTGGACGATTCTCAATTATGGATTTCAAAATCTGATGGTCTCCCGCATAGATAGTTCGGGAAATATCCGCTGGTCTTTGCCAGCGATGAATGGTTGGAGTACTCTCAGTAGCGGCTTACCGGATGGAGGTTATTTGAAGATACAGCTTTTGCAGAATGGAACATCGGGCGTGATTGTGGCCTGGACAGACGTGCGGAATGCTTTCACGACCGGAATTTCCCTGTTTGCCCAAAGACTGGACATCACAGGTGCGCGGCAATGGGACACGTTGGGCGTTGCCCTCGCGCCGAAGCCGTCGTACCTGCAGCAGCAAACGAACGAGGCAATTGTTTCCGATAACGCCGGCGGCGCAATCTGTGCCTGGGAACAATCGTACAGCGGGTCGTCTCCTCACGCGTATGCGGGTCATATTAACTCCTCCGGCGCGCTCACATGGATTTCTCCAACGGACTCGGTCGGCGTCCTCGTTGACAGTAATGCCTCCACCGGTCAGGAAAATATTTCTATGATTTCGGGGGAAAACGGTACAGCGCTCCTCACGTGGACTGACGGCGCGGACGTGGCCTATGTGCAGAATATTGCCTCCAATGGATCGCTGCCTTGGGGTGCAAAGCCTGCTCCTATTGCCGCAAACACCAGCGGCGAGGTGCTCACGACGGACGGCAATGGAGGTGCGATCGTTGCCTGGACTCAAGGTCTGCAAAATGGGCTTAACATTTTTGCGCAGCACGTGAACAGCAGTGGACAACCTGTGTGGTCGAATCCAACGTATGGCACTTCCGGCAATCCAGTATCCACTACTCCTTCCACATATCAAGAGCATCCTGTCATTGTCTCCGATGATGCGGGGGGAGCGATTGTTGCGTGGTACGACCTCCGTGCATCATCGTACGGCGGTCCGTTCGACATTTATGCCCAGCACATCGGAAGCAACGGCAGCGTGACAAAGGTGAATACCCAAGCCTCGAGCGTGCCGACAGAATTTTCTCTCTCGCAAAATTATCCGAACCCGTTCAACCCGTCGACGATGATTCAGTTTACCGTTCCCTCCAGCGGGCGCGCGGTCCTGAAGATCTTCAACATCCTGGGTCAGGAAGTCGCAACGCTTTTCAACGGCGAAGCGGCGGCGGGGGTCAGCCATCAGGTGGAGTTCAATGCATCGAACTTTGCAAGCGGAATTTATTTCTCGCGGCTGGAGTTCGACGGGAAAATGCAGATGAAGAAGATGATGCTGTTGAAGTAAATTTCAGACATTGTTATTACTGCCGCACTCAAGCCCAGACTCACCATCTGGGCTTTTTTTACTCGGTCTCGTCCTGAAATCTCCTTCGACGGCCGAAATGCAGAATTCCCATCAATTATTATTCGATCCGTCATACGAATTTTTCAAGGTGCCCGATACCCGGCAGCTACTAACTGTTCGTTTGGGGGAGGGAATGAATGAACGCCTCTCCCGCCTGAACGCCAAGTCCCACACCCGTGCCGATCAGAAGCCCGTCGACAAAATTGTCGCGGAACACTGTCGGCGGCATCGCTGAAACATTCTGAAGCACTCCGACAATCATCGTCAACAAAACAAACATGGTCCCGTAGACAAGGCCGATGACGATGAATTTTCCCCATGTGAATGCGGCCAGCCTTCGTTCGAAAACAAATGCGAGCCACACTACCGGCAGATTTACTCCGAACGACCAGAAGCCGGAATACAGGACCGGCATCGATGCAGTGGCGACGATGAATTGGACCGCGCTCGTACATACGGCTGCCGTAATGGCTTCCGACACCCCGCGGACATGATAGAAAGCGAAGATGAACGCGCCGGTCAAACCGAAAGCGATATAGGCAAAATAAATATCCTTATAATTGAAGACTTCGGTGCCGTGCATGATAAGGCCGACCGTGATGCTGCCCAGGACCCCCGTCAGAGTAATAAGTCCAAGCTTCCAAAGTTGTCCAATAATTTTTTTCATAAGATCTCCTTCACCAATAAGAGAATGTTCCCCGTTTTTACGTTTCTTACTCCTCCCATCCGCCAATCGGCACCAACTCACATCTGCCGACTGCAAGTTTTTGAGTTACTCGCCGGTCATACTATGACCCTTGCCGGACCGGAGGGGAAATGTCTGCGGTGAATATGTGATTATTTCCCGGCAGAGTCAAACCGGGGTTTATCGAGGTTCGGGGAAGCAGGATGGGGCACGCCATCGGACTCGCCGATCGGTTTCAAACGCGCCGGTGATAAAAAATTTGCTAAATCAGATCGCAATCGCGATATTTCATTTTACACGACAATTAAATTCATCTTGAGAAGCTCGTGCCGTGAGGCATCGGGGATCGAATCCCTCCTCCGGCATCCGGCTTCTATCAGTAACGGACGCGATGACCTTCCTTAACCCCTTTGTGCTTTTCGGCTTGGCAGCGGCGGGCATTCCGATCATTCTCCATCTGCTGAATATCAGAAAGCTCCGGACAATAGAATTCAGCACGCTGACGTTCCTCAAAGAATTGCAGAGGAGCAAAATGCGGAAGGTGAAGATCCGGCAATGGCTGTTACTTATTCTTCGAACGCTTATTGTTATCTTCATCGTCTTTGCATTCTCCCGCCCGGCGCTGAAAGGATCGCTCGCCGGCCTTGGAACGCACGCCAAAACAACGATTGTTATCATCTTCGATGATTCGTACAGCATGTCGCTCCGCAACGATCGCGGCTCGTATTTAAAGCAAGCACAATCGGCAGCGTTGAGCCTGGCCGATCTGCTGAAAGAGGGGGACGATGCCCTGTTCATACGGCTCTCGGACCTTCCCCAAGCGACCATCGCCGAACCGACACACGACATTCAACGGCTCCGCGACGTCATCCGGCAAACAGAAGTAAGTTACAAACACCGCACTGTCGAAGAGGCCATTCGCCTTTCATCGCACCTTCTTCAACAATCAAAAAATTTTAATAAGGAAATTTATATTTTCACCGACAATCAGAAGACGACCGTCATAGACCAGCATACTGCGGAGGGCACACACCCGGCTGCGAAGCTTTTTGACCCGACTGTCAGGCTCTTTTTCGTCCCCCTTTCCGGCCAGCCGTTTGCAAACATCGGCATCGAAAAAGTAGAGATCCCGCCGACACTTTTTCAAAAAGGAAAACCGTTTACGGTGAGGGCTGACGTGCGCAACTACGGAACTGCGCCCGTGCAAAACCATCTTGTCAATTTGTTTCTGGACGGCGCGCGTGTGATGCAAAAAAGCGTCACGATTGACGGAGGCCAGCACGCTGCGGTCGATTTCGTCGCAATACCGCAGCATGCCGGCTTCATCTCAGGGCGCGTTGAATCGGAAGAAGACACGTTCGACGCCGACAACGATCGCTATTTCTCTGTCGATGTGCCGGAACGGGTCGCGGTGCTCCTTTCGTCGTCCGACCCGAAAAGCTCCACCTACATTCGTCTCGCCCTCACAGCACATAACGAGGACGAAACATCAACCGCGATTGCATTGACGGAGCTTTCACCGCAGCAGCTGACATACTCGGCGCTGGTCCGGGCGGATGTCGTGCTTCTTTCAAACGTGGCATCCCTGTCGCCGCTGCAAGCCGACCAATTGAGCGAATTCGCCTCACAAGGAGGCGGGATCATTTTCATTCCAGGCAGCCTGGTGAACGTCGATCAGTATAACTCCTTCTTGCTGCCGAAGCTTGGGCTCCCTTTACTGACTCCTCTTGAAAGACAGAAAACACCGGGGGCTTCCCTTTCATTCGAGAAAATTGATTTCGGCCACCCGGTGTTTCAGGGCATGTTCGAAACATCTGCGGGCGTACAAAGGGAAAAGAAAAACGTCGAATCTCCGAAGATTTTTCTCTCGACCCGGTTCACGTCTGAAAAAGAAATTCGCTCGATCATTTCACTCTCCGACGGAACTCCCTTCTTGTGGGAAAAGATCTCCGGGGCCGCTTCAGGCCGAACGAGTTCTTCGCGCATTCTTGGATTCTCGGTCGCGGCAAATGCCGAATGGTCGGATTTTCCAGTGAAGGGAATTTTCGTCCCGCTGCTGTACCAAACAATACTCTATGCCGCCTCCGGGGGAAGTTCGCTGATTGCCGGTCCGTCGATCACGGCGGGAGAACGAATCGACATTTCCCTTTCAAAGCTCAGGAAGAGAAGCACCGAATCGCAGGAGGCACAAACTCCGACAGTCCGAATTTCCGACCCGGAAGGAAAAGAAACGCTGGTGCAGCCGTCTTCGGCACAATCATCCGGTGCCGCTCCATCGGCGGGAATTTCGTTCGACAAAACGCTGTTGCCGGGAATTTATTCTGTCATCCGTGGAAAGGATACGCTCTCGCAAATTAGCGTGAACGTTGATCCGCTTGAATCCGTCGCCGGCCGAACGGGTCCCGACGAACTCTTTACCATGGCCCGGAAGTACGGGGTCGAGCACAATGCCGTTTCAATCGTGAACGATCCTGAATCGCTCAACGCCGTCGTCCTTCAAAGCAGGTTCGGCGTGGAGTTGTGGAATTATTTCCTTATCGCCGCAATTCTTGCTGCGCTGGTCGAGATGATTGTTGCCCGCGAACCGAAACAGGAAGGGGTGTAACATTGCGTCTACGCATTTCAGGAGTGGAGCTCGTATGATCGATCTCATGAAAGACCAGAAAGAACGCGCTATCGTTGTCGGATTGGTAACGAGGAGCATTCAAAAACGCCAGGCCGAAGAGTACCTTGACGAACTGTCGCTGCTCGCCGACACTGCCGGTGCCGCCGTCATCCATCGGATTATGCAGGAGCGGAACAAGGTTGACCCTGCATTCTATATCGGAAAAGGAAAGGTCGAGCAAATCGCACAGATTGTGGAAGACGACAACATCGCGAGCGTGATCTTCGACGACGATCTCTCTCCGGCACAAGTGCGGAACCTGGAGGCAACCATTAACCGGAAGATCCTGGACCGGAGCGGATTGATCCTCGATATTTTCGCCAGCCGCGCGAAAACGAACGAAGCGCGCACGCAGGTTGAGCTTGCACAGCTTCAATACCTTCTCCCGCGCCTCACCCGGGCATGGACGCACTTGTCGAAACAGTTCGGCGGCATCGGAACCAAGGGCCCCGGCGAGACACAGATTGAAACGGACCGGCGGATGATCCGCCAGCGCATTTCCCATCTCGAAGAAAAGCTCGCAAAGATCGGACGGCAGCGCGAGACCCGGCGGAGCGGAAGGAAGGACTCCGTCAATGTGTCGCTCGTCGGATATACGAACGCCGGAAAATCTACGCTTCTCAACGCCCTTACCGATTCAAACGTGTTTGTCGAAAACCGCCTCTTCGCAACCCTCGACACAACCACGCGGACCGCCGTTCTCTCCCCTTCAACCAAAATCCTTCTTTCGGATACTGTCGGTTTTATCCGCAAACTGCCGCACCATCTTGTCGCATCGTTCAAAGGAACACTCGAGGAAGTTGTCGAAGCAGACATCCTTCTTCATGTCATCGATGTCTGCCATCCGAAGTTCGACGAGCAGATCCGCGTCGTGACCGCGACCCTTGAAGAATTAGGCGTGGCCGGCAAACCGATACTGTATGTTTTCAATAAGATCGATGCGCTGCAAGACAGGGAACATTTGCAGGAACTGCAGCACCAGTTCACCCCGTCGGTGTTCATCTCTGCCGAACGGGGAATAAACCTTCTCGGGTTGAAGGAGATGCTGTTGAAGACAATCCATCATTCGCGCATCGACCTGACATTTTCCATCGGACACACCGAGCACAAATTACTGTCGGCACTTCATGACCTTGCGGAGATCGAAGAGAGAATCTATGAAGACGGCAACATTATCGTGAAAGCAAAAGTGAGCAGCCGGAACAGCAATCATGTGCGTGAGATATTGAAGCAAGCTCACGCTACGATCCTCTCTTTCCAAGCTCCGAATGAACCCCCCGCACCGGCGAAGACAAACGACGAACCCGTTGAGCAATGACGTATTAGCCGGATGCTGGACAACTTATCTATCGCCATTCCTAATAAATAATTTCGTATTTCACCGCCAAAGCGCGGAGAACGCCAAAGCATTGTTGTCCTTTACACTCATAACGTATCGGCGTGCTTGGCGTCTTGGTGCTAAAAAAAGCGAGATTATTCAATTGAAGCGGTGTCAGCAAATCGCGGTGTGTCGAAATATTTGGTAAAGCAAATTACGGAGATGTACGACATCCAACATAAACACTACCAACGGTTCAGTAATGGCTCAATTGAATAAAAATGTCATGCCCATCCCGTGTCAAGCACGGGATAAACTCCAGTGGGCATCCATTGCGCAGTAAAAAGTGAATATCTGGAGTCGAGTCTTCGACCCGCTTTTCCAAAGGATGCCTTCGGCACGCGGGAATGAAAAATTGAGCCAGCACCATCGCTACCTCCGCCTTGACTCTCGAAGCCATAATATGTAAATTTCCGCTGAAGAAAAATTTTTCTTGGTTAACCCGTTCACGCCGAAACTCACCAGCCCGATTATGGAAAACACGAACCTGACCATCGAGAACCTTCGCTCGAATTCCCTCTTCAAGTATATCGGCGATAACGATCTCCAGAAAATTTCCAAGACGATGAAGGAGGAAACGTTCAGCGCCGGAACAATCATCTTCAACGAAAGGACTCGCGGCGAACGGCTTTACCTGATCCTCGACGGAAAAGTGAAAATTTCCAAGGTCACGAAGTCCGGCATGGAAACCCCGCTCGCCATCCTCGGAAAAGGCGATTTTTTTGGCGAAATGGAACTGATCGAGGACCAAGAGCGCTCGGCAAGAACCACTGCACTTGAAAACACTGTTGTTGCCGGAATCTCCAACCACGATTTCGACAGCCTGATTAAAACAAATCATATTGTAACACTGAATTTGCTGAGGGCAATCAGCAAGCGGCTGCGTTCAACGGATGAGATCATCGTCTCTGAACTTGAAAAAAGCCTCGAGGTTTCCAGAATACAGGTTGAAAAACTGAACCTGTTGATCGACGCAGCCAAGTCGGTCAACTCCACCCTCGACCTCGATAAACTCCTCGACGTCATTCTTGAAACTGCGATCAAGTCCATCGCGGCCGACCGCGGGACGCTGTACCTCGTCGACGAGCTGAAGTCCGAAATCTGGTCGAAGGCGCTGCGAGGGGCCGAGGTTATCGAGATTCGGCTTCCGATCGGCAAAGGGTTGTCCGGATATGTTGCGAAGACCGGCGAGACGATGAACATTCCCGATGCCTATAACGACTCCCGTTTCAACCCGGAGGTCGATAAGAAATCGGGCTACCGTACGAACAACATGCTCTGCATGCCGATGCGCAACCGCGACGGAAAGATCATCGGGGTGTTCCAGATGTTAAATAAAAAAGGGGGACCGTTCACGACACAGGATGAAGAATTCATCAATGCCCTCTCGATCCACGCTTCCATTGCCATCGAGAACGCGCGGCTCGCTCAAGAGATGATCAACAATGAACGGCTCTCGGCGGTCGGAAGAATGGCCAGCACGATCATCCATGATATCAAAAACCCGATGGGAACCCTGAGGGTCTATGCCCAGGTGATGAAGAAAAAATCGGGGAACGAAGAGGCCGCAAAACTCGCCGACGAAATGATTCACCAGGTCGACCGGTTCGTCAACATGGCGCAGGAGATTCTCGATTTCAGCCGGGGCGTGAGTGCAACAAACATCGAGGAAACCGAGTTCGGCGATGTGATGGAAGGCGTCCTGGCGTTTATTGAAAAGGATTTGACGAAACGGAATATCAAGCTCGAGAAGGCCCTCAATTTCCGGGGAAAAGTGAAGGTCGACCAGGATAAAATCGTGCGCGTCTTTTACAATATTGCGAGCAATGCCGCCGACGCAATGCCGACAGGGGGAACGCTGATGGTCACGACGGAAAATGCTGGCGACATGGTGAAGGTCGATTTTAAGGATACCGGAACGGGAATGCCGGAAGAAGTGAAACGAAAAATTTTCGAGCCCTTCGTGACGTACGGAAAGAAGCACGGCACCGGCCTCGGCATGGCGATTGTGAAAAAAGTCATGGATGACCACAAAGGAAAGATCGAGATCGAAACCGAAATGGGGAAAGGAACAACAATCCGCCTGCTGTTCCCGTTGTAAGAATGATTCCTGCCTATGGCCGTTTCAAATAATCCTCTATTATACCGCCACGATGCCGAGAAGTTTTGGCTTTAAAGGATAGCAAATACTCTTCGCGTTCTTTGTGTCCTGGCGGTGAATACGAAATAATTTCCGAGAAACGGCACTACGTGTGCTCGCCCGCTTTTGTTTTCCTATCCCCTGTTGAGATAATTCCGCACCAGTTCGCTGCACTTGTAGCCGCTCTGCGCCGCGCCTTCAATCGTCGCGGGAAGTTTCGTATCGGTCCAATCCCCTGCCAAAAATAAATTCTTCAACGACGTTACATTCGCCGGACGAAACGCTTGTGTTCCGACTCGGGGGGAGAACGTCGCCCGTTTTTCTTTGATGATGAGCGAATGGACAAGCGCTGCTTTTGCGCTCGCCGGATAAAAGCGCAGCAATTCCGAAATGCCCAGTTCTATGATCTCTTTCTTCTCCCGGTCGATGAAACCCGCCGCACCGCTGATAACCAGAGAGAGATACTCACCGCCGCCGTTTTTTTTCGCAAGAAGTTTCGATTTGTTGAAGACCCAATGGATCGGGGAATCGAGCAACGCCACGAAATCTTCTTCCATAAAACTCCTGTCAAACCAGAGGTGGATCGTAACGATGGGCGAGGAGACAAATCGTGCGGTAAGGGAAAGCTCCGGAAGCACACGCTCTGCCCCTTCGCCAAACACTCTCGGCAGGTCAAAATACGGAACGGCGGAAACCACGGCGCGGGGCGAAACAATGTCACCCGAACTCAAGACAATGCGCGCAGCAACATCTCCCTCCGTTATCACTCGTTCGACCGATGTGCCCGTTCGCACTTCACAATTCCGTCCTCTCACATAATCGACCGCTCCGTCTATCAAGACATTGCTCAGCCCTTCTCGTGGAATCACCATCGAAGAGTCCACTTTTTTCCCCATGAATGCCGATTGAAGTACCTTTGCGAAAAGCGCGGCGGAGACTACCGCCGGCGAATCGTTGAGGGTGCCGATGGCGATGATATTCCACAAGTAGTTTTTATTTTCTTTGGGTTGATGGAGTTCGTCGAGCCACTGCTCAACTGTCATCGCTTGCAACCGTTCATCGGTATCGGGCTTTGCGAAGAAAAGCGCCATGCCCACGCGCAGTAGCAATAGGCGTTGAAAGAGAGTGAGGCTTTTCAACCGCAGAAGGCCAAAAAGAACGTTGGCCGGCACCGGCAGCGAAACGGATTGCAGCCGAAAGGCTCCCTTTTCCGCGTGGCGAAAATTGACGGAAAGCCTTTTCTGAATCGTGACGCGGGAAGTTCTGTTTATTGTCGAGAGAAACTTCAGCGTGGAGTGGTAGCAGCCCATCATCAGATGCTGTCCATTGTCCACTTCATCCCCTGTTTCTTTGTGGACGAACGAATATGTCCGGCCGCCGCAGCGCTGCTTTTGCTCGACGAGGAGAACGGTAAAACCGTGGGAAGCAAGGTCGACAGCCGCCGTCAGCCCGCTGACACCGCCGCCGATCACAACAACATCAGGGTTACGACCTTGTGGAAGATGCATGAGTGCGGAGCGTTCTGTTTTTCCACCATACCTCGATGGTGATCAGAAGCTTTGTAAGATTGAAGAGGCGAATACGTTTTGCAAAAACATTGTATTCGGCGCGTTCGATATCCTGAAGCAAGCGGAAATAGATCGCCTCCATAATTTGCGCAGCAAGAAACAACGGCTTATCCTCTTCCGAAAGATATTCCAGCGCCTGCTTAAAATACATGCGAGCGCGCTCGGATTCAAATTGCATAAGACGGATAAATTGCGGATTGTACGTTCCCGCCAGCAAGTCCTCTTCGGTGTAACCGAATTTTGCCAGATCTTCGAGCGGAAGATAGATCCTTCCCTTGGCCGCGTCGGTCTTGATATCCCTCAGGATATTCGTCAGCTGCATCGCGATCCCCAAGTTAATCGCGTATTCTTTCGCCCCTTCGTTTTTATAGCCGAATATTTCCGTGCACATCAGCCCGACGGTCGATGCGGCCCGATAGCAGTATTCCCGCAACTCGCTGAACGTCGCATACCGGGTTTTCAACAGATCCATCTCCATCCCTTTGATGAGGTCTTGAAAATGGTTCAGCGGTATATTGAAACGCTGGATGATCTGGCTCAGTTTGTTCAGCAGCGGATAACGGGAGGCCCCTTCTATGGCACGATCAAATTCACGAGACCAGAGCTGCAAGCGGACGTACTTACGCTTGATGCTTTCGTCTTCGTCAACAATATCGTCGGTGGTACGACACCAGGCATACACGACGTTGATGGCGTCGCGCTTGGGCTTCGGAAGAAGAAAAAACGAATAATAGAAATTACTTCGTTTGTTCTTTTCGATGATGTCGGCAACGAGAAGAGTTTCCATGTCAGCGAACTAGTAGGGATCGAATACCAATGAATGCCCAATCGATGTGCGATAATACCGGCCGATGGTGAAGCGTATCGTAGCCGAGGTGTTCGACTTTCTCCAATATTCTCATTCCGCCGAGGTACGTCAGACGCAGCTCTAAGGCGAAACGTTTATCGATCATTCGAAGAAGCGGCCTGCCGTCGAGAAAGAGCTTCTTTGTTCTTTCGACCTGAAACTTTAACAGAAGACGGGCGGCATCAGTTCCGCCATTGCTTCTCAGAGCGTCTGCCGTCAAGCCGAATCGCGCAAAATCCTCGTATGGAATATAAACACGATTTCGCTGTATATCAATACTCAAATCCTGCCAAAAATTTGTCAACTGAAGTGCCGTGCAAATTGCGTCCGAGAATTTGCCCGTCACGTCGTTCGCACAATTGAAAAGATGAAGCAGAATCCTTCCAACCGGATTTGCCGAATGCCGACAATAGAACAGGAGGTCGTCGAATGTATAATATTCTTTCCCGCCGGCATCCATCCGGAAGGCCGCGATCAAATCATAAAACAGCGACGGGGGAATTGCGTACTTCTCGACCGTTTTTGCTAATTCCTGAAAGAACGAGCTGCGGTTATCGCCCGCCATCGCTCCCCTGAATTCCCCCTCCCATTCGCTAAGGCGCTGCAGCCTATATTCTTTCGATTCGTTTCCCTCGTCAGCAATGTCGTCTGCGACCCGCGCGAAGGCATAGACGAGCCGGATTGGTATCCTGAACTCGTTGGGCAATAAAAAAGAGGCGACGGGGAAATTCTCGTAATGTGTTTCAGCGAGCAATTGGAGGGATTTTGTCACAACGTTCTATCCGGCTAAAGCTATAATCTGATATGAAAACGTGATTGATTATCCGGTCAGAATATCCTCATTTGCCAATGCAGTTGCAAATTCTCTTTAGACTAAAGGATCTAGACCTTCGGTGGTCAGGCCTTTTGAAAACTAAGGTCAATTGCCCAGATTTCGACGTCCTTCGTCGGGAGACGAAGTGCCGCTTTACGGCATCCTGTTCAGTGGGAAAATCTTCATAAAAAAGGGTGATTGTTTCAACAAAAAAACGCAATGATCTTTCATTCAAAAGATCCTACGATCAAAACTTTTTGTTTGTCCCTTTGGAGCTTTTCTCATGGGCACGGTTTGAGCCGAATATCGCCTCAAGATGTCCGCCAATCTTAACATTGTCACCCTTCTAAGTATATAAAACAATGAAAAACTTCTAAATCGCCTTGACTCTCGTTATTGTTCAGCTTAACTTTCTTCATCGCATAGAAACCTATCTGAGCGAAATTGGTAGAATGCTAGTGCCGTTTCCGATATTAAATCTTGTATTATAACCGCAGAGGACGCTAAGACCGCAAAGAAGTTTTTGTAAAAAAGCTAAGAAACCTTGCGTCCTTGGCGACCTTTGCGGTGAATTAGTTATTGAAAAATACAATATTTGTTTTTGGAAACAGCACTAGGTTATGCGAGAACAGTTTACTTGCCGAATAATTTCCGTTTTTTCTTACACAATGTATCGAGGAGCAATCAATGGATAGGCCGTTGCATGTTCTGATTACCGAGGATGAAGAATCGTTTGCCGATGTCCTGGCGATGGAATTAAAAGAAACAGGTGACTACCAAGTTACGACTGCGTACAGCGGGAATGAAAGCATTGAACGATTAAAGGCCAACAAGAATATCGACATTGTGCTGCTGGATTTCAACTTGGGTGATATCACCGGTCTGCAGGTTCTTCAATGGATCAACGAACAGAAAATGGAAACGCCGGTGATCATGATGACGGCGGCGGGAACTGAAGAAGTGGCTGTCGAAGCAATGAAACTTGGAGCCTATGATTACGTCCGCAAAGAACATCTCGAACTCAACCATTTCCCGATATTACTGCACGGCGTATACGAACGCTACCTATTCCGCAAGGACAAGCAGGCACGGGAAATTGAGCAGCGCGAAAAAGAAAAGATGGAAGCTGCTATTCAAATGTTCCAGACAACAGTCCGCACAATTGCTCATCACATCAACAACGCCCTCGCAATCTTCAAACTTCAATCGTCCGTTTGTGAAAGAAATGTGCAGAAGATGCTCGACCCGGCTCTCGCCACACCCCTTCTTAAGCTTGTATCCGATTTGCGCCGTCAAGCTGAAACGGTCGAGTCAATCGTTCGGTCGCTCGTGGGCATTTCGGATATCGTCTATACAAAATATGCGGGGGATCAAGATATCATCGAGATCAGAGCACAATTGGAAAAGAACCTCGAAAGCCTGAAAGAGCAAAAACTGGAGATGATTCAAAAATAGCGATTTGCTCTCCTGACTGTGTATCAGCCGTACTCCTGAAATTCTTGCACCTTTTATTTCCTGCGTAGTATTTTCTGCGGCAAGTGAATCTTCCGTAAGCAATAACTCCCCATTTTTTTGTAAAGGATATTTTACAGGAACGGTCATTGCGAGTCCTCGCCGAGTTGAGTCTTCGACCGATGTTCCTTATCGGGACGAACTCCCGAAGGGATCCCGTAAGCGGGACAATCCCCATTAAACAAAAGGATCGCTTCGCCGCTCCTCGCAATGATTTTATTCTTCAAAAGATCCCATTACCCCTTTTCTTGGGTAGTGTTACAGTTTGGTTTCCTTTCTCAAGAAGAAGTCATTGCGAGGCGTTCTTTGCCGAAGCAATCCCCATTTATTTAGGAGATTGCTTCGCTCCGCTCGCAATGACCTTCAAACTGTAACACCACCTTTTCTTGACTCTCAGGGCGTAAAAATTCGTATTTTTCATACAGGTATAATTGTTTTTGCACATCGGTAGGGACAGTAATGGCCGAAAGCCTGAACGAACGGGAAAGAACAATACTGCGGAGCATTATTTACAGCTTCATCCAGACAGCTACGCCTGTCGGCTCGCGCTATATATCCAAGCGGAATGGCTTGGACTTGAGCCCCGCGACAGTCCGGAATGTCATGTCCGATCTGGAGTTCTTGGGTTATATCGACCATCCGCATACGTCTGCGGGGAGAATTCCGACGGATAAAGGCTACAGGTTTTATGTCGATTCCCTGATCGAGTTGGAGGCTCTTTCTGCCAGCGATCAATCGACAATCCAGTCCCAGATTCATCCAAACGCCGACCCCGATGAAGTCCTGAGGGAGACGTCAAGGATTCTCGGCACGATCTCCCATCAATTAGGAATTGTCTCGGCACCCCGCGTGAGTGCCGGGGTGTTTGAAAAGCTCGAGCTCGTCTCGATCTCCAGTTCCCGGATCATGGTTATCCTCTCCATCCGTTCGGGCTTGGTGAAGACGATCATGATGGAAGCGCACTCCGAGATTCCAAAAAGCAAGCTGGAAGATGTGAGCAGGATACTCAACGAAAGGCTTTCCGGCCTAACCTTAAGGCAAATCCGGAGAACATTTCGCGACCGCGTCCGTGATATGCAAAACGAGGAGACTGGCTTGATCCGTTTGTTCGTCGAGTCTGTGGATAAAGTTTTCGATGAAACGCGCAACAAAGATAAAGTCCATATCGGCGGCACGCAGAGCCTCCTGACGCAGCCGGAATTCAGCAGTGCGGAGAATTTTCGCGGCATTATAGAGTTATTGGAAAACGAGGACATCATCGTCCATATCCTCGAAAAGAAAGAATCAAACGACGGAACCATTTCGATATCCATCGGGTCCGAAAACCAGGAAGAGAAACTGCGCGAGCTCAGTGTCGTTACTTCCCAGTATGCAGCCGGCGATGTCAGCGGTACGGTCGGCATCATCGGGGCAAAGAGAATGGACTATTCCAAAATGATCCCGCTCGTCGATTACATGGCAAGGATGATTTCTTTGGTTTTCCGTCCCTAGGAGTATAAAACAAGTTTTGATTTCCACACAACAAAAAAGTGCAAGGGAATATGTCCGGAGAGAGAAATAATCAGGAACACGCTGCGGGTGAGGAACGGCAGCCTTTTCAAGAAAAATCGGAAGCAGCCCTCCTGAATGAAAAAGTGGCGGAGCTGGAAAAACAGAATGCACAATTAAAGGACCAGCTTCTGCGAAAGGCGGCTGAGTTCGACAATTACAAGCGGCGGACGGAGAACGACTTTGCTTCGCTTTCAAAATTTGCGGCGGAAAATATCATCACGCAGCTGGTCCCCGTCCTCGACGATTTCAACAGGTCATTGAAAAGCATTAAAGAGAGAGCGGAGAACGACTCGTTCTACAAAGGCATTGAACTCATCTACGCAAAGCTTCTCAAAGTGCTTGAAGCCCAGGGATTAAAAACCATGGACGTCGTCGGAAAGGAGTTCAACGTCGACGTGCACGATGCATTGATGCAGATGCCCCGTGCCGATGTCCCTCCGCACACTGTGCTCGAAGAAGTTGAAAAAGGGTACCTTCTCTTCGATAAAGTGATTCGCCATGCAAAAGTCGTCGTTTCGGCGGCGCCGGCTGAAGAGCCCGTTCAGCAGACAAAACCGGAGAATTTCGAGGACTGATTATGGCTGCTAAACGCGATTTTTACGAAATACTCGGCGTCCCGCGAAACGCATCGCAGGATGAAATAAAAAAGGCATACCGGAAGCTCGCGCTTCAATACCATCCGGACCGAAACCCGAACAATAAAGAAGCTGAAGACAAGTTCAAAGAAGCCGCGGAAGCCTACGAGGCATTGAGCGACCCGGCGAAACGCCAGCGCTTCGATCAATACGGCCACGAAGGAATGCGGGGTACCGATTTCCGAGGGTCCGCCGACATCAACGACATCTTTTCCAATTTCGGAGATATTTTCGGCGGCTCGATTTTCGATGACGTCTTCTCCGGCGGCAGGCAGCAGCGCCGGCGTGCAACAGGGCAGGCCGGTTCCGATCTCAAAGTGCAATTGAAACTGACGCTCGAAGAGATTGCCGCGGGAGTCGAGAAAAAGATCAAGATCAAAAAGTGGAAGACATGCCAGACATGTTCCGGCAGCGGTGCAAAACCGGGATCGTCGAAAACGACGTGCCCGCAGTGCGGCGGCACCGGGGAGCTCCGGCAGGTTTCCCGTTCGATGTTCGGCCAATTCGTGAACATTACGACATGTTTAAATTGTGGCGGCGAGGGGCAGATTGTCCGTGACCGCTGCCCGTCCTGCGACGGCGAAGGACGCGAACAGGGCGAAACGACGATCAAAGTAAACGTACCGGCGGGTGTTTCAGAAGGAAATTACATCGCCATGCAAGGTCAGGGCAACGCCGGAAGGCGGGGCGGTCCGGCCGGCGACGTCATTGTCGAATTCCATGAAGTACGGCACGAGCATTTCGTGCGGAACGGCGACGACATTATCTACAATGCCCTCATCAGTTTTCCCCATGCCGCGATGGGGGGCGATATTGAAGTACCGACGTTGGGCGGACGGTCGCGGGTAAAGATTGATCCGGGGACCATGCCGGGAAAAATGCTGCGGATGAAAGAGAAAGGGATTCCGCATCTCAACAGTTTTGGACGGGGGGACCAGTTGATCAGGATACAAGTGTGGGTTCCTGCCAAGCTGAATGCACGAGAAAAAGAATTGCTGCGAGAACTCTCGTCGGCAGAACATATTGTGCCGACGGAGGAAGAAAAGAACGCGAATAAGTCGTTCTTCGAAAAAGTAAGGAACACGTTCTCATAACGGGAACAATTCCTGTTTTTCCATCTCTCAACAATAATCGTATCCATGAAGCTGCTGAAGCGCGTGCAGGAGTTTGCTGCGTTCACAAAGAACGAACAGAGAATATTCCTGTTCTTGTCGATGGTGTTTGTTGCAGGCGTTGCGGTCAGGGCGTATCGAGCGTATTTCACGCCGCCGGTCCGCCAATTCGATTATTCCGTATCCGACAAAGAATTCGAAGAGCGTTCGAAATACCTCAGCGCGGCGCCTCCGGCCGATCGAACAAACGATACGAGCAGCGCCACCGGCGGCAGAAAAGCCAAAAAGAAAATTAACCTGAACGCGGCGACAAAAGACGACCTTGTTTCACTCCCGGGAATTGGTGAGAGCATTGCCGAGCAAATCTTGATCTACCGAGATGAACACGGCGAGTTTTCATCCGTCGAACAGTTGAGGAAAATCAAAGGCATCGGTGCAAAAAAATTTGAAAAACTACGACCTTATGTGAACATCAAATGAAATCGACCGAACGTCATATCGCCCTTATTCTTGAACAATCACAAGTGACCGCTGTCGAGATCGCTCAAAGCCCCAAAGGGCACACGCTGACCGCGGCAGGCTCATTCAATTCGTCGATCAATTTTGACGACCAGGACATGTTCAGCCAGCCTGGCGCCTCGCAACGCGAACGGGGTTTCGCCGGGGAGCTTCAAACTTTCTTTAAGAATATCGGAAGCGGCTCGCGAACGTTTGCCTTCGGCCTCAACAGCAAGATGATCGTCGTGCAATCTATCCCGACGGACGCTTCGCTTTCCGAGTCGGAGCTGGAGCAGCATTCGCAGTGGGAATTGAGCCAGTATGTGCTCGTCAAGAATACCAACGCATTCAATGTCAGCTCGATGGTGCTGGACTCGAACGAAGAATTGCAGGTCAACACAACGGCGATCGTGGCAGTGAGGAAAATTTTCCTCAACTTCCTGGCAAATGTGTGCAAGCAGTTGAGCGGGAATTTGAATATCGTCGATGTCGACCACTTCGGCGCCGAGAATGCCCTCCTCTTCAATTATCCCGAGGTCGCCTCCAAACGGGTGTTGCTTGTCGGCGTGGATGAAAACTCTTTTGACGCGAGCGTCATTGCAAGCGGGCAGACGAAAGATTTTATTACGATGGAATGGACGACCGAAAACGACATGGCGCAGCTTGCCGAGCACGTAAAGGGGGTCAACGTTGAAACGGTTTTTTTCCACGGAAGGATCGTCTCACCGGCATTGGTGGCAAGCCTGAAACAGCTCGTTTCCATTCCGGTCGAGATCATGGATCCGTTCAAGAAAGTCTCCCTTCCTCGGACGTTAAGAAATTACCACGACATCGAAACGAGGAAACAGGAATACGCAGCGGCGGTCGGGCTTGCGTTGAGAGCAGAATAAGCATGCGCGTTATCGCCGGCAAGTATAAAGGGAGGCAGCTGCGCACTGTTGCCGATTTGTCGGTTCGCCCAGCCACGAGCAGGGTGAAAAGCTCGGTATTCAATATTTTACAGAATAGAATCGATTGGGGGGAATCGCAGGTGCTGGACTTATTCGCGGGGAGCGGGAGTTTGGGAATTGAGGCCCTGAGCCGCGGAGCGCGCCGTGTTGTGTTTGTCGAGAATTCAAAGCGTGCCGTCGAATTTTTAAGACAAAATATTGCACTCGTCGCCGCATTGTCAGAGTGCGAGATCGTTGCCGCAGATGTGTTCGAGTACCTCGCGCGGCCGCGTGCACAGTTTGATGTAGTTTTTGCCGACCCCCCTTACGATTTTGAAGTATTGAAGCGGTTGCCGACATTGATCTTTCAGAGCGGAGTGGTTGCTCCGGAGGGATATCTGATCATCGAGCATCCGCAAGAGTTGCATTTTGAGCAAAGTCCGTTGTGGGAGGAGGCCCTGGTGAGGAAATACGGCAGGACTGTTGTCACGTTCTTCCAGTCACGACATGAAGGCCAACCATGAAAATTGCACTCTACCCCGGAACATTCGACCCGATTACCAACGGGCATATCGACATCCTTGAACGCGGAATGGAGCTATTCGATAAAGTGATTGTGACTGTCGCGAAAAATTCTACAAAGTCTCCCCTCTTCGACGAAGAGGAACGTGTGGAGATGATCGAGGAAGTCATTAAGCGGAACAGATATAAAAACGTCGCCGTTGAAAGCTTCGACGGCCTTTTAATCGGCTTTGCGCGGAAGAAAAAAGCCGTTGCGCTCATCCGCGGGCTGCGTGCGATCTCCGATTTCGAATACGAATTTCAAATGGCCCTGATCAACCGAAAGCAAGACAACAAGATTTTCACGGTGTTTTTAATGCCCCATGAGCGGTACACGTACCTCAATTCCAGCATTGTGCGGGAACTTGCGCGGCTTCACGGCGAATTCAGGACTTTCGTTCCGCCGAACGTTTATGCACGGCTGCAGAAGAAGGTAAAGGAATTCTAACAGAGATATCTGATTCATTGTCTCTCGCCAAGCCGCAGAGGCGCAAGGATTCAATTTAAAAATTAATTTGACGACTTCGCGTCTTTGCGTGAGTATCGTTTTTGAAGATACTCAGAAGTCTCAACTCAACAAGAAAGGACAACCCACAGCATTGAAATCGTTATCGAGACAAGTTGCCAAGGCAGAGCCTTCATTGACGATGGCCCTTTCGGCGGTGGCCAAGAAACTGAAGGCCGAAGGCGAGGACGTCGTGACGTTGACGGCGGGCGAGCCGGACTTCCCCACCCCGTTCCATATCAAGAAGGCGGCGATCTCCGCCATCGAAAATAACTATACGGGATATACACTCAATGCCGGCATCCAGGAATTAAGGAAGGCGATTTGCGATAAATTCAAAAACGAAAACAATATCTCATTCGACCCTTCGCAGATTCTCGTCTCGAACGGCGCCAAACATTCCATCTATAATGCCGTGAGGGCGATCTGCAACAAGGGGGACGAAGTGATTATCCCTGCGCCGTACTGGGTCACTTACCCTGAAATAGTGAAGCTGGTCGACGCCGTCCCCGTGATCGTTACGACGTCAGAGGAAAATAATTTCAAAATGACGCCGGCGCAGTTGAAGCGCGCCATCACGAAAAAAACAAAAGCGCTCCTTTTCTGTTCACCGTCAAACCCTACAGGAACCGTCTACTCGAAGGAAGAGATTGAAGAGCTTGCGAAAGTTACCGCGAAGGCGGACCTCTACGTCATCTCCGACGAGATCTACGAAAAGGTCATCTACGATGGAACAAAGCACTTCAGCATGGGCTCGATTCCGGGAGTAAAAGAGCATGTCATCACAGTCAATGGTGTCTCAAAGGCATTTTCGATGACGGGCTGGAGAATCGGCTACCTCGGCGCGAAGAAGGAGATTGTTGCCGCAGCGGAAAAAGTACAAAGCCAAATCACCTCCAACGCCTCGTCGATTTCGCAGCATGCTGCCCTAGCAGCCCTCACCGGATCGCACGATGATGTCAACACCATGAATGCAGAATTCTTGCGCCGCCGGAATTTCATCTATGATGCGGTGACATCCATCAAGGGAATAACCTGCAGCAAGCCGAAGGGGGCATTTTATGTCTTTCCGAACGTCAGCGGCTACGTAGGAAAAAAAGTTAACGGAAAGACGCTCAAGTCGGGAGACGATATTGCGCAGTATTTACTGGACGAAGAACGGGTCGTCGTCGTCCCGGGGAGCGGGTTCGGGTCGAAAAACCATGTCCGGATCTCGTACGCGTGTTCAATGGAGGAACTGGAGAAAGCGGCAGAACGAATGCGTAGGGGGTTCAAAAAACTTTACGGAAATTGAAGAGAGAGTATGCCAACCTACGAATACAAATGCAAGAAGTGCAAACACGAGTTTGAAGAAGTTCAGTCGATAAACGCCGATCCGCTGGTGCTCTGCCCCGTCTGCAAGACGCAAAACCTTGTGCGCATTATCAGCAAAGGGGGCGGAATGATTTTCAAGGGAAGCGGCTTCTATCAAACGGATTATAAAAATTCCGGGTCGGGCACGAAAGAATCAAAGTCGACCTCAAAGGTCTCAAAACCGAAAGCTCCACCGAAGACGTCGGAAGAAAAGTCCCCCTCCACGCCAAAACCGAAACCCCCTTCAACACCATCGAAACCTAAGGAATAACCAATTATCCATCAAGTTTATCTCGTTCCCAACGGGACGTTGGGAACGCTAGCCTGTGAAACTCCGTTCATCAAGCTGGATATCAACAATGAAGCGGAGCCTGACTTGACTTACGTTCCCAGACAGAGTTTGGGAATGAGATGGGCAGGGAAGTGCCTTCGTACATCTCGTTACCTCTCTCTACATCTCGTTCCCAACGTCCCGTTGGGAACGCCAATCTGTGAAACTCCGTTTCATTAAGCCGAATTACCTTCCCAATCGGAGATTGGGAACGAGATATAAACGAGATACGAGCCGCTAATTTCTCCAATCCGTTTTCACCTCGAGTAAACCCTCTCTACCCTCATAATTCCTTGCGCTCGAATATCGCCAACACCTTGGCTCATCAACATATCCCCGTCGTACCGGGTTATTGTGAAGATACTCGATCTTTTGCAAAAGCATTGCCTCGTTATAAATTTCTTCCGGATGGTTCCCTTCCTGCCACAGTTGATACTCGCTTTTTGTTTTATGCGGCATTTTTTTCCGATGCAGTTCCCTTAATATCCGCATTGACTTCCGCTCTTCTAAGTAATCGATAATCCTTCGCGCCGTATATGATTTAAACTCTTTCATCGTCTTCCCTATTTCTGGCGCCGATGCAATAAGGTGCAAGTGGTGCTCCATAATAACGTAGGCATATAAAACAACTTCACGTTCCTTTTGCACAAAGCGCAGCGATTCAAGCAATTTCGACACAATTTCCGGATTCGTGAATAGTGGGATCCACTCGACTACCGTCATGGTCAGGAAATGAGGTTGCTGTTCGTTGTAGATTTTATAGCGTGTGCGGGACATCTATTTTTCCCCCTTTTCTGAAGTGTGAAGCGGAGCTTCAAGAGCGCAGCATTAGTTTCGTTCCCAATCGGAGATTGGGAACGAGATAAGATCCCCCCTTTTGGATTGTGAAGCGGAACTTGGCGTTGCGTTCCCAATCAGAGATTGTACTCTCGTTCCCAACGTCCCGTTGGGAACGCAAATCCGAGAAGCTCCGCTTCCTCAAGTTCGGCGTTCCCAAACGGAGTTTGGGAACGAGATGAATCACTAAAAAGAATTCCCGAGTTTACGCCCAGGGATTTTAATATTAAGCGAAAACGGTTTCTTCGTTAGATCTTCGGTCCGGCTTCGATCACTTCTTTCGGACATCCTTCCTCAAACTTCTTGAAGTTCTCGATGAACCGGGACGCCAGCTGTTTGTATTTCTGATTGTATTGATCTTTGCTGGGCCACGAACCGGACGGGTCGAGCACATTCGCCGGAACGCCCTCGCAGCTCGTCGGAACTTCGAAGCCGAAGACCGGGTCTTTGACAAATTTCGCTTTCTGCAGTTCGCCGGTCAGGGCTGCATTGAGAAGCGCGCGGGTGTGGCCGATGCTGATCCTTTTTCCGATTCCGAACGGCCCGCCGATCCATCCGGTGTTGACCAGCCAGCACGTGACGCCATGTTTCATGATTTTTCGCTTCAACAAGTCAGCGTAGAATGAAGGATGATGCACCATGAACGGTGCGCCAAAGCATGTACTAAACGTCATTTCGGGTTCTTTGCCGAGACCGACTTCGGTTCCCGCGATCTTCGATGTGTAGCCGGAAATAAACTGGTACATCGCCTGATTCGGAGTAAGCCGTGCAATCGGCGGCATAACGCCCGAGGCATCGCACGTCAGCAGGATAATGTTCTTCGGATGTCCCCCCATTTTTTCCGGTACCGCGTTGGAGATGTAATCGAGGGGATATGACGCCCGCGTGTTTTCGGTGATCGATTCGTCGTCGAGGTCGATCAACCGCGTCACCGGATCGTAGGCAACGTTCTCGAGGATCGTCCCGAACATTTTCGTCGTTGCATGGATCTGCGGTTCCGCCGAGGCCGAGAGCCGGATCACTTTTGCATAGCAGCCTCCCTCAAAATTGAACACCCCTTCATCGCTCCATCCATGCTCGTCGTCTCCGATAAGGCTTCTCTTCGGGTCGGCAGAGAGTGTCGTCTTTCCCGTTCCGGAAAGTCCGAAGAAAATTGCCGCATCTCCGTCCTTGCCGATGTTCGCCGAGCTGTGCATTGCCATGACCCCCTGCAGCGGCAGGAGGTAGTTGAGGATAGTAAAGATAGATTTCTTTATCTCGCCTGCGTATGCAGTATTGCCGATGATGCATAACCGCTGCGCAAAGTTAAGCGCAATAAATGTGTTCGTTGCCGTCGCGTCGATCTGGGGGATGCCCTTAAACGAAGGGACAGCGATCACGGTGAAATCGGGAACGTGCCGGCGGTACTCTTCATTCGTCTGTGGAAGAATGAACATATTTCGTGCGAACATGGCATGCCATGCGTACTCGCTGATGATCCGGACCGGCATTCTGTAATTCGGGTCGGCACCGCCGTAGCAATCCTGCACAAAAACGTCTCTCCCCTGCAAAAAACCCTGCAGCCTGTTAAACAGGTCGTTGAATTTGTCGGTGCTGAACGGTCGATTGTATTGCCCCCACCAGATTTTATCTTCTGTCGTCGGCTCTTTGACGATAAATTTATCGTTCGCAGACCGGGCGGTATGCTTTCCCGTGTTGGCGACAATCGGACCGAGATGAGAAATTCTCGCCTCGCGCCGAAAGGTGATCTCCTCGTACAATGCTTCCGTCGGCAAGTTCCAGTATGCCATTCGCAAGTTTTCGAGGCCGTGGTTGGCAAGCCCATAATCGCTTTTCAGTGCAGCGGCTTCGCTTTGAGCAGGTGTTTTGATGTCTAAGATATTGTTCATAACCAGTCCCTCACAAGTTTACGGTCGCCAATATAAATTTCGTTCGGTGATGATGGATCGAGCGCCCATTTTATGCGCGCCACGCCTTCGGTAATGTCTTTGATCGAGCCGGCATAGCTGAGGCGCAAATGGCCCTCCATACCGAATTCTTTTCCCGGCACCGTAACAACAAGGGCTTTTTTCAGCAGAAGCTGTGAGAGATCCACCGATTTATTGTAGTACGCACGAAAATCCGGAAGACAGTAGTATGTTCCGTTCGGCTTTGTGCATTTCACACCGTTGAAAGAGTTTAGTTCTTGCATCATGACATTGCGATTGTTTTCCAACGTCATGCGGAGGCTTTCGATGACACTTTGCAAGCCGGTCATCGCACCTTCTGCCGCGGCCTGAAGCAAGACCGACGTGCAGGATGTGATTTGTCCCTGAACGTTCGACATGATCCCCACAAGCTCCCTGCTTGCGATCGTCCAGCCTATTCTGAAACCGGTCATCCCGTACAACTTCGAGACCCCGTTGACAACGATAACGTGAGTCGATTCAATATCTTTCTTTGTGTACTTGTAACACACAGGGACGGTCTTGCCGTCAAACACCAGCTTATGATAAATGTCATCCATGATGACGTAAATCCCTTTTGCCTCGCAGAACTCGATAATTTGCGCAATAAATTCCTCGGAATAGACGACGCCGGAGGGATTGTTGGGGCTGTTGACAATGATCGCTTTCGTATACGAGCTAACTGCCTTTCGAACATCTTCCATCCGTGGATAGAATCCGCCGTCTTCGGGGGTTACGATCACCGGTACGCCATAAACCATCTTCACCATATCCGGGTAGCTGACCCAGTACGGGGCGAGGATAATGACTTCATCCTGAGGATTGACGATCGAATAGAGGACGTTGAACACCGATTGTTTGGCCCCGGAGGAGACGATCACATTTTCAGGCGCGACAACCCGGTCGTAGTTCTCCTCCGTGTATCTGATCACTGCCTTTTTGAGCGATGGAATGCCGTCAGTGGGGGTGTACTTGATATCGGCCGCGTTAAGTTTAGCAGCCGCGCTGAGAATGGCGTTGATCGGCGCCTTGTTTTTCGGCTCACCGGCACCGAGGTGGATCACTGCTTCTCCTTTTTCCCGCAAGACTCTCGCCTCTTCGTTCAACTTCAACGTCGGAGACTCAGCGATTGATTTTGCAAGCTGACTGACGCTCATAGTTTGAAACCTCCATTGTGAAAAAGATGTGGGTCGACCAAATGGTAGCTTTGCTCAAAACGTATGCCAATGTTGATTACTCAGATCTGCTCTGATCACACTCAGATTGCAGATTAATGCGTTTGATTGCATGGATTCACTCAGATTTTTGGTAGATCGTTTTCGCTGTTTTCATGAAAAACCCACCTAGACAATTTCGTTCTCAACAATGCGAAGATACAACGGAAATTGTTGGCAGAAATAATAAAAATTGAGCGTAGGTTTCATTATTACTTGACTAGAAGTAAGTAAAAACCATTTCCTGCCTCAGTAAAATAGGTTGCATTACCTAACGTCCTAACTTTTCAAGATTCTTGAACCGCCGCAAGGTCATTTCAGCAGGAGCATCTTCTTCACAGCTGTAAACCGTAATGTAGGATCATCGGCCGACACCGCCTCAATCCGGTAGAAATACATTCCGCTGGGGGACGATGCGTTCCAGACGACCTCACGAAACCCCGCCGCCTGCTCCCCGTTGACCAGATCCGCGATCAACTGTCCCAACACATTAAAGACCTGGATTCGAACTGTGCTTCGATACGGAAGCGCATAGCGAATCAGCGTCGACGGATTAAACGGATTGGGGTAGTTCTGACTAAGGCCGAACTGATTCGGCACGCTTGTCTGCGAGACCTCGACGCCGGTCACAGACTGGCCGTTTCCGTCCACCGTCAAAGTATCCGGAGATGTACCCGAATTGCTCAGGATGAGAATCGAAGCCTGAACGGGGCCGATCGACGAGGGCGAGAAAACGAGTGTGTCCGTAAATGATTGACCCGGAAGAAGGCTGTAGCACAACGGTTTCGCATTGAAGACGACGGAGCCGGATGTAACACCGATGATCTTCAGCGTGTCATTTCCATTGTTGGTAATGGTGACGGTAGTGTCTTTCGATTGTCCGACTTTGACATTTCCGAACGAGATGGAATGCGTCAACAGATGCAGCACGGCTTCACCGGCTCCGCTCCCGCCCATCTCAATCGTGTCCGGCGATGACGCTGCATTGCTCGTGAGAACAATCTTTCCACTTTCAGGACCAAGCCCTGCCGGAGTATAGCGCAATGTATCAACAAGCGATTGCCCCGGTGCGAGGCTTGCTGAAGTTGTCCGGACGGAAAAAGAATTTCCTGTTGCGACAATGCTGGAAATATTAAGAACATCCGTCCCGTGGTTTGTTATTGTTACCGTTGTGTCTTTGAAGCTCCCCAGAGTGATTTTGTTAAAGGCGATGGTCTTAGGTAACGCGCTTAAGGGGATGAAGCTGTTAGAAACAAGCCCTGCATTAATCGCCGCTGTGAACCACAGATTGGCCAAATCGACGGAGGCATCCTGAATTTGATTTTGTGTTAACGGGCCGGTCTTTTCCCATAGGGCGGCATAATAAGAACTCTTGTAAGAGGGATCAATTCCTCTTGCATAGTCGTCGGCTTTCATGATGGAATCGACGAGGCTATTGCCGTGCATGATAAACGCAAAATTTGTATCGATCGGCACAGGGATAAAGTGCACGTGTTTGGCGACAATCGAAATTTGACTCAAGTAGTTATAGGTTTGGAGCATCGTCGATTCGTATCGGCTGTGAATCCCATTGTTGCCGGTCTCCCCTCCATCGTAGTTTGCCGTAACGTGAAGGGGTTGATGCGCATCGCCGACGTAGTGCCCAAAGTCGGCTGCGAACTGCAGCGCCCGTGCCGAGTCTCCTCTTCGGAGACAATTCGTCAGCGAATCCAGGGACCAAATAATTGACCACGGAACCACGCCGGTATTCGTCACGAAAGACTGGCCATGTTTTGCTACCAGTGTGTCATAGTTGTGAGATAGCGTTCCCGTCGCAAACTCGGGATAGTCTTCAATATCGATGAAATGCTTGGGAGCCTCTGTTGGATCGCTGTCTTTGCGATTGTCGGCGTCCGGAGCATGCGCGCTAATCCATTGTATGTTGTTGGCGAAGAATGGGAAGGAGGCAGGCAAATGTATCGCCGCTTCTTTGTTTATAACAATGTGGGTGGCTTCTCCCCAGCTCCATGCGAATGAAGAATAGAGAACAAGTACCGCAGCGATACTGAAAATTTTACGCGCCATCAAAATCCTTTTCTATGTTTAATACTGCCGCTACGTAAGCTGGAATCGGCGACGTTATTGAGAAAGAAAAGTCACCGTATTGTGATCAATTACTTTGCTACACGAAAGCCTTTTGCGCGGAGCGATTTCACGGCCAAACGCGCCGTCTCGGCGGACTCGAACGACAGCCGAAATGTCCCTCCCTGACCTTCTCGTACTTTTAATAATTCAATATCGTTGATGTTGATGCCGGCGCGGAACAACGCCGCCGTCATTGTTGCAAGCATTCCCGGTTTGTCGTCGACCCAGACGAAAAGATCGTGAAGGGAATGAAGGAAGCCTTTGGTATTTTGGGGGATGGAATCACGAAATGACTTCGCCCGGAGAAATTTATTGCCGAGATCCGATAATGAACGTTGGTACAGGCCCTTGCGGAATTGGCCCAGGAGTTTCTCAAATTCCCGCAATGCCCGGCTGGTTTCGTCCCTGTTGTTCGAAAGGATATCTTTCCACACGGGAAACGGGCTCGAAGCTATCCGCGTCATATCACGAAAGCCGCCGGCGGCAAGCTGCAAAAATGCGGGGTTGCGCTTATTCTTGCGCGCCGTGCTGTCCATTAAACTTACCGCAATGAGCTGCGGAAGATGGCTGATCGCCGCGGCAACACGGTCATGCTCACGCGCACCCATTGTCAATATTCTCGCGCCGATTGATTGTAAAAGAGTTACCAGGGGTTGAATTTTCTTCCCGGCTCCTAAGGACGGGCACAGGACATAGACCGCATTCTGAAAAAGAAGGCCGTCGGCATATTCGATGCCGCTCCCTTCCGACCCGGCCATCGGATGGCCGCCGATGAATACACCGTGCAAGGAAAAATATTTTTTTGCGCACGCTTGAACTACGCCTTTCACGCTTCCCACATCAGTGACAATCGCATGAGGGGGGATGAACCGCGAAACCTCGGGAAGAAGCCTGAGGATTGATTCCACAGGAGTGCAGATAAAAATGATTTCCGCATCGGATACGGCGTTTCGAAGAGATAGTGCAGCAATATCGATCGCTCCGCGCTTCCTCGCGCGGCGCAATACCCCTGGGGAATCGAACCCGACGAGCGTGACCCGCGGATTATTCTGCTTAATCGCGAGACCCAGCGAACCGCCAATAACGCCAAGGCCGATAATAGCAATCTTCATAGTCAATAGACAATCATCAATGAACAATGAACAGGGGCAGTGAACAGTGATCAATGAACAGTGATCATTATAAGCGCAATTAATTCCTAATTCAATCAATAATTCATAATTCTTAATTGCTTCACGCTATGCTTCTGCCGATCGCTTCTGCGATAATGCGTACTTGCCGCATCAATTCATCAAACTGTTCGGGGAAGAGCGACTGCGCTCCGTCCGATTTTGCATGGTCGGGGTCGTTATGGACCTCAACCATAATGGCATCGGCGCCTGCGGCTACTGCGGCGCGGGCCATCGGCGTCACTTTATCGCGTATGCCGATACCGTGCGATGGATCCGCGACGATAGGCAGATGGCTTTTCGCATGGATCACCGGTATTGCGCTGATGTCCATCGTGTTGCGCGTTGCAGTTTCGAACGTGCGGATGCCGCGTTCGCACATGATCACCTGTTTGTTGCCCCCAGAAAGAATATACTCCGCCGACATCAGCCATTCCTCAATCGTCGCGGACAAGCCGCGTTTCAGCATGACGGGCTTGCGTGATTTGCCAAGTTCTTTCAGGAATGTAAAATTCTGCATGTTGCGCGCGCCAATTTGAAGAACATCGGCGTATTTCTCGACAAGCTCTATCTGGTTCGAGTCCATCACTTCGGTAATGACGAGCAGCCCGAATTCGTCGGCCGCGCGTCGCATGAGCTTCAACCCTTCTTCGCCCATGCCCTGGAATGAATACGGCGACGAACGCGGCTTGAACCCGCCGCCCCGGAGAAATTTTGCCCCATGCGCTCCCACATGTTTCGCGATGGCAAAAATTTGCTGTTCGCTTTCGATCGAACACGGACCAGCCATCATAACAATTTCTTTTCCCCCTATTTTCACTCCTTTGATATCGAAGACCGAATTCTCCGGGTGAAATGACCGGCTTGCCAGTTTGAACGGGTCGGTGATGCGATAGACATGTGCGACGCCCGGCAAAAGTTCCAGCTGCCGCGTATCGAAATCCGGTTTCACGCCGATCGCGCCGAGCACGGTCTGGTTGATGCCCGTTGAACGGTGAACATCGAACCCGAAATCGTGAAGCACTTTAATGATACGCTCTACGTCAGCTTCCGTGGCCTGCTGCTCGAGTACGACAACCATTGAGTATCCTTTGATAGTGATGAAATGAAAATCTTTTGCTTTTCAATCGACCCGGAATTCAGAATACAGAATTCAGAAGCTTTTGCGAATTGCATTCGAATATACCTCAAGAAGCCTGCTGACTTCATCAATCATGACGTCGAGTATTTCTGTTTCTCCATAATGAAGGTCTTTCGCAAGAATCAAGTAATATTTGCATTCTTCTAAAGAGCTCTGTGCAATATTCATAAATCTTACTTTGTCAGGTTTTCCTCTTCTTTTAAATCCTTCCGCGATATTCGCGGGAACCGATACCGCGCATCTTCTCATCTGTGAGGTAAGTCCGTACTGTTCATTCTGAGGAAACCGACCTGTCAATCGGTAAATCTGTAAAACAAACTGATGAGCTTTTTGCCAGACAATCAAATCTCTAAACGTTTTTGCAGCAGAATTCTCCATTCAATCCCCCAAAAATGTAATTTAACTTCTGAATTCTGACTTCTGTATTCTGAATTCTATATTCTGCTTTTTCACTCATACCGGTCCAACTTAAAACTCTCGCCGAGATACAATTTCCTTGCCTGGGGGTCATTCGCAAGCGACTCGGCCGTTCCCGCTTTCAGTATTTTCCCCTCAAACAAAAGATATGACCTGTCGGTGATAGAAAGTGTTTCATGTACGTTATGGTCGGTGATCAGCACGCCGATGCCGCGCGATCGGAGGCCGGTCACGATCCTCATAATCTCTTCGACGGCAATCGGATCGATGCCGGCAAACGGTTCATCGAGTAAAATAAATTTGGGGTCGGTTGCCAGCGCACGCGCGATTTCCGTCCTCCGCCGCTCACCGCCGGAAAGAACGTATCCCTTGCTTTTCGCCAGATGCGTCAGGCCGAATTCTCCGAGCAGTTTGTCGCACCGATCAGCCTGTTCCGACGGGGAAAGTTTTGTCATCTGTAACACCGCCAGGATATTCTCCCGCACCGTCATCGTGCGAAAAACCGATGGCTCTTGCGGAAGGTATCCTACCCCGGCATGGGCGCGCTTGTACATCGGCAGCCGCGTGATATTCTTATCCTCAAGATATACATGCCCGCCGTTCGGCCTGATCATCCCCACGATCATATAAAACGTCGTCGTCTTGCCCGCTCCGTTCGGACCGAGCAATCCGACAATTTCTCCCTGCTGTACGGTTACCGAAACATCCTTCACGACGGCCCGCTTCTTGTACAACTTCACCAGCTTCTCGGCGCGAAGAACAATCGGATGATGATTCGTCGACAAAGCAGAGCCTAGCGATGATTGAGTGTCAGGGTTACTAAAACCGGGTTGTATCTCCGTCATAAGTTCTTCAGGCTAGGAAAAATGGAATTCAGCGTCGGACGGTCTGTCCTCAACTCGAAACCGTCCAGATTGTACTTGGCTTCTTTTTTCAGCACCATGTTTTCGGGATAATACGTTCCCTCGATGCCTCTCACGATCCGGATCACGTCAATCTTCCCATCGATGAATGACATCGTAATCACATCACCGCTCGTTCTGTTGGCGCCGTTCGGGTCTTTCCCGTCGTACAGATAATACAAGCTGATGGCATTTTGGTCGACAGCCATCTCGTGAAGTTTATCATCCTGAAAAAACATCTCAATTTTTCTTCCCGTCAGCTGATTATAACGAGCAGGATAAGCACTGTCGCTGAGGGAAAGCGCGAATGTCCTTCCGAGAATCAGGGCCCGCTGTAATTTATTGTGCGACATATACAGCGTAATCGAATCACCCGACGCCTGATTATCATCGTACCACACAACGGGCGCCTGGCGCAGTTCCATAAATTGCTTCTGCGTAAAATATCTCGCCCATCCGCACCGGACCGACAGCGCCCCTCGCGCCATTGCAACGCTGTCGGTAGCGATCAATTTTTTTGTCGAGTCGTCGTACAGATTCCATCAGGATGCTTTTTACGACAAGTGTATCGATCACTCCCTTCGACGAGGTATCGATCTGCATGAGGCGCGGCTGTTCCGTGATCCGGGTGTACCGCGTTTCGTCAAAATGCTCAAGGTAGTCTCCGAACAGCCGGACGTTGTTGTCGGAATTGATGACCTTCACGTTGTGAACGGCGATGGACTCCCGTTCTTTTTCAAGATAGGTCAATTCGTCGCTGAAGATCGTGGTCGTCGAATCGATGACGCGGACGTGCGAATGAAAGAACGATTTTTTTTCTTCGGTGAAATAGGTTCCTGAATCGGCGAGCAGGACAACATGAGTCGTTTCAAGGCGGACGCCGTCTTCGCAGACCGCTCTTTTTGTGTCGCCGTAATAGGTCCCTCTTTTTGCCGTCAACGTTACCGTGTCCCTGAGAACCCTCACCCTGCCCATCAATTCAACTTCGTTTTTTGCGAGATGCTGAACCGCCTGATCGCACCAGACCAAAACGTTGCCCTGTACCAGATGGACATTGCCGGTCAGTTCGCGGATATCCTCGCCGTTCACATTCCTCCCTGCAAATACGTCCGCATGCTTCAAAAGAATATCATCCTTCCCCTGTCCGAGCGCATCCCCGCTCAAAAGGGAAAAAACCACAAAACATAAACCGGTGCATTTCAATACATTTCCTGTCAAGAACCAACTCTCTTTTTTATCATTCGTCTGTGTTATGACACCGAGCTATTGTGGCTTTGCGGTTCCCGTGACCTTGAAGATTTTGTAATTTTTCAGGCTCTGGTCGGATTCGAACCCGTGTCCCTGCAAATTTTCTTTGGGGGAAGTAATTTTGACGAACTCATCTGAATGGATGAGCTGGCGCCGGTTATCCCAAAACAATTTTTCCGTTTCGACAACAACACCGCTGTCCGACACCACCACGACGTTCCCCGTCGCCTCAAGGTTGTTCGTGTTTTCGTCGACTTTGCCCGTTCGCGAGGTAAGGACCGACGAGTGCACCCCGTGCTCGTCGAAGAAATCGACGTGCACTCCGCTGTCGAGAAGCGTCTGCTTTGATGCCTCATACGCAGAGATATGCCCCGATTTTAGAATTGCTCTGACAATGCCGGAATCGGTGAACGTCACGGTCGTATTCCAGCTCTCTTGAGAAGGAAGCGCCGCGCTGGAGACTCCTCCTAAAACAGACGGTTTAATTTTCTCTTCACAACCGTTGGCAAGTAGCACGGCGCATGCAGCGAGAAAAACAATGCGGCTTCTTACCACGTCATCCTCGATCCTGTGTCGCTAGGCCGGCTTTCACCAGTTCATGAATATGCACCATGCCGACAGGCCGATGTTCCTTGTCCACGATAATTAATTGCGTAATCTTAAATGCTTCCATTTCCTGAAGGGCAGCAGCAGCCAGCGCCCCGAACAAGATCGTTTTGGGATTTCGTGTCATCACGTGCTCGGCGGTAACGCCGGACACATCGGTCGTTTTTTGCAGAAGCCTGCGAAGATCTCCGTCTGTGATGACGCCGCGGAGAATTCCATCCGCGTCGACAACGCACGTGGCACCCAACCGTTTCGTGGTCATCTCAAGGATCGTATCGCGCAGGCTGGTTGTGAGCGAAACTTTCGGCACCAGCGGTCCGGCGGCCATCAATTCTTCGATCTTCAGAAGAAGGCGTTTGCCAAGATTGCCGCCCGGATGAAACAACGCAAAATCTTCCTTGCTGAAATTTTTCTTTTCCAACAGCGTGATGGCCAAGGCATCCCCCATAGCAAGTGCGGCAGTTGTCGATGATGTGGGCGCCAAATCGTGCGGGCAGGCCTCTTCTTCCACCGAAACGTCGAGGACGACGTCGGACTCGCGAGCAATTGACGAGTTCACGCGGCCAAGGAGCGCAATGATCGGAACCTGAATCCGCTTGAACATCGGGATCAGCTGGCAGATTTCCTGTGTCTCACCGCTTTTCGACAAACACACCACGACATCTTCCCGCCGTACCATCCCCAGGTCGCCGTGGACGGCATCCGACGGATGAAGGAAAATTGCCGCGGTTCCGGTCGAGTTCATCGTCGCGACAATTTTGCGTGCGATGATCCCAGATTTCCCCATACCGGTAACGACGATCCTTCCTTTTGCCTCGAGGATGATCCGAACAGCCCGTTCAAACGAGGCGTCGATTTTGTCGACAAGCGCGGCGACCGATTGCGCTTCGATACGAATGACTTGCTTCCCCTTTTCAATTTCAAACGATTGAGTGCTCATTTTTTAAAAAGTGAAAGAACTTTGTCGATAAGGGTTGGTTTGCGTGAACCTGGCACAACGATCCTGCCAAGGTCAATCTTCTTTCTTAGCTTATTGTACTGTACAAACGCGGCGCCGAGGTCCGCATCGGAAAACGTATGGAGGTGTTTGAAAAAATTTTCCGCTGCGAGAGCGGTTTCAGGGTCACGGATATTTTTATGAAGCATCAGTGCATTGTGAAAATTCGTTACCGGAATAAGGTGGTTCACTTCGTCGAGAGCATCAAAGATCCACAGCCTTCTATCGGCGGCGCACACCGCCAGCGTTGCATCTCCTCCGGATTCTCTCCGGATCGTGACCTCGCGGAGTGATGAGCCGCATGCCGGGCATGGCTGCGCCGGAGACCACAGGGAAAAATTCCATCGGCGCCGCACCGCCAGGTTTTGCGGAATCGTATCGTCCTTCAGGCTGACGATCTCATATTCGAGCTGATCCTCGAACAACTCCCGCAGTGTTGCAGAAATTTTTGCGTTTTCAGCTTCGATCACTCCGTAGGCAAAAACCTGCGGCAGCGGCGATTCAATATCGGGATGAACGCCTTGTTCCGCGAGGATATAATTTCCCGCACCACGACGCCCTTCACCGACAACAACCCATTCCGAAATATATTTGCGATACGTGTTGTACCCGGACCTTGTATCGGGAAGAAGCCAGAGTAGTGTTTCGCGTTCAAACGTGGTCAACGGGCGGGGAAAGGATGCCTGTTGACCGTTGTGAGGAGAACCGTAACTCACGACCATCCATTCCTTTTAACGAGGGAATCGATCGCCTTCGCCTGGAGCAATAATTCTTCCAGGCGCCGAAGCGGAAGCTGGCTTGCCGCATCGCTCAGCGCTTTGGCGGGGTCGGGATGGGTTTCAATGAAGAGGCCGTCGATTCCAACCGCAACGCCTGCCCGCATAATCGGAAAAATATATTGGGGCTGTCCGCCGCTCTTCCCGTTATCGTCGCCGGGAAGCTGCACGGAATGTGTCGCATCCAAAATGACGGGGTAACCGAACGAACGCATCACCGGCAGGCCGCGCATATCGACGACGAGATTGTGATAGCCGAACGTCGCACCCCGTTCAGTCACGAGAATCCTTTCATTTTTCGTTGAGGCGACTTTTTCGACCGGATGTTTCATATCTTCCGGGGCAAGAAATTGCCCCTTCTTGATATTCACTGCTTTTCCGGTATCGCCGGCGGCAATCAGTAAATCGGTTTGACGGCAGAGAAACGCGGGAATCTGGATAACATCGGCAACCTGTGCAGCTGCACGAACTTCCTCCGTCGTGTGGACATCTGTAAGGATCGGAATCTCCAGCTCCTTTTTCACCTCCGATAAAATCTTTAGCGCTTCGTCAATGCCGATACTCGTAAAGCCGCTTACGCTCGTCCGATTCGCCTTTTTATAGGAGGATTTAAAAATGAACGGCACGCCGAGCCGCGATGTGATCTCCTTAATCGTTTCGGCCGTCGAGAAAATCATGTCTCTGTTTTCAACAACGCACGGGCCGGCAATCAACACTAAAGGATTGCCTCCACCGACAGAAATCGAAGAAATAGTGACGGTTTTCATAAGTTTTCATCAACAAAATAGCAATCTTTTCAGGGAAAGTAAAGGTGAATAAGAATTGGGAATTTAAACAAATGAGAGGAGTTTAGAGCAAAACTTTTCGGTTTCTTACGCCCCGGCGACACTCAATAATACAAAAATCAGCGGGCCTCCGATTGCGCACGCCCAATTCACCACATCGTTGCCGATCCAACGCACGCCGGCGATGAGCTGCGCCGGAGACCCGCAATGGATAGTCCGCTCAGTCATTTTTCCGCACACGTCACACCGATATTTCGCCTGAACCGTTGCACCGACCACACTGTCAATAAGTGAACCAGCAACACCCGAGATGATGACCATGACAAAGGAAGAATGCACTGCGATTCCCGTCATCCAGAAGTTTCCGCTGAGGGCGATGAGAAATGCACCGAGCGCTCCACCCGCCAATCCGGCGAACGACACGGCGCCGCTCGTCCCGGTCTCGACTTTTTTTAGTGTGATGATTGAACGCGGAGAATTTTTTGCCAGAAGCCCGATTTCCGTCCCCCATGTATCTGCCGTCACCGCTGCAAGCGAAGCGAGGTAGAGATAATACCATACATTATTTGCAGGAAAAAAATACCAGCAGAGTATCAAAATCCCGGCAACGCCGCCGTTGGCTGCCACCTGTCCTGCATCACGCGTATCGTTTTTTTCAAACATCAATTGGTACGCCGCTTTCCTTTTCTTGCCGTATTTTGAAAGTCCGCTCGAAAGAATAAAGAAGGCCAGAACCGGGACCGTCCATTGCCATCCACCCAGTCCAAAAATGATCGCCGCTAAGATAAACGTTGCCACACTTCCGCTCGACGACAGAAAACGAAGGGTGTATGATGCAGCGGCAAAAATAACCGCAAGCGTGAGTCCAATCAAGAATTGTTCAACATGATGGTGCTGGAATGGAACAAGAAAAAAGTGAAGGATAAACGCCGTCGATAGCGGGATCGTAAGATTATCCAACCCTTTCGAAGAAATCGCTTCCCATGCTGTAGCGAACAACGATACGGCGAGAGCGACCAGGGCGGCTTGCACTGTGCAGGAGAAACGGGGAAAGAAGTTCAACGCGAGGGTTCCGTTGAGGCCTAAGGAAGTGCTAAGAAGAAAAGCAACAACAAGAAACGTCGTGACAAACATCGCCGCTGAACCTTCGAGAGATTTCTTATCGCTCGTGAGATAGTACACATGCGGTGAAGAAAGGCTTTCCCCGACGATCGCGGCAGCCGCATCGCTCAGCCCGAGCACAAGTATGGAAATGGAAATAATTTGCGGAATGGTATCCCAGCAGAGGAGAACAAGTATTAAAAACGAGAGCGGGTAATAGACTGTGCCGTACGAACGCCTGTTCGTGCCGTGCATCCCTTTCAACAAGCCGAGCTCTATGGCGGTAAAATTGACGGTGATAAAGATGACTGCGAGGAGAATTGCGGGGATGCCTGAATTAAAAATTGTTGGTGCAAAAAAAATAAGAACGCCGGTGGAGATATGGACGAGTTTTCGCAAAACTTCGGGCGACCAGCGGAGCGCCTTCCTCACCAGCTCAGCAACAACGATAAAGGTAGTCAATCCAAAAACAAGAAGACCAAAATATATCCATTCGGAATGCGTGGGCGGGGAGAGGAGATGCATGCGCGGTTATTAATACGAGGTTGATAATGCGGAGGCGTGAACCGCCCCTCGTTCCATAATTTCGCACAACAGCACGTCCATCACGAGTTTCGGGTCCGTGGCCGATGATTTTAACTCCCGGTCGGCGCGCGCAAGGGCGAGAAAAGCGTTTTCTACGGCAGCGGGAGAATAACGGCGAAGCTGCGAAAGGTATTCTTTAATAAAATAAGGGCTCACCCTGACAGCGCCCGCCAGCTCGAATTCCGATTTCGCCGCAGCATGGAGCTCACGAAGTTTCGCCATGATGATAAAATGGCGCGTGAGCATGACAATGATCAATTGCGGTGATTCTCCGCTGTCCAGCATGCGCTCGACGATTTCGAGTGATTGAGAAATATTCTTTTCACCGACCATCTTCGTCAATTCAAATACGGTAAATTCTTTCGAGATGCCGACGACGGCCTCAACATCTTCCAATGCAACGGTCGGTTTGGGGCCAACGGCAATCAATAATTTATCGATTTGGTTTGAAACCTCCCGGAGGGAATTGCCGACGTACGCCTGCAACAACTCGGCGGCCTCCGGCGTCATTGTCCTCCGCAACTGCGACACACGGCGCTGAATCCATCCCGGTATCTCGTTATCATACAATCTGCTGAATTCCCCGCCGACGGAATTCTTTTTCAACAATGGATACGGCTTCTTGCGCATATCGGGCTTTGAGGCAATCAGGATGAGGCATGTCGACGGCGACGGATGTTCGAGATACGGCTCGACAAGTTCTTTGTTTGAAACGCGGTCGAAATCTTTCACGATAACGACCCGCCGTTCCGCCATCATGGGAAACGAGGAGGCGATGGAAACAATGTCTTTCCCGTCTGTTTCGCTCCCCTGGATGATGTCGAGGTTAAAGCCCCTGGTTGCAGGGTCGACGCCTTCGGCGACGACAGCGTCGACGATTTCGTCAATCAAAAAGTCTTCCTCGCCGTAAAAAAAATAGACCGGCGCAAATTCTTTCTTCTTGATGGAAGAAAGAAAGGTATCGACGGAGATTTTTCCTTTGGCGCTTTTTGCCATTACCGAAAGACCCTTTAATGAACGGTCACTTTTTTGATGACGACTTTTTGAATCGGGTTATCGTTGCGGTCGCGAGGAACGGCGACGATTTTATCTACCACGTCCATGCCCTTTATGACTTTTCCAAAAACGCTGTATTGACCATCCAGGAACGGCGCAGGGGCAACGGTGATGTAGAACTGGCTGCCATTGGATCTGCGCTCCGGATTCATCTCGTCACCCTGACGAGCCGCAGCAATAACGCCCCGTTCATGCGTCAGCCCGATCTCGGCATCGATCGTATATCCCGGTCCGCCGAGGCCGTCCTTTGAACGGTCATCGCCCTTTGAATTCGGATCGCCCCCCTGAATCATGAACCCGGGAATGACACGGTGAAATGTTGTCCCGGCATAAAATCCTTCTTTTGCCAATTTGCGGAAATTGGCGGCATGTTTCGGCGCTTTGTCGTCTGCTAATTGAATGGTGATGTCACCCATTGAAGTTTTAATGACGACAAGACCGTGAGACATTTTCGTTGAATCCACCGATGATTTTCCTTTCTTTGTCGATTTTTTCTCCTGGCTGATTGAAAGCGCGGAAAGGAAAACTATTCCACAGAGGAAAATAAAAATTGCTTTCATTATGCCGTTCCTTCGTTACTGTGATGATGTGAATATAAAACCCACCCTTCATAGAGAAACGGGGCATCGCCGAAACGACACCACCCTTACCCTCCCCTATAAGGGGAGGGAATTGCTTGCCGACGAATGATGGATTATACTAAAAATAATAGATCACTCCAAAATTAAGGCCGACGACAAACATCGAAAGCGATGCAACCTGGCCCTGGTTCTGCAACACGGTGCCATTATCGCTTTTCAATTTTCCCATGATCTCCCACCGCATATCCCCTCCGATGTATCCGTACAAATGCTCATCAAAGGCAGTTTCGCCCACTGCTTGAGCCTTGAGACCGATGCCGTGAGCCGAATAAGTTATGTCGTTGCCGTAAGGGTCTTTTTGTTCGAGAGAACCGGTGTGGTAGCCGAATCCGCCGCCGAATTTTAAAAAATACCCTTCGCCGGTCACAACATAGTGCGCCATCACCGTCGGCATGTGCATGCTATAAAACACGGAATACGTTCCAGCATCCCCGGTAGGAAGAGTATACGATTTGAAGAGGTACGAATACTCAAGCGCACCTCCCCACTCAAAGCTCAGCGGAAATTCCACCCCGCCGAAAAACTCAACATCGGTCGCAAAATCGCTGAGCACCGTCGGGTAATCAAGCATGTTAAGGTAATGAACCAGCCCCGGTGCATCGGCGATGGAGATACCCATTCCGCCATATATTGAAAAAGTATTTTCCCGCAGCTTTAACCCGCTCTCATTCTCCACCGCCTGGGCGTGAGAAGCGCCGGTCCAGGACAGACAGACAAAAGTGATAACGGCAATTCTCGCGGTCATAACACGCAGCTTAGAGTTCAACGGGGATCCCGCTTTCCAGCGATTCAATAATTTTAAACGTTGTTCGCGCGGTAACAACGAGGCTCTGGAACGGTATGAGGTCTTTTGCAAGATGCACGGAGCTGATAAATTCTTCAACTTCAGCCTTGTGCCCTTTTTCTATCGATAGCGTCTCATGAACTTTTCGTGCCCCTCCCTGGTACGTCTCCAACACTTTGAAGTTGTGGATGACTGCCGTTTTCCCTCCTGAAAAAATCTCAATGCGTTCTTTGGGAAGGGCGGAATCTCCGTTGGCAAGATAAGAAATAACTCCCACCGAACCGTTCGAGAACCGAACGGTGATGGCGATATTATCGCTTTGCGAACGTTCTCCCGTCAACGAAAGCGACTGCGCAAAAACGGATGCCGGCTCGCCGTTCGAGAGGTATTGGATCGTATCGATGAAATGGCAAACTTCGCCGATAATCCTTCCACCCCCTTCTACGGGATCCTGCGTCCAATGCTCTTTCGGCAAGAAACCGGCGTTCACCCGGTAATTGATGAACATCGGTTCGGCTGCCCCGGCGAAAAAATCCTTCGCTTGCTTCACCGAGGGAGAAAATCTCCGGTTATATCCAACCATGAATCGAAGATGAGATTGCTTTTTTGCCGCATCATGCGCCTTGATGACTTCAGCAAGCTCCTTCTCGTTGAGCGCAAGGGGCTTTTCCACAAAGACATGCTTGTGATTTTTTATTGCCTGAACGCACAACGAGGCATGGAGGTTATGGCGTGTTGCGATAAACACCGTATCGATGTCTTTCGAGGCGTAAATTTCTTTCGGGTCGGTCGTTGCCAATTCAAACCCGAATTTCCGGGCGACATTCTTCGCATTCAAACCGTTCGAAGTGCATACGCCTTTCAGCGTAACCTCTTTGGTATTGATAAATGGTATGAGCGAGCTTTGCGCAAAATTCCCTGCGCCAATAAAGCCGACGGAAAGCGAGCCCCGTGACTGACGCGGCGGCGTGACAGCGACGCTCGTCAGCGTGGATTTTTTTTCGTGCGGATACTCAAGCAGGACGCCGATGTAACGCTCTTTTGTACCGTGAGCAATCATGGCGTACGCCTTCAGAGCTTCGGCGATGGGAAACGTATGTGTCGTCAGCTTCTCCACGTTGACTTTCTTCTCTTCCACAAGCCGCAGGAATTCTTCCATATTGCGTTTCTCGGTCCAGCGCACATACCCGACCGGGTAGTCCCGCCCTTTCTCTTCGTACGATGTATCGTAGCGTCCGGGGCCATACGACCTCGATATTCTGAAATCCAGTTCTTTCATGTAATACGGGGCCCGGGGAATAGAAATTCCGACGTCGCCCACGAGAACTACGCGGGCTTTATCGCGGGCGATCTCGCCGGCGAGTTGCACCGGGTCGTTGCTTTTCGTTGCTGCGGTGATGATGATTGCATCCGCTCCAAGCCCGTGTGTCTGGGATTGAATATCGCTCATCAACCCTCTCGAGGATCGAGCGAACGCAGCATCAGCTCCGAGAGTTTTTGCCAGCGCGACGGAGCGGCTGTCGATGTCGATCCCGATCACCGAACATCCGGCGGCTTTCAATAGCTGGACCGTTAACTGTCCCGACAAGTCCAAGGCCGATCACGGCAATTGTTTCTCCCAGCGTCGGCGCAGTCAGCCTCACGCCCTGGAGGGCAATGGCCCCCACCGTGGTGAATGCAGCCTCCTGCATCGAGAGTCCGGTCGGAATTTTCGCGCAAAGATTTTTCGGCACGAACAACACTTCGGCGTGATTTGCCGAACCGCCGCCGCAGGCAACCCGGTCGCCTACTCCAAAATCATCGATATCCCCTGCAACTCCGATGACCGTCCCGGCAGAGCTGTATCCGAGCGGACCGAACGCCTCGAGCTTCGCCATCACTTTCCTGTATACATTGAGGACACCTTGCTGCCGCATCTGTTGCATGACAAGCTTCACCATATCCGGATTCGACCGCACCTTGGAGAGCATGCTTTCTTTCCGTTTTTGAACGGATGACCGTTCCGTCCCGGCGCTGATCAGTGAATACTCGTTGCGGACGATGACGCCGCCCCCCTTTAACGCCGGCTCCGGCACCTCTTCGACATGCATCGTACCTTTCTTCATTTCTTGAGATACCTGCTTCATAGCCTCTACCTCATTAGTGTAAGCACCAAGACCATTATTGTCCCTCCACCACAATTTCAGTGACACGAATATGGTCTCTAAAAAAATAATATAATCCTATGACCGCCGTCAGCAACACGCCGACTTCATGCGTGAGAATCGAATAGCTTAATGCGGTAACGCCGTCAATGTGGTACAATTGGGTGAGGGTGAACGACGTAAACGAATGATACGTCCCGAACCCGCTCGGCGTCGGGACGGCAAATGCAACGGTGGAAACGACAAGCAAAATTGTGGCAGAACCGAAATTGAGCGAGTGGTTGGCCATCGCATCGAAAGCATAAAATGGAATATACATCAGCACCAGGTAGAGCCCCTGGATGATGTAGCTTGTGATGATGATCATCACGAACTGCCCGGGGTCTTTAGCGATCGCAAAACCGCTAATGAACGATGCAAACACACGGTCGAGTTTCCCGCGGATTTTTTCCGGCAGGAACACCAGGCCTCTTTTGATCAAAGAAATAATGTACTCCGCCTTGAAAAAGAGAAAGATAAAGAGGAGAAATGCACACACAGAGCCGGCAAGAAAGAACGGCTCAATCGAGGCAAACGAAGGGAACAGCTCGGCGAACGAGTCGGAATAGAAAAACATGACTGCAAGCAAAATGGAAAAGAACGCGATGATATCGATGATCCGTTCAATGATGACGGTGCCGAATGCCGCAGTTTTCGAAATCCCCTCAAGCTTCCCGAGCGTGTACGGGCGGACAACCTCACCGACCCTCGGCAGAAAATTGTTCACCATGTACCCGATCATGACGGCAGAGAAAGAATTCCGGAGCGTGACGTTTTTTTTAACGGGAGCGAGAAGATATTGCCATCGCCACGCGCGGACAAGATGGCTGAGGACGCCTCCGACGATGAGATAAAAGATCCAGACGAAGTGAACCCGCCTCAACGATGTCCCAATGGCTTCAAAATCCTGGCCGCGAAACGCGAGGTACATGAACAACGCCATGATGACAAAGCTGAGGGTATACCGGATATAGGTTCTGGAGCGCTTCATGGAATAAAAAAGTAACGGTACAGTTTAAAAAGTGATGCTATGACTTCAATTATTTCGCAAACATGTATTACGGATTTGCGTCAGTTTTTAAAGGAAAGGGTTTAGCACTATGGTCAGGATTACTAGTGAGGCACATCGTGCCCGTTGGAACGAAGGTCGACCACCTCGACATGGTCCGGCACGGCAAAGGTAAAGCGTTCATCCGGAATTCCGGTATTGAACCGGACGTCTTTCAACGAGTAGAACGTTCGTGTTTCGTTCATATCGATGTATTCGACGCCGCGGATGCTCCAATCCGTGTCATCGATCCACACTTTGAGTGACTTCACGAATTTGGAAGCGCCGGATTTCGGCGAGAGTTTTAAGGTATATGCGGCATGGACATCCGCCCCATTGTCATCGACGAGCGTTGCCCGGAAATTCTTGGGGAGCCCGACGAGAAATTGTTCAGGAGAGAATGTATTCGGATTTTCCTTATACAAATCGATGAGCACCTGTTTATTGACGGGAGAGTATGCCCACACCGTTGCACCGTCGGTCACGAGAGTTTGCTCCTGCGACTCGATGCGGTACCTGTTTCCCTTCTTCATCATCACTGTTCCGGTGTACGTCTGCTCGATTTTCGCGTACTTCAATGAAACGGTTTGGGTAAAACCGGCCGATGCATCTTCGACGTTCGAGTACGCTTCCTGCACTTTTTCAAGAACTTCTGCAGCGCTTAATTTTGCCTTCTGGCCGGAATACAGCCGCATGACCGGGGCGTGCATCAAGGTCAGCACGATTAAAACAACTGCCGTTCGCATCATCATAGTAAACTCTTTAGAATAATTTCAAGCTCTGCTTCACTTTCAACAAGCACTTCCCGCGCTTTGCTGCCGTCGAACTGTCCGACAATCCCCGCAGCTTCAAGCTCGTCGACCAGCCGAGCAGCGCGCGAGTAGCCGACTTTTAAACGCCGCTGCAGCAAAGAAACCGACCCTTGCTGATGACGAACGATTGTCCGCGCCGCTTCCTGAAACAATTCATCGCGATCCCCGCCGCTCGAGCTCATCGATGCGCGCTGTTTCTCCAGCACCGACGGCAGTTCAAACGGCCTGCTGTAGCCCTTTCTGCCTGCCGATGTGGTCGACGATCGATTCCACTTCATCGCTCGAAATAAACGCATTCTGAATGCGGATCGGTTTCGGGCTGGACGACGGCATATAGAGCATGTCGCCGTTGCCGAGGAGCTGCTCGGCACCGTTCATGTCGAGGATGGTGCGCGAATCGGTTTTTGAAGAGACTTGATAAGCGATGCGCGCCGGAAAATTGGCTTTGATAACGCCCGTGATAACATCGACCGAAGGGCGCTGGGTGGCCACAACGAGATGAATCCCGACGGCCCGTGCAAGCTGTGCAAGCCGCGTGATCGGTTCTTCTACCTCCCGGGCTGCCGTGATCATCAAATCGGCAAGCTCGTCGATAATGATGACGATGTACGGAAGCTTCCGGTGCTTGAAAGTGTCCGAATCTTTCAGACGCCCGGAGGTGATGCGCTCATTGTAATCGGCAATGTTCCGAACGCCGGCATGGGCAAGTTTGTCATAGCGCTGTTCCATCTCAAGCTCGACAGCCTTCAACGCCAGGACGGCATTCTGCGGCATGGTAATAATTTTTTCATCGACATCTTTTGAAATCGCAAGGTAATGATGTTCAAGTTTTTTGTAGAGGCTGAGCTCGATTTTTTTCGGGTCGATGATCAGAAACTTTACTTCCGACGGATGAAGCCGGTAGAGAATGCTCGCAAGGATGGTGTTGATGCCGACGCTTTTTCCCGAACCGGTGGAACCGGCGATAAGCAGGTGCGGCATTTTCGACAGGTCATCGACGTAGACCTCGCCGGAAATTGTTTTTCCCATCGCGAGCGGAAGCGCAGCCTGTGCGTCCCGGAATTTTGCGGAGTTGATGATGCTCCGGATTGTCACCAGCGACGGTTTGTGATTCGGTATTTCGACACCGACCGTTCCTTTGCCCGGAATCGGCGCTTCGATGCGGATCCCTTTTGCCTGCATGGCAAGAGCGAGGTCGTTCGCAAGGTTAACAATTTTCGCAACTTTAACCCCGGTCGCCGGAACAAGTTCATACAACGTCACGACCGGTCCCGGCGTCACACTGACGTTGGCCACCTCGACATCGAAGTCGGCAAGTTTTGCACGCAGCAGTTCAGCGTTGGCTTTCAGCTCGGCGTCGTCGATCGCTTCGGCCTGGCGCTGGGAGTTCAGCAAGTCGACCGACGGGAACACGTAGTCGATTTCCTCATCCTGGACATCGCGTTCGTCCAAACCGACCTCTTCTTCGCGCACCATTTCCTTGATATCGAGCGGCGTTTCTTCTCCTGCCTCCGTTGAGACTTCCACGGCAGGTTCTATTCTTTCGTCGGCGTCATCCGGTAGCGGCGCCTCTTCGACGGTTGTGGTCCGATCCTCACGGGGCGAAACGATCTTGGGCCGTACGGCATGTTCCGTCCTGGCCGAAATTTCTTCCGCCGGGCGCTTTACTTGTATCATCGCTTTCTGCTTCTCTTTCTCGGCCGCTTGAATAGCCCGCTGTTCCTTCCAGCGTTCGAACACGGCATTGATTGCCGAAACGATCGACGCGAAAAAATTCTTCACGCGTTCCGACGTGACATGAAGATCGAGGTCGATGGCGAGCGTCAGCGTAACGAAGAGGAGTGATACCGTAACAATAATTCCCCCGGCGGATCCGATCAATTGCCGCAGCACGGACGAAAGGAATGCCCCGATCGCGCCGCTCCATTGCGGCGAAAGGTCTTCTGACATTCCGACAAGCCTCAGAAGCCCGCACAATGTCGCCCAGAGGACCACAAGAGCGAGAATGTAATTTGTAAAATAGACTAACCGGCGAATCTCGCTGCGGCGGAGTGTCATCCATCCCCATGCGATCAACAAAAACGGCAGGACGAATATCGCATAGCCGACCGTCGAGTTGATGAGGAAGTTCGATGTGATCGCCCCGATAAGTCCAAGCCAATTATTCGTGCTGATCGCTTTCTCTTGAATCACCGGGTCGTTGGTAAAAATCTTGTAGAGCTGGGAGAAGGGAACGTCGCCGCTCGCTTCGTCGGCGGGAGAGTACGATACGAGGCATAGAAGGATGAGGATGCCCAGCACCATGACGAGGAATGATGCGATCTGCTTATTGCGGCGAGATTTTTTCCCCTCGTCGTTTTTTTTCCGGCGAGGCGCCGGGTGTTCCGTTGAGATTGGGGTGTCGTCCATTGAAAAAAATTCTTATCCCTCTTGAACATCAAGAGTAATGGAGTGCTTGGCCTCTTCCTTTTTCAGCTTAATGACGTTGCCGATCAGGAGCGGCAGTACGGGAATGGAATCGACGCTCACGCATGTTTTCAAGTCGCTTTCGAAACCGATCTCGATAAGATACTTTCCATGGTCGGAGCTTTTCGCCATTTTGAGCAGATTCTTGCTGACAGTTTTATAGAGCACCTGTGCGGCTCCGGCCGCATCATTCACGTCAACGGCGATCGGTGAATCTTCGACAAGCATCTTGACAAGCATGCCCGCACACACCGCGTCTTCCATGCTAAAAAGCTGCTTCTCGCCGGCGCAGACGATGGAAAAATCTTCGCCCGCCTGGCGGATAAAATCCGCCGCGAGCGAGACATTGATAAAACCGCCGACCGCCATTCGTTTGGCGTATTTTGCCTTCACCATCGCCGAGGATCCATTCGTCGTGCAGAAGATGATGGATTTCCCCTTCACCGCTTCCTCCGTATACTCGCCGGGGGAATTCCCTAAATTGAAGCCCGTAATAATTTTCCCATTCCGTTCGCCGCCGCGGAGGACTACATCGCCAAAAAGATTGCCGGAGACTTTCACCGCCGATTCGATGGAACCGACCGGAATGATTTCACGCGCCCCGTTGTTCAGGGCCGTGACGATGGTGGTGCTCGCCCTTAAGACGTCAATAACAATGACATTCTTGTCGCGCAATTGCATCTCGTCGACTTGAGCCGGAGAAAAATACACATCAATTTTCATCACAACACCTTGTCTCTGTGATCATTGGTGACGCGCAAACAAAACCCCTTTGGTTATCAGACAACAATGTTAGTGTATAGGTATTAGGTGTCAATAATAATTCGTATTTTTATTTCTTATCTCTTATCTCTTATTTCTTATTCTTTCTTATCTCTTATCTCTTATCTCTTATTTCCTACCTCTTGCCCTTTAAAAAAGGCATCGTCGTAATTTTACCCTCTACGTCTTTCCCACGCACGTCGACATGCACCGGACTGCCAACCGAACAGTATGCAGCATCGACATATCCCATCGCGATCCCTTTTTCGAGAGAAGGAGAGAACGTTCCGCTCGTGACCGAACCGACCGCCGTCCCGTTTGAGCGGATGGCATATCCGTGACGGGGGATCGCTTTCTCTTCGATCTCGATCCCCACAAGCTTTCGTTTCAATCCTTCAGCCTTTACTTTTTCCAGCACTGGTCTGGCGATAAAATCCCCTTTTTTGAGCTTTGTAATCCAGCCGAGGCCTGCTTCGAGCGTATTGGTTGTCTGGTCAATATCGTTTCCGTACAAACAGTAGCCCATCTCGAGCCGCAGTGTGTCGCGGGCGCCAAGTCCGACCGGCATCATGCCGCACTCTTTGCCGGCTTTGAAGAGCGCATTCCAAACATTCTCGGCATACGACGGTGAAAAATAAATTTCATACCCTAGTTCGCCGGTATACCCCGTTCGAGAGAGAATCATGTCGACTCCGGCGACATTCGCTTCCTTAAACCGATAATACGGAATCGATTTCATATCGATGGACGTGAGCTTCTGAATGACCGCTTGCGACTGTGGCCCTTGAATTGCCAGCAACGCCGTAGCGTCGCTCTCATTCCTGAGCTCGACATCGGGCATGAGATGCCGGCTCATCCATTCGAAATCCTTTTCTGCGTTCGATGCGTTGACAACAAGCATGAAGTGGTTTTCGCCGATTTTGTAGATGAGGAGGTCGTCGACAATACCGGCATTGTCATAACACATCGCCGAGTACTGAGCTTCTCCGGAAACAAGTTTTGCGATGTCGTTCACCGTCACGTACTGAAGAAACGCCTGCGCGTTTTTGCCCTTCACGACAAATTCGCCCATGTGCGAAACATCGAAAACACCGACGGCACTGCGCACGGCTTTATGCTCTTCGATAATGCTGATGTATTGCACCGGCATTTCATATCCGGCGAAGGGAACCATTTTCGCTCCGAGCTGCCGATGGATCGAATAGAACGGCGTCTGTTTCATTTCTTTTGGCCTTTTTTCCAGTCGGCAAGAAACCGCTCGATACCGATATCGGTGAGCGGATGTTTGATGAGTTGGTCGATCACTTTAAACGGCATCGTGCAAATATCGGCACCCATCATTGCCGCGTCGATGACATGCAGGGGATGGCGCACGCTTGCGACGAGTACTTGTGTATCGTACCCGTAATTATGGTAGATCGTCACGATCTGCCCGATCAACTCCATTCCGTTCTGGCTAATATCGTCGAGCCTTCCGACAAACGGGCTGATGAAAAACGCTCCCGCTTTGGCAGCGAGAAGCGCCTGGTTGGCGGAGAAGCAGAGCGTCACGTTGGTCCGGATTCCCTCTGCCTTTAAAGCTTTGACCGCCTTCAACCCGTCTTTAATGAGCGGCACTTTAACGACGATGTTCTCGTGTATCTTGGCGAGTTCGCGCCCTTCTTTCATCATACCGTTAAAGTCCGTCGAGAGAACTTCCGCACTGATCGGTCCGTGGACAATCGCACATATTTCTTTGAGCAGCGGTACGAACTCTTTACCTTCTTTCGCGACGAGGCTCGGATTGGTCGTCACGCCGTCCAGGACCCCGAGGTCGTTCGCTTCTTTTATTTCTGCAATGCTTGCGGTGTCGATAAAAAATTTCATCGAATAATCTTTCTACGATTTATATTGAGCGGTGATGTCTTTGTCTTGCTTTCGCGAGATGAATCTGAACTCATCGATCGCGAGCGCTTTGTCTTCTTCAAGCTTAATCTGGACAAAAAAGCGAAGTTTGATTTTTGTCAGCCGGCTTATTGTCCCTCCCATCAAGTGCTGCGCGATGCTCGGATGCACTCGAAGGACAAGGCGGAATTCCTTCGACTCCGACTTGAAGCGCCGGATCCACCGTTCGATCTGGCTGACGATGGTCGTTTTTGATTGGATGAGGCCGCTGCCGCCGCACACGGGGCACGGCTCGGTGAAGCTATGAATGATGCTCTGCCGGATCCGCTGCCTGGTGATTTGAACGAGGCAAAATTCCGTCATCGGCAGCACCGTTGCCTTGGCCCGGTCTTTCCGGAATTCTTTCTTCAGCTCGTCGTACACTTTCTTTTTGTTCTTCTCATCCGCGATGTCGATGAAATCGATGACGATGATGCCGCCGAGGTCGCGCAGCCGGAGCTGGCGGCATATTTCGCGGGCGGCTTCAAGGTCGGTCTTCAGGGAATTCAATTCCTGTTCCTGTTTCGCCGCGTACCGGCCGCTGTTGACGTCGATGACCGTCATCGCCTCGGTGTGGTCGATGATGATGTACCCGCCGCTTTTCAGCCATACTTTTCGGGCAAGCGTCGTTGCGATTTCTTTTTCAACACCGAAGACGTCGAAAATCGGTTCCCTTTTCCCGTAGTATTCGATCTTCTCCACCATTTGCGGGGAAACGAGCTTCACATACGTCTTGATCTCTTTGAACAATTTCTTGTTATCGATGACAACGCGCTGAACATCCTCGCTGAAAAGATCTCGTATCACGCTCGATGTGGTCGCCATGTCTTTATAGAGCAACGCGGGGGGAGTTTCTTCTTTCACGGCTTTCTCAATTTCGCGCCACGTCGTTAAGAGGGATTCGAGGTCCTGAAGAAAAACCTTTTCATCCTGATTTTCCGCATTCGTGCGGACGATAACGCCGAACGACGGGGGGAGAATGCTGCGCACAAGTTTTCTCAGGCGCCGTTTCTCTTTGAAGCTGCTGATTTTTTTCGAGATACCGACCTTGCCATCGAACGGCAGGAGCACGAGGAAACGGCCGGGAAGAGAAACTTCCGTCGTGACCCGGACCCCCTTTTTTCCGACGGGTTCTTTCGTCACCTGGACGATAATCTCCTGGCCTTTCGTGAGGTTGACGTTGCGGTGTTGTCGCTCATACCGGGGCCGGTGGTCGTGGCGGTCTCCGGTTCGCACGGGCGGAGGTTGCACGGCAACCGCTGCCGCCGTCCCATCGGAGGGCTCTGCAGCAACCGGCGGTGCCGGAGAATGCGACTCTTCTTCATCATCGTCCGTCTCGGTATCGACGTCGGAATCTTCACCAAGCATTGCGTTATATTGGCCTAACGACGCCCCGATATCGGAAAAATGGAGGAATGCATCTTGCGGCAGCCCGACGTCGATAAACGCTGCCTGGATTCCAGGCATAACTTTCGCGACCTTGCCGACATAAATGTCCCCCACCAACCGTTCCTTTTCCGGTGTTTCCACAAAAAGTTCGGCGAGCTTACCCTCTTCGGTTATTGCGATGCGAATTTCATTCGCGGTGGAGTTGATAACTATTTCTTTTCTCATGAAACAAAATTCCTTGTAGTGCGCCAAATAAAATGATTGTTCATCCCCTCATAACACGCAACAATCGAATAGTGGAATAGCGCGATTTCCTGCCTATCTTTGCTTGTGTGATGAATTTCCAACAGCTACCTATCTAAGACCCCCTTAGCAAGCAGGCTCGACTTCGGGCGTTTAAGGGAATTAAATTCGATTCCCCTTTAGAAACAGCCCGGAACATGCTTTTGTTGCACTAAAAAAGGCGCATCTGCCTTTTTTATAAAATTCAAAGTAAAAGTACGAAAAATAAGGCAGGCTTGCAAGCTCTTTAATTCGCGGCGACTTACGCAGGGGAAATAAAAAAGGTCAAGCTTACTGTATCACACTTTCGGTAGCGGGCCGTTGCTTCCTTCCGGACCTGGCGGGGTTGGGCGACTTACGGTTGTACAGGGCTTGACCTAAACAATGAACAATGAGCAATGAACAATCATCACTCATTCATAATTCTTAATTCTTAATTGCTCTCTTGTGGAGCTGACCCCGCCTTTCGGCGGGGCGAGCAGCCACTGTAACATCCTGCAATCACGTGGAGCTGATCGGGATCGAACCGACGACCTATTCGTTGCGAACGAATCGCTCTCCCAACTGAGCTACAGCCCCGGTGCAAAGTATTCGTTTTGTATGAATTTCGCAGCACATCCTTTTCAGCTGCGCTCAAAATTCCAGGTTTTGGATCAAAGCTTCCGGCAATTCGTCTTGCCCGCCGGCCATCCAAAACTCTCTCACAATATAACGAAGAATAGAAGTGAATTCAAGGCCAATTCTTTGCCCGGATTTAATGCTTTGAAAGATATGAAACATCGACAGTGCGATGGCACAGGTGCGAAGCCAATCAATTCCCCTATGAGCTATGCTACTTCATTTTCGGTGCATGAAGAAAAATTCTTCAATCCGGCGGTAATGGATCTGATATGAAAAAGAGCTCTTTGATACACGATGTGAAGGAAGGTGGTAATCAATTGAGAGAGTTCATGCGTCTTTCAACTCTCCTGGCTTTGCCGACTTAGAGACGACCAACAAACCAAGGATGCCGAGATCGCAGAAGAGCAAGGGTGCAAACACGGGCGCGAAAACGAGTATACGCTCCAGGCTGATCTGTCCTGTATCGGTAAGGTCTTTGGCCAAATGGAACGCAAATCCAAGAACGCCGACAACAATCGCCGCCACCATAGTCCAGAAATATGTAAGTTGATCGCCTCGCGACCAGACTTGCGCAATCGAAAGATAGAGCACGACAGCCGTGGCGAACACACCGTACACGACCGCAATAAGCTTGAAAGTTGTGTACCCGTACTGGGCATGATCGATAATCGACGTGATCGCTGAGCCCGCGAAGCCGAGTCCTACTAACCACATGAAATGCCTGTCACGTGAAATAGGTGCTTTAAATATTCCGAGTCCCGGTACCTCGAGCATTCCCGGTTGGTTCTCGACCTCGGTCGTAGCTCCGTAAAGGCCTATCAACGAAATACCCGCGAACGAAAGGGGTGCGAGAATCGGTGAACCAAAAACGATCCACGCCCAACTGAGCCGGCCCGTTGGACTGAGAACCTGATTCAGATGAAATCCCGTTCCGACAACACCGACGAGCACGCCCGCGCACATCATCAAGATGTGGACGAGCGCGACCGGTTTCGACGGTCTCGACTGAAACGCAAGGATGAAACAGGTAACGGCTCCTATCGGTGCGAAGCAAACGGGGATCCACTCGTAGGGCGGGATAAAGCTGTTGATCGAATGTGCAAGAGCCACGTCGAGGCCGGTGAAGATCAGGTTGACGCCGGCAAACATAAGGAGAAACCGGTTCTTTTCCATCGGCAGCTTTATATTGGCGAGGTGAAAAATAGATACGTCGTTCATAGCTTCCCACGGCTTGTATGCTGCGCACGCAGCCGCGCAGCTTCTTCTTTCACTTTTGTCAGCTCGCCGAGCAGCGGATAAATTCCATGCCATTGGGTGTAGTCGGGCCCTTGCATGTACGCCCCGAACTTTGCTGTGCGTCCGTAGAAATGCCAGAGGTCGAAAGCGTCAAAACTAATTTGAGTGGCAAAGGGAGTTGCAGGGATGATGCCGTCCTTGACAAGTCCGTTCATGATCGCCGAAGCTTCTTTCACTTTAGCGGTGACAAAGCTCGTTACACTGTCCGCCTTGGCATATTCGTTATCAATGAACGGCCGGGTATGGCAATTCATACAGATGGAGATCATCGCTTCGCGGCCCTGGAGAGCATTGGGACGGTCGGTGGTCATAGCGGCAAATAAAAATTTTGAAAGGCGCTCGCCGACGTCATGAGTCGTCCCTTGCGTTCCAAAACCACTCATGTGGCATGTTGCGCATGTCGGAGCGGGCATATCGATTGTCGTGAGGCGGCCCCGCTTTTGCGACCAGTTCCATTTATCCCCTTGTGTGTGGTACATAACGCCATGGGCGGATTCCGTGTAAATTTCCTCCTGCGGATGGTCGGGACCCAAATGGCATTGTCCACAAATTTCCGGCTTGCGAACCTGTTCAAGCGAAAAATCATGGCGAAGATGGCACTTGTTGCAGTTACCGATACTCCCGTCGGCATTGGGCTTGCCGATCGCGTGGCAACTCTGGCATGCCATTTTTGTTACGGAAGGCGACTCGATATCGAAAAGTGAATTCCGTGTCGCAGTGACGATGCCCGCGGCGTCACGGTTGACTTCGGGAATGCGGACGACCCGTCTCTGCTGGTCCGGAGTAAAGTCGTCGAGGCCGGAAAGAGCCATCCAGGCCGGACCACTGTGACGGCTAAGTTCGAACTGGTTTGTTTCAGAAGGATGACAACGCTGACATTTCAATGGAGTCGGAGAGTTGGTAATGAAGAATCCTTCATGTTCCTTCCCGTTGGGGTTAGTCTTGTCCACAACGTGACAATCAACGCACTTGACTCCCGCATGTGCCATCGAACTGGATGCGTACTGGTTGACAATGTCCGGCGAAACCCGTTTGTGGCAAGAGGCGCACTTGTCTGTCCCCTCATACACGGAAGGCTGAACGACCGGGAGCATTCCCTCGGTTCCCTGTCCGCCTTTGGGAAGGGAAGTAAAAATATAAATGATAATGAGGACAAGCACCGTCGCGACGGTGCCGATAATGAGAGACTTTGGAATTTGGTTATTCATTGGCGTCGAGGAAAGGCGATTTTCAATAGTTGAATATATGTATTACTCATCTTAAACTCAACCTCATGAACTCGCCGGCAGTGGGCTAATTAGAATGAAAGGTCATTGCGATCCCGCTGGAAGAGCGGGAGAAGTGGCGCTTTACGCCACCACGTACTGCGTGGCAATCCCTTTGTTCAATATGGAGATTGTCCCGCTGTACGGGATAATCCTCATTAAATAAAGTTGGCGTGTTACAATGCCGGGCTTTATTGTTCTTCTTGCCTAAAGTTGCATTTGTATTTGAATAGCCGTAGTTTTGCAACAGAAATAACCGCGAGGAGACATTCATAAACCTGCCAGACATTCCCTCCAGAATTGGGAGCCATCAACCACGTTGAAAACCAACGCATACCTGCGGCATGGAAGTTCATCATAATCAGGCGGTTGTATGAAAGTTCAAACGGAGTTCACGTGCGGGATATGAAAAGCAACACTCAAACAATCAATCGATTCGTGCACAACAATTTTAGAACCAGCATCGCTCTTAATTCTTTGCTGCACAGTGACATGGAACGGGCCGTTCGCCGCCGTCCGGTTTTTTAGCCGGCTGCATCAAAAGTCTCAAAACACATTCTCAAAAGGAGGAAGCGTGTCATCTCAAACCGTGGCCATCATCGTTCGGAGTTTGTTGTCGATTGTCATCATTTTAATCGGTCGTTACGATCCAGCGGCTGCTCAATCAAAGCATCCAAAACCCGAAGCGTGCCTTGTTCAGTTCAGCAATTCCAATAATAATTATCAGCAGCTGCTCGGCGGCCCGCCGCAAACTGTGAGCATGGAGTCTGGTGTCGTCGCTCTCCTCCCTTCAAAGTCGGTCGGGAAACATTCAACGAAAAATTACGAAGAAGTCCTCGTTATATTTTCCGGCAGAGGGGAAATGCGAATTACTGGAGGAGCAACTCTCATATTGAAAAAAGACATTATTGCTTATTGTCCTCCAAATACAGAACATGATGTTATCAATACAGGCAGGGAACCGTTGCGCTATCTTTATGTAGCTGCCAAACGGGGACATTAGTATATTTTCGGCCCAGCGCCGGAAGGATAACCAGTTTTTTCCCGCTGGAATGCGCGGGGCTCGCATAGGACACTCGAAAAAATAACGGAGTCGCTTTCGCCGCGCCAGAAAAGCTTTTCAGAAAATGGCGATGTCTGGCGTGCAGAAAATCTACGCGGGACCGGCTGCACGTCGCCGCTCAATAAGTCGCTGACTCGCAGAGTCGTAGACAATGCAGTTCCGGTCCGTTAGGTTCGTCACAAAAGGAGGATATAATGTTACACATGTTAGAAAGATTAATCGAAAACTATGGCGGGGAATTCCTCAATTCTCTCCTCAATCGACGGCGAATTCGAGTGCTCGTTCATCGAGGCGTACTCGAGGATAACCAAAAGGAAGCTTTTTTCATTACCATCACAAATGCAACGCTGGATCGAGAAATTGAGATTACTCATGTCTGGTTCAATTCGAATCCCAAGGTCCAGGTAGTTCGAGCAGATAGGGTGCTGCCCAAGAAACTTAAACCCAATGAGACGTGGGACACCTGGCTTCCGGTGAATAAGTTGCCGTTAGGGTATCATCCATACGCATTCACGATGGTAAGGGTGAGACTTTCCAACGGATCGCTTGCTTATTCAGAGCAAAATTTGACTCCCACAGAGAAAGGAACGGTTCCTGACGAACAGGCTAATTTTGACTGGGATGTGCACGATGAATCGTCGCCGGTCTAACCAGCAGCTCATTGCCGGAGCGTGCGGGGTCTGGCAAAGAACGCTCGACAAATTGTGCCAAAGGCGGATGGTGCCTCCGGCATTCGCTGATGGAGTCAGCCGTCGACGATTTGTCCGCGTGTATCGTCTTACACGGAAACGGCTACACATCGCTGCTCACCGAATCTACGGTTCATGGGCAGTATTACTCCGGCCCGTTAACTGGCAAGAAAGACCCATGATGACAGACGGAAGCCGAGCATTCATAATCATACTCATCCTCCTATCGCTGCAAGTATTTACCGGATGCATGGCAACAATAAATCCGGATGAATATTCTAAGCACTATCAAGATCGAGCTGAACTTATTACGGTTGATAGCAGCAAATACAAGCTCGCTTCCAATTGGAGAGTAGACTCAAATTATTGTATACGTGGCCGAGGCATGTATGTGAAGGATGATTCTACCAGAATACTAAATGTGAACATTCCAATCTCCAGCATCCGCCGACTTGTTGTCGAAGACAACATAACACCGATTTATTTTGAACTCATTATTGTATCGGTAATATTTATTCATATGCTTTAGTCGTTGCCGTCCCTCCTGTCGCTCCCCGCTGAAACGTGCGGGGTCCCGCAAAGAATGTTTGAGGTTGAATGATGAAAGAATAGTGTCCGCTGGTAGGTTTCAATATAAAGGGAAATCTTCAGCTGAACATGGGCCGAGGAAAACTAATTTAATCTCTACGTTACTTTGCTCCAATGCATAAAAAATAATTCGATTCCCGTGACAAAGAGATTCTCGGGGAAAGGGTTTGTTGCCCGGGAAAAATTAGCCCGATTTTCAAATTAGAGTATGATGGCTGATTTCTATAGAAATAAATATTTCCATTATTCTCTGATGACGGTACTCTGCATCCTCAGCATTACCGTCCTGTATCAATTTTTCAGCCTCTTCAGGAATGCTTTGATCGATGACACGTTTATTACCTTGAGCTATGCATCAACACTGCGAACGTATATCGAGTGGGGCTTTTATCCAGGATGGATTTCCAATACTGCAACCTCACCGCTGAATGTCATTCTTACTTCACTTTTTCACATAGTTATTCCGGACATTATCTCGGCAGCATTATTCCTGACGGCTGTGGAAGCGTTTGGCATTGTTTTCTTTCTCCTGAAAATTTCCCGGATGCAATTTCAGAACAAGCTTTTCGCGATATTCGCCTCGTTGGGCACACTTTTGAATCCGTTGCTGCTTTCCACAATCGGGTTGGAATCCTTTTTGTTCTGCTGCATCTTTACATGCACTTTATTCTGCCTTATGCGCCGGAAACCTGTCTGGCTCGGTATCTCGCTCGGATTGCTCACACTAACACGCCCTGACGGATGGCTCTTTTTTTTGTTGTTCGCCGGCTATTATATAGTGCATCAGGCCACGCGTGAAACATACACCCGGGAATTTTTTCGAGTCGGTATTCCTTATTTCACGACTGTCGCACCCTGGTATGTGTTCTCGTGGATTCATTTAGGATCATTCATTCCCGATACATTGTTTATCAAAAGTCATCAGAATTGGGGCGGGAATATTATAACAGGAGTTCCGCTGTACTTTGCAAAGTATCCCTTTGAAATGGCTGCCGCACTTGTTTTTGTTCCTCTTGCCGTTGTACTCTTTCGAAAAACCGCCGGTGTTTTTAAATACCTTCTTCCGGTCTGCGCGATTGCATATTTTCTCTGTTATTTGTTTCTTGGCGTTCCACCGTATCATTGGTATTACGTCCCCATTGTATATCCCGCCATTCTTATCGGAAGTTATGGCTATTCCGTGTTTGCCCGGGAGCAACGATTGAGAAAGACGATCATGATCGCAGGACTTGCAATTCCCCTTATTGGATTTGCATTAGTGCTTTCTCGCCACAATGGCATTCCGCCGCACGATGCATTCATTCATAGCAATTGGGGAAACCAAACCCAATACAAAGATATCGCCCAATGGTTATCCGATTCTCTTGTGACAACTCAACCTATCGTTGTAAAAGGAGAAATCGGTACCATAGCTTTTTTTTGCAAACACCGAATGTACAACTATTTCACCGCCGGTCTTGAAGATTCTGTTGTCGTCAATCGCCTCCACAAAAAATCGCCGATCTCGAGAATATGCTTTTCCATCAACCACCTATTTTGGAAGCCACGGAGCTACCAAACGGCATTCGAATGGACACTACGATTGAGCCCCGATCATCACGACACTCTTCAATCGTATAACGAACGGAAACATTGGCTTCTTACTTCGCGTTTTGATACTACAGGCGTAGGTGTCGCACGGCTATTTCCGACGCACGGGAAGCAACGTTCTGAGCGCAAAATTTTATAGCCAAGCGTATACTCTGATGGAATAATTGATATCCATGATAACCATTGCTGCGGCGAGCGGCGATTTGCTAGGCATCATAACGAAACGAGGTTCCGTATGAATTTGAAGTTAACAGACAACGTTGCCGTTATCACGGGGGCGAGCCGAGGAATTGGCCGGTCAATTGCCGAGGTGCTCTCACACGAGGGCATGCGCCTCGTCATCGCTGCGAGGTCCGGTGAACAGCTTCAGGAAGTCGCTCGCGCCTGCAGGAGTGATGTCGTACCCTTTGCCGCCGATTTGCGCGATGAAAGTGCCCCGAGGAAGCTTGTCGAACTTGCCGTCGAAAAGTTCGGAACAATCGATCTCCTCGTCAACAACGCGGGGGCGACAAAACGCGGCGACTTTCTTCAGCTGACGGAAGAAGACTGGCACGATGGGTTCGCTCTTAAATTTTATTGTGCAGTTCGCTGTTCGCGAGCTGCATGGCCGCATCTGGTGAAGTCGAAAGGGTCTATCGTCAATATTGTCGGAGTAGGCGGGCGTACCGGAAGTGCGGACTTTGCGATCGGCGGATCGGTCAACGCCGCTCTGCTCAACTTTACCAAAGCCCTTGCCGATCGAGGGGTAAAAGAAGGCGTCAGGGTCAACGCCATTAATCCCGGCTGGGTCGCTACCGATCGATTAACCATGCGCATGACAAAATTTGCGGAAGAGAATCACATTCCGCTGAAAGAGGCGTCATCGCGAATGGCTGAGCAAATGAGGATCAAACGTTTTGGCGAGCCCGCCGAAATTGCCGCCGCGGTGGCATTCCTTGCGTCTGAAATTTCTGATTATTGCCAAGGAACTATCCTCGACGTTGACGGCGGCGCAACCAAAGCCCTGTAAGAAGTGTGCGGCAACTATTTGGGCGAATGCTGACGGACTATCTTCCATAGGGTCTCTTTTACCTTCAGGAGTTGACGATGCCAATCATGAGGTTTCACAATCGGGAAGAAGCTCAGGAATGGAATAATATCATCGAACATTTTGAATCAATAATGAGCCTCGCAACGCAAGAAAACAAAAAGCTTAAAGAATTTTGCGATGCTCAACTCCAAACGGCGCAATTCTGGAAACGCTATGCCTTCGAAAGGACAAATGACGCGAAGCTTCGAGAGATCGCATCGAGCAGCCTTGAACAAGTTGAGGCGAATATAACAGTAGCCGAAAGTGTCGTCCCAGATTTCCTGCAAAAAATGTTACGGTTTTTGAAACAGTTTCAACCGGGAAGTTGAAAAGCTCCACACTGTGTACTTCGCCGCACTTTTTTAAAATGCTTATGCCGGACGGGGCGAGGAGATGGTCAACTTGAACCCGTCCGGGTCTTTCAGCCGGAATAAGCGCGACCCCCAGGGCATGTCGGCGGGTTCCGAATCGAGAACGCCGCCAAGCAGCTTTATCCGGTTTGCCATCTCGTCGATATTCTGCTCCGTAATGAGCTGCAGCGAGAACCCCTCTCCTTTAACCCTGGTCCACCCTTTGGCTCCATCATCTTGATTGATCGAAAGCCGCACAACCCCGGCTTTGAGCGCGACCGACCGCAATTTTCCTTCGCGCTCAATCTTGCGGTCGATGGTGAAGCCCAGCACATCGTGGTACCATGCAAGGCTCTTGCCGAGGTCCTTCACGGTCAGCGAGACCGAAAACATGCCGGCAGAAAAGGACACAGCCTCAGCGCTCTTATTGGCGCCGTCGGGGATTGGTAAGTTGGTGGTCATAGGAAATCCTTTATATGGATGGTTTAAAAAGTTTGGGAAAAGAGCTTTATCGTAATATTTTTCGCATCGTTTGGTGTGGGATCGTCACTTCTATAAATTCTCCGCCGAGTTTTTCGTAGCCGAGTTTTTCGTAAAATCCTACCACGGATTTTCTTGAGTTCAAGACCACCGTGTTGTAACCTAATCTCCTCGCAAAATCTTCTGCATGCATTGCCAGCTTTGCTCCCACGTTCTTTCCCCGCCAACTCTCTTCAACTCCGACCTGCCTCATTTTCACCTCTCCACCGCTCAAGGCAGTCAGGATAAGAACCCCGACTAATTTTTCCCCGTCGAATGCCCCAAAGTGAAAATCGTTGACCTCCTTAGCCAGGTTTTCATTAAACAAGCTCAACCCAAGAGGCTTTCGCAGAACTCTATCTCTTAACTGGAGCTCTTCCCTGTAGTCATCAGTGCCGAAAAGAATCTGCCGTATCTCGACCGCTGTTTGCATATCAAAGGAACGTTGTCATCAAATTATCGGCTGCAATTCATCACGCTGTGTTCATGCGCAGTAGAATTTCGGATTATCCATATTAATTGTCAATGGGGGTAGTGTTACGGTAGTGCCTGAATTTGAAAGTAACTTTTAGCAATAGGCCTTGTCATGCCCGCGAAAGCGGGCATCCATATCGATTAAACATAAAAAAATGGATTCTCGAAGAGTCCCTACGGGTCTATCGACCCGAAGGGTCGTTGACGAGTCGTCGACCCGCGTCCACGGGAATGACAAATTCAGGCACCACCAGTGTTACAGTTTTCCTTCTTTTTCCGATGGCCCGTCAAAGCGTACATCACCCGTAATCTATGGCTCCAAGAAAAAAAGTTGAACTTAACTGAGAATAGCCGTACAATAGCTATGCTTTTCACCGGTACCTGTAACCCTCCGATACCCGCAACGCATGTGTATCACTAAAAAATTATCATGACTCACTATCATTCCACCAGGAGGACGCCGTGGTTCATAAACGCTTCTTGAGTTTCCTGCTAACCCTGTTTGCCTGGAGTGCACTGGTTGCCCAGGTCAACATAAAATTCGTTGAGTATACGCTTCCGAACGGCCTTCATGTGATCCTGCACGAGGATCATTCGTCGCCGGTTGTTGCCCAGGTGGTCGTTTACCACGTCGGCTCGAAGAATGAAAATCCGGACCGGACGGGCTTCGCCCATTTTTTCGAGCATCTGATGTTCGAAGGCTCCCCGAATATTCCACGCGGCGGATTTTTCAAGATGGTGCAGAACGCGGGGGGCGAGCTCAACGCCTTCACGAGTTTCGATAAAACGGTCTATTTCATCACTGCTCCTTCAAACCAGCTGGAACTTATGATGTGGATGGAATCCGAGCGGATGATGCACCTTAAAATCGATTCGATCGGCATCGAAACACAGCGCGGCGTTGTGAAAGAAGAACGAAGGCAAAGCCTCGACAACAGGCCGTACGGCTCGATCATCGAAGAAACATTTTCGCACGCATATAAAGTCCACCCCTACCGATGGGTTCCGATCGGCTCTTTCCAATACATCGACCGGGCAACGTACGACGAGTTCTATCAATTCTACAAAGCATTCTATCTGCCGAACAACGCCTGCCTCGTGATCGCCGGGGACATCGATGTCGAGAAAACAAAAGCCCTGGTCGATAAATATTACGGCGAAATTCCAAAAGGGACGAAAGAAATTTACCGGCCTGCGGTCGTCGAACCGGCCCAAACCAAGGAAGTGCGCGATACGGTCTACGACAACATCCAGCTTCCCGCCGTCATCGAAGCATATCACATGCCGGCGCAGGGCACCAAAGACTATTACGCTCTCAGCATGCTGACGACACTCCTGTCGGGGGGAGAAAGCTCGCGGTTGACCAAGCGCTTGGTCGATAAGGAAAAAATTGCCCTCGGCGTGCAATCGTTTCCGTTCGAACTCGAGGACCCTTCGCTCTTTCTCCTTTTCGGAATCGCGAATTTTGGAAAATCACCGAAAGATATCGAATCAAGCATTCAGGACGAAATCCGAAAAGTTCAGGATTCCCTGATCACCGACAACGAACTGACAAAGATCCGCAATGAGGAAGAGACGAGCTTCATCGAAAAAAATTCCACCGAACAGGGCAAAGCGATCGAACTGGCGAACTACCATATCTTTTTCGGCGATGCGAACCTCATCAATTCCGAGATCGACAAATTCATGGCGGTGACGAAGGAAGACCTCCGGCGCGTCGCCAATCAATACCTCACCGAAAAAAATAGGACCGTTCTCTACTACTTACCCAAAACAAAAGTACAGTAGCAATAAGGAGCTCTCACAATGAAAAAATTCTTTGCAGCATCGGTTGCTTTGTTATGCATGGCCTTCACGATCGTGCAGGCTCAACTGGACAGGAGCAAAATACCCGGCCCCGGCCCTGCACCCTCAATCGCATTCCCGGACTACGATGTCCTGACCACTGCCAACGGCATTCGGGTCATTATCGTGAAGAATTCGGAACTGCCGACCGTGAGCATCAGCCTGCTCATCGACAGGAAGCCCGTCCTCGAAAAAAGCGATGTCGGCTTGATCGATATCGCCGGCCAGCTTTTGCGCACCGGGACGACAACGCGGACGAAGGATCAGCTTGACGAGGAGATCGACCTTGTCGGCGGCGACTTGAGCTCGAGCGGAACCAACGTCTACGCCTCGGGACTGTCGAAAAATACGGAAAAGCTTTTCGAGCTGATGTCGGATATCACCCTCCATCCTTCATTCCCCCAGGATGAGCTTGAAAAGCTCGTTACACAGACAAAATCGGGATTACAGTACAGAAAAACCGACCCCGGCATGATCGTCGACGTCGTGCGGAAAAAGCTCGTCTACGGCGCCGGCCATCCGTACGGAGAAGTTGAAACTGAAGAAACCATCGGCAATGTTACGCGGGAGAAATGCATCGAAGCCTACAACACCTATTTTAAATCGAACTACGCGATCATGGCGGTGGTGGGCGACGTCGACAAAGACAGCGTTATGAAGCTCGTGAACAAATATTTCGGCGCATGGACAAAAGGGACTCTTCCATCGCCAACATTCGCAAGCCCGCAACGGTTCGATAAAGTGCACGTCGCTTTCGTCGACAGGCCCAGTTCAGTGCAGTCGATGATCAGAGTCGCTCAGGTCGTCGAGCTGCCGCGGATTTCGCCCGATGTGCTTCCGGCCGAGGTGATGAACACGATTCTCGGAGGAGGGATGTTCCGGCTTTTTACCAATTTACGTGAAAAGCACGCGTACACCTACGGCGCTTACAGTTCGCTCTCTCCCGATGAACTCATCGGAAATTTCACGGCATCGACGTCGACAAAGAACGCCGTTACGGACAGCGCACTGACCCAGCTCTTCTACGAACTCAACCGGATCCGCGACGAAAAAGTAGATTCAACCGAACTGCAGATGGCGAAGAACTACCTCAGCGGTTCGTTCGTGAGAGGGCTTGAGCACGCCAATACGATCGCGGAAGACGCCATTACGATCGAGCGTTACGGGCTTCCAAAAGATTACTATAAAACATATCTCAAGCGCCTCGATGCCGTCACGGCCGAGGACGTCCAGGCGGCCGCAAAAAAATATCTTGACCCCGCGACCGTGCTCATTGCCGTCGTCGGCTCTGCCAGCGATGTGAAAGAAAAGCTCGCAAAGTTCGGGCCGATCGATATGTATGATGAGGATGGAAACCTTATCGTTGTGAAAACTCCCCCTGTGATTACGTTGACCGCTGACGAAATTTTTGCGAAATCGATTGAAAAAAGCGGCGGAAAAGCGAAATTCAAAGCGATGAAAGATAAGACGATCGAGATGAGCGGCAAGGTGCAAAACATCGATGTGAAACTCAAAATCGTCCAAAAAGCCCCCAACAAAATTTACGCGGAAACGGAAATGGTCGGGATGTTCAAGCAGCGACAGGCCTTCGACGGAAAACATGGCTGGGCTGTGTCGCCGCAGGGCACAAGGGATTTGAGCGGAGATCAATTGGAAGAGATCAAATTCGAATCGACGTTCGATTTTTACGGCAAGTACAAAGCGATGGGATACAAAGCGGAAGTGACCGGAATAAAGAATGTCAAAGGAAAGGATTGTTACGAAGTAAACTTCTCGAATGCCGCGGGGAAATCGTTGAAACAGTACTTCGGAGTCGAGGACTTCCTCAAATACCGCGACGTGAAATCAATGTCCTCTCCCAACGGTCCTGTCGAACAGACCACGGATTACTTTGACTATAAAGATTTCGGCGGCTACCTTGCCCCGGGAAAGATGGAACAAAGCGTGATGGGGCAATCGTTCGATTTCGTCACTGACAAGTTCGAAGTGAATAAGGGCGTGAGCGACAAGCTATTCAAGAAACCGAGACAGTGATTACGCTGATGGCTCTGATTCAGCGCAGATTACAGATTTCGCAGAGGGCAGATTTCGTAGATTCTAACTTCTGTAGGCGGGAGTAAGAGCTATTCCAGCGAAAGTGGTAGTCATTCCCGCGAACGCGGGTCGAAGACTCGTCAACGACCCTTCGGGTCGATAGACCCGTAGGGACTCGGCGAGAATCCACTTACCGTTGTGTAGCACATCGCATGGATGCCCACTTTCGTGGGCATGACAAGTCTCTCGTTGTTCACAATAATACTCTCTGTCATTCCATCAGTTGTTCAAACAAAAATCCCGTCCGGTTATTCACCGAACGGGATTTTCTGTTTATCGCTTATGTTTCAAATCTGAGCAATCTATAATCTGCGCTGAATCAGAGCCATCAGCGAAATCACAAATCACTTCATCATCAGCATCTTCTTCACTTCGACACGATCCGTTGCTCTCAAGACGTAGAAGTAAATTCCTGACGCAAGGCGTGAGCCGTCGAACGTCACTTCCTGAATTTGATCTGCCGGAACAATGCCGTCGAACAGCGTGACCACTTCCTGGCCGATGCTGTTGTAGACCTTGATTGCGACGTGCTGGGTTGACTGCACGGCGAAATCAAATTTTGTGGACGGGTTGAATGGGTTCGGATAGTTCTGGCTCAGCTTGTAATCACTAGCCGAAAGCGTTGCTTTCACTGCAACTTCAGAGCTATAGGTAAAATTCCCATTGTTGTCGATTTGCTTCAGCCGATAATTGTACGAGCCGGCGGTCTTCACAACATCGCTGAACGTATAGTTCTGGGGCGTGTTGGTTGTTCCCTTTCCCGTGACAGATCCAACTTTTGCCCAGGTTGAAGTGGCAGATGCAGTGGTGCTGACTGCCTGACGCTCGACATCGAAACCGGAGTTGTTGATCTCGGTCTTCGTGGCCCAGGCGAGATTGATGGTGCGCCCTTGAGGTTGAGCGGTGAACGAGGATATCTCGACGGGAAGAAGAGAATTATCGGTCCCTGCATAACTATTGGTAATTGATGCAGAGTTTGAGGTCGAAATTCCACTGTTGACTTGATCCCAAGCCAAGCTCGAAGTGTGAGTGGCATTAGTAATGGTAAGTGTAACTGTGCACATTTGCTCACCGTTAGGCGAGGCAGTAGAAAGAGCAGAATCCATTGCCAGTTGCATTTCCTGTGAAGTTAATTTGGACATATACTTTTTTTACGAGCCCGACAGTGACCCACTGAGCAGTCATCGGCCCGTAGTCGTTACTCGTGCCGTCTGCAGATGAGTAATTAGCATTCACGTTTGAAAGAACGGGAGCGGTAGTAAAGTCAAAGCCGCCAGTCTGGTCGACGTCAAAAACGTAACTTGTAATCCCGACATGTACCTGACTAGCAAAATTAGTCCCGGCGCTTGTCCTTTCTGAATAAATGTCAAAAGAGTAGCTGCTACCATTTACCACAACGTTTGTAAGAGTGTTCGTTGCTGTAAGTGTTGCAAAGGATTTGCCAGCAAAAAGACAAACTAAGGCCACTGCGCAAAAAAGTATTCTCACTTTCATTGTAAAACCTCCGTCGATATGATTTAGCGTTCCTCTGCAATTATGAGTAATTACAGAACGTGAATTTTCGATTAGAACCGAGAATGTTACGGCACTGCAGTACCTTTACTGAGATTGTTGACGATGACGTTAATATCCGCAGAAGATACCAGTCCTGAAAGATTGGTATCACCATAGAAATACCCTGAAGAGGCCAATTGATTGACAGTCACATTAATATCTCCTGAACTGACCAACCCGGAACTATTCGCATCACCCGCAACGAGGCCAAAAACTCCGCCTGATAATGCTGTCATGGAATTTGTTCCAAATGCCTGCGTCTCAGCAGTAGTGAAATCATAAGCTGCGCTTTCATTAGGAAGAGCAACAGCATTTGCACTCATAACCGCAAGATGATTGCGATGCTTGACGACTATGAAATTCGAAATAGTGTAGCCACTCGCCAAGACTTCTGTAAATAAAGCCGTTGGAGTTCCGTCGGTGTCAAGAATTGTTCCATCGTTTCTCAAGAATACCGCTCGTTGAGATACAGCAATTCCGCCCGATGTGGTCTCTCGAGTTCCACCAGAACCCAATCAACAACATTCGCGGGTATCGCAGCAACATGTTCTGTCCCAGCATAGTTGAAGGGCGCTGCTGAGTACGGCTGACTCAAAGGAATGTAGTTTGCAGTATTAAGTAAAGTCACTCATCGCAGGTCCAGCAAACGGACCTTCCAAAAACACCTTTGCTGCAACCGGGAAATGTAAACGTATTATTCGTTGCCACCACATCGTTCGTAGCTTGAGGCGATGAATCGCCCAGTCCATCCGTCAATGTTACGGCAGGCTTGGCACTCGTGTAGTCTGCAGAACTTACTGTTGTAACTGTTGTCCCGCGTCGGCGAGCCAGCCTGTGCCGCAGTCGCCAAGATTCAACAAACCGCCGCCCGGGGCCGCGCCTTTGGTAAATGCCGCAATTCGAAATATGAACGCATTGCTCACTTTGCCGTATATCAAGCACGCCGGCGCCGCCGTTGTATGTGATATTGGAGCTGCCGTTGTTGTAAATGTCACCGAACCCGTGTCGCCGATCGTCACAGTGTTGATTTGGTTGAGCCGTTGCCTTATCGCAGTAAATGTAAATTCCGGCGGTCGTGTTGTTGCTGGATGTGATCGTTCCCTCGATAGTGATATTTGAAGTTGTGTCGTATTACCTGTCGATGATACTTCACGCCGCCGCCCGTTGTGGCATCGCCGGCAACGCCGTTCCAGGTGAACGTTCCGCCGATCACTGCAAGATTCGACGTGCCGTCACCGACAGCGATGCCATGGTGATGGTTTTGGTTTGCCGAGACAGTTTGTCGCCGTCGATGGCCCTGTGATGCCAGTCAAGGTCAATTCCCGATCCGCTTGAGCCGGTGCTGTTTCCCATTATTGTTAGCATGACACGCTGATTGTGTAGCTGCTTCCACCAGTCGCATTGAGTCCTTCATGTTGATTCTTGAGTAGCTTCCGGATTCGTCACCGTCACGGTTCCGTCATTCGGTCAACTGAGCACCGGAACCTGCATTGCTCCGGGAATAGACGCCCCATCAATGTTAAGCCTGTTTTGCCAGTCGCGCTAATGCCGTCTGCCACGGAATTCCGTACACGGACGATAGTCTTTACTGTAACGCCATTCCAACTTACCGCAATTCCGTTTCCAGATGGTGGGATGATGTAGGCACTTGTGTCAACGCCGGCAAGCGTGATCGCTTTGTTGAGAGTCTACTGATTCGTTGTACGTTCCCGAGTCCAACATTCACGGTCTGGCCGGTTGTCGCTGCATCCACACCGCGCTGGATCGATCCGCTGTTCGGTGTTACATACAAATTGTTTGCATCGGTTGAAACAAGTCCGAGCGTCGCCACATCGAGCTTATGATAGATAAGGTCTTCCACCTGATAGCCGGTGGTGACCCCTGTAATCGAATTTCCGTTTGCAGCGTTAACGGGGTTGACCGAGATGTAACTTCCACTACTGGCAGACAATGTCGCAACAGGGTTCCCTGAAGTGTATCCCGTAAAGCTGCAGTTGCTCACTGTAACACCCGATGGGGAGTTGGTGCCGACGTTGTCTGTGCCGACGACAATGACGCCTGCTGCGCTCGCGATCGACCCTTCGTTAAATTGAGCGGTGATGTTCACGTTTTTCGCCATCCCAATGATGGACACGCCCGCCCCTGCCGTTGAACTGCCGTTGCCCGCAAGTGTTATCGAGCCGGACGAGCCGATGGTAACATTGGTAACCGAATCAGTCGCAGCATAAATGTAAATACCCGCGCTTGCGTTTGAATCGGAAATTACCGGTCCGTTCACCCAGATATTGCAGACCTTCGCGGCTTCACGCGACCGATATTGATGCCGCCGCCCGTCTGAGTATTTCCTGCTACGCCATTAAAAGTAAACGTCCCGCCGGCGATCGTGATATTCGCAGAACCGTCGCCAATGGAAATGCCATGACGCTGGTTACTGTTGGCAACCGTATTCGTAAGAGTAGATGTTCCTGTCACACCGTCGATGTCAACACCAGATCCGACACCGCTACCGCTCACGCCGTTGCCGTTCGCGGTGACATTCCACAATGTATAATTGCTTCCGCCCAAGGTGTTGAACCCTTCATGGGTATTGCCGGAGAATGTCGAGCTGTTCACCGCTACCGTCGCTACGTTCGTCAGCTGTGCGCCCGATCCGCCATTGGAACTGGCATTGACATTCGTAAGCGTAAGGTTCGAAACACCGCTCGCATAAATGCCATTGCTCGATGCACCGGTCACGGCCAAATTTTCAATCAAGACAGAATTTGCCGAGACGACGATCCCGTTTCCGGATGAAGGCGTGATGAACGTCGATGACACACCGGCGCCATCCAATGTCAGCGTTTTGCTGACGCTCACGGCCTCGTGAAATGTTCCAGCTCCGATGTTGATAACGTCGCCGCTGCTTGCTTGTCCGATAGCGTACTGAATGGTTGCAAACGGACTGCCTGATGTGCCGGGATTGGTATTGCTTCCCGTTGTGCTGACATACCAACTCGTGCCGCTTAACGCAGGCGACGCGGCCAGCAACAGAATGAAACTTAACATTCCAAAAATTCTTAATTGTGTTCTCATTGCACAGTCCCTCTCGCTATTGGTGAACGTAGTCTTCATTGTATAATAAACTCGTTAATGATGAATAAAGTATGGCTTAAGCTAAGTTAGAAAAAAATAGAGGAAGAATGTTTTTGAGCCGCCGCGCGTGTATTTCCTTCAACACTCGCTCCGCTCAGAAACCTTCGAATACACGAAATAATTTGGGATTAGGCACTTGCGTAGTTAATAATAATGTATTAGGCTGAATTTGTCAAGTGTTCCCACAAAAAAAACATCGGGACATTTCTTTAGGGGGATTTATTTTTACACTTGACGTTGACCATAATAAAAGCACTTCGTTATTTTTTGCGATTATTTTAACAAGAGCATTTTTTTGATTTCGTGCCGGCCTTCTGCGGTTAACGAATAGAAGTAAACTCCCGAAGCAAATTCTCTTCCGTCGAATTGCACCTCATTGATGACACCGGCTTCTCCGACGCCGCTGAAAAGTGTTTTCACTTCTTGCCCCAGACTGTTGAACACTTTCAATTCGGCAAACTGTGTTGTCGCTAATGCAAATTGAATTGTCGTGGATGGATTGAATGGATTCGGAAAATTCTGGCTCAATGCGTAATCGCCCGGCGCGAGCGCGGCATTGACTTCAACAGTCGGGCTGTATTCAATTTCTCCATCATGGTCTATTTGCTCGAGGCGGTATTGAAATTTTCCCGGCAATAACACCGCATCACTATATGTATACAATTGCGGCGCGTTAGTCGTTCCCTTCCCTTGAACAAATGCAACCCGAGTCCAATTGTTCATTGTTGATTGTCCATTGTTCATTGCTCTCCGTTCTACCTCAAACCCGTAATTGTTTACTTCGGTAGCTGTCGCCCACCGAAGTTCGATTTGCCTGCCTTGAGCAGAGGCGGTAAAACTTGTCAACTCAACCGGAAGAATATTGTCGTCTGTGTGATCAACCTTTCCGAGAGAGGGGTCATCAACTTGGTCCCAGATGAGGCTGTCAATTCCAGTAGTTGGGACGTTAAATTGATTGCTGTCAGCAGAAACATTGTAGGGTGATGTAAAAGATTGGATTCCTTCTGCTTCTCCGAAGTCGCTCAACGAGATTGCAGGCTGGTAAGACCAATAGCCGGGGTTGAAAGTACACTTCTTAATTAGAGTGCTTATCGGTGCGTACGGACTGTCATAAGAGATGCCCACAATAAGTACGCCTGCCGCATTCGCAGAACCTTTTGTGAAGTTGCCAGTGACAGTTGCATTCATCACGTTTCCAGTGAGAATGACTCCCGCTCCACCGTTGTTCGTCAAGATCATCGAGCCTGTTGAACCAATCGTGACAGTCTTGACCGTGTCGTTACTATCATTCGCATACGCCCAGATGCCCGCCGTCGTATTGTTGCTTGCCGTGATTAGACCAATAATAGAAATGCTCGAGATAATCGTCCCACCGGAAGCATTCATATTGATGCCCGCGCCAGTTCCATCCCCTCTGCCAGTCCCATTATTATTGAACGTCCCGCTGTTGATCGTAATGTTTGCAGACGCTCCGCCGATGGAGAGTCCATGATCCTTGTTCCCCGTCGCGGAGAAATTTGTGACGACCGATGTTCCGGTCACTTTTGTCAGCTGGGCGCCGGAAGTAGCATTGCTATCCGCCGTTACGTTGACAAGAGTGAGGTTCGTAACAGTGCTCACAGAAATTCCATTCGTCAAACAGTGCGCTACTCTGAGAGATTGAAGAACGACATTGCTTGCCTTCACAATAATTCCAACACCGGCGCTGTTCGTAATAGTTGTCGTTATCCCGGCACCAATCAGCGTGAGAGTTTTGGTAACGGTATCAGCTTCATTATATGTACCGCTTGCGATGACAACGGTATCATGGGATGAAGCTGCATCGATCGCACTCTGGATGGTCGGGTATGATCCCGATGGTACGTTTCGCTGTGTCGCCATCATCGTACCGGTTTCCAGAATCATGCCTGCCATACACATTAATATTATTTTCATGTTGGATGACTTGCGATGGCTTCTCATTTTTTCCTGCCGCCGATAGTTGAAGAGAAAACGCGGAGCCAACCGCCTGCATATCTTTCCGATTCCATCGGAACAGGATAAGAAGGCACGGCGGAAGTCATTCTTCAACGGCGGCGTTTCATTTCTCTTCGGGAAAAAGCCTTTGTAGAAAATAAGGCCCTCGCACACAATAATGTATCCTGAAGGGGCTACTATTCCTGTGATACTCATCATCTATCTCAAAGTTACGGACATGCGTTACTCGTTATTTTTATAGATCCACGAAGTTCACAAAGAACCACGAAGTTGATATCCTTTTCGTGCCCCTTCGTGAACTTCGTGGATATTCTATTTGTACTTAAAATTCTATGCTGATCCCCAGCGATGGAACAATGCCGAGCGCAGCCGGCTGCACGGGCCGATTGGTCGCTTGATCCCATTCGGGGGGCTGCAGCTCTTTGTGATTATAGATATTTTCTACATCCAGATAAACGCTCAGCACCGACTTTTCATAAACCCACCGGCGCTCGACACGGACATCCATGCTGTGGTTAATGCCGACCCTCGCAGAATTATAGTCAGAGCTAAGCCGGTTGAAAGTGCCTGCGGTGTATGGAGTATACGGAACTCCGGTATACAAACGAAAGGTGCTCGTCGCTTCCCATCGTTCATCTATTATATATCCCCCTCCAATGTTCAATTTCCATCGCTGGTCGTTGCTGCTCGGGCGGCTGACGCCGTCGAGCGCAGTAAACATTGTCTCGCTGTAGCTCAGCGTCATCCTGGTGTAAAAAGGGGTCTCTGAAAGCCGCTTTTCTATATAGAGATCAACGCCATGAGAGAACCCGGTGCCGCCGCTTTCAAGCCAATCAAGCCCGAATGCCGAATAGGCATCGACGACCGACCGGACTTCGGTGCCCGTGTTCGCGACGACAAGATACTGGCGCGTAACGCTGGCAGGATAATCGAAATAATCTTTGATGTAACCTTCCAAACTGACTTTAAGATCGCTTTCAAAATAATGTTCGATGCCCACGATATATTGGTTCATTTTCAAAAAGGTCAAATCCTTGTTGAGGTCAAGGGGGTTTCCCACGATCCAGATATATGAAGGCGATTGATCGTACCTTCCCACGCTGCCGGTAAGTTTTGTTCCCGGGGAAAGGGCCAACGAAAGAGAGAATCTGGGCCCGGCTGCAAATGTCTGCGCGATAAGGTCGAAATAATCGGCGCGCACGCCGCCAGTCATTGTTAAGTCGCCGATCGTTTGCGAAAGCTGAGCGTACGCCCCCGCCTTGCGGGCGGTTGTATCGCGTGAGAAATTGACCGCAAGAACTCTTGCATCCTGGGTAAAGCCGGTGACAAAAGCCTGAAGGTCCATGGCAGTGCTCAGGCGCGCAATTCTTCCTTCAACTCCGAATGAGAGATCGGTGGATTTTGTCGCCTGGAAATCCACATCCGCGCGAAGCGAGGACTCGCGTTCAATGGATGAGTCCGACACATGCGGATTGATCGCATCGCCGGTCTGATGATAGTAGAAATCGGAATATGAGTCGCGAAGTGTGACGAGCGAGTATCCTTTCTCGAACGCATGCCGCCAAGTGATGCCACCGACGCCTTCGTCCTGATTGCTGTTGAGCTCCCGATTATTGGTAAGCTGGTTCGCTTGCGTATCGTTGAAGTACTTAATCCTGTCGATCGCGCCTATCCCCAATAGTTCGACCTTGTCATCACTCCCCAGCAGGTACGTTGCCTTCGCGAGGAAGTCCCAGTAGTACGGCGCAAAAGAGAAGCCGTAATATTTGAAGACGGCGTCGAGATAACTCCTGCGCGCAGAAAAAAGATAGCTTCCCCCATCGCTGATGGGGCCTTCAAGGTTAAGGCCGACCTCCGTTGCCGAGACATTCGCTTTCACGCGGTTCTGGTCCGTGCGCCCGTCGCGCGTGTCGATGGAAAGAACGGACGAAAGCTTGTCGCCGTAGCGTACGCCGAACCCGCCGGCCGAAAATGAAGTGTTCTCGACGAAATCGAGGTTGACGAAACTTACCGATCCGCCGCTTGTTCCCTCGGTTCCAAAATGATCGATGTTCGGAAATTCAATATTGTCGATGAGGAAAAGATTTTCCGAGCTGCCGCCCCCCCGCACCATCAGGTCATTCCGGTCCGGCCGCGATTGCACGACGCCGGGAAGTCCCGACACGGTCCGCACAACGTCGTCAAATGCGCCGGCGGTGTTCTGGATTTCTTTATAAGAAAGATATTCTGTGCTCAACGGCAGGTCAGGAACGACAAATTGTTTTCCTGTCACAACGATTTCCCCAACCTGAACTGACTGTTCCGTCAGGAAAAAAGAAACTTCCGTTTCTTCTGAAGCGCGCACGACGACTTCTCTGCGAACGAGCGGCGCATACCCCACAGCGGAGGCCTGCACTTCGTACGTGCCAGGAGGAACCTGCCTGATGATAAAATGCCCTTGCGCGTCCGTCGCCGCACCGAGTGTCGATCCGACAACAATCACCGTCGCCAGCGGAATCGAGTCTTTGGTGGCGTTGTCGTACACTCTTCCAGCAATTGAGCCGGAACGGGATTCGAACGGCGCAGGAGATGAAAAGGCGATGGACGTCAACACGAGTGCCACGGCGAAGCATTGCAACCCGCGTTTATTGGACCGTGGTCCCATGAGATAATGATCGTGAGAGGATCGAATAAAAGTTATTCTTGAAACGATATAAAGATAGCTTAAAAAAGCGAAGAAAAGCAAGACCGGGGACGTTGTCCACGTGCGAAAGAAAATCTCGCTCAAAGACGCCAGGCCGCTAAGAGTATTTTTCTTCTTTCGCGGCTTTGCGTGAAGCGTTTTGAGACAGAGCCATGCAGAAAATCTCGTTGTTATCAATCACAACAGTAAAGTAAATGGTTCTGCACATTTGTATTGCTTCTTCTTGATTTACGCGCGCGGGTTGAGTAGCTTTGTATGCCAGTAATCAGTGATCAGTAATCAGTAGCCGGTAATCAGAAATCGGAATGAACGACATCCGGAAAAAATGGTTTCAATGGAAGAGCTTTAAGGGCATTGTGCTTTTAGCGCCAGTTTGCCTTTCGTTTGCAGCGGCGCAAAATGCCGGCGACTATTTTCCATCAAAATTGAGCAATACCTGGAATTACCAGCGGTTTACACTCGACACGCTCCAGGATCCGATCACGAGTTCGAAGACTGTCGTTTCGGACAGCCTTGGAGCCACGGAGCCAGTCAACGATACAACAGCATTTCTCCTTCTCAGCGGCGGCAAGCCGCCGTTCGACACCACATTCGTGAACGTTCAGAATTCTACGATCTCCGAGTTCGTAACGGGATATCCCCGCATTACCTCGATGCTTCCGGTCGATTCGCTGGGCCTTAGTTTTGTGTGGGATTATCTGAATTGGTATCCGTACATGAATTTCGCATCGACGCCGGGAGTGATCGACACCCTGCTTTACCTTAAAAACAAAACCGTGACGTTCCAGGGACACCCTTTGACCCTCGTCATTTATGTAACGACAACACGACTCCCGGATACCTCGATCACCGTTCCTGCGGGGATATTCGTGACGACTCCTTTTCAGATCGCATTGAACGTCAACGTTCCAAAAAGCATCCCTCCCTTCCCAATCGAGGTGCCGCTTTTCAAATTAGCCGACACGATGTTCGTCGCAAAGAGTACATGGCTCGTGAAGGAGATTCAACCTTCGACGTATTACCCGTTGAACAACGACCCCAGCTACCAAGTTGCAACGACGCAGCTACCCGGGTTTGTCCGCGTATTGGAATCGGCCTCAATCACTTCCGTCCCGATCCGCCAAAACACGCCTCGCGAATTTACGCTCGAACAAAATTTCCCGAACCCGTTCAACCCCACGACAGATTTGCGATTTTCGATTGCCGATGTCACGATTTGTGTCACTAAAGGTCTATGACGTCTTAGGGCAGGAAGTGGCAACCTTAGTGAACAACACATTGCCCGCAGGATCGTACGACATTACGTTCAATGCCCGCTCCTTGTCGAGCGGCGTCTACTTTTATCGGCTGTCGGCCGGAGGCACGGTCCAAACGAAAAAAATGATTCTGCAAAAATAATTAAAAGTTAAAAATTAACAATCACCTGGAGAGCAAACTCTTCTCTCTTTTCTCTTATATCTTATCTCTTATCTCTTAACTTACAATGTCCCGTATTTCAGTCTCCCTTTGCTTTCTCCTCGCAGCAGCTTTTATAGCGCTCTCCGGCTGCAAAAAAAATAATCCCGTAGAGCCGCCGGCGGTCGACCCCGCGCTTGTTAGGCGTGTGGTATAACAGCGTCCGATTCTGTTGGATTCGAGATCGTTACTGACGGAACGATGAAGAACCTTGATGTGGCCGGGGGCAAACTCGAATACGCACCGCCGCAGGATACCCTAACGGGGTCATTAACTTTTACGATTGAGTCGGCAAAAAACGGAATTATTGCAATCAAGGGAGTGTACAAATCTCAAGCTGTCGATTCCACGTACATCACAACGGGAACGTATTCTTTCGCGGATAACGGGAACACGCTGACGCTGACACTCCTTGTCCCTTTGAACGGCGCATCAGAGGCGACGTTTATCTATAAGCGGTCGAGTATTGGTGCGGTTGTTTAGTAAGAGATGAGAGATAAGAAATAAGAAATAAGATATAAGAGATAAGAGATAAGAAAAAACGATGCAAGGGAATAATCGCCTTTTATCTCTTATCTCTTATCTCTTATATCTTATCTCTTCATTCTTACTCTGGCAGGGACACCCACCGCAATAGCACCGGGGGAAACATCTTTCGTAACAACAGAGCCCGCACCGACAATTGCATTTTCACCGATCGTGACGCCGCAGAGAATCGTGGAGCTTGTTCCGATAGACGCCCCTTTCTTTACAAGCGTCGGCACGACCTTCCAATCTTTATCCGTTTGCAGCTCCCCTTTTTCGTTCGTGGAGCGGGGATATTTATCGTTAATGAACGAAACATTATGCCCGATGAAAACATTATCCTCAATCGTCACGCCCTCGCAAATGAACGTGTGAGTTGAGACCTTAACGTTTTTTCCAACCTTCACGTTTTTCTGAATTTCGACAAACGCCCCTACCTTCGAATTGTCCCCAATCTCGCAACCGTACAAATTGGTGAAATCATGAATCGTGACATTCTTGCCAAGCTTTACGTCGGAGGATATTTTTTTCAATTCCATTGTTGGGGGGATGTTTGGTTCGTAGTCCGTAGTCCGTAGTCCGTGGTCCTGAGTCCGTAGTCCTGAGTCTTATTTATCTTATCTCTTATATCTTATCTCTTATATCTTATCTCTTCTCTCTTAATATATCTTACTCGATCTTCACCAACGTCCCGCCATTTTTTAACGACCGCTGGCCTGCATCCAAAATACGCACGACGTTGAACCCAGCAACTCCGTCGCTCTCCGGCACTTTGTCGCTGATGATACTGTCGATAAAATCGGAGCACATGAGCATCAGCGCTTCACTCTGGTCGAGCTGCGGCGCATACATATCGCCCAGGCGGTATTGCACAAGAAGCCGGTGGACCATTTCTTCCGATTGAACGTCGACCCCTTTATTATAGACTTTTACCTTTTCGCTCGGTTCCATATCGTCGTAGACGATCATTTTCTTGCTGCCGCCGAGGAGGATTTTTCGCACTTTAACGGGAGAGAGCCAGTTCACATGGAAGTGAGCGATGAGATTCTTTTCGAAGTTCACGGTCACGTATGCCATGTCTTCAATCGTATTGAAGTGGCTCGAGCCCACCGCTGCGACGGAGACGGGCTTTTGCCGCACGATATAGTCCATCACCGAAATATCGTGGGGCGCAAGGTCCCACAGGACGTTTATATCGTGCTGGAACAACCCGAGGTTCACGCGCACCGAATCGAAATAGAAAATATCTCCAAGCTCTCCCTGCTGGACCAACTCCTTTATTTTTCTCACCGCACCGGTATAGATGAACGTGTGGTCGACCATCAATGTCAGTTTCTTCTGCGCCGCGAGGTCGATAAGAACTTGAGCGTCGAGCACAGAATCGGTCATCGGCTTCTCCACCAGCACATGCTTGCCCGCCTCGAGCGCTTCTTTCGCCAGCTTAAAATGCGTCGAAACCGGCGTCACGATAGCGACGGCGACGACCGAGGGATTCTTCAGTATTGCTTTGTAGTCCGTCACCGTTTCGACCGCAGGAGAATTGCTGTTTTATCGACTCCAGCCGCTTTGGGTTGAGATCGCAGCAGACCACCGAGGCCACGTTGTGGTTCTTCAATAAATTTCTCACCATATTCGGGCCCCAGTAGCCGAGGCCGATAATGCCTATTTTCATATCTATTGTCCTTAAGAAACCATTTTACCGATCTATTATAGAGAAAAGAGATAAGATATAAGAGATAAGAAATAATAAAATCCGTCTATTTTTCTCCCAGACTAGAAGTTACTTGGGATGGATGTCTTACGCAAGATGCTTTTGAGTATTTTGACGATTTCGATGTCCTCGCCAAGAAGCCTGTCTACATCCGGGCGATCAGTGATATTCAGGGATCGAATGACCCGAAGCCAATACGCTGTTTCGAGGGCTTCCCGGACGCATATTCGAATTTTTGCAGGGAATTCGTTCTTCGTGGTGCTTTGTGACTCTTCGTAATTGGCGCCGATTGACGTTGCCGATTTCGATAGCTGATATCTTACCACATCCAGTTCTCTTTTCCCCTTGATCTTCCCCAAAAATCTAATCACTTCCACTGAAAACTTCAGCAACCTTTGTGATAAATTAAAAGCGTATTCCTTCCCCATATATTCTCCCCTTTTTTAGAGATAAGAGATAAGAAATAAGAGATAAGAATAGTAAACAAGCACTCTTTTTAGATAATTCTTCTCTCTTGTCTCTTACTTCTTACTTCTTATCTCTTTATTTCCCTCAGCCCGAGTACCATAACCGGATCAGATGCATACTTTTTCCCCATACCTTCCTTTTTTAAGAGATAAGAGAGAAGAATTGGTTAAGAGAATGCTCGAATACGAATTTTTTCTCTTATTTCTTATCTCTTATTTCTTACTTCTTATCTCTTTACTTCCCACCTCTACCGAATACCATAACGGGAATTGTCTTCAAAATCAACTGCATGTCCAGCCACGGCGACAAATTATCGATATAGTAAAGATCCAGCAGAACCATATCGTTAAAGCCGACTTCGGAACGGCTTGAGACTTGCCATAAACCTGTACATCCGGGAAGGACGGAAAGCCGGCGCTTATGCCAGTCGTCGTACGCGTCGTATTCGTACGGAAGGCATGGCCGCGGCCCCACGAGGCTCATGTCTCCCTTCAGGACATTGAAAAACTGCGGGAGCTCGTCGAGGCTTGTCTTTCTCAGGAAACGGCCGATGGGAGTGACCATCCTTTCATTGACGACTTTTACGGAGCCATTGCCGTTCCCATGCCCTCTTTTGATAAACTCCTGGGCTCGTTCGATGCGGTCGTTATCCTGGTCGCTCCCCAGATACATCGAACGAAATTTGTAGAAGTCAAATTTCCTGCCATCTTTACCGACGCGGACTTGCTTGTAGAATATCGGGCCGTCGGAAGAAAGCTTGACCAGCACCGTGATGATGAAAAGCGGAATTGAGAGCACAAGAATTCCGATGCCCGCAACAACGATATCGAAGACCCTCTTGAAGAAAAGTATCCCCGGAATTTCATTGGGGGCGGCAAGGCTCGCCACGGGGATATTGAAATACGATTCCGAAAAAACCTTTCTGTGAATGACGTCGAACAGCGATGAGGTGACCCGCACCGCCGCCTTCGTTTGTTTGCACACATCGATAATCCGAAAAGCTCCTCGTGCTCTACCTCCGAGACCGTAACGATGATCTCATCGATCGCATCGCGCTCGACGATTGCGGGAATGTCTGAAACGTTCCCCAAAATTTTGAAGCCCTCGAAGACCTTCGTCCCCACCGGTATCCCGTCTTCCACGAAACCCGCAAGCTTGAACCCGTAGATATTGTCGAGTTCGATCTGAATCGCAAACGTCTTGGCGGCCATGTTCGCGCCGACGATAAGAAGATTCTTCCGCCTAAGGAGATTTCGTTTCAGGAACATGAAGAGAGGGGTGAAGATAAAGAGCCGGTAAATCGTAATCGTGCAGATCCCTATCACGCCAAAATAGGCGACGGCGAGCCGGCTATCGACGATCCAGTGCGAATGGACGAAGAATGCCATGACCGCCAGGCCGATAATGGAATAGAAGAAAGAGATATAGATGAGAACGATCTGGCGGGAGCGCGTAAGAACGATATTGATCTTGTAAAGATTGTTGTATTGAAAAATCAGGACGACGATAAAAGCATAGAGGAAGAAAAAATAGAATTCCGGCGACAGGATGTATGCTTCCCACTGCCCTGAGCGCACGAGTGCTATTCCCCGGAACTGCAGCGCCGCCGAAAAGGAGAGCCGCACGAGGATGAAATCGCAAATGCCGAGGATAATTTTATAGCCGGAATACTTCACTTTGTGAGAATCGATTAGCTGGATTGACAACGAATATGCTACCATGAAACACCCCCCTTTGTTAGAGAGATAAGAAATAAGAGATAAGTATAAGAAAAGATTTGTTGCAACTCTTTCTTATCTCTTAACTCCCAAGTCTCTTCTTATCTCTTATCTCTTATATCTTATTTTCTTATCTCTCAACTCCCCAAGTTTCTTCTTATCTCTTATCTCTTATCTCTTATCTCTTACCTCTCACAAAACTCCCGCACCACCCCGCACACGTACTCTATCTGTTCATTAGACATTTCCGGAAACATCGGCAGCGAAAGCCCCGCTTCTGATAGCTCTTCCGATACGGGAAAATCTCCCCTTTTATATCCTAGATTTTTAAAACAATTCTGCAAATGAAGCGGCAGCGGATAATGCAAACCCGTTGCGACCCCGTGTTCATTTAAATACCGCATAAGCCCGTTTCTTTTCTCTTCTCTCTTATCTTTTTTCTCTTTCACCCTGATGACAAACAAATGATACACATGCTTCGCATACGCCATTTCTTTGGGGAGGACAATCTGTTCAACGTCTCCCAATAATTTCTTATACCGTAACGCAACCCCCCGCCGCTTCTCCGTCCACCCGTTCAGATATTTCAACTTGACACCGAGAACCGCCCCTTGGATCCCTTCCATCCGATAATTATGCCCGAGGACTTCGTGATGATACTTTTCCGACTGCCCATGTTCCCGCATCATCTTTATGTTGATTGCTAATCGCTCATTGTTCACTGTCACCGCCCCCGCTTCTCCGAACGCTCCGAGATTCTTTCCCGGATAAAAGCTGAAAGAAGCCACCTCACTTAGCCCGCCAACCATTTTCCCTTTGTATTGCGCCAGGTGGGCCTGTGCCGCATCCTCGACAAGAAAGAGCTTATGCTTTTTCGCGATTTCTGCCAGCGGGTCGAGGTCCGCCGATTGCCCATAAAGATGCACCGGAACAATGGCCCTGGTCTTTCTCGTTATCGCTTTCTCAACTTTCGCAGCGTCTATCGTATAGCCGTCGGGTTCACAATCGACAAGAACAGGCTTAGCACCGCACAACGTAGCGCCCCAAGCTGTGGCAACAAAAGTATTCGCAGGAATAATAACCTCGTCCCCGGGGCCTACACCCAGCGACCACAATGCCAAATGGTTTGCATCGGTTCCAGAACTTACGCCAATACAATGTTTAACGCTGTGAGCGTTCGCAAACCCCTTTTCAAAATCGGAAACTGCTTTCCCTAAGATAAATGCCGAATTATCTATGACTTGCTGTATTGCTGCATCGATTTCGGGTTTAATGGATTGATACTGAAGTTTAAGGTCGAGAAAGGGTATTGTCATCTGTTTGAGTCCGTTGTTCGTAGTCCTGAGTTCGTGGTCCTGAGTCCGTGGCCCGTAGTCGTTGATCTTATCTCTTATTTCTTATCTCTTACTCCCCCCCAAACCGCAGAATCTAATATAATAAAAACTATCGCCGATATTCAATGAATTATTAAAAAAATTTCTCGGCGTGTGAAATACAGGTCAGGAAGAGCAATTTTAGATAAGAGAAGTCAAAAAAAGTTGCGATTAGAGTGTGATGTACCGCTTCACCCGCAATGACATTACTGTTGTGTATTACAAAAAAGAAGAATGTCATTGCGAGCCCCGATGTTTTTTATCGGGGCGAAGCAATCTCCTCTAGAAACAAGAAGGATTGCTTCGTCTCCCGACGAAGAACGTCGGGATCCTCGCAATGACATTACCCCTTTTGTGTCTCTTAAAAAACATTGTCATTTCGAGGGAGCGCAGCGACCGAAGCAATCTCCACCGTTCAAACTCTATCCTCCAATATCATCGAACAAATCCTTCCACTCCGGATTCATCGATTCAATCAACTCAATCTTCTTTTTCCTCGATCCGGCCTTGATCTGTTTCTCGCGCGCGATGGCATCACGTATGTCTGCATAAAATTCAAAGTAGACAAGTTTGTCAACATTATAGCGCCTGGTGAAACCGGGTACCAACTTCTCCTTGTGCTGAATAGTTCGCTTGACGAGAA
>CAVYWA010000015.1:0-36628 GCA_963772165.1 uncultured Bacteroidota bacterium | reverse complement strand
CTATTTGTTTTTGGAAACAGCACTAGCATTCACACTGAAGCAACTTGAGGCAAAGGTCGAGAAACACGACGAAGAGATTCAGGCCATCTTTGAGGTGATACGGCGGTTGATGGCTGAACCGGAGAAGCCAAAACAACCGATTGGCTTCTGAACGTAAAAATCAATAAAATTACAGATCAGTGAACCGGAAAAGGTGGTGAAGTTCTTGATGATAAAGAAGTTCACCGAGAAGTAAACAGTTAATCCCGATCCAAACAATAATCGCATATGATTGATTACAAAATCCGCACCAGCTCGAGATCACGCCATGTTCGTCTGTCGGTTTCTCACCATGCTGGCGTTGTCGTTGTTGTCCCGCATGGGTTCGACACGTCGCGGATTCCGGACATTATTGTAAAGAAAGAGGATTGGATAAAAAGATCCATTGAGAAAGTCCAATCTGCCGCCCCGGCAGTTGAAATCCCGGCCAGAATAAATTTACAAAGCATCGGTTGCAGCTTTAACGTTGTCGTAGAACATAATTTGAACCGCGAGAATACTCTCATTGAAGAAAATAATATATTGAAACTCTCTATCGACGCTCGAAACAAAAAAATTCCCTTCACACTGCTCAAGAAATGGTTTGATCGGAAATCGACCGATATCCTGCTGCCATGGCTGGACAGGGTCGGCAAGGAACACGGGTTCACATATAATAGAGGAGCGATTCGCTCCCAGAGAACGAGATGGGGAAGTTGTTCAATAAAAAGGAACATCAATCTCAATCGAGCATTGCTCTTCCTTCGTCCGGAACTGGTTGAATATCTTCTGATTCACGAGCTGTGCCACACAAGAGAAATGAATCACTCAAAAAGATTTTGGGAATTAGTTGGAAGACATTGCCCGGACTATCGAGCACTGGACAAGGAATTGAAGAACGCGAGAAAGTATGTCGCAGGATGGCTTCATTAAAATCAATTCGATAATTCAAAGAGGACCGTATGAAAACTTTATTCTTGGCAATGCTTTTACCGCTCGTCGTTTTCTGTCAATCGAAAGATATCGACTACCTTGTCGTGAAAGGAAGGTCCGAAGTTCAAGTCCCCGTTGAGTATCTCGAAGTCTCGTTGTCGATTAACACCGACGGTTCGTCATTTAAGGCGGCCAACGACAGTAATCGGATACTAATTTTTAAAGTCCTCGATATGCTTCGACACTTTGCCATCCCGGATAGTGATTTTCAAACGACCAACAATTCATCGTATGAGCAGAACTATAATGTCAAAGAAACTGAGCGGCGCTTCACAATCCGGTATACAGGAATTCTTTGGCTGAGGAATCCGAAATTGTATGACTCCCTTTTCCAATCATTGGTCGGCTTGGGCAACGTGGCGGTGAACATTAATGGATTTCACTCGAGCCAGCATGCATCCTACAGAATACTGGCGTACCAAAAAGCCGTGGAAGCGGCCAGGCAGGAGGCAGAAATGCTGCTGAAAGGGACTCATCAACATGTAGGAAAAATCATCAAGCTTATTCAAGATAACCGCGACGTTTTCACGCAGTACGATGACATCGATAAACTGGTACAGGGCGGATCGCTGCCGATCGGCCTGCCGGCAATAATTACGGCGCAAAGAGAAGGGCCTGCAACGAACACATTTCGCAAAGAATATTTTACGGAGAGTGCGGAAGTAACGGTAATCTTTGAAATCAAATAACGAGCGTCGTCGTGTGAGCGACGGTGAATGAAAAATGCATTACCGTACAATTCTCTTTTCGGCATCTCTGGGAATAATTTTTTTCTCTTCCTTGTCTGCGCAGAGATCATTATCTCCCTCTCGTCAGGCTTCCGCCACACCCCCAAGGGGCGGAAGGTATATCACTGCGTCCGGGGCGTTAAACGTACTTTTTATTTACGTGCAGTTTCCCGACGATCGTTATTTGCCGTCAAGCCCTTACTGGCCCAAGGGAAAAGCACCGGTGTATATGAACGCCACCGTCGATTCGGTATGGAGTACAACACCGACGCCCGGCAGTTTTACGGATTATTTCAATCAAATGTCGTTTAATAAATTTAGAATTACCGGCAAAGCCGTTTCAGTGATCACGCCGCATACGCGTAAATTTTATCTGGATAGCGGATGGAGGCGGAGTGATATCCAGGAGGAAGTAATAAAAAAGTTAGACTCCACGATGGACTTCGCGCCATTTGACCATTGGCGTTATAACTTTCCCGCCGAGTATAGCAATACGGACACATCGGATGGGATCGTTGACATGATCTTCATGCTATGGAGAAATGTTTGCAGCGATACGGTTGACCTTCGTTCCAGACTGGATCTAGTCCCCGGGGGTGAAGCTTCGTTGGGATATGCCAGTCGCGTCTTTCAAAACAGCTCATTTAGTGTTGATGGCGGAGCCCGAACCGTTGCGATGGGTTCGGGAAGGTGGGAACAAGGCTCCGGTATTACAGCCATTCATCCGTTAAACGGCGATTTAGGGCCGGACATTATTTGGCGTTACGCTCGCCATGAATTCGGCCATTGGCTTCTCGGGGGCAACGAGTACCATACCCAACTCGGAACGTGGGGATTGGTGGACGGCTGGGGAACGCCGAGCGGCTGTATGAATTCATTCGAACGGTATAAACTTGGATGGATCAATTTCAAAACCATAGACGATATTTCTACTTCGCGGACGATCTCGAACGTTGTCTTGCCCGATTTTGTTACAAAAGGAATCGCTTATCGTATTAAGGTCCCGGGCGGCGGACCCGATGAATATTATCTTTTGGAAAATCACCAACGGATTTCCGTTTTTGATGTTCCCGATAATAATGTCCCTGCCGCGAAAGGATTATTTGTGCTCCTTCAAAAGTCAGACCAGGGGGGTGCGGTCGGCGTTGTTTCTGCCGAAGGGAGATTCAATTGGAATGTCCCCTCGCAATCTCCCAATATATACGGCGGCACTGGAAATTTGCCGGTATTTCTGCGCGGCAGTTCTAACCGTGTGAACGGATACAGTAAGAGGCAAAGCATCCCGTGGACATGGCAAGGCGTCTCACAAAAACCGGCGGCAATTCATTACTATAGAGATCCGGTGACGGGGACGATGCATCAGGCGCCGCCGACAATTTTTACCGGTGACGGTAAAGATCAATTCGATACAGGCAGCGCTCCGGTGTTTGCTCCTGCGAGTAATCCGAGTTCTGATATTCACAACGATACCGACAAAGTCGGTTTTGAGATTACCAGTTTTGCCAACGGCATATGCACGTTGACTATTTTCATTAATACCAATCAGAATGCCTCCCCGTCGAAGCCCCAAGATTTTAACGGAGTTGTGCAACGAAATGGAAAGAGTGCACATCCGATACTTGCCTGGACGCGCATGCTGGAGCCGAATGTTGCTGCCGGAGGTTTTATTCTTATTTTTCGGCGGACGAAACGATCTCAGAATACCTGGTCCGAGTGGAATAAAATAGATTCAGTGGCCGGTTCGAATAGCAATTATCCCGACCGGACGATAACAACAGCCGGATTGGGGCCGGACAGCATCCAATACAGGATCAAGGCAAAAGATTCGCACAAGCATTCCTCGGTCTATTCGGACGTTGTTTCGTATGTCTATAGTTTCAACCGACAGGGTTTGAAAAAATAATTTACGATTCAAAGTCAGATATCCATGAAATCTTTTTTGGTGGCCCAGCCCGGAAATAGCATCATCCCATGGCACTCGCGTACCTTTTAAAAGGACTCATCATCGGATTTTCCCTGGCGGTTCCCATTGGCCCTCTTGGGATTCTTTGCGCTAGAGGAACTATGCTTTATGGAACGCGGCGTGGTTTTGTTATCGGTCTCAGCGGAGCACTCGGTGATGTCATCTACGCACTCACAGCCGCTTTTGGAGTGAAGTTCATCTTTGATCTTGTCGTTTCCTATCAACAGTGGATGCGACTCCTGGGAGGGATCATGCTCATTGGTGCCGGTATTTTCACGTTTCGATTTCAACCGAGAACGGATCTCCCTTCCAATAAGAGCATCGGAGAAACCGGGGTCTTTGCTTCTACTTTCTTGTTGGCCCTCACGAACCCGCTGACCTTGTTCGGCTATGCGGCTGTATTTTCTGCTGTCGGTGTGAACAAAATTATCGCGGATCGCATCTCGATGCTGCTGCTGATTGGAGGTGTCTTCTGCGGTTCTTTTCTTTGGTTCTCCTTTTTGATATGGTGTTCGCATACCTTCAAAGAAAAAGTAACTTCGCGCGGAGTCTATGTCATAAATAAAATAGCGGGCTCGTTATTAATGCTCTTTGGAATTATTGGTGTCTTCTACGGTTTGAGGGGGATGTAGGTACGATGGACGTTTTTTGCCGGGGGCTCTTAAACGCAACGGACGCGCGGCAATAAAAAATAACGACGGCGCAACGCCCGTAGTGTGTTGCAAACTTTCACTCACTCAAACCTCGCCATTGAGATGAAGATAAACGAATGCTCATTAGCTTGAGCAACGTGAGAAGCAAAGCGCAGATGACGCACGATTTCTCTTCTTACTACGGCAGCGAATTTCACCCTCGTTCTTCTCATTTCCAATAAGCCTGGGAGCGAATTCCGCTTAGATTGCGCGTGTTTCAAAAGGCATGGTTTTTGTGATTTATTATTGCAAAATACGTTTTTCCCTTGAATTGGCGTAATCGTCAAGGTGGATGAGTAGGTGGGGGAGATAAAAGTTTTAAACCTCCGGATTCAATTTTGATGATGGAGGTTTTTGTGTTTTTTGTGGCGTTGGAAGCGTGCGCATCCTGCAGCATCGTACACACACCGGGGGAAGGTTAGAGAAGAAAGTTGATGAGGTCGAAATGATAAAATTCCTTACTCCGCCGGAATTCGATGATAAAGAAACAACCTTGAAGACACAGATTTTTTTCAAGCTGGTCTTGTTTTCTGCCATCATCGTGACGCTTGTAAACGTGTTTGAATTAATTGTACTGCCGCAAAACTTCCTGCGCTGGATTTTCATTATATGCTCGTTTGATTTCGTTTCCCTTGGTTTGTTGTTCCTCAACAAAAAAGGAAATCCCCGGACCGCCACCTATTTGTTTGCCGGCTTGTTGATCGTTCTCATTTTCGGATTGGCCTGGTCGGGGGGAGGCATAAGGGCCTTCTCCATTCAGGAGGTTCCTGTTGTTGTTTTAGGCGTTGGGTTAATTCTGGGATGGAAGGAAGGCGTCTTCACCGCTGCGGGCGCCATGGCGGCTTGTATTGGATTAGTTGTTGCCGAGTATTGTGGCTTTTTACCTGTCAGCAAAGTTGTTCCGACTTCGTTAAGTGTTTTTGCAAATTCGACGATGCAGTTAGGCTTACTTGTTTTGCTGCAATACCTGATAGTTGGCAACCTCAATAAAGCCCTTCGTGAGGCGAAAGAAGAAGTTACCCGGCGCACAAAAGCTGAAGAAACACTCCGCGAAAGTGAAGAACGAATGAAAGCTATCGTTGAGGGAACACCCCATCTTTTTTTCTATACACAAGATGCTCAAGCAAACACTACCTATACGTCTCCGACCGTTGAGCAAATCACCGGATACAAAGTCGATACATGGCTCAAAAGGAAAGATTGGTTTGTGACCGATGCAAAAAATAGTCAATCCGCAAAAGAGAAAACACATGCTCATCTTCAGGGGGAGGTTACGAAAGACCCAACATTTATTGAAGTCCGTCACGCAAACGGATACCCTATTTTGCTGGAAGCGTATGAATATCCAATTATACAGAATGGAAGAGTCATTGGTCTGCAAGGAGTTGCTCACGATATCACAGAACGCAAACAGGCTGAGGAATCATTACAAAACAGCGAGAAACGCTTCCGTCTCATTCTCGACAACATGCCAATTCTCCTCGATGCGTTCGACAGCGAGGGAAGATTTATCGTTTGGAATAAAGCCTGTGAAAAAACTACGGGGTACACAGCGGATGAAATCATTGGCAACCCTGATGCTATGGAATTATTGTACCCGAATCCTGAGCAACGGGCGAAAGTGTGGAATTCCTCAATTGACCCCGGCAATAAGGAGAATGTGTATGATTTGGTGACCAAAAAAGGCGAGCAACGTACAATAGAATGGTTCGACATTTATCATCGTCTTGAAGTTCCGGGTTGGGCTTCATGGGGTATGGGGCAAGACATCACTGAGCGCAAACGTGCGGAGGAGGCATTACGGGAAAGCGAAGAGCGATACCGTGCGCTTTTCACCTTTTCGCCCCATGCACTTTACGTTCATGTCGACGGCCGCGTCACACTGGTTAATCCGGCCATCTGCCAATTGCTCGGCGCCGCCGACCCGTCGCAGCTTATCGGGAAGTCGGTATTCGAGATTGTGCATCCTCAATACCATGAGAAGATACGAGAGCGCTGGAAATTGATCGATACAGGCCGGCCTGCGCCGCTTCTTGAGGAAAAGTTCATCCGCGTCGACGGCACTATCGTCGACGTGGAGGTAAGTGCAGTCGCGGTTGATTGGGAGGGATCAAGAGGGGTGCAAGTGATCGCACGCGACATCACCGAGCGCAAACGGGCAGAAGAGGCTTTACTATTTGAACGTATGCTGCTTCGCACGCTTATCGATAATATTCCTGATTCAATTTATTCCAAAGACATGTCTTGCCGCAAAACACTCGCTAATCTTGCCGAGGTGCGTAATTTACGTGTAACTTCAGAGGCGGAAGTACTGGGGAAAGACGACTTCGAGCTTTACCCAAAGGAATTGGCGGAAGGGTTTTTTGCTGACGACCAATTAGTTCTGCGCACTGGTCAGCCGATGCTTAACAGAGAGGAATATATTTTTGATGAGAAGGGCGAGAAACGATGGCTGCTCACCTCCAAGCTGCCGTTGCGGGACAAGGAAGGCCGTACGATCGGTTTGGCAGGAATCAGCCGCGATATCACTGAACGCAAACGGGCTGAGGATCAGCTCCGTAAACTCTTGTTTGCCGTTGAACAAAGCCCTGCTTCCATTGTCATGACGGACACCCAAGGGAACATTGAATACATCAATCCCAAGTTCACACAGATTACGGGCTATACAATCGAAGAGGTCGTCGGAAAAAACCCCCGTATTCTGAAATCGGGTGAAACGCCGCCGGAAGGATATAAAAATCTGTGGGAGACAATTATGGCGGGGAAGGAATGGCATGGAGAATTTCACAACAAAAAGAAGAACGGCGAATTCTTCTGGGAGAGCGCGTCCATTTCTCCCGTCAAGAACGCGGACAATATCATCACCAACATTGTTGCGGTAAAAGAAGACATTACCGAGCGCAAGCAGGCAGAAGAAACAAAACGGGAGAATGATTTAATGCTTGAACTTGCCATGAACGCGGCAAATATGGCGTGGTGGAAAATGGATATCCCTACCGGTAATGTTTCTTTTGAAAAACGGAAAGCTGAAATGCTGGGGTTCCCGCCGGAACAGTTCAGACATTACAAGGATTTCATGGCGTTGGTCCATCCTGAAGATTATGATAAGGCGATGCATGCCATGCGGCGACACCTCGACGGATTATTGGATAAGTATGAGGTGGAATATCGAATTTTAACTAAATCGGGTGAATATAAATGGCTCTATGATATTGGCTCCATTATAAAAAAAGATTCGCATGGAAAACCGCTCAACGTCGCCGGACTTGTTATTGACATCACCGAACGTAAACATGCGGAAGAAGCATTGCGCCACTCGCAAAAGCTTGAAAGCATCGGAACACTTGCCGGCGGTATTGCTCACGACTTCAACAATCTCCTCAACGCAATTTTAGGCCAGTCAACGCTTGCGATGAATAAGATTTCGAAAGAGAGCCCGGCGAAGGATCATATCGAAAAGTCGATTAAGGCGGCTGAGAGGGCTGCTGATTTGACAAAGCATTTGCTTGCGTATTCGGGAAAAGGCAAGTTTATTACCGAAGAAATAGACCTGAACCGCCTCGTCGAAGAAAACATTCAAATGCTGGAGGTTTCCATCCCAAAAACCGTACAATTATTGTTTTTTTTGGATTCTTCCTCTCCCCACATTCATGGCGATGTTGGTCAGATTCAGCAAGTTATTATGAACCTCATCATCAATGCGGGTGAAGCAATTGCGCCCAACCCCGGTTCCATCACGGTTCATACAGGGCGGGTTGAACTCACGCAGGATGATACGGAATTCTGGAAATACACGAATACCCCGCTCACTCCGGGCCCATACGCCTTGTTGCAGGTGAAAGACACGGGATACGGGATAAAACCGGAGGTCTTGGCGCGCATTTTCGATCCATTCTTCACAACGAAATTCACAGGGCGGGGCCTCGGCCTTGCAGCCGTCCTCGGCATCGTCAGAGGACACCATGGCGGCTTGCGCATAGAGAGTGAAGAAGGACAGGGAACAAAGTTCGAAATTATTTTCCCGCTGGTGGAAGCTTCGACAACGGCTGGCGAACCGGAGATGAACAATGCGTCAGTTGTCAATGGTACAGGAAAAACTGTTCTGGTGATCGACGACGAGCCCTCCATTCTGGAATTGCTGAAAGATGTTTTCACTGAAGCAAATTTCAAGGTGATCGAAGCGCCAAACCCGATGGAAGGGATCGAGCTTTATCGGCAACATCACGATGCTGTCACTATGGTCATCCTGGATTATTCCATGCCGGGCATGGATGGCAAGTCAACCTTCGAAGAATTGGTAAAAATTAAGAACGATGTTATGGTTGTGCTTTGTTCCGGCTACACGGAAGAAGAAATAAAATCAGCCTTTGGGGAGGTCCATCCTCAGAGCTTTATTCAAAAGCCGTACAAACCAAGTCAACTTCTCGAAACGGTTTCGAAGGTCATGTCCAAGGGAAATCTGTAACCCAATGACACCCAACAATAAAAATATTTTCATCGGTTAAGAAACGGTGAAATCGAGGGATGGAGACCAGCCCTTTCGTTGGGTTTTCAGAAATCTCTATTTGCTAAACCTCCTAAGAGGAAAATGAGGATACTATGATTGATCAAAGAGGCAAAAGCGATTCCGGCGTTACGTCCGGTTTAGAATTCTCTGCTTCTTCACTGTCGCTGTTTGAACTCCCGAGACCGACGCACGGTCGAAGCACATCGGTTGCAAAAGCATTACAGCAGAGAAAAACTATTCGTGAAATACAGGGTAAAAAACTTTCTCCGCAAGTAATTTCAAACCTTCTTTGGGCGGCATGCGGTGTCAATCGTAAGAAAGGCCCGTTTGCTATTCCCGGCAGGACTGCTGCATCGGCAAGCAACTCGCAGGAAATTGATCTGTATGTTGCAATGGAGGAAGGAATTTATTTGTATGATGCGTTTCATCACCGGCTGGTTCCGGCGGTTGCCGGTGATTTTCGTGCCCTGGCAATTGGACCCGGACAGGCAGCCTTTGTCGCAAAGGCTCCCGTTCAACTCATCTACATCGTCGATCTTTACAGACTTACCCATACATCCGGATTTCAGGAACCGGGGCTGCAAGATACTGAGGTTCAAAAATCATATTATTATGTTGATACCGGCCTCATCGCAGGCAACGTCTATGTGTTCGCAGCTGCGCAAGGCCTGGCGTCGTGGTTTCACAATTGCAATAAATCCGGTCTTGCGGCAAAATTAGCTTTACGTCCCGAGCAGCGGGTTCTTTTTGGTCAAACGGTTGGATATCCCGCCAAGAAATACGCTGCCACGGTTACTGCATAACGATAGGGTCGCCGTTTGTCGCAACGATAATTTTGCCTTCGGTGCGATTGAAGAGGACGAGCCTCGAGCAACCGGCTTCAACCGGTATTTCAAATGTGTGCCCGTCGAAAGAGACCTCTCTTCTCGCTTTCGTTGAGGATTCATTGACACAAACAACGAGCGCCGCGTTGTCGGTTTCCAATATCCTCGACTCAACGCAGCTACCTGAAGCCTCGAACGGCATTCCCGAATATTTCAGGACGGCATGAAGCATTGCGACGAGCGGCTCTCTTTCAAGAGCCAGGTCGATCGGCAGCGGCTCGTTCAGGATATTTCCTTTCAGCGTGTCGAGGAATGGTGCATTGCTCTTCCGTAAATTTTCACTCTTTCCGGATCCAAACGTCACCGGTGTTTTGAAAACGCCGCTGCCCTGGGTCCAGTTTGTCGGCTCGTAGTGGCTGACGGGCCGGCTTTCGTGCTCAAGCCCAAGCTTTCGGAATTGATCGGACTGTTTTCCGTATTCGTTTCCTTCTACGGCTCCTAAGAATAAAACTTTCGTTCCGTTCTGCGAGGCTCTAAAGAGTTCAGCGGCTCCCGAGTCGCAAATCATTCCGCCGCTGGGGACAATAACCAATCGCACTCCCTCCAATCTCGACTCCGATAAATTAAACTCGGAAAGCATTGCCGGAACGGTGCCGAAGTTTTCGGCCAACACCCGCACAATCGTCTGCACTCCGGCCATGGCGTCCCCTAACCCGGTAAAAAGCTTGGAGTCCGGAATAACGAGAACGATAGAATCTCTCTTGAAATCTCCAAGATACGGGGAAGCTTTTTTAAAAAATTCTGCAAACTCTTTTATTACATTCGTTTCAATCTTCATCGTGCCGTCGGCGCGGGTAAGACCGATGCCGACTTCGTTGTCCGTTGACTGGTAAGCGTTGATGTTCCAGCACCATTCCACAGCTCCGGCTCCTCTTCCCTGGAAAGCGTATGCAAATTTTCTTTCAAGAAGATCCTTTGCAGAAGCGGGTGATCGCCACGGCTCACCGTCGATGTTCTCGAGCCGCATGAGGCCCGTCTCGGATACCAGGTTCGGTTTCTCGGGAACTTTTGTCGATACGACATCCCAGAGAAGATGGTCGTTGAGCCACCAGGTGTGCATAGAAGTGTAGTCGACCGAAGTGTAATGAAATTGCTGCGATGAACGAAGAGACATCCCCCCCTCATCCTGGCCGAGCGTCACTAACTGATTTCCGCCGGCAGAATGAATCACCTCCCGCAGTCCTCCCGCCCAGTGTGTCAACACATCCTGTGTAAATCGTTCGAAGTCGAGCGCCTTCCTCGGGCGCCTGTCTTCTCTTGTGTTCTGGTACGACAATTCATCGATACCGGGGAGGGAAAACATATCGCTGCTGCCGTCGCGCCAATCGTCCAAAATTTCCGGCATGCGCTTCGCGTGATGCTGGAGAACCCACTGCTCCCATGCGCTGCGTTCAAATTCGTCCCCGATCGGATATTCCTTCCAGATTTTATCCGGCGGCGAATACGAAGGCTCGTTGATCAAGTCATAGTTGATCCAGCCGATATTCTTATAGCGGGACGAAATTACGGCAGCGAACGCATGCTGCCACTCAATTGCACGGGGATCGAGGTACGGGTTTGTACCGCCGTTTGCAGGGGGAAGAAATGCGAAGAGGTTGAAACAAACAACGATGTTGTGCCTTGCTGCTGTGAGGAGGAGCGCATCCAGCGACCGAAGGAAACCCTCATCGACTGAGCCGGGATCGAGCATCACTTTTTGCCATCCGGTCCAAAGACCTGTCCGGACAAAATTTACCCCCAGCTTTTCCATTTGGGAGAAATCTTTTTCCCACAAATATGGATTCGGTTCGAGCAAGAATTTTCTCTCAGCGTCGGCCGCCATATAACTTGTTCCGATCACCGGAAACGTTTTTCCATCCTTCAGGAGCCAATCTTTTGAGACGGAAAGATGCGGGCCGGAGTCCATGAGCTTCTCTATCCATTACCCAAAACCCGGTGGCGAACGAATGAGGCTGCCGTGCAGGATCGCTGTTCGTCACTTCTACTTTGTAGAAACCGGGTTCAAGCGGTTTATCCGTTTTAATTTGAATCTCGCCCGATAAGAATTCTCTTGTACCGATGAGTTCCAATGAAGACGTGAAAACAGGCTTGCCGTCCGAATTGTATACGGCGATGTTGACGCGTGATGAAGAGCGATCTTTTTCATCCGGGCTGGGACAGACTTGATCAATCCTCACTGCGGGAATTTCGTTTTCTTCGACGCACGAATGAACCGGCCTCGCTTCGATTTTTGAAGCGCCTTCGAGCGCTTTTGCAACGCAATACGTGATCGTTGAAGTATTAAGTTTTGCGTCGGAGGGTTCGAGAACCCATCGCCCGCCCGCTGCAATTCCTCGCAGCCGGTCGATTTCGAGAAGGGGACATGCCACGGGAATGCCATCGCCGTTAAGGATCTGAGCAAGCGGCCGCAATATTGCATCGCGGGGGCCGGCACTGCCGATTTCGTCCGTGAAATCATTTTTTGTGGTGAATCTGACGGTCAGTTCGTAGACTTTTGCCGGGAGTGAGAATGTGCTTGCATCGAAGTCAGAACCCTCCGGTGAAATCATCCGCGAATTTTTGGAGTAGAACGGGGATGAGTTGAGAAGAAGCATATCCGCCGGGCCGATCAAAAGCCGGTGGGCATAAGTCGGCTGCGGAGTCCCTAAAATCCATTTTCCATGATTTTCAATCACCGGCTGGTGAAACGGATATCCTCCAAACACCACCAAACTCCCTCCGTGTGAGATAAAATTCTGAATTGCCTGCCACGCGTCGACCGGGAAAGCACTTCCATACGGAAGGACAAAGGCTTTAAAATTATCGGCCGTCAGGTCCCTTTCGAGCAACTCAATGCTTTTAAAATAAACGACGTGAAAATTTTTTAGAGATTCTTTCAGCGTTGCCGGGTCAATGGCGGGAGCATCAACGGTTGGAAACGCATCCGCGAGGAAACATGCTACTTGTTCCCCCGAACCGTTAGCGTGATCGTGTGCATTTGCAATTGAATGAATGAAGAAAACGAACGAAAGCGCCGAAAAGAACAAGAAGGAAACATAGTTGATCGGAAAGGCCGCCTTCCGATCAGACGATTCGATGTTCAGCATTTTTTACTCCGGTGAAGTTTGACGTTCGGGAAATCGATATCATTTTCTGATTGATGACTGTTTCAATTTCCGGTAACGGCGGATCAGGCTGTTTGTTGAGCTGTCGTGGTTGAGTTGAGGTTCAGTTGCGTTCTCAAGCTCTGGGATGATGCGCTCTGCAAGGACTTTTCCCAATTGCACTCCCCATTGATCGAACGAGTCGACCTGCCAGATGGCTCCTTGAGTGAAAACGCTGTGTTCGTACAGTGCTATGAGTTTTCCGAGGGCATCCGGAGTCAGCCTATCGAGGAGGATTTGTACTCGACGGACGGTTTCCCTCGAACGATCGATGCGGCACAAGCCACGCCGGCGTCCCTTCGGCCTGAACCTCTTGCGGCGTTTTTCCGAAAGCGAGCGCCTCCGACTGAGCAAGAACATTGGCCACAAGCAAATTGTGATGGCGGCCGAGGGGGTTCAGGGCTTCGGCGAAAACGATAAAGTCGCAGGGGATAAGTTTCGTTCCTTGATGGATGAGCTGGTAAAATGAATGCTGGCCGTTCGTGCCCGGCTCTCCCCAGTAAATCGGCCCGGTTTGATAATCGACTTCAAACCCGTCAATCGTGACGTGCTTCCCGTTGCTTTCCATCGTTAGCTGCTGAAGGTAGGCCGGAAAACGCTTGAGGTATTGTTCATACGGCAGCACCGCCATAGTCTCAGTGTCGAAGAAGTTATTGTACCAGATTCCGAGCAAGGCCATGAGCACCGGCAGATTGCGCTCGAACGGAGCAGTGCGAAAATGTTCATCCATCTGATAGAAGCCGTCGAGCATCGCGCGGAAATTTTCAGGACCGATCGCAATCATTGTCGAGAGGCCGATTGCTGAGTCCATCGAGTAACGACCGCCGACCCAATCCCAGAACTCGAACATGTTTGCAGTGTCGATGCCGAACGCGGAGACTTCTGAAGCATTGGTCGAGACAGCGACAAAATGTTTTGCAACGGCTGCGGTTTCTTTCAACGCTGCAAGGGTCCAAGCACGGGCCGTCCGTGCGTTGGTCATCGTCTCTTGAGTCGTAAAAGTTTTCGATGAAATGATAAACAATGTCTCTTCCGCATCAAGGCCGTTGGTCGCTTCGGCAAAATCTGTGCCGTCGATGTTCGAGACGAACCGGAACGTCAGGCTGCGCTGGCTGTAGTTCCGCAAGGCTTCGTATGCCATCACCGGTCCAAGGTCGGATCCGCCGATGCCGACGTTGACGATAGTGCGTATTGTTTTGCCGGTGTAGCCCTTCCACTCTCCGCTCCGAATGCGGTTTGAAAAGCCGGCCATTTTCTCGAGCACGGCGTGGACAGGGGGAACAACATCTTCACCGTCGACGATGATAGCTTTTCCTTCGGGAGCGCGGAGAGCCGTATGCAGCACTGCCCGTTTCTCCGTGACGTTGATCTTCTCTCCGCGAAACATTGCGTCGATGCGATCGCGCAAGCCGGATTCCTCGGCCAGCTGCAGAAGAAGCCTGAGCGTCTCGTCGGTGATGCGGTGTTTCGAGTAATCAAAGTAGATTCCGCAGGCTTCTGCATTCAGGCGTTCTCCCCTCTGCGGGTCGTCCGCAAAAAGTTTACGCAGATGTACGTTTTTGATTTTGGAGAAATGGGATTCGAGGGCATTCCATGCCGCCCGCTTTGTGAGCTGTGGGACACTTGTTGTCATGTTTGTCTTTCTATCTTTTATCGGTACGATGTACGCATTTTTTTCCCCGCTGCTTTTCACATTACAATATAAAGATTTTTACGGTGGTAAAAAATCGCGCGAATTCAGGTTCATAGTGAAAATCATAAATTTACTTTGTACTTTGAGTATTAATAAAAGTACTGACGACATGCCTTTGCAAAAATGAAACTGCGCCTTATCCTTATTCTCTGTGTATATTCTTTATCCTTTGGCCAAGATGCAAATCGGCCCCTGATCATGGTGCACTATATGCCGTGGTTCCAAACAAAAGCCGTGCATGGATATTGGGGATGGCATTGGACGATGAATCATTATGATCCCGACAGCATTAATCAAAACGGAGAACGGGCGATTGCGTCCCATTATTATCCGTTGACAGGTCCGTATGATTCTGAAGACAAAAATATTCTGGAGTATCAATCTCTTCTCATGAAAATTGCGGGGATCGATGGCGTGCTGGTTGATTGGTATGGCATGGATAGCTATTTCGACTATGGAGTCCTCAACGAGAGCACACAGGCTCTTTTTACAGAACTCCAGCAAGCTCAGCTTCTGTTCGGCATCGTCTATGAAGATCAGTCGGTCAAAAGTATTGTTAATGGCGGGTTCATAGCGTCTGGGAATGCTCTCGACTATGCGAAAGGCGTCATGAACTATGCACAGAATAATTGGTTCGGTCAGGCTAATTATTTGCGGCTGAATAATCATCCGGTTCTTCTCACATTTGGTCCCCAATATTTTATCAACAGCTCCGACTGGGATACGCTTTTTTCAGTTTTACGTACACCTCCTTTGTTCTTCACACTCGATAATCAGTTAACGCCCGTCGCGTCGGGCGCATTTCCATGGCCGCCGATGAGGAAGTCCAACGCATCGGGAATTCTAACGCAGGACCTGCTCAACAGCTACCTTGCTCAGTATTACGCGCAAGCGGCGGCGTGGCCGTACCTGGTAACGAGTGCGTTTCCCGGATTTTATGATATCTATAAAGAAGCGGGGGTTGGGCCAAGCTATGGTTATCTGGATCGTGACAGTGGATTTACATTTACTTCTACCCTGGACCAGGCGTTACTTCATCATCCGAACGTTATTCAGGTCGCAACGTGGAATGACTATGGAGAGGGGACGATTATTGAACCCACGGAGGAATTTGGATATCAGTATCTCGAAATCGTTCAAGCGATACGCGATTCTTTGGATGCAGCATTTCAGTTTCAAACAGAGGACTTGCAATTGCCTTTGCGTGTATACGACGCACGACTGCAGTTTTCGGGGAATGACGGAGTGAATGCTGTGTTGGATAAGATCTTCAGTTTTATCATCACGTCTCAGCGGGCCCAGGCTGTCCAACTTATGGATAGTTTGTCAACTGCAACTGGTGTGGCGTTAAAAGAAAATACTACACCTTCCGCGTTCGTTCTTCAACAAAATTATCCCAATCCTTTTAATCCGAGTACGGTTATTCGCTATCAATTGCCGAAAGAAGAGAATGTTTCGCTCGCCGTCTTCAACACACTCGGACAACGCGTTGCAGCACTCGTCGATGAAAAAAAGAAGGCAGGCATGTATGAGGTGGAATGGAGGCCTCAGCTGTCAAGCGGGGTATACTACTACCGGTTGCGCGCCGGAGAATTTGTGGAAACGAAGAAGCTCATCTTTATGAAATAATTTCCGCTTTTCCCGCAGCAGAGGGATTATCAATGCACCGGACTTTTTTTCACACTGGGGAAAAAATCCGGCGCATTGATCGGTCAAAAATGAGTTCTTGCTTTTCAACGATGACGGAAGCCGCCTCCCCAGCCGCCGCGAAATCCATAACCGCCGAAGTACGCTCCTCGGGAAATATAAACCGGCCGGTAGTAACCGTATCCGATGTAGAACGACGGATAATACCAATACGGATAATATCCCGGGTCCCAATAGTAGGAGGGATAGTAATAATACTCGTCCTGCACATAGCGATCGCCTTCCGTCGGGGGCTCGTTTGAGACGATCATCGCATTGATGACTTTGTCGCTGACTCCGGCATTTTTCAAATCGAGGACATCCTGCGTCTTTAGCTGAAACCATGAATGGGAAGTGGCCAGCATCGTAATGATGAGGCTGTCGTTCACGCCGGCCTTCGTTAAGGAGATAACATCCTGTTTTTTCATCATGGCAAGAGTGTCGACGGGCGGTCGCTCCCTATGATACTGTGCGTATCGCTGCGATGTGCACCCTGTAACAGTTAAAAAAATCGCGAGGATAACGGCAGATATTGTTGTGTGTTTCATACTCCCTTCGCTCCTTTAGCAAAAACTATTTTGTTGGACCTTATTTATTGGACACAATCCATCTGAATTGGATTAACACACTCCTTGCATACTTGCAGGGCCTCATTCGTGTCTGCTTGACATTGTCTTCAAAGACCGGTAAAATCTATAAGGAATGGTATCAGCGCCAAGCGCCCGGTACCCCTGAGAAGCCCTTCAATTTGATTTGCTGAGTGAGTTGTTTGTTTTCTGTAGGTGAAAACGTTTTTCGAAATTCACTCAAACCACAATCTATCAATATATCCGAAAGGGTTAACTATGAAAATTTTGATGCTGAGCTGTATACTTACCCTTTTTTTTATCCAATTCGGATTCGGACAGATCACCATCGAAGAAACAGACCTTCAACAAACTTTTGTTGCGGGCGCAACGCTCAAATTACACTCCGATACGAGCCGCTATGTTAACGTTGGAAAGACGGGGGGACCGAACATCTACGATTTTTCTTCTCTTACCTTTAGCGACTCGGAAGCCTATACTCTTTATTCATCATCACAAGTTCCACAACTTGCCGCCCGCTTTAATCCGTCGAGCCTTGTGTGGGGCACGTCGGCACAAAATATTCCAGACAGTCCCATCTTTTTTATTACCGATAGCAGTTTGACCCAGTTAGGTATGGCTTCCATTTATCCCGATTCGCAGGAGTACAGGCATGATTTTCCCGATGAAGACATTATCCGTTTTCCGGCAACATATAATCTTCAATGGAGCACAAGCCCGGGCGGTGGCGGAGTAGACACAATGTACGTCAATAATGCTGTGGCGAAAGTAACAAACGGATGGAACAGCGCAGATTCTTATGCTATTGACGGGTACGGAACCTTACTCGTGCATGGAACATCATACGACTGCTTGAGGCTAAAAAGCGTTGAGGTAGAAAATTATACATACAAGGGATTTAGCTATTTCACAAAATCGGGCGTGACGTTAATTGTGAGCAGCACAAAAGACCAAAACGATACCGGGTTGGTAAAAGTTACCGGAATCACTGTCATCAAGAACGATCACGCTACACAGGTTTCTGAGAATAAGGTTATTCCGACGATGTTCTCGTTGTCGCAAAATTACCCGAACCCATTCAATCCTTCAACACGCATTGAGTTCTCACTTCCCACCCAAGAACATGTCCTTCTGCGTGTGTATGATCTTCTTGGGCGCTCGGTGGAAACGCTTGCGGACGGCGTTTTGAGCGAAGGTCCGCACGGCGTTGTATGGACTCCCAATAACAGGGAAAGCGGCGTTTATTTTTATAAATTGGAGACAAGCAGCTCAACAATTGTCAGAAAACTTCTCTATCTTAAATAAAAAATCGATCGAATTTCAACTCAACCTGGTTATGCGTCGATGAATAAATTGTTCCTCCTTTTTTTTGCAGCGGGGTCGATCTCTTTTTCTCAGTCGGTATTTCCACTCAACAATGAGAACGGAGAAGCGAGAGACCGAACCTACCACGTACTCCATTATAAGATCGAAGTTGCATTCGATGAATCGAAAAAAATGCTCATGGGAAAGGTCACGACAACGCTTGTTCCATTCCTCTCCGAGTTCACAACGCTTGAGTTCGATGCAGAGAATATGAACTTCAAAAGGGTGTCGCTCGGAAAAACGCCTCTTCCTTTCGATTCATTGGCGAAAACAATCCGCATCCATCTCGACAAGGCGCATTCTTTTCACGATACGCTGACCGTGTCGATCGAATATTCGTGTGTCCCTCAAAAAGGATTGTATTTCATCCAGCCGGATTCTGCGTACCCCGATAAGCCGTGGCAGATTTGGTCCCAGGGCGAAGATATGGACAATCATTTCTGGTTTCCCTGCTGGGATTTTCCGAATGACAAAGCGACCTCCGAGGTTATCGGAACGGTGAGAAGCGCATACACTTTTCTTTCAAACGGTAAACTTGTTAATGTGAAAGAAGATAAAAAAGCGGGGACAAGGACGTTTTATTGGAAAGAAGAAAAGCCGCATGCATCGTACCTCATCATGATGGCCGCCGGAGACTATGCCATTCTCAACGATCAAGCGGATGGAATTCCCTTGCAGTATTATGTTTACAAGAATCAGGTTGATGATGCGAAAGCGTGCCTGTCGCCGACGCCGAAAATCATGAAATTCTTTAATGAGAAAATCGGCTACAAATACGCGTGGGAAAAGTATGCCCAGGTGACAATCGCGGATTTTATGTACGGAGGAATGGAAAATACTTCGGCGACAACGATGCTCGATAAAATTTTAGTGTTCGATGCACGCTCGCGAATCGATCAATCTGCCGTCAGCCTGATCGCCCACGAATTTGCGCACCAATGGTGGGGGGATGTCGTCACCTGCAAAGATTGGCGCCATATCTGGCTGAACGAGAGCTTCGCAAGTTATTTCGACCCGCTCTATATAGAGCATGCGGAAGGAAAGGACGAATTCATCAACACCATGTATGGTGCGCAGCAAGCCGGTATTCATACGGATAGAATTCTCGGGAGAAAACCGATCGTGAGCGTTGGTTCCTATCAAGCGAATGTGTACCCACGGGGTGCATCGGTGCTGCATATGCTCCGTTTTGTGCTGGGGGATGATTTGTTCTGGCGCGCCATGCGCCATTATATCGAAAAAAATCAATTCACGTCGGTTGAAACGAACGATCTGAAAAACGCCATCGAAGAAGCGACCGGGCAAAATCTTTACTGGTTCTTCGACCAATGGGTGTACAAAGCCGGCCATCCCATCTTTGATGTCTCGTATGCATACAATGATTCCCTGCGGTCGCTCCTTCTTACCGTTAAACAGACGCAAACCATGGACAGCCTGACCGGGATTTTTCGGACACCGGTTGATGTAGAAGTTGTTACGCCGAAAGGCAGTTTTGTTTATCGCATCGTCATTGCGAAACAGGAGTCGACGTACACGATGCCGGCGCCGGAAAGACCGAAACTTGTTTTGTTTGACAAGGACGATTGGATATTGAAAGAGGTAAATTACCCGAATCGATCGAACGATGAGTGGAGATACCAGGCGGAATACGGAAGCGATGTCGTGGCGCGAAAAACCGCCGTTGAGCATTTTGCAAAGAGCGATACTGCGGGGGAAAACATTCCTCTTCTCGTAAGGATTTTGCACGATGATCCGTTCTGGGGAGTGAGGGAAGCGGCGGTCAACGGTTTGGGAATGATTCCAACGGTGACGGACGAAAAGACCGATGCCCTCATCTTCGCATTGTCGGATACAAAATCGTACATTCGCTCTTCGGCGGCGTCACAGTTGGGAAATATTAAGACGTCAAAAGTCTCACAGGCACTCCATAAAGCGTTGAGCGATTCGAGTTATTCCGTAGAAGCAAATTCGATCACCGCTCTTTCAAAAGTTGATTCGGTACATTCTTTATCTCTTATCAAAGCACGGCTGGATGTGCGGTCGTACGGAAACCAAGTGGCGAACGCCGCACTGCAAGCGTTGGCCACGCTCGATTCTGTCGATGGGGTGAATGTTGCGCTGCGAAAAGTGAAATACGGGGCAACCGCAGATGGGCGAGGGGCGGCGTTGAGCGTGCTGAAACGATATGGCAGACACCGTGAAGATGTGAAGGCACTGTGCACGGTTCTGCTCGGTGATAAATCAACGCACATAAAATTTAGTGCCGCCGATTTTCTCGGCGATGTCGGAAACGGATCACAGCTTCCCGAGCTGGAAAACCTTGCGAACAAAAAGGACGACCCGGCGAGCGAAGCCGCAAAAAAGGCGATCGCAAAAATTAAAGAACGCTATCCATCAAAGAATAAATAAAGAGTTCGCTCACGCCAAGGACATTCCGCGTTAGCGGAACGCAGCCGGTGAGATCATGCCTTCGATAAAGGGATGATGGAACATTAGCAGGGGCAGCATTTATTCTTTCAACGCATTTTTTCTTTCCCTCCAGTGCAAGCATTCTGCCATTGTGAAACGCAGCGTATGAAACTTCTTCTGAATTCGATGTTCTTCCATAAGAATGCAATGGACAAGAAGAAGGCGAATAAGAGTAATCGATAGCCGTTATCTGAATTCATTTACAGAGAGGAGAATTCTTTATAAAAATATTCCTTGACATTAGAACGGTATTTCTTTAATATCGAAGCGGTTCGATATTAAACTCTGTAACATGCAGGAAAATGCTTAATTAGCTAAAATTCTACCACTTTTTGATTTAAGCGCTCTACTATATGAGGCGCAGACCCACAATTCGAGATGTTGCTAAGAAAGCGGGACTCTCTCTTTCGACAGTTTCCTTAGTCTTGAATAAAAAGGGATATGTTAGTGAGCCCACAAAGCAACGGGTTCTCGGCATCATCAAGGAATTGGATTACCATCCACAGCCGAGCGCGCGCGGGCTGGCATCCAACTTAAGCGGAAATATAGGTTTCATTCTCACCGACGAACACTTTTCCCAGACAGAACCCTTCTACACAAGAATATTCCTCGGCAGCGAACTTGAAGCGCGAAAGCATAACTATTATATCCTCTTGACGACTGTCGGCAAAACGATGAAGCAGTCGGAGGGAATACCCCGTTTCTTATTCGACAATAATGTCGACGGAATTATTATCGCGGGAAAAATCGGAACGTCCTGGATTGAATACATCGGCAAAAAAAATATCCCCCTGCTGCTGATAGATTTTGTTGCCCCGCATGTCTCCAGTGTTACCATAGACAACAAAGCCGGTGCCGAGCTTGTTATGCAGCATTTTTTGCGGGGCGGGCATACAAAAATAGGATTTATCGGAGGCGATATTAAGCATCCGAGCGTTCAAGAACGGTATGTGCAGTATCGCAATATGCTTCTCAATACCGGCATCGTTCCGAATAAACAATGGGAAAACGTTGCTCAAACCAACACAACCATGGTTGACGGGTATGAAGCTTCAAAAAAAATCTTTTCCCATAATGAAAACAAACCGACGGCAATCTTCGCCGCGAACGATGCAATGGGAATCGGCTGCATGCGGTATCTCACGGAAATAGGAATGAGAATTCCGAAAGACGTTGCCGTTGTGGGGTTTGATAACGTCGAAGCGGGGCTTCACGCGGACCCGCCTCTGACGACCGTGAATGTCCACCGCGAAGAAATGGGCGGCCTTGCTGTGCGGAGAATGGTGGAGATGATAAAAGATAAAAGTGTCGTCGTAACGAAAACGGTAACGCCGGTTGAACTTGTTCTCCGCGAGTCATGCGGCATTAAGCCGGACTAGTTCCGTTTTGAGAATTCCTTAAAAGGCCATCGCAAGCGATCTGCATTTATGAAGCGGTGAATTAATAAAAGGGTTTTTTAAAGCTTGACGTTCACAGAAAAAAAATACATCGCTTTTTGAGTTCCATCGATTGTTGTCATAATTCATTCTGTTACTACTTATTAATAAACAAGGAGGTACATATGAACCTGCGAAAGACAATGTTTTTTGTGGTCGCCGCGGTCATGCTGTTCAGTGTGCAAGCGGCATCGCAGTCAGCTGACATCTACACCATCGGTGGATTCGAAGGGAGTCTTCCCGCGTATTGGACGATGGGGAATCAACCCACGAACGCGACGTTAACGTGGGCGACAGACCAATCCCGGTCGCTGGGACACTCGCTGAAGATCACGAAGACAGCGACAAGCGATACGGCGGCATGGATATCGACGAACATGTGCGATATCTGGTCTCCGACGATCAGTGCGAACGTAGACATTCTTCTTGGCGCCTATGTGAAGACCTCGGGAGTGAATACGAACCCGACGACAGACGACCAGAAATGGTATGTCGCCTACACATTCTATGATAGTGCGCAAACTTTGATCGGCACGGTAAAACTGCCGGTAGACCAGACTGCGGCGACAAGCACCAGTTGGATTGCCGACACGAGTGCGTTAGGCACAGTTCTGCCGCGCAATGCATGGACGCTGATCGTATCGTTTGTTGGAGGGAAGAATGCAACAGGAACGGTATGGGCAGATGACTTCATTTTGGTGGGACGAGGAGGGGCCTGGGCAGGACAGGACTGGAATACGGGCGTAGGCGTGCCGACGGGCTGGTATTACTGGCTGCCGCCAAACGGAGGGAATGACGGCTTATTGAACTCCGGATTTGAGAACACCGTAGTGACGAATGAAGCGGCGCACTCAGGTCAGTATTCGTTGAAGTTCAACATGCCGTTAGGGCGTCCTGCTCAAGACGGTTTCGTCGGAACGAAAAGGATTCCGTTTGCCAATCTCGATGCAGGGGACATTCATCCCGGCGACAGCGTTCGTATCAGTGTATGGATCAAGGCAAGCGGATTGCTCCCCGACTCTGCTGCAGCACATCCCACGACATGGGCGGTTGGAATTACGCCGCAATGGGACAAAGTATTCGGCAACAATGACGGGTATAATGGTACGGGGCCGGACTATCAATTCGTATTTCCGTCCGTGACGTCGTTTGATTGGACGCAATATTCGGTTACCATTCAAGTTCCTGCAACGGTATCAGGTGTGGCTCCGGTCGCATTGGAAACACGGTTGCATGTCTATTCGACATTTGTCGGGACCGTGTATTTCGACGATTTGACGATCACAAAAGTGGATGTTCCGCAGCTCAGCGCCATCGGTGGATTCGAAGGAAGTCTTCCCGCGTATTGGACGATGGGGAATCAACCCACGAACGCGACATTAACGTGGGCGACGGACCAATCCCGGTCGCTGGGACACTCGCTGAAGATCACGAAGACAGCGACAAGCGATACGGCGGCATGGATATCGACGAACATGTGCGATATCTGGTCCCCGACGATCAGTGCGAACGTAGACATTCTTCTTGGCGCCTATGTGAAGACCTCGGGAGTGAATACAAACCCGACGGCGGATTCTGCAAAATGGTATATTGCCTACACATTCTATGATAGCGCGCAAACTTTGATCGGCACGGTAAAACTGCCGGTAGACCAGACTGCGGCGACAAGCACCAGTTGGATTGCCGACACGAGTGCGTTAGGCACAGTTCTGCCGCGCAATGCATGGACGCTGATCGTATCGTTTGTTGGAGGGAAGAATGCAACAGGGACGGTATGGGCAGATGACTTCATTTTGGTGGGACGAGGAGGGGCCTGGGCAGGACAGGACTGGAATACGGGCGTAGGCGTGCCGACGGGCTGGTATTACTGGCTGCCGCCAAACGGAGGGAATGACGGTTTATTGAACTCCGGGTTTGAAAGCACCGTGGTGACAACTTCGGCGGCACACTCGGGTACACATTCCCTCATGTTCAACATGCCGTCAGGGCGTCCTGCTCAAGACGGTTTCGTCGGAACGAAAAGGATTCCGTTTGCCAATCTCGATGCGGGTACAATCCATCCCGGCGACAGCGTGCGTGTAACGGTATGGATCAAGGCAAGTGGATTGCTTCCCGACTCTGCTGCAGCACACCCCACGACATGGGCGGTTGGAATTACGCCGCAATGGGATAAGGTATTCGGCAACAATGACGGGTATAATGGTACGGGGTCGGACTATCAGTTCGTATTCCCGTCGGTGACGTCGTTTGATTGGACTCAGTACACGCTGGATCTTATAGTTCCTGCAACAGTATCGGGTGCGGCTCCGGTCGCATTGGAAACACGGCTGCATGTCTATTCGACATTTGTCGGGACCGTGTATTTCGATGACCTCAATGTCGAGAAGATCAGCTCTACAACGGCGGTCAAAGGTGTGAGTGGTAACACCCCTCATGTGTTTGATCTTTCGAACAACTATCCGAATCCGTTCAATCCGTCGACGAAAATGAACTACAGTATTCCGAGAGACGGAATGGTATCTTTGGTTGTCTATAACGTTCTTGGACAGCAAGTACGGACGCTGGTTAACGCGCCCATGACGGCTGGACAATATTCTATTACATGGGATGGCCGCAACAATGCAGGTTCGGTTCTGAGCAGCGGTGTGTACTTCTACCGACTCCAGTCCGGTGCAATGGCTATCGTGAAAAAAATGCTTCTCCTGAAGTAATCTCTACAGGGCGGGGTATTTGAGAAAATGCCCCGCTCTCTATGATATTCCTGTGTGAAAAGATGCAAGTGCAAACCGACGTCCATCGGAGAACAATGAAATCAATCATTGCTACCGCTTTTCTTCTGATACTGTTTATACCTGCTGCCTACGGCGGAACCACCGGAAAAATTTCCGGGAAAGTGATTGACGCTCAAACGAAGGAATTCCCGATCGGGGTCAACATTGTTCTCGTAGGAACGACGCTCGGTGCGTCGACGGATCTCAACGGGGAATACTACATCATCAATATTCCACCCGGCACATATCGGTTGCGGGCTTCGGCTGTTGGCTATGCACCGCAAACCGTCGGCAATGTTACCGTCTCGGCTGACCGCACCACGCAGATCAGTTTCACGCTTGAACCGCAAGGCGTTGAAATGAACGTGCAGGAGGTCGTTGCCGTACGTCCCCTTGTGCAAAAAGATTTAACATCGACGACTGCGACCGTTACGAGCGATGAAATTTCAGCGCTTCCCTTGGAAACCGTTTCCGATGCCGTGAACCTTCAGGCCGGCGTGGTGGACGGGCATTTCCGCGGCGGCCGCAGCAACGAAGTGAAGTATCTGATCGACGGCATGTCTGTCAACGATGTCTTTTCAGGAGATTTCGAGCTCGAAGCAGGCATCAACTCCGTGCAGGAAGTTCAGGTGCTCAGCGGTACATTCAACGCCGAGTACGGAGAAGCCTTATCGGGCGTCGTCAACGAAGTCACAAAGACTGCACACGATAACTACGCGGGCAGTTTCTCGGCGTACACCGGCGACTACCTTACTACGCGCACAAGCCTCTTTCAGAACATCGATCACATTTCCCCGGCGGACCTGCAGGACTATGAAGGCTTGCTGAGCGGCCCTATGCCGGGCATCGGAAAGTTCATGAAAGTTGTTCTCTCCGGCCGATACTATTATAACGACGGCTGGCTGTACGGCAAGAGGGTCTTTAATCCATCCGACTCTTCCAACTTTTCGGCGAACAATCCTGCGCAATGGTATATCGGGGCAACCGGCGATGGAAAGTATGTCTCGATGAATTATCAGAAGCGTACCAACCTTCAGGGTAAATTTACTTTCGATGTGGGCGGCGCGAAAGCTATCTCCCTGCAGGCGATCTATTTCGACAATCAGTACAGAGATTACGATCAGCAATTTCAACTCGACCCTGACGGAGATTACACACAGTATCAAAAAAGCCTCCTGACCATCGCCAGCTATACCGTTGTCTTTGGCAATTCGTCGTTTATGGATATCAATGCATCAGGGTTTGATTCGGAATACAAAGAGTATGTGTATGAAAATCCCCTCGATCCGCGTTATGTGAATCCGACGCGATTGATGGACGCCGGGGCGAACGCATTCCTGACAGGCGGGACGGAAAATTGGCACTTCTACCACCACACCAACACCTATACAGGCAAGGTTGATTTTACTTCCCAGCTGACGAATATCCATCAGTTGAAGGCGGGTGTGGAGACAGATGTACACTTTTTAAATTACGTCGATTACCAGGTTCACGTCGATGCTTCGAGCGGATTTGTGCCGGCGCTGCCAACTCCCGGCTCTTTCGATTTTAACACCTATGATAATATGCCGTACCAATTAGCGGCGTATGTTCAAGATAAAATAGAATTGTCGTATCTTGTTGTGAACGTCGGTCTGCGGTTCGATTATTTCCAGCCGGACGGAAGCACGTTGAAGAATCCTAATAATATTGCGGAGCTTGACCCGCTTCAATCACCCTTTCCCGATTCGCTTGTGACGAAGGCTTCACCGAAATATCAGCTCAGCCCCCGGATAGGGATATCCTATCCTATCACCGACCAGGGGGCAGTTCACTTTTCGTACGGCCATTTCTTCCAGATCCCGGCTTTCGAATATTTGTACAAGAATCCCAACTTCCGCATCCCGCTCACTGGAAATTATCCCGACTATATCGGCGATGTCGTCGGCAATGCCGATCTCCAGCCGCAGCGAACAACCATGTACGAGATCGGTTTGCAGCAAGAACTTGCCCCGAACATTGGTCTTACCGTCACGGGATATTACAAAGACATTCGCAACCTGCTTGGACTCCAGCTCTTCCTCAAAAATAATTTTGTACAGTTTGGAGAATACATTAATACCGATTACGGTGCGGTGCAGGGTTTTACTATTTCACTTGACCGGCGCTTGACGAACGGCTTCGGCGCCAACCTGGACTATACGTACCAGGTTGCCAAAGGAAACGCTTCGGATCCTGAAGATGATTACAACAAAGCCACGGCAAGCCCGCCGATTGCGATCAATACGGTGCTCGTGCCGTTGAATTGGGATCGTCGCCATTCGCTCAATCTCACGCTTACTGCGGGAGATCCGCACAACCTGCTCGCCAGCTTCATCGTGCGGCTCGGGTCGGGACTGCCGTACACCCCGGCACTGGAAAACGAGCGGACAGGCCTGGAAAACAGCGGCAATATGCCGATGTTCTTCAACACGGATATGTACATTACAAAATATTTCGACCTGTTCGACCTTCCGCTTTCTCTCTTTTTGAAAATCTACAACCTCTTCGACACTGCAAACGAGCTTAACGTCTACGGCGATACGGGCCGAGCGGGGTACACACTGGCGTTGGTGCAAGCGGAGAGGGCGGCGGAACCGGTGCGCGGCGACAATACGCTGCAACAATACTTCTCACGTCCCGATTTTTATTCTGCACCGCGCCAAGTCGAAATCGGCGTGTCGCTAACATTTTGAAAAACTATGCACCGCTACCACGATAACAGAAGCCAAGAAAAAATTCCAGCGATGAACTTGATCATCGCAGCGCTTTTATTCAGCGTGCTGCAGTTCCATGCGAATGCTCAGGAGCTAGTCGACACGAGCAAGGGAAACCATAATTGGACGAAGTTAGGACTCATGGACGGCAATCTCGTCGAGACCTGCTTCTATAATTTCGGAGAGGTGGCAGACTGGAAGAACGACCCGACGATGAGCGGCGTGTGGCCGAAAGGAACGAATCACACGTACATTGACGGCGTAGCCGTAGTCGTTCAGGCCGAGACCGTAGTGAAAGGGGACACGATTCATCCGCTTGAGACGAACTACTACGAGTACACCCGCTACGACGTATCAACCGGGGTTACGTACGGATGGTGGCCGCTTCCGAACTATGCAAATCAGTATCAATCGAGTCCCGCTCGCAGCGATGACCCCACGACCTGGCCTTCCCATTGGCCCGACCGGCCGAGCACGTGGGATGGCAGATGGAACGGCTTCTTTGGCAACGGTGTACAGAATGCCGACCTTGAAACGTATTTTGTCATGGACGATAATGAAGATCGGCAATATATTCTCACGAATCATTTCTATCCCGATGCGAATGACTCGACTCGCGGCGGATTGGCAATGCAGGTGCACGCGCGCGGCTTTCAATGGTCGCAAGTGCTTGCCGAGGACGTTATCTTCTGGCTTTATACCATCACGAATATAGGGACGACCGATTATGCAAAAACTGTTTTTGCACAGTATGTCGATTGGGGCATCGGCGGCCACGACAATTCGTCGAACAACGCCGGCGATTACAATTTGGATTTGAACCTCTCCTATGCCTGGTCTACTGTTGCCCAAGGGAGTCCGGGAAACTGGAGTCCCGTTGGGTACGCCGGGTATGCATTTCTTGAAAGCCCCGGCATCCCGGACGACCACATCGATAATGACAGGGACGGCCTCACCGATGAGCGCCGGGATAATTTGGCGAAAGTTTTTATTACCGATGTCAACAAGGACCCATTCATTGTTAACGTCCAGCAGGACACCGCACGCTTCCATGCATTCTACGGTTATGCCTGGCGGCCGCACTGGGACGCAGATGAAAATGCAAACTGGGTCTCTTACACCGATCTGAACCATAATGGGAAATGGGATGCCGGTGAACCGTTGAACGATGATGTCGGCACTGACGGGTTAGGACCGCTCGATGCGGGGTATCCAGGACCCGATCCCGATGGGACGGAAGGGAACGGCAAACCGGATCCGGGCGAACCAGATTTTGGCGCGCTTGACAAAGATGAGTCGGACCAAATCGGCTTGACGGGCTTCATCATCGCAGCCGTTCATACGTACGACCTGAATAATGACGAACGGAACTGGACGGCCTTCACTTCCGCACCGCAGCCCCATGGGGGATCGCTCCTCGGCGTCAATCTTGGAAATTGGTTCTCAAGTTATTTCTTCCACATGAATGGCCGAAATACCTACAGTGCAACAATTGGTACGTCCCAGCCGACCGGTGAAACTCAAACCTTCTCAATGTCCCTGCTCTTTGGTTTGAATGCCGATGATCTTTTCCTGAAAAAGAAAACTGTTCAGTCAATCTATAATGCGAACTACCAATTTGCAAAGCCGCCGAACAAGCCCACCATCAAAGCCGTTGCGGGCGATCATAAAGTAACGCTCTACTGGGATAACGCGGCAGAGCTGACATGGGACGCGTTCTATCAGAGATATAGTTTTGAAGGGTATCGTGTTTATAGGAGCACCGAGTCGAACTTTGTGGCAGATATGACCGTTACCGACGCATACGGAACGCCAACGTATCGTGTGCCGATTGCACAGTATGACCTTATTGACGGGATCAAAGGCCTGGCTGCGATCGGTATCAACGGCGCATATTTCAATCTTGGCGACGACTCAGGTTTGCAGCATTCGTTTGTCGACTCGACGGTTCAAAACGGCCAGACGTACTATTACGCAGTGACTGCGTACGATGCAGGATACTCTACTACCAATATCGCGGGTCAATTGACTGGGATCCCGCCGTCAGAGACGACCGCGATCATAAAAGTTGACGTCAACGGTAATGTGAAAACGGACATCAACACAGCAGTCGTCACGCCTCGCGCTCCCGCTGCCGGCTACGTCGCTCCGAACGTCAAGGTGAATATCGCTACCGGGCCCGGTACAGGTTCGCTCGCAGTCGGTATTCTCGACCCGGATTCAGTGCGCAACAATCATACATACAGGCTTGAATTCAACGACTCCACGGCCTTCCATAATAATCCCAATCCATGGTACCAGCTTATTGACAAAACCTCGGTTGATACCGTCATCAAGCTGACCCAATTGCTGACCGCTCTGCAGCAATCGCCGATTGTCAGCGGCATCGTCTTGAACGTAACGAACAGTCAAAACGTGGCAATTGATCCTGCCAACACCAAGTGGGAACAGGGGAGCAGCAATTATGTCGTCTTAACAGGATTTGATTCGCGCTTCGCTCCGGCATTTCAATCCAGCCAGGTCTACTATCCCGCCGATTTTGAAGTGACATTCACGGCGAAAGGGCAAGGAGACCTTTCATTTCCGTCATCCAGCTTCAGCGGGCCGCAGTCATCCGATATTATCATTAAAAACTTAACGGAAAACATCAACCACGTTCAATTCATTTTCGAGGATGTTAATAACAATCAGGTCTTCGATGCCGGTGATGCGATATTCATCGTATGCGGAGATTCCGCAGGAAAGCCTGCGACCGATTTTTCCAGTTCCAAAAAAACATGGTCGATGACGTTACAGATGGATACAACCATTGTTGCATCGAAGCAGCGGGGCCCGCAGGCAGGCGATGTTTATCGGATTTCTACATTGAAACCGTTCAGGACGGGTGAGTACTTTGAGTTCACAACAACGGCTCCGGCACTAAACGTCCAACAGGCTAAATATGACATCAAGAAAGTTTCCGTTGTGCCGAATCCGTATGTCGGTGCGGCCTCGTGGGAGCCTCAAACGACGCAGGTCGGTCGCGGACCCAGGCTTATCTATTTCATCCATCTGCCAAGCAAGTGTACCATTCGCATTTACACCATGAGCGCGCAGCTCGTTCAGACGTTGTACCACAACAGCAACATTGATAACGGACAGGAGCCATGGAATCTCGTCTCACGCGACGGAATGGATATCTCGTTCGGCGTGTATGTTTTCCACGTTGATGCCCCCGGCGTCGGGTCATTCATCGGCAAGTTCGCGGTTATGAAATAATGAAGCCGGAGTGAATCTAGATGAACAAATGTTTGCAGATTATATTTATCGGTGCATTACTCCCGTTCGTGGGTTACGGGCAAAGCGCTGTTGACGTCTCGAAGACGGGGACCACTGCGGCGACGTTCCTGGAAATTTCCGTGGGCGCTCCTGCGATCGGTGTCGGCGGTGCATTCGTGAGCCTCGCCAACGATGCCACGGCGCTGTACTGGAATCCCGCGGGCATCGCCAACCTTTCCGGCACCGAAGCAATACTTTCCCATACCGATTGGATTGCGGATACAAAATTTGATTTTGCCGGCCTCGTTCTCCCCGTGGGAAGCCTCGGGACGCTCGGATTCAGTCTCACCTCTCTGACGATGGCCGACATGGCGGTGACGACGGTGGAGATGCCCGATGGCACGGGAGAATATTTCAGCGCCAGTGATGTCGCCGCAGGACTCTCCTATGCCCGCCTGCTGAGCGACCGTTTCTCCGTCGGCTTCACGGCAAAGTTCATTCAAGAATCGATCTGGCATGAAACCGCGGATGCATTTGCCGTTGATGTCGGAACATTATTCAAAACTGATCTTTTCGGCGGAATGGTTATCGGAGCGACGCTCTCGAATTTTGGAACGCCGATGACGCTCTCGGGGAGTGATACGCGGGAATTTATTCAACTCGACGCGACGAAGCCGGGAACGAACGACCAAATCCCTGCCGACATTGAGATGAACTCATGGGACCTGCCGCTCCGTTTCCAGATCGGGGTCTCGACGAATGTGCTGGAGAACGACACGTATCGATGGACGGTCGCCTTCGACGCGATCCATCCAAACGACAATTATGAAAGCGTGAACGTGGGAACCGAATTTGCCATTCGCGACTTTGTCTTTCTTCGCGCCGGGTATCAGTCCCTCTTCCTGAATGATAGTGAGGGAGGCCTTTCTCTCGGGGTTGGTGTCACATTGAGCCTGATCTCCAGCAGCTCAACGGTGAAGTTTGATTACGCTTATCGGGATTATGGACGGCTTGAGGGCGTGCATTCGTTTTCTCTTGCAGTCCGATTTTAGGTGGAACAGTGAACACCAGAAGCTGTGAGCGGAAGGGACATATCTTTGCGCTGGTAAGTGTGCTTCTCCTTACGACCTCTCCGTTGGTTCTCGCCCAACACACCCCGGACATGCCGTCGAGTTTCTATCTCGACCCGAAATACAGCTCGGTTATTCTTGCCAACATCGGTCCGTGGAAAGTTACTGCCCAGGAATTTCTCTTGAGTTATGAGTATGGTCCGGCGTTTACAAAGCGTTCATCCGACTCGAAGAAACATTATCTCACCTACATGATCTATGAAAAGCTTCTCGCACTCGACGGGTATCATCGCGGGTTGCAATCTTCCCCCACGGTCAAAGAAATTCTTGATGAAGTTGAAGCCGATCTCGCTACCGAGGAGCTTTACAAAGACGATGTCCTCCACGGGGTCACCATCTCCGATAAAGAAATTGCGCGGGGGGTTTCGAAGGAGAATGTACACCTCGGCCTGAAATGGCTTTACGCTAAAACAAAAGAAGACATCTTTCGGCAAGCGAAACTGCTGCGCGATGGAGCGTCGTTCGATTCGTTGTTTGCCGCCGAGTGCCCGGATTCCATCACGGCAGAGAATCGGTCGATGCAGACGACCGGATTTCGATTGGAGATGAAAAACCCGGCGCTCGCCGCAGCGATCGATTCGCTGCCGGCCGGGAAGCTTACTCCGCCGATCAGCGCACCCGACGGATGGTATATTGTGAAAATCACCGACGCGTGGACGAACCCGATCATCACGGAAACCGATAACACCAAACTGCACGAAGATGTCCGGCGCGCATTGCTCCAGCACGTCTCAGATTCGCTGTCGGACCACTATGTCCATCGGATGCTGCTTGCGCAGGACCCCGTCATCGATAAGGAATCGTTTTATATTCTCCGGGCCTATCTCGGGAAAAAATTTCTTTCCGCTGAAAAGTATGCGTCGTGGGGGATCGGAAAAGAACGTGAATTGGAAAAATATCCGAACCCCGATTCTGCGGAGCTGTACAGGCCGAATGTGCTCGTAAGGATGAAAAACAGCAAGTTCCTCATGGGAGATTTCCTTAACTGGGAAAAACCAAGAGATCTTTATATCCGACTTGATGCGAAATCTGCACGGTCGTATGATGCTTCGGTTGAAGACATTGTCTGGCGCATGGTACGGGACAGACTGTTGACGGCGGAGGCCTACCGGAGAGGACTGCAAAAGCGGGAGAGCGTTGCGAAACAGACAACATGGTGGGAAGAAAAACTGGTGTACCGAACAGCCAAAATGGAAATCGACGACAATGTGAACAGGGAGGATAGCACGCTCCTCCGGTATTATCATGAGCACGAAAAAGACTACCGGGATGAAAAGGGAAATATTCGGCCCTTTGCCGAGGTCAAAGAAGATGTTGGCCGTGATTCGTTTGCCTACCAGGAGACGAGCATGCTGCTTCATAAAATCCTGAAGCTCAAACAGCAATACGCCGTGAAGATCAATGATGATGCGCTCAAGGAACTTCATGTCGAAGTTGAGAATTACCCAAAAGCGATCGATGTGTACACGGTAAAAAAAGGGGGGATCTTTCCGCACACGGCCTTCCCCTCCATCGACTATGATTGGCAGACGTGGGATTGAGTACCGATGAAAACATTTCTTCAAAAAAGTACGATTGGAATTTTTCTGCTGATCTGCCTGCCGGCATGTTCGGAGCGTCACGATACTTCCGCACCCCGTGATAATGCCGTTATCACTCTTACCTATTGGCCGGCACCCAACCCGCAAGAAATTCAGCTGGCCGACACGATCGTAAAAATGTGGAACCGCCTGCATCCGTATATTCAGGTGCGCATGCAGCCTATTCCCGTGAGCCAATCAACCGAAGAAGTTCTTCTTGCAGCGATTGCCGGGAAGACGACTCCCGATGTTTGCTCGAACATTAATCCCGTCGCGTTGCGCGAATATACGCAGGCAGGCGGTTTGGTGGCGCTGGATAAATTTCCCGATTTTGATTCCATTGCATCGGCACGAATCCCAAAAGATTTGCTCGCAATATTCAAGACGAGCAACGGCCACTACTATCAAATGCCGTGGAAAACAAACCCGGTGATGATGTTCTATAATATCGGCATGCTGAAAGCCGCCGGCATCGAAAAAGTCCCGCGCACGTATTCGGAATATTATTCTGCCGCAAAAAAAGTAACACGCGCCACCAACAACGACGGACAAATTGACGTCTGGATGGGAGAGCGCGATATTCGCCCGATCTGGTGGGAGAGGCTGTTCGACGTCTATCCGTTCTATATCGCAGCGACCGGCGGAGAGACGCTGTTCAAAAACGACAACGTCGCTTTCGAAAACCGCGATGCTGAAAGAGTCTTCGGCTTTTTCCAGCAATGTTACAGCAGGGGATATTTTCCCCGGACATTTTTCCAGGGGGGAGATCCGTTTCTTCTCGAAAGAAAGGCGACGCACTTCGCCGGCCCATGGGAAATTGCCACGATCTCAAAATTCGCACCGAACATTCACTTCGACGTGGCTCCTCTTCCCGTGCCGGATGATCATCAGGGACCTGTCTACACCTCGGGAGACTACAAGAATATCGCTATTTTCAGCACGACGGAGCACCCGAAAGAATCGTGGGAGTTTGTGAAATTTCTTGTCACGGCGGAACACGACCTCCTGATGCTGGAGATTACAAACCAGGTTCCCGTTCGTGGGGATTTGCTTACGAATCCGCTTTTCGCACGTTACTTCGAAAAAAATCCGTTGATGGTGAAATTTGCCGAGCAGGCAGTCCACACCCGCGGGATGGACACGGTTGCGGACTTGAAAGAAATTTTCGACGCAATCTCGCAGGAATATGAGATATGCGCGGTCTATGGACGCAAGTCTCCCGCTGAAGCGGTTCGCGACGCCGCACAGAGGTGCCGCGCAATCATAGAGTGGAATCAATGAGCTCAAAAGTGAACATCGTGAAAGCAATTCGGCAAAGCGAACGAAACAGCTATTGGTTCATTCTGCCGTACGTTATTTTTTTCCTCCTGTTCGTGGCATACCCGCTCGTGTTCTCTTTTATTTTGATCTTTCACCGCTGGAATATCGTCACGCCGATGGAATGGGTCGGCATGAAAAATTTTCAGCGGCTGTCGTCGGACCCGCAGTTTTTTAGGGCGATGTTCAACACATTCATTTTCCTGCTTATCCATATCCCGCTGCAGATCGTGGTGGCGCTGGGATTTTCGCTGCTGCTGCACTCCAGGGGAATGTTTCGGGGATTTTTTCGTGCGGTCTATTTTCTGCCCGTCGTGGTATCGGGGTCGTTGTCACAACCTTTGGCAAAACCTGTATTCGTTCGACTCCGGAGTGCTGAATTCTCTTTTGAATGTTTTCGGCATACCGAAAGTACCCTGGCTTATTGATCCCGGATTAGCAATGCCGTCCATAGCGATCATGGCGACATGGAAGAACGTCGGCATCTACATCGTCCTCTTTCTCGTCGGGCTGCAAAATATCCCGAAAGAAATTTATGAGTCGGCAAGCCTCAACGGAGCCGACAAGTCCAGCCAGTTTTTTAAGATTACGCTCCCCATGCTGAATCCTACCATGGTGCTCATCGTCGCGCTTTCAACGATCGGCGGATTCTCTCTTTTCATAGAGCCGTATGTCCTCACCGGCGGCGGTCCGATGCAGAGCACCATGTCCGGCATGTTATACATCTATAACCAGGCGTTTTTCTTCGGACACATGGGATATGCCGCAGCGCTGGGGTTTGTTTTTGCACTCGTCATTCTTTCGGTGGTTCTTTTGCAGCGTAAAGTGGTTGAGGCGGAGCCGTCATGATCAAATCATCGTTGCGATATTTCTTTCTCGTCGTTGGTGCGGTGGTTTTTGCATATCCGTTCTTATGGATGCTTGTCGGCTCGATCAAGCCCGAGCTGGAAATCAACAGCCTCTCGCTCTGGTCATCCCAGGTGTCGCTGCACAGTTATGAACAGGTGCTGACAAAGATCCCCATCGGCAGAGCGTTTCTCAACAGTCTCATCGTTTCGCTTTCGACGACGGCATCGGTCGTGCTGTTTGGTTCGATGGTCGGTATGCCCTGGCGCGGCTCCGGTTTTTCGGCAGCAAGCTTTTGTACGCCTTATTCTTTTCACGATGATGATTCCATTCCAGATTACGTTGATCCCGCAATACATTTTAATGGTGAAGCTCGGCCTCACCGATACGTACATCTCGTTGATCGCGCCGACGATGATGATAGCGTTCAGCATCATCGTGTTCCGCCAGTTCTTCATGAGTTTGCCGCAAGCGTTGATCGATGCCGCACGCATCGACGGCTGTTCGGAACTCCGGATTCTGTTTCTTTTGATCTGGCCGCTTTCCCGTGCAGTGATCGTAACCGTGGCAATCCTTACGTTCATGGCGAGTTGGAACGACGTCCTCTGGCCGTCTGATCGTCGTCCGTGAACGAACGCTCATGACGATGCCGCAGCTTGTCACGATCTTCGTCATCGGCGGCGAGGCCGAATCGCAGCTCGGGATGCAGCTTGCTGCCGCAACGCTGCTGGCGCTTCCGGTCGTGATCGCGTACGCGTTTTTCCAGCGTTACTTCATCGAAGGCATGGCATACACCGGAATTAAGGGGTGACGGCAAAGAAATCCCC